>NZ_JBALXK010000028.1:0-54515 GCF_036960685.1 Pseudoalteromonas sp. | reverse complement strand
CAAGTGCTAATAAACTGTATTGTTTCTGCTTGTTAGATAAACTTGAAAATACGCTAATCATAAGTAAGTTCGCTCAAAAGCTTATTGTCGGTGACTTAATGTTAATGGCTGAAAGCTGTGCTTTGATCTCATTTTCAATAGCGGATAATTGTTGCTGTTCAGTCGCCTCTGACAGTGATAGATCATCGATAAAAAAACAACTCACATGCAAGCTGTCATGTGTTTTTTTTAGATTAACGGCATGGGTTAAGTGACTAAAACCAGTACACTGATCTTTTATATTTTCACAAGCAATAGTTAGAGCTTTACGAAGTGCTTTGTCCAATTGCTTTTCTGTTTTAGTCATTTTTTTCTGCGTGCTCAGTTGTTCTGCTCTTTTTATATTCGTCGTAGCTATCTTGCTGGCGCTTTACGCACTCATGGTACTCTTTATCTGCCATGTAACTACATTCTCCTAGTCGGGCAGATTGAATTTCGTGATATCGCGCATCGGTACTACAAGCGGTTAAGAAAAGTGCTATCACAGCACCGATGACATATTTTAGCTTATTAAAAAGCATTAAAAATTCCTTACATTTTTAACTGGAAAAGTAATTCATCCTTGGCGATTTTACTGTATATTGCAGACGTTTTATATCACTAACCGTTAAGGGCTCATTATGATGTTGTCGCAGTTACAAGAGCTGTTCCAGCGTATCGATAAAAGTAAAATATTTCAATCATTTGTTATTGCCGTTATTGTTGTCTCAGCACTGACCGTTGGTGCGCATACCTATTCATTACACCCAACTGTAGAGTTTGCGTTGCATTGGATGGATGTTGGCATCACCGTGTTTTTCTTAATCGAACTTATTATTCGCTATGTAGCAAGTAAGGGCATTAAAGACTTTTTTAGCAAAGGCTGGAATATTTTTGATTTCATTATCGTTGTAGGTAGCTTATACCCAGCTGCGGGATCAACCATATTTATTGCTCGCCTGTTGCGTATATTCCGTGTACTACGATTAGTGTCAATGATCCCTGAACTGCGTTTATTAGTAAACTCATTGCTCAAAGCGATACCGCAAATGGGTTATATCGCCTTATTAATGTTTGTGATCTTTTATATTTATGCCGCTACAGGCAGTATGTTATTTGCAGATATAAACCAAGTACTATGGGGTGATGTATCAATCTCAATGCTAACGCTATTTAGAATTGCGACCTTTGAAGATTGGACCGACGTAATGTATGAAACCATGGCGGTCTATAAACTGAGCTGGATTTATTACCTGACGTTTATATTCCTAACCGCCTTTGTGTTTTTAAATATGATGGTCGGCGCAATTCTTGAAGTAATGTCAGAAGAGCATCGCAATGCCCGAGAAGAGCAAGCAGATGTAGACTCTTTGCCTGCAACCCAAGGACAAGTTAATGAGCTCAAGGCACAAGTTGCAGAGCTTACACAACTGATAAAAAATCAACGCTCATAGTAAAAAATAGGCCAGCTTAGCTGGCCTCCTATTAATTACACTTTAAATTTTCCTACCAACTCAGTTAATACTGACGAAAGTCGATTCATTTTATCACCATTTTCGTGTGTCGCATTCGCAATATCACTAACATCATCGGCAACATGTTTTATCTCAGTAACATTACGGTTGATGTCTTCTGCAACATGTTGCTGCTCTTCTGCAGCGGTCGCTATTTGTGTATTTAAATCACTGATAGTTGCAATCGATGTGGTGATCTCAGCAAACTGTTGTTGTGCTGAGTGCGATAACTCCACCGTTTTATGGGTGCTTTCAAGGCTGCGATTCATTTCACTAGACACTTGCGCAGACATACTACGTAGCTTATCAAGTTGTGATGCAATCTCTTGCGTTGATTCAGCAGTACGTTGCGACAATGCGCGTACTTCATCGGCTACAACAGCAAAGCCTCTGCCATGCTCTCCTGCTCGCGCTGCTTCTATTGCAGCATTGAGCGCCAGTAAATTTGTTTGCTCTGAAATACCGCGAATAACATTCAAAATAGACATGATGTTTTCACTTTCAGCGTCAAGTTGCGAAATATCAGCACTGGCTTTAGTGATCACCACTGAGAGTTGTTCAACACTTTGCACCGTTTGTGTGATCACCGATTGACCAAGCTCTGACGCTTGTTGTGTTCGCATTGCAAGATCCGCCGCATTAGCACAGCTTGCCGACACTTCATTGGCGGTCGCGGCCATTTCGTTAATTGCTGTGGCAGCCATTTCCAGTGCTTGCTGCTGCTGTGAGGTCGCCCCTGTTAACTGCCCTGCTTGTGAAGAGGTCTGCTGCGATGCATCAGAGACATCTTTAGCGCACTCGTTGATTTGCGTAACCAGCTCCGCAATCAGATTTAAAAATAAATTAAAACTATTAGCAAGTTTTGCCGTTTCATCTTTGGTTTTGATCACTAATCGCTTGGTTAAATCACCGCCACCTTGCGAAATTTCAGTTAGGCCATCGCTCACTTCAACGATTGGACCGGCAATTAATTTAGAGATGTAACTGGCAATCGCGATAAAAACCACAATCAACAATAGGCTGAGCCCCAAAATGGTCCATGTCATCGTGTTAACGGGTCCCATCACTTCTGATTTTTCAACCAAGGCAATGTATTTCCAGCCAAGTTTATTCGAGCTGAAAATATTTACTAAATAAACGGTGTCATTTAAATTAAGTTCAAATTGGCCATCGCGGTTATTTGCCAATACTTTGTATGTGCCATTTGCAACTTCACCTAACTGTTTAAAGCGATAATTGTCGTGTTTAGGGTCAACTAAAATATTGCCACTGTCTTCTGCCAGCATCAGATAACCGGTTTCGCCAAGTTTTATATTTGCGATAATATCGGTAAGTCCTTGCAAAGACACATCCATGCCCTGCACACCCACTATTTGCCCGTTATTTTTAATTGCTTTGACTGTTGAGACAATGACAGTGTCATCTATTTCCCAATAATAGGCGTTGGTGCGAATAGCATTGCCATTGGCTTGCTTAGCAGCCGTGTACCAAGGTCTTTGGCGAGGATCATACTTGGCATTTACTTCCCCCTCTGGCCACTGAATATAGCCGCCTTGCTCATTGCCCATATAAATATAAGCAAGCCCAGAGTGAGTTTCACCAAAGTGATTAAATAGGTGATAAGCATTAGCTTCCGTGCTAGTGCCTTGAGTATGCATAAGCTGCGTAGCTGAATTCGATGAAACATAGGTTTTGACATCTTTTTGTGCGGATACAACATCAGGATGAGAGGCTAAAAAGTCGACGTTTTTTTCAATTTCAGAGAAAAACATCTGCATAGCATTATCAACTTGACTTGCTTCGCGGTCGCTGAGCATTTCAAAGTTATCGAGTGCTTGATTTCGAGTTTGAGTAATAACCAGTGAAGCAATAATTAATAGTGGTAACACGATTGCTAACGCAAACGACAACTTAAGTTTTCTTGAAATATTCATTCAGTACGCCCCAACTTTTTTATTAATATAGGCGCGAAAAGCATTGCCAGCAAGTAAATGATTTCAAAACCACTAAAATCCTTAAACCCCCTTCGGATCAGGTATTTGTGATGTGCTTACAGTCGCCGAGTAAAATAACTTTGTAGCGGTGCAGTTACCAAGCTAAGACAGCCAATCAATAAAAAAGCACTAAACGCAATCGCATTCAGTGCTTTTATAAATTTAAAGCAGTTTTATGGACGCTATAAACTCATAACACCCGCTTTAATAATCAAAAAATCTTAACCTTGGCCGTCAACAATAATACGCAACATTCTGCGAAGTGGCTCTGCAGCACCCCATAATAACTGATCGCCAACGGTAAAAGCACTAATATATTTAGGCCCCATCGCTAATTTACGAATACGCCCTACTGGAATACTTAATGTGCCTGTCACTTTAACCGGTGTTAAATCTGTAGCTGTAATATCACGCTCATTCGGGATCACTTTAACCCACTCATTGTGTGACGCTAAAATTTGTTCAATTTTCTCAACGCTGATATCTTCACGAAGCTTAATGGTCATCGCTTGTGAGTGACAACGCATTGCACCGATACGAACACATAAACCATCAATAGGCACAGGCTGTTTTGATGAACCTAAAATTTTATTCGCTTCTACTTGCGCTTTCCATTCTTCTTTAGATTGGCCTGATGGCATTGGCACATCAATCCAAGGAATTAAACTCCCTGCCAGTGGCACGCCAAATTGATCTTGTGGTAAATCGCTTGATGCAATTTGCTGCGTGACGAGTTTATCAATTTCTAAAATAGCCGCTTGTGGATCGGCTAATTTGTCAGCCACACTTGCGTGGATAGAGCCCATTTGCGCGATCAGCTCTTTCATATTGCGAGCACCGGCACCTGAGGCTGCTTGATAAGTCATTGGGCTTACCCACTCAATCAAATCTTGCTCAAATAAACCACCCAGCGCTAATAACATCAATGAAACTGTGCAGTTACCACCCACATACGTTTTAACGCCTTGCTCAAGGCCTTGTTCAATCACATCTTTATTGACAGGGTCAAGTACAATAATACTGTCGCCGCTCATACGAAGAGCAGACGCTGCATCAATCCAGTAACCGTCCCAGCCTGCTTCACGTAATTGTGGGTACACAGCTTTGGTGTAATCCCCACCTTGACAAGTAATGATGATGTCCATTTTTGCCAGTGAGTCAAAATCCATTGCATCTAGTAATGGCTTTGCAGGACCTGCTAAATCTGGGCCAAGCTGACCTGTTTGCGAGGTGGTAAAAAAAGTGGTGTCGATATGAGCAAAATCATTTTCTTGTTGCATACGCTCTAGTAATACAGAGCCAACCATGCCCCGCCATCCGACTAATCCTACTTTTTTCATTGTTTGTTCCACTGTTTGAGTCATAAGAAATACCTAATTCATTAAAAATTAAAATTCATTGCGTGAGATTTAATTTTTAGAACAGTTAATCTAGCACCCTATACCCTGCAAAACTAGTCAATAACAGCTAACTTAAAATTATTTCATATGCTTTTTTTAATTCTGAAATTAATAACGGCACAAAAAAAGCCCTACACAAGGTAGGGCAATTATTGTAAGTTTTTATATTCGCCTTCCTAGGCTAAATTGACTTAAAACTGATATTTGTACTCAACAGAGAACTCAGTCCCTTTTTCTTTTGAGCGAGTTAGCGTACCAGCAGATTCAATTTCTGATTTTTGCCCCAAAATATTAAGCACTTTAAACTTAATACTTGAGTTAAAATCAGGGTAGTAAGTATAATTCAAGTCAACTGAGTGGAATGGCTGTTCCATCCAATCATCTTGTCCTTCTATACCAGGGATAATAATACGCTCACCAAATACGTTATAAACCAATGTTGCAGCATGTTCACCTGATGGTGCATCATAGCCAAGCTGCATATTCACAACATATTTAGAGTGTCCCGTTAAACGACGTTTAGTATTCGTGATCGCCGCAGATACACCAGTTTGATCGACTATGGCTTGGCGGTCTAGGTTTATCTCAGAGTCACTTAGTGTAACATTACCGCTCATAAATACATCTTGCCAAAAACCACCTAAGAAAGCGAAATCTTTAAGATAATCAAACTCCACACCTGCAACATAGCCATCTTCGGCATTGGCAATACGTACAAGTGGCGGTCCATCTTGAGAAGGAGATTGCACCGACTCAATTGGATCGATCATGTCTTTATAAAACAGACCAACGGAGAAGTTTTCACCGGTATCAAAGTAGTTTTCCCAGCGGAAATCGTAATTTTTGATTTGCGTTGTACGCAGTCCAGGCGTACCGCCAACAGGATATTCAGTTAACGGATCAATGTAAGTTGATTCAGATATCTCACGTAAATCAGGACGTACAACCGTTTCACCATAGCTTAAACGCCATTGTGTTTGGTCGTCCTGAATATAAGTGAATGCAAGCGCACCGTAAATATCATCTTCTTGAAACGCTAAGTTACCTAAATCATCATAATCGATTGAAGGATCTAAGCCACCAGTAAACGGGTCAAGTGGCACTGACACTTGCCTGAAATCTTCCCAACGTAAGCCACCTGTCACACGCCATTTATTATTGAAGAAAAAATCAGCTTCAAAATAATAAGCATCTGTTTTTTGTGCTGAGCGGTAATCATCACCTGCAAACGTTGTATCATTAAGTATGGGTAGATTTAGTTCTGCGTTAGCTATTGCATCATCAGAAAGAATCGTATTCAGCTCATTGCCATTTAAATCAAGGTCTTTAAATGCGCGAGTGTTTATGTCAAAGCGACGATTCGAAGCCGAGCGCTCTTTAGAGACATAATCTGCACCTGATTTTAATTCTATATCCACACCATCTAACATGATTGGGAAGGTAAAATTAAACCCGTAGTTTTCTACTTCATCATTAAGATCTTGGAATGTATAACGAGCAGCCGTTGTGGCATTGGTTAATGCGATTTCATTAACTAAATCATAATTACCATCTTCGTTTGCATCATTAACAATGAACCGCGTCTGCATATTTCCTGGCGCATAACGGTTTGAGCGGCCGTTTGAATATTTCCAATCAAAACCTGCATAGTTGAGAAAATCGAATGTATGCATGCCTTTGATTTGGTTTACTATTAACTCTCTCTCCTCATATCTTACATCGTAAGAACGAATACGCTTATTATCAGACTGGTTATTATTTTCATCAATACCTAGACGATCACGAATTTTATCTTCGGTGTCGCGTAAAATCAGCGTACTTAGGTCAATGCGATGAGCATTATTATACTCAATACCAAAGTTTACCATTCCAGACATTTTCACATTATGCTCAGTGGCAATGATTTTATCGTAACCACGCACCATAGCAGCACTGTTCTCACCTAAACGGAAGTCTTCGCCTTGGTACTCTTCGCCAACAAAATATTTGTTATCATAGCTAACCGCTGATAAAAAGCCGTAACGCCAATCACCTGACTCAAAACTATTACCCAGTGTTGCTGTAAACTTAGTATTGGGGTTTACACTTGTTGTTTGCGGGTCATAATCACGGTTTAAATCAAGTGCTAAAACACGACTTTGCTCTGGTGTGAGATCATCTAATGATTGCCCAGAGTTATAAATATCCATGATTGAATCTGGTATTTCACGGGTGCCATCATCAACACCATACCAGTCGTTCGACCCGCCATTGTACTCAATGCCATCATCAAAGTTATTGGTGTTATAACCAAGCTGACCTGATACATCAAAAACAAATTGGTCTGGAATGCTTTTTAAGCGTATATCCACATTACCACCACCAAAAGAGGCTGGCATAGAAGGAGAATAAGACTTTTGCACAGACAAACTTTCAATAATTCCTGATGGAAATAAATCAAGCGGGATCACTGAGCGGGTCGGATCAGGACTTGGCACTGCTGCACCATTTAACTGAGTACTTGAATAGCGCTCACCTAAACCACGTACATAAATAAATTTACCATCGACTAAAGTTAAACCCGTTACACGGCGTAACGCAGATGCCGCATCACTATCGCCACTACGAGATATTTGGTCAGCACCCATAATATCGGCAACAAATGCTTGTTGTTTTCGCTCTTCAAGCACGGCTGTTGCAGTGCCTTTTAAACGACTTGCGCTAACCACAACCTCCTCAAGTACAGCCTCATCTTCGGCTTCAGCAGCATGTGCTGAAACGCTTAAACTACATAAAATTGCTGCGGAAAGTGTGGATAAGCAAAACTTTTTAGAAAACTGTTTCATGTTTACCTCTATCTGAAATAAGTTACAGAAAGTGTTAAAAAAGGTGCTAGTACTACGTGCTAGCACCCATTCTTACTGTGTTATTCCAGACCTACTGTCCAGCCAGCTGTCCAGTCATTATCACTCGATACAGCACCAATGTGTGATGTAGTATCGAAGAAGCTATCTACAGCGTTTACATCTGTAGGAGTTGTTGTATCAATAGTATAGATACCATTAACTACGTCAGTTTGTCCTGATGCGACTAAGTTACCTAACGTCGCTGTCCACCAGTTTTCTACGCTAAAATCAACACCACTTGGGTCTTTGAAGTTCTCAGAACAGGCGATAACCGATGACTTAATCATTAAGGTGCCATCTTGTGCATTTTTAACTGTTTCACTTTCAGTAAATATTGGTGCACCATTTTCATCTAATGGAATACCTTCAATCTCTAGACACTCACCCATGCCTACTGGGCCTGTTACAATCGTGTTATAGATTTGCGCACCCGTTCCCTCACGGAAGTACATGCCTTCACCGTCGTCTTCACCTTTAAAGGTATTACCAATAATGGTTAAGTTAGCAATCATTGGATTTGATTTAGGCATTTTAGATGGTGTTTTACCGTCATTATCGGCTTCTATACCACGGTTAGCATCTGAGTTATCTGCAGCTTGCTTAACAAGGATGTGCTGAAGCTTACCTTGGAAACCATTATCCCAATCGATGCTGTCATCTTGAATACTCGTTAGCACAAGGTATTTAGCTTGAACATTACCACCAAAGAACTCAACACCGTCATCAGCGTTTTGATGCACTTGTAAATACTCTACAGTAGTACCAGAACCTACAGCACCAAACGTAATACCGTTAATTTCATTACCAGGTGACAGTAAGTAGCCGCCATTCATAACGCGAACATATCGTAATGTACCAGAGTTATCAGCTGTGTCAGTACCACCAAAAACAGCACCGGATTCAACACCTTCAACTTGTAGCGCACACTCGCCTGTTTCTGGACATTTATTAGATGGAGCATTACCTAATAGGACTAAACCGCCCCATTGACCTGCTGCCGTTGCTTGACCAGCAACATCTTGACTTGAAGTAAATGAAATAGGCTTATCTTTAGTACCGTTGGCTTCAATTTTAGAGCCACGGCTAATGACAATATAATCTTTACCGTTACGGCCATAAACAGTAACGCCAGGCTCAACAGTTAAAGTTGCAGAGTCAGCATTATCATTACCAACGAAAACAGCGCCATCAACTGCGTATAAGTTACCCGCTGTTAATGTTAAGTCTGACGTTATACGGCCAGATATTTCACATGTTGTCGTTACGTTATCCGCTGGTGAAATGGAAGTCGTACCTGCAGGACAACCAGCAACTGCAGGAGGTGCTGTCACTTCGCCACCACCATAACCAAATGCCCAACCTTCACGCCAATCGTCAGAATCATTTAAAGCACCAACAAAATCAACGGTATCAAAGAATGCATCAACAGTATTTGCAACATCTTGACCAGCACCTAACAAAGGAGAACCCGCAATTGGTTGACCATTAACACCTAGCATTGGCTTGTCGTTAATAACGTTGCCTGGTTGACTAGTAAACCACGTTTCAAGTTCTAGCAACGTAGAACCATCTGCACCTTTCGGATTTTTGAAGTTTTCGCCATTGGTACAAGACATAAAAGTGTTTTGCATCAAAATTGTGCCATCATTAGCATTATTAACGGTTTCGCTGTCTGAGAATAATGCATCTCCGTTATCATCCAGCGCAATACCTTCTATTTCTAAGCACTCGCCCATTTCATCAGAACCGGTGATCACAGTATTATACAAATGCAATCCAGTACCTTCACGTAAGTAGATGCCTTCAGCTTCGTCTTCACCTTTAAAGTTATTACCAATAATGGTTAAGTTAGAAATGATAGGTAATGATTTAGGTTCTTTTGAAGGCGTTTTTCCGTCATTATCAGCTTCAATACCGCGGTTAGCGTCCGTTGAGTTTTTATCTTGCTCAACATACACAAACTGCATTTTACCTTGGTAGCCGTTATCCCAATCGATACTGTCATCGTCGATGCTCGTTAAAACAACATGTTTTAAGTTTACTGCACCACCAAAGAACTCAACACCATCATCAGAGTTATTATGTACTTGTAAGTAATCAACGGTTGTGCCAGAACCTACGGCACCAAAAGTAATACCGTTTAGCTCATTACCCGTTGATAGTTCATAACCGGCGTTTTTAACAACAACATATTTTAAAGTACCAGAGCTATCCGCATTATCAGTACCACCAAATACGGCACCAGCTTCAACACCTTCAACTTGCAGTGCGCAATCACCTTCAGCTGGGCATTTATTTGAAATACCATTACCTAGTAAAACCATGCCGCCCCATTGACCAGCAGCCGTTGCTTCACCCATTACATCTTGTTTTGATGTAAAGATAATTGGATCGTTTTTAGTCCCTGTTGCTTCAATTTTTGAATCACGACTTACTACTAAGTAGTCTGAACCATTATTACCAAATACCACAGCACCAGGTTCAATTGTAAGGGTTGCACTGTCTGCTTTATCTTTACCAACAAACACTGCACCATCAAGTGCCCAGAAAGCATCTGTTGTTAATGTAATATCTTCAGTAATTTCACCAGAAAGCACTTGAACGGTCACATCACGTCCTAAAGCAGTAGAAACTTCAGTAGAAAGACTTTGGCTATATTCACCTGGAAGATCAGTTGTCACTGGTGGTGTAGTTGGATCCGTAGGTGTAGGTGGTGTTACTGTTTCTTCAACATTAATGTTAATATCACCACCGCCACAACCAGCGAGTGTAATTGCAGAAGCCAAAAGGCTGACCTTAAATAAACCAGATAATTTCATTGTTCACTCCGTTAAGATATTTAATTATTTTATTAGCGCATTAAGTAAAAACCCAAGTCACGTTAAAACACGAAAGTCATGCTTTAAGGTCACTTGAGTTTTTCAACGAGCACTACCTTACGGGAGCTGTGTGACAATACAGTTACACTTTAATAAACATAAAATGACAATGTAATTTAATTAAATAACAATTTGTTAGGATAAATTACCACGAAAAAAACCGCCCTAAGGCGGTTTTGGTGTTGCGATTATAAAACGTGTTTTGTAATCAAACTGGGAGGGTTAAATTACAATAATTGCGGTGGCAAATTATAACAATGCTGTGCGTAATGTTTCCGCGTGTAACTTTTCACGCTTCACATATTTGATCCATTGTTCAGCCAATCGCTGCGATTTCTTATGCTTTTCTGCTTGCTCAAACGCTAAAATAGAGGCATCAAAATTTTGCATGCTGTACTGCGCCATGCCTAAAGCAACGTACGCATTTGACTCAAAATCGAGTGAGCCTTTATCAAGCGCTGTTCGGGCTGCATCAGCGGCATCTTCAAATTGCTCTAAGTTAACAAGTACTTCAGCCATACGTTGATCGTACTTACCGTGATCCGAAAGCTCTGCCGCTTTAGCAAAGTATGTAACTGATTTATTATCTTCTTTGGCTTGGACCATGGCTTCTGCGATGAATGCATAATTCTTCGCAGACTTTTCAGCAACGCCTGATTCAATCGCTTTACTCATCACATCAGCCGCTTTAAACGCTAAACCGTTGTATAAGTAAACTTGGGCAAGTTGACGTAAATCTGATTTTGACGTTAAAAAACCTTGCTGGTAAGCGGCTTCAAGTACGGCTAGTTGTTGTTTTTCTTTACCCGTTTCACCGTACATACCGCCAAGTTGCACCCAATATTCTGGCTTATTGTAAAGCTTTACCATGCGTTCAAGTACCGCAACTACATTGTCAGTTTGATTAAGTGAGTAGTACATGGCGCGTTGCAACACTAACCAGTTTTCTTTTGGCACCTTGCCTTCACTATCACTTTGGGCAATCGCTAAGTTAATATTATCAATGCCTTTTTGGTAATCTTTTAACTGATAATATGCCTGCGATTTAAGTACATAATAGGCATCAGTTTTAGGCTTAGTATTAATTGCATCCCACTTAGCTAAGAAATCAATTACCTTATTGTAATCACTGTTTGCCATCGCTAATTGCGCTAAGCTAAAAGTAGTGCTTAAACGTAACGTTTCAGGAATACCTTCTTCTGCTATCACCTTTTCAAATGATGCAATTGCTTTAGGCAAATCATTTTCGTTGTAATAAATAAAGCCATAAAAATTATGCATCATGGCGATTTCATAGGAGTTCATACTCGAAGAGCGGTCGTTAATACTATCTAGCGCTTCAAGTCCCGCTTTGGCATCACCATCGTCCGCTAACTTTTGTGCACGCGCTAGTTGGCTGTATACTTTTTCACGTAGTGCAGGCACTTTAGTGGTTTTTTGCTCTTGTGCGTAAACGCTCGCAAGCGTGACTCCTGGTAACATGGAGACTAAACTTGGCAGCGCAACACTGGCTCCTATCGCAAAAGTACACACTAATGCTGTTTTTAATAATTTCATAATCGCAATCCTCTGTTTCTAGCCGTTAATTTGGAAAGAAATTTTGTTCTGTACACCCGCAACTTCAACCGCTTCACCATCGATCACGCGTGGTTTATATTTAAATTTAAGTGCCGCATCCATAGCTGCTTGATCAAACAATGATTCAGGTTCAGCTTTTATAACTTTTGCGTCACGGACTGTACCTTGCTTGGTTACTGTGAACTCAACAATCACATATCCTTCGATTCCACGTGATAATGCTCTGCGCGGATAAACTGGAGCCACTTTAACAATCGGTAAATATTCACCGTCGCTTGAATCAAGTGCTAACCCGCCACTGAGACTGACATCTGCATCTACACTGGCACCAAAGTCAAAATTAGACGCTGCTGCATTAGGATCACTGTTTTGCATTTGCGGTGATTCCATTGGCGGTGGCGGCTCTTTTGGTGTTGGTGGCTTTTGCGGTTTACGTTCTTTCTTTTGTACTGTTTCTTCTTTTTTCAGGCGTACAAAATCAAGCACATTACCTTTGGCAGGCTCTGTCATCGCTCCTTCACCGCCGGTGATCAGCGCCTGCATGCCTAAAAACAGCATAAAGGTGACAACACCGGCTACTATTAATGCTACTAAATAACGCATTGTTAACCCTTACGCTTCTTGAGCCGCAATAGACACATCAAACACACCAGCAGCGCGCGCAGCATCCATTACTTTAATTAAGGTGTCTGTAGTGGCTTTTTTATCCGCTTGAATAACCACACTACCTTGTGGATTTTCAGCTTTTAATCGCTCAATATTCGCCTGTACTGCACGTACATCAATTTGACGTTTGTTGATCCAGATTTCACCTTTGTCAGATATTGCCACTAAAATATTAGCGCGTTCTTTTTTGACCGCGGTTGCCGCTTCCGGGCGATTAACGTCGATGCCAGCTTCTTTTACGAAAGAGGCAGTTACAATAAAGAAGATAAGCATGATGAAAACAACATCAAGCATAGGTGTCATGTTTATTTCTTCAGCTTCATCTTCTTGAAAAAGGCTTCCTAATGGGGCTCTCATTTTATTCTCCTACGGTATGTGACTTGCGCCACATACTCAAAATTGTTGTTTTAATGATCCAAAACCATACTGTCTTCAAGTAAAGCAACTTCACGTTTTGCTTTACGCTGTAAGTAGGTTGAAGCAAATACGCCTGATAACGCACCGACCATACCGGCCATAGTTGGAATAGTCGCTTTTGATACTCCTGATGCCATTGAACGCGCACTGCCAGTTCCAGTAATTGCCATCACATCAAATACTTCTATCATCCCTGTTACCGTGCCGAGTAGACCAAGCAAAGGGCATAAAGCAACCATCACATTGATCAGCGCTAAATTGCTATTTAGCTTCATCCCAGCGCGAGAAATCGTCGCTTGGCGGATTTGCTCTGCATTCCAGCTGTTGCGCTCAATACGAGAAGTCCAGCTACTTTTCACTGCATGTTTGTAACTACGAAAACCATTAAAGAAATAAATAAATCGCTCGAGTATCAATAACCACATCGCGAAGATTAACACTCCGATGACCAATAAAACTTGGCCACCGGTGTCGAGAAAATCACGGATAGCATTGATTGAGTCAATCAATAGCACCATGGGTTACGCTCCCTTTTCGCTACGCTCAGCGATAATACCCGCGCTTTGCTCTTGTAAAATAAGCAGTAAGTTTTTTGAACGAGTATTAAGTAAGGTGTATAAAAATACCGTAGGGATTGCCACAACCAGACCCAGTACCGTAGTAACAAGTGCTTGTGAAATACCACCCGCCATTAATTTCGGGTCACCTGTACCAAACAAAGTAATTGCTTGGAAGGTATTGATCATACCGGTAACAGTACCCAGTAGACCGAGCAACGGTGCTACCACTGAGATAATTTTGATAAGCGTTAAGTTGCGGGTGATTTTTGGCATTTCACGTAAGATTGCTTCGCTTAATTTAAGCTCAAGTGTGTCATAAGCAACATCAGGATATTGATCTTTAACTTTCATTACACGACCCAATGGGTTGTCATCACGCGGCACTGAGTCTTTTAGTTGGCGACGAATTTTGCCACCCATCAACATCAGTGAAATAAAACGCTCAATTGCGATAAGTAATGCCAGTAAACCAACACCTAAAATCACGTAACCAACTGCACCACCTTGATGAACTTGCTCTGTGGTATCAGGAGCTTGAACTAATAAACCAAGGATTGAACCACCCGTTGGGTCAAGTGCGAATTGCACCGTACCTGAACTTGCCTGTTGTAAATCACTGGCTGTTGACGTGTAACGACCAACAGGTTGGCGAGTAAGTTCACTAATTGTGTTTGTTGTGGTGTTGTACTCAAGGTATTTACCTTGTGAAATTAGGTTAAACGCACCAACGCGAACTACTTCCTGCTTAGCTTTGTTACCGCCTTCAACAATAACATCGGTAGTAAAGCGTGATACTTTGCCTTGCTCAGTCATTTCACGTTGTAATTCAAACCACACTTTCTCGATGTCTTCAATTGACGCAAGTTGTGATGTTGAACCCATTTTTTGAGCCAAATCATCCATAAATGCGCCACGCCCAGGTAACTGTGCAGATACCACTGAGGTAGCAAATTTATTACTAGAGTCGCCTGCTACTTGTTGCAGCACACCAAACAACTCTTTTAATGAGCCCATGCGCTTTGATAAAGTATCAGTAAGGTTAGCCAGTTTGATTTCATTTTCTTCAAATTGGGTTTCTAGACGTTCAGACTCACCCAGCATTTGATTGCGTTTAGCTTGCGTGTCTTTTAAGGTCTGTACTTGCTCATTTTGACGAGCGGCAAATTCTTGCTCACGTTGTTTATTTTGAGCAGATTGCGCTGATTTGCCTTGCTCAAGTGTTTTTAATAGTGAGTCTAAATCCATTGCATCTGCAGCAACGCTATTACCAACAAAGCCCAGAGTGGCGCTTAATAAAGCAATTTTGGTCATTTTTGTGAAAAGTTTCATTTTAACCTCTTATTCCGCAGCGTGTACTGGCAGTGTTAACATATCTGGGGCAAGTTGCTTACGTGCAATACGTAAACCTTTACTAATTTGGCTGATGGTTGAATCATCAAGGGCAACAAACTGTTTGCTAGTTGCATCCCATGTGCCTGCTTGTTTACCATCACGAGTAAGGTAAATTAGCTCTAAACGACCAATGCGTAAAAAGTCTACTTCACGCTCTTTACCATCAACATCTAATAACGCGGTATACGCTTCGATAGTGCGGCCGTAATCAACTTCAACTTGATATGCTTCTAAAACACGGCGGAATTTTTCACTTGAATTGATGTCAGCACGATTCATCATGTCTTTTAATGAGGCGATGCGCTTTTCACGCTCGTCAGTTAAAAATGGCACATCAAGCGCTACAAATTGCTCAAGGCCTGTGATCATGCGTAACATTAATGGGGTAATTTGACGCTCAATAATAGAAACCTGATCCATTGATTGGTTAATAGCTTCCATTTCACTGATTTGATTACTAAGCTGTTTGCTTAGTTGCGCGTTATAAACAGTTAAACCATCAATTTCTTTATTGAGAGTTTTAAACTGCTGTAAACGCCCCTGCATTGAATCTGCAATCTTGTCTATTTTTGTTTGTGATTGCGCAGCTGATTGATTAATTTCACTGCTTTTATCGATAACCTTATTTAGATCATTTGCTTGCACTGTCGCACTCATGGCTACAATACTAGCTAATATCAATGGTTTAACGCCTTTCATCGCATACACCTTTACTCGTTAAATTAGCGGATTTGCTAGTTGCTTAATATCAATGAACGAGATTCTATAGATGAAAAATGACAAAGGTGTTGCGCTAAAAAGTCTGTTTTATGACAAAGGCAATAAATAACACCAATTGCAAAGCATAAGGCAGTGTTAGCTAGGTAAGTTGGCAGAGCTGAAAGTACTATCTGATAAGGTGATCAGGGGGATTTTTACAAGGCAAGTACACTACGAATGCGAGCTATAACCTGATCCGCATCAGTATAATTAACAGCAATAGCATAATACTGCTGGTTATGTAGCAACACTAATGAGGGAAAGCCTTGCACCGGGAGCTGTTGCACATACATCAGCTCTTGTTGAAATAACTGTTCAAGCTGTGCGCTTTGCAACAAAGTTGAAAATGCGGCACTGTCGATATCCAGTTGCTGTGCAAAACGTACCAGCGTACTTATATCGGAAGGATTTTGTGCCTGCAAGTAATAGCCCTGTTGAATGGCGTCAAGCATTGCTTGTTCTTTATTATAGTGTCGCGCGGCGATCACAGCCCTACAAGCAGGGTATGTACTACGACGAGGCTGACAGCGTGTCCAAAAATCAAAATTAAACTCAGCCCCCGTTGCAGCAGCAATACGCCGCCAAGTTTGCTGTAAAAAGAGTTGCATATCTTCCGGCATTGGCTGATCTGAATCGCCTGCAAGTCCACCCACCTTGAGAATAATCTCAAGTTCGGCTGACAGCGCAGCATGAATCGTTTGCCAACATTCTTTAAAACCCCAGCACCAACTACACATAGGGTCGTAAACATAGATAAGCTGAGTCTTATTATTCATCTTTAGCCTTAATTATTACCTGCAACAACTTTGTTTTGCCTTCGCGTTTGCCATGATGAAAGCGCGGCGCTGCTTCTCTGTACTGCATCTCTGTACTGCTATTCTGCACAGTAAGCACTTTCAATATGTATTAACTTTAGCCAACTGGGTTGGCTAGTTTTTAGTTCTGGCATCCGTTGTCTTATCTATTTAGAACTATTACTACAGACTGTTACTACACAGACCTTATACTTTAAAGCGTAGTACCATTTTCTCAAGTTCATCAAATTGTTGTTTTAGGCGCGTACATTCTGCCAAGGTATTATTTAAATTTAGCTGACCCTGTTGTGATAGCTCACTTATTGTATGAATATCATTATCTAATGATTGAATAACCTCATTCTGCTCTGTTGTAGCATTGGCAACACTGTGGTTTACATCATCAATCGCTTTAATTGCAGTTGTCACTGCCGCCATTTTATCACCGGCTACATGGGCTTGTTTTACGCTATTGTCGCTCTCTACTAAACTGTCTTTCATCACCTTAACAGCACTGGCTGAGCCTTGTTGCAATTGGCTTACTGTGTTTTCAATCTCTTGTGTTGATTGTTGAGTCCGATGAGCCAGTTGCCTTACTTCATCCGCAACAACAGCAAACCCACGCCCTGCTTCACCAGCGCGGGCAGCTTCAATTGCCGCATTTAGTGCAAGTAAATTAGTTTGTTCACTGACCCCTTTGATCACCTCAAGTACCTGACCAATACTTGCCGAGTGCTCAGCGACATGACTAATGATGTCCTGTGCTTGGCGCATATTTTTAGAAAGCACACCGATGGCATTAATATTATCGTTTAACGAGCCTTGGCTTTGCTCCGACTGAGTGTTTGCATCGGTTGCAAGCGTGGATGCATGGCTCGCGCTGCTGGAAATTTCCACTGCACTGGATGACAATTGATTTATGGCGGTAGCGACACTGTCTGTACGTTTTGTTTGATCGCTGTACATACTTAATGTTGATTGAGTTTGCTCAACTAAACTTTCCACTGAACGCTCTAGTTCCACGGTAGTGGTTTTAACCTGGTCGATAGAGGTGTGAATTTTATCTATAAAAGCATTAAAATAGCGTGATAGCTCACCAAATTCGTCATCATTTTCAATGTCTAAACGACGAGTTAAATCCCCTTCACCTTGCGCAATGTCTTTAATTGCGTCGTTTAAACGCTGCATAGGGCGCATTAAATAGCGCAGTGAATATTGCATCATGAAAATAGTCGCAACAATCCCCAGCAGCATGTAAATTGCTGCCATGTTTCGAAATGAAGCAACCGATGAAAACGCAATATCCTTGTTGATCACAACCCCTAAGTACCAATCAACATTTTCAATGCCTTTAATGCGTGTAAATGACACCAAATGATCGTCATTGTTAAATTCAAGCTCAACGAACTCAGGATTTAATGGCAAACTTTTACCAAACAAACTAGCCATGTTTTGATCATTAAAATCTGTATTAGGGTGGCTTAAGATACGGCCATTACTGTCGAGTAAAAACCCATACCCAAACCCTAAAAAATCAATCTCATTAACTATTTTAGTGATTGTTTCCATATCAATATCAGCCCCCGCAACACCACTAAAACTGCCATTATTTAAAATCGGCGCGACCGCAGAGATAGTCAGTTCATTGGTGGTTACATCAATATAAGGGGTGGTAAAAGCTGTGGTGGTTTTGTTTTCAACTAATTTATACCAAGGCCGGGTTGTTGCATCGTAATCGGCAGGTAGCACCACAGTTTGGTCATTAAGTACAAATGTACCATCGGGCTTACCTATATAAGTATTTTTGAAGTGCCCCGCCATTTCGGCAGTATTAAGCTGGCTTAGGGTTAATACCTTGGTATCGTTTTGTTGATGGGTTTTAGCCACCGATTTGACGATAGCCAGTTTGTTGTTGAGCCAATTTGCGATATTTTGAGAAACGGATTGCGAGCTTTCTTGCAATACTAAAGACAATTGTTGCTGTGTTTGCGCACGCATTGAAATAAAGTTATTTATAGTAAATAACCCCAATACCAACACAAGTACAACTGACGCTGCAATGGTTACCTTAGTGGTAAATTTAAGCGAGCTTTGCATGACATACCTATTTTTTATTATTGTTAGCAAGTTACTTTTAGCAAAAATAAGGCTCTTTGTCTTATTTATTCGGTAATAGTCGCTATTTTACGGACAAAAACACGACAAAAGTATGATAAAAACATCTGGTAATTATTGACTAAAAACACAAATTGCTCATACACACATAACCGGCAACCAATTTGGATCGTTCCTATATATTTTTTGCATTAGGTTTGTGAATACGTATTCAATAGTAAATAGGTAATGTCACACTATTTTACTTTTAAAGATGTGAAATGAACGTATTGAAACGCGGATGCAAAGAACACAATACTATTGAGTAGAGCAAAAAAATGCACTTACAGGCTGTAAGTGCATTTTTCGGGTATCATCATTAACAGAACTAAATTTACTTAATTACTTGTTGCCATTTGTCAGTAAGCTTCACAACATTCAATCCATACCAAGCGATAAAAATGTAACATAATGCAGGTACGATAAAGCTGATCTGAATATTCACAACATCAGCAACAACGCCTTGAATTAACGGTATTAGCGCGCCACCAACGATGGCCAAACACAACCAGCCTGAGCCTTTACTCGTTAATGCGCCAAGACCGGCAATCGCCACTGAGAAAATAGTCGGGAATAATATAGAGTTAAATAAGCCAATCGACAGTACCGCATATAATGCGAAATTACCTTGCGTGAAAATAGTCACTAGCAGTAAAACAATGACTGCAATCGCGTTAAATGCAATGGCTTTTGAAGGCGCTATTTTTTGTAACAAGGCTGAACCGATAAACCGCCCTACCATTGCTCCACCCCAGTAATAGGCAATTAAAGCAGCGGCTGCGTGCTCTTCTAAACCAGCAATGTGTGCCTCACCAAAAAAGTTAACTAAAAAACTGCCGATGGCCACTTCACCACCTACATAACAAAAAATCCCCACAACCCCCATTACTAAATGTGGTGCTTGGGTTAATGAGTGGCCTTTGGTTTTACAATCTACTTCTTCTTTATGCGATTTTATTTCCGGTAGTTTTAAAAAGGCAAACACCACTGCAATGGTTAACAGCGCAGCAGCTAAAATTAAATAAGGGATTTTTACTGACTCTGCCGTCGCCGCCGAAGCCGTTAAAGAGCCTGCAGCACCAAAGAATAAAATGCCACCAACATAAGGACCAATAGTTGTTCCCAATGAGTTAAGTGCTTGTGCTAGGTTTAAGCGTGACGATGCCGTTTTCTCAGGACCCAGTGCAGCAACATAAGGATTAGCAGATACCTGCAATACAGTTATACCACCAGCAAGTACAAATAATGCGGTTAAAAACAGCCAATATTCATGTACAACCACTGCAGGGTAAAACAACATACAGCCTATTGATGCGACGATCAGACCGCTAAGCACGCCATTTTTATAACCAAATTTATTGACCAACATACCAGCAGGTAATGACACAATAAAATAAGCACCAAAGAAGCAAAACTGCACCAACATTGCCTCTGTGTAACTTAAATCAAACACCCCTTTTAGGCGTGGGATCAATACATCATTTAAAACAGTAATAAATCCCCAGAGAAAAAACAGGGTCGTCATTGCGGTTAAAGGTAACAGGTAATTTTTATTTTGCTGCGACTGTTCGGTGACAAAGCTTTTATTTATATTTATTTCACTCACGTGATTTTCACTCCATTAACAAGTTGCAATTGATTTTACACAGTCTAAAAAGAAGATCACATATTATTACTTGGAACGTTCCACAATATAATTACATTTAATACTCACTAACAGTTTATTATTTCTCTTTTCTGCAAGCTGCTAAATGGTTGCTATAATTTAATTCTGCCAACTGTGTTTTGAGATAGGAACTCGTATGAAGCAAAAATTACTTGCCCCGATGATTGGATTAGTCTGTGTATTTAGTAGTCATAGTTATGCTGAGCAGTGGCAGTTTAAAGTTGAACCCTATTTGATGGTAACGAGTATCGATGGAGACTCAACTATTGGCACAGTCGACGCGCCATTAGCCGTCGATTTTGACACGATTTTAAACAACCTAGACAGCGCTTTTATGCTGCGATTTGAAGCTTTTCATCAATCTAATTGGGGAGTAATGGCTGACTGGGCATATATGGATTTAAGTAAGTCGCACCAACAAGCAAAGCTTGGTGTACTTAATGCGCGAGTTAGGCAAGGAGTTTTGGAAGTCGCCGTTGCTTATAAACAATCAAGTCCAAGTGTGGGCGAATGGATAAACTACGTAGGCTTGCGCCGCTGGGATAACACTTATCAATTCAAGCTTGATCCAAATAATTTTCCGCAAACCTCGTTAGTTGATAGAGATGAAGACTGGATAGATATTATTCTTGGTTTTAAAATCGATAAACCGATCAATAGCAACTGGCTGTTTTCCTCATCAGGGGATGTTGGTGGGTTTGGTCTTGCCGCTAAATTAACTGGTAGCCTAAAACTTGGGGTAAGTTACCATTTAAATGAAGAGTGGGATGTATCCTTGTTATACAAAGGGACATATGTTGACTACAACACTGGGGATGAAGGCGATAGCAGTTACTTTAGCTACAAAACCATCACCCATGGCCCTATTTTAAGTGCCAGCTATCAGTTTTAAAGGCACTGTGTTAAGGGTAATAGAAGCAAAAAGTGTTAAGGCACTTTTTGCCATTTCATTTTATTATTGGTGTCACGACTTTGAATTATCGTGGTGTCCGAACTTGCCACACCACCGAGTTTTGCTAAGCGGTCATAAAGTACCACGTTACAAGTGGCGGCTAAATTCATACAACCTATGGTTGGAATATACACCACTTCGTCGCACCAGTTCAGGACATCTTTACTGATAGAGCCATCTTCAGGACCCAAAATATAAAATGCGTTTTCTGGATGAACAAACTCAGGTAACGGCGTCGCTCCTTCAATTAATTCGATGACCACCACCGTTGCTCCATCAGGTTTAGCTTTTGCCAGATCATCGACGCTGGTTAAAGGAATTCGTTGTAATGCATTTTTAGTGTCTGTATGAAACTTTTTAGCATTTAAATACCGCGTTCCGGTGAAGAACACTTGCTGTGCGCCATAACAACCTGCGGCTCTTAACACGCCACCAACATTTGTCGGGCTTTTTGGATTAATAAGCCCAATTGTTGCAACTAAATCTGTCATTAATCACAATCCTTCATAGGCCACTGCGCAACATACAAGTCAAAGTCATCAAAATCTACGTCGCAATCTTTTACTGTTTTACCTTGCACAGAAATATCCAGTTGATGCATTTTCTCTTTACTGCCGTTATTAAGCAGCGGATGCCAAGAAGCTAGCCCGCGCCCTTCATGTAAGCGACGATAGCTACAACTTGGTGGCATAAAGAAAATACTCGCCAAGTTTTCTTTGGTTAATTTGACACAACTTGGCACCAGAGTTTGACGATTTTCATAATCACTACAGCCACAGCTTTGATCATCCAAATACTGGCAAGCTATACTGGTAAACAGTAACTCTTCACCTTCTCGCAGTTGTTCGGTTACTGTAAAGTCGTCGTCATCATCGCTATCGATTAACGTATTTAAACAGCATTTTCCGCAGCCATCACAAATCGCTTCCCATTCATTTTGTGACATTTGCTCAAGTGATTTTTCAAGCCAAAATTGCTTTTCTAACATAGTAAAACTCAGCGCCCCATTGAGCGCGCATTTTAGCGTAATCAACAACTGCGCGCAAAGCCCAATAGCTTTACACGCAGTTTTAGTGGTTTATTGCTGCTTTTCAACCCAACGTTTTATTTTTGCTTCTATAATTGGCATTGGCAGTGCACCATCAATCAGTATTTGCGTATGAAATTCTTTAATATCGAATTTATCGCCCAACACTTGTTTGCAGTAATCGCGCAGTTCTTGAATTTTAAATTGCCCTAACTTGTAAGACAATGCTTGCCCAGGCCAAGCAATATAGCGCTCAACTTCAGCGACCACATCAGAAACGGCCATTGATGAATTCGCTAGCATGTAATCAATACCCTGCTGACGAGTCCAACCTTTGGCATGAAAACCGGTATCAAGTACCAAACGCATGGCACGTAATTGCTCATCAGATAAACGGCCATACCACATATACGGATCGGTAAATAAACCCAGCTCTTTACCTAAGCTTTCTGCATATAAAGCCCACCCTTCGGCAAATACCGTATAACCACCAAATTTACGAAATTCAGGAAGTGATTCAACCTCTTGCTGCAAAGCAATTTGAAAGTGATGTCCTGGCGCTGCTTCATGAATAGATAAAGTTTCCAGTAAAAATTTAGGCTGCGCTTTTAAATTGAAGGTATTGATATAAAAAATACCCGGTCGCGAGCCATCCGGCGCCGGTGCTTGGTAAGATGCCCCAGCAGCTGACTCAGCACGAAAGTCTTCTACTGCCTTTACTACATAATCAGCTTTAGGCACTATGTTAAATAATTTAGGTACGCGAGCATCGATTTTTGTTTTCACTGCTTCATAAGCGGCGATTAACTGCTCTGGCGTATCAAAATAAAATTCATCTGAATCACGTAAATGGTTAAAAAACGCTGTTAAGTCACCTTTAAAGCCAACGGTCTCTTTTACTGCTTTCATTTCGTTTAAGATGCGTGACACTTCTTGCAAACCAATCTCGTGAATTTCATCAGCAGATAAGCTCAACGTGGTGTTTTGCTTTATTTGGTATTCATACCACGCCTTACCATTAGGCAGGTCACTGTAACCGACAGAGTCACGGCTATTAGGGATATACGTCGTGGCTAAAAACTCACTCATTTTTGCATAAGCAGGGACTAATTTGTCCTTAATGAGCGCACTATACTGCTGAGTGAGTTGTTGCTTTTGCTCAGTGCTAAAATTAGCTGGCAGCTGCTTTATCGGGCTGTAAAAAAGAGATTGCTCGGCACTGTTAACAACATGCGCCTGAAACTGCGGTAATAATTTTTCAGCCAGTGGTTTAGGTAATACCACCCCTTGCTTTATGCCTTGGCGCATTGCCTCTTGTACAGATGATAACCATGTCACAAATCCCTCAGCTCGGCTGATGAAATTTTCGTAATCTTGAAAAGTCACAAATGGTTGTGCGCTTTGTGCTGAGCCTAAACCGGCTAAATCATTATGCGCTCCAGACATTTGATTAATAGGAAGTAAATAACTTGGAAATTGAAAGCCTTCGATTGTCAGGGCTAAATCTCGTTCGAGTATTTCGTAACTCAATAACGCTTGCCCCGTTAATTGCTGTTTATCTATATTAGCTAAACGTTGTTGATATGCTTTATAAAAAGCCTGTTGTGTGGCTTTGTTTTGCTCACTGATCGGAGCTATAAATTGATTGTTATACTTACTGTAACCAATATACGTAGCAAACAGTGGGGAAAATTGCAGTGACTCAACAAAATACTGCTCTACCAATGTGTTTAGTTGTTGGTTTGCGCTTTGTGACGCTTGCGTAGTTACTGCTGATTGCTTAAGTTCATTGTTATTAGTTGTATTCGAACATCCAGCTAATGCGCTGATCACGCCTGCAACAAGCATGGTTAACTTAAATTTATTCATGATTTTCCCTGAGTGTAAGTATTAACAACGATTATGCGACGTTACCTAAGCTAAATAAAGAAAATGCGATAGTCAGCGCGTTTTGTTTACAGCCGAAAAACTGCTTGCTACATTGCCATATTAAATAATCAAAAATTAGAAAATAAATGAATAAATTATCATTGTCCGCCGCAATCAGCGTGCTGCTTGCCAGTGCTTTTAGTGCTCAGGCAACAACTTACCTTTCAGCTAAAGCGATGCTTGATGTTAATAATGGCAAACTAATTAATGCCCCACTTATTCAAATTGATGAAGGGATTATCACTAAGATATCTGAAGGTGCAGCACCACAGTTACAAACGGGTGATCAACATATTGAGCTACCTGAACTAACCCTTGTGCCGGGCTTAATGGATATGCATGTGCATTTAACTAGCGATCCGACCGTACCGCGCAGTGAACGCATTGGTCAATCAGTGCCACGCAAAGCAATTAAAGCAGCCTACTTTGCCGAAAAAACACTGATGGCTGGTTTTACCACATTACGTAACGTGGGTGCCGAAGGTTATAGCGTGATTGCAGTACGTGACGGCATTAATGCTGGTGATATTGTTGGCCCACGAATTTGGGCTGCGGGTCCATCGCTTGGGGTAACGGGTGGCCATTGTGACAATAATCGCCTACCACCGGAAATGAAATATACTGCAGAAGGCGTTGCCAATGGCCCTTGGGCAGTGCGCGAAAAAGTCCGTGAAAACATCAAATACGGTGCCAATGTTATTAAGTTTTGTGCTACAGGTGGCGTGTTCTCAAAAGGTACGAAAGTCGGTATTCAACAATATAGCCAAGACGAAATGAACGCGATTGTTGATGAAGCCCATATGCGTGGCTTAACTGTTGCAGCTCATGCACATGGCACCAGTGGGATTAAAGCGGCGATTGTCGCCGGTGTAGATAGTGTTGAGCATGTAAGTTTTGTTGACGATGAAGCGATTAAGCTGGCAAAAAAACATGGTACCTGGTTTTCAATGGATATTTATAATACCGAATATACGTTAACCTATGGCGAGCAAAATGGCGTTGCTGAAGAAAACCTCGCAAAAGAGCGCCAAGTTTCTAAAAAGCAACGTGATAGCTTTAGCCGCGCAGTAAAAGCTGGCGTAAATATGGTGTTTGGTACTGATGCGGCTATTTATCCTCATGGCGATAATGCCAAGCAGTTTTCGAGAATGGTTGAGTTTGGCATGACGCCACTACAGGCAATTCAAGCAGCAACGATCAATGGCGCTAAGCTGCTAAAAGTTGAAAACCAACTAGGGCAAATTAAAACAGGTTTTGCAGCAGATATCATTGCCGTTAAAGGCAACCCATTACAAGATATTTCTCTTTTAGAGAATGTTGAATTCGTAATGAAAGCGGGAACAAAGTATAAATAATTAATAGCTGGGGGCGTAATGCCCCCTCACTCATTTTAAGTAGTTACAACACGTCAATGTAAATCAGCAGAAAACAGGAAGTAACAAATTTGCATAAATAAAAATAATTTGCCCGTTCTAGGTAATTAACACTTGAAATACAAATGCAACACATTATCATTGCGAAAAACAATTCAATGATAACATTTTATGACAACCCATAAACTTTCACTACTTACCCTCGCCTGTTTAACGTCTTATAGCACTTTAGCTGCAGAGCAATCAGATATAGAACGTATCTCCGTTTATCAAAAGCAAAACTCTGTGGTACTTAACTCTGGTTTAGCCACTAAATCTGATATGTCGTTAATGGAAACACCTGCACCAATCGTGGTGGTTGACCAAGAACTGATAAATTCCCAAGGTGTAGATAACTTACAAGATTTAGCCCGTAACATTAGTGGCGTAACGCAAGCCGGAAATAACTATGGTATAGGTGATAACTTAGTGATCCGTGGCCTAGGCGCAAACTACACCTACGATGGTATGTACGGTGGTGCAGGTTTAGGCAACACCTTTAACCCGACTCGCTCATTAACCAACGTTGAAGCAGTAGAAGTACTAAAAGGTCCTGCAACCGGTTTATATGGCATGGGCAGCGCCGGTGGTGTGATAAACCTAATTGAAAAGAAACCAGAGTTTGAAGCTAAGCACACAGTTCAAGCTGAAGTAGGCCAATGGAACACTTACTCGCTATCGTTTGATAGTACTGACGCGATCACAGATAACCTTGCATACAGAGTGAATGCAAAAACCGCACGCAGTGACGGCTATCGTGATTTAAAAGATGACCGTGATGAGATCTACGGCGCATTAAAATATGTAGTTAGTGACCGCCAAAATATTATGATCTCAGCCGCTTATATTAAAGATGCCATTGCAGTTGATTCAATTGGCCACCCTATCCGTATTTATAATGCGCAGTCGGTAAATGGTAAAACCGCCGGCCAAGCGACTGCGGATGATTTAGTTAACGATCCAACCTCTGCAGGGCTGCAATTATCTGATGCACAGCGTGAACAACTGGCTAATTCACTTGCCGCTAACGATGGTTTAACGCCGTATAAATTTGGTCATCGCGGTATTATATCTCCGATGGCAAAAGATAATGAAGGTGAAGAGCTACGCTTTAAACTCACTCATAATTATTATTTAACGGATGATCTATTTTTAAATCAACAATTACAGTACCGTAATTATGAATCAAGCTTTGCCAGACAAACAGGTGCCTATAATTATGTGTATTGGCAACGCAACGGTGTGATCAATGCCGATCCTCGTGCACCATTGGTGGTTGATGATGTACTTTATCCATTTGCAGCACGGCGCCAAGAATATCGCCAAGTAGAGGCTGATGAAAAGTCATGGCAATACTTTGCAGATTTACGCTATGACTTTAGTTTAGGTGATATTGATAACGAATTCTTAGTCAATGCAAACTACGAAGACCGTGATATCCGTTTTACGCAATACTCTATTTGGGATAAAGACTACACCTTAAAAGATAAAAATGGCGATGTAACTTATCAAGGCTCTTTACCTTATATTTTAGATATCCGTAACCCCAATTGGAGTGATGGCCAGTTTAATGATTACGATCCGCTAAAAACCAGTAATTACAGTAAAAAAGTGCAAGCATGGGGCTTAGGGCTGCAACATGTTGCTTATATCAATGACACCTTCACAACTCGTATTGGTGTGGCATACAACGAAATTACTCAAAAATATGAACATTTAGGTGTTGATGCCCGTTACCGCGCCAGTGCAGCTGCTGCAACCCCAGAAGCTAGCACTTCAGATAACGGCTTAACCTATAACTTAGGCGCGACGTATAAACCAAGCGATGATGTTTCTATTTTCATTAATCATTCAAAAGGCCGCACTGCGTATAGCGTTTTAGGCTCTGTGGCAGGTAATGAAGCCGACCGTGAAGATGCTGAGTCACTGAGTACTGATTTAGGTATTAGAATGAAAGGCTTTGACGATCAGCTACTCGCCTCACTAGTCGTATTCGATACCGCGCGAACTAACTTAGAGTATGCAAACCCAGCGTTTGATGACACGAAACCTGATCCATCAATTCCTGAAAGCTTTTTTGATGGCGAAGAAAAAACCCGTGGTGTTGAGCTTGATTTAAATGCCTATTTAAATGAGCAATGGAAAGTGAATATCAATGGTGTTTATCAAGATGCACGTGAGCAGAAAAATCCAAATGTGAGCTCATTTGCTGCACGTCAAAAAGGTGTACCTTATGTAACAGCAAGCACATGGTTAACATACAGTGCTCAGTGGTTTGAACTAGCTCAGCCGCTAAAATTAAGTGCCGGTGTTAAGTATGTTGATGATCGCAGTACTAACTCGTCATCATTCGGCATCCCTGATGGTTATGTGCCAAGTTATACCATTTATGATGCAGCACTGAGTTACAACACCGATAAATGGGGCTTACAGCTAAACTTAAACAACCTGTTTAATAAAGTGTATTATTCAAAAGCGATGTTTTTAGGCGGCATGCCAGGCGAAGAACGCAATGCTAAATTAACGTTGAGTTATAAACTGTAAGCTAGCATAAGTATATTTTTAAAGCGCACAACGTGTGCGCTTTACACCCTTGCTTATTAAATAGTCACTACAATCCGGCCATTAATTTCACCTTTGAGCATATCGTCAAAAATGTCATTAATATCCTCAAGGCGTTTCTCTTCAATAATCGCTTTAACTTTGCCTTGGGCTGCAAACTCTAAGCACTCTTGTAAGTCTTTGCGAGTGCCAACAATTGATCCCACTACTGACACGCCATTTAGCACAGTATCAAAAATCGGCAATGGCATTTCCTCCGGAGGTAAACCCACTAATACACACTTGCCACCACGGCGAACACTTTTATAGGCTTGTTCAAACCCCGCTTTTGACACTGCAGTACAGACTACGGCATGCGCTCCGCCTACTTGCTCAAAAATAGCCTCACTCGGCACGCATTCTTTAAAATCGAGCGTGATATCAGCGCCTAGCTGTTTTGCTAAAGCAAGTTTCTCTTTGCCTGTATCTACGGCAATTACATTTAATCCCATCGCTTTTGCATACTGTACAGCAAGGTGACCCAAGCCACCTACCCCAACAATGGCAGCCCATTGCCCAGGTTTTGCGCCTGATACTTTTAATGCTTTATAAGTTGTAACACCTGCGCAAAATAGCGGCGCAGCTTCTGCAAAACCTAACCCCTCGGGAATCTTAACCACGTAATCACCATGCGCTAAGCAATATTCAGCATAACCACCATCAATTGAATAACCGGTGTTATGTTGCGATAAACACAAGGTTTCTTTGCCATCTAAACAAAATTCACAATGCCCACAGGCACTATATAGCCACGGGATACCAACACGATCACCAACTTGTAAATGAGTAATATTGCTACCGAGTTGCTCGATTACACCCACGCCCTCATGACCTGGCACTAATGGCATCTTTGGTTTTACCGGCCAATCACCATGACAGGCATGTAAATCCGTGTGGCACACACCACATGCGGCTATTTTTACTAATACATCATTTGTCCCCACTGCAGGGATGGGTAAATCAGTAATTTCTAAACGGCCTTTGTATTGGGTATTAATTGCAGCTTTCATATTCATTCCTTCGTTAGTGAGAGAGTCAGTAAAATAACGGCTAATATTTGTCATGCTTTCAACTACAACTTAACTGAATCTTTCTGCGCAAATATTAATCTAAATCAAACTTTGCTCGAATAGTTTTCCTACTTAACTCGGTGATAAACGCTAAAGGATTGCTTAGCACTTGCTATCGCGTTCCAGCGTGCTAGCATAGCTTTCATTATTTATTGAAACTTGAGCAGCAATGACATTATCAGATAAGAATTTTGCTTTTGTAATGCACTGTGGTGAGATGGGTAGCCGTTGGGGCTTTAACCGCACCATAGGGCAAATGTGTGGGCTATTGATCATCACTAAAGAGCCTATGACAGCAAACGAAATAGCCGATGCCTTAAGCATCTCTCGTGGTAATGTCAGCATGGGGATCAAAGAACTGCAATCTTGGCGTTTGATAAAAGTGCATCATATTCCTGGTGACCGTAAAGAATATTACGCCCCAGCCGGTACTATTTGGGATATGGCCAACCGCGTATTTGAAGAGCGCAAAAAACGTGAAATAGACCCGACCTTAAGTCTACTCAGAGATAACCTGCTAGAGCCTGCAAACAATGACGATGAAAAGTTTGCTCAACAGCAAATGCATGAAATTCACGACCTGCTCGAAACAGTCACAAAATGGTCATCAGAGCTACAGCGCTTAAGCCCAGAACAGCTACAAAGCTTAATGAAGCTGGGCTCAGGCATAGGTAAAGTACTCGACTTTAAAGATAAGATATTGAAGAAGTGAAGAGTTAGCGAGCTTTATGGTGCTAGGTTCAAGATTCAAGAAAATTTAACCACAGAGTGCCAGAGAAATGAATGATAAAGCAAAATTTACTCTGTGCAGCGCGAAGTGCCTCTGTGTGCTCAGTGGTGAATAAAAAATAAGTTGTGCCAGTAAGCTCGCAGATAAATAATTCATTTTATTGTAACTTGATAAGCAAAGGGGCAAAACAACTTGCCCCCTGATGACTAAAATTATACGTCAACACCACCTAGCACCTTGTCTAGTTGCATTTCTGTCAAAACACGATCTTGGATAGGTTGTTTAGCTGCGTTTATTTCATCTACACCCCAAACTAAACCAACAGCTGTGCGTGTTGGTCGTTTACCTTTAGGCATGTCTGCTAGCGCTAAATAAGCATCTACCACCATTTGTGGATTAGGCGCTTGATCGCTCTGCATAAATTTACCGAATTCCTCGAACATAGCGGCAGGAATGTTTGCCAATTCACCGTAGCTGCCAAGTATGTCTGTGCGTGATGGTTGTTGCCCTGATGCACTTAGACCTGTAGGGAATGGCCCTGGTTGTACGATGGCGACATCGATGCCGAATGGTGCTACTTCGTAGCGTAAACCTTGGAGGTAGCCTTCTAAAGCATGTTTTGTCGCTGCGTAAGTAGAGAAATACGGCGCTGAAATTTGGCCAACCATTGATGAGGTGTTGATGATCAGGCCAGACTTAGCTTCACGCATCGCAGGCAAAACTGCCAGAATAGTACGCATAGCGCCATAGTAGTTGGTTTCCATCTGCTCGCGAGCTTGATCAATGCTAAATGCTTCTGTAATGCCAAGATACATTACACCAGCATTGTTTAGTAACACATCAATTTTTCCCGCTTTATCTAGCACACTCGCAATAGCGATTTTGACAGAATCGTCGTTAGTAACATCCATATCAACAACCTGAATAGAATCGCTATACGCTTCTAATTCGGCTTTTACTACAGCGTTTTTGCCTTCAGGGCCGCGCATAGTAGCGAACACTAGATAGCCTTTATCAGCAAAATCTTTTACTGACTTTTGACCAAATCCACTGCTGCTACCTGTGATAACGATGCTTTTTTGTGTTTCGTTCATTATTCTTTCCTATTTGCTTTGCCTAATTAAATACCAGCCGGTACAATAAACCGTAAAGAACAGCCTGTCAAATTAAAATACCGAGTGGTACCAAATGAATTCAAATACAGTTAAGCCCGTTAGAGGGCGTCCAAAGACCTTAGATCGCGATCATGTTTTAGATGTGGCAATGGATTCTTACTGGAAAGACAATATAGGTAATTTATCCCTTAATGAAATTTGCAGAAGATCGGGTGTATCTAAACCTGGTCTTTACCGTGAATTTTCTAATGAAGATGGCTTGATGAAAGCTGTCCTGATTAGGTATCAGGAGCAAGTGTTAGAGCCTGTGCAGCAGATGCTAAATAGTGACGTTCCATTTAGAGAGGCCCTTGATAACCTTATATCGTTTGCCACTTCAGTTAATTGTCATGATGAATCTCCCAATGGCTGTCTTTTTATAAAAATGCGCGAATCACGAGTACATTTGGGAAAAGAAACACAAGCGCAAATAGATTTTCTTGAAAAGCAGGGATTAGTTTTTTTCAAGAAATGGGTAGAGCGTTCAAAGACTAAGGGAGAGTTTTCTGTGGACATGTCATCGGAATTTGTTGCTACTTATATTGACGCGCAGCTAAGCAATGCATCGACACAACTAGCTCGAGGTGTGGCCCCTGAAACGGTAAAAAAGATATTATTAGTCGCTTTTTCTGTGCTGGAATGACTACGCCAGCTAGTTCAGTTTTAAGACATTTTTTCAACAAAGGTTGAAAAGAGAACTTTCTGACTCAAATCAGCACAATAATTCGCATCAGTATGTGTATTTATTTTGGTTAGTGTCGAATTTGATATTCATAGCAAAGCTCGGCTGAACTCATAGTGCTCTAACTAAGTTCGACTGTGAGCAATACCCGACTATTGATAATAGCTAATTAAGTAGTAAAACGTTGTTTGCTCAGATATTCAAAGATATGAGCGACGCGAGAATATTGTTCCATTTAGCTTTGCTTAAAGATTTTAGAAAACTTAATGATAGTAATATCTTAGCTAATTTGTTAAAACTGTGTAAAGTATACATATGAGTGTGGTCGGAGCAGAAAGAGCCGCCCTACGCGCACTATAAAATTGTTATGAATACATGGAGTCTGGCTATGAATAATGATGAGCTAGTTGTTGAACATCCTAGAAATTTTAGTGCCAGAACTGAAGTGTTAGGAGGGACGTATTTTAAAATTGCTGAAACTGAATATTGTGAGTGTCTCAGAATAGAACAGATCAATGATGAAGAGCTTAGTGAAGAAGAAAAATCAATCTTAGATGGGAAAGCTACACAAGCAGCAATAAAAGCAATCGTATTTTCAGCAATGTGTGTAGAAGCTTCAATTAATAATTATGCAGGCGCACAACTTGGGGATAGTTACTTTAATAAACACTTAGCAAGTTTAGATGTCATTTCAAAGTGGGTTGTGATTCCAAAATTAGTTTGTGGAAAATCTATTGATAAATCCTGTGCCGCATTTGACTCCCTTAAACAGTTGATAAAAGCGAGAAATAGTTTAGTTCATAATAAATCTTATGAAATGAACATCTCTGACCCTGTCTCTTTTATGGAAAAAATTAATAAACGAAAACAAAATTTTGAAGACGATTTTAGTAATTCATTAAGAGCTTTGTATTTATTGAGTATGGAAATGGATTATGTAACAGGTCAAAGACATAACCCTCTCATGACATTCAATAAAAAATTTAGGCCCTTTATTGAAATACCTGAATTGGCTAAACCTTTATTCAATGCATGTAAAGACACTGTAATCAAAAAGTATTCATAATCGGGTAGCCGGAGCTCTCCTCCAGCCCCCACACCACCCATCATGCGCTTTTTATTAATAGGAAGTGCAATGGGCGGTTCATCTCCCGTAATGAATATTGATCCAAATATCCCTCAATGACACTAAACCTTGTGAAGCTAAGTAGTTATTGCCTAGTGTAAAACAAAGGGGTCAAATCTTGTCTTCAGACATCAAAGTTTTTTAACCCTGTGCTTATGACACAAAGCAGTCTATTTTCTACCCTGTTACTTATAAATTTTAATGTCTACTCTTAAGCGCAGCGTCTCTTGCCCTCTTTGTGAATAAATGACTTAAGGGTTTTCAACATAATAAAAAAGAGCTAAGAAAGCTTTGTTAATACAGAGCCTACATGCGGACTGACAGGGTATTTACTCATTGGGTTTCGTTGCACTCTATCAAACCTACGAAGCCAAGTTTGACACCTTTCTTACAACTTAAAGCTTATCACTCCTAGCTAACTTATATATTCTTTACAAAGCAAAGCGCGAGATAAACTCACGCTTACAGCAATCTCCCCTAGCGCCTAGTACCTAGAACCTAGTCACCTAATTACTGACTAAATCGCTGGATAACCAATGCGGTCTGATAAGTAACCAACGCTGGTGGCGAAGTAATATGAACGGTTCCAGTGCATCAGTGCTTTGTAGTTGTCATACGCTAAATACATACGACCGCCCATGTCATCTGGCATAACTAAGGCTGCGGTGACGTCAACCGATGGTAAATCAGTGCCGTCCATTTTACGAAGGCCAAGTGCCTGCCAATCAGCTAATGAACGCTCTGATTTAGCCCAATACTCAAGCCACTGAGTGCGTGTTTTTGTGCCACGTTGTAAAACATAACTTTGATCAAAACCATCTGGTAGTTGCACTTGGCGACCCCATGTAAGGTCGTCATTCCAACCCGCTTGTTTTAAATAATTAGCAATTGATGCAAAGGCATCAGCTTGAGTGGTCCAAATGTCTTTGCGGCCATCTTTGTCGTAATCAACCGCGTAAGCATTGAACGACGTAGGCATAAATTGCGTTTGCCCCATTGCGCCGGCCCATGAGCCTTTGAATTTATCTAAGCTGATATGCCCTTCTTTAAGGATATCCAATGCCGCCCATAATTGGTTTTTGTACATGGTTTCACGGCGGCCATCAAACGCTAACGTTACTACTGATGAAATTACATTGTGACCACCTTGGATTTTACCAAAGTTACTTTCAAGGCCCCATAAAGCAACAATAAAACGTGCTTGTACGCCAAACTCAGCTGCTACTTGCTCTAAGATCTCTTTATTTTCAGCGTATAATTTACGTGCACGGTCAATTTTCCATTGCGGCACACGTTTAGGTAAATAAGTTTCTAAGGTTTCTTTTACTTCAGGTTGATTTTTATCTGCTGAAATCACTTTTTCTTTAAAGTGCGCAGTGGCAAAGGCATCTTCAATTAATTGGCTATCATAGCCTTTTTGCGCAGCTTCTTGTTTTAAACCTGCTACATATTCATCAAACTGTGCTTGAGTCTTGGCCAGTGCCGATGTACTAATACAGGCACTGCATAAAATAGCAGCCAATTTTGTCATTATATGTTTAGTCACTTTCAACTCCATTTTGTTTTCTATGCTCAGCTAATAAGTTTGCTTGCGGTGGTGGTATTTGCAAGTAAAACCCATTATCAGTTAACGCTTGCTTAACTTGCTCTAAATCAGCCACACCTAACTGCACACGTTTAGCCAAATTTATTAGCATCACATACTGTGGTTTACCAAACATAGCCATTAAAGGCTCCGGAACCTTACTAAAATCATCTCTTTTTTCTACAAAAAGGAAGGTATCCGCTTTTTTCGTACTTTTATATACCGCAGTCAGCATTTTGACCCTTTAAAATCTTGCTTAACAGTGCTGCACACTATAACATGAGACTTATAATAAGTTAGAAAAATTAGATTGGAAATTTCAATTAAGGCCTTATTCAGCCTGTGTTTATCTAAAATTGATTTCTGATCATACAATTCAATTGAGCGTGTATGTCGGACCAAACTTTTGAGCTTAAAGGGAATCTTTTTACGTTATCAGTTTTACATCTTTATAGTACTGATATTAACCTTTTAGCAGAACAACTCTATACAAAAATAGCCCAAGCCCCTCGTTTTTTTGAGGGTGCACCTATTGTTGTAAATTTAATCGAGATAAAAAATAGTCTTGTTGATTTTGTACATTTAAAATCATTAATAGAACGAATGAGCTTTAATGCTGTGGGTGTATGTAACGGCTCTGATGAGCAACATGCACAAGCTAAAGCTGCCGGGCTTTCTGTTTTAAATTATTCACAAGACGTTAAGAGTGAACAGGTTAAACAACAAAGTAATACATCTATTGTTGAGAAAACTGTTTATTTACCCGCGCAGGTCATTAATGGCACTGTTCGCTCTGGTCAGCAAGTATATGCTAAAGACCGTGACTTAATTGTTTTTGGTGCAGTAAGTCATGGTGCAGAAGTGATTGCTGACGGTAATGTACATATTTATGGCACATTACGCGGCCGTGCAATTGCAGGCGCTCAAGGTTATAACGAAGCCCGTATTTTTTGCCAAAAATTAGAAGCAGAACTTGTTTCTATTAATGGCAATTACTGGATAAGCGACTCCCTGCAAGGCGAGTTCTGGGGCAACGCTGCACAAATCCAACAAAAAAATGAATCATTAGAAATTTCAGCTTTGGTTAAAGGATAAATCTTATGGCAAAAGTAATTGTCGTTACGTCAGGTAAAGGTGGTGTAGGCAAAACTACATCAAGTGCTGCTATTGGCACAGGTTTAGCTCTAAAAGGCTATAAAACAGTCATTATTGACTTTGATATTGGGCTACGTAACCTTGATTTAATCATGGGTTGTGAGCGCCGTGTTGTTTATGATTTTGTTAACGTTATCAATGGCGAAGCAAACCTTAATCAAGCACTTATCAAAGACAAGCGTGTTGAAAAGTTATTTTTACTTCCAGCTTCACAAACCCGTGATAAAGATGCACTAACCCGTGAAGGTGTAGAACGTGTATTAAACGAGTTGAAAAAAGACTTTGATTACATTGTATGTGATTCTCCGGCAGGTATTGAAGCTGGCGCGATGATGGCTATGTACTTTGCTGATGAAGCAATTGTAACGACCAATCCTGAAGTCTCTTCAGTACGCGATTCAGACCGCATTTTAGGTATTTTGCATAGCAAATCTAAACGCGCTGAAGAAGGCCTTGAAAATATTAAAGAGCATTTATTACTGACCCGTTATAACCCAGACCGTGTGTCTCGAGGTGAAATGCTATCAGTGGAAGATGTACAAGATATTCTTTCTATTCCTTTACTTGGGGTTATTCCAGAATCACAAGCGGTTTTAAGCGCATCAAACTCAGGTCAACCTGTTATTCTTGATACTGAATCTGATGCAGGCCAAGCCTATGCAGATGCGATTAATCGTTTATTAGGCGAAACTGTTGATTTTCGCTTCTTGGATGTAGAGAAGAAAGGTTTATTCAAACGGATATTTGGAGGTTAACGTGTCACTACTTGACTACTTCCGCTCAGAAAAGAAAAACACAGCGTCATTAGCAAAAGAGCGATTGCAGATCATTGTTGCGCATGAGCGCTCGCAGCGTGGTACGCCAGATTATTTACCACAATTAAAGCAAGATATACTTGATGTTATTCGTAAATACGTAAACATCAACACTGATGCTGTGCAAGTTCAATTCGATCAAAACGAAGATGACTTAGCGGTATTAGAACTCAACGTCACCTTACCTGACGAAGAGAAAAAATCACAATAAATTGGGCGCTTTTAAGCGCCCTTTTTTATTTTGCACACTCGATTAGCGTGTAACAATCGCCTTAAAACTGCCATAAATAAGGCGCTTACCGTCAAATGGTAAAGGGTTTTGTTGTAAATCGCAGATTGGATCTTGCATAAACTTAGCCATGCCTTCATCTCTGGCGGCTTTTGATTGCCATTTAACCCACGAAAACACCACGGTCTCATTGTCTGCACATTTTACGGCTTGTAGAAATGACGTCTGTTTTCCATCAGGAACGTCATCCCCCCAGGCTTCAATTACTTCAATTGCACCGCATTGTTTAAACACTTCTGCCGCTTTATCAGCATGCTCTGCATATTCAGCTTGTCTATGTGTAGGAACTGCACAGACAAATCCGTCAATATAACTCATCGTTGTTCTCCTTCATTAACTTACCCACAGTGTTAGTAACCAAGATTATCAGTTGCTTGCAGCTCTCTAACCGGCCTTATTTCTATACTGCCATAGCGGGCGGGAGGTATTTTACTGGCAACTTGTATCGCTTCGTTTAGGTCTTTTACATCTAATAAGTAAAAACCTGCGAGCTGCTCTTTTGTTTCAGCAAACGGGCCATCGGTTATTTCTACTTGGCCACTGCGAACTCGTAATGTGGTTGCAATTGTGGTTGGCTGTAACGCCTCCCCTCCCAGCATATAATTTCGTTCACGCAAAGCGTCACCACAAGCAATGCATTCTTGATTTAATTCGTCCCATTGCTGTTGCGATAAAGTTTGCATTGTTGCTTCATCATAATAAACCAATGCCACATATTTCATATCATCACCTGCTTATTTTATAATTTCAATTAGTTACTATCTGGCGAAGGTAACATTAGCATCCAACCAATACCGAATTTATCCGTTACTTGACCATACAAAGGTGACCAAAAAGTCTGCTCTAATGGCATTCTTACTTGGCCGCCATCAGCTAAGGCGGCAAATGCACTGCGCAAGGTCTGCTCCGAATCAATTGTTAGAGTTAAATTAAAGCCAGAATAATTAACCCCATCATCTTGGGTATCGCTACAGCCGTCAGTTGCTAAAACTTTCATACCCGCAACTGTAAATTCGCTATGCATTATCTTATCGTCAAAATTAGCGGGAATGGCTCCTTCAGGAATAGGCTCTGGGCTATCACTGAAGCGAAACATCATATCTATTTTTGCATTTAGGTGAGTTTGGTAATAGGTTAATGCTTCTTCACACCGACCTGAGAAAAATAGATAACAACTCGCTTTAGCTCGTTGCATTACAATACTTTGTTGTAATTTATGCTCTTGCTCAGCAACACTGCCATCAGTGTCTACTGCTGCGAAATCAGCCATTTCATAAAAAGGTCGGATCTCAATATCTGACTCTTCATTCATCGGGTTAGGGCACTTTTTAACCCAAGCTATTGCCTCATCCATCGAGTTCACATTCCAGACCCAGTAACCAGCAATAAGCTCATTCGTCTCTGCAAAGGGTCCTTTAGTTACAATCCGCTCAGTATTACTAAAACGTACACGAACCCCTTCTTTGCTGGGTTTTAAGCCATCTCCTGAGGCCATAATACCCGCAGCAACGAGTTGTTCATTATAATCACCCATAGCACTTAACAGCGCTTTATCGGGTAATTCACCATTTTCTGAACTATTACTTGCTTTAACTATCACCATAACTTTCATTTTGCATACTCCTTGTGTTCTTACATGAATAAAAAATAGCACTTCATGTAGTAATCGAATGGCAAAACATAAAATCGACAAGTATTAAAAATTTTTTATAAATATTTTATAAGGCTGCTAATTTACGTTTTAGGATTCGCTGTTCAGGGATTTGTTTGGTAAGAGTTAAAGCATGTTCAAGTGCTACGCGCGCCTCACTTTTACGCCCAAGTTGTGCTAAAAACTCGGCATACGTTGCATAACAAAGATGGTATTTTTGCATCAGTTTTTGCTGTAATAGCTGCTCAACTAATAACACTGCGGCCTCAGGGCCATGGTGCATAGCGACGGCAACCGCACGATTGAGCTCAATAACAGGTGAAGGTGCAACTTGTAATAACAAAGAATACCAAGCCAATATTTGCCCCCAATCGGTGTTGTTTGCATCTAACGCTTGGGCATGAACAGCTGCAATTGCGGCTTGAATAGTATAATAGCCATATTCACGTTTAGCTGTGCTGCTTTGCACAAGCGCTACTCCTTCTTGGATCTGAGCTTGGTTCCATAGACTACGATCTTGTTCTGCTAACAGAATAATATCGCCCTCTTTATTAGTGCGCGCATTGCTACGTGACTCGTTAAGTAACATTAAGGCAAGTAAGCCCGTTACTTCTGTGTCGGCTAATAATGACTGCAGTAGCCGTGCTAAGCGGATCGCCTCAATGGTCAACTCAGAACGCGTGACACTTTCACCAGCAGAGGATGAATAACCTTCGTTATACACCAGATAAATAACAGATAGCACAGCCTCAACTCTGCTCTCTAGTTCTTCTTTTGAGGGGAGTTGAAAGGGAATGTTAGCGTCACGAATTTTCTGTTTACCACGCACAATACGCTGTGCCATGGTCGATACAGAGGTTAAAAATGCACTGGCAATTTCTTCCGTTGTTAAGCCACAGACCTCACGTAGCGTTAGTGCAACTTGTACTTTTATATCTATTGCAGGGTGACAACAGGTAAAAATCAAGCGCAGCTGATCATCTGAGATCAGCGTATCATCTATTTCGTTTGATAGAGCAAACTCATTAGTAACAACTGTCTGTTCAGAACAATCATTTGCTAATTGCGCCACAATTTCACTATGGCGATGTTGTCGCCGTAACTGATCAATTGCTTTAAAACGACCAGTAGAAACAAGCCAGTTCGCTGGTTTATTTGGTATACCCTCTGATTGCCACTGTGTAAGCGCCGTGCTAAAAGCATCATGAAGTGCTTCTTCTGCCAGCTGAAAGTCCCCTAATAAACGGATCAAGGTCGCGTATATGCGTCGTCCTTCATCACGATATATAGCTGCTAGCTTGTTTTTAACTGCTTCATTTGTGGCTGGTGTATTTTCTATATTCATCAATCGCCTAGCTCTTTAAGCTTAAAATTGACGCGCTGAAATTTCACAGCTAATGCCAGTGAAAAGCTACTCATTTACCCAAAACAGTAGCGCAGCAAAGCACAATTTTCAAACATAAAACACGCTAGCATAAACGGCGGAATTTATGAGATAGTGATCAAGACAGATTAGAAAGTGGGGATTAACATGCAAAATCATAAAATTTACAATATGGCGTTTGCTAAGGTTTATCCGTTATACATAAATAAGGCACAACGAAAAGGCCGGAGCAAAGCAGAAGTAGATCGTATTATTTTTTGGTTAACTGGCTATAGTGAAGAACAATTATTAACCCTGCTTGCTAACGACACTGATTTTGAAACATTTTTCAAACAAGCCCCACAACTAAACCCTGCACGTAAGCTGATCAAAGGAGTCATTTGTGGTGTACGTGTAGAAGAGATAACCCAGACCACCATGCAAGACATCCGCTATCTCGACAAACTCATAGATGAATTGGCTAAAGGTAAAACCTTGGGAAAAATTTTACGGGTTTAATTTTCACACCATTGCATATGATACTCAAACTGATCATCTCCCGTTACAACAAAACCAAGTTGCTGATATAAGTTAAAACGGGCACTTTTTAAAGTGCCCGTTAGTATATAACTTGTTGCATTTCCAAGTTAAGCTATTTAGAAATTATAATTAGCACCTAAATAAAACCTTCTTCCTGAATACTGGTTATAGGTAAACCGATTCTCTTGTTTCCAATACCCCTCTTCAACCTCCTCAGTTAAGTTAACCACAGAAGCTGTTAAAGACAGTTGTTCAGTTAAATTATAAGCTGCATTCACATCAAGTTGGCCATAATCTTTCGTATACATGTTGTAACCTTTATGAATTCCATTAGCACGGTCATCTTTCCAGTTATACGAAGCCCTGACGCTAAAGTCATCATTCTCAAAGTACACAGAAAAATTATATTGGTGCTTGGCAGTACCAGGAATTTCAGCATCTGTTTTTTGGCCCTCATTGGTAACTTCACTGGTGCTAGTATCCGTAAAAGTGTAGTTAGCTAAAACACCAAACCCACTTTCGAATGAATGCTGGAAAAAGAGCTCTATACCAGTTGACTGAGCTTCACCTCCGCCCACTTTAGTATTCATTTCGACCTCAATCGGTCCATTACAGCAATCATGTTCGCGTTGAACAATTTCGAGAGAAGAAATAGGTAGGTTAGAAATATCTTTATTGAATAAAGTAGCACCTAAAGCTGATCCCTCAGCATAATACCACTCGATTCCTAAATCGAGCTGATCTGAGAGCATAGGATCTAAACCTGTATTAACCGAAGTGCCTCTACCACGGCCAGTCCAAGAATCAGGGGAGTTTATATTAACTGGTGGCCCGTAAGACTCAGCTTGACTCAAATCAGAATAACTAACACGTGACATAGCGCGTGCTGCAGCAAAACGCACAACAATATCATCGTTCATGTCCCATGCTAAATTCAAACTAGGGAGCCACTCCCCATCGTCACTTGAGCGGTCATTGGGAACTGTATCATTACTATCTTGGCCTATTACATCATCATACGTTAAAGTACTTAGTTCAGTATTAACATAACGAACCCCAAAGTTACCCCTAAGATCACGCCATTGAAAATTGCTTTGTGCATAGACCGACCAAATATCTTCTTCTAAGGTATAGGTTCCTGATAATGTTGGAACTACAGTTGGGCTAAAGTTATTTAAAAGATACTGGTCTAACGCAGCGAAATCAAAGGCAAGAAAATCAAAAGCACCTGTATTACCGGCACTGTTGTCAACTATGGTATCGCTTACTAAGCTTTCTGCGTCTGGGTGAAAGTCAGGATTATGGAACCATTCAGTGCCAGGTAAATAACCTCGGTAACCACCGTTATCAGCGATGCCATCATCCCAACGAAAATTATTCCTGATACCCTTAATTTCATGCTGTCGATACTTTGCTCCGACAAAAAAACTGGTAAAAAAATCACCATCAAAATCTATTTTAAGATCCGATTGAATGTAATTTTCAGAGTCTTTATTTTCTGATGAATAAGAATCAAACCAATCATAGTATTGGTATGCTTGTTTATCTTTTGATAAATCAGTGGAAACATCGTAGCTAGGTCTACCATTTTCTATGTTAAAAAACCAACTGTTTACAGAACCTTGGCGAGCATCTATGTTTGCGTAAGTTTCTTTGGATGTGCCACCTTTAGCTTCGGTGTGACCCACTTGGACTGAAAGTGAATAACCATTTCCATAATAAGTCGCATCAAAATCAAAAGAGTTTGATTGTGATTCACCAAAACGTTCTCTTGCAGTCAATTGGGGGGATAAAAGCCCACGCCTTACTGGAACTCCATTGTTAACATCAGCATCCCCCCAATTATTTTCATTTAATAAACCATTGTCTGCATTGCCATAAGCTACTACAGTGTCTCCATCTAACTTAACCCCGAAATATGGATTATGGTTATCATTCCATTCAGCAAAAAACACTTCTTGACCAGTTTGATCATAACCAAGCTTAGCACCAAAGTAGTTAAAATTTAGATCTAAGTTATCGGTTGGCATCCATTGGATAGCGAGCTGATAACCATCACGTGTGCGATCTTGATTAGCATTTTTTACATGCATGCCCGATGGTGCCCATACATTGTTGTAAACCTCTCCAGTTGCTTGATCTACAATTGCAGGTTGGTCTGCGCCTTCAACAGTATCTGAATAAAAACGCCAGCCTGACGCAACATTAGAAACCGTAGTAACGGTTCTATCTTGGCGTGTATAACCTGCTAAAATACCGAAATTTTCATCATCATTCTTCCATGAATACAATATATTAAGCTGTGGCTGTAGATCTTCAGAAACATCATCATACGTTGCTTCAACACTCAAAGCACCAGAGTTTGCCTCCATCTCTAGCGGTTTACGTGTATTTAAAATCACTGTTCCGCCAATACCTCCTTCATCAATGCGAGCTTCTGCACTTTTATAAACTTCCACGCTACTGATCATGCTCGATGGTAATAATGCATAATTGAAGCTTCTACTCGGTACGCCTGTATCTGATGAAGCAAGGTAATTACCATTGAGTTGTGTTAACGTCCAATCAGGGGAAGTTCCGCGAATACTGACCCTACTCCCTTCACCACCATCACGGTCAATGAGTACACCAGGAACTCGCTGTAACGAATCTGCGACGTTTTTATCTGGGAACTTACCAATGTCTTCCGCTGTAATTGCATCAACATTTGCTGTAGATAGTCTTTTAATTGCAAGGTTTTGTGCTGCTGATGAGCGTATGCCACGAACTTCGATTACTTCAAATTCGTTATCTACTTCTTGCTCTTGAGCAATTACTATATTACTTGATGCCAATACAGCTATGCACAGTGCTGTTTTTTTAAAATTATCACTAAATCGCGCTCCATTACTGGTTCTAGTATTACTCATGCCAATTTCCTTTATTATTGTGTGTGCTTGGTTATATTTATTCACATTAAAGCCCTTAACGAAAAACGAATCCGTAATACTCAGATCATTTCGCAGAGGGTTAATAGCCTGTTAAAGTGCATTTCCAGAATAGGGTTCTGTTAAAGAAAGTGATAATAGAAATTCGGTTGCTAGCAGGACAAAATCGGCGTTTAGCTAAAAAACAGATCCAATTTATAGTCAGCTCATTTATAGTTACAAACTGAAGAATTAGTTAGTTACACATTTTTACAGTATAAAAAACACGCAAAAATAAAAGTTAACCGATTGAATTTTAATGCTATATTTTATTATTTGAATTACAATTTGAATGTTAAATAATTTATCGAAATCAATCAGCTCAAGATTATGGAATTACTCGATGGGTAAAAATTTAGAAATTTGTTTAAATGCAGATGATCATATAAATTTAGCGAATAATGTTAAAACAGCATTTAGAGCAGGTGCACGGCGCATCGAATTGTGTGCTGCAATGCATCTAGATGGGCTAAGTCCAGCGGCAGGTGAAATTGAAATTGCAGCAAAAGCATTGCCCGCAAATGGTGAGTTACTTGTCATGGTTAGGCCAATCGCGGATCACTTTAACGTTGACGCTGCGTTACTTAAAACGATGACTAGCGAGATAGCGCGCGCAGCGCAATTAGGTGCCACAGGAGTCGTTTTTGGCGCAATTGTTGGCAATCAACTTGATGTAGCAGCTACATCAACATTGATTCAGTGCGCTAAACACTATCAACTGGCCACCACTTTTCACCGCGCTTTCGATTGTATTGCTGATAGACGTAGAGCGATCCGCATTTTAAGCGAACTCGGGATTGACCGTATTCTAACCAATGGCACCCCCTGGATTGAAAATAAAAATGTAATGCAAGGGATCGAGCAGTTACAGTTCATCATTACTGACGCTAAAGGACAAATCGAGATAGTAATAGGCGGCGGTGTAACACCACAAAACGCGCATATTTTATGGCAGCTTGGCAGTGAAGATTCACTCTCATTGCATACTTACTCAGGCGTACTTAATAGTGATTCTTTAGTGGATCCAGTATTAATTAACTCAATTTTACAAAAATCGCATAACGAGCAGACTAAACATGACTAATCAATCTCATACCCCGTTGTTTTTAGGTATTGATGGCGGCGGCACTAAATGCCAGGTAAGACTCGAAAACGACTGCGGTGTATTACTTGCGCATGCGCAAAGTGGCCCTGCAAATATTGCCACTTCAGTTTCTGTTGCTCAACAATCAATCCTTGCGGCTACGGCACTTGCGTTGCAAAAAGCCAATTTACCAGCCACTGCCATTGCTAGGATTAACGCTTATGCAGGTCTTGCTGGTGCGGGGATCAATAGCGCAAAAAACACAATGGCGCAATGGCAACCCCCATTTGCACAGTTTAATTTTTCGACTGATTTACATATCGCCTGCCAAGGTGCGCATGGCGATAACAGTGGTGCAATTATCATATTAGGCACAGGTTTTTGTGCAGGCGCTATAAAAGATAATGCTGTCATTGAATTAGGAGGTCATGGATTACTCTTAAGTGATGGAGCTAGCGGTGGTTGGATTGGCTTAAGTTTATTTAGGTATGCACTGGAAGTATTAGACGCGATGTCTCCTTCAAGCCCATTAATTAAATGTCTACTTACCGAGCTGGGTTGTGACACTAGCAGCTCGCTTACTGAGCTTGCACTCAACGAAAAACCGGCCTACTTTGCAAGTTTTGCTCCTTTGGTGTTCAAGATGCAAGATGATCCCGTAGCACATATTATATTAACGCAAGCCGCGCAATTTATTACCCGCTATATCGACCATTTAGCTCAGCTTGGCTATCAACGTATTACCTTAATGGGCGGCACCGCAAAAGTAATTACGCCTTGGTTATCAAGTAAAGCACAACGCTATCTTTGTGATGCACAGTATTCTCCTGAGCAAGGTGCAATTCAATTAGCCAAAATGCACATTTAACGCTCAATATGTGCACGCATTTGCGATGGAATTTCACCAAATAAGCGTCTGAATTGCTTGCTAAAATAGCTAGGTTCAGCAAAACCACATTGATACGCTATTTGTGAAATAGGTAAACGTGTTTCAACTAATAACTTACGTGCATTTTCGAGGCGGATCTCATTAATAAATTGATTCGGTGTTTTCGCTAAGTGCTTTTTAAAACGGCGCTCTAGTGCACTTACGGATAAGTGCGCAAGTTCGGCTAATTCTTCAACGCAGATATTTCTATGGTAGTGTTCTCGAATATAATTAACCGGGCCTTCAATGGCTCTTACATGAGAAAGCGCCTTGGAGGTTTTCTGTAAATGGCGTGTAATGCCATACGTACCGAGTAGATTGCCGTCATCATCACAGATCATTTTTTTAGACGTTGAGAACCAAGCTAATTCACCATTTGAGGTCTGATTTAATTCCAATCGATCGGTGACAATATAGCCGTTCATAACGCGTTTATCGTCATTCACATATTGAAATGCAAGGTGCTTTGAAGAAAAATCAAAATCGGTTTTCAGTAATATTTGCTCTAATAATTTATAGCCTTGGTGCTCAATAAAGTGCTGATTAGCATGTAAAATTCTACTTTCTTTATCTTTTACCCAAAATAGAATATCAGGTAATAAATCAAATGCAGCAATCAATTGCTTTACACCTGCCTTATCAATAATCGTCTCAACATCCATACTATAAATCTCTAAAAATCAGAATTTGTTACTAATATATAAAACGCCGATTTTATTGCATTGTCAACCGAATTTATATTAGCCCTACTGCCAGGCATTCCCTATTATTAATAACATGATATTAACTAACTTCAGTTGTCAGTGACTGAAATGGAACTTTTAATGAATAAAACAAAGATCCGTATGGGCATGGTTGGTGGTGCTGAAGGTGCATTTATTGGTGCTATTCATCGTATTGCAGCGCGTTTAGATGGCTTAATTGAGTTAGTTGCGGGTTCTTTTAGTTCAGATCCAGCCCGTAGCCAAGCAACAGCAGCGATGTTAGGTATTAATCCCAGCCGCTGTTATGACAGTTATCAGCAAATGTTTATTGAAGAAGCTAAGTTACCTGCAGATCAACGCATTGATTTTGTCGCCATTGTTACCCCTAATCATTTGCATTTTCCCATCGCAAAGCTTGCCATTGAAAGCGGCTTTCATGTTTTATCAGATAAACCCGCGACCTTGAATTTACAAGAGGCCTTGTTATTAGAGCAAATCGTGCAATCAAGTGATTGCTTGTATGGCTTAACCCACACTTATACGGGTTACCCGATGATCAAAGAAGCACGTCATCGTATTGCTCAAGGTGAGCTGGGTACTATTCGTAAAGTAATTGTGGAATACAGTCAAGGTTGGCTTTCGAGCAATGAAGACGAGCAAGCTAAACAAGCAAAATGGCGTTTAGATCCACAACAAGCAGGTATTAGCTGCTGTATAGCTGATATTGGTGTCCATGCTGCAAACTTAGCTGAATATGTCAGTAACTTGGAAATAACAGCGTTATGCGCAGATTTAAACCACGTTGTACCAGGGCGCACCCTTGATGACGATGGTACGGTATTACTGCGTTTTAACACAGGTTGCAAAGGTGTGTTATTAGCCAGCCAAGTTGCTCTTGGCGAAGAAAATAATCTTACTCTGCGTATTTACGGCGATAAAGCCAGTATCGAATGGTCGCAAATGGAACCCAACAGTTTATGGCTAAAAAGTCATAATGCGCCAACAACTTTGCTGCGAGCAGGAGTGGCGCTAAAAAGCCAAGCCGCTCAAGGTGCTTTACGTGCCCCCGCCGGTCACCCCGAAGGTTACCTTGAGGCATTTGCCAATATCTATGTCAATTTTGCAAAGCAGATCGACGCGAAAAAAGCAGGTGGCCTAGCAAGTAACGCTGACTATGACGTACCGGGTATTAAAGAAGCCATTCGTGGCATGGCATTTATTGAAAATGCTGTAGAGGCATCAAGCCAAGACACGAAATGGCAAACATTTAAAATTGGATAAGCAAACTATGAATAACATAAAAGGCCCGGCAATATTTTTAGCCCAATTTATCAGTGATGAGGCACCTTTTAACGACTTTAAAAGTATTTGTCAGTGGGCGGCAAGTTTAGGCTATAAAGCAATTCAACTCCCCACCTCAAATCCCGAGCTGTTTGACTTAGAAAAAGCAGCTCAAAGCCAAGATTACTGCGATGAGGTGACTGGTATTGCAGCACAAGCAGGGCTTACAATTTCAGAGCTATCTACGCATTTACAAGGTCAATTAGTTGCCGTACATCCAGCTTACGATGAAATGTTCGATAACTTTGCGCCCGAGAAATTACGCGGCAACCCCGCTGACAGAACAAAGTGGGCTATATCTCAACTGATGATGGCCGCCAAAGCGAGTAAACAGTTAGGGTTGAACACCCATGTTACTTTCTCTGGCGCGTTGCTTTGGCATACTTTCTACCCTTGGCCGCAACGACCACAAGGTCTAGTCGAGGCTGGGTTTACTGAACTGGCTAATCGCTGGCTACCAATACTCGATTACTTTGATGAAATGGGAGTGGATGTTTGTTACGAGTTGCATCCTGGTGAAGATTTACATGATGGGATTACTTTTGAGCGCTTTTTAGCGGCGACCAATAACCATCCTCGGGTAAATATTCTTTATGATCCAAGCCATTTTGTATTACAGCAACTTGATTATCTTTCGTTTATTGATATTTATCACAAGCGTATAAAAGCATTCCACGTCAAGGATGCGGAATTTAATCAAAATGGTCGTAGCGGCGTCTATGGCGGCTATCAAAATTGGCAAGACCGCCCTGGCAGATTCCGTTCGTTAGGTGATGGCCAAATTGATTTTAAGAGTATTTTTAGCAAATTAACCCAATATGGGTTTGATGGTTGGGCCGTTTTAGAGTGGGAGTGCTGTATTAAACACCCAGAAGATGGCGCCCGTGAAGGCGCTAAATTTATTCAAGATCATCTGATCCGCCCAACAGCTAAAGCATTTGATGACTTTACTGCACTGGCAACCAATGATGAGCGTAATAAGCGGATATTAGGCATTAAATAAACAGGAACACACACAATGAATAATAACAATAACCACCGTATTATTTTTCGGCTTTGCTGTATTGCACTCATTGTTACATCAATGACGTTTGCAATAAGAGCCGGAATTTTAGGGCAATTAGGCGAGCAGTTTGGTTTAACTGGCGCTCAGTTAGGCTGGGTCAATGCGATGGCATTTCTGGGTTTTCCGGTTGCGACTATGCTCGGAGGCATTATTTACAATGCCATTGGCGCTAAGAAATTAGTGGCTTTAGCATTTGTTTGTCACTTAGCGGGGCTGCTTTTAACTATCATCGCCGAAGGTTTTTGGGGGCTACTGATCTCAACCTTTTTAATTGGCTTTGCCAATGGCTCAGTTGAAGCTGGATGTAATCCGCTTATTGCGCAAATGTACCCAAAAAACACCACAACTATGCTAAACCGCTTCCATGTTTGGTTCCCTGGCGGCATTGTCATCGGTGCACTGGCGTCAAACGCGATGACCTCTTTTGGTTTGAGTTGGCAATGGCAAGTGGCGTTAATTCTAGTACCAACCATTATCTATGGCCTGATGATGGTAAAAGCGCAGTTTCCACAATTTGATGCTCAACAAAACTCAACTTCGAGTAACTTAAAACACTTACTTTCGCCTTTATATCTGTTTTTAATTATTTGCATGACCCTAACCGCAGTGACCGAGTTTGGTACTCAGCAGTGGATTGAACAAATCCTCGGCTCGTCGGGTGCCTCACCTATGGTTATTCTCGCGCTAATCACCGGATTAATGGCGCTGGGTCGCTTCTTTGCAGGCCCTATTGTGCATCGCTTTAGCCCGTCGGGCGTGCTACTAGGTTCAGCTGTATTTTCAACTATTGGCATATTTTTAATGAGCCAAGCACAAGGCAGCGCAATTTACTTTGCCGCCGCCCTATTCGCCATCGGCGTTACTTATTTTTGGCCTACCATGATTGGCTGTGTTGCTGAGTACACACCAAAAACGGGGGCGTTAGGCATGTCATTAATCGGTGGCGCAGGCATGTTCGCAATGAGTCTGTGGAACCCAGTAATAGGCTATTGGATTGACACTGCGAAACAGCAAGCTCAACAAACACAGATCTCAGCAGAGCAAATAGAAGTCGTTGCCGGTCAGGCTGTTTTGCAAAACCTATTAATCTTTCCAATTGTATTAATAGTTGTATTTATCGGGCTTCACCTGTTTATAACAAAACATAAAAATGTAGAAAAATACGTTTAATAGCAATACATCGCACACAAAATAAAGGGGTACTTTATGCTTAAATCACTTTCAGCATTATCAATTGCTTTAGCTTTCACTAGCACTGCATTTGCTAAGAATATTGATAACCAACTTTCTAAAGAAGAACAAAATGCTGGTTGGCAATTACTATTCAACGGCCAAGATATGTCTCATTGGCGCAATTTTAAAAGCGATACACTCAGCCCAAAATGGACTATCGACGATGGTGCTATGTTACTTACCAAAGGCGGTGGTGACATATTAACTAAAAAGAACTACAAAAACTTTGATTTAAAGCTTGATTGGAAAATCAGTGAAGTTGGTAATAGCGGCATTTTTGTTCTAGCCGATGAACTGGGTAAATATATTTACTCGCATGCGCCTGAAATCCAAATTATTGATAATGAGCGCCATTCAGATACCAAAATCGACTCTCATTTATCGGGGTCAATTTATGACTTGCTAACAGCTCCTGCAGCAGCGCATAAACCTGCAATGCAATGGAATACTGTGCGCATCAAAATGCTCAACAACCATTTACAGGTTTGGCAAAATGGAGTAAGCGCGGCCAGTATTGTAGTGGGCAGCAGCACGTGGAATACCTTAGTTAAAAACAGTAAATTTGCAACATGGTCAGATTTTGCTACTGCAAAACAAGGCCGTATTGGCCTGCAAGATCATGGTGACAAAGTGTGGTTCAAAAATATAAAAATTAAGGAGCTGTAATTATGTCAACATTTGACCATAAAGTGTTAGTTGTCGGCTCAGGTGCCGGTGGTGCAATGGCCGCCTATACTCTTACAAAGCTTGGCCACAAAGTATTATTACTCGAAGCGGGCCGTAATTACGACCCGAAAACAGAAAGCCCTATGTTTCGCCGCAACAGTGAAGCGCCATTAATGGCAACCAGTACTAAAGATAAAAATTTTGGTTTTTATGATGCCACTGTTGATGGCGGTTGGCAGGTACCCGATGAGCCTTATACTAGCGCGAAAGGCTCAGAGTTTTTATGGTGGCGTGCACGCATGCTCGGCGGACGTACTAACCATTGGGGTCGCTATTCACTTCGTTTTAGTGAACATGACTTTAAAGGTAAAAGCCGTGACGGCCAAGGTGCTGATTGGCCATTTGTGTACGAAGATATCGCTCCTTGGTACGATATTACCGAAGAGTTAGTCGGTATTTGTGGCACTAACACCGGCTTAGATGACATGCCTCCTTCACCTGAGGGTGTATTACAGCCGCCACCGAAGCCCCGCGTGCCAGAATTATTAATTGCAGCCTCAGCGAAGAAGCTTGGCATTACCGCCGCTCCTATGCATCGCGCGGTATTAACTCGCCCTAAAGATGATCGGATGGCTTGCTTTTACGCCACTCCATGTGGCGCGGGTTGCTCAATTGGTGCCGCTTTTCAAACCACCACATCTTTATTACCGATGGCACAAGCCACAGGTAATTTAAAAGTGATCACAGATGCAATGGTAAAATCGGTGGCTGTGAATGATGATGGCAAAGTTACTGGTGTAAGTTATATAGACAAGCACTCTGCGCAAGAACACGCTATTGATGCCGATGTCGTTATTTTGGCGGCCAGCGCCTGTGAATCAGCACGAATTCTACTTAATTCTAAACACAAAAAGCACCCTAAAGGTTTAGCTAATTCAAGTGATCAAGTAGGTCGTAATTTAATGGATTCAACTGGTGCTTGGTTAGGCGCGCAAATTCCTGCACTAAAAGGCCGCCCGCGTTATAACGAAGATGGCCACACCGCCAATCATTTATTTATTCCTTGGTGGGGACACCAAGCCCAAGCCAAAGGAGAACTTGATTTCCCGCGTGGTTATCACTTTGAAATAGGCAGTGGCTTTAACCAACCAGGAGCCGGTGTATCCGGTGATAAGCAAGGTTATGGTAGTCAATTAAAGCAACAAATACGTGATGCTTATGGCTCATACGTTGGCTTTGCTCTGCGCGGCGAAATGCTACCTAATAAAGATACCTACATGGAAATTGACGAAACAGTAAAAGATAAATGGGGTATCCCTGTCTCTAAATTTCACTTTAAGTGGTCTGATCGAGAACTTAAGCAAATTGAGCATGGTTTAAAAACAGCGAAGCAAATCCTTGAAAACATGGGTGCCAAAGTAGGCAAATTACCTTCTGCTGAGCAAGCGATTTCAAAGGGCGGCGAAATTATCCATGAAGTTGGCACAACCCGTATGGGCAGCTCAGCAAAAGACTCGGTAACTAATCAGTGGGGACAAACCTGGGATTGCAACAATTTGTTTGTTATGGATGCCGGCGTGTTCGCTTCTAACCCGCATAAAAATTGTACCTTAACGATTATGACACTGGCGATGCGTAATTCAACTTGGTTAGCTAAACAGATCAGTGAAGGAGTATTGTAATGAACACCAACGACCGTATGGATTCATACAAATATATTTCTGGTATGACACGCCGAGAATCACTTAAGTGGTTGGGCTTACTTGCTGCAGGTTCAACTGTTGGTTTAACCACAGGTTGTACTAAAGTACTTGAAGATACGCCAACCAGTTCAGGACATTGGCCTGATATTGAAATAGCCCCCATTACAGCAAAAGGCTATGGCACCGACCCTAACCTAGTAATGCCACCGGCATCGCCTTGGCCGTTAACTTTAACTCAGTCACAGCTGACTTTAGTGGCTATTTTATCTGATCTGCTAGTGCCTAAAGAAGGCAATATCCCAAGCGCATCGGAGCTTAATGTGCCAAGTGTTATCGATGAGTGGGTCAGCGCGCCCTATCATGGCCAACAAAAAGATCGTGTTACTATTTTACATGCATTAGCGTGGATTGATGATGAATCTAAAATCCGTTTCGATAAGCTTTACAGCACCCTCAATAACGCACAGCAACACGCTATATTGGATGATATAGCTTATTATAATGACGATACGCCAGAGCATTTCCAGCGTATTGCTAAAGCATTCAATCGCTTTAAGGAATTAGTTTTGGCTGCGTTCTTTTGTACGCCACAAGGTTGTAAAGATATCGGCTATTTAGGCAATGTGCCGATTGCAGGTGATTACCCTGGCCCTTCAACCGAGGCTAAAGCCCATTTAGAGCATATTTTAGATGAGCTTGGCTTAAGCGAATATGCTTACAAAGAGGATTGATCCACAACACATTGTTAGTTAGCCCAGACCAAAGCAGGGAGTGATCTCTGCTTATTTTTAGGTATTTTATTATGTTTAAAGCCATGTATTCATTCTTAATTAATGCTGTCGCAAGCATTTTAGTCATACTCGCACTACAATCTTCACCTGCCACCGCTAATACGAGCGACTCCGTTAAAGTAAGCGTTCAATTGTGGTCGGTTAAAGAGGCATTAAAAGCAGACTTTAACGCAACCATCACAAGCCTTGCTGACATGGGATTTCAAGGACTCGAGTTTGCTGGTGATTTTGGCCCCTATGAAAATAACCCTCGGGCGCTTAAAAACAAACTCGCAAGCTTAGATTTAGTGGCCAGCAGTGCGCATATTGGCTTTGATGCTTTAACTGACACCCGCTTGATGGAAACCTTATTATTTTATAAAACACTCGGTGTCACTACTTTATTCGTGCCGTGGGATGAGCGTGCATGGGATCCTAAAGGTATTATGTCACTAACAAAACAATTAACAGCAATGAACGAAATCGCGCAAAAATATGAGATGCAAATTGGCTTTCATAATCATAATAGAGAGTTCGAACAATTTAACAACGCAACCTACTGGGATGCAATTGCCAGTAATACCCCCACTAATTTGCCATTACAACTTGATATTGGCTGGGTGCATTACGCAGGCAAAGAACCGCTTTATTTCATCAAGAAATACGCAGGTAGAACCTACGCGACACATTTAAAAGTTCGTACCCACGAAAATGACGGCTTAAGCCCTATATTCGGGGAAAATAATTATCCATGGCAAAAAATAATTCAGGCACTCATAACCGATGGCGGCACGCAGTGGTTGGTTGTAGAGCAAGAAGAATACCCTGCTGGTTTAACGCCTTTACAAAGCGTTGCTAAATCAAAAGCCAACTTAGATAAAATACTTCACAGCATGTGAGACTGAAGACTAGGGTCTGTTTACCTTTCAAGGTTAAATTTGCAGCAGCCTGTTTGGTATTCAGGCAAGGCAGCGCCTATGTGGTGTGGTTATTCCCCATAAATAGGCGATAACGCAGCATCAATGCCAAACAGGCACTGCCCTTCGGGTTCTGCCTAGGGGCGATTTACTCTTTGTTGCTCGGTTTTGACTTAGCCCACTAGGTTACAAACCTCGCGCCGTGATTAAACCGCTCCTAGTTTGAACAAATTTTAATCCGCAAAGATAAACAGACCCTAGGAACTCGCTTAATACACGAGTTCCTAAAATCTATTTACACATCCACGGCAAGATCATTATAAATTGAACTTATAGAATATGTAGTGATCAGATCAAGGCATAATAATCACCTTGGTCAC
>NZ_JBALXK010000027.1:0-58648 GCF_036960685.1 Pseudoalteromonas sp. | reverse complement strand
TGGTTGAATGGATAAAAATTGATAAATTAAGTTGAGAGTGCCTGGAGCTATCAATAAGAAATTTATGGAGTATCTCGACTTCCGGTCTGTGCCATAAGCCGATGTTAGTAACGCTGCAATAAGCAGCTAAAAAGGCTTAGCTAAAATTAGAAAGGCACGAACTAAGGCAAGCTTTTTTAGTCTAGCCTTAACTGCATTGTGAGCTGCTATCCCTATTCTTGTGGTAGAAACATAATCCCAACACCAAACTAGCAGCCATTGAGAACAGGTAAAATCGTACAGGTTCAAAATAATACAAAGCAAAGCACGGTAGCATTGCAAAAAAACTTACGCTGAAATAGCTTAAAGCCGAACATCGATATAACAAGCTCAAAACAGGACAGAAATATGTAAGCCCAATGACAAAGCTAAAAAAACTAACTAGAAAAGCTAACTAGAAAAGCTAACTAGAAAAGCTAACTAGAAAAGCTAACCGGATAAAAAACCAAAAATCAGAAAAAGTTTCAATACTATTGAAATGAAAGTCACCTAATATGCAAAAATATAAAGTAACACCTAAAACTAAATGAATATTAGCTAAGCTTGCAATTTTAGATTTGGTTAAATATTTCATAAAGCAGCTAACAACTTATCCTTTTCTATTTAGGGAATGCGAGACGCCATTTCTAGATATTGCCGCCGTAGATTATTTCCTTCAAATGCGGAATTATTTCACTCTTCCAAATTTCTGGTGCGATCATGCCAGAAGACATTCCACCATGACTATGACGCTCGATATGCCTATATTCTGTTGACTCTATACTGACACCTGAAAATTTTTCGAATGCAGAATACATAACACTTTCAAATTCAGACTCATCTGGGATAGTTCTATCATGAAGCGCTTCCTCTATCTCAAAATAGAGATAGGAGTCTCCCCTCAATCCACGAGAACCCAAATTCTTACTCATGGCGCTACCAATGTTTGAATATTTCACGAAATCATCCTAGCTTCATAAAGAGGCTGTAGAATAACTCCAACAGCCAAATTCAATTAAAAAACGAGCTCCTGAATCAACGCTATGTTATGGTCGACTAATTCCGAACAGTGAATTAGTTGACCATAACAGTCCTGCCAGGTAGTGGAAATGGCGCTCGTTAATATACTTGTTAAATGGGCACCAACTTGCAGATTCATGATGGTGCCCATTGATTATTCTCGTATTCGTAAGCCCAAAAATCAGCTTCAAATGGCTCTAGCTCTACCAATATTTCAATTCGAAGCTCGACTTTATTTGCCATGAATTCTTTTGCGACTGACTGAGCATCTTCGAACGTTGAAAAGCAGAAGATTTCTTTGCCAGCGTAGAGCCTATAATTTTCTTCATTCATGTTTGCCATTTAACGAGCCTGTAAAATAACCCGTTTTTAATTTATTTTTATTGATGCATTAACCATAGCCGAGTTGCTATTTTGATTCAATCGGTTACTTCGATTATACGTAAAATATAAAAAGGATTTGCTGTTGTATTAATTGGCATTTTGAATTGCACGCAATCCCAAGATAATGCGACCAGCTCGCGTTTATTTCCCCTTTGATAGGGGTATCACTCTCCCCCACCAGCATCACCGCCAGAACTACCTCCACAGCCTGAATCACTAAAATACGATAAACCAAATAGCGAACCAAAAAACCCCATTCCAGATAAGTTATTCATTGTATTATGCATTTATCATCAAAACGCCTTAAGACAGGTTTATCGTCATAAAACGGCTGTGTGGATCTTCAATATAATCTGAAAAAGGGCCGCAGTAACTAAAGCCAAACTTCTCATAGAGGTTTCGCGCTGGTTCAAAGAATGCTTGTGATCCGGTTTCTAAGCTTACTTGTTGATAACCTTGCTCGGTTGCAAAGTTCAGCGCATGCTGCAGCAGCTTTGTTGCAACACCTGATTTTCGAGCGGAGGTGCTAGTTCGCATTGATTTCAATTCAAGGTGCGAAGAATCGAGCTTTTTAACAGCCAAGCAGCCTTGCAAATTGCCATCAAGCCAGCCACTAAAAAAAGTAATATCTGGCGACTTTAGCTTATCAACATCCAGAGCATGTACATTTTCAGGCGGTGATGTCGCGTACATATCCGCTAAGTGCTCTTCTAATAACTTAATAACCTCACCTGACGATAAATCATCTACAATGATTTTCATAAATTAATTTCCCTCGTTACTGTTTAAACAAACTCTTTAAATTTTTACTATAAGTACGGCTAACTTTAAGTGTTTTACCACTTTGTAATACTGCCATGTATTCAGAGTTTCGCAGTGGATTAAGTTGTTTTATATGGCTTAAATTAACAATCGTTGATTTATGTATTCGCAGGAAACCTTCAGGAAGGGTGTTTTTTTCAAGCTCTTTTAAACGCGCGCGCATTACGTGTGTTTCAGCGGGTGTGTGCACACACATATAATCCCCTGCCGCATCAATCCATAAAATATCTTTAAACGGGATGATTTGAATTGGGTTTTTTGCATCTTGGATCACTAAGTTTTCAGCTTCAAACTTATACTCAGAATTCCCCGTAACCCCGACTTCTTGAGGATCGTTGTTGACCAGTGATTGGTGAGCTTCAATAAGTGCCGTTTTACGGTGTAGCTTTTCTGTTGTAACAACCCTTTCAATGGCTTCTGCTAGGCGAGCTAATTTAACTGGCTTAAGTAAATAATCCAGTGCCCTCACCTCAAATGCTTGCACTGCATGTTGGTGAAATGCAGTGACAAAAATAACCGCAGGGCAACTTTCAGGTTGAAAATGTTTAATTAACTCAAAGCCTGATTTAGATGGCATTTCTATATCTAAAAAAATTAAATCTACGTCAACCTTGTTGAGCAATGCAATTGCTTCGTCAACGCTTGCAGCACTACCAATCACATTAATTTCAGGAAATGCTTCAAGACGAATACGTAAGCCTTCAACAGCACTGTATTCATCATCTACAAGTAACGTTTTTAATTGAATCATTATTGCAACTCATTAATAGGTAGTGAAATACATAGCCATGCACCGCCAGTACTGGCATTGCCTTTTTCAATTCGGTGGCTATTACCATAGATTAATTTTAAGCGTTGCTCACAATTAGCCAAGCCGATACCTCTGTTGGTTTTTTTATTGTCATCAAAGCCTTTACCGGTATCGGCGACCTTAATGAGTAATGCATTTTTAGTTTTTTCGATATTAATGGTGATCACCATTTTTTGATCGGCACGCATACCGTGCTTTAACGCATTTTCGACTAAGGGCTGGATCAATAAAGATGGGATCAACAGCTCATTACACTGCTGTGCAACTGTGATGTTAACCTCTAATTTGTCGGCAAATCGGCATTGCTCAATATCTAGATAGGTTCTTAATATTGCTATTTCTTCTTTGATCGCTACTTTCTCAAGGGGATCGGTGTATAAACTATGGCGTAATAAGTCACATAGTTTTTCAAGCATAGTAACGGCTTGCAAGCTTTCTTTTTTCAAAATTAACGTGCAAATGGCATTAATGCTGTTAAACATAAAATGTGGATTAAGCTGATAGCGTAACATTTTTAGCTGTGACTCTTTGGCTAAATGAGTGGCTTCTGCAGCCTTTTGCGTTTGCTCGAGGTTGTCTAAATAAATTTTAATGCCGTAGTAAAAAGCAGTCCAAGTGGAGAGCATAGTTAATGAGGCCGACGTCCACGTTCCAAAGTCAAACCATGACATTGGCTGCCACCAGTTGCCGTATAACCATTGCAGAGAAACCCATTTAATTTGCGTCCACAATAGGGTGGCAATTAACAGCAGCAAAATTCGAAACGCGACTTTAACTTTGAGCTCTTGCTGGCTAGAGCAATTATAAAAGCGCCTTAAAGCTAAAGTGATCAAAAAGCCACACGCTACATCAATTATGAGATGCGGTATATGTATTGTCCACGGCTCTTCGCTTGGTATTTTGATCATTAATTCGGTCAGCATTGCATAAACAATCCAACCACAACTTTGGAATAACCAGAACAACTGACTTCTAGGGTTATTGCTATTCACATTATTAAATCCAATATAAAAGGCCGTTGATCAACAAAGGTTAATCAACGGCCTGAGCGTGTTATTTTGCACACGTTAATAATATTGAGTCATCACTCGGTTTTATCATCAACGCGACATCTGCAATTGCTAAACTTAAATTTTCACTCGCAATGCGCAGCGCGTCTGTTATTGGTTGTTCAGCTTTTGCGCTGTCATCACAATGCAAAGGTATAGCTAGAGTATGCCAACGTTTATCTGCCATTGATTGTGAAAACGATGAAAAATCAATATTCCTTAAGCAGTGGCTTTCGCTGCACATCACTTGCATATTAGCACCCTGTTTAGGGGCTTTATCTATGCGCATTTTCAACTCAAGGTAACCTGTATTAAATTTGCTATCTAGCTGCTCTGGCATTAAGTAACTCAAGCTAACGACAGATTTTGCACGCCAATTAAAGCCTCGGCCATCTTCTTGATACGATAGATTGACTGACTGCATCAGTAAACTTTGTTTATCCCCACTGGTTGCAGAGGCACCGCTGGATAACACTTTTTCTGTGCTTGTGTCTGCCAGTTGCCAAGTCATATTTTTGGCTAAGTTTCTTACAAACAAGGGATGTGAATCACGGTTAACCGTTTTTTTAGGGCTCGTTTTTTCACTTAAAACAGGCACAGTTATGTTGTCCTGATACGTTAAGCCATAGCCATAAGCAAATAATGGCTCATAGTCTGCATCGTTTAAGTTTAACGTATACTGGTCATCATATTTAGGCCATGAAAAGCTCAACTTACCCGTAAAGTCATACTGAGTTTTACCTTGGCTATCCGTTAACAATACATCTGCAACGCCCTCACCTTCAGAGCCTGGTAACCAAGCAGCTACAAACGCATCAGATGCGTTGAGCTCTTTATTAACCCACAGTGGTCGGCCACTTAAAAATACGGTAACGACTGGGATATTATCAGCTTTTAGCTGCTTTAATAATGCAAGAGCATGTTTAGTTTCATGCTGAAATTCTAGCATCTCGATATCACCAAACCATTCTGCATAAGGCTCTTCACCAATTACCACTATGGCTACATCAGGCTTGTGAGTATATTCACCAGACTCGCTTAAAGTGATCTTCCCACCCGCTTTGCTTACTTGCGACTGTAAACCCGAAAAAATAGACGTAGCATTAGGAAAATCACTATTGGTATTGTCTGTGCCCTGCCAAGAAACACTCCAACCACCCGCTTGCATATTTATTGCGTTTGCGGCTTTACCAGCGACCAAAATACGGCTATTCGCTTTGATTGGTAGGATGTTTTCGTTGTTTTTTAGTAAAACCAGAGACTTGCGCACCGCTTCTCGTGCTAAGGTGCGATGCTCAGTAGCCCCTAACCACTGCGGATGCTGTGATTCAGGACGCGCTGATGGCTTCCCCTTAGAAAACACCCCCCAACGAATTTTAGCTCTTAAAAAACGCCTCACGGCATCGTTGATCCTTGATTCTGCGATCACGCCCGTTTTCACTTGCTTTACGGTATTATGATAAAACGCTTCAAAATGCTCTGGTACCATGATCACATCAACACCCGCGTTTATTGCTTGCGCGCATTGCTCAAGGTCGCAGCCTTCAACAAACTTATGGGCATTCCAATCACTGACCACAAAACCATCAAAACCAAGTTTATTTTTCAGTACGTCAGTCAGTAAGTATTTATCGCCATGCACACGTTTACCATTCCAGCTGTTAAACGATGCCATCACTGACTGCACGCCTTCATTGATTGCTGAAAAATAACCGGCGCTGTGAATGTCTCTTAAACCTTTTTCATCGATCAGTGTGTTGCCGCGATCTATGCCTCGCTCAGTGCCGCCATCACCAACAAAATGTTTTGCCGTGGCAATACGATTACTGCCCGCTAAAAAGTCATCACCGATTGTGCCTTGAATGCCCGTAACCATTTCCCCTGCATAACTTTTCACTAGGTCAGGGTCTTCTGAGTAACTTTCATAGGTGCGACCCCAGCGATCATCTCTTACTACAGCAACAGTAGGGGCAAAACTCCATTCAATACCAGTCGCTGACACTTCTTTTGCAGTGGCCTGACCGATGCGCTTGATCAAATCAGCATCGCGCGCAGCACCCAGCCCGATATTATGTGGAAATAACGTTGCGCCATACACATTACTATGACCGTGCATTGCATCGGTACCCCAAACAGTAGGAATCTCAATCCCATCAAGGGTTGCGTCTATTGAGGCCAGGTACATTTCATCTGCATATTTTAGCCACGTTGCTTGATCCGCCCGTTTGTTACCATAAGGCGCAGTGTTCCCACCATTGAGGTATGAACCAAAACCATACTTACGCATTTGTTCAAAACTTAAATAACCAATTTCAGGCTGGATCATCTGCGCCACTTTTTGCTCTATGGTCATTTTTGCCAGTAGTTGGTCAATCTGCGCTTCAACAGCTGGGTCGCGCTTAAGCTTGTTGTTTACATACGGCCAGCTGACGTGCTCACTCACTGCACTAAATGATGATTGACAAGTAAGCGTGGCAACGACGGGCAATAAACACAGTGCTAATTTAGAATATTTGATTTGAGACATTAAAAACCTTCGAGTTTAAATTCTATTTATAAATACAAACTTATTAATTTTATTGAGGAATGTATTCAATAAAATCATAATACGCCCACGAAGGGCTGCCATAGTATTGACCAGGAAAGTAATTGCCTTCGGTCGAATTATCGCCATTCCAGTGGTTAATCATTATTTTTGTATTATCCACCGGCCATGCATACGCTGGTATTTCATTTTCAGCTAAATGACCATCGCCATTGTCTTTGTAAAGCACTCTTATTGTTTGCTCTGTGCCTTGCGAATCATACAAATACCAGCGAATTGAGGTACTAGACCAAGCAAAGCCAATAGTTAATAAATTTTCTCGGTAATCAAGCCCATATTGACTGAGATCGATGTCCTTTTCCCAACTTTGATACGTACCGCCTTGCGGCTGATAAATAACATTAGTATGAACCACATTACCAAGAGAAGGCAAAAGTTCTATATCAATTTCTTGCCAGGCACGCCCGGGCACATCCCACCACGATGTGTAAGTAAAAATTGAAGACACCGTTCCTGCGATATTGCCCGACTTAAGGCTACCCTGCACCTTACCAAAACTATAAAAATTGTTGCTTTGCAGCTCTGCACATGAACCTTGAGCCAAGGAAAGTGTAACGCCATGTTCACTTGGGTTGATCATTGCGGGGCTAAAAACACAGCCAAAAGGCGAACCATTGTCGCCACTTCGGGCATTCCAAATGGAATTATCGTAACCCCACGAAAAATTATCTTTAAAATAATTTGCATAAGTACATGGCGAAATAAACACACAAGCCGCAACTAACGAGCTAATAAGCGTTGTTTTCATAATTGATCCTTATTTGAATTTTATACCTCCCACAGTGGCATCGTGACTGTGGGAAGGTTAATTGTGGTGAGGTTATCTAGAATGAAAAACCAGCTCTTACACCGTAATACCTTGGCATACCAAAGCTGCCTTTTGGCACACCTTTGCTGGTATTATTCCAATATTGAATCGTTTCATCAGAGGCATTATTAACGAATACTTCTGCGTACCAGTTTTGCCCTTGCGGTTCATACTTGATTGATGCGTTATAGACAGCAAAGGCATCACGGCTATCGTCAATATATTGAGTTGCCTCATCCGACACACTAAAATCCATGTCATCTAAGTGTTTATCAACATTCCATACCGTTGAGTACGAGTCATCTTTCCAGCTAGCATTAAGCCAACTATGAATAAAGCCATATTCACCTAAATTAAATGTGTGGGTATAGCTAATGTTCGCCGTGTACTTAGGCGTCATTGCTAAGTTGTTGCCTTTAAGGTTGGTTGCAAGCAAGGTATTTTCAGGATCAATCGACTCCTCGTAAGAGATATCAAACAGGTATTCAGAATCATAATCCCATTTAGTATTCCAATCCTCAGTGATTTTTGCATCCGTCCAAGTGATATAACCGGTAATACGGCCGTTTGGATACGGCTTCCAATCAAATTCGAATTCAAGGCCTTTGATTGTCGAGCCCGGTACATTTTGCGTGTAATAAGCAATCACAGGCTGGTTTTGAAAATCCAGTACTGGCTCCCCGTTTTCATCTAAAACCGGTGTACCATTGTCGTCTTCAACAACCGATAAACGCTCAACGTTACCAATTGAGCCAACAGAGGCGTATTGCATGTCGGTATAATCTGTGTAGAAAAATGCCGCTTTTAAGTTCAAAGAGTTATCAAAAAAGCTAGACTTAGCACCAAGTTCCCAAGTGAGTACTTCTTCTGGGTTAAACTTGGTTTCAAAGCGCGTTACATCGCCTGTTCTATCATTGACAACTTCATAAACATCACCAATACCACCGGCCTTAAAACCACTGGCAAGGTAAGTATAAATCATGGTTTGTGCTGAAACGTCATAGTCTAAACCAACACGAAAATCATGTTGTTGCCAACTGCCTTTGTTGTCGTTTGCAAAGTATGAGGCATAAATAGCGGGATCTTCATAATAATCAGCGGGTAGATTATTCAGATCAGTTCTATTTAACCAGCCTACCGCGCAACCATCCGCATTAGAGCAACGGTATGTTCTACCGCCTTTGTCTTGTTTGGTTTCGTCACTAAAGCGATAACCGAATGTGGCATGCAATTTATCGGTTAATTTGTAGGTACCTTGCCCAAACAAAGCGAATGCATCTGTTGAACGATCTGGTTGATCCCAAAAGGCTTTATCATCCATCGGGTTATCGTAATAACCTAAGGTGGTGGTTTTTTCGTGGAAATAGTTAGCACCAACAATCCAGATAAAGTCACCATACTCATCTGACTGTAATTGCACTTCTGTTGAAAAAGATTCAGCGCCAGTGCCATCTAAGAAGTAGGTTGCCCCATCCCACGGATCGAGGCCAACTTCGCTATCCTGTGCTGAAGAGCGCTCCATATTTTCATAACCTAGTAACCACACCAGTGAATATTGGTCATTTATATTATAGTTAAGGGTGTTTCTCAGGTAAGTAATATCTAAATTCAGCTCGCCCGGTACATTAACAACCGCTTGATAGGTATTGTCACTGGGTAAAAAGTTTGAACAATCGCCGCCCAATTCCGCACTTCTACCACGAATTTTATCGCAGTTCACTAAATCAAGGTTATTATTGCTGTCATTAACATACTTTTGAAAAACCGTATGGTTCGAAAAACTGCCATCTAATGGCTCCCAAAGAGTACTAATTCTGAACGAGTACTCGTTGGCATTATTGTAAAAATCGCTTTTATCAGCAGGTGTTAATTGGCGTACTTTTTGCGCCTCTGGATCTGTGCCTGCACCATCTATCCACCAGTTTTCACGCTGTGTAACGGTTTGTCCGATACCTTGATAAGAGTCTTCAGAGATAACTGGTGCGTTGAGTATATCGTCACTTAATCGTCTTGAGTCATATTGGTTGGGGTCATAATAACCCTCAAGATAAGAGTCGCGCTTAAGGCCTTTGGCAGAAAACCGCACTGCAAACTCTTCATTGACTGGAATATTGATCATAGCATCAATATTTTTGCTGTTAAAATTTCCCCCTTCAATATTTAAGTTACCGTATAAATGCGTGAATTCAGGCTTTGCTGAAATAACATTAATGCTACCAACTGTTGAGTTTCGGCCAAATAGTGTTCCTTGCGGTCCCCTCAGTGCTTCTACCCGATCAATGTCATACATCAAAGCAAGTGCGCCTTGCATTCTTGGCGAGTAAATACCATCAAGATGCACACCAACAGCGGGATCGCCAAGCTCAGTAATATTAGTGGAGCGTACACCACGCATAGAAATAACTGGCGCTGATTGATCAGTCGCTGTAGAAATATCTAAGCCAGGTACTAGGTTGGCAATGTCTTTAACACTATTTACGCCATTTTGCCTGAGATCCGCTTCTGATAATGCAGTAATGGCAACGGGTGTTTCCATTAACTTGGTTTTACGCTTGGTAGCTGTAACTGAAATAACTTCTAATGAGGTGCTTTGTGCGTCAGCAGTTTTACTTTCATTCGCATTTATTGAGTTATCAGTAGCTGCTTGTTGGGCATGTACTGGGAATGAACAAGCCAGTGCCACGGCTATTGATAATGCTTTTTTATTTATTGTGTGCATGTTCGACCTTTTTGATGTGTGTGTAAATGTTAAATTTTGTTACTTTTATTTAACAGTCACACAGTATCCATAGGGTCTTTTTTGATTACTAGCCAAATACGCTAAAGCGAGTGAGATATAATACAAGCCGAAGTTAAACACAGCACAATAAACAAACTGGTTTAATAAATTGCCTGCTTAAAGCGTTATTGCTGCCAATTATGTCAGGCTGCTTCTTGATATGGTCACATTTCAATTTAATACATAATGCCATGCTTGTACCTTTACTTTAAAAATAAATTATGGCAAAGTGCGCGCTTCTCGGGGGAGTAGCCTGCTTGACCGCTTTGTTATTAAAGCGCGGCAAGTAAACTTATCAACATAATTGCACCACATGTGCATGGTAAGTTTGTAATGTAGCAAGCATTATCGGCAAGACCTGGGTAAACACTATCCTCATGGCGGGAGATAGGTGTTTACCTTGGTTTAATGTTCCCGCCTCGTAGAAGTAAAAATGGATACCTTTATCACATCAACCGTCACCGTTGCCCTAGCTGAAATAGGCGATAAAACCCAGCTTTTATCCTTGTTACTGGCTGCCCGTTTTGCTAATAAAACCGCACTTATATTAGGTATTTTGGTCGCGACTATCATCAATCATGGCTTATCTGCATGGTTAGGAGATTATCTCGCGGGAAGCTTTACCTCTGAATACTTACCTTGGATTGTGAACAGCTGTTTTATTATTGTTGGCTTATGGCTTTTGATCCCCGATAAGGATGAAGAAGTAAGCAATAAATACGATCAGTACGGGGCATTTTTAGTTGCTTTAGTGCTATTTTTTATCGCTGAAATAGGTGATAAAACTCAAATAGCGACCGTGTTACTTGGTGCGCAATATCAATCGGTATTATGGGTCACTATAGGTACTACAGTCGGTATGTTGCTTGCCAATGTGCCAGTGATTTTTGCAGGTAATGCGTTACTAAAACGTATTCCTCTGGCAAAAGTTAGAATGCTAGCAGCCTTAGTATTTGTGGCACTGGGTTGCTACGGCTTAGTCACTAGTTAATTATTTGACTGAGTTATTCCAAGCACTGGCGAATACACAGTTGCCGGTGCTTGGCGAACACTAAAAGTTTGTATGGTAAGCAACAGTGAATAACCTATCAGCAGCATACTTACCGCTCCCATAATACCAAACCATTTTAATAATGACGGTTGCTTGCGTTTAACTCTTAGCCAATTCATATAAAGCCCCGCTACACAAATAAACGTCATCAAAAAACCAAATAGCGCCCAAATTAATTTAGTACCAAGCCCCGCAAAGTTACCAAAATGCAAAGGATCCGCAGTGTCTTTAATGCGCGCAACAATTGGTAAATCAGCCGCCTTTTGAGTTGCTAATACATCTGCTGAAGCTGCATCTAAGTACACTTTATTGGCTCGTAAGCGCACTAAAATGTCATTGTTATCACCTAATACCATCACCGCTTTATTTGCTTTGGTTGGGTATTGTATGGCGCGAATATGTAAACTTGGAAATGCCTGCTGTGCAGCACTAATTATGGTAGCGCTAGAGCGAGGTTGTTGAGCATTACTTTGCAATTGGCTAACTGCTGCAGGCGGTTTTACATAGTGCTCAACTTTCGCTGTTTGTAAGCCATGCTCGACTAAGTACCACACGCCAGTAACGGCCATAACTACAATAAACCAGTAACTCCAAAGTCCTAGTAGTTTATGCCAATCAGCCCAGCTGCTGCGATTGTTTGTCTGCAATTGCCGTGGTTTTTTTAACAAATGTCGCCACCACTGCCGGTATACTATAGGGCTAGTAAACACTAAAATAACCAATAAAATAGCCAAACTAGTGACAATCAGCTTGCCCGTCCAGCCCATGGATAAATTCATGTGCCAGTTACGTAAAAAGCGCGATACTCTGCCCCATTGCCCTTCGCCAAGCCACTGACCAGTTGCTCCATCAACATACACAAACAAAAACTGTTGCTGCCACTTAAGCGACACTTCGGTTGCTAGGTAAGATTGCTGATGTCGCAATATGCTAATGATTTGACTACCAGGGTAACGCTCAGCCAGGGTATTTTCTATAGCAGTAAAGTCAATGTTAGGGGAATGCGAGAGCGCTCGAAATTTACTATCACTAAGATACTCAATTTCGTGACTCAAGGTTGCCAACGTGCCCGATAAGCAAGTTATCAATAACAAGCTGCCAACAAAGAGTCCTGCCCAAGCATGTAAGTTAAACCACTGCTTTGCTTTCATAGCGCGCAATAATCAGCTTAGAATGTATATTTAGCCGACAAATACACACGGCGTGGTTCACCAGGGAAATGCCCTGCACGGGTGATAAAACCGCTTGATGCGTATTCTTTATCAAACACATTTTTCACTGAAAGCTGCCAAATCCATTGTTGGTACTCGGTTTTCCATGCCATGTTATAAACGGTGTACGGCTGCACTTTATAACCATCTAGGCTTACTTGTTCATCAACATAATCAAGACCCGCTGCGATTGATGAGTGTAATTGCGGTAACTCATAGCGTGTCCATAATCCTGCGGTATTTTGTGGCGCATTGGCAAATTTATCGCTGCCCTTTGCTTGTGCTGAAAACTTTTCGCTTTGCTCAACAATACGCGTATCGTTGTAGGCGTAACTTGCTGTGATCACTAAACGTTCGGTAACATCGCCAACAATCTCTAGTTCAAAACCACGACTATCAACTTCACCTAATGCTTCCATTTGGTCAATACCTGTGTCTGATAACTCAGTACTGGCTTGCAAAATATTATTACGAATGATCCGATAGCTTGCCATATTCACAGCTAATGAGTCATCCAATAACTTAGTACGTAAACCTAGCTCGGCGATATTGCTGTGCTCTGGTTTAAATGGGCCGCCCACCTCTGGGTTTTGGTTACTGGCCGATTGTGGCATAAAACCGGTGCCATACAGCGCATACGGGAAGAAAGTGTCGTTTAAGTTATAACTAGTACCAATACGGTACGTTACATCACTATCTGAAAACTCAGTATTATTAAGTACATCGGTATCTTCAAAGCGGTCGTATCGTAGACCAAAGGTAACATTCCAATGATCGGTTACATCTACTTGATCTTGTGCATACAGACCAATGCGTGTTGATTCAGTACTTGATAAACGTGGTGTTACGTTTTCTAAATCATAATTCTCTTTTGCGGTAAGTCCGTATTTAGGGTCTAAAATTGAGATCCCTGGTACTGGCCCACCTTTACTGGCTTGTACCGCTGTTCTATATTCTGAGTCAAACTCATGTTGGTACCAATCAACCCCCACCAGCATGACATGCTGCATAGCAGCCAGCTGCGTTTGTGCAATCAAATTAGCCGTTAAGCTTAGCCCGGTATTTTCGCGTTGTTGATCACGAAACTCTCGCTCACTCCAATCCAATACGCCATCACCGTCGGTATCACTGAGTCCACGCGGCTCATGATAATTTTGATTCGCTTCATTATTAAAATAACGGGCAGTGACATCGGTACTAAATACATCATTAAATTGATGTTTAAAGCTGGCTTGAAACACGTCGGCAAGCACAGTTTGGTAATCTGTTGCTTCATTATGATTCCAGCTAATGTCAGCAATAAAATGACCATTCTCATCCACTGGCACACCGCGTAATCGTGCTCCACCAAGCTCTTGATCAATATGGGTATATTGCAATACTAGGTTGGTGTCGTCTGTAAAATCAAAACGATAGCCTAAATCAATGATGGTGTTGTCTTCACTGGTATTTTCACGAAATGGCTTATCTGAGTCTTTATAAAGGCCCACTCGGTAAGCTTGTGTTTGCTCATCGTTAACACTGCCAGTCGATTCTAAAGCTGCGCTAAAAAAGTCATCATTGCCTACTTCCAGTGCTAAAGTGGTGTTGCTGGTATAGCTTGGCTTTTTGGTCATGTAATTGATAATGCCACCAGGGTTACCACTGCCATATACCGCGCCACTAGGGCCTTTTAATACTGCCACTTGTTCAATATTAAATAACTGCGGTACTGCAAAACCACTAAATGGGTCACCTTTTACGCCATCATACAAAATTTCGTCTTGACGAAAACCACGAAACGTCACCCCTGAATAGCTAAAGCCATTTACACCTGCAATATTGCTATATAGGTCGGTCACCTGACGTGCAGCCTGATCGCTTATCAATGCTTGTGGAATAATCTGTATCGACTGCGGAATTTTTTCAAGCGGCGTATCTGTACGCGTGCCAAATGTTGACTCAGTAGGCCGGTACATTGAAAAAGCACGTCCTACCACTGAAATGGTTTCTATGTCTTTTTCTGCAACAGTTACCGATTGTTGTTGCTCGGTTTCAGTTTGTGCTATTACAACAGGAGTAACAAATATGCTAGCTAGTGCGATTGAGATTAAAGAGTGTTTCATTGATATTTATACAGCAATCAAAATAATTCATCGCATGATAATGAAAACAACTATCATTTACAATACTGAAAAGTCATTAATCTTATCCTAGCATTTCAGCCTTATTATTTACTTTGTTAAGTTATTTTTTTAGGCTCAGTCGCAAACCACATGATATAGCTGCAACTCTTACACGATAACAGCGATGCGCTGCCATTTGCCCAATCCAAATTGAGGAAAGTCAAACCAGCAGTATTTAATTGCGCATCACCTAATTCAAAGTGACTACCCCCACAATGAATACACTTAGCTTTAACACCATTGAGCTGATATTCATCAGAACTTACTGCTGCCATTGCACCTTTTAGACCTTTACCCAGTTTAGAAAAAAATGACATTTAAACCCTCCATGTAATTATTAATAATGATGGTTACACTTTTTGAACCATAAAGCTTACCACTAAGCTATTTCTGGTGACCATTTAAAGTATTGAATTGAATATCTCGAACTAAATTGACGTCATTCTAAAAGAAAATACAATAAAAATGACAAATCACTTCACAATTTCTAAAACTGATTTAAATAAGCGGGTATTCGCCACTTCTGCCCATTGAAAAATCACACTTTCAGCGCAGCTGATCACTGCCCCTGCTTGCCTAAGCTGAGCGATTGCAAGATCTCGATGAAGGTCATTACGCGAACTCACACCATCAGCAATTAAAAATACTTGATAGCCATTTGCTAACAGATCTAAGCATGTTTGCAGCACACATACATGTGCTTCCATGCCGACGACAATGATTTGTGGTCGCTCATAGGCCGCAATTTGCTGTAGAAAGCCTGGCTCTTTACAGGCACTAAAGTGCGTCTTATCAAAATAGCGAGCCTGGTTTAATTGCTGTTGTAATTGCAAATCAGTCTCCCCAAGGCCTTGTTTATACTGCTGAGTGATAAGGGTCGGCACGGCCAGTAAATCAGCCGCTTTAGCTAATTGTAAAGTGATCTGCTTCACCTGCTCATAGCGCTGCATAGCTGGCTGTAATTTATCTTGAATATCGATAACTAATAATAGGCTTTGCGCCGCATGTGCGTTAAAAGAGTGCAACAACTTAAACATCCTGTAGTATAAACATTGTGATCAGCATAATGCATTTGTGATAGCCAAGTCACTTTATCAAAAACAGCTAATCAATTAAAATGGCAATCTTACTTAAAGGCGCAGTATTTTATGTTGTTGATTTTAAGAATAGAGGCACTATTCTTAATTCAATGCTTACGGTCTTCATTGTAGAGTTCCATTTGACAGTTATAGCGTGTATTTGTGGCTAATTCTTTAATAGAACTGCAAATTGTTATGCTATATTTACTAACGACTAACGTTTATTACATGAGTGGAGCAATAACATAAGTGCGGTTGAGCAACATTTTTCTCATCTTATTTAGCATCGTTCTCAGTTTTTGCAGTGTAGCTGTCAATGCTCAAAATTATGCTCAACAATTACAGCGAATATCGACTGATGAAGGGCTATCACAAGGTCATGTTACGAGTACCTTGCAAGATAAACTCGGCTTTATTTGGATCGGTACGCTGCAAGGCTTAAACCGTTTTGACGGCTACCAAGTAAAAACCTTTGCTGGTGAATACAACCTCGATCAGTGGTTGATTAATTTTTTATATGAAACAAGCAACGGCGATATCTTTGTCTCTACTGAGTATTCTGGTGCATTTCTTATCGACCCGGTAACCCTTAAAGTGGAAAAAGTGTACTCTGGTAAATTAAATGCCGAAGATAGCCACTACTCCCCTATTTTAGCCATTACTGAATACCAACAACATTTTTACTATGCAATTAACCAGCATGTGTATACTTCTGATAATAAGCATAAAAAATTTAGCCATGAGTTTTCGATCAATAAAGATGATCATATGGTGCGAGCGCTTACCATCCATGACAATTTTTTATACATCGCCACAAGCGATGGCTTATATTCAAAATCCCTCATTGATGAGCATATAACTAAAATCCCTCTTGTTCCTAAAGAGCAACTTACTGAAGATCAAAACAATACCAAATTTTTAGCAGTCGATCCGCAGCTAGGTTTGTTAGTGGGCACCGTTGAGGGCTTTTATGCGATTCCGTTTGATGATAACAACAGGCTCAACTTTGATGCTATTAAAGTGATATTTCCTGAACATAATATTTGGGACTATGTGAACACCTCCTATGGAGAGTTTATTGTCACTGAAAATGGCTTGTATCAGTATCACCGTGACACTGGTAAAAGCGAATTTTTATTACGTTTTGACCAAAGTAAATTTCACATGACCGATAATACGATTGTTGATGTGATGGTCGATAGAACAGGGCTGATGTGGCTAGCTTCACGCTCTCAAGGTGTATTCACTTGGTCAAGCATGGCAAGGCGCTTTGGTAATCTGCAAGTTACTTCTAAAGATAAGCCGCATAGCAATATTATTCTTGCAATTCATCAAGATGAGAATGGTATATGGTTGGGTACTGAAAATGGTTTAGCACAAGTAACTGATGATGGCTCAAGTACCAGCCTCTTTTTGACAACCGAGGATAAGAAAGCGTTTTACGGCCAATTTGGTGTGTTTGGCATTGCCCCTGCAAATCTAAATGAGCCAGGGCGTTACCTATGGTTGTTGCTATACGACAATCTCGCCTTATTTGATACCTTCACGGAACAACGAATTCCTTTACCAATGGACGACACCACAAAGGAAGTTTTTCAACAAGATTTTATGTATGGCCATCACCAGATGGACACTGATACCTTTGCTTTTTTTAGCGACAATAATTACTTTTTGTACAACGGCAAAACGGGCCATACTAGGATTATAAAGGGCTTAAAAGAGCAACTAGATCCGCTAAATGCACATAGATTTTTAAAACCGTTAACGAGTCACCCTGATGAATACATGATCAGCGCCTCTGGTGCTTTATATCGTTATAATGAAGAAACCCAACGACTTACCCTCATTTACGCTGTTGAAAACTATAATCCACTAAATTACGTAACAATAGAAGATTGGGTGCTCGATTATAACAACACGCTTTGGTTGGCCTCAAACCAAGAAGGCTTGATAGGGCTTGACGCTACCAGCTACGAAGAAAAATATCGAGTTAATGGTAAAACGGGCTTAAAAGCTATGGCATTAACGGCTCTACAAATAGACCACTTTGGCTTTTTATGGATGAGTAGCAATAACGGTCTCTACCGGCTCGATTTAAACTCGATGCAAGTACATTCATACACAGTAAAAGATGGCCTTACCGTCAACGAATTTAATTTTGATTCACACCTGCAATTAGCAGACGGTCGATTAGCATTTGGCAGTACTCGTGGAATGCTCACGCTCGCACCACAAGACTTTTTAGCCGTGCCAGCTGATAGCCATAGATCAGAAACTGAGATCACTGATATTACATTGTTTTCAAGGGAGCTGAATTATCACCCTCAGCAATACGCCTATAAAAACTTACAACTTAGCGATGAAGACTTGGGACTGGAAGTGAGCTTTTCAAATTTTGACTTTCAAAATATTGATAAAACGCGCTACAAAATATCGCTACATGGGCCAAGCTCGGTTAAGTATGATGAATATAAAAGCAATAAACTCTTTTTCACAAAACTGCCACCAGGTGACTACACACTTTCAATTGCAACTTACAATTTAGATAGTGCCGGCTTAGGAGATACAAAAACACTGAAGTTTAATGTGGCTTATGCGCCATGGCGCTCTCCCCTCGCTATAACTGCCTATGCATTGATTATTTTTGCGGTGTTATTTTTCATTTTTTGGCAGTACCGCGCTCGCCAAGCTGTTATTAAGCATGCTCATGATGAAATATTGCAATCACAGCAACAGACAGAGCTTGCTTTAAACAGTAGTAAGAGCGGCGTATGGGAAGTCGATATTGCAGCACAGTGGATCAGCCAACAACGTTTAAAACAAGAACTAGGCTACAACACAAGATGGCCGCAAAAACTAAACTTTGCCGCCTACTTTGCACTTATTCACCCTGATGATAAGCGTCAATTTAGCAATGATTGGCAAACATTTTTAAATCAAAGCAGTCATGATCAATGGCAAATAACTTACCGCCTCAAGCATGCCAAAGGGCATTGGCTATGGTATCAAGATATTGGCAAAGTAATCGAGACCGATGCACAAGGTTTACCATTAAAAGTGACCGGGATCTACACTAATATAACCGAGCAACGTGCCACCGCACAGCAGGCTGCCGTGCTCGGTGAAGCATTCAGCCAAATCAACGATTGGTTACTAATTTTAGATTCTCAACTACTACCGTTTTCGGTCAACAATAGTTTTGCCGAAGCGTTCTCTATTAACACAAACACCACTAAGCTTGAATTAAAGCACTTTTTAACTGCAATGGGTAAAAAGCAGTATCGTGAATTCCTCACAATATTAAAATCATTATCGCCCAAACAAAATTGGCGAGGAGATGCATATGTGAAGACCAAAATGAACTCATCGCACCCAATCCATATTAGTATTACTGCAGTGGCAAAAGACAGTGACGTTGTAAGTTATTATGTGGTGGTGATATCAGATCTAACTGAGCAAAAACGCGCTGAAAATGAACTGCGCTATTTGGCAAACTATGATCCATTAACTAAGTTGCCAAATCGCTCATTAATGTATCAAAAAATAGCCAATGCCCTTAAAGAAGCCGATAATCGTAACAGCCTAGTTGCCTTGCTGTTCATTGATTTAGATAAGTTTAAGCCCGTTAATGACTCTTTTGGCCATGCAGTAGGCGATCAGCTGTTATGTGATATAACCAATAGAATGAATAGCATGCTCGATAAAAATGCCATTGTCGGGCGACAAAGTGGTGACGAATTTTTACTCCTAATTAAAAACTTAGATTCGCCGCAAAGCTTAAGTACGCTAGTACGAACGCTGACAGATGAACTGGCAAAACGCGTTGTGATCAACGATTTCGCCATCAATATATCGGCCAGTGTCGGCGTTGCATTATACCCATTCGATGCCAATACAACGGATGAGCTTATTCGTAATGCAGACATTGCAATGATGCATGCGAAACAATCTGGTCGTAATGGCTTTAAATTTTTCACTGAGCAAATGAATAATCAGCTCACGCAAAAGTTACTACTTGAAAATGCCTTAAAAGATGCCTACAAAGACGATTTATTTTTTAATAATTATCAACCCATCGTTAATAATAAAACTAAAAAAATAAACGGTGTAGAGCTATTAATGCGCTGGCAACATCAAGCAGAGTTGATATCACCCGCGGTGTTTATCCCAATTGCCGAAGAAACTGGTTTAATCGATGTGCTTACCGAGCAAGCGCTTACCCGTGCACTTGAAGATCTCGCACCATTATTTCGTGCCAATTCGCGCTTCTATTTATCGCTCAACCTCTCACCCATGCATATTTTAAAATCTAATTTAACTGAGCGGTTATTGCTTATTCTCAATCAACATCATATAAAGCCCGCTCAATTGCGGTTAGAAATTACCGAAAACACCTTGCTAGATGACAAGAGCAAAGCTGCTAAGCAATTACGTGCGCTAAGAGGTGCTGGTTTTAAATTATTATTAGATGATTTTGGCACTGGCTACTCGTCCTTAACCTATTTGAGTCACTTCCCCATTGATGTAATTAAGATAGATCAAAGCTTTGTACGTAACATTGGGCAAGATAGTGGTAACGAATCAATTATTAGAACAATTCACACTTTAGCTGAAAATCTTGGCCTCTATTGTATTGCTGAAGGGGTAGAAACAATTGAACAGATACAATTTTTAAATCGCATCGGCTGTGATGATTTACAAGGGTACTATTTTTCTAAGCCAACCACTGCCGACAACCTACTGAACGACGATTATATCCAAACTGTCCATAACCAATTACGATCGGTTTAAGTTACACTAAATACAGGTGAGCTTTAGCGATTAGCCCATTTGTTAAGGCAGCGATAAAGTTGGCTACGATCAACTGGCTTGGCAATAAAATCACCAACACAATAAGTAATAGCGACTGCCCCCAAGCACTAGCTGCAACTAAATTGGCGTACTTACGTTGTAATAAACTGGCTACATACCAACCCTGCTGTTGAGATAAGTACACTTTTACATAGTATTGTTCACCATCAATAGTGGTGGTCATAATCGCTTGATCGTTCCCTTCTAATTGCGAAAATTCCTCTGCGGATAGTTGTGCCAACACTTTATAATGAGATGTTAACGTACTGAATACCACTTGCTTTTTGGCATCAAGTACCACTAACTCACCTTGGTTATCAAATATCGACGGCCGAAACTGTTCAAACGATCCCAACGTTAATGAGCCTTCTACCACGCCCTGAAAACGTTCGTCGATATATACAGGTGCAGAAACCCCTACAATAGGCACATTACCAAAGCCGCGACCGCGGAAAATATCAGAGATGTACCCGTTAGGCGACTCTTTGCCTTTGATATAGTAATCACGGTCTGCTACCGACAGACTGTTACCTTTTAAACTTTCTTGTAAACTAAGAGGATTAAATACACGTGCAATGGCGTTTTCGTCGGTCACTATGGAAGTCAAAAAGCTTGGATAAAGTGTCATTAAATGATCCAGTGCAACCTCTTTAGCCACCCCCTGCTCAATTGCTTTTGCCGTTAAAACAATGCCTCGACGATAGTCATTTAAATACAGATCTATTTTAGCCGCTATATCTTCCGACTTTTTAGATAACTGTGCTTTTACTTCATACTCAATCCGGGCGTAGTGGTTATTAGTCAGTACAATAGAGGTGATTAAAACAACTAAAATGATAAGGATACTAACGATGTAATTAAGGATTTGATAGAGTGAATAAGCACGTTTGTGCCAGGCTTGCTGAATAAAGAAAAAGCTAATTAAATCAACAATAGATAATATAATTGCTGCATTTAATAGGTACTTGACTAGCGCTGTAACAATCGCTAACCAAGGCAAAGCAATAATAAAATAGCCGATCGCAGCTAAAACTGGAATACCAATTACCAGCCAATATACTATGCCGCGAACAAACAATAATCGCGCTTTTTTATGGCTAAAATAATAAAGCCAAATGACTTCGCCAACAAATACCAACGACGGCCAGCAATGCCCCCAGCGATAAAAGATAAACATGGCGCTAATTGCACAAGTGATCAGCGCATAACGCAGACCAAACAACAACAAACAAATTAAAACAAAAAACTGGCCAAATAAAAATTCAGAGCTATCGAGAAACCAAAAAGGCAGTAAATTTACAAAACCCGCCAATATACCTAATAATACGGAGCAGCAAACTGCAAAATATCGATGCTGAGAAATTGACAATAGCTTGTCCAAAAATAATACGAACGATATCTAAAAGTAAAAGAAAAAAGCCGTTTTGCCAAGTACGCTACCTATATTTAATGCTTGCAGCCATTACTTTCTATCTGTAACACACTAATGGTAATCTTAAATTGTTGCGCCAATAACTGCTCAACCTTCAAACGGCATGCTTCGTCATGTTTTTCTTTAGTGCAATGTTGTTTTAATACCACATGGGCACCAACGACCAATTCTTTATCACGACGCGTAACCGTTACGTTATGTACATTTTCTACATGTTCCACATGCGAAATTGCCTGCTCAATATCGGCTACATCTGGCAATTTAGCTTTATTAAGGCGCAACCCTTTCACACAACCAATAATCACTTTTACACCGGTAAACAGGACAAATAAGGCGATCAGCATACTGGAGAGAATATCAATCACGCTCCATCCAGTCAGGTAAATAAGGACCCCTGCTATAAAGGTAGAAACTGTTGATATTAAATCAAAAAATGAATGCAAAAAGACGGCATAAACATTAATACTCGCCTTGCGTCCTTTGTATAAAACCCACGCTGCAGCACCATGAAATAAAAACCCTGTTGCAGCAATCACTGACATTAAATAGCTATTTACTTCAGGCCCTTGCCCTTCATGATGATGTAAAAAGCGCTCTCCACCTTCGTATAAAATCACTAAACTGATCGCTAAATACAAGCAACCATTGATCAAACCACCGGTTAGCTCAGCTTTTTGATAACCATCGTTATAATTCTTCGCCAAGTGAATAGCTAAACTAGAGGCTATTAACGCAATGAATAAAGAGCTATTGTGAACAAATAAATGCCCGGCATCCGCCAATACGGCTAATGAGTTAGCATAATAAGCGCCAACCACCTGAATGATCATAAATGAGCAAGTGATCGCTAATGCAATTAATAATCGGCGCCGAGAGGCTTGATGCGTTGTTATATCGGTCATGAAAAGCGGTTTTACCTGTGCTTAAGGGTGCTAAAAATCATCATTAAAGAAATATCGAAAAGGAGTAATGATATACAGTATCAATTGTAATACTTCCGAGGCTCAAACGCACTATAAAACTTAATATTGCGCTAATTTCTCTGTTAAATGCGCAATTAAAGTACCATTTAACTATAATTGTATGTAAGCTACATATGTTAATAGGAAGTTGGAAAGCCAGTGAAACAGTATTCAGTCGATGAAATTTGGCAATCAATACAAGCATTACCCATTGCAATCATGCTGTTTGATGATCAAGCTGATACGCTGCATGCTAATGCCTCCTGCCAGCAATTATTAGGCTTAATGCCTGCAACCAACCCTGTCAAAAATGCCTTTGAACACTTATCAATTTTACAATTAGATAATAATGAACCTATTGATTATCAATCATTCTTAGCACCTAGTAATAACGCTGAACACATCTTCACAATCGTTAAAAAAAAGACCCCTCTGTGCATAAAAGTTACTTATAGTTTGATTGCCCCGCAATTAATGATACTCGCGTGCGAACCTCAGTCAGCCATGTCACAACAGGCTGATTTTGATGAAGTGATCGCAAAAATATCAACTCAGTTAATCGATATACAAAGTGACAACTTAGATCAACAAATTGAAAGCGCGTTAAAAACCATTGGTACATTTTGTGATGCCGACCGCAGCTATTTATTTCAATTTAGCGAAGACGGCACAGCCATGAGCAACACGCATGAGTGGGTTAATACACAAATCAAACCATTTAAAGAAAAACTACAAAATATTCCACAAGATTTATTACCGTATTTTTTTGCCACAATGAACAAAAAACACGTTTTTAACGTGCCTGACGTTAAAATGCTGCCAAGCGCCGCCGCTGCCGAAAAAGCTGAATTTGAATCAGAAGGCATCAAGTCTGTTTTATGTATTGGGCTGCGCTCAGAAAATGCTTTGTTCGGGTTTATTGGCTGTGATTGCGTAACACATATACGCCACTGGACCGACACCGATCTGATGCGCATTAAACTCGTTGGTGAAATTATTACCAACGCCCTCAAAAATGTTTTTTATAAACAACGTTTAGAACATGCCCAACAACAACTACTGTTAATGAATAAAGAACTGCAATCACAAGCCAACCTCGACAGCCTAACAAATATCGCCAACCGCCGATGCTTTGATCAAACCTTACTCAGTGAAATTCAACGAGCAACACGCTCACAGCAACCCTTGAGTTTGATCATTTGTGATATCGATTATTTTAAACTGTATAACGACAACCATGGCCACAGACAAGGTGATCACGCACTCAAACAAGTTGCCCATGCATTACATAGTTTATGTAAGCGACAAGGTGATTTAGCAGCCCGCTATGGCGGAGAAGAATTTGCAATTGTATTACCCAGCATTGACAAAACCCACTGCTTAAAATTTGCCAAGTTACTGCAACAGCAAATAAGCCAACTAAAAATTCCTCACCCAAATTCAAACGTAGCCGACTACCTCACCATCAGCATCGGATGTTATAGCTGCAAACCAGATCAAAACACCACCGCAGATATGATGATCCTCGCCGCCGACAGCGCACTGTATATGGCAAAAAACTCCGGCCGCAATCAAATTCAAGTTTTTGACGAAACGCATTAACTTCCAATACCCCAAACCTAACAGCTTTTTATATCACTGCTCCAAAGCGCAGCGCCTCATAACCTCTTTGTGAATACATCACTTAAAATCATTTTGCACAATGAGAAGTGAATGAGAGTAAATGAGAAGACAAAAGGTAACGAGCTGCGGCTTACCCTAGCACCAGTTCCTACGATAGTAACAGGTGCTTCTTGGTAGCTTGGTGTTTATGGATGTAGGCGTAGAGCTTGCTCACGCGAAAGCGAAGCTTTTAAATTGTAGGTCGTGCTTTAGCGCGAAAGTGACTTAATTTCAAACAAACTATCGTGTCAATAATCCATCCATGGAGCTTGGTTACCTGGTGTTAACTGTCAGGTTCAGCCCCGTGGGTACGGGGAACACGCCTTGTAGTAAGTCTCCATGCATAGAATCTGCGGTTCAGCCCCGTGAGTACGGGGAACACAACTGGCACTGGTAAATTAAGTTGTTGGTTTGCGGTTCAGCTCCGTGGGTACGGGGAACACCTAAATTGAACATACCGCCCCCTTAGAATGAGCGGTTCAGCCCCGTGGATACGGGGAACACACGAGCCATTTACTTATGCGGTGCTGTTTTATCGGTTCAGCCCCGTGAGTACGGGGAACACAGAAACACCCGCTTTCATGGCTGGTATTGGTGCGGTTCAGCCCCGTGAGTACGGGGAACACAAATTCATATTCGCCATTAAAACGGGTCAGTACAAAGTCTCTAAAATCACGGTTCTTTTCACAATAGGCGCGTACATGCCAGCGCATACCATCAAACACTAGATTATGCGGGCTGATGATCCTAGCTTCAAAGTCAGGGCTCGACACCGATGCGTAACCTACATCCACTCTTAATTGGCTATTAAGTGCTTGTAATACACCCCGCACTTTTTTAGGGGCTATATCAGCAAGTGGTGAATTGAGCCAAGTGAACTGTTGCCAGCTCACGGTATCTTCACTTTGCTTAGCGATTTTTAAGTATGCACTTAGGTCTAACTCATTTAAGCAAGGGTTAAAATATTCAGTCGCTTGATAACCTTTAAGCGAACTATTGTAGCGTAAGAAATCGGGGTGAAACCTAACGTAATCTTGAATGATGTTAGAAGCACTTGAACGACTAATAGCAAAATGTTTTTGCAAGTGGTTGGTCGTTAACCGCCCTTCCCAATGTACGATTAGTTCAATAAAGTGAAAACGACGTTGGCAAATATAATCAAATTGTGGGGTCATGCACTCCCTGCACTATTATTTTTATTGTTGTTAACATAAGTTATCAGAAAAACTATTGTTTACAAGCAGAATTCCTTTTCTGCGTGAATGGTTTGTTTTAGATCAAAAATTAAACATACTTTCGAGCGCGGCTTGAAAAGATGCTGGCATATGGCGTTTGTCTAAAATCCGATCGTTTAGTTCTTCTTTGAGTAATTTTACGGTTGTGCAATAGCCTAAGCGCTCTGCAATTTCATCACATTCATTATTTAAAGCTGCTATATGATTTACAAAGTTTTCTTTGATCTGTGCTTTACTACGGCCGTTAAACTTGCGCCATACCAGTGTATGTTCATCGTTGCCTTGTTTTTGCCTGCGATGAAGCGCATTTAACTCAGCTATTTTATTTTGCAGTAACGGTACTAGGTTTGCTTTGGTTTCTTCGTCAAAGTCTACATCGTCGTCAAAATGCGTTATATAAAGCTGCAATAAGGTAAAGCCGTCTTTTGCTTTGCGTGCTTCGCCGAGTTGTTGCATTAACTGGTGTTTTTCAGCTTTTTTTGCTGGATCTGGCTCTTTATCGGGGTGCAATTTTGACGCTAAACGTTTATACATTTTGTTTAATTGCGAACTCTTAAAGAGTTTTTCTAATTTTGAGTTTGTCTTTTGTTGTTTAATTTCATCACGATCAAAATGTTCATATTGGTCAAAAAAGTCTTCCCAATCTTCATCATCATCGCTATACGCATCGCCGGCATTAAACGCTTCATCAGTGCTGTTTGGCTCATGCTCTGCGTTATCACCCAAGCCTTGTTCATCTAAGTGTTGATAAAGCAGTTTAGGATCAAGCGTAATTTCCTTTAATTGTTCATCGGTTAATTCTAAACCAGGAAAATCTTGCTGTAGCATGGCCCTGAACATATTCAACTCAGATGCGGGAATCTCGTTTACCGCTGCTTGATTGTGCTTATCCAGCTGTGAGCGAAATGTATGTGATATTGCTGCTATATCTATGTCACCTGTAAACGGGTGATTTGATAGATAATCTAAATCTGCATTTATCCAATCCACCAGTTCACTTCGCTGCTCAACAGTTAAGCTCTTACGGGGAATAAATTGACTTAAATGAATAACTTGCTGTGCAATCATCTGTGCTTGATACTGCTCATGCGGCTCTACTTGTTCTTTGAACTGAGTAAATAAACCTTGCTTTTTAGTATCAAAATTAGCGTTGCGCTTAGTGTGTTTTTCTATGCGTTGCCATAATAGTTCTAACTCAGAGCTTGGCTTTGCTGTGGTTGATTGTTTTACATTTTGTAAAAAAGTAGTGTTTGCTTTCATAGCGGCTCATTTATGCAAATATATACTTACATACTAACATTTTATCCTAGCACTAAAAAAGACGCCTTGACCGATTGTGCTCACAGCTGCGCGGGCGTTTCTGCTATTCCTTGTATATTGGCTTGTAAAATAAATACAGCGCCGCTGTAGGGATATTGTGTTAGTACCTCAGGTTCAAGACCAATGCGGGCGGAGGTAACGGCGATGGTTGTTAGATCATCGCCAAAAAAAGTGAGGCTGGTGATCCTAGGTGCGGGGAGTCGATAAAAATGCACAAGAGTGCCATTTTCACAAAAACGATAAAGGCCATGACCATTCCATGACGCGACCCATAAGTGATTGTCGTTATCGACTGTCATGCCATCGGGAAAACCCATTGTTTGGTCAAATTTTACGAATACGCGTTTGTTGCTAAGCTCACCTTGGGCATTTAAATCAAACTGATAAATAGTCTGAGTTGAAGATTCTGTTGAATAAAGTGTGCGACCATCTTTACTAATTGCAGGGCCATTACTGATCACATAATTGCTATCAACTTTTTGCAAGCTTTTACCATTGCCAAGTCGATACAATGAACCCACGTTTTGTTGCTCAAGCTTATCCATAGTGCCAAAAAACAAATTGCCATGGCGATCGGTTTTGGCATCATTTAAACGGTTACCTTGCGGCTCATTTAGTTGGCAATACAGCGATGTTCTTTGCAGGGTGTTGCTATCGAGGTAATAAATGGCATTTTCAAACCCAGCGATAAGCTGTTGATCGTGGCTTTCCATCAGCCAACAGATAGACTCAGGCATTTGCACTGCCTGTAATGTTTGCTGTGTGCAATCAAAGCGATACAGAACTTTGCTTAAAATATCAACCCAAAACAAGCAGTTAAAAGTACGACTGAAATAAGGGCCTTCGCCAAGTAAGCATTGGCATGGGATGATCATTTTTATTGCGTTAACTGCCATGAAAACCTAACTTAAAAGCACATAAAGGCCGACTATATTAACGGTGAATAAAAATAAGTGCTAGACCTGAAAAACTGGCGACCAAAATAATGAGTATCCGTGTGGCTTTTTCGTTGATGCTATTATTAACAAAATACGAGGCTCCCCAGCCAATTAATATTGCTGGTAAGCACTTTAAAAATAATACAATATCTTGCATATCAGCGGAGCCTGTTACTAATAAAGCAATGATGCCGAACAGATTGATAAACACAAAAAAAATACTGAGATTTGCTTTAATTTTATCTTTATTTTGTGCTTGGTAAAGCAGCCCCATCGGCGCGCCGCCTGCTGAGGTGGTGGTGCCAATAAAACCTGATGCAATGGAGGCAACAAGGTTTGATAGCATAGTTAATTTAGGCGACCAACCCGTTAAAGACAGGCCGACAGCAAGTAATAAACAGCTACCTAATAGCAGCCGATATTGCTCAGAATCTACATAGACCATAACAGCAGCGGCACTGAGTACACCAATAGCTCCGCCAAAAATGGAATAACCAGTTTGTTTGACATCAATTGCGCCGCGGTGCTTTATTGTCAGTAATGCGGTGATCAACAACGCGTTGAGGATCATAGGCGCGGGCACTAGCTCTGGCATTAGCCAATACAGAACTGGTACGCAGAGTAACCCTAGCCCAAAGCCAATTACGCACTGTAAACATGCGCCAATTATCAATATAAAATAAACGAGTACAATATCGGGCAACGCCTTTCTACCTTTTAAGCTGGTTTTGACTAATATACAGCCAACAGTATTTTAATATTATAATATGATTACCAAAAGGTAAATTTTTTTATTCGTGTTAGGTCCAACCGGCATCAACAACAAGTGATTGTGCTGTCATCATTTTACTGTCATCGGCTGCTAAAAATAATGCCGCATTAACAATATCATCAGCTTGTAATGTTTCATTAATACATTGGTTATGCCTAACATCTTCAATCATTTCTGGTGTTAACCAATGGGTAATTTGCCGCTCAGTCATCACCCAGCCAGGTACTAAGGTATTGATACGAATATTATCTTTGCCGTATGTTGCCGCTAATGAGCGTGTCAGCCCCTCAATACCCGCTTTTGCTGTGGTGTACGCTGGCATACCAGTTTGTTTGATCCGCCAACTCACTGACCCCATATTTATAATACTACCACCACCAATGCGTTGCATTTGTGGCGCCACAGCTTGTGCAGAGAAAAAACACGGGCGAAGGTTCACAGCAAGTTTATCATCCCAATATTCAACACTCATTTTATCGGCAACATGGCGCGTGTCGTCAGCAGCATTGTTGATCAACACACTGATTTCGCCTTGTGTTTTACCGGTCGTTTCAATGGCTGCTTTTAATTGCTCAATATCACGCAGATCACAGTAAATATAGAGTGGATCAAAGCGATACTGCCCTGCCAACTGTGTAACGAGCTTGTCGCCTTGTTGTTTGGCAATATCAATAAAAGTCACTTTTGCATGCTGCTCGCAAAAGCGTTTTACCATTATTTCACCAATGCCTGTGGCACCGCCGGTAATAAAAACACTTTTACCAGCTAGGCTTGGATAACGTGTTATTTGTGTTGTTGAAGCTGGCATGATTTCCTTAAATATTAAGATAATTCATTAATAAACGCGGCTATTTTGATACCTTGCTTGACTGTTGATCAGCAATTTCTTTTTCAACTATTTCTTTTTCAATGAATGACATCGCTTCGTCAATCATATAAGTCATCATATTTTTAGCGCGTTCAGGTTCACCATTTAAAATTGCTTGATACACTTTAAAATGCTCATCAGCAATCGCTTTTTTACTGCCTTTGGCTGGTGTTGTATGCTGAATACTGACATTTAATGCGGTGCGAATAAAGTCGCGTAATTGGAAAAAGAACCGATTACCACTGGCAAATAAAATAGCGGTATGAAAAGACAAATCAGCTTCGTGAATTTCACCATCGGGCGCATCTGCAGCTGCTTGCATATTATCAAGTGCAAGGGCTATTTCTGCAATCGCGTCTTTATCTGCACGCCTTGCCGCGAGTGCCGCCGCTTGTGGCTCAATCGCTAAACGCACTTGTAAAAATTCTTTTAATACATACAGTGATGGGCTGCTTTCGAGTAGCCATTTTAATACACTGGTATCATATAAATTCCACGTATTTGCAGGCTCAACACGAATGCCTTGGCGTGGTCGTGATGATATAAGTCCTTTTGCCGCAAGCATTTTTACAGCTTCACGAACAGCAGTACGGCTAATACCATACTCTTCACATAATTTTGCTTCTGTAGGTAAACCTGATTCCGCTGTGTAGTGGCCATTAATGATGGCTTTACCGAGCTCATTGGTTACCTGTTGTGACAAATTTAAATTTTCAATGCGTGCCATAAACAAACAGTTCCTTTAAAAATACTTATTGTATGATACTACTATAATTTTCCTGCGTCATCTTACAAATCACTTACCAAGATTAATGTAGGGTCATTTTCGTTCATAAAGTTCTTTAACTTATAACCACACTATTTTTAACAAATATCTTTCATTTAACTTATTTGTATTATAATATTTTTATTACACACAAATTTACCGAAGTCGATTTCGGGCTTAAATGGAATCAAAGATGATCGAATTAAGTACACTAGACTGGCTGGTGCTGGCAGGATTTTTTGTCTTGTTGTTAGCCGTTGTCGTCGTCTCAATGAGGCAAAAAGAAGAAGATACTACAGATTATTTTTTAGCGGGTCGTAATGCTAGTTGGTTAGTGATTGGGGCGTCAATATTTGCCTCCAACATTGGCTCTGAGCATTTAGTTGGTTTATCCGGCGCGGGTGCACAATCAGGTATGGCGTTAGCGCACTGGGAAATGCAATCGTGGATAATATTATTACTTGGTTGGGTCTTCGTACCATTTTATTGGAGTAGTAAAGTATATACCATGCCGGAGTTTTTAGAGCGCCGCTTTAACTCCAAATCGCGCACTTTCCTATCCGTTATTTCCCTGATCAGTTATGTACTCACTAAGGTCGCGGTTACCGTTTATGCTGGGGGGATTGCCTTTAAAACAATTCTCGGTATCGAGAGCATTTGGGGCATTGATTTTTTCTGGATCTCCGCCATTGCCTTAGTGGTGATCACGGGTATCTACACCGTACTTGGTGGCATGAAAGCGATAATGTGGACATCAGTATTACAAACGCCGGTGCTGATCATCGGCTCTGTGGTTATCTTAGTCGTTGGTTTAGATAAAGTCGGTGGCTGGTCAGAAGTTGAGCGTTTAAATGATGTAAATATGCATTTAATTCGCAGCGCCTCTGATACAGAGTTTCCATGGCCGGGCATCATTTTTGGTTCATTTATTATTGGTTTTTGGTACTGGTGTACCGACCAATATATTGTACAACGAGTACTGTCAGCGAAAGGCATTAAAGAAGCGCGTCGCGGTACTATGTTCGCAGGTTACTTAAAGTTACTGCCTATTTTTATCTTTTTAGTACCAGGGATGATCGCTTACGCATTAAAAGCAAAAGGCATTATTAGCTATGATAGCGCCGATCAGGCATTTCCAACATTAGTTGCAGAGCTACTCCCTTCTGGTGTTAAAGGCATTGTAATTGGTGGTCTTGTTGCCGCATTAATGAGCTCGTTAGCCTCGTTATTTAATTCGTCAGCCACCTTATTTACTATCGATTTTTATAAAAAGTTCAAACCTGAATCAAGCGAAAAACACCTGTTAAAAGTAGGCCGTTTGGCAACCGTTGCCATTGTTATTTTAGGTTTATTGTGGATACCTATTATGAGCTTGATTGCAGACGTACTGTATGAATATCTGCAAAGCGTGCAATCACTGATTGCCCCTGGTATTGCTGCCGTATTCTTATTAGGTTTATGTAGTAAACGTATTACACCTACAGCGGGATTTGTTGGTTTAGTATCTGGTTTTGTGATGGGTATGTTCCGCTTAGTACTTTTGCCATTTAAAGACAGCCTAGTGGGTACACCAGTGGAGTGGGTTACCACAATGAACTGGTTATACTACTGTATTTTACTATTCGTACTCGTTGTCGGCATTATGATTGTAGTGAGTATATTCACCAAGCAAGCAAGTGAAGAGCAATTAAAAGGCCTTACCTTCTCAAGTCTAGACAAAGCTACATTAAAAGAGGTTGCTGATGGCCTAGATAAATGGGATTACATTCATACCGCAGGGATCATCGGTATCACCGCGTTTATTTACTACCGTTTCTGGTAAAACATAATTAGTTGTTCCCACGTTTATGGGGGGTGTTATCACCCCCCTTTTTTTGCACACAGATAAAGACACTCATTAATCAGGCTATCTAGCTTCCTCTTGTATTGTTAGCCTCGGTGCCGATTGATGAATAATCAAATAAGAGGTAATGATGAACACACTGCTTAAAATTGCATCTATAAGTTCTCTGATATTACTCAGTAGTTGCTCAACTAAAACACCCCAAACTAGCGTACATGCCCGCTATGTACCAGAGCGTATGGACGACTTTGCGTTTGAAAATGACAAGGTTGCCTTTCGTGTTTATGGCCCTGCTTTAACAGACTCCGCTGAAAACAACGGTACGGACTGTTGGTTAAAACGGGTTGATTACCCGATTGTTGATAAGTGGTATAAAGGCCATGAGCAAGGTATTTCGTATCATGAAGATCATGGCGAAGGTTATGATCCTTATCATGTAGGTACTTCCCTTGGTTGTGGTTCCATTGCGCTTTGGGATACTGAGGCAAAAACCACAGATAAACTTATTCAGCCAAATGTCTACACAGATTATGCAATAATAGAAAAATCCGCCGATAAAGTGGTTTTTGAATTAACTTATCACTACAACACTAAAAATATTGATGAGATCAAACGCATCACCCTTGAAAAAGGCAATCAGTTTTATAAAGCCCAAAGCCAATTTAGCCAAAATGGCCGCACGGTTAATCGAAATTCAACGCGATGATGGCACTTGGTCAATGGGATTATTAGGCGGAACAGAAGGTTACCCAATAAAAGAAACCAGCGGTACGTCGTTTTATGCGTATGGTATTGTATGTGGTATTAACCAAGGTTACTTAGATAAAGCCACTTACCGTCCAGCGTTAATGAAAGCATGGCGCGCCTTGGAAAAGTCAGTCACTGATGAAGGCATGCTTGGCTTTGTCCAACCTGTAGGCGCCGCTCCCGGTGATTCATTCCCTGATTACACAGAAGTTTACGGTGTGGGCGCATTTTTAGCCGCAGGCACTGAAGTCTATAAATTATTAGACAGCGAACAAGCTAAAAAAAACTCGCAAATAACCCCGTAAAAACCTTAATGCATAACGCGGGCTGGTGTTGGTTCCAAGACCCCCGCGCTATTATCCAAGACGGAAAACTTGTTATTGGCAGTGTTGCCGGTAACGGCATTGGTGATGCAGCAGTAGGTGTATATGATCTCGACAATAAGCAACTTTTAGGGCGCACCACATTAAAAGCTGATTTTGATCATGACGATCATAACTCACCGGTTTTTTATACCCGCCCAGATGGCAGTCTATTAACTGTGTATGCCCGCCATAATAGTGAAAAAGTGCATTATTACCGTATTTCAACGTCATCCGATTTTTTAAATTGGGGCGAAGAAAAAACCATACAAAGCCCCGCCAACGTTACTTACATGAACTTGTATAACCTGTCAGGTGAAAAAACACTGTATAACCTTTATCGTGGTATTGATTGGAACCCTACTTATGTAACATCTAAAGATGATGGTGCAACGTGGGACGATGAACACCTCCATTTAATTCAAAATGAAGTACCAGGTGTGCAACGACCGTATGCTCGCTATGCCGGAAATGGCAAAGACACCATAGGCTTATCGTTTACCGACGCTCACCCGCGTGATTTTGGTAACAGTATTTATTATGCTGAGTTTCGTGATGGCAATTTCTACAACGTTGATGGGAGCTTTATTAAAAACTTGAAAAATGACGGTCCACTTAAGCCCTCTCAAGCGAAAAAGATATTTCAAGGTGGCGGCGGTGATTTTCGTGGCCATGACTTAAGCGTCGAAAAAAAGCGCATGGACCAGCTCTGTCGCATTTGATGATAAAGGCTATCCACATATCGCTTACACGTATTACCTAAGTAACCAAGATCTGCGTTATCGCTTAGCGTCATGGGATGGCAATAAATGGCACGACCGAGAAGTGGCTTTCGCTGGAAGCCGTTTATACGACCGAGAAGCAAGTTATACAGGCCTTATAGCGGTTGATCCGGTTGATCCGGTTGATCCGAGTGATCCAACGCATCTGGTTATTTCAAGCAATGTAAATCCGACTACGGGTAAATCGCTCGCGATGCCACATCAAATATTTAGCGCACGCGTAGCGCTGGATGATGACACTAAAAGTATCCAGTGGCAACAGTTAACGCATGATAAAAACAATGAAAATTTACGCCCTATGATTGTCAATTCAGATAAGCATAAAGTCATTATGTGGTTACAAGGTCAATATAATAGTTGGACAGACTATTATTTAGATGCTGTGGGAATTATTGTTGAATAATAGCCCCTTAAATTATTGATTAAAATGGGAGCCAAGGCTCCCATTTACATTTGTGTTAGTCTGGTTTGTCAGGTGATAAAACCGGAAAGCCATTTTCATCCCATTCAATAATACGTGCACGCGCATGGCGGTTTGGATCTGTCAGTGGTGTACCTTGTAACTCTTTATAATCGCGGCTGTGGTAAATTAATAAATCGGTGACACCATCCTCTGCTTTTACAAAGCTACTGTGACCAGGACCAAAGCGCCCTACTTTTTCGTTACTAGCAAAAATCGGCTGCTGCTTTTTATGCCAGCTTGCAGGGTCGAGTAAATCGGCATCAGCATCGGCCCATAATAAACCCATCGCGTAACGATGATCAGTCGCACTGGCAGAATACGTAAGTAGCACTTTTCCCTCACGGATCATCACTGCAGCGCCTTCATTAACCTTATAGCCTTGCACTTCCCAATCTAGAGTAGGCTCTGTTATGGCTACAATTGGCTCTTTGATTGACGTGGGTGAATCCATTTCGGCGATCCATAATGCGGAGTTATATGTTGCAGGCTGGTTTTGCTGTGCCCAGACTAAGTAGCGTTTGCCATTATGGCTAAATGTTGTGGCGTCCAGCGAAAAGCTATCGAGGTGTGTTTTTAACTGCCCCATTTCTTGCCAGTTACCTTGCATGGGATTTTCACTGTCATTTTTAAGGACATACATGCGGATACTGAATGGCTTTTCAACATCGCCCGCTGCAAAGTGAATGTACCAACTGCCGTCAACCTTATGCAGCTCTGGTGCCCAAATATTGGTACTCATAGGCCCTTTGGCATTTTTTTGCCAAATCACTTTTGGCTCTGCAAGCTTCAAATCATTAAGTCTACACGCTTGGCGTAGCTCTATTTCGTCAAACTTAGGGGAGGTACCAATAAAGGTATAACAACCCGTTTTGTCATCGCGGACTAGCCAAGGATCGGCACGTTGCAATACAATTGGGTTATCGATGGGTGCGACACTGGTGCTGCTATTAGCATAACTAAATGTTGGCATAGCAAGTAACATACTCACAATAGGAAATAGAGAGCGCTTTTTTAGCATAATTTTTATCCTGTTATTTATCTTGTTTTCATTGTTAATATTGTATTACATATATTATAGTAGCTGAATAAGTGTAATGATTAAAATAAAAAAGGTAGGCAACTATGAAACACGCAAAAAAGTTTGCTCATACATGTAAACTGATCGGTGCAAGTACATTACTTTGTTTAGCGAGTAATGCCATGGCTAAACAAGTTGAAGTACACGACCCGGTAATGACCAAAGAAGGCGATACATATTACGTCTTTAGTACGGGTATGGGGATCACTTATTACGAATCCAAAGACATGAAAAATTGGCAGCTTACTGGCCGCGTATTTAAAGACGAGCCAAGCTGGGCAAAACGAGTGGCCAATGACTTTGGTGGCCACCTTTGGGCACCAGATGTATACCAAAAAGACGGTAAGTTTTATCTTTATTATTCCGTATCTGCGTTTGGTAAAAACACCTCTGCGATTGGTGTAACGGTTAACGAAACTCTAGACCCTAAATCACCAGATTATAAATGGATAGATCACGGTATAGTTATACAGTCTGTGCCTGAGCGTGATAACTGGAACGCGATTGACCCTGCTATTGTTGAAGATGATAACGGCACGCCGTGGATGAGCTTTGGTTCGTTTTGGGGTGGCCTTAAATTAGTAAAACTTGATGATGATATGGTTCGTATTGCACAACCGCAAGAATGGCATAGTATTTCAGCACGCCCTAACACTGAACACGGCCCTGTAGAAGCGCCATATATCTTTAAAAAGAATGGCTATTACTATTTATTTGTATCGTTTGATAAATGCTGCCAAGGTTTAGACAGTACTTACAATGTTCGTGTAGGGCGCAGTAAGAATGTAGAAGGCCCTTACCTTGATAAAGAAGGTCGTGACTTAAATAATGGCGGTGGTTCACTGGTGATCGAAGGTAATAAAGACTGGGCAGCACTTGGCCATAATGCCGCCTACACCTTTGATGGCAAGGACTATTTAGTACTTCATGCCTACGAAAGCGCTGATAACGGCTTACAAAAATTACGTATTTTACCAATGACTTGGGACGATAACTGGCCAGTAGTTGATAGCAAAGATCTAAACAAGCGCACCACTAAGCTGATTGAGAAGTAATGCAACGGTATAAATAATGAAACTAAAAAAACCTGCAGATTGCAGGTTTTTTTACACTTTAATTTAATACTAAATTTGCGTCTTAATTAAAATCGATTAGAGTAATATCCATAAAAATAAGCTGTTCACTACTGGCCGCTAATGACTCGTTAAGTGGCACACTGTAAATATCATAGGCAAGATGCGGTAAAATCAAAAGTTCATAACGGCTGCCTTTAGGCATCAGCATGAGTGCTTCTTGCAAACCATCTATCGCTTCTGCAATTTCATACTCTGCCAATTGCTCGATTTGCCGCGTATCATAAAGCACATGCCCTGTTGCAGTCATAACCCGTTGCTGCACCTTAACAGTGGCATCCCATGAAGGTGGTTCGCCACTGCCAAGCTCAATTACGCGATACATTAAGCCAGAACCTGTGACGTGCACGCCAGGCTGTGTGATATATTGCTCTGCAAGTGGGTAGCGTCGTTCACTCACTTTTGAGTGTTTACTCTGGGTATGGTGTAAAGTCATGCTCACTCTGCTACTTATTATTAATTAAGCGAATACCGTAAATACCACCGGCAATAGAGCCTTGCTCGGCGCTAAAACGCAGTGTTAGCAATGATGCTTGTTGCATTACATCGGTTAACGGGTAATCAATGCTATAAAATTCTGTATCAGTTTGCTGAGTCGGCAAACTTACTTTTGCCAACACCTCACCATTAATAGTGATGGTAAATTTACGGCCTACATCAGCATTAAAATAACGAATACGCAGTGCCACTGCTTGCTGATCTGGGTTGGCTAATGTGTATTCAAACCAACCTGTTGCATCACGCCAATGGTGACCATTATTTACGCCTGCGCGGGTGTTTTCGCCTTTAAAATCATGCTCTACTTCAGGCTGTTGCTCACCCGGAGTAATTTGGTCAACCGTCAATAATCGTAACTGCTCTTTTGCTTGTTCAGCCGCTTTTGAATCTTTCACGAACTGAGTAAATTCGGCTTCACTTTGCTGCGGCCAGTAAACTTGATAGCGACTATCATGCAGCCTAAAAAACGGAATTAACTGAGTTGTTTGTGTACTTCCTATGCCCTGCTCAGCAATAGCGACATTTTTATCTGTGGTAAATGCCAACTCTGCGCTAGGCGTACGCTTTAAATCAGCAATAAACTGCTCAGGTTCACTGAGCATGATAGGCAGTGCTTCAGGTGGACAGGTTGGTCCCGCAGCAATATGACCCATGCGGCTGTTGTCTGCCACAAAATTCAACTGCTCGTTTTTAAACGCCTGAACTTTTGTTGCCATAACCACAGGACCATACAATACTGCATAATAATCTTGGCCATCCGGCAATTGCTCTGTGTACAGCTTTGGCGCTAAAGTAAAAGTTAATTTGTCGCCATCATGCCAATCATGTTTTATTGCGTAATACCCCTGCTCTGCAGTGGCATTTATTGCTTTGCCATTAAGTTCAAATAGCAACTCATCATTAACCCAACTTGGTTTTCGAATATGCAGCTGTGCTGATGAGTTATGTTTTTTATCTAATGTGTTAATCACTAAGGTTATATTATTAGCATCAGGAAAATGGCTTTGTTGAGTTACTTTTAAGCCTTGTTGCTGCCAATCAAGCGTACTGGGAATAAATAGATTTACCCATAAGTTATCATCATGTTTACTGTAGATCAGCTCAGCATATTTACTATGGTTTTCAATGCCTGAACCGACACAACACCACATAGAATCTTGCACCGATGAATAGGTGCGATAATGGCCTGGTCGCATTGAGGTAAAATAAACCAAACCACCATGTTCAGGGTGTTGCGACGATAAAATATGGTTATAGGTTGCGCGCTCATAATACTCTAAATAACGGGTATCAGCGGTTTTGAGAAACAGTAATTTACTGAGTTTCATCATGTTGTAAGTGTTACAGGTTTCAGGGCCTTCAACATCTTCAACCATAGGGGTAAAGTCGTTTTTATCGTGGAAATGCTCACGTACGCTGTTACCACCAATGGCTACTGAACGCTGTTTAGTCACTGTTTGCCAAAAGTAATCTGCGCCTTGCTGCCACGCTTCATCATCACTTGCATCGGCTACTTTTAACATACCAATAATTTTTGGGATTTGCGTATTCGCGTGTAAACCGGTTAGCTTATCTTGCTTTTCTAAAAGCGGATCGATAATGCTGTTATGGGTAAATTGGCGCGCTAGCTTTAAGTAACGTTTGTCTTCACTGATTGTTGCCATATCGGCAAATACCGCATTTAAACCACCGTATTCTGAGTAGAGCATCTGTTGAATTTGCTCGTCACTTAATTTAGTCGTTAAGTTTAAAAACCATTCACCTAATGTGAATAACATGGTTTTAGCTTGCTCACTGCCAGCAATTAAATAAGCATCACGCAGGCCGTGGAAAATTTTATCTATATTATAAAGTGGCACCCAACGATCATTTAAGCTAAATAAATCAGCTTTAATATTACCATCGTGAATTTGTTGCCACATTGCTTGGCCATCTGGTATACCGCCTAAGTAACCGTTATTAGCCTGTTGCGCTCGTTGTAGCTCATTTAACATGTAATCTAAACGACGCTTTAATTCTTCATCCCCGGTTGCTGCCCAAGCAAGGCTTAGCGCTGATAAATAATGCCCACCAATATGACCATCAAGGCCGGTGTCTTCCCAGTTACCGTACGATGGCGCTTTTTGCTCGATACCAGCTTCTCGTAAGTAGGGAGCTAACAGTTGATCAGGATGTAACGCGAGTAAATAACGCACATTCGTTTGTTGTGCGTGTAAAAAAGGACCTGCACTTAAACTTACTTGATCAAGTGCAAAGAGCTGTTGGCTACTTTTGTCAGTTTGCTTAGTATCTTTAACGGCAGTGCCAGTATGTTCAGTTTGCTCGCTGCACGCAGTTAGCATCATTAACATAGCACCAACACTTACCAGTTGGCACAAGCCTACTTTTATTGCTGCAAACATATCCAAAGTCCTTATTATTTTATTATTCTTTTAATCACGTTATTTAAACAAAGCGCTGGTTACTTAGGTAAACTTTGTTTGATCACCATATCTGTATAGTACTGGTCGGTAATTTTGTATTTCTTTAAAATAAATCCAAGCAACGCATGGAATACACCTGGAATAACGGTAAGCATTAAAGCCAAGCCCATCAGTGTAAATTCAGATTGTTCAACATTAGGCTTGTACTCGAAAAACGCCAGTAATAACCCCCCTGCAAGACCAGCTAAACCACCACCGGCTTTTTGGCAAAATGAGATGCCACCAAACGATAAACCAGACGCACGCACACCATCTTTAATTTCCCCGTAATCAACAGCTTCGGCAATTGCAGACCAAAATACTGGCGCATGTAAATCAACCACAAAAGACAAGATAATGTATAGAACAAAGGCGAGGTAAACATCACCAGGTTGCACAGCAAAATACATCACAACAGAAATCACGAGTACAGCGATTTGTGACTGGCGGAATAACTTCATTTTGCAATAGCGCTGAGTGATCCAAGTACTGGCAACCATAGACACGATTGAGGCTGCAATACCAGCACTGGTGAACGCGCCAGCAAGGCTTGGTTCACCTAAATAATAGGTGGCATAATACATAGCAACACTGCCGCGAATTGCATAGCCTAACGTGCCAAGCACACAGGCTGCACACAGTAATAACCACTGGTCATTTTTCAGTAGTGCTTTAAATTGCGTAGCAATACTTTCAGTTTGTGGTTCATGGGTAATACGCTCACGCGTAGTAAAAAAGCAAAATAAGAATAGTGCTACACCACAAGTAGATACTAAAATCATAGCCAGTTTATAACCATGGGCAATATCGCCACCGCCCCACATTGATGCTAACAAAGGCACAGAAAACACGATGATTACATTGGCAATTTTTGCAAAAAACATCCGATAACCATTCGCCGATAAACGCTCTTTAGGATCAGCCGTTAATACACCAATGTATGAAATATACGGGATAGCCACACCGGTAAACATCAAAGTAGCAAATAGGTAGGTAAGGTATGCCCAAAGCAACTTCATGTTGTAATCAAAATCTGGGGTGGTGAATAGCAAAACGATTGCAATACCATAAGGCACTGATAAAAATAAGAACCAATGGCGGAACTGACCCCAGCGAGTTTTTACTTTATCGGTAATAACGCCCATTAATGGATCAGTAAACGCATCGACAAAACGCGCCACTAAAAATAAGATACCCATATCAACAGGGTCAAGGCCATAAATGTCGGTGTAGAAAAACGACATAAAATAAAATAACGCAGCAACCATCACATTGACTGCCATATCGCCGGCACCAAAACCGACTTTTTCTACCACTGATAACTTTTGATTTTCCATACAACTACCTGATTTTTAAAATACGTTGTACCTAAATACTTCATATTTAAAAGAATAAAGGTCACCTATTCTTTGTTTTATCACATTGGTGACCATTGTATTGCTTATTATTGTAAATTTAATGCTAACTTGATTAATAGTATTATCATACTATTTGTAACGCAACCATTTTAAGACCAGATTCTAGAAAATAAAAAAGCCCCGGATAATCCGAGGCTTTCGACTTAAACACAGATTAGAATGAGTAACGTGCACCCAATGCGAATGTACGACTAAATAAAGCAGTGTTAGAATTATGAGTGGTTGGGTACTCATAATAAGTTTGTGCTAACTCTTCAGTTAAGTTAGTACCATCAAAGGTAATCATAAAGTTTTCTGTTACATCGTAACTTAACTGGAAGTCCAAGCTTTGCTCTGGGCGGCGATAGACTCCAAGAGGGTTAGCAAACTGGGCTGCTTCGTAGTTATTTAAGAAGTTATCACGCCATACATACCCTAAACGCATATCAAAATCTTCGCGCTCGTAAATAAGTACTGTTGAATAAGACGACTTAGATACACCAAACATATCTCGTGAAGTATACCCAGTAAGTTCACCCTCTTCGTATATTGGCAGATCTTGGCTTGAATCAAGGAATGTCGCGCTGGCTTGAATACCTGCACCCATTAACCAATCAGGTAAATTATCAGGGAAATAAACTAAACCAAGCTCTAAACCATCTAATGTGCCATTAGATGAGTTATCTGGCTGACTTAAAATATATGGATAAGGTTCAGTATCATCTGGGCCTTGATAATCCACAATACTTCTTGAATCAAATACAAAGCCTTCAATATCACGCTTAAACAAGGTTCCGTATAATGAACTGTCATCAGCAAAGTACCATTCAAGTGTTAGGTCATAGTTCTTTGACTCAACAGGCTCAAGATCTGGGTTACCACTACTTGCTGTGCCGTAGCCAATGTTAGTCACGTCTTCTGTATAATAGATAAACGAATTTAACTGTGCGAAATCAGGGCGACGAATTGTCTCTGTATAGGCTGCACGGGCAATGAAATCTTCCGCTAAATGATAACGAACCACGATGCTTGGTAACCAAGATGATGAACTATTTTCAGCAGTACTCACTGCCGTTGGGTTCTGGTTGATATCAAAAAAGGTCATTTCTGCTTTAGCGCGTTCATAACGAAGGCCTACTTGACCATCAAAATCACGGCCAAATAAGGTTGTTGAGAAATCACCTTGAACATAAGCGGCATACGAGGTTTCATCGATATCAAAGGTATTTTCTAAGTCGAGATCTGCAGCTTGAATGCCATAAAGTTCACGGAACTGTGAGCGGTTGTTATAAATATAATTTCCACTTGGAGCTACCCAGCTTGATGGGAAGTTTGCGTTACCATCAAAGAAACCGTTATTTACAGCTGCAAGGCCCGCATCCAATGAGCCAAATGGTTGACCTAATGCATTACCACCTGCTTCACGTACTGAATCTGTTGCGCCGCGCTTGTCGTAGCGAACACCAAATTGCATTCCGTCAAAGCCGAAGTTATCTACAAACAACTCGCCATCTAAAGTAAACGTCAGGGCATCACCTTTAGAAGCACCGCCATTGTCGTATAGTTCAGCGACATTCCACTGCGCAGTGTCGGTTAAATCAGCTTCATTCGCTGGAGTATCAGGGTTATCCACATACTCTAATGCTGAGATACCATCTTTGTCATTAAAATCAACATTTAAGCCATATGCAACACGGTCACTTCGCATTGCAAGAAATTCTGTTTCGTATTGGCTGTCTTGATAATAAATCTCTGAAGAGAGGTTAAAAGTATCTGTAATGGCCCATTCACCACCGAGTGCATACACAAAGCTGTCGGTTTTGCTTACCGTCAAATCACCGCTATTAAAGCCATACGGTGCATCAACATAACGTTCTTTAATAATGTTAGTACCATCAAAGGTAACCGGTGGATTTTGCGTATCAACATTGCCCCACCAATCTACAAAGGTAAAGCTAAGTGAATTAAATGACTCATTACGATAGCCATTGTAAAACGCTTCGAAAGTATATTGAGAGTCGTCATTCGGACGCCATTGGAACGCCACATTAGCAGCTGGGCGCTCACGTTTACCGGTATAATCACTGGCAAAAACAGCATCACGAGATAAATAATACTCAGTTGGCACACCATTGATATTCAATGTTGAACCCTGTTGAAACGGCAGGCCGTTTTCAAGACCAGGTTCCCATATTGGGCTTTCACTTACATTACCATTGCTTGGGAAAATACGCTCAAGCGGGCCATAACCGGCAGCTGGGTTTAATGTCATAAACGGTACCATGGCACCTGCAGCGATATTTTGGTCGCGATAATGAGTTTCACCATATGAAACGTTAACTAACGCACCAAACTCACCAACACCAGATTCCCAACGATTCGTTACTAATAAAGAGACATTTGGATCCAGCTCATCAGCCTGCTCTTGATAAATGCCACGAGCGGAAGCAACCACTTTTGAGCCATCGAAGTTAAATGGACGCTGCGTTTTAATATCAATTTGGCCAGCGATACCACTACCGACTTGTGATGATGAACGCGTTTTATAAACATCAACACTTTCTAGTAACGCCGCAGGAATATCGGCAAGCGCTACATTACGACCAGCAGCTGTAAATATTTGACGACCATTCACCGTTGTTGTTACATCTGTTAAACCACGGATAGAAACCGTATTAACTTCACCTGCACCACGGTCAGTAACCTGTACACCGGTTACACGTTGCAGTGCTTCAACAACGTTATTATCTGGAAACTTACCAATGTCTTCGGCAACAATCGCATCTACAACTTGAAAAGATTGGCGCTTGATGTTTAATGCTTTATTTAAACTGCCACGAATACCTGAAACAACAATAACTTCCATATCGTCTTTTTCAGCATTCACTGATGTATTATCTTCTTGCTGTGCATATGCAAATTGACATGTAACTGCCATTATTATTGCACTTGCTATGTGTGTTTTTTTGAACATGTTGGTGTTCTCCATTGTATGTTTCCCCAGAAGACTAATTGCCCTCTGCTTGCCCTTATTTATGAAGCGTGTTGTCAGAGCCTCAACTAAGGTTGCGTTTTATTATGTTAATTATTTGCTGCCTGACATTGATAATATTGTATGACTAATTAACAGTCAACTTATAACGCTAAATAAATGTTAATTTAAAAAATCAAAATAAAGACTTCAGAACGGTAAATAAGAAGTGAAAGTAAATGAATAACATAGGGTTAGATATTTAATTATGGAGAAGGTGAAGAATTTAATTATATTTAACAACAATTAAATAAAATTATTTTTTATTTTATACGACCAATAAAGCTACAATATTACAATTCAGCAAAGCAATTTCCCACTCTACACACCTGCATGCTGATGCTCATCAGGCTCCCTCTGCTACAAACGTTGCTATTTTTCTATCGTAGAATAAAGGCTAAGCAGGATACAAAAAGTCCCAGACATGCTGGGACTTTTTAACTTATAGATTTAGGATTACATAAACACTTAGAAAGTGTAACGTGCCCCAATCGCGAATGTGCGAGAGTATATAGCATTACTGAAGTTGAATAGGTTATCGTTACCTTCACCGTAATAGCTTTGATATACATCATCTAAGATGTTTGTTGCATCAAATGTCACAACAAAATCATCTGTCACGTCATAACTAAATTGAAAATCTAAGCTTTGCTCTGGTCGGCTCCAAAACTGTAGCGGGTTAGCAAAAATAGCCGCTTCGTTACCGGTATAGAATTCAGAGCGCCATACATACGATAAACGCATATCGAACGAATCTCGCTCGTAAATACCAACAATACTATAGGACTCATCCGACACACCGGCCATATTAGAATCAATATAACCTGATAAATTACCCTCTTCATCAAAATCAGGCGTATCTTGTGACGAGTCAAGTAAGGTTAAACTCGCTTGTACACCTATACCTTGTAGTATATCAGGCATATTGTCAGGGAAGTAAACAGCCCCGAACTCAAACCCTGATAGCTCACCATTTGATGCATTGTCTGGTGTGCTTAATACATAGGGACGCATTTCGCCATTGTTATCTTCACGCACTATTGTTTTACGACCTGGTACAACTAAGCCCTCAACTTCACGCTTAAAGTAAGCACCATAAATTGAGCTTGAATCTGCAAAATACCATTCTAAAGAGATGTCATAGTTTTTAGATTCAGTTGGCTTAAGATCTGGGTTACCACCAGTACCTTCACCATAGATTGCCCCTTCGGTTAAAGGATCAGTCCAATAACGCAGCGCGTTTAAGTCAGCAAAATTTGGCATACGCAGTGTTTGCGTATAAGCAACACGGCCCACTAATTCATCGGTAATATTCCAGTTAAGCATTAAGCTTGGCAGCACCTTGCTAACATCAGCATTCGCTGAGCTTGAATCAAACACATTGGTATTAGTGCCCGTTTCAGCAGTGAATTGCATGTCTTGTTCGTAGCTCACGTAACGTACACCGACCTCACCACTGATATTTTCAGTTAAGAAGAAGTTTGTTGTGGCGTATAACGCATATGACTTTTCTTCAATATCAAAGGTTTTATACTTGTCTTCAGCTTCTAGGCCATATATACCACGAATTACATTAACGTTATCTAGTAAGTAACCACCATCAGCGGTGATGAAACTATCGAACACATCAGCACGCCCATCAAGGTAATCATCAACTTGATAAACCATACCTGAGCCATCACCAGATGCGCCATTGGCGGCAAGTAAATCAATTAACTGTGCTACCGATGTATTGGCAATCCCGCCTTCATTTGTTCGAGTGAACTCTTGCGCTGTACGGTTTTCATAGCGTCCACCAAATTTTACTTTATCGATGTAAGTGCCGCCAACTAAATACTCAGCGTCAAAGGTGAAAGCAAGTGAATCGCCACTATTACCACCGCCATTGTCATAAAGTGTGCCGGCATTCCAATTTTCCACAGCAGCCATATCAGCTTCATTTACCGCGGTATTTGGATCATCCCAAAAAGCAATGCCTGGCATGCCATCGTTATCATTAAAATCAACATCAAGGCCTGTAGCAACACGATCAAAACGCATACCAATGAAGTCACTTTCAAATTCACTTTCTTGGTATACCACTTCTGTATTTATCGTCAGATAATCGCTGGCCTGCCACTTAGCACCTAAGGCATATAAGTAGCTGTCGGTTTTTTCAGAATTTGAGTCACCACTTTGGAAGCCACCAGCAGCAATTGCTTGCTTTTCTTTGACAACGTTAGTGCCGTCAAACGTAATTGGCGTCTCTATATTACCGTTACCGTTTTCGAAAGTATTAGAGAACCAAAGCGCATTTTGTGATTCATTTTCATAACCTGTGTAAAAACCTTCAGCGGTAATTTCTAATGTATCTACCGGCGCCCACTGTAAAGATACTGATGCAGCTGGACGCTTACGAAGACCGGTGAAAGACGTACCAAAGATAGCATCGCGGGCAAGCAAGTACTCGGTTGGCACCCCATCGATATTCAACGTAGAACCCGCAGCAGAAGGAAGTCCGCCTTCAAGGCCTGCTTGCCAAATCAAGTTGTCTTGTGGATCTCGATTCGGAATACGTGAGTAAGGAGAATAGCCTGTAGCAGGTTTATCTGTGAAGAATGGAAATGCAGCACCGGCGGTCATGGTGTCATCACGGTAATGAGTTTGCGCATATGAGATATTCACTAATGCACCAAATTCCCCACCACCATCTATTTCCCAACGATTACTTAATAAAGCGCTAATGTTTGGATCAACTTTATCTGGCTGGTCTGAATAAATACCTCGCGCAGCAAGTACAACTTTTTCACCATCAAAGTTAAATGGACGGTTTGTTTTAATATCAATTGAACCAGCAATACCACGTTCTACTTGATCTGCCGAGCGCGTTTTATAAACGGTCACACCCGAAAGTAAACTTGCAGGGATATCTTGTAGTGATACATCACGGCCGGCGCCAGTAAAAATGTCACGGCCATTTACGGTTGTATGGACATCTGTTAAACCACGAATTGATACTTGGCTTACTTCACCAGCACCGCGGCCTGTAGTTTGTACCCCAGTTACCCTCTGCAAGGCTTCAACAACATTGTTATCTGGGAATTTACCAATATCTTCAGCAATAATAGCGTCAACAATTTGCACGCTAGCACGTTTCTCATCTAACGCTTTATTTAGACTGCCACGAATACCTGTAACCTGAATAACCTCGATATCATCAGCGCTTTCTTCAGTTGTGTTAATTGCTTCTTGTTGTGCATAGGCAAATTGGCAAGTGAATGCCAAAACCATCGCACTGGCTATGTGTGTTCTTTTAAACATAAGCGGTGTTCTCCAAATTATAGTTTTATCGGCACGCTGAATTGCTCCATTTAGCTACCGAGAATTACCACTGCATTGTCCAGAGATGTTGTCAAAACAGTACACGGGGATCTACGTATTATTTTGTTAATAGAATAACGCCCGAACTTTAATCATATTGTATGACTAATCAGGGGTCAATACTAAAACCTAAATTAAAACAATCCGTAAAAAATATATTAAAGTTCTCACGCAATTTAACCTTGCTCATATGTTTACAGATACGTAAAACATAAAAATAAACCATTAAATTCAATCAATTAAAACATTAAGCCGTGGAGAAAACACATATTAGCAGGCTTTTGACTGACAAAAAATGAGTAACCAGGTATTTACCTTAGTAATTTTGATGCTAAGATAATAAAAAATACAATACTACAATAAAAAATTGTTTTTCACTGTATGTTTACTTATTTGTACCAATTGAGGCCATATGTATACTCTATAATACAATTTGAGTCAGTAACCGTGAAGAGCACATGTTCAATTACAATTATTAATCACCTAGGACACTTCATGAAAACTAAATTAAAAGCCCTTGCCCTGCCATTACTGTTATCTAGCACGATGGCTGTTGCACAAAACCCATTATTCACCGATGTTTTTACCGCAGATCCTGCCGCACTTGTACATAAAGATACGGTTTACCTTTATACCGGTCATGATGAAGCTCCTAATAATGATGTTTTCTTTGAGATGCATGATTGGCTTGCCTTTTCTTCAACCGATATGGTGAATTGGAAAAAGCACGGCCCAATAATGAAAGCCACTGATTTCAAATGGGCTAAAGGTGAAGCTTGGGCATCGCATATGATAGAGCGCGACGGCACTTTCTACTTTTTTACTACCGTTCGCCATGATGATACTAAACCTGGTTTTGCAATTGGTGTTGCCACCTCTACATCTCCTACTGGGCCATTTAAAGATGCTATCGGCCATGCCCTGGTCACCGATGACATGACTAAACACACTCCAAATGATTGGGACGATATTGATCCGGCTATCTATGAAGAAGAAAACGGCGATACCTACATGTTTTTTGGCAACTTAGTGCCTAAATATGTAAAACTAAGCGATGACTTACTCAGCTTAGATGGCGAAATTAAAACCATTGATTTACCAAACTTTACCGAAGCACTGTGGGTTCATAAAAAAGATGAATACTATTATGTTTCTTATGCATGCGAATTCCCTGAAAAAATCTGCTATGCAATGAGCAAAAGTATCCATGGGCCTTGGCAGTACCAAGGTATCCTCAATGAGATTGCCGGTAACAGCGAAACCAATCACCAATCAATTATCGAATTTAAAGGTAAAAGTTACTTTATTTACCATACCGGTGCAGTACCACCGAAAGACGGCAAGCCAAGTGGCGGTCGTTTTCGACGCTCTGTTGCTATTGAGCCACTGCTTTACAATGAAGATGGCACCTTACAGCGTATTATCATGACCACTGAAGGATTGAGTAAAGGTAAATAACTCAGTCAATAAATGGGCTCTTATTGTAGAGCCCTCAATACTATGATTTAAAAAGCCTGCTGTTCGGAAAATTAATCGTCTTGCTACAATAACTATCTCAACACTCCAAAAGTTAGTTTAGGGTTGAATTAACTACCGATAAGCCTGTTATACAAATCTTTGGTTATTTACATTTTCAAATCAATATATTGGTAACTTCCATTAATCAGCTCAGGTCTGAAATACTGACACTTACTCGCAAAACTTAGGTTTTTCGCTGCAAAGAAGCGAAAAATCAGTTCAAATCATTACTTAAAAATAATTAAAACAGCGCTGTAAGCATTGTAAATAAAGTACTTTTTATTTACATACCAATTACTTTTGCAAAAGTATTTGCACATTTTTAATAGTACTATAAAATTACAATACTACGTAGTTGCTATTTTACGTTCAATGCGCAGCAATTTTATTGACAACATTAAATAACAAAAATCCCAGTAATAAGAGGACACACAAAATGAAACTAACCAAATTAGCGATGGTGATCACCTGCGCTTTAGCTGTTACAGCATGCTCTGAGGAAGGCACTAAGCTTGAGTCATCACCAGCAGTTGCCCAGCCACAAAGTGCAAAACCAACCGTCAGTGATAGTGTTGAGTACAACGAAGAAGGTAAGGTAGCAGTAACTTATGTTGGCGTACACGATCCATCAGTCATTGAAAATGATGGCACCTATTATATCTTTGGCTCGCATTTAGCAGCCGCTAAATCTACTGACTTGTTAAATTGGGAAATGATTTCAAGTCTTTCCGCTAATGAAGCCGTGAATGAAAGCCCGCTTTTTGACTTTAATTACACGAGCGAAATCGCCGAAGGTATTGAGTGGACTGATGGCTTCACAGGTAACTGGGCTGCTGATGTAGTACAAGCACCCAATGGTAAGTTTTGGTTTTACTACAACCACTGTGCACAAGATAATCCAGATACTCCAGGTGTTGTTGATGAAGTATGCTGGAACCGCTCTTATTTAGGTTTAGCTCAAGCTGATACCATTGAGGGCCCTTACATTGACCAAGGGGTATTTTTACGCAGTGGCTATCGAAATGCTGAAGAATTTACTGCATACCCTCTTGATAATGGCCAAACAACGTGGAATGGTGCGGTTGACCCGAATGCCATTGACCCTGCCGCCTTTTATGATAAAGACGGCCAATTATGGATGGTTTATGGTTCATATTCTGGCGGTATTTTTGTACTGGCAATGGATGAAGAAACGGGTATGCCTGAAGCAGGCCAAGGCTATGGTAAACACTTAGTGGGTGGTGACTTTAGGGCTATCGAAGGGGCGTTTGCTATGTATAGCCCAGAAAGTGACTACTATTACTTATTTTACTCAGTAGCTGGTTTTGATGTAAACGGTGGTTACAATATCCGTGTAGCACGTTCAAAAACACCAGATGGCCCATACTTAGATACCGCTGGCAATGATATTGCCGCTGTTGGTGGTCTAGAAATTGGTGAAAAACTATTAGGTGGCTTTGAGTACACTCAAGAGCTAGGTGAAACCTCACCTGCTTGGGGTTATCAATCACCGGGCCATAATTCAGCACATTATGACGAAGCGACTGGCCGTCACTTATTGATTACCCACACGCGTTTCCCGCAAACCTCTACACCGTTTCCGACAGCGAGTGAAGCTCACCAAGTTCGCGTGCATGAGATGTTCATTAATTCAACCGGTTGGCCGGTAACCTCACCGCAACGTTATGTGCCATTAGAGGGTGATAATTTAGTGGTGGCTGAGCAGCTATACGGTTACTACAAATTTATAAACCATGGGACTGATGTTAATACCAGCGCAGTGCGCTCTACTCACATTGCTTTAAATGCCGATCATTCAGTAACAGGTGATGAAGCAGGTATTTGGTATATGGTTGATGATTCAAGCGTTAAACTTGAACTTGAATCTGGCACTTACTATGGTGTGGCTAAATGGCAATGGGATGATGGCAAGCAAGATTTAGTGGTTACTTTCTCTGCAGTATCACTAGAAAACACCACCGTCTGGGGCAGTAAAGTAGCGGAAATTGATGAAACTGCCAGTGTTTTAGCAACCGTGAGCGATGCACTGGATATAAAAACTGAGCTGACAATTGCTGATGAAGGTTATTCATTACCAACCAAAGGGAAAGCGGGTACAACTATTCGCTGGGAATCAAGCAATGAATACTACATTGATGCAAATGGCTCCGTATTTATTCCCACCCCTGATCGTGGCGACCAAGCTGTTACATTAACCGCTAATATGTCACTTAATGGTGAAACTATCACCAAAACGTTCAATGTTAATCTAAAAGCACGCCCCGTATTTAAAAATGCGATTGCGCACTATAGCTTTGAAAACGGCTTAACAGATAATTTAAGCAACCTTGCTGATGCCATGACCACTGATAACAATTTAGACAACACAGGTGTTGGTACGCCAGCCTATGCTGCTGGTCAAACAGGACAAGCATTTAACTTTGATGGCGCAACCGGTGTTCGGTTACCGGATGACATTATCAATTCTGACAGCTACACCGTTTCATTTTGGTCTAAGCCAGATGTCGTTTCAGGCTATACTCCGGCATTTTTTGCTGCTGAAAATGCCGATCGTTGGATTAGCTATATTCCTGGCGGCGCCCCTCACTTCACAACTAACCATCTAGTATGGAGCCGCTACCTAGTTGAACCAGAGGTTGAGCAATGGAATCAAATTGAAGGTACGAGCGGCGCAACTGCCGGCCAATGGTCACATGTCGCCCTGAGCTATTCAAATGGGACTATGAGATACTATCGAAATGGTCAGCTTGTGGGCACTATGCCACGCCCTGATATGTTTAGTGCTGATACAGCTAAATTTGCACTTGGTGTAAATTTTGGCTGGGATACACCATTCCAAGGTCAAGTAGATGAATTTATTGTCTATGATTACGCATTAAACAGCTTAGATATCAATGGTGCAGCGATAAACAACCTAACTGATCCAACTAAGTTTGAAACCTTCATTACTGATGCACTTGATTTAGGTGATACAACGGCTATCCGTGAAAGCTTTACCTTACCCCGTGTTGGGCCATTTGTGTCAGGGATTAGCTGGACATCAAATAATGAGGAGTTCTTAAAACCGGTTAATGGCACTGCCATTGTTAATCAGCCAAGCGCCAATGCTGGTGACCAAGTTGTTACTTTAACAGCAACAATTAACTATAAAGACTTTACCGATACTAAAACTTTTGAAGTTACAGTTAAATCACTTGCCCCTGCAGAATATAGTTTTGAAGGCGACTTAGCTGAACTTAAAGCAGCTTATGAGGCCGGCAAATCAACAGGCAACCGTATTGATAATCAAGGTGGTGCAGTCACCTTTACAGACGGAATCATTGGCCAAGCGGTTCACCTAGATGGCTCCACAGGGGTAAGATTACCTGATAACTTGATCACCACCAATGACTATTCAATTTCATTGTGGTTAAAACCTGATGCATTTACTAGTTACACCACAGCATTTTTCGCAGGTGCAAGCTCGTCTGCATGGATAAGCTTAGTACCTTCAATGGATGGCACCAACAAAACGCGCCTATGGGCTACTGCCGGTGCGTTCTTTGATAATGGTGAACTTGATACCCGTATCCCACAAGGTGAATGGACTCATTTAGTTATGACGGTAGATGGTAATAATGGTGATACGCTGAAAATGTATGTAAACGGTGAGCTTAAAATTGAAGCAGGCGGCTTCCCTCGCGTATTTACTGTTGCAGGCGAAACCAATGAATTTGCGTTAGGTGTAAACTACTGGGATACACCTTTCAACGGCGCGGTTGATGAGTTAAAAATATTTAACGGAGCAATCGATGCTGACGCAATCAAAGCACTCTACGATGCAGCTAATGCACAAGAGTAAGCTATTTAGGGTGAGCTGCCTTACCCAATAGTTTGTTGTCATAAAAAGCCAGACGAGAGTCTGGCTTTTTTTAACTTTTTATTTTCAACAAACACAACATCATATACAGTGATATTTATAATACAATATTAACTAAGGAAGGAGCTATGTAACACTTTTTAATCACCTTAAAAGCAAAGCAATTTTAAAAGGAATGATTATGAACACCTCAACACTTAAGCGGCTTTTATGGGCTGCATTTTTTGCTACAACAGCGGCCAGTGTAAACGCTGAGCCGTTAACCCAAGTAAGCGTGGCACAAGGCAAACTTGAAGGCACTGCACAGCAAAACCTGGCAGTTTTTAAAGGTGTGCCGTTTGCTAAACCACCCGTTGGTGAATTACGTTGGAAAGCCCCTCAACCGGCTGAAAAATGGCAAGGTGTGCTTAAAGCACAAGCATATGCATCCGCCCCAATTCAAGCTGGTGACCCTGTATCTGGGATCAGCGAAGATAGTTTATATTTGAATATTTGGACACCCGCACAATCCGATAATGAAAAGCTCCCTGTACTCGTTTGGATATATGGGGGTGGTTTTAGTTTTGGCAGTTCATCAGACCCCATTTTTGATGGTAGTGAACTTGCGAATAAAGGCGTGATAGTTGTTTCGATTGCTTATCGCGTTGGTCAACTTGGCTTTTTAGCTCACCCAGAGCTTAACAAAGAAAGCCCAGCAGGTGTCTCTGGAAATTACGGCTTACTCGATCAAATTGCCGCGTTAAAGTGGCTTAAACAGAACATTGCTGCGTTTGGCGGTGATGCTGATAATGTCACTATTGCTGGAGAATCCGCGGGCGGTATTTCAGTGAGTATGCTTGCAGCGTCCCCGTTAGCGAAAGGGTTAATTAACAAAGTTATCTCACAAAGTGGCGGTTCATTTGGCCCTACTCGCATAAAAAATTACCCCGGTGAAAATATGTCGACCTTACAACAGGCTCAAGCAGAAGGTTTCGACTATGTAAAACAGTTTGGCACAACCTCCATTACACAACTGCGAAAAATGAGCGCAGACACCTTTATTCCAAAAGGTTGGTCGCTGCCTGGTGGCTGGCCTATCGTTGACGGTTATGTGATCAAAGGCGATCAATATAAACTCTATCAGCAAGGCAAGTTTAATGACGTACCCGCTTTAATTGGTTATAACTCGGATGAAGGCGTCAGCTTTGTATGGGACCCTGATGTAAATAACTTTGTTGACGGAGTAAAGACTCGTTTCGGTCAGTTTGCGCCAAGTCTGCTTGAAGCTTACCCGGTGGCAAAAAATAGCATTCCTCGCAGTGCTCGAAACCTTGTACGCGATGCGGCATTTGGTTGGCATACTTGGAGCTGGGCTAAATTACAAAGCCAGTATGGTAATGCACCCGCTTACCTTTATTACTTTGATCATCACCCTGAGCGTAAACTTGGCGGCAAAGATGAAGATCATGGCTCTGGCCACGGTCATGAAATTGCCTATATGTTTAAAAACCTTAATAAAGCAGATCCGAATGTAACTGAAAATGATTTAAAGATGTCAGATACTATGGCCACCTATTGGACTAACTTTGCCAAAAATGGCAACCCAAATGACAATACACTGCCCCATTGGCCCGCTTTTAATGAAAGCAAACCAAGCACTATGTATTTTCAACAACAAGCGAAAGTAGGCCCTGTGCCCGACAAACAAGCGCTAGAAATACTTGATGAGTATTTTAAATGGCGCCGCACACCAGCCGGTGAAAAATGGGCTAACCAAATTCACTAATTTGCAGCGATATAAATAAAAGCCAATTTAATCGTTGGCTTTTTACTCTTCACCTCTTTAGTTACACCTCATCCAGCCGATAAATGTGCTTATACCACATTATAAAGAGCCATGATGCAGATACATAAATCACTGGGACAGCCAATTGCGTCACCATCAGAGTCAACGGTAAAAAGTAACGATACTACTGGCTACCGCTTGTCAGAAAAAGAGTTAGACAACTTATCAGGCAGGGAAACTAAAGAGAAAGCGGAAAAAGAGGCCAGTTCAGATATGCCAGATCATATCGCTAAAATGATCGAACAGCTGAAAAAAATCAAAGAACAGATTGAACAACAAAAAGAACAACTCGTTAAGTTAAAAGCGCTAGATAACCAGCAAGATGAAGCTGTTAAAGCACAAGTCGAAGCACAAACTAATATGATTGTATCAATGCAAGCTCAAATGGGTTCGTTAGTGCAAACAATCGCTGAAGCAATGAAAGAAGCTGGTATTACCGACACTGGTTCGCTTGTCAGTGCCATGGTGTGATCAGCTGAAAACGCGATTAGTTATTACTATTGTAGTACTGCTCATATTCTATTATTAGCATTAGTGTTTTTTTCACTATACTTAAATAAGCGCAATATCAACAAGTGGGTATTAATATGAGTTATAGAAACTGGCCTATTGCCAAACAGATTGGTGCACTGGCATTTTTGCTATCACTGTGTGTTTTTAGTATCGTTGGTGTTTCTTCCTATATGGTCGCCACCGCGATTTTCACCGATAAAAGTGAATCAGCCATTGAATCTGAAACCCATCAAATCGTTAACTTACTCGAACTGCAATACAACAGTCTGCTGGCAATAGCATCAAAAAACGCCGATGTTTTTAAAACCATGTACCCAGGTGACTTTCAGCTCTCAAATGAAAGAGTAACTGTGGTTAATCAGCAAGTGCCAGTACTATTACACAATAATGAAGCCGTAAATAATGACATGGCAGTCGTTGATCAGTATGCGGCACTCACACGAGGCAATGCTACTGTGTTCGTCAGAGATGGCGATGATTTTTCCGTATTGCGACTTCTTTAAAAAAATCGGACGGTCAACGAGCTGTAGGCACTTACTTAGGTAAAAAGCACCCTGGCTATCAAACCTTAATGGCAGGTGATACCTATCAAGGCTATGCCCAATTGTTTGGCAATGAATATATGACTGTGTATAAGCCAATTAAAGGCTGGAACTGGACCATACTCTCACGAGTAAATGCAAATGAACTAGCTGATGAAAGTATTCAGCTAATGACGGTCAATGCCATAGCATCTGTTGTTGGTATTGCTATGATAACGGCATTACTGTCATGGGTACTCGTGAAAACCCTCAAACCATTAAAGCAACTCACTAAAACAGTGGATAGACTGGGTAATGGCGACTTATCTGAGCAACTATCGGGCTCAGATAGACATAGTAACAATGAAGTTGATCAAATCACCGTCAGTGTCAGTGTCAGTGCTATGGCTGAAGAATTACGTAAGCTTATTTTTGCCCTGCAATCATCCATGGAACAACTTGAATCCCACGCAGTAAAAAGTCAAACCGAAGCGCAAACCAATGGTCAAGAAGCTCATGAAATGATGGCGCAAACAGCACAAATCGCCACTGCGATTGAGCAAATGTCATGTTCAATTAAAGATGTTGCAAACAACGCCAATGAAGGTGCTGAACGCACTGGACAAGTAGATAAAGATGCACAATCGGGCCGCTCACAGCTTAATCAAGTGATCGAAGATTTAATGCAACTTAGTGAACAACTCAATAGTAGCCATCAAGCGGTTGAACAAGTTAATTTGGCGAGTAATGAAATCAGTAAAGTCACTGAAGTGATTAATGCGATTGCAGAGCAAACTAACTTATTAGCGCTAAATGCAGCAAAGTCAGCAACTAGGAATTAAGTCAGCAAATGAAGGTAAACAAACTGGAGAACAACTTAACTTGATCACCGCAAGCATCGGTGATTTAACCCGTTCTTCCAGTAATATAGCCGAAGCAACCGAGCAACAAAGTACCGTTGCTAATGAGATCACGCAAAACTTACACTTGATAAGCCAACTGGCCAAAGATGCTGAATCAAGAACAGAAAGAACAATTTATTCGGCTGATGAGTTGATTCAATTAGCAAATAAAATAAAACAGCAAATCAGCTTCTTTAAAGTTAAATAAACATACCAATGGCTACTTGTCATCTAAGTTCATGACGAGTAGTCCTGACCACTTTACAGCAATGAGGGCTGTGTTTTGTTGTTTAAGACGCCATGTAATACTAATGCTTTTTAATAAGTGGTCTAGACTTAGCTTTTCATATGTTATACCAATCGTGTTAAGTTGTTTTCTAAGATTGAAGCGCTCATTTCCTCTCATTGTCTTCTCTTTGTGTAAAATGGTTTTGTAAGCGAGTGGCTTGCCACCGCGAAAGATTTAAGTGATTTATTCACAAAGAGGTTAAGAGCCGCTTCGCTTAAAGAGTTAGATCATCAATTAAATATGAGGAGTGCAAACACGGCTAATCTTCAAGCGTTCCTAAAATATCTTCCATCGCAGCCTGTGGCGGTAAGCCCATCTGCATTTTCAACTGCCCAGCTTGGTTATGATAAAAAGTCGCAGGTGTTGCTCTTGCCCCCATAGCAGACATGATCTGATGATTCTGCTCTAGCTTGGCTCTAAGTTCTTCAGGTATTGTTGCTAAAGATTTTAAGGAATTAAAAGTTATGCCACTTTCAAACTTGTTAAATTCTCCCTCCGGGTTATCTGAACCAAGAATCGCAGCAACTAAATGAAATGGCACTAAAAATATTAAAAAAGCGAACTTATTCATAAAGCTACCTTATTTTTTGGATATTGTAATTGAGGCTCGCCTGCGACAACTCACCCATGTGGCTCTCCACCAGCCCACCTTGGGCATCATAAAACAATGTGGTGGGTAAGCCTGCTGAGCCTGACTCTCGACTGACCCTACTGGCAGGATCAAGAAACATATTCTGTAATGCCAACTGCTCAGAGTTAATGAACTGACGAACGGTTGCTTTACTCTCTCCTTGGTTTAAAAATATAAACACTACGTCGTCAGCGTATTTCTGTTGTGCACTTGCTAATACAGGCATTTCTCTGCGACACGGGGGACACCATGAGGCCCAAAAGTTAATAACTACAGGTTGACCTTTATAATCTGTTAAATCAATTTCTTGGCCCTGCATATTATGAACTTTGGCGCTGGGTAGCTCGATGCCCGTTTGATAGATCGCCAAACTAAAGGTCGGAATCGCCATCCCTAAAGCCGCTAACATCGCAGAAATAAAATAAACCTTGATGAGTTGCTTGTTCTTACGCGCATAAAATAGCAGCACGACACCACCACTCAGCCAACCATAAAAAGCGACAAAGCCACCATCGCTAATATTTATAATTTGCCATAAGTTAGCCTGGTAGGATTGCCACATTGTGATCACAAAAGCCACCCGTGCAGCGAAAAAGCCCACTATAATCGCCCTAGATACAGCGTCTAAGATTGCTTTTTGTTGAGGATTCTTGCGTGTTTGCAAATAGGTAAAACTCCAAAAAGCAAACAAGCCAACGAAAATAATTAACAGTGATAAGGGGATCACTCACGGCTAGCGCATTTTAATCCCAGATTCTAACAGGGTTGAGCGATAATCATCGTCTAGCCCTGCCATTTTCTTTTT
>NZ_JBALXK010000026.1:0-71642 GCF_036960685.1 Pseudoalteromonas sp. | reverse complement strand
ACTCGCAAACTCGCAAACTCGCAAACTCGCAAACTCGCAAACTCGCAAACTCGCAAACTCGCAAACTCGCAAACTCGTAAACTCGTAAACTCGCCCTTTTTATCAGACATAAGCAAACTCATTATAACACTTGCGTTTAATATTCTATTTATGCGATAAACCATTTTATTTATAATATAAATAAGCGGGTTCACGTGGGTCGTAAAAAAACAACCAAATCAAAGGGCTCTTCAGGGCTCAATCGTAAAAACAGTGAAAGTTTTATTGCTAAGTTTAGTGCTCACCCTGATACTCAACTATGTGATTCAGGTTTAATGTATAAAGTTATTGATGAAGTGTCAGGCGAACGGGTAACTGACCTAGATACAGTTGTTATCAATCAACGTATTATGCTGGCAGATGGCAGTGTTATTGCAGACAGTTATAAAGCAGGTATGCCTGAAGTGTTTGCATTAGCTGAGGCAATTGAAGGGTTACGCGAGGGGATTTTACTGATGTCGGTAGGGTCTCGTTATGAGTTTGTTATCCCTGCTGAACTGGCATGGGGCCGTAAGGGGAATGGCGGTAAAATTGGTGCTAATGCGGTACTTCACTTTGATGTGCGTTTAATTCGTTTAGCTTAAGCTAACTATTTGTTCGAAGGATATTATGAAACCATTCTCTAGCCGTGTTTATTTATTGCGCCATGGAGAGCTTGCTGAGCAGGGAGTGTTGGCAGGTCATACCGACTTTGCTTTAAGCGAAATTGGAGTCGAGCAGCTAAATATTGCCTGTGCTGAACTTGTGAATATTGAGCGCATTATTAGCTCTACACTGAAACGTTGCAGCGTATTTGCTACAGAGCTTGCGAATCGCCAACAAATTCCACTTATCCTAACGGATCAAATCCGAGAGTATAACTTTGGCGACTGGGATGGTTGTAAATATGAATATTTATGGCAACAAACGCATAGCCCAAGCATTGGTGATTTTTGGCAAGATCCCTGGCAGGTTACTCCTCCTGCTGGAGAGCCTATGGCTGATTTTTACCAGCGTGTTGCGATATGGTGGCAAACTTTGCTCGTTGATATTGCTAAAACTCAGACTCAAGCGCAGTTGGTGATAACACATGCAGGAGTGATCAAGCAGCTGCTCGCTATAATTTGTCAGTTACCTAAACAGTCTCAGCAGCAAAATATATTTTCTATAGGCTATGGCAAGCTCATTTGCATTGATATTTTTATTGATGACACAGGTACAGCATGGCCGAAAATTGCCTTTTAACTGTTTTTAGCCATCTAGAAAGATATTCATTGAAATATTTACTCACCTGCCCATAATAGAGCCTTATGTATTTTGGAATGGGGTGAAAGTCCTCAACTGTTCCCGCAACTGTAAGTCACCAGAGTGATAAGTCAGATACAAAATACGTTAATTTGAATCAAGGAGCGGGTTAACTCTTCTATTATCACCATGAATGTTATGGTTTGTAGTGCTGTGGGTTTACTATCGCGAGAGAGAATAACACATTGCATACACCTGACGCAGCGGCGCCTCCTTTACTTAAAATCACCAACTTATCCTGGTCTGTAGCCAATACTGCTATTTTGCAAGATATCGATTTTTCGATAAAAGCAGGGCAGTTTGTTGGTTTACTCGGCCCTAATGGCGCAGGTAAATCAAGTTTGTTACGTTGCTTATATCGTTATAGCAAACCACAAAATGGTGAGGTGCAATTTGCCGGGCACAATATTTGGCACTTGAGCGCTGATGAGTATGCCAAGCAAGTTGCTGTTGTACTGCAAGAGACGCCTTCGCAATTTAATTTGTCAGTGTATGATGTTGTCAGCCTAGGCCTTACGCCGCACAAAAGTTTATTTAGCGCTACCACAAAAGCCGATCAACAAGTTGTTTTACAAGCGATAGAACAAGTTGGTTTAAGCCATCATTTAATGCAAAACTTTGATTCACTCTCAGGGGGCGAAAAACAGCGGGCATTAATTGCAAGGTCAATAGTCCAAGGCCCTAAGTTATTAATAATGGATGAGCCAACTAGTCATTTAGATATCAAGTATCAAATTCAATTAATGGAACTGGCCAAGTCGCTAAATGTGACGATTTTGGCGTCGTTTCATGACCTGAATCTTGCTGCAAGTATGTGTGATCAATTATTAGTACTCAAGCAAGGCCAGTTAGTGGCATCAGGGACGCCAGAGCAAGTGATCACAGAGAAAATGCTCAGCGATGTATTTGGGGTGTGCGCTGAAGTGTCGCAGCATCCGCAAAGCCAGCAATTACATAAAGTGATCCCGCGTATTACTTATTTTTATGGTTATCAAGCGGGAGTAAACAATGGCTAGTAATCACTCCTTTGCAGTTATTACAGCGTTGGTATTCGCTGGTGTGAGTATTTTTGTGGCGTTAAGTTTTGGGGCTGCGCCGAGTAAATTTATTGACGTATACCACAGTATTATTGGCCAAGGACATGACTCGTTTATTGAACGGATCATCTGGCAATTACGCATGCCACGCACGTTACTCGCTTTTTTAGCCGGTTCAGGTTTAGCAATTGCGGGGTTAATTTTGCAAACCGTCACTCGCAATCCATTAGCAGACCCTTATTTATTTGGTATCTCATCAGGCGCATCATTTGGTGTGGTGTGCTTTATTACAATCACCGGCGTGAGCGCTGGTATCACTATGTCTGCGGCCGCTTTTGTTGGCAGTTTATTGACTATGCTATTACTGGTTTTTATTGCCGGGCGTACTGGGCGCGGGCAAGTTGAAACCATGCTATTAGCTGGTGTGGCGTTATCATTTTTATTTAGCGCATTTACCAGTTTGCTATTGTACTTTAGTGATCCACAGGCGATCACGGCTATTTTATTTTGGACTTTAGGAAGTTTTGCTCGTGCTCAGTGGGCAACGCTCTGGCTACCTGCTTTAGTTATTTTAAGCTGCACGGCAGTAATGATGGGCTTTCGCCGTCAACTCAATGCCATGCTACTAGGTGATGAAAGTGCCGTGACCCTTGGTATTCCAGTGCAACGTTTTCGACTATTAATGTTGATACTTAGCTCGTTGATCACCGCAGTATTGGTGGCTATGTGTGGTGGAATTGGTTTTGTAGGTTTGATGATCCCACATATTGTGCGCTTTTTTGTCTCCCAAGGTACACCAAGCGGCTTAATCATGACCGCGGTTGTTGGCGGCACATTTATGGTTTGGGTTGATGTGTTATCACGTATTTTGCTAGCAAATCAAGAGTTACCTATTGGGGTGATCACGTCTGCAATCGGCAGTGTGTTCTTTTTATCGTTACTTTATTTTCGCAAGCGAGCAACTTAGTTAAATGTTTAATATACCTACAATCACCAACCAATATAGCAGTTTAATTGCGGATAAAATTAATCATAAAACCAAACCCCTTGGCGCACTCGGGAAGTTAGAGCAATGCGCCACACAACTGGTGACTTTGTTTAGCCAAAACGTGGCTGACGAGCATGCGTTTAAAGCATTCACGCCTTGTATTACTAAGCCTACTTTATTGGTTTTTGCAGGGGATCATGGTGTGGCAGTCCAAGGTGTATCGATCGCGCCCAGTGATGTAACCTCACAAATGGTTGCTAACTTTGTCTGTGGTGGCGCCGCCATTAATGTATTTTGCCAACAACTCGGCTGGCAATTAGAAGTGGTTGATTGTGGCATTTTACATCCAGTCACAGCGCCGAGTGTGCACAATTGTCGTTTAGGTAACATAACCAAGCCATTAAATATTGAAATGGCGATGACGCCTATGCAAGTGCAGCAAGGTTTTGATAATGCTAAACAGCTTATACAACAGCTTAGTCAGAAAGGTTGTAATACAGTCGCGTTTGGCGAAATGGGCATAGGTAACACCACCAGTGCTGCAGCACTTATGGCAGCGATACTTAATTTACCCGCGCAGCAGTGTGTAGGTAAAGGCACAGGGGTGAGCGATGAGATTGTACAGCGGAAAATAACTGTAGTAGAGCAAGCGCTGGCATTGCATAAATCACACCTTGCTGATCCAATAACTTTACTTGCTGCATTAGGCGGATTTGAAATTGTACATATTACCGGAGCAATGCTTAGTGCTGCTGAGCAGGGCATGGCTGTGGTGGTCGATGGGTTTATTTGTAGCGCCGCTGCTATGGTTGCTATTGCGATTAACCCAGCGGTTAAAGACTATTTAATTTTTGCGCATTGCTCAAATGAGCAAGGTCACCAACTGATGTTAGACGCATTAAATGTTACCCCACTACTCCAACTTGATTTACGGTTAGGTGAAGGTACTGGCGCTGCGTTGAGTTTGCCGTTATTGCAAGCAGCACTTGGTTTTTATAATCAGATGGCCAGCTTTGCTGATGCCGGTGTTGAGCAGGTTGTAAGTTAATGCAGTCAAGGACAAACGCAGTTACGCAAGGGCAGCTGCTGTTACTAGCAATTAGTTTTTTAACCCGTGTACCAGTGCCACTAAACTTTACAGTAACGGGTGCTCATTTAAATCAAGCAAGCCGCTACTTTGCCTTGGTGGGATTATTACTCGGTGGATTGTTGGCACTGGCATATAGTGTTTTTCAGCTGTTGTTACCACCGTCAATAAGCCTATTACTAATGATGGCTGTGGGGCTGTTATTAACTGGAGCTTTTCACGAAGATGGTTGGGCTGACGTTTGGGATGGTTTTGGTGGTGGTTGGCAGATAGAACAAAAGCTTGAGATTATGAAAGACAGCCGCCTTGGCACCTATGGTGCGGCGGCATTATTTATCATACTGCTAGTGAAATTTCAGAGCCTCCTTTTTCTCAGTGACTCAGTACTAAGTGAGACAACGCTAAGTGTGCTAAGTGCAATTGTGATTGGGCAATGCCTAAGTCGTGCCGTCGCAACAAGCTTAATATTTAGTATGGATTATGTAAGTGCCGATGCCACTTCAAAAGTAAAACCGCTTGCGATGCATTTATCGGTCACCAGTTTAGTTACTTTAGTTTTAACTGGTGCAGCTCTACTGATCTGTTTCATTGCGTTTGGCGTAATGCTATGGCAAACCGCTACAGTGATTATCGCCGTGTTATTGCTCCTAAGGCTGCTATTAATCTACTGGTTCAAGCAGCAATTAGGTGGCTACACCGGCGATTGTTTAGGCGCGGCGCAACAGCTAAGTGAAGTGGTTATTTATCTTACTTTAGTGAGTTTATTATGAACCATAAGCACACCCTTATTTTAGGCGGCGCGCGCAGTGGTAAAAGTCGCTTTGCCGAGCAGTTAGCAAAAGCCAGTAATAAAACGGTTATTTACCTTGCCACTGGGCAAGCCCTTGATAGCGAAATGCAAGCGCGTATTGCCCATCACCAAAAGCAGCGACCGGCAAATTGGTCGTTGGTCGAAGAGCCAATTGCTTTAGCAAAGGCGTTACAAACGCACAGTACTCAAGACAATTGTATTTTAGTTGACTGCCTAACCTTGTGGCTAAGTAACTGTTTATGCCACAACAATAGTAATTGCTGGCATGAGCAAAAAGCAGCGCTGTTAACGGCCCTTGAATACTTACCTGGGCAGGTTATTTTTGTCAGCAATGAAGTGGGCCACGGTATTGTGCCGCTTGGTGAATTAAGCCGTGAGTTTGTGGATGAATCGGGTTGGCTGCATCAAGCCATTGCAGCTAACGCAGAACGCGTTGAATTTATAATGGCAGGTCTTGCCTTAACATTAAAAGAGCAATCATGATGAAAACATTAATGGTGCAAGGCACAACATCAGACGCCGGTAAAAGCACCTTAGTGGCGGCGCTATGTCGGGTGTTTGTCGAGCAAGGCATTAAAGTTGCGCCATTCAAACCGCAAAATATGGCTCTAAACAGCGCTGTAACCGAAGATGGCGGCGAGATTGGTCGTGCGCAAGCATTACAAGCAATTGCCGCTAAAGTAGCGCCACGGGTTGATTTTAACCCTATTTTACTCAAACCAAACAGTGATACTGGCGCGCAAGTGATCATTCACGGCAAAGCGATTAGTAATATGGAAGCGCAGGCATATCACGATTATAAAAAAGTAGCGATGGATGCAGTGCTTAGCTCGCAACAACGTTTAAGTGAAGAGTTTGAGCTGTTAGTGGTTGAAGGCGCAGGCAGCCCTGCTGAAATCAACCTGCGTGCCGGTGATATTGCCAATATGGGTTACGCTGAAGCGGTTGATTGCCCTGTAATTATTATTGCTGATATCGATAAAGGCGGGGTGTTTGCACACTTGGTGGGCACGTTGGCTTTGTTAAGTGAGTCAGAGCAAGCGCGAGTAAAGGGCTTTGTGATCAATCGTTTTCGCGGTGATATTGCATTACTGCAAAGTGGCTTAGATTGGCTTGAAGAGTACACAGGTAAACCTGTCTTAGGAGTGTTGCCGTATTTGCATGATCTCGCCTTAGATGCCGAAGATGCGGTCGCGATAGATAACCAAGTTAGCCAAGCAAAAATTAAAATAGCTGTTTTACTATTACCACATATTAGCAATCATACTGATTTTGATGCACTGCGCTTAAACACTCAAATTGATATTAATTACATTCGTCATACTCAAACTATTCCTGAAGTTGATCTGATCATCATCCCTGGTAGTAAAAATGTGATCAGTGATTTAGCCTTTTTAAAAAATGAAGGCTGGGGGGAGCAAATTAAACGCCACTTACGTTACGGTGGCAAGTTACTCGGTATTTGTGGAGGGTTGCAAATGCTGGGAACCGATATTTTTGACCCTAAAGGTGTCGAGTCAAGCCAAACTCATTGTGCAGGTTTAGGATTCGCTGACTTTGTAACTCAGCTTGGACAACAAAAAGTACTCACCCAAGCACAGGGCATGATCACTTTGCTGGGGCAGCAGGCTAAAGTCTTGGGCTATGAAATACATGCTGGTAGTAGTGCAGGCCCAGCACTGGATAAGCCTTTTTTAAAATTTACTGAGCATCCTAACAATGTTGCGCAAGATGGTTTTATATCAAAAGATAATTGCGTAGCAGGCACTTACTTACATGGCTTGTTTGATAGTAGTGAAGCCACGCAATTAATACTGGATTGGGTATTGCCAAATAGTGGTATAACTCAATTAATCGACATAGACACCCACCGCGAGCAGCAATTAACGCGCTTAGCAACTATGTGTAAAGAATATTTAGATCTAGACAAAATCACACAAATTTACCAGAACTGGGAAGGAGTTAATCATGAGCGACACAAATAACGACAAACACCAACAACGCCAACAAAAAGTAAAAGATAAAGTAGATGAACGCATTGCTGCGGCGCAGACAGAAAAAGGCGTTTTTCAAGTGATCACCGGTAACGGTAAAGGTAAATCGACCTCCGGCTTTGGTACCGTAACCCGTTGTGTGGGCCATGGCATGAAAGCTGCCGTGTGCCAGTTTATTAAAGGCACTTGGCCCTGTGGAGAGCGCAATGTATTGCAAGGAGCAGGGGTTGAATTTGCAATTATGAACACCGGTTTTACCTGGGAGACGCAAAATAAAGAATCAGATACCGCAGCGGCGCAAGCGACTTGGCAAGAAGCTAAACGCATGCTTGCTGATGAATCAATTAATTTAGTCTTACTTGATGAAATTACTTATATGATCACTTATGGCTACATTGACTTAGATGAGGCGTTAGAGGTGATTGCAAATCGTCCGCCAATGCAATCTCTAATCATAACTGGGCGCGGCGCGCATCGTAAATTAACGGAGTTAGCCGATACAGTAAGCGAAGTACGTAATGTTAAACACGCGTTTGATGCCGGCGTCAAAGCGCAAATAGGATTTGATTACTAATGGCCAGGCTTAGGTTTATACTCGTTTTATCGTTGGCTCTATGCTGCTTTAAGCTCGTGGCTGATCCTAACAAGCAGCAATTAAGAATCGTCGCGCTTGCACCACATATTGTTGAAAACCTCTATACCATCGGTGCAGGGGATCAAATAGTTGGCACTGTTGAATATGCTGACTTTCCCGCTGCAGCAAACGATATTGTACGCATTGGTGGTCATCAAGGCATTCAGCTTGAGAAGCTATTAGCACTCAAACCTGATTTAGTTTTAGCTTGGAAAACCGGTAGCAAAGCGGAAGATTTAGCCCGAATCGAAGGTTTTGGTATTGAGGTTTCTTACAGTGACGCCAGTGATGTAAATAAAGTACCAAACGAGTTACGCCGTTTAGGGGTACTCACTGGGCGTGAGCAAGCGGCTGAGCAGGCGGCAATTGAATTTGAAAATAAAATTGCAGTCATTAAAGCCAAATATAGCGACAAGAGCAGTATTGCGGTGTTTTACCAATTGTGGCCAGAGCCTATGATGACGGTAGGGAAAAATACTTGGATCAATCAATTAATTGATATTTGCCAAGGGCGTAATGTATTTGCAAACAGCCGCACGGATTACCCGCAGATCAGCATTGAAAATGTGGTTGTAGCGAAGCCTGAAGTAATAATATTACCAGATGAAAAATCACAGCAGCAACAAGCGGTGATTGATTGGTCGCCATGGCCCGAAGTGCCAGCGGTAAAAAATAATCAATTTTTGCATGTAAATGCTGACTTATTACATCGTTTTACCACGCGAATGCTCGATGGGCTAGATGATATGTGCATGAAAATTGATGCTTCACGAGTCGTAATGAAGGAGCCTCAATGAGTAATTGGCAAGATTTTTTAAAAAACGAATGTGCAAAACCTTATATGCAACAGACCCTTGATACCGTTGCGCAAAAGCGTAGTCAGGGTATTGCTGTATATCCACCGCAGTCGCAGGTCTTTAGCGCATTTGAAGCAACACCGCTTGCTAACATAAAAGTAGTGATGCTCGGGCAAGACCCTTATCACGGCGAAGGTCAAGCGCATGGTTTGTGTTTTTCAGTATTGCCAGAAGTCGCTAAACTACCGCCGTCATTAAAAAATATTTATAAAGAGCTGGCGACAGATATTGCCGATTTTAAGATACCAAACCATGGCTATTTACAAGGTTGGGCTGAGCAGGGCGTATTCCTACTAAATACAGTGTTGACTGTTGAGCAAGGGCAAGCACACTCACACAAGCACTTAGGGTGGGAGCAGTTTACTGATCAAGTGATTGCCCATATTAATCAGCATTGCGAAGGTGTGGTGTTTATTTTATGGGGTGCTCATGCGCAAAAGAAAGGTAAAGGTATTGATAGCACAAAGCATCATGTTTTAGCTGGACCACATCCATCGCCGTTGTCGGCTCATCGTGGCTTTTTTGGTTGTCAGCATTTTTCTAAAACCAATCAGTTATTAACCCAGCAAAGTAAAATAGCGATCGATTGGCAAGTTTAATAATTGTAGGTGCGGGTTTATCCCGCGCAGATTTGAGGCTTTGTCGCGATGTAAAATCGCTGCTACACAAATTGTAATTCAATGCATGTAGGTGAGCCTGCGAAAAATGTAACTCATTTAATAAAAAACAAAGGCCCTTACAGCTAAGTAAGGGCCTTTTAGTTGGTTAGTTTTACTGCGCTGTGTAAATTAAAAATCTAATTCATCAATCGCAATATTGTCTGCAAAAAAATCTAATTCCTGTAGTTCTTTACGTAAACGATGCTTATCTTTTAAAGCCTCGATTTCGCGCCATTTTCTCTTTTTATTTTTCTGAGAGGTCTTTCTTGTTGTATCAGGACCTTCTAATATTTCTAAAATATCGTCTAGGCTATCCATGAACTTCTCCTATTGAATTTTTGAACCTCGGAAATACCTATACCACAGGCCAAACTAAAATAGAATAAAAAAGTGACGGTTATGTTACAGATAAGTGATGAATTAATGAATAGGGATTGTTTTTTGCATAAAAAAACGTCGCAATTGCGACGTTTAGTTTTTTACTAATTAACGAGTCGATAAAAGCGATTACATTGCTTTAAAGCGTGCCTCTAGTTGCTCTTGAGCATCAGCAAATGAGCGAATACCTTCAGCTAGTTTTTCAGTCGCCATGGCATCTTGATTATGCAACCAGCGGAACTGTGCTTCAGTTAAAGGTGCTGGTTTTGGCTCTTTAGCGATATCACTTTCAAGTAAATATTCTTGAGCGTCTTCAAGGTTTCCTAACTCTTCTAAAAGGTTAGGGCTGATCGTTAGCTTGTCACAACCAGTTAAGGCAATGATTTCACCGGTATTTCGGAAGCTTGCGCCCATAACCACGGTTTTATAATCATGGCGTTTGTAAAATTCAAAAATACTGCGTACAGATTGCACACCAGGATCTTGTAATGGATCGGTTGGTTTTTCCATACCGTTAGCTACGTGCCAATCTAAAATACGGCCAACAAATGGAGAGATTAAAAATACGTTCGCGTCTGCACATGCACGAGCTTGAGCATCACTAAACAATAAAGTTAGGTTACACTTAGTGCCTTCTTTTTCTAGTTGCTCTGCGGCTTTAATACCTTCCCATGTTGAAGCAACCTTGATTAAGATTTTGTCTTTGCTTACGCCTTCTTTTTCATACAGGCTTAATAAGGTGTGGGCTTTGTTAATGGTAGCTTGGGTATCAAATGATAAACGCGCATCAACTTCGGTAGAAATATAGCCAGGTACGATTTCACTGATCTCTTTACCTAGTAATACGGCAAAGTAATCACAGGCTAATTCTAATTGCTTAGCAGCGTCTTGCTCGGTTTCTTTAGCGTAACTCCACGCTTTATCTAAATAGGGCTTATAGGCTTCAATTTCGCTGGCTTTTAATAGCAATGAAGGGTTAGTTGTTGCATCTTCCGGTTGGTGTTTTTTAATCGCTTCAATATCACCAGTGTCAGCCACGATAGATGAATGTTGTTTGAGCCTTTGTAGAGCTGAAGTCATTTGCTTTCCTCATTCCAAGCAAGTTAAAAGAAAATACTGTAACTACCTTATACTGCAGCACTGTGACAGTGCTTTATAGGTCTTATGTCCGTATCAGTAAAGAACGAAGGTGCATTGCTTAATCTGCGATGCAATAAGGTAGGTATCATACCAATCAATGTTGGCAGATTGATATAAACAAAACGTGCTTTTCGTTCCATTTAATGTTGAAATTGACATTAAATAATTTCCAAGTCAATAGCTAACTATGATCACTGTTATTTCACCTGCAAAAAATTTAGATTACGAGAGCCAAGCAAGTACCGATAAATTCACGCAACCTGAGTTACTTGAACACAGCGAAGAGTTAATGACTGTGTGCCGCGAATTAACGCCGGCACAAATTAGCAGTTTAATGAAAATTAGCGATAAGCTTGCAGGGCTCAATGCTGCCCGCTTTAGTGAATGGTCGCAACCGTTTACTACAAACAACGCTAAACAAGCCGTAATGGCCTTTAATGGCGATGTATACGGTGGTTTAGATGCAAACAGCTTAACTGCTGGGCAACTTGATTATGCACAAAGCCATTTACGTATTTTGTCAGGCCTTTATGGGTTATTAAAACCACTTGATTTAATGCAAGCCTATCGCTTAGAAATGGGCACTAAACTCGATAACAGCCGTGGTAAAAACCTGTATGAGTTTTGGGGCAGTATTATTGCCGATAAGCTCAATAGCGTTCTCGCAGAGCAAGATAGTCAATATTTAGTAAATCTTGCATCAAATGAGTATTTTAAAGCAGTTGATAAAAAAGCTTTAAACGCGCAAATTATTACGCCGCACTTTAAAGACTGCAAAAATGGTCAATATAAAATTATCAGCTTTTACGCGAAAAAAGCCCGCGGCTTGATGGCTCGCTACATTATTGAGAATAAAGTTACCCAATTAAGCGATTTAAAAAAGTTTACTGTTGATGGTTACTACTATAGCAGTGAAGCAAGCCAAAAAGAGCTTGAGCCGGTATTTTTGCGTGATGAGCAAAACTAATTTCTACCAGCATTAAACGCTTAAAAAGCCATGCATTGCATGGCTTTTTAGTTTTGGCGCTGATTTTGCACGAACCTGATCCTATATGTAGAACAATCAGGGTTTAATAATGTTAAAAATACCTTCTATCAGTGAAGCTGAAAAATTAATAGAAGAGAAACTTGGTGGTTGGTTTGATGTTGTCATAAGCCATATCCCTAACTTCATTGTGGCAGTGATGATTGCCATTGTCTTTTCCATCCTAGCGCGTTTTTTAGGTTCGATGATGCGTAATTTATTGCGCCGCTCTTTGGATTCCAAACAAATCGCTGATTTAATGGCCTCAATATTTAAGGTGCTGATACTGTGTGTGGGTTTATTTATCGCACTCGATTTTATGGGCCTCAAAGGCACAGTAACCTCACTGCTTGCAGGTGCCGGTATTGTGGGGCTAGCGATTGGTTTTGCCTTTCAGGATATGACCGAAAACCTTATAGCAGGTATTGCCATGGGTATTCGCAAGCCTTTTAAAACCGGCGATGTGATTAAAACCGATGATGTATTTGGTACTGTTAAGTCAATAAATTTGCGTAATACGCTGGTTGAGAACTTCTATGGACAATTAATTTTAGTGCCTAACAAAATACTGTTTCGCAATGTATTACGTAATTACAGCACCTTAGGTGTGCGCCGTATTGAAGTGCCAGTAGGAATTTCATACGCAGATGATCCAGAGCAGGCAGCCGAAGTGATCGTTAAAAAAATTAATGAATTTGATTTTGTCATTAAACAAGAGGAAACGGCCGTTTATGCCGACAGTTTTGGCGACAGCAGTGTCAATTTGCTGGTGTGGTTTTGGATCAAATACCCCGGTGAGGCGGATTATATGACGGTCCGCCATAAAGCAATCGTGGCCGTTAAGCAGGCGCTTAATGACGCTGATATTAGCATTCCATTCCCAATTCGCACGCTTGACTTTGCTATTAAAGGCGGTGAAAAACTCGATGCGATGATCAGTGATAAACAACAGCAGACAGAGCAATAGACTGCTTTATTTAATAACTAACCTGAACTGTGGTGAACTATCAGCAGGTAAAAGTTACCTGCTGATAGGTCTGATTTACATAACGGTGTTAGATAATCATGAAGGCTTTAATAACTTTATGGATAATTAACTGCAACTTTTTAAAGACAGTTAGCACTAATAGGGTAAGATTGCTAAATTCTCGTTTATTAATCTATAAGGAAATTACGATGAAAAAGCTCATCGCAACGTGCACGCTATCATTATTAATATTAACCAACACCAGTTATGCAAAAGAGCAGCAAATAAGCTCAGTTGAAAGAATGTTTGCAGTAATGGGCATGGATAAGCAGATGACTGGCGGTTTTGAAGCCATGTTGCCAGTCATTGAGCAAATGGCATCACAGTTACAATTGGATGATGCGGCGAAAGAGGAGCTGAAAAATATTTATCGAGATTGGTTTAAATACGACTTTGACCAACAAGCAATTTTAACTAAATTGGTTGCAGTGTACTCAGAAAGTTTTACTGATAAAGAAATTAATGAGTTAATCGCATTTTATGAAACACCTACAGGGCAAAAATTTCTCGCTAAATCACCGCAACTAATGCAGATCGGTGCACAACTTGGTATGCAAGAAGGTCAGTTAAAACAAGCTCTACTGCTTGAAAGGCTACAACCTTTCTTAGCAAAGCATCAAGGTAAGTAAGAAACTACCGTCGTGATTGCGGCTGCTTTTTAAGCACTTATTAGACACAGCTTCAAACACACGCTAGTGTCTAGTAAGTGATAATAAAGCAGGCTTTAGTAATGGCTAGTCAAACACAGGGTACTGAACAGCCCGAAAATCCATGTATTCGCCACTGCTGTTTAGATAATAATGATATATGTCTTGGTTGCTTTAGAACACTCGCTGACATTTTAGCGTGGCATAGTGCTACTTTAGAGCAAAAACAGCAGATCCTTAATGAATGCCAAATTCGCAAAAGCGCTAAGCAAAAATAACCACTGCGTAGAACATCTTTGAGTCTGAAAAAGCGATTCCAAACTTCAATCTAATTAGCACGATTTAAGCAGCACCACTTACTCTCATAACGTAATCAATTGTATTTTGATTGCATACGTATTCAATTTTTATTCTGTTAGAACTATTCTATTGTTAATCGCTTGTAAATGTAAAAGCACCTAAATGACAACATAAGGAAAACACAATGGAAATGAAAAAAATAGCAACCACGATAGGGCTAAGCGTTGGCCTAAGTACTGCATCGATTGCAAATGCAGCACCCACCACATTCGTCCATTTATTTGAATGGAATTGGCAAGATGTCGCCCTAGAATGTGAACAATACCTAGGACCTAAAGGCTATGCCGCGGTTCAGGTCTCACCACCCAATGAGCATATCATTGGCAGTCAATGGTGGACGCGTTATCAACCTGTCAGTTACCTGTTACAAAGCCGAGGCGGTAGCCGTGAGCAGTTTATTGATATGGTTAATCGTTGTGATGCCGCTGGCGTTGATATTTATGTAGATACCTTGATCAATCATATGGCGGCAGGCAGTGGAACAGGCACCGCTGGTAATACCTATGGTAATAAACAATACCCAATTTATAGCCCACAAGACTTTCATGCTAGTTGCACTATTAATGACTCTGATTATGGAAACGATCGTTACCGAGTACAAAACTGTGAGCTAGTCGGCTTGGCCGACTTAGACACAGCTGCAACGTATGTTCAAAACACATTAGCGGCTTACATTAATGAATTACAAGCCATTGGTGTTAAGGGATTTCGGTTTGATGCAGCTAAACACGTTGCTGCCAGCGATATTCAAAGTTTAATGGCGAAAATAAATGGTTCGCCAGTAGTGTTTCAAGAAGTGATAGATCAAGGTGGCGAAGCAGTAACAGCTTCAGAATACTTAGCCACTGGTTTAGTCACTGAGTTTAAATACAGCACAGAGCTTGGCAATACCTTTAGAAATGGCTCGCTTGCATGGTTAAGTAATTTTGGTGAAGGCTGGGGATTTATGCCAAGTGCATCAGCTGTGGTATTTGTAGATAATCACGATAATCAACGTGGTCATGGTGGCGCTGGCAATGTAGTTACCTTTGCCGATGGCCGTTTGTACGACTTAGCAAATGTATTTATGTTGGCTTACCCGTATGGTTATCCAAAAGTAATGTCTAGTTATGACTTTCATGGTGATACAGATGCCGGTGGCCCTAGCGTGCCAGTGCATAACAATGGGAACTTAGAATGCTTTGCAAGTAATTGGAAATGTGAACATCGTTGGTCATACATTGCCGGTGGCGTAGATTTTAGAAATAACACGACAGATAACTGGGCAACAACCAATTGGTGGGATAATACACATAACCAAATTGCGTTTGGTCGAGGAAGTTCAGGCCATGTTGCAATTAATAAAGAAGATTCAACACTTAATGCTACAGTACAAACAGATATGGCTCCAGGGCAGTACTGCAATGTGTTAAAGGGAGAATTAGCGAATGATGCAACAAGTTGTACTGGTGAAGTTATAACGGTTAATGCAAATGGCACTATTAACTTAAATGTAGCAGCGTGGGATGCAATGGCTATTCATAAAAATGCCAAGTTAACCTCAATCACCCCCCCCAATCCTAAGAGTGATTGGCAGCGCACTGTGGTATTCATTAGCGCACAAACGCAAAGTGGCCAAGATATGTTTATCCGCGGCGGGATTGACCATGTTTATGCAAACACAAACCTTGGGCGTAACTGCCAAACAAGTAATTTTGAATGTGCGATGCCAATTCGCCACAATAATTTAAAAAATGCCACTACCAGTCCTTGGAAAGCAAACGACAACTACCTAGATTGGTACGGTGTTGAAAGTGGCCAAAGTAGTGAAGCGCAAGGCACGGCAACCGATTGGACCACTAATATTTGGCCCGCAGCTTGGGGAGCAGAAAAAACCGTTGCTAACGATGGCTTTGGTGTTACACCGCTAAATATTTGGGGAGAGCATTATTGGCTGCTCGATGTTGATATGGATTGCAGCAAAGCGGTTAATGGCTGGTTTGAAGTAAAAGCCTTTATTAAAAATGGCCAAGGTTGGGAAGGGGATATAACTCAAGAAAACGCTCCTTACGCCACTACTAATCATCTGGCGCAATGCGGCAAAATTAATATGTTCGAGTTTAGTAATTCAACTGTAGAAATACGCAACTTCTAATTTTATTACAGGAACACCCCAGCTAAATCATAATCATGTGTTTAGCTGGGTTTCACTTTGTAAGTCATGTTCTGGAGATTAGCTTTTTTTGTGTTTTAATACACCTTAGTTGAACTATTAGTAAATCAGTTGCTTTAGTGCTTTAATTCTACAATCTTTAGCCTAGCGCCTCTAACCTAATTTCCTAATCCCTTATCTGCATTTTATTTTCAATAATTGCCACACCTTGAGTATTTTCTAAAAACTTTTGTGCCAACGCGCGTTCAAAGCCGGTTTCTGCTTGGCCGTATAAGGCTACTTTGTTGCCATCAACGTGGACTTGCAGTTGTGATAAGTTGAGGTTTGGATTGCTGCGCAGTTTATTAACAAGTGTTTGCTGTAGCGTTGGTTGAGGGGAAACGCTACTGATCATAATTGTGCTGGTGGCTGCACTGACTTGTGTTGCACAGGCGAGTAAAAATACACAGCAAAGTGATACCAAAGATATGGTTAATTTAAAGCGGTTCATGTTTCCCTCACAACGTTTATTGTATTTGCTTAGTAAATAGTAATCCTACTCTCTCAAAAACTGTTCCAATAACAACTTATTGAAATTAAAAGTTATTAATTTTATAAAAACATGCAGCTGAGAATTTTTTACATTCCACTGGGTAAAAAAGTAAGGTGCTATGTAATCTGCTGCTTCGGAGTCACAGTCGATTACTAAGATTGGGGCTGTTGTGAAGCTTATCAGAGGTATCTCAATGAATTGGCTGGTATGAAAGGTTTAAAAGTTATTAGTATAAGGCAGCACAAAAACTAAAAAGCCGAGCTTAGGTAGTTGCTCGGCTTTGTTAATTATCCAGAATTTAGGTTAATTACTGTTATTTTTTCTTTTTGACTTTCGTTTTTGCTTTTTTACGGGCTTTTATTTTAGCCGGATCTTTAAGCTTTTTGATCGGTAATTTAGCTTCTTTATGTTGTGGCTCAAGACCTTTGATAACACGACGTTTCAGCTTTTGCTCAGTGTAACGCTCAACTTTGGCAACAATTGCAATATCGTGGGCTTCCACTAATGAAATCGCGATGCCTTTTTTACCGGCGCGGCCAGTACGGCCAATACGATGCACATACACATCTGCGGTGCGCGGCATATCAAAGTTAATTACATGGCTGATGTCTGCAACATCAATACCACGGGCGGCAACATCGGTTGCGACTAAAATTTTAGTCCGACCAGAATGGAAGTTTTCCATCGCTTTCATGCGCTTGTCTTGCGGCATTTCACCACGCAGCCATGCCGCTTTAACACCGTTGTTAGTTAACTCACCAATTAAGGTTTCAAGGCGCTCACGGGTTTTTACAAACACAATCGCTTTGCTAACATCTGGGCCATTCAGGGTATTAACGAGTAACTCCAGTTTATGATGATAGTCATCGGCTAAATGGATCCACTGGTGAATTTTGGCTTTTTCTTTACGTGATGACTCAGCTTCAAGCAGTGCAGGGTCATTTAATATTTGCTCTGCAAAACGTTCAACACTGTCGCCTTCAAGAGTGGCTGAGAACAAAAAGCACTGACGACGGTTTTTAGCTTCTTCACAAATGCGCATCATCTCTTTACGAAAGCCCATGTCTAGCATGCGGTCGGCTTCGTCTAAAATAAGCATTTCGACATTTTCAGCGTGGAAGTTTTCGGTTTCTAGGTATTCCATTAATCGCCCTGGCGTGGCAATTAAAATGTCGTTATTTTTTTCAAAAATTTCTTTGTGCGTACCGTAGTTAATACCGCCAGTTACTACGCCTATTTTAAGGTGAGTGCCTTTGGCAAGTAGTTCACACTGTTCATGAATTTGATAAGCTAACTCGCGCGTTGGTGTCATTATTAACACGCGGGCAAAACCAGGTTCACGACGCGGAAAATCAAGTAAGTATTGAATCGCTGGGATCAAAAATGCCGCTGTTTTACCAGTACCTGTTGGTGCAGAGGCTAAAATATCACGCCCTTGTAGCGCTTCAGGAATTGCTTGTTGTTGAATGCTGGTAGGGGTTTCATAACCCATTTTAGCGACGGCTTGTAGTAGCTTGTTATCAATATCAAAATCAGAAAATTGCATAGAGTGTCAAAAATAGAGGACAATTGCCGTTAATTATACGCGCTATCCGCCAGTTGGTGAATGAAAAGGTGAAAAAATGTCAGGCTTTGTGTTTAAACAATTTAAAGTAGCGCAAACCCGCAGCGCGATGAAAGTCTCAACGGATGGGATTTTACTGGGGGCATGGGCTGACTTAGCCACCGCACAGCGGTTGCTTGATATTGGTACGGGAACTGGCTTGTTGGCACTAATGTGCAAGCAACGTAAGTCCAGTATGGCCGTTAGCGCCGTTGAAATTGATGCCAATGCATGTGCTGATGCACAGCAAAATTTTGCTAATAGCCCATGGCCAGATATTAGGTTGATGCAAAAAGCTATTCAGCAAGTAACCAGTGAGATTAAATTTGATGTGCTGATCAGCAACCCACCGTATTTTAACGCCAGTTTAAAAGGGGAGGACTTAGCCCGTAATACCGCACGTCATACAGATAGCTTAAGTTTTAGTGAGTTACTCAGCGCATTTAAAAATTTGAGTCATCGAAATAGTTTTTTGAACGTTATTTTGCCGTGTCCTGAGGCGCAGTTATTTATCGCTCAAGCACAACGACAAGGGCTGTATTTAGTGCGCCATTGTTTGGTGAACACGACGAAAGCAAAAGTGCCGAGTCGCAGCTTAATGTGTTTTGCCTATCAGGCAGAGTCATGCGAGCAAACTAGTTTAACGATTCATGCTGAAGGTGGGCAATATAGCGATGAGTATATTGCCCTATGTAAGGATTTTTATTTAAAGATGTAGTTACTAGGCTATAACGTTGGGTTACAGCCTTGTTTTGATGCGATTAACGATCGTTTAACTGTTGGCTTATTTCGTTAAAAATACTGGCATCATCAATGGTTGATGGGATCTGCAGTTCATCCCCATCAATGAGCTGACGGAGGTTTTTACGTAAAATTTTACCTGAGCGTGTTTTTGGTAAACGTTCAACACTGACGATATTTTTTAAACAGGCGATAGCACCAATTTGATTACGAACGGCGAGGATCAATTGTTGCTCAACGTCAGTGGGGTTACCAATAAAATCGTTTTTTAATACGATCATCGCCATTGGCAATTGCCCTTTGAGTGAGTCATTTACGCCAAATACAGCACACTCTGCTACTGCGGGATGGGCGGCCACAATCTCTTCCATTTCACCGGTTGAAAGCCGATGACCTGCCACATTGATCACATCGTCGGTTCTACCCATAATAAACAGGTAACCGTCGTCATCTAAGTAACCGCCGTCACCCGTTAAATAATACCCAGGATATTCGCTTAAATAGCCTGCTTTATAGCGTTTTGTGTTTTGCCAAATAGTTGGTAAACACCCAGGTGGTAATGGCAATTTGATCACTACCGCGCCTTGTTCGTTTGCTGCACATTGGCTGCCATCGACATTTAGAATTTGTACATCAAAACCTGGAGTGGGGACAGTTGCACTACCGGGCTTTGTATTTAGTTGCTCAATGCCGATAGGGTTGCATGCAATTGCCCAGCCTGTTTCTGTTTGCCACCAATGGTCAAGAACAGGTAACTGAGTGTGTTCGGTTAACCATGCATAGGTTGCGGGATCTAACCGCTCACCAGCTAAAAATAATCGTTTTAAACTCGTGGTATCGTACTTTTTAAAGCCCTCAGCGGTGGGATCTTCTTTTTTGATCGCTCTAAAAGCGGTTGGCGCACTGAATAAAGCGTTTACTTGATACTCTTCAACTACTCGCCAAAATGCGCTGGCATCAGGTGTGCGTACGGGTTTTCCTTCATAAAGTACTGTGGTGCATCGAAACATTAATGGCGCATAGACAATATAAGAATGGCCCACCACCCAGCCAATATCAGACGCAGCCCAAAATACTTCTCCAGGTTGCATGCCATAGACTGTTTCCATACTGTAATGCATAGCAACAGCATGGCCTGCGTTTTCGCGTATTACGCCTTTTGGCGTGCCGGTTGTGCCTGATGTATATAGAATATAAAGCGGGTGATCACCTGCAACGGGAACTACATCGGCGGGTTCAGCTGTTTGCATAGCCTGCTCCCAATCGATGTCCGTAGCATTGAGCTTTGCTGTACTATGTTTGCGTTGATAAATAATACTGTGCGCAACTTTATGCTCGGCAAGCTTTTTTGCATTATCAATAAGTGGTTTGTAAGCAATGACTGAATTCACCTCAACCCCACATGAGGCGCTGAGGATTAATTTGGGTTTAGCATCATCAATGCGTACCGCTAATTCATGGGCGGCAAATCCACCAAATACCACAGAATGAATCGCTCCTAAGCGAGCGCATGCCAACATACCAATAACAGCCTGCGGGATCATTGGCATATAAATGACGACACGATCCCCTTTTACAACACCTAATGATTGCATTACACCGGCAAATTTAGCGACTTCTTGTTGGAGTTGTAAATAGCTATATGTGCACTTACTGTCAGTGACAGGGGAGTCATAAATTAGCGCTGTTTGCTCACCAAACCCAGCTGCAACATGTTGATCTAATGCCAGGTAACAGCTATTGAGTTGGCTATCTGCATACCAATGATAAAGGCCGTCATTATCTTGTGTGTAAGCGTGTTGCGGGGCTTTGAACCAAGGGATGCGTTTTGCTTGTGTTAACCAAAATTCGCCTGGATCGTGAATAAACGACTGATATTGTTGTTGATAGTTGCCTTGCATAGCAGGATCCTGTGTATAAATGTGTGAGAGACCCTACAAAATGTAAGCCCTTTTCTATAAACCCGATATGCGACCATAGTCTGTTAGCCGTTTAGCAGTAATATTCACAGGGTTAAATACTACTGCCGTTAGCTGACATTCTCAGGCTTTATACTACGCTTTTAAAGCAGCTATATATTAGGAGAACAATAATGACAGTTTCAGCAATTCCAAAGGGGTATCATGCAATTACTCCTTACTTGATAATTAACGGTGCAGCAAAAGCAATAGACTATTACTGCAAGGTATTTAACGCGCAGCTTATTATGCAAATGCCTTTACCTGATGGTGGTATTGCCCATGCGGAGATTAAAATTGGTGATTCGCATATTGTGCTTTCAGATATGTGCCCCGAAGTGCATTTTAAAAGCCCCGATGAGCTAGGTGGTACACCGGTTAGTTTAATGCTGTACGTTGCGGATGTGGATGCTGTATTTGCTCAAGCAATTGCAGAAGGTGCAACAGAAGTTCGCCCAGTGCACGACCAATTTTACGGTGATCGAGCAGGTACTTTACAAGACCCATTTGGCCATGTTTGGACAATCGGCACTCATAAGGAAGATCTCAACGATGATGAAATTAGTCAACGTATGGCCGATTTAATAAGCAAAGAAGAAGACGCATAAATTATTAACACGCATAAATTATGGGGCTCATATCTGATCTTACAGTTTAAAATAGGTTTATATTTCATCTGACAGACAGCTATGAGCGATTAGCCTTTTGCGCAAGTCCGCTTCAGACAAGGGGCGAACGTTCTACGCCCAAAGCAGCGACAGCGTTAGCTGTCCGACGGACTTTGTTTGTTAGCCTCGAATTGCTTCAATGCCTCCGCTGCAGGCCTGAAGTAGGCGTTTATATAAGATTGCAATTGGTAACCACTAATCTTCCCCTCAAATAACTGCCTTTTTTCTTTTAAACGGAGTCAAGCTTTCAGAGAGTTAATTGTTTTAATATTCTCACTTCGTTTCGATGTATAGGGCGGTATAGAGTATGTACCCACAACATGTGCTACTAAATCACTCACCCCCTCAGAGTACAGAGAAACCTCCCCAACCACGAGAGTACGGCCGACTTTTATCAGAGAACATTCCGCAATGATTCGCTCATTTGCCGATGGCTTACGTAAGAAGTTGATGTTAAGGCTAGTTGTTACTGCCAATGGCACGATGCCAATTTTACCAAGTATCGCCACATAAAGTGCCACATCAGCCACACTCATTAAAACAGGCCCCGAAACCGTTCCGCCAGGACGTAATTCATCCTGACCTACATGATGAGATACAGTCGCTCTACCGTTGCTCACTGCTTCCACAACGCATTTACTTTGTGGAAACTCCGATTTCATGAAAGCGATAACTTCTTCTTTTGTAGCTGTCATTGAGACTCCTTAAATATTTATTCACGTTTATATGCACCTGGTGAAGCGTTGCTCCAAGACTTCTATACCCCATTTTGAGCCTAGTTTCTCTTCCACCAATGCAAAGCCCTGACTTTCGTAAAGATATCGAGCTGCATTAAGCCCTGAGAAAGCCCATAAGTTGATTTGGACGAAACCCTGAGCATCGGCAAAAGCTAATGCAGAATTGAGAAGCTGTTTACCTAGTCCGAAACCTCTCAAAGAGTCGTCCGCAATGAACCATCGTAAATGTGCTCGATTATGCCCAAGATCTTCACCATCAATGGCAACAGATGGATTTTATCGTCCCGTTTGATCGTCCAAATCTCATTGCTTGGGTTATCTAGCCTTCCAATAAATTCCGCCATGCTACTCGCCACTGAACATGCAAATTCCCGACCAAAATCAGCCACTGTCGTGTAATAATGGGCATGCATCTCCGTAACACGTGCAATCAACCGGCTTTGTTGCGGAATTCAACTTGAGAGCGAATACTAGCAAAATCGTTTGCATTTTAAACGATATACTGAGTTTCGGGCATACCTATCCCTGTTAGCTTGTTGAGTGCTTTGATCATGGCGTATGTCTCCCCAACTTGTGCATTGCAATTTCGAAGCGTGAGTGAAGCGCCTAGTAGTTGTTTTGCGCGATACTTAGCGGTCTCCGACAATGAACGCCTGTGGTAACCATATTTTCGTTTCCACTTTTTGTTCGAACCATAGAGCTTTTGGCAACCAACCGCCAGATTACGTGGATGACCTTTTTCCCAGAAGGCGGCTCCTTCACGTGGAGGGATTAGAGGTATCGCTTTCTTAACCCTAATCGCCCTGTGGCACTCCCTTGTATCGTATGCGCCATCTCTCGAAATTTCCTTGATGGATCGGCGTGTTTGTTTGAGTAAATTTGGGAGTACTTCCGCATCTGTCACGCCTGAAATATTGTACTTGCGCCAGTTAGTGGTTTTGTAGCGAGGCTTCGGCATGTAATCAAAGTCAGTGAATGAATGTCCCTGATCTGATCGTAAGATTCTGATTTAGTTCATTCGATTTCCGCAACAAAGCCCACGCTAATTATTATCAGTCACTGACTGAGTTGAGAGACTAGCGGAAGCCACGAACTGTTAATCAAGTTCGACCACTATTTTACCAATCTGCTGATTTGACTCCAGATAATGATGCGCTGCCACTATCTCTTCAAATTTAAAGCTTCGATCAATGACAGGCTTGAGTGTTCCTTCGGATAAACCCGAGTGGATAAATTGCTTTGCTCTGCGAAAACGCTCGATGTCTTTTATAACTTCAGTAAACACATATCCCCTAACTGTCAGACTTTTACGAAGTGCTATTTTTAAGGGAAAAGGGGTTGTTTCGGGACTTAATGCTCCGTGCACTATTATTGTTCCTTCAGGGCTCATTGCTTCAGCAATTTCAGCTATTTGCGGCCCACAGACAGCATCAAATGCGATTTTTAAATTGTTTTCTCCCAAGATGCTTATCAAGCTATCCAGCAGCGGTTCTTCTTGGGTTGCAATCACATGGGCCGCGCCAGCCTTGAGCACAGCAGCCTTTTTAGCTCCTGTTTGAGTTGTAGCGATAGGGATACCCCCTAGAGCATTCACAATTTGAATCGCAGCCAATCCAACACTGCTCGATGCGGCGGTTATCAGTACTGCATCGCCTTTTTGCACGTTAGCAATTTCGATCAAAGCGCCATAAGCTGTCAGGTACTGCATCCAAGCTGCAGCACCTTCAGCAAAGGTTAGCCCTGCTGGTTTGAGTGCCACATATTCACTTGGTACGACAATCTCTTCTGCGTAGCAGCCGTTCTGAGAAAGCCCCATCTGAGGGACAATACAAACCTCGTCCCCAAGGCGTAAATGATTTACCTCTTCCCCGACTTCAATGACTATCCCGGATGCTTCATAGCCGATTCGCGAAGGGAAGTCAGCCTTTTCTATATAGCTGCCTCGCCTAAACATGGCATCAGCACGATTGAGCCCAACAACTTTGACCGCAATGCGTACATCAGTAGCCTGCAAACTTGGAAATAAAAGGGGTCAAATCTTGACTTCAGACATCAAAGGTCTAGATTTATAGTTTACTATTCATTGAGTGAATTACTATGTCTAGGCCGCTGCGAATAGAGTATGAAAATGCGTTTTATCATGTAATGAATCGAGGGAGAGGGCGCGAAAATATCTTTTTAAGTGATAACGACTTTAAGTATTTTTTACATTGTATTGAGCAAGCAAGTTTTCGCTTTAATATTGAAGTGCATTCATATTGTTTAATGACCAATCATTACCACCTGCTAATCAAAACCCCTGATGCAAATTTAGGCCGAGCCATGAAGCATATTAATGGCCTTTACACCCAATACTTTAATAGAGTACATAACACCGATGGTGCGCTGTTTAGAGGGCGCTACAAAGCGGTGCTGGTGGATGCTGATAACTATTTATTGCATGTTAGTCGGTATATTCATCGTAACCCAATTGAAACGAACATACCGTTGGTAGAAGAGCTTGCTAAGTATAAATGGTCTAGTTATCCAGCTTTCATTAAAAGGGGATCGACGCCTAAATGGCTCGTTCGAGACTTTATATTTTCGCTGCAAGGCAAAAAGCGTAAATATGCTGCTTATAAGCAATTTGTTGAATATGAAAACAATAAAGAAATAAGCGCTTTTTATAGTGCTAAAAAGTTATTGTCGGTTTTGGGTTGTGAGGACTTTATTGAAAACATAAAAGACTATATTGCTAAATCAGATAGCGAAAGAAAGCTTGTTAGTAAAAAACGCTCAGCAGATGATGTTATAGCTTACTTAGCTAAACACTTTAATGTTGAAGTTGATGAGATTATAACGGTTAAAAAGGGGCGAAAAGAGAAAAATTTACCACGCTGGTTTGCTATAAAATTATGCCAAGATTTAACGGGATTAAATTTGCAGGCATTAGCAGATGTTTTTAATGTTAAACACTATTCGGCGATATCAAAAACTGTCGGTAGATTAAATGCATTAATGATTGAAGATAAGAAGGTTGAATTACAATTAGAAAAACTTCGAGATTGTTTGATGTCTGAAGTCAAGATTTGACCCCTTTTGGTTCCTTTTGGTTCTTTGGCATGATGGCTGGGCGAAACGTCCATCTTGAACCGGCTCAATCGATGCGTTAACCCCGTATTTATGATCTACGGGAGAGAGCCATTTACCGCATTAGAAAACTCTGGTTAAGGCTGCACAGAACAATACTGCATCGGAGTCCGATGCAGTAAAAATTACGTCTGCTGCCGTCAATCAGATGGACGAATTATCGTTTCTGATAAGCTCGGTTGCCCAATCGGCAAATGCCCGTACGGCTGGCGATAGAAAACGTTGATGTGGATAGAGCAAATTAACCGGTACGGACGCAGGTTGCCAGTCCGCCAAAACTTCAACGAGTCGGCCTTCTTCTAGGTGTTCAGATACCACCTTCTCAGCAAGCTGCACCAACCCTAACCCTTCAAGACACATTTTTATGTAGAGCCCCGTCTCATTGGCGGCCACGGTCCCACTAACCGGGATTGACATTTTTTCAGAGCCGCTAACAAAGCTCATTTCATTCGCTCGCTTAGCATGCCCTGAAAAATAATGAACGGCTCGGTGGTCAGATAAATCTTCTGGCGTCTGTGGAATCCCTTTCTCTTTAAGATAAGCCGGAGAAGCACATGTCACCCAGCGAAACCGGCCAAGCGGTCGTGCAACGAGGGTTGAGTCATTAAGCTCACCAGTTCGAATAACACAATCTACACCTTCCTGAACAAGATCTACCTGCCGGTCATTAACCCCTATCATTAGATAGATATCCGGATAGCGTCTGTAAAAGTCTTGCAGATTTGGCATGATGACAAAATGGGCGATACCGCCAGGCATATCAACACGTAGGCGTCCTTGTGGTCGTTTAACGGAATCGGTCAGGCTAGACTCTGTATGCTCAATTAATTTAAGTATTTCCAAACACTGAGCCAAATACTGGGCGCCCTCTGTGGTCAAGCTGACGCGCCGTGTTGTTCTGTTCAGCAGGCGCACCTGCAAATATTTTTCAAGACTTTTAATCGTGCTGGTGACTGTCGAGGCCGGTAAGGAAAGCGTTTCCGCTGCATAGATAAAACTCCCAGCCTCCGCCACACGAACAAAAACCTGCATTGCCTGAATACGATCCATATTCTTTTTCCTTGAGCCACAACAGAAGCCACCGGAGGGTGATTGTTCGTGATTGCTGAATAATGAAAACAGTTTAACCATCTTTTTCGAAAGTGTCACCTTACGTATCCTTGCTTCACACTATTTCAACAAGATGAAATGAAAATGACTGATTATACTCGTAACATAGTACAAAACACTGAATCACTGACCACTCGGACGCTTATCCAAGGAGCTACTGTTCTAAGCATGGATAATGATGTCGGTAATTTGGTTAACGCTGATATTCTTATCGAAGGCAGCACCATCAAGGCCATAGGTGAGAACCTTGATGCCAATGACGCCGTCATTATCGATGCGGCTGGCATGATTGCCATGCCGGGGATGGTGGATTCTCATCGTCACTCATGGGAAGGCCAATTACGCCGCATCAACCCTAATGCCACCTGTTTGGAAGATTATAGTAACGCCACGCACTTTTCTTTCGCTAAATACTATCGTCCAGCGGATAATTATATCGGCAACTTGCTGACGGCTCTGGGCTGCATTGACGCGGGTATCACCACCGTCATTGATAATTCCCATAACAGCCGCACCGCTGAACATTCAGATGCCGCCGTTGAGGCCCTACTTGATTCGGGCATTCGCGCCATACATGCCTCGGGTGCGCCCGTTGCTGGTGAATGGGATAAAGCGCACTGGCCAGGTAACTGGCAACGCTTGCAGGAAAAATACTTTACGAATAACCCTGACAGCCTTGTTTCTCTTGGCGTCATGGCTCAGTTGGAGCCAGAGTTATGGGCCGAAGCTCGTCGATTAGGGCTCCCCATTGTGACTGAGTTCTTTGGCTCTTTGATGGCGGATGAGCTTGAACCATTGCATCAGCAAGGCCTTCTTGGCCCAGATAATATTTTCAATCACTGCACGTCATTGCCTGATGAAGGGTGGAGAATCCTGCGTGAAGCGGGTGTTCGAGTAAACGTCTGCCCACGCTCTGATTCACACTATGGCATCGAAGACGGTATGTTCGCTATGCCAGCTGCGCAGCGTCATGGCATTAGCCCAGGACTAAGTGTCGATAATGAAACCTCTTATAGTACTGACATGTTTATGGAAATGCGTGTGGCATTTTATCTACAACGAGTCATGGGCATGCATCAGCAGAAGCACTGTGGTTCTGATCATGATCATATACAGACAACGCTTCCAGCCGCTCAGCTTCTTAAATCCGCCACCGTTGATGGTGCCGCTTGTGCCGGTTTGCAGGACAAAATTGGCAGTTTGACGCCGGGGAAACAAGCAGACCTGATCTTGATTAACGCCAATGACATCAACCTTTACCCGTCCGGTAATGCTTTTGGCACCGTGGTGCATGCAACGGAACGTAGCAACATTGATACCGTGATGATCGCTGGTCGTATCGTCAAACAGAAGGGTCAAGTTTTGGGTGTCGACAGTGAGCGTCTTCGTGCTGCCATTGATGAATCCCTAGAGCATCTGTTTGCTGCGTCTGGCTATCAGCCTGATGTATTTGCTGACGTTTTTCTGCCGTTAGAGCAGGCTAACTAATAGGGGAATACCGATGAGCATGATCTATTACTTAATTGCTTTTGCTGCCGGTCTGGGTATCACGTTGCAAACAACCCTGAACAGTCAGTTGGCAAAAGGGTTGGGGGGAGACTCTGTCACCGCGGCACTGTTTTCTTTCTCGGCTGGCGCGTTCTGCCTTGGTATTTATTCACTGCTGCGAGGTGGGTTATTCTCCTCGCTTGCTGCTATTCCGTCGCAACCATTGTGGACTTTAGTGGGTGGTGTTATCGGTGCATGTGCATTATTTAGTTATGTCGTACTCGCCCCAAAAATTGGTTTTTCAGCCTTGCTCGGGTTGGCTATTGTCGGGCAGCTGCTGTCATCACAGGTCATAGATCACTTTGGTTTGCTGGGCTCTATCCGCCGCTCCGTTTCGGGGCTGAAGCTTGGTGGAATGCTGGTAATGTTAATCGGACTCGCCATTATGTTGTTCGGCGACAAATTATCCGAGCGTTTTCTACACGGATAGAAGTGAACGGCTTGTGGATGTCTGCAAGCATCGGTTCACTATATGTCGCCTTCTGGAGAATTAAAATGTTTTTAATCGTCACTGATGTCAATAATGCGTTGGGAGAATGTCCGCTCTGGTGTGAAAAAACGCGCAGAGTATTCTGGACAGATATTGAGTGTAGTGAGCTGCTTGCCTTTGAAGAAGAAAGCGGTATCGTCAAACGCTGGTCTTTGCCTGAACGTGCTGGGTCGTTTGCACTAACTGGGAAAGCGGATGTTTTGCTGATAGGGCTAGCCTCACAGCTCGCGTTTTATGACCTGAATACGGAGGTGTTAACCCCTGTAGCATCATCACCCGGTATGACGGGACGCGTATCGGGGATGGACGGTGCGACCGCGCTGGCAACTTTGTCTTTAGCTCCATGCTTGAAGGTGACTATGTTCAAAAATGCGGACAATTTCATCGACTGAACGCCACTACTCTGGAAACAGAAACGCTGGCATTATCTGCCGTCGTCATTCCAAACAGTATCTGTTTCAGCCCGGACGGCAGCACCATGTACTACAGCGATTCTATGCAGGGTCAGATTTTCTGCTGCGACTATCCGTCTCTCGATAATCAGCGCATTTTTGTAAAAGTCGAAGGCGGTGGTGTACCAGATGGCTCCTGCATTGATGCGCAAGGCTATCTATGGAACGCCGAATGGGGCGGTAGCCGAGTGGTACGTTACACTAATACCGGAAACGTTGACCGAGTGATCGAGTCTCCCAGTGTTCAAACCACTTGCCCAGTATTAGCGGGACCCAGTTATGAAACGCTTTATTGTACCAGTGCTCGGGTGGGCCTAGATAAACCGACAGGCAGTGATGGTAAGCTTATAAAAGCCGAAACAGTTGTGTCTGCGGGACTTGCTGAAACCAGGTTTGCAGGGCGAATTAGTCGTTAGTTTTTGCCTGTGGTGCCGTTCATAAAGAGCAGGTGTAAACAGCGATTGCACCAGAATATTCCGCGTATGCAAATATCTCCTGATAGCGGATGCGGATTATTCCATGTCTGTTGTAGCAATTAGTGTATTGTCAGATTCGCGCTAAATCATATAGGAACTGCAGTGTTGTTGGCTGCCCTAAATTTCATCCGCTCTGACTACGGCTGACCCCGCAGTTCAAATTATATAAAAACGGTCAATTAATAGACTGGAATAGCCGGCTTTCACTCCATCAGGGATATAAAAGAGAGGTGAAAATGAAAAATATGAGTCATCATATATTTTAATTTAATGAAAAATGACGTTTTATTTTACCTATACTCTAATGCCTTAATTACTATGAACTCAGCATCAAAGAATACAATGCGAACATTTATACATTCGGTCTCAGCTATGTGCGCTGCGCTGTTACTGACAAGTTGTGTGAGTTGAATTGCACAAACTGTTAAATCTGAGTTGATAGCGCTGCAAGCGGGCGAATATCAGCTAGACAGTCAACATGCTGTATTAATATTTAAAATCCAACATTTAGGATTATCAACCTATGTAGGGCGTTTTAATAAATTTGACGCACAACTCAACTTTGATCCTAATAATATGACTGCCGCGTCATTAAACGCAGTGGTGGATATTAGCTCTATTGATATTAATAATGCTGACTTAGCAGAAACCTTACAAAATGACACTTGGTTTAACAGTGAGTGCTTTACGCAAGCATCATTTATTAGCCACAGCGTTACGGTTATATCCGATACCAGTTTTAATTTCTCAGGCGATTTAACGCTTAGAGGCGTTACCAAACCTGTGACGTTTAAAGCCACATTTCACGGTGGAACAGATAACTGGATGACGGGAAAATACACCATTGGTTTTAGTGCGGTAGGTCAAATCAAACGTTCTGACTTTGGAATGGACAGTTATATACCGATTGTTGGGGGTTGGGGAGGCTGACGATATTGGTAAAGCCGTTGCAATGTTGCTGAGTGAAGACAGCGGCTGGATTACGGGACAGCGTATAGAAGCGTCTGGCGGTATGTTTCTTTAATTTACCGCTAATCTTAGTGCTCTGCCGCATTATTTTCATAAGGATTCAAAGCCCTCTTCGTGAGGGCTTTCATCACTACTATAAAGCTCTTAATATATTGTCAGAATTAGTTAAACTCGAGCAGTGTTTACTGGCTCAGACTTGCTTTGACAGTTCAAGTTAAGATTTATTCACATAAATTACAGTGGTTTTTTTAACCTGAATTTTGCTTTAGCTTTTTGCATTAACCCAGCCCTATGATTACAGGCTGGGCAGAAGATAATTAAGGAAAGGTAATTTCAACTGTTGAGGTTTTATTCAATAGTGGTAATAAGGACTTTTCGCGTCTTAAGTCCTTTAACTCTCGTTCTAATTGGCGTTGCTGTGTATTTAACTCTTTGCGCTGCGTTTGCGTGATGTTATTGCTGTTTAACTGCTGATTAATTTCAGAGAGTTGTTGTTTTAGCTCGGTTATACGGTTATCAACTGCTATGCGACGTTGTTGGATTTGTCCTTCATTAAGTTTAATTGCCAAGAGCGCATCTTAACTAGTGGTGCTTTTTACTGCGCGGAGCGCCAAGTATAATCGCCACTTGGCAAATACATACCGATAAGAATGCACTCACGCCCAAGGCGCCCCCAAAATTATTAAAGTAAGGGATTAAATTTTCAAACATTACAGCAAATATAATACTGGATGAAAATAGCGTATAGATACCAAAGCGTTTTGGCGCACTCATGCCAATAAAGGAGCCACCAAAAAAAATGCTGCTGTATAGCTCTGCGTTAAATTCAGTGGGGAGTAAAATAAGATAAGCAAGGATAGATAAAATAGCAGAGGCCCGAATAGCATCAAGACGATGGTGCTTAGCTAAATAAAAGGTCGAGAATGCGCCCAGTAACGCCAATAAGATTGATACTATGCTCATAATACAATCCCTTTAGCTAAGACAAATAAAGCCACGCTGATGAAGGCAATACTGCCTAACTTCCCGCCAAAACCAGTAAACATCTTCGCAGTCAGCACATATAACAAAGCACCAATGAAAGAAATAATGGCAAGTTCCCAATAACTAGTGATCAAACCTTCAGAGCACATACCAGCAAAACTACCTGCATAAATAGCTGCGCAAGGGTGGTTGTCATACTGCTTAGGAAAAGGAATAAAACTACCCACCAGTCCGGTGATACATGACGCGATAACAGCGGGAATGGCAAATTGAGTATGCAAAATAAAACAACTCATACAACCGATAAAAAATGTGACGTACTTTAGGAGAAAAAATTTGCTCATGAGGGCAGCGGTTTCTTTAATGAGTTTAGTAATTGAGAGTGTGGCAGTGCTTAGCTATGTTATGTTACTAAACACTGCGCTGAAGTTATACGAGTTTTTCGTTAAAAAATGCGACCGTGCGTTGCCAAGCAAGCTCAGCATTTTCTTTATCATAGCGTCCGGTTGAATCGTTATGAAAGCCATGATTGGTTTTCGGATACATATGCATTTTATAGTCAACACCGAGGCTTTTTAAGTCACGCTCATAATCGGGCCATGTTGCATTGACGCGCTCATCAAGCTCGGCAAGTTGGATAACTAAGGGGGCTTTAATATTTTTACGCAGTGCTTCGCTGGCAGGAGTGCCGTAAAAGGGCACGCCAGCATTTAACAATGTTGAGTCAACAGCTGCTAAATAATTAACAATGTAGCCGCCAAAACAAAAGCCGACAGCGCCAAGTTTACCGTTACTCTGCGGGTGTGATTTTAAGTAATGTGCAGCAGCGACAAAGTCATTTTGAATTTTTTCTCGATCCATAGAACTTTGCATTGCCCGTCCTTGGTCATCGTTGCCAGGGTAGCCGCCCAGTGGAAATAGCGCATCGGGCGCAAACGCAATAAAGCCTGCTTTAGCTAAACGACGGGCAACATCTTTAATATACGGATTTAAGCCCCGGTTTTCATGGATCACTAAGACCACGGGACGCTTGCCAGTTAACCCTGTAGGCACGACCAAATAACCTTGGCCTTTACCGTGGCCAGCAGGTGAATCAAAGGTTTGGTAAGTGGCTTTAATTGCCTCGTCATTGAACGAGACTTGCTCGGCGAGGGCATAATTTGGTAATAATGCTGATGTTAAAAAGGCCATTGAATAACCAAGCGCGACTAAGCCACCCAGTTTTTTCATAAAGGTACGTCGGTCCATTTTTCCATGGGCGTATTCATCGTACCAATCAAACGCTTCTTGAGGAATGTGATCTGAGTGTGGGTTTTGCATGCCAGCGCCTATATGTTTATGAGAAACTGTTCATAACATAGCTGAGAGAATTTAAAATGTATATTATTGTCTGCTTAGTAACCAATATTGAGCGGGGACAATTTATTTTGCAAAAAATAATTAGCTCACTTCTTGGCCTTGATGCTTTGCGGCTAATTCATCAAGTTCTGCGCAGGTGTAGTCAAATCCTTCGCCATCAAATTGATAGCTTACTTTTACATCAAAACCACCATTAAGTAGTTTTGTTTTTACGCGAGCGATAGGCCAGTGTTTTAATTCGTTTAAAAAACGATTAGCTATTTGAGCCGATTGAAAGTGATAGCGTATTTCTGAATTCATAATAAAGTAAGTATAATTTAGATTATTAACCTCGCAGTTTGTGGATTTAGCTGATTTAGTCAAGTTTTTTGTGCTTTTTACTGTTTGAATAACTCGATTGTGCGGTTATTAGCATTGGTTTTCGTGTGCTTTTGCTTTAACGTAAGGGCCTGTCAAATAAAATAGTTTGCGAGAAGATTAAAAGGTATGCCTAAGTACGGTATAAACGTGTTATGAAAACGCCAAAACAGATTTTACCGTTGATCGAAGACGGTATCGTTGATGAAGTCATCAGCCAGTTAATGAGTGGAAAAGAAGCTTCGGTTTATGTCGTTCGTTGCGGCAATGATATTCGTTGTGCGAAAGTCTATAAAGATGTGCAGCACCGAAGTTTTAAACAAGCTGTAAAATACCAAGAAGGACGCAAAGTACGTAATAGTCGTCGTGGTCGCGCGATGGAGAAAGGTTCTAAGTTTGGCCGTAAAGAACAAGAAAACGTGTGGCAAAATGCAGAAGTGGACGCACTGTTTACATTATCGCGAGTAGGTGTGAAAGTGCCACAGCCTCATGGTTGTTACGATGGTGTGCTGATCATGGATTTAGTCACTGATAATGAAGGCGATGTTGCGCCGCGTTTAAACGATGTTAGTTTAACCGCTGAGCAGGCGATTGAAGATCACGCCACTATGGTGCATTACATTCGTTTAATGTTATGTGCGGGGATTGTGCATGGCGATTTATCTGAATTTAATGTGTTAGTCGACAGCTACGGCCCTGTTGTTATTGATTTACCGCAAGCGGTGAACGCTGCGGCGAATAATAATGCCCAAGAAATGTTTTTACGCGACGTACGCAATATGCGCTTGTATTACGGGCAGTATGCTCCAGAAATACTCGACACCCGTTTTGGTGAAGAGATGTGGGCTTTGTACCAAGCGGGTGAATTAACTCCTGAAACGGTGCTTTACGGTGAGGTTGCTGATGATCATGCTTCAGCTGATGTAGATTCAGTACTTGATGAAATTAAAGCTGCGTTTGAACAAATGCAGGAGAATCAAGAGCGAATAAAGGCCGCACAAGCGCCTGACGAAGATTAGACCTACACTGTAGTCGTGAGATATTAAAGTGGGCGCGCTAACAGCTTAAAACTCTGTTAGACTGCGCAGCCTTTAGCGACTCGCAGTGAGTTGCTTTAAACGACAGTTAGGAACGCCGGTGTCAAAATTTTTCTATCGTGGTAAGCCCGATATCATGGGCAAGCACAATCAAGGTACGTATCAACCTAAACCAAAAGTAAAGCCAGGCAGTGAAGAAAACCCACTGCAATTGTGCGTACCAAGCCATGAACGTGAAAGTGAAATTATCGCTATCTTAACTGCCAATGAGCTGTTCGCAGAGATCACTATTGATAGTGAGCTTGCTGAAAACATCGCGCCATTAGAGATAGTGTTGAATAAACCCGTTACCCAAGTTTTTGCAAAAACGCCACAACGTAACGATCCTTGTCTATGTGGTAGCAATAAAAAATACAAAAAATGTTGTGGCTAAGCTACTACACCCAAATCACCTCAAGATGCAGAATTCAGGGTTTCACAGGGGGTTACTGTTGAGCATTACTATTGCAAGAATAGCAGCCCCTTTTAAGAAGTAACAACGATTTTTGGGTATAACACCGTGCAGCATATGTTCATATGTTTGTGCTAAGGTTAGCCATTATAGATGATAATTTAAGCACTGATAATTGCGTATGGCATACTGTGAAAGTGATTTTAATCAACAACTTGAAAGAAAGTGGTTACAGCGGGCGTTTTCGTCGATGTTTATACTTTCACTGATGTTGATTGTTGTTTTGTATTGTACTTTTTTACCTGATCTTGATGAGCATATATTTTTAAATGGTGTACTCACCGACGCTATAAACTTTTTAATTGTTGTGGCTATTTTCGTGATCGTGCAAAAAGCCAATCTGTCGACGACGGCTTATGTCTACTTAAGTATCGGCTTGACGTTTTGGACCGCAGGATTAACCTTTGATCTACTCGATGAAATTTTAACTCAGCCGTTATTTATCGGTATTTATGTTGAAGATATTTTGCGTACTGCGGGAATGTTGCTTACCTGCTATGGTCTCAAATTAACAATGGCCGACTTACGGAACACTCAGCAATGTTTATCAAAAGAGTTGACCACTGATTACTTAACAAAAATAGCAAATCGACGGTTTTTTTATCAGCACATACAGCAAGTTAATGACCCGCGGTTTACCCTGATTATTATTGATATCGACTTTTTTAAATCAATTAATGATGACTTTGGCCATGATGTGGGTGACAAAGTGCTTACTGAACTTGCTGTGTTATATGGCAACGCACTTAGCCATGAGTGTGTATTTGCACGCCTTGGAGGAGAGGAGTTTGCTGTGTATGTGCCTGATGATAATCAACAATATGCTATCGACCTCAGTCAGCAGTTACTCGCAATTGCACGAACTATTGAGCTGAACAAACAGCGTAATGTAACAGTTAGTATTGGGGTGTCCTTTAAAGGAGCTGATGAGTCGCTCGCTGAAGTACTTAAGCGTGCAGACCAAGCGTTATACAAAGCTAAAAACAGCGGACGAAACAAATATAGCCTTGCTTAATATCTAAGCAATTGATTATAGTAAAATTTACACTCTTGACTGGGGTTTTTACAGCCTTAGTCACATCAGCCCTCCTGTTAATTATCTTTTATAAATAAAAAACTTTATGAAACAATGCGTTAATTTAACAGGTAGGACTGGTATTGAGTTTGCAACGTATCGATAAGATCAACTTCTTTCCCAAGGTATTAGCATGGCTGTTATAAACCGCTTAAAGCAAAAAACACGACAAATGATTGATTCAAAACATATGTTAACCAGCATAACGGCGGCCTCATTTTTAGAATCAACGATCGTCCCAATCCCCCTTGAAGCGGTACTTGTGCCTTTGATGCAGGCGCGTCGTGATAAGCTTTGGCTGATTGCTTTAATGGCTACCATAGGTTGTATAATTGGCGCGTTATTTGGTTATACGCTAGGGTATTATTTGTTTGATGCGGTAGGTGATTGGGTGATCAATAGTTTCTCAACACCTGAGCAATTTGAACAAGTCACAGAGCAAATGCAGCAACAAGGCTTTTGGTTTGTTATGACCCTAGGCATTGTGCCCATTCCATTTCAAATTGCGATGTTAGCTGCTGGTGCAACTAAATATTCGCTGGTGATGTTTTTGATTGCCACCACCATCGCGCGTTCAATCCGTTATTTTGGTTTAGCGCTGGTGGTGTATTTTGCCGGTAATCAAGCTGAGCGAATTATTAAAAAACATAAAACCAAAGCGATGATTGGCTTAACAATATTAGTATTACTCATTTGGTGGTTAACAACTCTGATATAGCCGCTAAAAAGCGGCTATATTGGGTATAACAGCCAGTTTATTGGCTTGAGCCATGTATAAGATCATGTACTTGGCGCCAATCAACCAGTTTAAAGTTTTGTGGTTGTTGTGGCATGCGGTTATAACCGTCTTGTACTATTAACACGCCAAGCGGGTAACCCGGCAGCGATTTGGCGGTAACCGTTAACCCATCGGTTTCTGATACGCCATCAATACCTTGGGCTATATTGGCGATAATATTAAACTTGCTGGTAAATTCAAGGGTAGGGTGATTTTCACCTTGGTTGATCCGATACACTACATAGCTGTTATCACCTTGGCTTGATACCACTAATAAGCGCTCATTTTCACCTTGATAAATTTCCATGCCTTCTACATCATCAATCAACATTTCATTAATTGATTGCAATAAAATCGGCGCTTGTTGTGAATCGGGCTCGGCATCAATAAACCAAATACCGGCATCTTCTTCACCGGCAAAAAGTTCGCCGTTTTTATCATCACTACTACAGCCTTCAGGTTGACTCGGTAGATTAAATTCACGTACCAGTTCGCCTGCAACTTTTTGCTGTTGGTTAGTAATTTTGTACTGCTGATATAGCCCTGATTTATCATTTACAAAGACATAATTACCGGAGTGCGATGAGTACATACATAAGCCATAAATTTCACTTAAATTTGTAGCCACATCGCCTAGCAGTTGTACGTTATTTTGCAGATCGACGGTGAATAAGCTAATGCTATTTTCGCTGCGATTACTGGCTGCTATCAAGGTCTGAGTGGGGTTATCTATATTACTATTTTGACGAACATCAACATTATTAACTCTGCCAACTTCCAGCGCTTGAGTTTGCTCTCCCGCTAAGTTGTATACCATTAGGCCGCGGCGTTTATCGGTGCCTAGCACTAAGCTCTTGCTGGCATCTGTTGGGTGCACCCAAATAGCAGGGTCATCTGCGGCATCGCCAAAGGCAGCAACAGGTGTAGTTTGCATATTTGCATATACGTGTGCTGTTTTTGCCACGGTGTTAGTTGTGTGGCTACTCAGTGGAGCTAGGCTAAGTTGGCTACTGAAGTACGCGCCAGTTTCATCATCATAGATAATGACTTGTGTATCAGCTGGTTTATTCGTCACGGCTACAGAAGCGATACTTTGCTCACCAGCTAACTGCCATTTTTGCTTCAAGTTGTGTTCGGTATGGTATCTATAAAGGCTATTATCGCTGCTGGTGGTAAACCATAAACTGCCATCTGCGCTGGTGGTTAATGCGCCAATACCACTGGCAAGCTCTCCAAATGGCGAAACCATGGCGACAGGGTGTTTAGCTGCGGTTGACTCTGCATTGGCATTCATTTGCCAAATTCCCAGCTCTTCTTCACTGATAAAGAGTTGTTGGCTTGTATCATTTACCGCACAGCCAGATGCTTCATTGACCGCAGCAAACTCTCTTACGGCAATATTAGCGGTTTGCCCTGTGGCAAAGTTATACACTAAGGTTTCTGTCATTAAGCCACGCACATCAGCTACAAACGCTGAGATACTGCCTGTATCATGATTGTTAAATAGGCATACCGCGTCTGGTTGCGCTTGTGGGACGACAATTGCTGGGTGCGCTATTAGTTGCCAATTACCGTTATTGTTTGCAAGGGTGAATAACGCAACCTGGTCATGCTCGTTATCAATACTAGCCACTAAAAAAGTATTATCGGCAATAGTGCGTACTGACAAAGTTTCAAAATTACCCGCTTTAACAACCTCACTGTGATGGCCATTTTTTGAAACGACAATAAGGCCTTGGCTTTCACTTGCCAGTAACCAGGTATCGCCAACAAGCCAAGCGGCTTGTGAGCCTTGAATATTATTTTGTTGCCAAAATGGCGTGCTGCTGAACTGGGGCGCAGTTTGCTCAGAGGAAGAGGAGTGAACATCTTGGCTGCTGCAAGCGCCTAATGTTGCTGTGAGTGTAAATATGCTCAATACATAAGCAAGTGGTTTTAGTGTTGGCACAAATAAAGTCCTAAGTTAGCCAGATATGCGATGCAAGCTAAATAACTTTTATGACAACGCCGTGACAAAACTAAGACTTTCACCACGGGCATTAAATTAATTAATTTTATCTAATGTTACCATAAAGTAGTGTAAATAATTGTTTTAATGTCATTTATGATAAATTCCGTAAGCGGTTATTCGCTCTTTTACCTTTAAACTACAGGCTGAGCTGATTTGACCCTAAGCCATTATTTTTCTGTGATAGTGGTGGTAACTTGTGATTTAAGTTGTGCTAAAGCAACTAGTACAGAGCGCTGCCAAATTGCTTTAAACGCTTTACAAAATAAATATAAAAACAGTAAAGGCATTAAAAATAATTTGATGATCAGCAATGAAACTAAGTTTAAAAATTCAATAAATAAGCCCTCTAAAGAATCAGCCATCTCAGCAATACCACTGCTCACGGTGTCCACGACTTTGCTAATTAAATTACCTGAATTACCGGTAAGTTGGTCATTATAATCATGCAGGAGTTGATGTTGCTGATTTTTTTGCTGATATAGCGCCGCCAACTGGTTGTTAATAGACGCTTGTAGTTGTCTTAAATCTCGCTGTTTTTTAAGCAGGGGCTTGGCTTGTGGCAGCTCTGTTAAGGTAAGTTTTTCGGTTAAACTGCGGGTTGTTTGAATTGCCTCAATTTTCTTATCCAATTCATCAAGTTGTTGTTTATTATCTGCAATAACGGCCTTTAATTGCTGTTGTTGGACAGCAATGAGCTCAAGCTCATCTAGACTCGTTTGTTTTTGACTATTAATTTTTGCGCTTAATTGCGCTGATAATGCAGACGTTGTGTTTGCTTTCGCGCTGAGAGTTTCGACGGTATTTTCAACATATTGATTTTGAGAATTAATCTCTTCATCTAAGAATGCTTGGCTGGCAAGACCGGTTGATAACACCACCAGTGGAATTAAAAACCGCACTAAAATGAGGCTGGCGAGTAATTTACCTGCTAGCTGTTTGCAATACCCAAAGTGATCACAAAGCACATAGCCAATAGCGCTTACGGTAAACAAACTACTAAAAAAGAAGCCTGATGAAATCGTAAATAATATTCGTTGGATAAAGAGTGAGCCTAATGACATACGCATTGCATCGGCAATGTATTCAGCTAAGTCGTTAACAGGATCAAGCAGTTGTGCTGGTGCAATACTGGCTATGCCAATGCCCACTTCAGCCGATTGCAATAATGAAATAATTCCATTAACGCTGCGAGCAGAGGCGTACACGAGTGACGATTGTACTAAGGCTTGATCAAGAAACGCCATTATGTAGCCGTTAAATTGCACTAACCAGCAAAGCACTATGAGTATAAGTATGGCAATATACTTGATAATATCTTGTTGTTTGCGTTGCATGTATTCCTCGTTAACGTCGGTCAGCTTGCTTACGCTACACTAGTTAAGTGTAATTAAGCAATTATGTAAGATTGAATTATTTTAGTAATTAACGGTCTATCAATGACTTTAAATGCTGTGTTGAGAATTTATGAAAGAACCCGCTTCACTTGGACAATGTTGTATTGATGACCTTGATCCTGTTCAGGATCTTGGCCGATTAGTGTCTTATTTACGATCGAATTTAGTAATGCACCTAGATGCCGATCTGATGCCAATGGATTTAACGTCAGCGCAGTACATTGTTGTGGTATTACTTGCTCGCGGTAAGGTGAATACCTTAGCTCAGTTGTGCGAACACATGGTGTATGACCGCGGTGCAATGAGCCGTTTGCTGTCACGTTTAGAGGAAAAGGGCTTAGTTGCTAAGCAACAATCCGCGGAAGATCGCCGCTCTACGTTACTCTGTTTGACCGAAAAAGGTCAACAGCTTTACCCTGAAATTTTGCCTATCGTAAATAATATTTACCGCACAGCTTTAATCGACTTTTCTGACGATGAAAAGGCACAGTTAGCAAGTTTGTTGTTTAGAGCAATTCATAATTTAAAATCGTAAATTGATCTAACAGTTAGATTGCTGTGAATTTTGAGGTTTGATAATATAGTTGCCTAGGCACTTATATTTAATGGAGCTCAGGACGTTATGATCGAAGCGACTTTATTACATCAGCTACAACAGCAATTTCCTGATCATCAATTTACAGTTAATAACTTAAAGGTTATGCACAGGGGTCGTTTTGCTAACGCTATTGTGTACCGTTATACCGACTTGCAGGTTGATTTAGTGATCAAAGATTTTCAACATAGCCCTTGGTGGGTGAGAAAAACCTTTGCACCTTTATCGGTGAATCAAGAATATAAAGGGTTGGCCCGTTTAGCTGGTATACCCGGTGTGAGTGGGCGATTTTTGCGATTATCGCCGATTGCAGTTGCCTATGATTATATTGAAGGCACGCCACTTAAGCAGTTAGTACAGCAAAATAAAGTCTTACCTGTGAGCTTTTTCAAAGACTTTGAGCGACAGGTTGCTTTAATGCATCGTCGCGGGTTGGTGCATCTGGATTTACGTAATTTGGGTAATGTATTATGCAGCCGTGATGGTAAACCGTATATCATCGATTTTCAGTCAACGATACGTTATGCGCGCTTTCCTCGCTGGTTACAACGATTTATGCGTGGTGCAGATATGTCGGGTGTGTATAAAGCATGGGCTAAGTTATCTGAGCAACCGCTACCTGATGCGAAAGCTGATTATTTAAGTAACTTTAACCATGTAAGAAAGCGTTGGATTTTCAGAGGTTACCCGCTACATCGTACTTATGTGTGGGGCTGTGGGGTGGCTACGCAAATTGCTTCAGCGATTATGGAACGGTTTTTATAAAAGCGCGTAAACGCGCTTTATAAAAGTTACTAGGTTGGCTTAAAATTTTGGCCAGCCGTTTGAGTCCCAATTTAATGTGCTGATCAGTAGTTTTGGCACACCGTTGTCACCGCCGTCATAAGCATGGCGAACCATTACATCTGTATTGAGAATATCTTGTCCGCCAGGGCCTGCCCATTGACTGTTACCAGCATCTAAAATACTGCCACCAGCGGAGAGCATGTTGTTGCCATTTTTGTCCAAGTAAGGGCCACGAATATCGCTAGCGCGTCCGTACGCAATACGATAGGTACTATCGGTTCCTGCACAGCACACACCTACAGAAACAAATAAATAGTAATAACCTTGGCGATAAACAATAGTTGGGGCTTCAATCCCGCCAGAGCGACTTGCTAATGAATAGAGCTGGCCAAAGGGTTTCATGGTGATCGGATTAATACGCATTAGTTTGATGCCAGAATTCCATGAGCCGAAAACTAACCATGGTGCACCATCTTTTGCGACGACTAAGTCAGGGTCAATGGCATTGTAGTTATTGCTGTTAGTGGTATTAATCACTAAACCATCATCTCGCCAGCTACCAGCTGACACGCTTGTGGCTGACGTTAAGCCAATCGCTGAAACACGTGAGCCAAAGGTGGATATCGAATAATAAAGCCAGCTACGACCATTGTAGCTTTTAAGCTCCGGTGCCCAGACATCGATACCGTCATGTTCTGGCACGTAGTTAGCCCACCAGTTTAAACCATTGGGGAAAATCGCTGCTGCATCATTCCAGGCAACCCCATCACTTGACCATTTTCCGGCGATGCCAGGGCCAGTTTGAAATACCCACCACGTGCCATTTTCATAACTTATGGTTGGATCATGAGTTACTAAACTGCCTGTTAATGGCCAATGATCTGTTGCGCCATTAGTGGTTGAAGGATCAAAAGGTGCAGACTCTACGTTAGCGAGCTTGTTGAGTTGCCAAAGCTGTGCATCACTTCCATTGTAGGCCCATTGGCTGATGTTAGCGCCATCGTTGCCGTTAAATTCAAACAAATCGAGCGCTTTGCCGCTATTGGCATTAATGAAGCTAACGTAACCACTGCCATTGTCATTGATTTGCCAATGCTGGGTGGCAACACCTGAGTATTCATATTGTGCGACATTAGCGCCATCAGCCGTAGACCAGTCATATACTTCCATGGCTTTACCACTGTTTAGGTTGATCACTGAGTAGTTATTGCCGCCAACGTTAGTAATGATCCAGCGTTGAGTATTATTTTGATTTGCAGCCCACTGACTTATATTTGCGCCATCACTGGTTTGTGCGCTAGTAACTTCGACAAGTTTAGCACTGTATTTTGATTGAATAGTGTAAACACCATTATCAATTGCATAAGCACCATTAGCACAAAAACCAACGGCTATAAATGCAGCGGCTATTCCTTTATTGGAAAATATCATTGTGTCTCCAAATTATTGTGTGTGGATTGTAGTGTTAGCGAAGGAAGATAATTACCACCTCGCCATTTATAATACTTTATTATATTAATACATTTGTAAAGGTTTTGTTTTTGTGATGTTTAATAAAAGTTAAAAAATAGTGATTTAGGCTGATTTTTATAGGCGAAAATTGACGATGAGTAACGTTAAGGGGAGGGGAAGCTTAGGGCAAGGCACCCTAAGCTAGCTGATTATTGTTGTATTAACTGGCTTGGGATTGACCAGTGTTGAACGAGTTCTTTTCCTTGCCAAGTTTGAATGGTAACCCACAGCTTGTCATCTTTGCTGATGGTTGAAGACGCTACTGCATGGGCGTGTTGTCCGTGATTGGTACCGTGCATAATACCTTCATCCCCTTTTGCAAACTCACTCAGCGGCAAAGGTTGTGGACCTATATTTAAATAAGCTTGGCGAATGTTACTGATTTCACCTTGGTTAAACGCTAAAAAGAAATCTTTCACATATTCGTTATGGTGTGAGTAGGGTTGTTCCATATTTAGTGGCATCGGCGCTATTTTAAATTCACCCACTGTTTGCTCTTGCCATAAATCTGGGAATGTTGGGTTTAATGCCTGATAAATATAGATGCAAGGTAACACCAAAATCAGTGCATTAAGTAAATACTTGTTATGTTGCCACCAGGTTTTTTGTAAGCGTGCCATTAGTTAGCCTCCGCAGTATCGTTAATTGTCACAGGGCTTGGTTTTTGTACTTTAACAAGTTTTTTTGAATACATCATAAAGCCGGTGATTGACATACCACTTAAAATTACGCCAAATAGGAACCAAATTATTTTGGTCCAGATACCACCAATTGTGCCGTAATGTAATGGATCTGCAATATGTGACAGAGTTTGTAACGTGCTCATGGTTTCTGGGCTTTTACTCGTTGCGATTTCACCTGTCCACGGGTTCACTGATGTCGAATATGAATAGCCATCATAAAAAATAGTATCACCGGCACCCATGATGCTATACATACCGCGGTTATGCTCAGGAAGCATGATGTATGTAGGAGTAAACTCACTAAACTGGTTTTTAGTAATCGTAATTGCACTGTCTAAATCAATTGCTGTTGCAGTACTTGCACTTGGTAATTGGGCTTCACTAACTATTGGCGGATGTTCTTCAATATCAATTTCGTTATGCCACATAAGAGCTTGAGCTAAATACCACAGCCCAGTTAAACTCATAATCGCCATAAACCAAATAGACCAAACACCGCCCATTGTATGTAAATCTTTTAATAACGTTTTACTGCCTTGATTAAAGCGGATTTTAGGTTGAATGAAAGCACGCCAAAAGCTTTTATAAATTATTAAGCCAGTTACTAAGGCACCCAAAGTCACAAATGCCATGGCACTGACAAGATAGTAGCCAACGCTATAGCCTTCTTGCCATGGAAAATATAACCAGCTGTGTAAAGTACGCATAAACTCGATGAATGAAGTGGTTTGATAGACCGCTTGTACTTCACCTGTGTATTGATTTACATAGGCTGTAGCATATGGTTTATCAGTATCAGTAAAAATAATTGCATTGACTAAATAAGGCTCGTAACTAACAACACTCATTACATCAGCAGTTGGATATTTGCTTGTTAAGCTGTCAATAAGCGTTTGCTTAGATTGTTCAGGTAAGTTATCAGGATTACTTGCACGCGCTTGCGAATTGGTTAGCCACGTTAATTCGTGGCTGATCACCGAAATAGTGCCTGTTACACAAATAAAACAGAATAAAACCCACACTGGTAGCGAGAACCAGCCATGTAATTGAAACCAAAATCGCTTACTTAGTTTTGCCATCATTAACCTTTATGGAAATAACACTCGTTATCGTTAGTGTTGTGTTTGAGTCATTGTACTATTAATTTATAGCCAATTTCAATTTATCAATTAAGGCTTTAAAACCAGTGACAACAAAGGGAGGGAATTGAATGGTAATCTGTTTAGTACAGTGACTGCTGGTGTAACAATAAGAGAGCCTGAGCCCTCTTATTGTTACTTGTTTATTTAGCTATCAAGCTCTTGCTTATTAATAGTAATAACGCGTTGCGGAAATGGGATTTCAATATCCGCGCCTTGAATAGCACTATAAACCCCGCCGTTAATGGCAAGTTTAGTTTCGATAATCTTAGTAGTGGGCACCCAGTAGCGGTAACTGATAGTCACGCCACTATCAGCAAAGCGTTCAATACCAACTTGTGCAAGAGGCTCATCAGCAACTAATTCATGCACTTTTAAAACCTCTTCTATGAGTTCTATGGCATGCTGTGCATTGGCATTGTAGGCAATATCAATCTCACCTTTGACGAGCGAATAGTTAAACGAGTTATGCAATATTTCGCCAACGATATGTTTATTGGGAATGGTTATTTCTACTTTTTCTTCGTTAATCAAAATGGTGTAGCCCAGTTCGATGGTTTTGACTTGTCCACTGACGTTTTTAACTTCAATAGTATCGCCGACAATAAATGGTCGAGTAGCAATAATGGCAAGACCAGCGCCATAGTTTGATAGCATGCCTTGCAGTGCTAAACCAGCACCAAGCGATGCAGCACCAATTGCAGCGACGAATGGGGTAACGCTCACGCCTATTTTCCCCAGCGCGATAATTACGAACATGATGATCAGCAATACTTTCACTACATTACTGACAAAGTTGGTGAGGGTGATATCGATATTATTGCGTGCCATTAATGCGGCGACCATTTTCGATATTTTTTGTGCTACCCATAAACCAAAAATCAAAATGAGTAATGCGCCGACTAGCTGCATACTGTATTTAACAAGGTACTCGCTGATCATGGTGTAATATTTTTCGACTTGTTGTATTTCTGAACTGATCATCACATGGCCATAAATAATTTGCTTGAAGTATTACTGCGTATCATAGCAGAGCTTGACTTAAAAATGGATAAAGTAACGGCACGATTAACGCTGTTAGTAATGCGCTTAATGCCATCGCCACAGACGCAAATGCGCCAATGCGTGGATGCTCAACAAGTGCAGCAGCAGTGCCAATGGCATGAAACGCCGTACCAATTGCTACACCTTGTGCCTGATGATTATAAACTCCCACTAAGCGTAAAATAAGTAAGGCGAATAAAGCACCTAGTAAGCCGATAAAAATCACCATCGCTGCTGCTAATGAAGCAATGCCACCAAGCGAATCGGTAACGAGTAGTGTGATAGGCGTGGTAACTGATAACGCAGCAACTGAAGCAGCCAATTGTGGTTCAACCGAAAATGCCCAGCTAAGTAGTGTGGCAATAAAAGTGGCATTGATAATACCTAAAGTACAGCTGCCGACGATTAGTAAAAAGTTTTTTCGGACATGCACAAATTGTTGATACAACGGCAGTGCCAAAGCAACAATTGCAGGCTCTAACAAGCTACTTAATAGCTGACTATGTGTGGCAAATTGCTTATAGGGAAGTTTTAAACTGATTAATACAAAGCCAATCAATGCAATCGTAATAAAAACAGGATTAGTTAATGCTTTACATAAAGGGTTGGTGATCGATGCATTGAGTTTTTTGAGCCCCAGAAACACCGAAATAATAACAGGAATACTTAACCACCAAAGCTCAATCATGTTCAACCCGACCTTTAAAAGTGCAAATCAGCGTGGCAATCAGTAATAAGCTAGTTAATGGCACTAAAATGATCACGGCACTTAAAAACTGCCATTGTTGAGCAATGATGCCAAGATGTTCAATAAAGCCGACCCCTGCGGGAATGAAAAACAGCGGCATAAAATTTAATAAAGGTTTAGCACAAGGTGCCAGATGATGTTCTTTAACAACCTTAGTTAACAATAAAGTAAGCAGTATGAGCATGGCTAATAAAGGAGCTGGAAAACTGCCTTGCAGCCAATACATAATTATTTTTGCAACCGCTAAGCAGCCCAAAATTAACGAGCTACTAAGCAAATAGGGGAACAGTTTTTTTAGCACAGTGGTTTGCGTATCCATTGATTATTTACTTACTGGGAGGTACTAAACTTCATCATGTATTGTGAATTTACGCTATGCGACTTATTGCTAACCAGTCACTGCACAAAGTGACTGCGCAATTATGTTACCAGCGTTTACTGTTTTGATACTCAATGTTATCCGCGCCCTTGGCTTTAGCGATGGCTTTTTTGGTATTGCTATTAACGAGTAGACGAATTTGGCTGATTGTTTCCTTGGCTAAAATTTGTCTTCTTGAGGAGTTAAAACTTTGTTGCGTCACTCGCTTGATTGCCGCCAATGTATCTGGCGAACGAGCTAATAAAGTGTCTATCATAGCTAAGCAGTGCTGTTTAGGGTCGTCACTTACTTGCGTTACTAACCCCAATTGCAACGCTTTATCGGCACTAATAGGCTCGGCATGACTGGCAAGCCACATCGCATCATCACGCTTTATTAAGCTAGGCAAAATAACGTTCGCCCCCATATCCGGACACAGTCCCCAACGTGCTTCCATAATAGCGAGTTTGGCATCAGGGTGAACAATACGGTAATCAGCGCCGAGGGCTATCTGTAGCCCGCCACCAAAGCAGTTACCTTGGATCACCGCAAATACCGGCACACTCAAAGATTGCCAGCCAAGCACAACGTGTTGAGCTAAATTACAGTTTCCAGGCAGCCATTTAAACAGCAGTTTTATTATATTAATCGGGTTTTTCATCACTGCAGTAACATCTAACCCAGCGCAAAAGTGCTCCCCCTCACCTTGAATAATAACGGCACGGATGCTGGCATCTTTTTTTATTTGCTTAATAATTGTTGTTAGTTGTTTGAACATGACAAAGTTTAACGCGTTTTGTTTATCTTTTCGGGATAATGTCACGAAGGCAATAGATTGTTGTTTTTCAAAGTTTATCATGTCAACTCCTCTGACCTGTTTGAGATCAGCTTACGAGTTAATTGAATTGATGTAAAGCACGGCTTTTTAATTGAAAAATAAGCCCTATAAGCGAATGTTATTGTTAATTTGGCGCACAAATGATTACAAAGTGGTGTATATTTTTAGCTGAACTAATTGTTATCTTATCGATCAATATAGCTACTGAACGCAACGTTGCGTTTAAGCACCTTTTGCAAATAACCATAAAGGTAGGATGCGCAAACTACCAAGGAGAACAACCATGCTAAAACGGTTCACGCCTAGCATTTTAGGATCTTACATGTCACTCGCAATTAAAGGCGTTGTGGGTACAACATTGATTGCATCGTTAGCTGGTTGCTCAGATAACAACGCGACAAAACAAGTGGCTCCTGCTCCGGCGGTTTCTGTATTTAATGTGGTGACTCAAGAAGTGGGTGATTACCGAGAGTTCGTTGCTCGTACACAAGCCTATCAGGAAGTAAAAATTCGCGCTCGTGTTGAGGGTGAGTTGATCGAACGCCATTTTGAAGAAGGTTCATATGTTGAGAAAGGGCAATTATTATTAAAAATAGACCCCAGCGAGTACCAATCATCTGTCGCAGAAATTGAAGCGGATTTAAAAAGTAAACTTGCTGGCCAAGATGGCGCATCCCGAGATTTAAAGCGTGGTAAAGAAGTTGCCTCACAGGGATTTATATCACAATCTGATTTAGATAAATTAACCACTAAGTATGATCAAGCAGCTGCGGCTGTGACTTCAGCAAGAGCAAGCCTTGAAAAAGCCAAACTAAATTTGAGTTATACCGAAATAAAAGCGCCGTTCGCAGGACGTATAGGTAAGGTCAATTATGACGTGGGTAATATTGTTGGGCCTGCATCAAATGAATTGGCTGAATTGACGGATGTTGATCCAATTTATGTCAACTTCCAAGTAGAAGAAGCTGATTACATTAGTTACCGTCAAAAACATGAAGGCAGTGATAGTAATCCGCAAAATGTGCCTATTGATTTATCATTGCGATTGCCTAATAACTCAAGCTTTGAATCAAAGGGGACGCTTGATTTTGCGGATACGAAAATTAATCGCAGTACCGGCACCGTTGAATTAAGAGCAACCTTTGCGAATCAAAAAAGTATTGTTGTTCCCGGCTTGTTTGTAACATTAATTGTTGAAAGTAAAGATAAAAAACAACAAGCACTGATCCCACAAGCCGCTGTACAAGAAAACCAACAAGGTAAGTTTGTACTTGTGGTGGGAGCTGATAATAAAGTTGCAACGCGTATTGTTAAGTTAGGGCGTCGGATCAACGCAATGTGGGTCGTTGAATCAGGCCTTGAACAAGGTGAGCAAGTAATTGTTGAAGGCCTGCAAAAAGTGCGTCAAGGCGCTGAAGTCAAACCGGTCGAAAAACAGGTTGATCACAGCACTGGCACAATCTCAAACAAAACAGACGCAGCGAGCTAAAGGGAACGCACATGATCAGCAAAACGTTTATCGCGCGGCCAAAGTTTGCCTTAGTGATTTCCATTGTGATCACCCTAGCGGGTCTGATCTCAATGGCGCTACTACCGGTGAATATGTACCCAGAAATAACGCCCCCGCAAGTACAAATCACAGCCAGTTATCCAGGTGCTAGCGCGCAAATTGTAGAAGAATCCGTGATTCGACCCATTGAAGAGCAAGTCAATGGTGTTGAAGATATGATGTATATCGAATCCAGCTCAACCAATAATGGCACTGCGAATATCACAGTGTACTTTAAAGTGGGCACAGATACCGACATTGCACAAGTAAATGTACAAAATCGAGTCGCCCTTGCTGAGCCTGGTTTACCTAATGAGGTAACACGCCAAGGCGTTTCGGTTAAGAAAAAGTCCAGCTCAATGTTACTCGGTATTAATTTGTACTCGAATCAACAAAATATCGATGCAATATTTTTAAGTAACTACGCAACTAACTATCTTACTGAGCCACTTGGACGCATACCCGGTGTTGCTTCTGCTGAAGTAATGGGTGAGAAAACCTATTCCATGCGGTTATGGTTACGGCCCGACAAAATGGCGGCTTTAGGGCTGACTGTAGGCGAAGTTCAAGCTGCGTTACAAGAGCAAAATACGATAGTGGCTGCGGGTAAACTCGGTGCAGCACCCAGCCTACCTAGCCAGCAGTTTGAGTATTCAATTCAAGCAAAAGGGCGCTTAAAAACTCCAGAAGAGTTTGGCCAAACCATTATTCGCGCAAATAAAGACGGTAACTTCGTACGTTTAAATGATATTGCCCGGATTGAACTTGGCTCTGCCGATTACAGTACCACTGCAAAGTTAAATCAACAAGATACGGCATTTATCGTTATTTACCAATTAACCGATGCTAATGCCACGCAAGTCGCAACTGACGTGAAAGCAACCATGGCTGAGCTTGCCAAACAGCTGCCAGATGGTGTGGAGTATTCAATTCCTTATGATACGACTGAGTTTATCAATCGCTCTATTGAAGAGGTTGTTATAACGCTATTTCAAGCGGTTGGTTTGGTTGTGTTAGTGGTATTTTTGTTCTTACAAAACTGGCGAGCGACCCTTATTCCAACCATTGCAATCCCTGTATCACTTGTCGGTACGTTTGCGTTTATGATGGCAATGGGCTATTCAATTAACTTAATCACCTTATTTGGTCTAGTGCTTGCTATTGGTATTGTTGTTGATGACGCGATTATTGTCATAGAGAATGTTGAACGGATCCTCAAAGAAGAAAAGTTACCAATTAAAGAAGCGGTAACGAAAGCTATGGAGCAAGTGACAGGGCCCATTATTGCAACCACGCTGGTGTTGTTAGCTGTATTTGTACCGGTCGGTTTTATGCCCGGCATAACCGGTGAGCTTTATAAGCAGTTTTCAGTAACTATCTCGTTTGCGGTACTTATCTCGTCAGTTAATGCATTAACTTTAAGCCCTGCTTTATGTGCGTTATTACTAAATGAAAAAGCCATGAAACCAATTAAGTGGTTGGCACCTATTGAAAGTGGTATCACTAAATCAACCTCAGTTTACAGTAAAATAATTCACTTTATTTTAAAGCGTTCTGCACGGATGGCCATATTTGCATTAGTTATTTTTGTTGCGGCTGGTTGGCTCGCTAAAAGCGTGCCAACGGGCTTTGTACCAGCAGAAGATCAAGGCTTTGTATTTGTGGATGTACAATTACCTGATGCTGCGGCTGCAGGACGTACGCAGGATGTGATGCATAAAATAGGTGAAATTGTAAAACAAGAGCCAGCGGCAACTGATTTTATTGCGGTATCGGGGTTTTCCTTATTAGGTGGTGCTGGTTCAAATAATGCGCTCGGAATTGTTATTTTAAAAGATTGGGAAGAACGAACCGCACCAGATCTTGGCTTAAAGTCAGTGATAGGGCGTTTGATGGGGCAATTGTGGGCGATGCCTGATGCACAGATTATGGTGTTCAACCCACCACCTATTCCTGGGCTAGGTGCAAGTGCAGGGTTTGAATTTCGCTTACAAGACAGCGAAGGTCGCGATCCGACTGAGCTGGCGCAAGTACTTAATGGCTTAGTTTATGAAGCGAATCAACACCCAAGTCTAAGTAATGTATACAGTACGTTTAGAGCGAATGTACCGCAGTACTTTTTAGAGATAGACCGAAATAAAGCAAAAGCTCAAGGAGTGGCGTTAAGTGATATATTCTTAACCCTACAAGCGCAACTAGGTTCACTGTATATTAATGACTTTAATCAGTTTAGCCGTACTTATAAAGTCATCATGCAGGCTGAGAGCGAGTTCCGTAAAAATCCTGCCGATTTACAGCATTACTTTGTTCGTAATGACGAAGGAGACATGGTACCACTGACTACGCTTGCTAAACTTGAACCAATTCTTGGGCCAACAACCCTGAATCACTTTAACTTGTATCGCAGTGCCAGTATCAGTGGTCAAGCTGCCGCTGGGTTTTCAAGTGGCGATGCAATTGCAGCAATGCAAGAGCTTGCCGAACAACTTCCTAATGGTTATATCTTTGAATGGGCAGGGCAATCTAAGCAAGAGATTGAAGCGGGGAATATGGCACCAATCTTATTTGGTTTAGCGGTTATCTTTGTTTACTTATTCTTAGTGGCGCAATATGAAAGTTGGACTATTCCTTTTTCTGTTATTGCAGCAATTCCGTTGGCGATGTTTGGGGCTATGTTAGCGCTCTACGTATTAGGTATGGAAAATAATATTTATGCGCAGGTTGGTTTAGTACTGCTAATTGGTATGTCGACCAAGACCGCTATTTTGATTGTCGAATTTGCAATGGAAGAACGCCTGGCAGGAAAAACCATATTCGATGCTGCATTGAGTGCCGCTAAAATGAGGTTTCGTGCGGTGTTAATGACGGCACTGTCATTTGTACTTGGTGTATTACCATTAGTATTTGCTACTGGTGCCGGAGCTGGAAGCCGTGTATCACTGGGTGTCACAGTACTTGCTGGTATGTTGGCCGCGACGATATTTGGCACTTTACTGGTACCGTTATTTTATAGTTTAGTGCAATCAATGCGTGAAAAAGTTAAAGGCACCGCGACAACGCAACAGTAAAATAAGCGTTGTGTAAAAAAAGTCAGGGAAACCTGGCTTTTTTTTGGCAAAAATTTGCTGAGGTTTGATACTATATCTCGCATTAGCATCATGAAAGGTTTATGGCGATGACAGGACCCCGTTTATACAGCGAAGAAGAAGTAACACATCAAGCTTACGATATCTTTTTAGAGTTAGCCCCAGACAACCTCAGTGAGCAAGATGTTGAAGACTTTAATCAACACCGCGAAGAGCTTGGTTTTATTGAAGAAGGTGAGCCTGATGAGCAATGGCATGACTTTGTTGCATTGGAAATAGAGCCGGAATTATTTATTCAGGTTTTGGTGGGCCTTGAATTTGATAATCAAGATATTTTATTTGCTAAGATTTTGATTAGTCGTGATAAAGATGCTCCGTTTTGCCATATTCTGTGGAAAGATAGCGAATAATATCGATGCCGTACTTGTGTGAAAGTAGCCGTATTTTTAACCTCAGTAAAGTGAGTGTACAGTGATCAGAATATTACTGTTATTGAGCTGCTTGCTGAGTTTAAAAGCCTGGGCTGTAGACCCTTTTGAAGATTTTCATGAGTATGGTCAACTCTCAGATGAAGAGATACATAAAATCCATCAGGGTGAACTTTTATACGGTGATACGGAGTTTGGCTTTATTGTTAGCCGCGGTAATACCAATTCGACCAGTTTAAAGTTCAAAGGTAATTTATACCAAGATCTCGAGAAATGGCGCAATCAATTCAAAATAGACAGCTTATATAAACGCGACCGTAATGAAACCACAGGCAATGATGAAGTTTCGGCAAATCGTATTTTCCTCTCAGCCCAGGGTAACTATAAGGTTGGGGTAAAAAATGCGTCGTTCTTTATGTATGGCGATTACGAAGAAGATGAATTCAGTGGTCTTGATTTCAAAAGTACACTGGCAGCAGGCTATGGTAATCGTTTATATCAAGGAGTAAAGAACCAAGTTGATTTTGATATAGGGCCTGGTTTATATCGCTCTGTGGCCGAACATGATGCCGAGCTTGAAGAGGATGAAGATAAAACTAAAACCGGTTATTTATTACGGTTAGCGCTACAGTGGGAGCGTACGGTATCGACACGTACTCGTTTTAATCAAGATTTAAGTATTGAGCAATCTTTATCTGGGTTAAACTCACGGTTAAAGTCAGAGACCTCCTTGATAAGCCAAGTTATGGGCTCAGTATCACTAAAGTTTGCCTATTTGTATCGTTATAATTCCAAGCCGGAAGACGACAAGTTAAAGTTTGATTCAGAACTAAGTGCGACATTAGTTTATAGTTTTTAATCTAGAGAGTGTTATGTATCAACATAAGCAGTTTGCCTTGTTTATTTTTGTTATTTTAAGCTGGATTGCCAGCTTTGTTGGGTTAGCCTGGTACTTGATTGGTGCAGATATGCCGTTAATGGTGTTTGCAGCAATTTTACTGCTGGTGGGCTTCTTATTTCATGGTTTAACAATTAAAGTTGATGACAGCCAGATCAGTTGGGGTTTTGGCCCGGGGGTATTTGGCGATAAGTTACAACTAGCCGATATTATTGAAGCGAAAGCCGTAGAAAATTCTTTTCGCCATGGTATTGGACTGCGCATTACCCATGATGGCTGGATTTACACAGTGTCTGGGTTTAGTGCTGTGCAGTTAACTTTAAAAGATGGCAGCCAATATCGTTTAGGAACTAATGATCAAGATGGTTTGTTAGCGGCATTGGCAGGTAAGATAAGTGAGCCGCTAGAAGAGCTTACAACCGTATAATTAAATTATAGATATAAAAAAAAGCGCCGTAGCGCTTTTTTTTATATCGGTAATACTTGTCAATATTAGTGGTCGTGACCACAGCCGCCAGCACCATGTACATGGCCGTGCTCTAATTCGTCAGGCGTTGCATCACGCACTTCAAGTATTTCTACATCAAAGTTTAAAGTAGTCCCTGCAAGCGGATTATTACCATCAACAATCACTTCATCTTCTTGAATATCAATGATCATAACTGATTGGTCACCGTCATCGGTTGAAGCACGAAATTGCATGCCGACTTCAATTTCCATTCCTTCAAACATTGACTTTGGTACTGCTTGCATTAACTCATCATGACGTTCGCCATAACCTTGCTCAGGTGGTACTGTCACACTTAATGTGTCGCCAGCTTCTTTGCCTTGTAGAGCATCTTCTAGGCCTTGAATTAAGTAACCGGTACCAACGATAAAGATGAGTGGCTCACCATCAAATGAGTTATCGATAGAGTTTTTGTCATTATCCATTACTGAATAATGCATTTTTACCACTTTATTTGCTGCAATGATCATAGTCACTCCTGTTTATTCGTCTTCGAGAGAGTAGGGTAGAGGAAGAATTGATAGCTCTACCGTTGGGGCATGTTTTGCACGCAGCAACTGACTAGGTTCACTGTCGTTTGGCAACACAACAAGGCCAAATAAGGTTTTACTTTGTTGATTGTAGGCTTGGCTGATTAATTTTCCAGCGCGGCGCCAGTTTTCACCCATTTGGGTTTCAAGCTCTGGCTCTGCGAGCTCTCCATCACTGTGTCCTGATACGATATACATAGCGCGTTTGTTTTTACCAAGGTACTTCATGCGAGCAACCGTTTCTTGGCCTGTGTAACAGCCTTTACGAAAGCTTATTCCGCCAATTGCTTGCAGGTTAACCATTTGTGGTACGTATTCACCTAGTGCCGCTTCATTGAGCTCAGGCTCACCCGCTAAAATACTATGTTGGTGCCACAGTGCGTCATTTTCAAGGGCAATTACATCATCTGGCAGTGAGAAATCCGCATTAACCATCAACAGAATACGGTTATCTGCTAATTTAAGGGCTTTACCATGACTAAAATCAGCAGCGCTCTCTTGCGCATTAAACTGAATGTTTAATGCTGCTAAGGTTGCCGTTAAATCATCGCCAATTAAGCCAATTAACTTGCTGCTATCAGTGTCAATTTCAACTTTTGAAAATACCGCATATTTTTTTAATTCAGTGAGGGATTGTGCTACTTCAACGGCTGATGCCGCTAAATAGTAACTATCTTGATAAGCAAACAGTTTGGCAACACTCCATAGTTTGCCTTTGGCGTTACAGTGTCCCGCCCACAAAAAATTTGTTTGACTAAGCTTATTAATATCTTGGGTAATTTGGCCATGAAGGTAGGCGAGTTTATCAACACCGCTTATGCGGATCAGCTGATGTGATAAAGGGCATGCGTGTACTGTTGACATAAAAACCTGCGTGACAAGAAATCTAGGCGCATATAATACCGTAGTTAGCGCTGCTGGTATAGGTGCATAAATAGCTGTTTATTCAGGTGCAATTTGTTAAACTGCAAAGCAACTAAGTGCGAGGTAAAAAATGACTGAAATTCACAATAAAGCGCGTATTCGCTGGGCTTGTCGTCGCGGCATGTTAGAACTAGATGTGTTATTTATGCCATTTGTAGATGAGGCATTTGATTCGTTATCTGTACAGCAGCAAGCGGTATTGCAACGTTTGTTAGAAGCAGATGATCCTGATTTATTTGCATGGTTTATGGGTCACCAAGAGTGCAAAGATCCTGAGCTTAAGCAAATGGTGCAGTTGATTTTAGACCGAGTTCGTGTATAGGTTTACCATTGACAATAACATCGCAGACCACAAGCCTTTTGTGGTCTACTTTAGCTTGTTTGCAGTGTGTTTCAGCCTTTTTTTAACGACCCTTTATGCGCAAATTATTTGTTTGATCAGTTGTGCAGTATGCGGTTTTATAAGTTGGCAATGGTACAAAAAATCTCACCCTCAGCAAGGCGTATTTATTTTAGCGCCCCCGCAATGTCGTTTTGAAAACAATACGTTAAAAATAAATGGTCAGATTAGTAATCGAAGCCGCGTTTACCAGCGCAGTGTTTGGCTATATATTGACGGATTTGCAAACTCCCACTGGCTTATAATTAACGCCAGCGGGGTTGATGAGCAAAGCTTTATCAGATTGAAGCGTGCTACTTTGGCTGCTCGTCGTGAGCAAAAGGAGTCAAAATAGTGGGCGTTGGGTTGTCATTTAACTGTGGGTAGTCAATGGTGTAATGTAAACCTCGGCTTTCTTTACGCTCCATCGCACTGCGAATAATAAGCTCAGCAACTTGCACTAAATTTCGAAGTTCAAGTAAATTATTGCTAACTCGGAAGTTAGCATAATAATCACGAATTTCTTGCTGCAGTAATTCAACTCGGTGTAATGCGCGCTCTAAGCGCTTAGTTGAGCGGACAATGCCAACATAATCCCACATAAACAGCCGTAACTCATGCCAGTTATGGGTGATCACCACTTCCTCATCTGAGTTAGTCACGCGGCTTTCATCCCATACCGGTAACTCTTTTAAGGCTGGGCTGTGTTGTATTTTAGCTAAAATATCTTTTGCTGCAGCATGCGCAAATACGATGCATTCAAGCAGCGAATTACTAGCCATACGGTTTGCGCCATGCAGGCCTGTATAAGCAACTTCACCAATAGCATATAAGTTATCTAAATCGGTTTTACCATTAAAGTCAGTCATCACACCGCCACACGTATAGTGCGCAGCAGGGACCACCGGAATGGGATCTTTTGTGATATCAAGACCGACACTTAAGCATTTTGCATAAATGGTAGGAAAGTGCTCAATGATAAAATCTTTATCTTTATGACTAATATCTAAATACACACAATTTGCACCTAAGCGCTTCATTTCAAAGTCGATAGCGCGTGCAACAATATCTCGCGGGGCAAGTTCTTCACGCTCGTCAAAGTCTTTCATAAAGCGTGTGCCATCTGGGCGTTTTAAATATGCACCTTCACCACGCATTGCCTCCGTGATTAAGAAGTTTTGTAGCTCTGGGTGATATAAGCTGGTTGGATGAAATTGATTAAATTCCATATTTGCCACGCGACATCCCGCACGCCAGGCCATAGCTATGCCGTCACCACTGGATACATCTGGGTTTGAAGTATATAAATAGACTTTACTAGCACCACCGGTGGCCAAGGCAAAAAACTTAGCTGAAATAGTTTCAACTCGTTTAGCACAGCGATTCCACATATAGATACCATGAATGTGTTTGCCTGTTTGCGCTAACTTTTTATCCCCGATTAAATCAATGGCATTATATTGCTCTAGTAAAGTGATATTGGCATGAGCTTGCACTTGGCTTATCAACGTTGTTTGTACCGCTCGCCCTGTAGCATCAGCTGCGTGTAAAATACGACGATGACTATGGCCACCTTCACGGGTCAAATGAAAGCGCTCTTTACCTTTACTATCAAACTCCATATCAAAAGGCACGCCTTGCTCGATTAGCCATTGTAGGCAATCTGGGGCATTACTTGCAGTATAATGAACGGCATTTCGATCGCATAAACCACCGCCAGCATCTAAGGTGTCTTGCACATGTGATTCAATGCTGTCATTCTTTTTATCGAACACGGCGGCAATGCCGCCTTGCGCATACAGGGTGGAACCTTCCGTTAATTCACCTTTACTGATCACGGTAACGTTGCAGTGATTAGCTAAAGAAAGTGCTAATGAGAGGCCGGCAGCGCCGCTACCAATTATAGCGACATCCGCGATGTGGTGTTTATTTTGGTTCATGTCCGTGGTCTTTGCGGTTACAATGCCCGATACTCGTTTATAAATAGTAATGAGCAAATAATATTATGATAGGCGTATATGTATCATATTTGGCGCGACACTATTAGTGATTTTAATCGTTTGCGCGCTAATTTATGGTCTATTTTATAAAAAAATAATATTAAACCGAACTTTTCATTCATACAGTAGTCAGAGTATTTGTAAACAATGGCAGGATATGAATGACAAGCAATAATCAGACAGAGGAGTACCGGCTCGAATGAGCGAGCAGGATTTGGATTTAGCGCTAGTAAAAAGGGTCCAGCAAGGCGATAAAAATGCCTTCAATCTTTTAGTAAAGAAGTATCAGAATAAAATAGCCGGTTTGATTTCACGTTATGTTTCAAATCAAGGCGATATTGCTGATGTTGCACAAGAAGCTTTTATTAAAGCGTACCGCGCACTTCCAAACTTTAGAGGGGACAGTGCCTTTTATACTTGGTTATACCGTATCGCCGTTAATTGTGCTAAAAATTACTTAGTGGCTCAGGGCCGCAAACCGCCAGCAAATGATATAGATGCTGACGACGCCGAGTTTTATGATGGCGCGGATGCAATGCGTTCAAATGCATCACCTGAGAACCTGTTATTAAGCGAAGAAGTTCGCGCAGTGATTTTTAACACCATTGATAGTTTGCCTGAAGATCTTAAAACTGCGATCACCCTACGAGAAATCGAGGGGATGAGCTATGAAGAAATAGCCGTGGTGATGGATTGCCCAGTCGGGACGGTACGTTCGCGTATTTTCCGTGCCCGTGAAGCAATTGATAACAAATTAAACCCATTAATAGGCGAGTCTTAATATGACAAAAGCACACGTTAACAAGTTGGATAATCAGCATCTATCCGCATTACTTGACGGCGAACAATCATTAACTGATGAAGTTATTGCGCAACACGATGCAGCAACTTTAGGACGTTATGCGCTAATCGGTGATGTAATGCGTGCTGAGTCTGAAGATGCCTTTGTCTTTGATATTAGTGATAGTGTGGCAAAAGCGCTCGAAAGTGAGCCTGTCTACGCTGATTTTACTCAAAAAGAGTCTCAGTCTGCAGCCATCGCGGCAACAAGCAGCGACAACGTCGTAGCATTTAATTGGCGTAAACCTGTGGCACAACTTGCTATTGCAGCGAGTGTTGCGATGTTTGCAATCGTTGGTATTCAGACCTTACCACAAGGTGAGAATTCTCCAAATAATGAAATTCCAATGTTACAAACAACACCTGTTACTGGTATGGCTTCACCGGTGAGTTACTCATCAGAACCGGCTTTACAAAATGCAGAGCAAGGTTTGCGTGAGTTGCAGCAACAGCGTATTGGCGCATTAGTTTTAGAGCATCAACGTCAAGCACGTGTTGCATATTCATTAGAAAAAGCTCACACTGAGGCGCAAGCCGAAGAGGAAAAAAACTAATTAAATGAAAGTAATTACTTTTATTTTGTCGTTGGTATTAATGGCTCCTGCCTTTGCTAACGACGAAAACCCTGCAAAACAGCTATTGTTGAAAATGGCTGACGCCGTACATAACCGTAACTTTGACGCATCATTTGTGGTCGTCAAAGGAAAATCAATGGAACCATACCGTTGGTTACATGCCAAACAAGGTAATACCGAACTTGAACATTTGAGTTTACTCAATGGTGCAGGCCTTGAAATGGTTCGTATCGATAGCCAGGTCACCTATTTTGAACCCCAGTCTGAGCCTTATTCAATTGATACTGATTCTATCGCGGGTCCAATCCCTGAAGTATTGTTTAAAGATATTGAAAGGTTAAGCCAGCATTATGATTTTGTCTTAGGTGGCAAAGGCCGTATTGCTGGACGTGCTGCGCAACTTGTTCGTATCGAATCAAAAGACGAATATAAATTTAATTACTGGCTATGGCTAGATGCAGAATCATCACTCTTACTTAAGTCTGCATACGTTAACCAAGCCGGTGAGATGCTAGAACAGTTACAACTAACTCATATTAGTGTTACCGAAGAGCCTGCGGCAATATTACTTGAAATGCTGAACCGTGAGTTTCCAACGCCATTACCTGCGACGGCAATTTCTCAAAGTGAAACAAATACAAGTAGTAATAACTGGCAAATAGGGTGGTTACCTGGTGGTTTTAGCTTACTTAAATCAGACCGACATAAATTGGATTTGAATAATGAGCTCACTGATTATTATCTCTATTCAGACGGCTTTGTAGAAGTTTCTATTTTTGTACAACGTCCATTGCCAGGTCGCAGACCAAGTGGTGCCTTGTCATCTGGCGCAACGACAGTGTATGTGCATAATAGTGGTAGCTTTGATGTGTCGGTAGTCGGGAATATCCCAGCAACGACAGCTAAAGCAATTGCTGAGTCGGTTGCAAGACCTTTGTAATATAAGCTGATAATGATAGAACAAACTCTTACAGTGGTGTCGATTGAAGGCACCACTGCGCATTTAGAAGCCCAACAAAAACAAGCGTGTGCAGGTTGTAATGGCCGTTGTGGCTCACAAGTTTTTAGCAAGCTATTTGGCACGGCTAAAAAAACCTTTCCCTATCGATTTGAAGTTCCTGTAGCGGTTGGACAAAAAGTGACCCTGTCGCTTGATGACAGTCATATGGTAAAGCATGCTTTTGCTGTGTATATGTTGCCTTTGGTGTTAAGTTTAGTCTTTGCGTTAACGACCGCAGAGGTTTTTTCTGCGCCTGAGTGGTTGCAAATTATTGCCGCTATAGGCGGTGGTTTTGCTGGCTTCGCGATTGCTAAGAGCCGAGTGAAAAGCCTTCGACATGATGTAAAAGTAATAAAAATTCACCCAATTAGCCTTCCTTTAACTCAAATAGATGGTGATTGAAGCCAATTAAATGTAAAATTGCGGCTTTATACACTTAGTCCATTAAAATAGAAGTTTAGAATCCAGTTTATGAAGCATATCCGTAATTTTTCGATCATCGCCCATATTGACCACGGTAAATCGACCCTTTCAGATCGTTTGATCCAAGTTTGTGGTGGTTTAACAGACCGCGAAATGCAAAAGCAAGTATTGGATTCAATGGATATTGAGCGCGAGCGTGGTATCACCATCAAAGCGCAAAGTGTAACGCTAAATTATAAAGCCAATGATGGCGAGACTTACCAACTTAACTTTATCGACACCCCGGGACACGTTGACTTTACTTATGAAGTATCGCGTTCACTAGCTGCCTGTGAAGGTGCATTATTGGTTGTTGATGCTGGCCAAGGTGTTGAAGCGCAAACATTGGCAAATTGCTACACCGCAATTGAAATGGATTTAGAAGTTATCCCGGTACTGAATAAAATCGATTTACCGCAAGCAGATCCACTTCGCGTAGCCGAAGAAATTGAAGATATTATTGGTATTGACGCCTTAGATGCCGTGCAATGTAGCGCTAAAACAGGCGTGGGTATTGCTGAAGTACTTGAAATGATTGTCAAGGATGTGCCACCACCAGTAGGTGAAAAGGACCAACCGTTACAAGCACTGATTATTGATTCGTGGTTTGACCCGTATCAGGGCGTTGTATCACTTGTGCGTATTAAGCACGGTGAACTACGCACTGGCGATAAAATAAAAATTATGTCGAACGAGCATATCCATACTGCCGATCAGGTGGGTATTTTCACACCAAAACAAACTAACACAGGGGTTTTAAGAACCGGTGAAGTAGGTTTTGTGATTGCAGGCATTAAAGAAATTCATGGTGCACCGGTGGGTGACACCATCACCCATCAGAAAAACCCAGCGCCAGAGCGCTTACCAGGCTTTCAAAAAATTAAGCCACAGGTTTATGCGGGTATGTTCCCAATTGCCTCTGATGAGTATGAATCATTTCGTGATGCACTGAATAAATTAAGCTTAAACGATGCGTCGTTATTCTTTGAACCAGAGAATTCAACAGCGCTAGGTTTTGGTTTTCGTTGTGGCTTCTTAGGCATGCTACACATGGAGATCATTCAAGAACGTTTAGAGCGTGAATACGACATCGACTTAATTACGACAGCACCAACGGTAATTTACGAAGTTGTGACTAAAGAAGGCACTACACAGATTGATAACCCATCTGATTTACCTGCGGTAAACGATATTTTAGAAATTCGTGAGCCAATGGTTGAGGCCAATATCCTTGTCCCACAAGAATATTTAGGCAGTGTCATTACCTTGTGTATCGAAAAACGTGGTATGCAAACCAAAATGAGTTATCACGGCAAGCAAGTAGCTGTGACTTACGAACTGCCGATGGCTGAAGTGGTGATGGACTTCTTTGATAAGTTAAAATCAACCAGTCGTGGCTTTGCTTCACTTGATTATAACTTTAAGTATTTTCAAACATCTGACATGGTTCGCGTAGATATTTTAATTAATGGTGAACGTGTTGATGCTCTTGCGATTATTGTCCACAGAGACAGCGCACAATCACGTGGCCGTCAATTAGCTGATGCATTGAAGGAATTAATTCCTCGTCAAATGTTCGATATTGCGATTCAAGCTGCAATAGGCCAACATGTTATTGCTCGTACTACTGTAAAGCAGTTACGTAAAAACGTAATAGCCAAGTGTTATGGTGGTGATGTGAGTCGTAAGAAAAAGCTTCTTCAAAAGCAAAAAGATGGTAAAAAACGAATGAAACAACTCGGAAACGTTGAAGTGCCGCAAGAAGCATTTTTAGCAATTCTTAAAGTTGGTAAATAAATTTCGTAATCCAATTACGTAAGATAAAGGATGTAATGCATGGCAGGTTATTTTTCAATATTTTTAGTGTTGCTAACCCTTGGTTCGGGCTTAATTTGGTTAATTGACCATTTTATGTTTGCACCAAAAAGGCAGCAACGCTTAGCTCTGGCGCAGAGTTCTGCAGGCGGCGAGCTAGATGAAGAAACTGTTGCATTGATCGCACCTGAACCGACTATCACGGAAACAGCTAAATCTATATTCCCAATGATAGCGGCAATTACTATTTTTAGATCGTTTTTATTTGAACCGTTTCAAATTCCATCAGGTTCAATGATGCCGACTTTATTAGTAGGTGACTTTATCTTAGTGCAAAAATATTCGTACGGTATCAAAGACCCGGTTTGGCGCACCCAATTAGTCGATGTTGCTGAGCCTGAACGCGGTGATATTGTGGTATTTAAATACCCTTTAGATGAGCGTGTAGATTACATTAAGCGTGCTATCGGCTTGCCTGGTGATAAAATTGTTTATCGTGACAAGCGTTTATATATTCAGCCAAATTGTGCAGAAGGAGAAGCACAACAAGGTGATTTACTATGTAATGAATTTAATAAAATTGATATGGAAATCATCAACCGTGATGAATTTAAACAAGGCTCTATGGATTTAGTGCGTTTAAATGAAAATTTAACTACGCTAAAACATGATATTTTAATAAACCCTGAAGCGCTGGAAATGAAAGGGCGTTACTATCAACAACCGGGTACACGTTCTGATGAATGGGTAGTACCGGCTGATCATTATTTTATGATGGGTGACAACCGCGATAACAGCCAAGATAGTCGCGTATGGGGCTTTGTGCCAAAAGAAAACTTGGTGGGTAAAGCTGTCTTTATATGGATGAGTTTTGAATTTGAGAATGGCCCAGACGACATTTTACCAGGCTGGGTTCCAACTGGTGTTCGTTTTGAACGCCTAGGTAATATTCAGTAACAATGAAAAAAAATGTAACAGAGTTATATAGCAAAATAGGGTATACCTTTATTGATCAAGTATTGCTTGAGCAGGCGATGACGCATCGCAGTCATAAAGGTCAACACAATGAGCGCTTAGAGTTTTTAGGTGATTCAATTTTAAGTTTCGTTATTGCGAATGCTTTATACAGTAAGTTCCCTAAAGCACGCGAAGGTGACTTGAGCCGCATGCGCTCGACACTGGTGCGTGGGCAAACCTTAGCCGAGTTTGGCTTAGAGTTTGGTTTAGGTGATTACCTGCGCTTAGGGCCAGGTGAGCTTAAAAGCGGTGGCTTTAGACGTGAGTCAACCCTAGCCGATGCCGTTGAAGCAATCATAGGTGCTGTATTTTTAGACTCAGGTATCGATGTGTGTGGTGAGTTGATTTTAGCTTGGTATGAAACGCGTTTAGACGCTATATCACCTGGGCTGAATCAAAAAGATCCAAAAACACTATTGCAAGAGTACTTACAAGCCCGCAAATTACCTTTGCCAGGCTATACTGTAGTGGATACTAAAGGTCAGGCGCACAATCAAACGTTCACGGTAGAATGTATTGTTGAAGGTATGGATAGCATTATCTCAGTGGGCAGCTCTCGTCGTAAAGCTGAACAAAAAGCTGCTGAAAAAGCATTAAAGATACTTAAAAATGAATCTTGATACATTGATCCAACCTCACAACGGTGATGTTGATACCTTTTGCGGCATGGTCGCTATTGTTGGCCGCCCAAATGTCGGTAAATCTACCTTGCTTAATGAAATCATTGAGCAAAAAGTCAGTATTACTTCGCGTAAACCACAAACAACACGTCACCGTATTATGGGTATTCATACGGTCGACAAACACCAAGCAGTATATGTTGATACTCCTGGTTTGCATGTTGAAGAAAAACGCGCCATCAATCGGTTAATGAACCGTGCAGCATCTAGTTCATTGGGTGATGTTGAGCTGGTCATTTTTGTTGTTGAAGGCACTCACTGGAATGCCGACGATGAAATGGTACTTAATAAAGTAAAGCAAAATGGTAAACCGGTTCTATTAGTGATCAATAAAATTGATCAAGTAAAGGACCGTGATCTGGTCCTGCCACATATGAAGTGGTTAGGTGAGAAGTTTGACTTTGTGGGTATTATGCCTGTCTCGGCTACACAAGGTAAAAATATCGACCTTATCAAAGATGAAGTGACAAAACGCTTACCACCGTGTGAATTTTACTTCCCAGAAGATTATGTGACTGACCGTTCAATGCGCTTTATGGCGGCTGAAGTTATTCGTGAAAAGCTGATGCGTTTTATGGGTGAAGAATTGCCGTATTCTGTGACTGTTGAAATTGAACAGTTCAAATGGCAAGACAATGGTATTTGGCATATTAATGGCCTGATTTTAGTTGAGCGCGAAACGCAAAAACGCATGGTTATTGGTAATAAAGGCGAAAAGCTTAAAGTGATAGGCCGAGAAGCCCGTAAAGATCTCGAAGAAATGCTTGATAACAAAGTATTCTTAGAGCTTTGGGTAAAGGTTAAATCAGGTTGGGCTGACGACGAGCGTGCACTACGCAGCTTAGGCTATGGTGAAGATTAATAGCCTAAGTAATATTTATGGATAGCGACTTCTACACAGCATACTTATTACACCGACGTCCATTTAGTGACTCACAAGTAATGCTTGATATGCTAGTAGAGGGCGTTGGCCAGTTACGTATGTTGGCCCGAGTCAGTGGCCGCCAAGCAACCAAGCATAAAGCCCAGTTACAACCTTTCCAAACGCTATTGGTTAATTACACCGGTAAGCACGATCTCAAATACATTCAACGTTTTGAACTACACGGTACGCAATCACCATTAGTAGGAGATCAGCTTTATTGTGGCTTTTACCTCAATGAGTTGACCAATCGTATTGTGCCAATTAATGAACCCATTGATCATGTTTATCAACTGTATAAAACTCATCTGCAACAACTTAACCAACACCCTAATTTACAAGCTGTATTACGCTCTTATGAATTTCAATTATTGGAATTGTTAGGTTATGGCGTTGATTTTAGTTTTGATGCCGCCGGAGAACCGATAGCTCAAGAACAAACCTATAGCTATTTTGCTGAATACGGGTTTGTTGCACAAGAGCAAATCGGCAGTGGTTTTTCTGGTGCCCAGTTAAATGCAATTGCAGCCCATGACTTTAGCGCACCGGATGTGTTATATATGGCAAAACAATTAAGTCGTCATTTAATGAAGCCTTTACTAGGTAAAAAACCATTAAAAAGTCGCGAGCTTTTTAAACCGCAATCTTAGTACGGTATTTGTAACCGTTATTTTTACAGGTAAAAAAATGAAAGATATTCTTTTGGGTATAAACGTTGATCATATCGCTACTTTACGCCAAGCTCGCGGTACCAGCTACCCCGATCCAGCGCATGCCGCAAGTGTTGCCGAGCATGCTGGTGCAGATGGCATTACCATTCATTTACGTGAAGACAGACGTCATATCCAAGATCGCGATGTATATGTGATGGCTAAAACAATCCAAACACGTATGAACCTCGAAATTGCCGTTACCGATGAAATGTTAGCGATTGCACTCGAAGTAAAGCCTGCGTATGTGTGTTTAGTGCCTGAAAAACGCGAAGAGCTCACCACTGAAGGCGGTTTGGATGTGGTCGGTAACTTCGATAAAATTAAAGTCGCAACAGCGATGCTTGCAGAGGCAGGTATTAAGGTCTCGTTATTTATCGATGCCGACAAAGCACAACTCGATGCGGCAAAAGCATGTAATGCCCCTTATGTTGAAATACACACTGGCGCGTATGCTGATGCAGAAACCGATGCCGAACTTGAAAAACAACTTGAGCATATACGCCAAGGTGTAAAGTATGCAGCCAGCTTAGGTTTAATAGTAAACGCAGGGCACGGTCTGCATTATCATAATGTTAAACCGATTGCGGCGATGGAAGAGATTTATGAACTTAATATTGGCCACGCAATTATAGCGCGCGCTGCGATTGATGGTTTAGATAAAGCCGTACGTGACATGAAGCGCTTAATGCTTGAAGCCAGAGCATAATTTTACAGTGATAATACAGACAATAAAAAACGACTCAAGAGAGTCGTTTTTTATTACTGTTAATATAAATATTAACAGTTAGTTTCTTCGGCGTTCACGCCTTCTTTAACTTCTTCACAGGCGTCTTCTACTTTGTTTTGCACATCAGTCACTGCTTCATCAATGCGTTCGCCTGCTTCTTCTGCGTGATTGTCTTCACAACCCATGATAAAAAAACTAGCGAAAAGGGCGATAACGGCTGTTTTTACTGTAGTCGATTTCATAATGTAATTCCTTGTAAAATGTAATGTTTTATTAATTTTGTTAGACCTTAATTGGGATCACTTAGGGACGTTGCCACGCAATGCACCTGAAATAAGTGAAATAACTAACAATACTATAAAGATAAAAAAGATAATCTTAGCAATTCCTGCTGCGGCACCTGCGATGCCACCAAAACCTAACACTGCAGCAATAAGTGCAATAACTAAAAATGTAATTGTCCAGCGTAACATTGTCGTCTCCTTGGTTTGTCAAATTGTTCGAAGTAAGTAATGCTAGTTGCGTGCCAGAATATTAACTTAATTAATATCAGTGTGTTATGTGTTTTGTGAGTATTTCTCTTTTTTAGGTGTGGGAATTTTTTACTGCTTTACATGTAAGTTATTCCTGCCACTGTAAAAATCAACATTGAGCAATTAAATTCTTGGTAAGACCATTTTAACCTTTGTTGTACGAAGGCCAGCAAAACGATGGATAGCTGCTTATAATAAGTAGCTATTACCGAGTTTGGTAAACCTGTACTTATAATCTATAGCTATATTCACTATTTTTATCGTCTATATCTCGTAAAATTATAGCAAAATGTAGTGTGTTAACTTTGCTGAGGGTATGTTAGATTTATATTAATTGGTTTTACCAATTTACAAGGTGTTGGACTTGGTCTGTTTCTTTGTTATGATTGGTGCATAATTATTTAAATAAAGTGGTTTTTTACCTAGCAATGAGGTTGGGTAAAGAGAATCAAGGGGAGCAGCATGGATATAGGTCAGTTACTAGCTACAGCAGCAAACTTAATGATCACCGGTATGGTAGGCGTTTTCGTTTTTCTTTCGTTGTTGATTTCAGCAATTACCATCATGTCTAAATTAGCGAGCCGTTTTGAACAGCCGGTTATAGCGCCTGTGCGCACACCGTCAATCAAAGCACCAGGTGTGCCAAGTGCGCACATTGCGGCGATCAGTGCAGCTATCGCTCAGTACAAAAATAAACAAAAACTATAAGGGGTGACTTGTGGCTAAATTAAAATTAACCGAATTAGTACTTAGAGACGCGCATCAATCATTATTAGCAACGCGTATGCGTTTAGATGACATGCTACCAATTGCCGAAAAACTAGATGATGCAGGCTACTGGTCAATTGAGTCATGGGGTGGAGCGACGTTTGATTCATGTATTCGTTATTTAGGTGAAGATCCTTGGGAGCGTATTCGCGCCCTTAAAAAAGCCATGCCAAATACTAAACAACAAATGCTACTTCGTGGTCAAAACTTACTAGGCTATCGTCATTATGCTGATGACGTGGTGGAAAAATTTGTTGAGCGCGCACATCAAAACGGTGTAGATGTATTTCGTATTTTTGATGCGATGAATGATGTTCGCAACCTTGAAACTGCTATTAAAGCGGCTATTAAAGTGGGCGCACACGCGCAGGGTACAATTTCATATACAGTGAGCCCAGTGCATACGCTTGATATGTGGCTTACGCTTGCTAAGCAACTTGAAGATTTAGGTTGTCACTCAATTTGTATCAAAGACATGGCTGGTTTATTAAAACCCTATGATGCAGAAGAATTAATCAAAGCATTAAAAGAAACGGTTTCTATTCCAATTGCTATGCAGTGCCATGCAACAACCGGTCTAAGCACCGCGACATATCAAAAAGCAATTGACGCAGGCATAGATATGCTTGATACCGCCATTTCATCAATGAGTATGACTTACGGGCACAGTGCTACGGAAACAATTGTCTCGATTGTTGAAGGTACAGAGCGTGATACCGAACTTGATTTAAATCAGCTTGAAGAAATCGCGGCTTATTTCCGTGATGTTCGTAAAAAATATGCCGCTTTTGAAGGTAGCTTAAAAGGTGTTGATGGTCGTATTTTATTAGCGCAAGTGCCAGGGGGCATGCTTACAAATATGGAAAACCAGCTGAAAGAGCAAGGCGCTGCGGATAAATTGAATGAAGTATTACTTGAGATCCCACGTGTTCGTGAAGATTTAGGCTACCTACCTTTAGTTACACCAACATCACAAATTGTCGGCACTCAAGCAGTATTAAATGTATTAACTGGTGAGCGCTATAAAACTATTACGAAAGAAACAGCTGGCGTACTTAAAGGCGAATATGGCCTAACACCTGCGCCAATGAACAAAGAATTGCAAGAGCGTGTGCTTGATGGCGCAGAAGTGATCACTTGCCGTCCTGCCGATTTATTAAAGCCAGAGCTTGAATCGCTACAAGCTGAGTTATTAAAAGAAGCGCAAGAGCAAGGTCTAGAGCTTGCTGATGAACAAATCGATGATGTTTTAACGTATGCGTTATTCCCACAAATTGGTTTGAAGTTCATTAAAAATCGTAATAACCCAGATGCCTTTGAAGCTGCACCAAGTACTGAATCAGCTAATAAAGAGCAGCCTGCTAGCAATAAACCAAGTAACAACAATACCGTTAAAGCTGAGCAATACAGCGTAAAAGTTGACGGTAAAGTTTATGACGTTGTTGTAGCCCAAGGCGGAGAGCTTAAAGAAGTAACACTTAAAGATAGCGAACTTATTCCGCAATCTGCATCGGTTGCATCGGGTGAAACACTCAACGCGCCACTTGCAGGTAACATCTTTAAAATTAAGGTTAAAGCAGGGCAAACGGTCAATGAAGGCGATGTTGTGATCATCATGGAAGCGATGAAAATGGAAACTGAAATCCGCGCAACTCACACCGGTTCCATCGCTGAAATTCTTGTTGCTGAAGGTGATTCAGTGGCAACGGGCGACGCTATGATTGCACTAGCTTAGGAGAGCAGAGGATGGATGCATTATTAAACCTCTGGCAAGCAACTGGTATTGCTAATTTTACATTCCCTGCGCTTATTATGATCGCAGTGGGGTGTTTATTGTTGTATCTCGCCATTGCCCGCAACTTTGAGCCATTATTATTATTACCTATTGGCTTTGGTGCAATATTAACTAATATCCCCGTAGCGGGCTTATCAGACCCAGGTGGTTTACTGTATTACGTTTATCATATCGGTATCGATACTGGCGTGTTTCCGCTGTTGATATTTATGGGCGTAGGTGCTCTTACTGATTTTAGTGCCTTAATAGCAAATCCTCGTATGTTATTACTGGGCGCAGCGGCGCAATTTGGTATTTTTGCAACCTTGTTTGGCGCAATTTTACTAAACTATGTGCCAGGCTTTGAGTTTACTCTGCAAGACGCGTCGGCTATTGCGATTATTGGCGGCGCTGATGGACCTACAGCAATATTCTTAGCGTCTAAATTAGCCCCTGATTTATTGGGTGCTATTGCGGTTGCTGCCTATTCTTATATGGCATTGGTGCCAATTATTCAGCCGCCGATCATGCGTGCGTTAACCACACCAGAAGAACGTAAAATTCAAATGCCGCAGTTACGCACAGTATCTAAAAAGGAAAAAATCATTTTTCCGCTGATGGTACTTACGTTAACAATGCTATTTTTACCCGCTGCGACACCGTTAGTAGGGATGTTCTGCCTAGGGAACTTAATGCGTGAATCAGGCGTAGTTGATCGTTTAAGTAACAGTGCGCAAAACGAGATCATTAATATCACCACTATCTTTTTAGGACTCGCAGTAGGCTCAAAACTGGCTGCTGATAAGTTCCTAACGGTAGAGACGCTTGGTATTTTAGTGCTCGGCGCCTTGGCTTTTGCAATCGGTACTGCTTCAGGCGTATTCATGGCAAAAGGTATGAACAAGTTTTCTAAATCCCCTATCAACCCGTTAGTAGGTGCTGCAGGTGTATCAGCTGTACCAATGGCTGCACGAGTAGTTAATAAGGTGGGCCTTGAAAGTAACCCACATAACTTCTTGTTAATGCACGCAATGGGACCAAACGTAGCAGGAGTACTGGGAAGTGCTGTCGCTGCGGGTATTTTATTAGCACTGGTAGGCTAAACAAATCATGAAGCCATACCCAGCGAGCTGAGTATGGTGAGGTAATTTTTTACTTCCAACCGACTGCGCAGTATTTACTGCGCTTTTTTTTGCTCGCTTTTTAGGTATACTCGAATTTCGTCTTACTAATAATCTGATTTTAAAAGGAATGATATGAATATATTCGTGATTTTAATATCCTTGTTTGTCGCACTTGTCATTCTCATTCCACTACTTGAAAAGTACCAGTCAAAAATGGGCTTAGACGGCGCAACAAAATACGCCAAATATATCTGGCCATTAGTGATGATTTCATTGGTAGTGCAATTAATTTATGTGTTGGTGAGGTAGAGTATAGCCGTCAGCCGTCAGCCGTCAGTTTTAGGGTTTGGGGCAGCTAGGAGCGGTAAGCTGTAAGTTTTAAGCTGCTCGGCGTTAAAATAGGCTATGTAGGTTGCGGTTGAGCACCGCGAAAGCCAACGAAAAAATACCCTCTCAGTCTGCATCAAAAAACCTGCATTATCGCGTGTTTTCATTTCTTCTATTTATTTTTATAAATGGCTGACAGCTCGACAAAAAACCGTTGCTACTTACATAACAACGGTTTTATATTTTCTGACCGCTGACCGCTGACCGCTGACCGCTGACCGCTGACCGCTGACCGCTGACCGCTGACCGCTGACCGCTGACCG
>NZ_JBALXK010000025.1:0-72088 GCF_036960685.1 Pseudoalteromonas sp. | reverse complement strand
GGCGCCTTTAGTTTCGGGGCATCAGTACTTGCAACATCAGCGGCAAGTGGCGATGGTACAGACTTTGGTGATTCATTATACCTAACTGCAGATTACGGTTTTGCTGTAGGCAGTAATGGCACTGAAATGGCTTTACACTTAGGCCATTACTCAGGTGACTTTATTGGTGATGACGACATCATCGACTACGGCGTATCTATCTCTAAAGATGGCTTCACTTTTGGTCTATCTGATACCGATATGGATGACAGTGATATTAAGGCTTACGTTGCTTTTTCAATGGACTTTAGCCTATAAAAAGAATGTGTTACTTGCTGCAACACTAAGGGCCGTAAGGCCCTTTCTCGATCTTGGTAAGCGGTAAGCGGTAAGCGGTAAGCGGTAAGCGGTAAGCGGTAAGCGGTAAGCGGTAAGCGGTAAGCCAAGAAACTAATCAATTCAGATTTTATGTCAAGACTTACCTTAAACTCAGACTGCTTAAAACTTACAACTCCTATGGCACGCTATGCCCTGTAGAACCTTGCCAAATACGATACCACTGCTCTCGGCTAAGCTTTAATTGCTTAGCGGCAACAGCTGATCCAACTCGCTTTATATTACCCGTACCGAGTACCACTGATGGGCTGCTTGGGTGCATTAATAACCATGCATATACGACTTGATCTATTGAACTTGCACCTATTTCACTGCCTACTTGTTCGAGTACATGACGTAAACGAATGGCTTTTTCATCGTTTTCTGCAAAAATGCGCCCGCCTGCAAGCGGTGACCAACACATTGGTTTAATACCCAATAACTGGCATTTGTCTAAACTTCCATCATCGAGTGCTTTCATTTCATAAGGTGAAAGCTCAATCTGGTTTGTCACTAACTCAAAATCTAAACGCGACTGTAATAAGCTCAGTTGTGACGAGCTAAAGTTAGATACACCAAACTCCAACACATCGCCATTTTGCTTAAGGGTCGTAAATGCTTGAGCGACCTCATCGGCATCCATTAAGTAATCAGGACGGTGAATAAGTAATACGTCTAAACGGTCAGTATTAAAATGCTTAAGAGAGCGCTGTGCTGAGGCAATGATATGCTGTGCACTTGAATCGTAATGATTAGCTTGGCCTGCTAAACCGAGACTCGGGAATGCTGGTTTAATACCGCACTTGGTAATAATTTTAATCTCATCACGGATACTCGGCTTTAGTGCCAAGGCTTTGCCAAATTCGGCCTCGCAGCCGTATTCACCATAAATATCAGCATGATCGGTATGTTTTACACCCGCCTCAATAGCTTGCTCAAGAAAAGTTAAACATTGTTGTGGAGAAACTTGCCAATCAAGTAATCGCCAAAAACCAAGCACTAACTCATCTATTTTTCGTTCTACGTTGTTCATTATTATCTCTCAACTATTTAGTGCACTATGCTAACAAAACGCCAACCTCTAAACGAGTGAACTATATTCTACTAACTTAATATATTTTTAATAGAGAAAAAAGATAATATATCCAATATGTAAATAAGCACCCATTAAAAGTGAGTGTCTATGGTAACTATTTGATTGAGTTAAAAATAAGGTTAGATCACTTAACTAGTACAACTTTAACCTAACCTTTGACTATTAAAAATTATTGCAGTTTATAAGGTACCTGAGCACAGCTTATTTCTACTGTTTTTGGGTACCATATTTGGCCCGTGTAATCATTAACCATTGAGCCTGCCTCATTAACAACTAACTCGGCTACACCATTACTAAATGACTTATACGTATGCACACTTTGCCATTGTGAATTAGAGCAAACGGCAGATAAATCAACTGCGCTAGAACCTTCATACAAGGCCGCGGCAAAGTTATGATGCCATTGCTCGCTCTTATAGTTGGTTGCAAGATCATCATACTCACCGTTATCAAAATGAATATTAGTACACCCCGCTAACACGACAATAAATACAATTACGAGCAACCCTGTTAACTGTTTCATTTCCCAACTCCTACGCTAGCTTGCTCCTGACACCACACCTTAATTGTGTGTGGAGCATAAATACCTAATGTGACTAACCCTAGCGCACCATCGGTAAATGTTTGTTGTGATTGCATTTGCACCACAGTTTGATCGCCACATACTTTTTTTACATCAACACGCTGTTCACCAACTAGTCCCCACATAAAAAATGGACGGCTATCTTGGTAGGTCGGCTCTGAAGTCAATTTCGCTATTTTCTGTGGTTGAATTGTTACTGCCGAACAGCCAGCGAGTACAATTAATAACAAGCTAATTAAAAAAATTCGCATAACTTTATCCTGATTAATTAAGTGGTACAGAGTGTAAACTGAATATGATCTTAAAAAAGTAAGAAACTGTATTGAAAATGTAGACAACAGGCTGTATTCATTAGCTTGGCAAGCTTTTGTAGGAACTTTATCTTATTTAGAGTGCCTAAAACCCAGTACCACTGTTATAGCCACATTTTTAGTCACATTGCTTTAAGGTCATTGATGCAGATAAAATCATTTTCTTTTATTACTGTCATTGCTTTACTAAGCATCACAGCACTGGCTACAGCACCATTGTCGGATGAAGATAAAGGCTTTACTGAAACAGCTAATACAGCCACGCAATGTGCCCAGCAGCTAGCTGCCAGCAGGCAACAAACGTATAGCAAAAAATATATTATCCCTGAGCAGCTAAAGCTACTTAGCTGGAACATTTACAAAGCTCAAATTCAGGGCTTATATCGCGATTTAGCACAACTCAACCAACAGGCTGATATTGTATTGCTGCAAGAAGCGATTGAAGATCAACGTCTCAGTGCCCTAAAACCCTATTGGCGTTTTTCACCAGGCTACAAAAGTGGCGATGTGCAATCAGGGGTTATGACGCTAAGTCGATGGCCTGCAACAGTGCATTGTACTTTTACACATACAGAGCCGTGGCTACGTAGTCCAAAAGCGACCAATATTGTTGAGTATGCGATGGCGGACCAGCAGCGATTATTAAGTGTAAATTTACACGGTATCAATTTCACGTTAGGTACTGAAGACTATGAACAGCAAATCGATGCTGCTGTACAAGTAATGCAACAACACCAAGGACCCATTATTTTTGCGGGTGATTTAAATGCATGGAGTGATGCAAGACAAGCGGTGGTGATTAACGCATTATCAAAACTAGGCCTTTCAGAAGCGCTATACCTTGACGATAAACGCACTAAAGCGTTTGGCTTGGCCCTTGATCAAGTATGGACTCGCGGTGTGAATATCAACACGACCCGCGTGCCACAGTATCAAAGCTCTGATCACAACCCAATACTAGTAACTTTACACCTAAATGAGGCTATAGATGAAACACTTACCCAATAATATACGTGTTGTTCTTGCCTGCCTTTTACTCTGTGTTAGTCAGCTTAGTGTGGCAGCAAGCGCAGATGAAGAAGTCAGTCACTTAATCAGTTTTATTGAGCAAAGTAAGGCAACCTTTATCCGTAACGGCGATGAACATACCAGTGAAGAAGCGGCCGATCACCTTGCTATGAAGTATCGCAAAGCGAAACGATATGCAAAAACCGCAGATGATTTTATTGAAAACCTTGCCAGTAAAAGCTCATGGAGTGGTAAGCCTTACACTGTGATCTTAGCCGATGGCACGACACTCACTGCCAACAAGTGGTTAAGTGATGAATTAATACTTTTTAGAAAAACAACAAAGCCGCAATAAATGCGGCTTTGGATTAATTTTGATTAAAACAGTACGTCTAAAACTTTAAAACTTAGCCAGATTATCAACACTGTCTTTATCAATTAGCTTAACAAAAGGATCAACCCCGGCATAAACGGGCTTTTCAGTGACCTTTAATTCAATGGTGTTAGTCCCTGTTACAAGTCGATGTTTTTGCGAATAAAGCACAAAATCTTCAGCCTGTAGGTTTTCAGGATCATCATTAAATAAAGCAATATCAATCATTTCATCAAGTGATTGGTCTGTTTCTTCACCTTGGCCATCGGCACGCTTTTTAGCGGCTTCTACAGTTAGAGTTACTGTGTACAAACCATCACTATCAGCCTCATCAGATACTTTCGCTTCTTTCATGGTCAGCTCATATAAAGTGATATACATAAACTGATCATCAATGAACGCTTGCTCTGCAGGAGTGGCGTCACGTTTCAAATAACTAAGTAAATCTAACGTTGTCGGATAAGGGTTACTTTGATATTTAAAATCATTACTAAACTCTTTTAAGATACTATTTAAACGCTCCTCACCAAACAGATCATGCATGGCCATCATCACCACAGAACCTTTTTGATAATAAATATGCGCTTGAGTTTCTACTTTATACAACGGCATTTCTTGATACGCTTCAACCGAGCGTCCTTGCAAATACTTATCAAGTTCATACTTTAAGAATTTACGTAGCTTTTGTTCCCCGTATTTTTTCTTAAGTACCATGATCGCACTGTATTGCGATAGGCTTTCTGACAATACCGCAGCACCTTGCACATTAGCAGGGGTAATCTGATGCCCCCACCACTGGTGAGCCACTTCATGAGCAGTAACATAATACGGTACATCAACCTTACTACTGTCTCGGTTATCAGTAATAAAACCAATTTGCTCTGAATAAGGTACGGTATTTGCAAAACTTTGTGCAAATGACTCATAACCTGGAAATTCAATAATACGCATTTGCTTATGTTGATAAGGACCAAATTCAGCAGAAAAGTAATCAATTGAATCAGTAACCGACTCAATCATACGATCCACGTTCCATGCATGATCTTGATGGTAATAGACTTCAACATTTACTCCATTATGCGTTATTTTTTTAGACTCTAAACGAGCGGATAAAATGGCATAAAAGTTTATTATTGGTGAATCCATTTCATAACGGAAGGTACGTCGTCCGTCAGTCACGGTTTCACTTTTTAAATAACCTGGTGCAATTGCAAATTGCGACTCATCAGTAGTAATGGTTGCTGCGAAATTGATAAAACCAGCATTAGGGCCAAACATGCTTTGCTTATAATACTGAGTATCTTCGAGTTCATTGGCTCGTTGAAGCTCAGGTAAGCCACGTTTACGACGCTCATGTTTATCCGTCAATTGATAACTGTCGTTATAACCAAAGCGCGGGAATAAGCGCCAATTATCAATAAAGGTACCATTAGCAACAAGTTTTGTATCTGTAATGCTATCAGCAAAACCTTGGTGGCTGCGCTCGACTGAAATCTCACCATTGCGCACTTCGCCAGGCATTAATGGTTGGGTAAATTCAAACCATGCTGAATTATAATCAGGTAATTGTTCAGTAATTTCGCCACCGGCAATTTTAACACTCCACTGCGGGCTGTTATCTGGTTTACTCACCAAAAAGCGTTTAATCGCTTGGTCACTATTATTAGTAATGAGCACATTAGCAGTGGCGAGCATTTTGCGCTGCTGTGGATATATTTCAACATTAAGATCGACGTCAGTAATAATCGGCAGAGGATCATCTTTGTACTGTACAAACTTTTGCTCGTATTCTACTTGCAAGTCTTCTAACTGATCTTTTGTGTAAAAATCATTCAGCACTCGCGTGTTGTAATAAATTTGTGCACCCGCAGCGATAAATACCACTAGGCCAAGTGCTGTTGCCACCTGCCCTTTTCGACCTAAGTTATATTTTAACTGCGCGAAGCGATTGCGTAAGCTTTGCGACGGACCACGGTGCCACAATGCAAGCCCAACAGCAGCTAACACCACACTTAAACCACCCCAATAAAGTGTGTACCATGCCACCCCAGTTAAGTAATGGCCATAACCATTAATATCCGAGTAAGGAGCTGGGCTCGACTGGGCAAAGTGGAACATATTATGACTAAAGCCATAATTACTCAGCACCATTGAAACCAAGTAATACAGTCCAAATAATCCCATCCCGATGTATTTATTGGCACTGATTATTTGTAGAAAAAAGGCCAAAATAGCGAGCATCACAAAAGGCAAGAAAGAAAAATAACCCAACCTAAATAAGTATTGCCCAAGCTCTAAATTAAACTGCCCTTTAACTAACTGCACAACAATTGTCAGTATCATGCTAAAAACATAAAGCAAGCCAATAACACTGACTAAAGCCAATAATTTAGAAACCCAAAACACACTGTTGTGTACGGGGAAGCTATCGACAATATCGCCCATACCACTGTTGCGCTCACGCCATACTAATTCAGCACTGTAGTACACAATAACAATGGTGATTAATAATCCAATAGCGTTTTGAATGATGCCTACCATATTTTGAGTAACAGGCCAGTTAACAGTGCCATACCAACCAATTGGGGCTAATAAAGGCACCATTAATACAGCTAAAGTAATAAGGCCTAAAATCAAGAATGGCGCACTAATCACAACATGCTTAAATTCAAACACACAGCGTAATAATAATTGTTGCTTCAACGAGCTTGCGCTTGCTTTGTGATTGACCGAAGAGGCAATCAATGCGGCTTCTTTTTGCTTAGTAAAGCTAGACGCAGCAAGCTTTTTCTTTTCGCGCTTGATAACAATGCGAGATGACAGCTTGCCTGAAGCAAAAAATATAACGATGGCGAGTGCAATCCATAACACCCGGTTAAATAGTAAGACCCCTGTCAATTCTAACGTTTGGCTATTTTTATCGCTTGCGGTCCAATAACGAGTCACATCAAGTAATGAGCCACTGGCAAATGGATCGGCATAACCCACAATCCAACGAAACGCTAAATCATCAAAGTAAACAGATACCGTTGAATAGGCAATTAAAAAAGCCACCGCAGTAAGATATACCGCCATCATTGAACGAAAATACGTTGCCACACCATTAAAAATTGCAGCTAAAACAAACAGGCTAGGCACTGCGATATAGAAATAAGCCGTTAGGTAATAATGAAGCTTATTATCTCCAACCAGCTCAGGGTCTAGCCAACCAACCAGTAAACCAAAACCTGAACCCAAATATATTCCCAGCGGCACAGACGCAAAAATAATTGCGACTACACTATAGGCACCTAAGAATCGCCCTAGTTGATACATGAATGGTTGAAATGGCTTACTAAATACCAGCTCCGCCATATTCGTTTCATCATTACGGATCGCAGAGCCTGCAACAAAATTTACCACCAGAAAAATAGCAAACTGAAGTAAGCCACTCATTAACATCAAAATACTAAATGGCGAGTTTACATTTACATTACTGCCACCGAGCAAGAAGTTATCACTGCTACTTGCAAAAAAAGCCGCTAAAAAGAAAATTAGCGTGGTCACATAAAATGAAGGCTGACGTATAAAATAACGCAGCTCAAAGGTAAGCATATTTAAAAACATGATATTCCCCTACACTGCACTGGTGTTACGATGCTGATGCAAAGTAGAAAAATACACATCTTCTAAGTTAGCATTGCTTGCGCTAAATCCTTCAGGGGCTTGCTCGCTAAACACATTTAAAATTGTCTGCCCAGCAAACAAGCGCTTTGAAATTACAGGTAGATGCTGCTCTAGCTCTTGCGCCTCTGTTTGGCTCATTGTTTTGTGCCAAATTTTACCTTGGAGTTTATCGGTAAGCGCAATTGGGTTGCCTTCCAGTAATATTTTACCGCCAGCGAGCACCGCCATGTTAGGGCAAAGCTCTGCCACATCTTCAACGATATGTGTTGATAGAATAACGACTTTCTTCTCACCTAAACTTACTAGTAAATTATGAAAGCGATTGCGCTCTTCAGGATCAAGACCCGCTGTAGGCTCATCCACAATCAATAAATCAGGATCACCCAATAATGCTTGTGCTATACCAAAACGCTGACGCATACCACCAGAAAATCCACTCACTGCCTTATTGCGGTGTTGGTACAAATTAGTATGCGCTAATAAACCTTCAACAGACTCCTTACGTTGCGCTTTATTATCTAGTCCTTTTAAAACGGCCATATGATCCAATAAATCATAGGCGGTAACACGCGGATATACACCAAAATCTTGTGGTAAATAGCCTAAACGTTCACGTAGTTTTTGTGGTTCTTTGAATACATCAATGTTATCAAAGGTAATACTACCCGAATCTGCAGATTGTAACGTGGCAATACTACGCATTAACGATGATTTACCCGCGCCATTTGGCCCGAGTAACCCAAACATCCCTTTTTCAATAGTTAAATCTACACCTTGCAAGGCATGTACGCCATTGTCGTAGGTTTTTGATAGCCCTTTTATTGATAGCATTGTTACTTCCTAGTATTTGATTAAAGTGTTTAATTGTAGTTATTATTTAAGTTGATTAACTTACATTACCACTAGGTTAGGAACAATAGCGACAGGTTATAATTTTGTAACAGAATGAAAACAGAAAAGCCGCAATAAATGCGGCTTGGTTTCACTCTTTAGGAGAGATGATTTAAATTCTGAAATAGCGCCAATAAAACTAACGCTAGTATTGCAGTATATTGTTCTCGTCTTGTTCATCATTTTGATCGATAGAATCAATCATGATGCCAGCAATATCATTCGTTTGTTCAATTTTGTCTTTAGCTAAATAGGCATTACGTACCGTATCGTTGTTTTTAGCAACATACGCTTCACCGACTGAAAAATTATCGTCGGTAAAATTATCAACGGCATCCGCCTTAGCGAGTGACTTTTGAATATCTAAATACTGCTGCACTTTATTATTTACTGGCTGACTCACATCACCAATAATTGGAACTTCTGGCGTTAATCGCTGGGCGCTAAGCGCTCTTGCTTGTGCTGATATTTGAATACTATCAGTCTTCGCTAAGCTTTCTTGTGATGGAGCCTGAACAGGGGCTAGCTGTTTGCTACTATCGTTTAACTTAGTGTTCAGTTGGTATTGGGTAATTTGATTAGTGGCTTGAATGTTCATGATCTCTCTCCATCTAGATCGGTAATATAAGCAAACATAGCTGAATATTTTGTGAACACAACGTTTAATAAATAAACAATCACACTAAGAAAAGCTAAACTGTAAAGTAGATATTACTTGCACCTATTCTCGCTACTCGGTATAAAAATAATCACACACAATTCATAAGAAGCGTAAAGCCATGCAACAACATGATAAACAACCCCTTAATGATTTTACTGAATACCCCGAAGATGTAATGTTAGAGCGCGCAACGGAGTTTTTAACTACAAGCCAGCGCCGCCATAGTATTCGTAGTTTTAGCGACCGCCCGGTGCCAAAAGAAATTATTGAAACCTGCATTAAAGCCGCAGGCACAGCACCAAGTGGGGCGAACCACCAGCCGTGGCATTTTGTAGCGATTCATTCAAGTGACGTGAAAAAGCAAATTCGCGAAGCAGCTGAAAAACTAGAGCGCTCTTTTTATGAAGGCCGCGCAGGCGATGAATGGCTTGATGCATTAAAGCCGCTAGGCACTGATGCCAGCAAGCCTTACCTTGAGCATGCCCCTTGGTTAATTGCGGTGTTTAGTCAAAAAAAAGGCGGATTAAGTACTGATGATAAAAACACTAACTATTACGTGCATGAGTCAGTAGGACTGGCAACCGGGTTTTTAATACAGGCACTGCATAGAGCGGGCCTTGCAACCCTCACCCATACACCAAAACCTATGAGCTTTTTAACTGATATTTGTGGCCGCGATAAAGACAACGAACGCCCTTATATGCTACTCATTGCCGGTTACCCTAGTGATGAAGCAACCGTGCCAAATCATGCTCTAGTGAAAAAATCGCTGGATGAAATAGCAACCTTTATTTAGCGCCATCTTCGCAAAACCATTGGTAAAGTAATGCAATGATCGACTCCACCTTGGGGTCGGTCAACGAGTAATAAATAGTATGCCCGTCTCGGCGCGTTGTCACCATATCGGCTTTGCGCAAACTCGCCAAATGTTGTGACAAGGCAGATTGCGCCAATGGCACACGTTCATTTAACTGTCCTACACTTAACTCGCCTTGTAACAAGCTACATAACACCATCAAACGATTTTTGTTCGCCATTAACTTTAAAAATTGCTCCGCCTGCTGTGCATTATTCGCTAATTGCTCAATATTCATAACGATCCCACTAAAACGTTCTAAGTAAAGTATAGACTTTTACATTAGTTAAATCTAATATAAATAACATTAGAAAAAACTAATGTAAGGTATTTATATGAAAGTGAGCGATGGTATTCTTTTACTTGCAGGTAGTATGGTGACAATTTCAGTCATATTAAGCTACTTGGTAGATAGCCGTTTTATGTGGTTAACACTATTTGTAGGAGTAAACCTGATCCAAACAGCGTTTACTAAATGGTGCCCACTGATAAATTTTTTGCGCAAACGAGGATTTACAGACTAATGCTTACTTCAATCCCAGATTTAATGAAAATAATCACGCCAAACCAACGTCGTATTACTGCTGAGCAAGCAAAGCAAGAGCTTGAGCAAAACCATGGCTTATTAATTGACGTGCGAGAAGCTGCTGAACATGCAACCAAGGCGGCGACTGGCGCTATTAATATTCCACGTGGCTTGCTGGAAATGAAGTTAATGGAAATTGAAAAGGACCCTGCAAGACCCATTTATTTGCACTGTGCCAGTGGTGCGCGAGCAACGCTAAGCGCAGAAGCACTCACCCGAGTAGGGTATGAAAACGTAACCGTAATTACCTGTAAAGCCGACAATATTTGCCAAGTATTTTAATATAACTGGCATCACAGCTTCACATAAAAGTCACACTGGTCGGATAAGCTCATAGTTTTACTTTTAACGGTACAGAGCAATGACGTTTACACGGAGAAGTTTTTTAAAAGCATCGGCAGCGGGTTTTGGCGCTGCCGTTTTATCATTAGGCATCACAGGTTGTACATTTGATAACGATGATGAAGAAATCATTGAGGTTAGTTTTGATCACGGCGTTGCCAGTGGCGACCCGCTTAGTGACAGCCTAATTTTATGGACTCGTGTAACCCCGCTTGACGCAGCAACCACCAGCATAAAAGTACAATGGCAAGCGGCAACCGATGCAGATTTTAGTAATATAGTCCATGACGGAGAAACCCAAGTATCAACAGCCAGTGACTTTACTTTAAAAGTTGACTTACAAAGCCTAGACCCTAACACCACTTACTACTACCGCTTTATTTCAAACGGTAAAACCTCTCCTATAGGCACAGGTAAAACATTACCAACGGGTAGTATCGATAAAGTAAAATTTGCAGTCGTCTCGTGCGCTAACTACCCTGCTGGCTTTTTCCATGTGTATGGTGAAATAGCCAAACAAACTGACCTTGACGCTGTACTGCACCTTGGCGACTATATTTATGAGTACGGTAACGGCGGTTATGCCTCACAAGACGCAGCACTTCTAGGTCGTTTACTACCTGATGATAATAGCGAAGAAATAATCAGCCTAACTGATTACCGTAAACGCTATGCCCACTACCGCACCGATAGTAACTTACAAGCAGCTCACGGTAATTGCGCCTTTATAACTGTGTGGGACGATCATGAGATTACTAATGATACTTGGCGTGAAGGCGCAGAAAATCATAATGACGGCGAAGGTGAATTTAGCGAACGAAAATTACATGCCCTGCAAGCCTACTTTGAATGGATGCCTATTCGAAACGTTGCCGATAAAGAGCGTATTTTTCGCCGCTTTGAATTTGGCGATTTAGTTTCGCTTTATATGCTCGATACCCGTGTACTCGCTCGTGATGAACAACTAAGCTACGGTGATTTTGATTTAACTAGCGCACAAGGGCAAAGCGATTTTGTTAGTGCTGTTAGCTCGCCAACACGCGCATTATTAGGTAATGAACAGCTAACCTGGCTCACCGATGGTATGACAACCTCAAGTTCAAAATGGCAAGTACTTGGCCAGCAAGTGCTAATGACCAAGATGCACCTACCACTTGAAGTGCTACAGCTTTTAGTGAGCCTGCAAGTAAGCCAAGCAAATGGCGCTGACACTAACGCCCTGCTTGCTCAAGCATCAGCGTTATTTGCTGAGCTGGCACAAATTAAAGGTCGTATTCTAGCCGGTGATCCAACGGTGACTGATGCAGAGCGTGCGCGTGTTGATACTACTGCACCTTATAACTTAGATGCCTGGGATGGCTATGCTTATGAGCGTGAAGTATTACTAGGCACTGCGATAGCGACACAAAAGAACCTAGTTGTATTAGCTGGCGATACTCATAATGCGTGGGCGGGCCAATTAACCACTGATGCCAGCAACCCAATAGCCGCCTCACAAAATGCGGGGGTTGAATTTGCGACTTCGTCGGTGTCTTCACCAGGCCTTGAGGAGTATTTAGCGCTGAACACCCAAGGGCCAGAAGCAACCGCGCAAATGGAGCAAGTTATCCCGCTATTGGTTAATGATTTGGTTTATAACAACCTCGTCGATCGTGGTTACTTAACCGTTACTTTTACCCCTGAGCAAGCCGCTGCCAAGTGGAACTATGTAAGCAGTATTAAAACCGCGTCTTACTCTATGCAAACTGAGCGCAGCAAAGAGTTACGTATGCTAGCAGGTCAGCCCGTAATTCAAGGGTAAAGGCTCAAGAAAGTATCTAGGGGCTAGGACAAAGTTCCTAGGTGAAAGATTAAAACAGCCCGGCGATCAGCTGATCGCCGGGTTGATTTGAGTGCAACGAAGCCATCGAAATGCGCATCCCTTGCAGTTAATCGAATTACCTTGGATTATCGGATATATACTTTCGCTAAAACATGCAAAAGTCTTAAAATGATTTATTCACAAAGAGATTAAGAGACGCTGCGCTTTAGAGGAAAGACCTAAGTTAAGAGATTAGATAACGAATTCCTAGGTGCTGGTATTTTCGTAGGTCGTACTTTAGCGCGTTAATTACATGTACTAGCGCATATCTGAGCTTACAGATTAAATGAATAGGTTTAGACTTCATCTGACAGACAGCCATGAGCGAGAAGCAGACACTGAAAAAGTTAAATTTATTCCTGTGTTTTCAGTAGAAATCTAATTTTGCCCAATAACATTATTAAACGCCGTTTTGGGGCAAAATAACATGCTTAATTTCTAGCTGTTTTAATTACTTGTTTACAAACGTAATTATTGGTGAAATTATCATGGTATGTAATATACGCCGTTTTGGTGTGTTATAAACCACCACAATGGTGTTCAATAAGCTGTTAGCAGAATAGAAGGAATAATTGATGTCAGTGGAAGAAGTGGTTAGAGGTTTTATCGAACAAGTAAGGTCAGGGAAAAATCCAGATTTAGTGGACCAGTATCTAGCCCCAGTAGTTGTAGCGCACCAGATTGTTTCTGGGATTTCAGAAGCAATTGAAAGAACTCCTGAAAACTATCGTGAACACGTCGAAGAATTTCTAGAAGCCTACGGTAATTTTGACCTCACAATAGAAGAGTTTTTAGTTCAAGGTCAAAAGGTCTACGTACGTTGGCGTCAAGACGGTCGTCATGAGGGAGTAATTTATGGTTATGAACCGACAGGTTTAGAGCTTTCGACAGTAGGAAGCGCAGTGTACCGAGTGAGTGAAAACCGAATAGCGGAATATTGGATTCAGCAAGAGAATCAAGGTTTACGAGAGCAGTTGGAAGAAAACCTTAAGAAATTCAGCTAATCGGGTAGCCGGAGGTCTCTAACCTCCAGCCCCCACACCACCCATCATGCGGGTCCGCAATGGGCGGTTCATCTCCCGTAATGAATATTAATCCAAGTACCTCTCAATGACGCTAAACCTTGTGAAGCTAAGTAGTTATTGCCTAGCGCAATGTTAATTCCTTTTGTTTTTGAGCTTCTACAAGGGCCTTCGCTTCCAAGCGCCTACTTTTGGTACTGGTGATACCACAGGCTATGGCGAGTCGTTCGCTAACAACCAATTTCATTAAACTGCGTACTTTGGTGCGGGCTATTCCTTAATAGAGAGCGCCATTGCTGCCAGTAGCACATTCTTATTCTACGGCGGATCCAGTGTTCTAAATCTACCGTTAGTTGATAAGCGTGGCTGTTAGGTAATAGTATTTCAACCGAGTGAATATATCTGGGCCTAGAATCTGTATTACTCTAAAGCGCAGCGTCTCTGAACCTCTTTGTGAATAATTCAATTAAAGATCTTTTGCACAAAGAGAAGGGAATGAGAAGTAAATGAGGGAAACTTAGCGCTTAGTATTGGCATGGTTAAACCCCAATAAAAATAAATTAAAAACGAGTTATTCTACAAGCTCGGTTGCTGACTGTTTCCTATTGGCACATTCAAGACAGCCGTTCATGCAAAATATTAACGCTAATTGGTTGGGGCTTTTTCGTTGGGTTTCGCTGCGCTCAAACCAACCTACGTTGATAACTCTAAAGCGCAGCGCCTCTAAACCTCTTTGTGAATAATTCACTTGAAGCTCTTTTTCTATAATGTTTCGCAAGAGGACAAGAAAAAACGGAACATGCGTCTCGGAACATGGGGTCGCGTCTTGCCTTTTGCCATTTATTTTTTGAATGACCGCTCATGGCATATATGCGACTATCCGATTTGATCAAAATCTAAAAATCACACCTGACAGATTAAGTTAAGACTTATTCAAATTACACTACTGTCGCCATAAATGACGACTTACATGCTAAGTTGATCTGGTCAATTGATTTAATATTCTACCCTCATTCACTTCTCATTTTCTTCTCTTTGTGGAAACACAGTACAATAATAAGTTAATTTTACTTTTTCTCATCCAGTAGCGTGACCATCATTTGCTCGATGTTTTTTACACTGTAGGTGAGTGCGCGGAGTAATTCGACTTGGCTTTGTGGCTCATCAGCTTTAGCCTTGCTTGGTTTTGTTTCGGCTAGATTGTCTTTTTGCGTTAATATCGCCTCGCGAAACTCACTGGCATCAACTACCCCAAGTAACGATACTAATGCGCCATGGCCAGACTGCCCTGCCGTTTCAAAGCTTAGTCGATATAAACCAAATAAACGCATCAATGGTCCTTGGCTTAAACCAACGTCAGTAATTTTTTCAAGTGGGATGGACTTTTCTTCTTTAAAAAATACCCCACGCTTTACCACCAGCTTACGCTCTAAGAGCACTGCTGACATTGCTTTAAGCATACGCCCTGCCACGATCCAAATTATTAAGGCTACTATTGGAATCAATGGGATACCAACCAAACACACTAAGCAGGTAATGACTCCTAACGTGATCCAGTAAGATTTCACTTTAGGGTTAAAACTGGCGGTTTTCAGGGCTAACTCAGACATTCATTACCTCCTTGATATTTATTCTATTAACCTAGGGAATATTGTGGCTGAATGCAACTATAATAAAAAAGCCGAGTATAAAACTCGGCTTCGGCTATCTTAGTGAAAGCTTATTGTAAGTTAACAATAATAAAAGGCGCTTCGAGATCATTTGCATTAACCACAAAGCGATATGCTCCTTCGGTTTCAATTAACAAGCTCAAGTTATTATTAGAAGCCGCTAAAGGTGTTTCACTCCCTAATATTACTTCTGAGCTATCTCCACCAGCTCCTAAATTTACAGTACTCCAATCACTGGTGGCCACTTTAAACTCATATGCATCACTTTGTGCACTAAGCTGTTTAGAAAAAGTATATAAACCATCACCACTGTATGTGAATTGATCGTCCGTCCCCCACAAACTACCAGCCTCATTTAAACTGCCACGTAAATACAACGACACATTTCCAAATGGCCCTATTTTTACCACTGTCAGAGTTGGGTTTTCTTTATCTGAAGCATTAAACGAGAACAAATAGTTATCCGCTGTGTCAGCCGTAAAACTAATATTAGCTCCGTTAGAACTAAGTTGTTTTTCTACTTGCAATTGAACAACAGCTTCTTGTTCTGAGGTGGCACCAAAATTCACGAGGTTCCAACTCTCTGAAGCAACTTTGAAACCAAAGCTTTCCCCAGCCGTTAGCGCCTTCATAATTTGATACTCGCCGTTACCAACATATTCAAATTGATCAGAGAGCCCCCACTCATTTAAATCACCACGAAGATACACCTCAGTGCTGCCATAAGGGACGATATCTGGCGCACCAACAGTTGCATCAGCACTCAAGCCAGCGCCTTGGCTCTCGCCTTGTGGTTTAACAAACACAGCCATAGTGTAAGCAGGCACAGTGAACGTGCCGTCGGTTTCACTGGCCGTAAAACTCACTTCCGTCATGCTACTATCTACACTGTTTTTAAGAGTTGGGTGTAATTCAAACCCAGTAGCCGTAAGTACCGTGTGTGAAAGTGCTTGCTGCGTCGCATTAATAACAACAACAACAGCATCTACTGCGGTATCTAAATCAACGAGACCTTCACCATCGTCAATACTCATTACTATCAAACCATGCTGCTGGTTTTCACCCACATTATGAAAGCCCACACGATCAATTACATCTTGTTCGGTGGTTAATCTAAATAATGGGCTGCTACTGCGAATTGCTAAGAACTCTTGGAACACATCGCCTGCATAAGCAATATCTTGTGGCATTGCCTGTGCATCAGAGTTAGCAGAAATAGGCATGATCTCAGGCCATTTCTCTTGGTTCTTCTCGGCATTTGGTAGACCAATGTTCCAGTTATTATTCTCTTTGGTTAAATCAACAGCATTAAACCAATCACCGGCATTATAACTATCACGATCCATTGACTTAGAACGCAGTAAATCAGCACCCAGTTGCATAAACGGAATGCCTTGGCTCATAAGTGGAATAGACAACGCCATGTTGTGCGCACGCACACGTTGCTCAATACTCATGCTTGATGCATGCTTATATTGCAACTGATCCCACAGTGTTTCGTTATCATGCTTAGATACGTAGTTAATGCTATCTGCTGGGTCTAACGCATAAGCCGTCGGCTGGGTGTTCCAACTAAAGCTATTGCCCTTTGCTGAGTTACCGTTAAAGTCTTTTAGTATGTAGTTTTGTAAGTTACCCGCCAGCGATAAACGTAACGTATCTTGCTCCGCTAGGTTGCCATCTGTCGGGTTATTACTAAACATTGCACCACCACGCACGGCTTCACGAATACGGTCGTTAAATGTACCAACCTCTGAGCCTGCCATATCAGCTTGCTTAGCTTGAGTGAATAAACGATTGTTGGCTACTTCACCAAAATCCCAACCTTCACCGTAGAAGTAGTTATCTGGGTCAACTGCTTGTACTGCTTCGCGCGCTGCTAAAATTGATGATTTAGGCATGTGGCCCATTACATCAAAACGGAAGCTGTCATAACCAAAGTCGCGAGCAAGAATAACCATTGAATCTGTAACGAATTTGTCCATCATTACATGTTCTGTAGCTGTGTTTTCACAACATGTTGAGCGCTCTATCGTACCTGATACTTCATTGTATCTGTGGTAATAACCCGGCACGAGTTTATCAAAAACAGATTTTTCCCAAATGCCTGATGACGTTGTGTGGTTGTATACCACATCAAGTACCACACGAAGTCCTACTTCTTGTAATGATTGCACCATGGCGCGTGTTTCAAGTACGCGAGCAATACCTTCGCTGCTTGATGCATATGAACCTTCAGGCGCAATAAAGTGATGAGGGTCATAACCCCAGTTAAAGCCGTCTAAATCACGCATCGCACTGGCTAGTGCTTGTGCATCATCTGAGCCAGGTAGGTAACTTTGCATAATATCGACAATGGTGCTGTTTTTATCTTCGATTTTACAGGCATCTGCTTCATCGTTTATACGCTCACATAATTTACCTAAGGTGTCAGTGATTTCAACGCGTTGCTCTGCATCTTCTTCAATAGTGCCAATATCAGTCACTGGGAGTAAATGAAAGTGTGTTAAGCCTTTATCAGCTAATTGCTTAAGGTGCTGCATTGGCACGCTTTCAAGTTCAGTGAATGCCAGGTATTTACCGCGATTTGCTTCGCTCACTGACTGATCGCGAACACTAAAATCACGTACATGGCCTTCATAAATAACCGCATCTTCTGGGTTAGTAATTGTCGGCACGATACGCTCATCCCAGCCTTGTGGTTTAGTGTCGTCATCGCTCAAGTTGATCAGCTGTGAATAAAGCCCATTACTAGATACATTTAACGAATAAGGGTCTGTACTCCATAGGCTTTCGATTGCTTTGGTGGTTGGATGATAAACATCAAACGCAAAGCGATAATAATGGCGGTCGTATTGGCTGTCTAAACTGACTGACCAAATACCTGTATTGTTATCTAACGTCATGGCGGTGCTATGCACTTGTGCTTTATCAGCGTCAAATACATTGATCATCATATTATTTGCAGTGGGTGCCCATACTGAAACATCAATTGCATTGTTATTATAATGCACGCCTAACATGGCTTCATTCGCGTCACTTTCACCTTGGGTGTACAGTGCATCAAGGGCTTTTGCTGTTTGTACAAAACTTGCTTCAAGTAGCTTGCCTTCTGCATCGTAGCCCGCTACAACGAGCTGTTGTTTTATAAGCTGCTTTGCAGTAGAGGCATCCCAATTACCTTGATAAGCAGTCCACTCAGCTAAATGAGGTACTTTTGCAGCTTGCTCATCACTTAACTGTGTTGCTGTAAGCTCAACGGTTTCACCATTTAAACCTGTATCTAAGTCAACCTCTAGCTCAGCGGTTGTAGATGAGTGTAACTTGATGATTTGCGAAAGCTCATTACTAGGCTTATACAATACCGTATTTAAATCAATCCAATGTGCTGATGCGCCATCAATCGCAACCGGGCGTTCACCTAGGCTTGCAACTGGAAACTCAAATACAGATGGCTCACCATCAAAAGTAAAGTTCATACGTACAAAGCGCTCATCGTCTTGCATCAGTGGCATGGTTAAATCCACATCACCATGCGCTTTGCCTGAGCCTTCTGTGCCAATATGAATAATAAAATTAGCGCACTCGGTGTAACCGTCTTTGAGTGCCACAATCCAGTAAGCACCATAATTTGGATCAATACCGTCGTATTCGTGGCCATCAGCCCAATCTGTTGCATCAAACGGTGGCGCATAAGCATCACAGCCGTCGGTATTCCATGAATGTAAGCGGTAGCCTTCGTACCCTTCATTTTCATCGCGCTTATAAAATAAAATAGCCTCGCCTTCGCCTGCAAATACAACTGGGTCTGGTAAGTCAGGGTTATAGCCATTGATACAGCTTTCATTGTTCGCATCAGGAAACAACGGTGCGTCGCAAGAAATAGGCTCGGGATCAACGCATTGAGTCCCTTCGGTGTTAGGAACTTGTGGTACATCACACGTTAAAAGAGTTTGCCCTGCTTTTACATCGCTACTACCTGAACCACCACAGCCAAACAGTAACGTTAAGCTCACTGCAAGTAGCAAATGAGTCATTTTAGTTATTATATTCATTATGTATGCTCCAATTTGCATTAATGGCTATAGGTAAAACCTAAATAAACCTGACGTCCAAAGTACTGGGTAGTCCCAGTAATACTTTCATTTCCAAAGTAGCTTTGAGTGGGTTCATCGGTGAGGTTATTAACCTGTAGCAACATGCCAAATGAGTCTGTAAATTGGTAAGAGGTTTGAAAATCGACTACGGTCTCGGCGTCAAAATTTACCACTTGTTCATTAATTGCCACTTGCTCTGAAACAAAGTCTGAGCGATAGCGCACGTTAAGGCGGGTTTCAAAGTTATCTTGGCTGTAAAACAAAGTGCCGTTTAACACGTTTTTAGATAAACCAGGTAAACCTTGAGTCGTCGTGTCGCCCCCTAAACTAGTGATAGATTCAACTTCGCTCTCTGTGTATGAGTAGCTGCCGTTAAAACCTAAACCATCAAAAGGTGCGGGTAAGAATGAAAATACTTGTGTATACGCAAGCTCAATACCGCGAATGTAACCGCCATTGGCGTTATTAACCGCCGTTGTGTAAGTGCCGTTAGTGGTGGCTACTTGCTCGCCACTTTCTGGGTTTTCAATATACTCGGGGACGTTAAAACCATTGCCTTTAAAATCAAATCCCTCTATCGCAATAGTATCGATAAACGAATCTATATTTTTATAAAAACCAGCCACAACAAGCGCACCATCTGATTCATCAAAATAATGCTCGTAAGAGATATCGTATTGGTCGGCATAAAATGGTTTTAAGAATGGGTTGTTAGTACTTGAGCCATTTATTTTACCGGTGGTTTTATCTGCCTGCGCACTGGCATCCCCTGCCAATCGGTTGATTGGCGGACGCGACATCACTTTAGCCGCCGCTAAACGCAATTGCGTGTTATCAGTTAACTGAAAGTTTAAGTTAAGCGATGGCAAGTAATCGGTGTAAGTAGTGCCAAGCACATTAGGTAGATAGTTTTGATTTACAATGCCGATGCTATCGGTAATATTTTGTGCGCCCAGCGCTAAATCCCCGTTGACGTTCTCTAAAATCGTGGCCGATTGGTCGGTATCGACACGGCGAATACCAATATTACCCAGCACGGGCATATTGCCAATCTCAGCATTAATATTAAGCATAGCGTACGCTGAAAGCACTTCTTCATACACTGAGCCACTTTGTAACATAGTCCATGAATAGTTTGTGGTGTAACCTTGTGGGTCAACCACCCCATCAGCGTTACCCCAGGTGGTCACCGGTGTAGGCGCACCTTCTGGGAACCACGCATTGAGCGCTTTATCTACATCAATCGCTAAATACGATGGAAAGTAACTAAACTCGCCTTGCCAATCCACAACATCAACCATGTCATCAGTTAAGTGCAGTGGCGGCTCGCTTGCTGAAAACGCACCATCATCACCATACTCAAACACAGAGCGGTTATTGCTATATTCACGATCAGAATAACGCGCACCAAACTCAACAGAGCTAAACCAGCTGTTATCCAACTCGTATTTAAAATCAAGTCGATAAGCACTTACTTCATCTTCATTTTGATATGGATAAATACCGTATTTACTTACCATTACCCGGTCGATATCGCTAAATGCAGCTGCTTGATTAAAGCCGACATCCGGTAAATTTAAACCATTAAGCTGATAGTTTATTGATACGTTTTTATCTAACACTGGCTCTTGCGCTGTCGCATCTTCGGCAACCAATGCCCACAATAAACCATTGCGAAAATTACTCTTTGCTCGCGACAAAGACACATCCATATTGACGTTTAAACGCTCTGTTACTTGCCAGTCCGCGTTAACGCCGTAACTGTCTACTTCGTCAAAATCTTGGTTATCATCGTTAACGATTTCAATTCGGGTATAGCTTTTTGAGGTGCGATTAACAGAGGCGCCAACCACTGAATTGCCCTCTAGCTGAGCGTTTGTATAAGTGGCCGTTGGGCCGCCTAACTTCACTCGTAAACCACGGGCAAATGACTCAGTGTCAAAGCGTGATAAAAACACATCACCCTTTAGCTTAAAGTTATCTACAGGTATCCATTCAATTGCTGCCATGTAACCGTTACGGGTTTCTTCACCACCTAAATGCTGGAGCTCAAAACCTTCACTAATGTATTCATTTTCTGGGTTTACTTCAGGGCCATTAGTATCATTTGCCAAGCCATCTATATCTTTATTATCGTTATAAGCTAGACCAATAAACTGTGTTGCTACACTAGGTTGAAATAAACGCGCATAGCCAAGCGCAACACCTAAAGTGTCGTCAAGATACTTACCTTGGTAGGAAAAGCTAATGCGGTCGCCAAACTCAGTGGCATCGTTCACCTCAGACGCTCGGTCGTTGTACATGCCTCTAGCGTTGACCACAAACTTATGCTGCTGTTCATTATCAAGCGGGCTGGCTGTTTGCAGCTCTACCGTACCTGCAACACCGCCTTCAATAAGCGAAGCTTTTGGTGATTTATACACGGCTGCTGAGCTGATCAATTCAGACGGGTACTGATCAAACTCAATACTGCGACTGCCACTGGTTGATACTTGCTCACGGCCATTTAGGGTTGAAAACACAAACCCACCCGACATACCACGAATGTTTATTTCGGCGGCTTGACCACCGGTTCTTACAGCTGAAATACCTGGTAATCGCGTTAGTGCATCTGCCATTGATACATCAGGTAACGCTCCTAAATCATCGGCAGATAGCTGCTCTGACACTGTATCTGTAAAACGTTTTTGGTTAAGTGATTGAATTAAGCTTCGGCTAAAGCCGGTTACTTCAATAACTTCTAAATCCTCATCTAACTGTGGATTGACTGTTGCTTGTGCCTCACTTTCAGCTGCAGCCAATGCACTGCTGGCTGCAAACATTGCGAGCATTAATGCACTCAGTTTAAATTTCCCCATGAGCTTCCTACCCTATTGATTTTATAATTGTATGCTGTTTATTTTTAAATTGTGGATAAAATAAAACCAATAAAGTGTAACTAAAAAGTAAATTAAGTGTGATGAATACGTATGCACTAATAGGGGTAACGTCTAGCCTTGATAGGTAACGAGTAGCTAAATGCTACAATTGTGCAGCTAACGTGAAATGAATAGAGGATTTAGCATAAAAAACAGGCAAGCAATAAATGTTCAGCCTGAGCTAAACAACGGCTTTTTGATAAAGCACTATAGGATGATTCAATGCAAACAAACTAAACCATTAGAACCACTCGCACAGCAAGGGCTATAAAAATCACCGCTAATATTTTATCAAGCCAAGGGGAGGATTTAGTAAAAGCAAAGCGCTTTTTTGAAAGCTCAGTCAACGCTGCAACAATCAAATACCAGCCAGTATCAATAACAAATACGGTCAAGCACATGATCATACCCACTTTAAAAGTTAGGTTTGCAGGGTCTATAAACTGTGAAAATAACGCTAAAAAGAACACCGCAAGTTTGGGATTCAAAAACGCAATAGCAAATCCATCTTGCAGTGCTTGCTTAGAGTTGCCACTTTGCTGCGCAACTTGAAGCTCATCACCACTGGGTTTTGCTAATAAAATTTTAACACCTAAATATGCTAAGTAGGCTGCACCTAAGTAAACTAACACTTGATATACAGTGGGAAACTGTAACATCAGTGCGCCAAGGCCAAGCAAGGATGCCGCGGCATAAAAGCCAACGCCGACCCCATGACTAACAGCCGCCAGCATGCCGTTTTTCATACTGCCATGAATGCTATGCTTTAACACTACAGCCAAACTTGGTCCGGGAGACATCGCACCCATCATACAGACAGCGACTAAACTGAGCCAAAGTGATAGTGTCATTTATCACTCATTATTTTCAATCAGAAGAACATAACCATAAACTTGGCCATATAGCCCCGTTGAGGCGCTAACATTTATTACTTTCCAGCCGCCTTGGTTTAATTGATAAATTCGCTCGTTAAGTGCATCAATATCAATGCCACCTCTAAAATAACCACGCTGTTTTTTAAATTCTATTATTTTTTGCATTGCTATTACCTTTTAAAGTTGATACTCAAAATCATAAAAATGAATACCAGCTTCGATGCGAATTGCCATTTTCCCGCTAAGGCCGGTAAGTTCATGGCTACCAGAATCTGGCACTACATTTAAAATCAATGAATCTTGGCCTTTATCCATAGAGCCAAAATGCTGCAATACAAAACTACCTTGTTTGCCTGCAAGAGTGCCAACTACTTGCTCAATTGCCACATAACCGGCACTACCTTGGGTGGCGGTCATGGCGCTGAGCATTTCGCCAGTACTGGTTGCATCAAGCTTCCCAGTAAAGGTTTTATCAATCGACATACGACCTAAATTTACGCCATCAATGCCTTTGGCATAGCCTTCGATTGGGTTGAGTTTAACGTTAAATTCACCTGTTACTTTATGAGTTGCCATGATAGTCCCTTTGTTGTTATGAAGTTAGTTATTGAAATTACGATTTAAGCAACCATATCTATACCCTATTGAACAAAAAGAATCCAGCATGAGCACCAGCAAAGCCGAACCAAAAGACAAAGCAGCTTTTAGTAGTTTAATTCCTATTTTCCAGTTTATTAAGCCTTATAAATGGGTGGTTTTTGCAGCTCTTGCAGCATTACTTGTTACTGCTGGGGTTAATTTATCATTGGGCCAAGGAGTTAAATTTGTAATCGATCATGGCTTTATTGCCGGCTCCCAAGCGCAATTAAAACAAGCCATAATCGTGCTAATTGGTTTGATCAGCCTATTAGCCATCGGTACCTTTAGTCGCTTTTATTTAATGTCGTGGATTGGTGAGCGGGTTAGTAACGATATTCGCAAAGCAGTATTTGATCGCATAGTTACCCTGCACCCAAGCTACTTTGAAGAAAACCGCAGCGGTGAGCTCATGTCACGCTTAACCACTGATACCACCTTACTGCAATCAATTATTGGTTCGTCATTTTCAATGGCACTGCGCAGCGCACTGATGCTGGTAGGTGGTTTAGCTATGTTGTTATTCACTAACTTAAAACTCACGTTAGTAGTGGTGGCCTGTGTGCCTTTGGTATTAGTGCCTATGATGGTGTTTGGCCGTAAAGTACGCAAACTTGCCAGCTCCAGCCAAGATGCCATTGCTGACATCAGCACTTATGCGGGTGAAATAATTCAAAATATTAAAGTAGTGCAAAGTTATAGCCACGAACAACGTGAGCAACAAGCCTTTGCCCTAGAAACAGAAAAAGCCTTTAAGGTGGCTAAAAGTCGTATTAAACAACGTTCGTTTTTAATTGCCGCAGTGATCTTTTTAACCTTTAGCGCCATTAGTGTGATGTTATGGGTTGGCGGTAGTGACGTACTGGCGGGGACGATGAGTGGTGGTGAGCTGGGTGCATTTGTGTTTTATGCCATTATGGTGGCAATGTCGGTGGCGACCGTGGCTGAAGTTTATGGCGAGCTACAACGTGCAGCGGGTGCTGCCGCAAGACTGCTTGAATTACTCGCGGTGAAAAGTGAAATAGTAAACCCAATCCAGCCACTTGATGAAAAGTTACAAAGCAACACTGATGCAGCTGCTATAGAACTCAATAACATTACCTTTAATTACCCATCTCGCCCTGATGTAAGCGCACTTAAAAACGTTACGCTTAATATTAAACAAGGCCAAACCGTGGCAATTGTAGGCCCCTCTGGTGCGGGTAAAACCACCTTATTTGAATTACTACAGCGCTTTTATGATCCAGCCAATGGCGAGATTAAATTCCACGGCATTGATATAAAAGATCTCTCCCTAAACACGTTACGCAACAGCATGGGTATGGTGGCACAAAACCCAATTTTGTTTAGCTCTGATGTAATGCACAATATTCGTTATGGCAACCCAGATGCAAGTGATGAGCAAGTATATGCTGCCGCTAAGCATGCCCATGCCGATGAGTTTATTGCACAACTACCAAACGGCTATGCCAGCTTTTTAGGTGAGCAAGGCGTTCGCCTATCAGGTGGCCAAAAACAACGTATTGTACTAGCACGCGCAATATTAAAAGACCCTGAAATACTGCTACTCGATGAAGCAACCAGTGCGCTGGATGCGCAAAGTGAGCATCATGTACAAGCCGCGCTTGAACATTTAATGCAAAATCGGACCACACTGATCATTGCCCACCGCTTAGCTACAGTAAAACACGCCGATGTTATTGTAGTGATGGAGCAAGGTGAAATTATCGCAACCGGTACTCACCAACAATTATTAGCGACAAATCCGCTTTATCAAAAATTATGTGAGCTGCAGTTTAATAGGGATTGAAGCGGTAAGCGGTAAGCGGTAAGCGGTAAGCGGTAAGCGGTAAGCGGTAAGCGGTAAGCGGTAAGCGGTAAGCGGTAAATAATCTCAATCACCAGCTAATAAACAAGTGATTGAGATAAATAAATGTAAATAACTAGCCTTCGGTGTTTGGTACGATTTGAATTTCTACTCGGCGGTTTTGTGCGCGGCCGTTGGCGCTGTCGTTACTGGCGATTGGTTGGGTTTCACCGTAACCACGGGTGCTGATACGCCCAGCTAGGATTTGTTGATTCACTAAGTAACTTTTAACACTCTGAGCACGTTGCTCAGACAAGGTCATGTTGTAGCTGTCTTTACCTGTGCTGTCAGTATGACCTTCAATGCTTAGGTACGTTTTTTCATATTTGTTCATTACTTTTGCAATGGCATTTAAGGTGTTATGAAACCCAGATGAAATATACGATTGATCTGTTGCGAAGGTAATATTAGATGGCATCACTAAACGTAAGTTATCACCTTCACGTACAACTTCAACACCGGAGCCTGCCAGTTCATCGCGAAAAGCCGCTTCTTGCTTATCCATGTAATCACCAACAGCAGCACCTGCTAGCGCACCAATAGCAGCACCAATGAAGATACGTTTATCATCATGATCTCCCGTTGCCTTACCTAGTACAGCACCCGTTGCAGCACCAATGCCAGCGCCCATTCCTGTGTTGGTGGTTTCACAACCTGTTAGTAATAGTCCAACAATTGTTGCCGTTAGTAATGGTTTGGTTAAAGTCATGGTATCTCCTTGGTTATTATTTCTTTCATTAACATCTAGTATGCAAAAATCGCAATGAACGAATCATGAAGAAAGAGTTAAAAGCGCAGCATCTGCCCATAAATTGCCATGGTTTTCATTTTTACGCAGATACAACCATCATGAAGCATCTAAATGTCACGAAAATTTGTCATAATGCGATAATCTCAATATTAAGAGCGATAAATTTATGTTGTTTGTTATTTTTAAACAGTTTTTTTTACTTGGATGTATGAGTTTTGGCGGCCCTGCGGCACATCTAGGTTATTTTAAGCGCCACTTTGTTGATAACTTGCAATGGCTCAATGCGCAGCGTTATGCGCAACTGATCAGTCTTAGCCAAGCACTGCCAGGGCCAGGTTCTAGTCAAGTCGGTTTTGCTATTGGTGTTGAACGTGCAGGAGTATTAGGTGGTATTGCGGCATTTGTTGGCTTTACCTTGCCTTCATTTTTGATCATGGCGTTACTCGCCATCAGCGCCCATCAATTTGACGCTATTTATTTCGCAATTATTGCTGGCTTAAAATTATTTGCAGTGGTGATCGTCGCTGATGCAACCCTAAGTATGGCAAAAAGCTTTTGCACAAGCTGGGCTCTTAAAGCAATTGCTGTGTTGAGTACTTTAGCGCTGATATTGCTGCCTAACTTAAGCGGTCAGATTTTAGTACTCGTTATTGCCTCACTGATCGGCGCTTTTTATCCTTTACTCAAACTTGGTGCGAACGAAGCCCCTCTAGAAAGCACTAGCCTCGCTATTAATTGGCCTGCATTAATACTATTTGCGCTGTTATTACTGGTTAGTTTTGTCCCATTAGGGTCTCAATTTTCAGTGTTCGCACCTTTTTATCAAGCGGGAGCGATGGTATTCGGCGGCGGCCATGTTGTACTGCCAGTTTTACAAGCAGGTTTGCCAAGCTTACCAACCGAGCAATTTTTAAGTGCCTATGCCAGTGCGCAAGCCGTACCAGGCCCTATGTTTACCATTGCCACTTATCTTGGTGCTGAACTCAATAATAACCAGCCATTGCTGGGCGCTGTGATTGCAACCTTATTGATTTTTACTCCCGGTTTTTTATTGATGTTAGCATTTCAAAAAAGCTGGCTACAATTAGCTCAACGTCCACGTTTTGCAAGCTGTATAGCGGCGCTTAATGCTGCCGTTGTGGGGTTTTTAGCTGCAGCGTTGTATTCACCGATTTGGACATCAGCCGTTCACTCTATTTGGCATATTGTGATTGTTGCCGCTGCTTTTGCATGGCTAAGGCTTGCGAAGCCACCTATTTGGTGGCTGTTAATCGCATTTGTTAGTCTTGGTCTACTTCAGTATTATTTGCCACTTTGATCGTGGGCTTAATACCGGTTGGGCTAATAGGCGCAGGGCTAAATTGCCCTGTAACACTTTGATAGGCACGCAAGTCAAAAATCGGGAGTACTGCAAGTAAATGATCCATGATCTCTGCTTGTAAGTGCTCGTAGGATATCCAACGCTTGTCTTCACTAAAACAATAAAACTCAATAGGTAAACCATGGTTTAGTGGTTGCAACTCACGCACCATTAAGGTCAGCGAGGTATTGATTTTACTGTGCTGTTTTAAGTAGCCTTCAGCATAACGACGAAACAGCCCTAGGTTTGATACCGGATCTGGGAGCGTATTCATTTTAATATACTCTTTCAGCGCGATAGTTTGGCCAATGGTTTTAGTAAGCTCATCGTCAGCTAAACGAATACTGTTCATATCAATATTGAGTGAACGCTTAATTCGACGCCCACCCGACTCTTGCATACCGCGCCAGTTTTTAAACGAACCTGCCACCAGCATATAAGTCGGAATAGTCGTAATGGTGTTATCCCAGTTGCGTACTTTTACGGTGTTTAAGCCTAAATCAATCACCTCACCATCTGCGCCGTAATTATCTACTTGGATCCAATCGCCGTAGGTTACTAAGCGATTCGCTGCTATTTGAATGCTGGCGACAAAGCCTAAGATGGTGTCTTTAAATACCAACAAGGTCACCGCAGCTATAGCACCAAAACCAGAGAGGATATAAGTTGGCGATTTTTCAAGTACGATACTCACAATCAAGATTGCGCAAATCATAAAAGTGATTAACTTAACAACTTGAATTAAACCTTGGATAGGCACTTCGCGGGCAAATTCCAGTTGATTATAAATGCCACCAGCAATACTGACAATGCTACTAATAATAAAACCAACATGAATAATAAGCAGCGTTTGACCTATGGTTTTAAATACCTCAGCGGAAAATTCACCAACGGGATAAACACTGTCAAAAGTTGCCAAAAATAGTACGCAACACAACATGCCAGCAAAACGGCGATTGAGCTTAGTGAGCATTGGCGCCAATAGGCCAATCCGTTCAGGAGAGAGTTTTGTCACCACTTTTTGAATGCCTGGCAACATTAATCGACGAGTAAATAAATACACGATCAAGAGCGAGAACACCCCAATCGCGGTAGCGGTAAGAGAGCTGAACAATGCCGTATCCGGCATGCCTTCAAACCAAGGTGTAACTAATTGCTGTAGACGAGTTTGTGTAGTCACGATTGTTCAATCTCCTTATTATTGATTATTACAGCTTCAGAGTCGCGCTCTGCATAGGCTGCAGCCAATTCACTATCTTTACTTAACCATAATTGGTTGATCGATTCTTGAAAACGAACTCTAAACTGGCTATCGAGCTGGTAGTTACCCAATAGCTCAGGGCTTACAGGAACTAAAGTAATATTAATGGTTACTCGATTTAATCGTCCGCGCAAAAAACTACCACAAATATGATTACTTTGCGCTTGGTACAATAGGGTTGTATTGAGAATAGCATCAAATTGATCGCCAAGTACTTCTAATGCAAATGCAATGCCGCCCGCTTTAGGCTTTAATAAATGCGTAAAAGGACTTTGTTGTGCGTGATGCTTTGCTTTGGTAAATCGGGTGCCTTCTACAAAGTTAATGATGGTGGTTGGGTGGCTACGAAAATTACGGCAGCTATGCTTAGTGCGTGCAACATCAAGGCCTTTAAGTTGTGGGTTTTTAGCAAGCTGGGCTTTACTAAGACGTTTCATAAATGGCATACCCATAGCCCATGCACCAGAGCCAATAAGCGGCACATATTTAAGCTCATCTTTTAAAAAGAACTTAGGTGCGGGCAACACATCAATGGCACTAAGTACCACAATATCAAGCCAACTAAAATGATTTGATATCAGTAAGTACCAACCGAGTTTATTGACATCCCCATTAATAACTGTGGTGATCTCTGCGTTGCTTAACTTTAAACCGAGTCGGTTACCACTGCACCAACCCTGATACGCGCTATGCAGTAAGTTACTTACCCAAGCCATAGGCAATACTAGCTTTATTAACCCAAGTGCTAGCACAACACAGCCCCACAGCAACGTATTACTAAAAAGTACAACGCCTACAGTAAGGCCGTTTAGCCATTTCGGTATGATATTTTTTAGCATGTGTACTCACTGTTAAAAATCACTTAGCTTGTTGCTCAAGTTTAACAAGTTGCTGCTCTTTCTCTTGCCATAAACGATTTAATTCTGATTGGAAGCTTACTCTAAACTCTGAGTCGCCAGTGTAATCGCCAATTAATTCTTCACTTACCGGTATAACCTCAACGTGTACGTTGATCTGCTTAACTCGGCCACTGGCAAAATCAACAAAGGTGGGTATGCCATCAGGATACTGAATTGTTACGTTTACTACTTTAGATATTTGCTCCCCCATTGCTTGCATTACAAATGCAACACCACCGGCTTTTGGTTTCAACAAGTGTGGAAACGGACTATTTTGACGCTGGTGCTTTGCCTTTGTAAAACGCGTACCTTCTACAAAGTTAACAATACTCACTGGCATTTCTTTAAATTTTTCGCAGGCTTTACGCGTCGTTTCTAAATCTTTACCACGCAGTTTGGGGTTCTTTTTAAGCTGGCTTTTACTGGTGCGGGTCATAAACGGGAAATCTAGCGCCCACCACGCCAAGCCTAAAATTGGCACATAGAGTAGCTCTTTTTTTAAGAAGAAGTTTAAAAATGGAATACGGCGATTCAATAAACGCTGTAGTACCAAAATATCCACCCAGCTTTGATGGTTGGCAATAACCAAGTACCAGTCTTTTAACTTAACGTCCTCAAGACCTGTGACGTTTAATTTATACGGTGTAAAGGCATTTTGATTTAACGAGTTACAAGTAACCCACATAGTCGCACACTTTTTAGCCGCCCAACTCATGGCTTTTTGCAATGGTTTAATCGGCAGTAATTTAATTAAGCCACAAATAAAAATAGGGATAAACCAAATCACAGTATTTATGGTGTAGAAAAAGATACTAAAAATACAACGGATCAAAGACATTACTACTTAATTCCTTTCAATTAAAACTGTTTGGCAATGTATACCCAAACCACCTCAAAAACGCTGAATTCTGCATCTTGAGGTGGTTTAGGTATATGACGCAATACGCAGTATCGCAATTAATCTTCAAAATAGGTATACCCTTCAAGGCCCGCATTTAGCTCCGCTAAATATTGCTGCTTAACAGGTTCACTAATATCTAACTGCTGTACTGTGGTAGCAAAGTTATCCGCAAAAATATCGCTATCATAATCAACAAACTTTAATACATCCTTAACGCTATCGCCCTTAATCGCGTTAGTTAACTGATAGCCTTGCTCGGTGAGTTCAACGTGTACAGAATCAGTATCACCAAACAAGTTATGTAGGTCTCCCAATATCTCTTGGTACGCCCCAACCATAAACATGGCAATGTGGTATTGCTGACCAGGCACATATTGTGGAATTGGCAAGCTAGTTTCAATCCCTGCACCTTCAACATATTCACGAATTTGACCATCAGAATCACAAGTAATATCTTGAATAATGGCACGTTGTGTTAGCGGCTTGTCGAGATTTTCAATCGGCATTACCGGAAATAATTGCTGAATGCCCCAAACATCAGGCAATGATTGAAATAATGAAAAATTCACAAACAGTTTATCAGCCAATTTTTCATTAAGGTCATCAAGCACTTCACGGTGCGCACGGGCATTGCTTAAAGAGGCACGAACGCGATGCAAAATAGTAAAATAAAGCTGCTCTATTTTCGCCCACTCCAACATGCTGACTAAACCATGGACGTATTGATCATGTGCTTCGCTGAATAAATGCATTGCATCGTGATAAATTTCCAGTGCCATACGTGGATTTAAACGCTGTAAACATTGCCACATTTCATCAAGTACTAAGGCACTATTAGGCTCAGGTGCACTTGGGTTACTATGATTAGGCGCTTGTTCAACGTCGATAACATCAGTGATCAACACCGCATGGTGCGCAGTAAGTGCGCGGCCTGACTCTGTAATAATCGCAGGATGCGTTAAATCATGCTGCTCGCATACTTCTGCAAAGGCATTAACCACATTACGGGCGTATTCTTCTACTGTGTAATTCATTGAACACGCGCTGCGTGAACCGGAACCTTCGTAATCAACGCCGAGTCCACCGCCCACATCAACGGTGTTTAATGGCACACCTAGCTGAGTTAGCTCAGCAAAGTGGCGGGAACATTCACGTAAAGCGCGGTGAATATCACGAATATTGGCAATTTGTGAACCAATATGAAAATGCACCATTTGCATTAAATGCAGCTTATTATGCTGTTTAAGTACTTCAACTGCCGCTAATACTTGCCCAGCAGTTAAGCCAAACTTACCTTTTTCGCCACCAGTATTTTGCCACTTGCCTTTACCCACTGAATTTAAACGGATACGAATACCAATAGCTGGTTCAATACCTAAATCTTCAATTTCAGCTAACAAGGTTGTTAATTCAGAAAGTTTTTCAACCACGATTTTAACTTTGTGGCCCATTGCTTGACCAATACAGGCTAAACGTAAAAACTCGCTATCTTTATAGCCATTACAAACGATAGTAATTGGCTGTTTAGCGACACCTAAAATTGCCATTAACTCAGGTTTTGAGCCAGCCTCTAAGCCCACTAAACCACTCGGGTGTGCTAATAGTTTGCTGACCACTGAACGTTGTTGGTTTACTTTAATTGGGTATACGCAAGTATATTGCCCTTGATAGGCACGAGCATTGCGCGCACTGCTAAATGCACTGGTCATAGTATCAACACGATTTTGCAAAATATCGGTAAAGCGTACTAATACAGGTAACGTTAACCCTTGCTTTTTGAATTGCTCAGTCAACTCGGTTAATGAAATAGCGGCTTTAGTTTGATCGCCATCCGGATAGGCAACAAGCTCACCTTGGCTATTGATATCAAAGTAACCATCGCTCCAATGTGCGACGTTATATGTAGAGCGTGCTGTATCTAAACCCCAAGTCATGGCAAATTCTTCTATAGTTAACTGTTTTTGGCGGAATCACGTATTTTAATACGTCATAACTCCCTACGCTAACAAAAAATGACCTTTAAACCAAAGCTAGGATAAAATATTCGCTATACTGGTTAAAATTTCATTGAGCAAAACGCCAAGCACTGGCAGAATTGCCCCTTTTTCATACTCAACTCAAAAGTGTAACTAGCGACATGGCAAATTTAGATCAAAGTAAATGGTTTACCGAAATCAGCGAACGTGACGGCAGCGCGTTTTCTCTACGTATTAACAAAAAGTTAGATGAGCAGCAATCACCTTTCCAAAAGGTTGAAATGTATGAAACTACCGATTTTGGCAACCTAATGATAATTGATGGTTGCACTATGGTAAGTAGTCGCGAAAACTTTTTTTACCATGAAATGATCAGCCACCCAGCTTTACTTGCTCACCCAAACCCGAAAAATGTAGTGATTATCGGCGGTGGTGATTGCGGTACATTACGTGAAGTACTAAAACACCCAAGCGTTGAGGCTGTTACACAAATCGATATCGACGAAGTAGTGACACAAATGTCATTAAAATACTTCCCTGAATTATGTGAAGCAAACCAAGACCCACGTGCCACCGTAATGTTTGACGACGGGATTAAGTACATGCGTGAGCTTGCTGCTGATTCAATTGATGTTGTTATTGTTGATGGCACCGATCCGGTAGGCCCAGGTGAAGGTCTATTCAACCATGCATTTTACACTAGCTGCTTAAATGCCCTTCGCACTGGCGGCATTATGGTGCAACAAAGTGAATCACCATTAATGCACATGCCATTATTGGTTGAGATGCGCGATGCAATGACAGACGTTGGCTTTAAAGACTTACAAACACTACCATTCCCACAGCCGATTTACCCAAGTGGTTTATGGTCAGTGACACTCGCGCGTAAAGATGAAGCTTTCGCAGGCTTTAGAGAAGATGCTGCCGCAGAGCTTGCCCAAGGTACTGAATACTATAACAGCGGTATTCATCACGGCGCACTGGCAACTCCTAATTATATGAAGCGTGCTTTTGCTAAACAGTAAGCTTTGTATATTTGATTGATCTAAAAAAGGGTTCATGCGAACCCTTTTTTATTGCCTGTCACTGTATGTGCTGCTTTGGGCTAAACTTTAAAACGTTGTACCAACCGGTTCAGCTCATCGGTTAATTGATTCATTCTTACAGCCACTTCCTCGGTGGAACGCGCAAGTTCGCCACCTTGCATAGTTTGGTCATTTAAGGACGATAAATTATGGCTAATTTCTTCAGCAACCGCGGTTTGCTCATCGGTTGCTTGCGCTGTTTGCATCGCCATATCATTCACTTTTATTGATGATTGCTGCATAGCATTTAGCACATCATTAGTTTGTGTAAATGAGCTTACCGCTTCATCAGCGAAGCGCTTACCACCATTAATTGCCGTTAACGACTGTTCTACGCTATTGGCAAATTGTTCCACCATTTTTTGTATATCATTAGTACTTTCTTGGGTGCGAGTTGCCAAAGTCCGGACTTCATCAGCCACCACCGCAAAGCCTCGACCTTGCTCTCCCGCTCTAGCAGCTTCAATAGCAGCGTTCAACGCAAGTAAATTAGTTTGCTCTGCAATTGCACGGATCACCTCGAGTACTTTGGCGATATTATCAGAGCTTTGCTGTAGCTCGGTTGATTTATTACTCGCGTGTTCCATGTTGTCAGATAACGCGACTATTTTATCACTCGAATTAGCCACCGCCGTCAAACCCTGTTTAGCTAGTTGTTGTGAATTATCGGCTTCTTTAGATGACTGCTGCGCCACATTAGCGACTTCGCGACTAGCGACACTCATTTCATGCACCGCACTGACGATAGACTCAGATGCTTGGCTGAGCTTTTGGTTGATCTGATTATTTTGATTAGCAAACTGATTGAGATCAACACCTAAGTGATTTAGCTCTTTTGCCTGCTCTAAAATATCTCGTATAAGTTGTTGTAGGTTATCTAAAAAACGATTAAATGCCGTGGCTAACTCAGTAAACTCATCCTTGCTTTTCACTGCTATTCGCCCGGTTAAATCGCCATCACCTGAGGCGATATCGTTGATTCGCGCAGTCACATAATTCATTTGCTTCGTTAATTGCCGCGGAATGCTATAGCTAAACCAACCAGAGATAGCTAACAACACTACTACCATAATCAATAAAAATCCTTTGGTGGTGGTGATTTTTTCAAGCAGTTTTTGCTTTTCGTTTTTAGATGTTAGTTCGGCTTGCTCACCGGCTTTATCTAAAATGTCACGTAGTGCCGCGAATTCTGTATCAGCTTGAAGGCTCTTTTGCTGATTTTGTGGATCATTAATATATGCATTTGATGCCGATAGCCAGTTATCAAAAGCGCGGTTAAAATTTGTAAATTGCGCTGTAACTTCTGGATAAGCGGATAAATACTGTAAATACAGCTTAAATCTTTCAGCCACTTGCTCGGCATTTTCTTGATGTTCTTGTCGCTCTTCTTTACTGCCTATTTTATTAGTAACTAGATGTAACTCTGCTACTTTAGCTTGATAGAGATCGCGATCGCCATTAACGACTACTGAAATTGCATTTAGAAACCGCTCAGATTGTGCATCTAAAGCCGCTTTTTGTAGATTAATTAAATATGTGTAACCTGTGATCAGCACAATTATTGCAACCCCAAGTAGCACAATTGGAACGGAGCTTTTAACACGAATACTCTGTAATCTCATGCCTCACCTTTACCTAAAAATTCAGTATCAATCGATATTTAAAGGTAGTTCAAATGCAAAAAAATTACCATTAATAGCGCCACTGCACATTTAAGCTCAGCTGCTGTTGCGATAACGTCTTAGCAACTCCCATTGCCTCACGATTATCAGCCTGGCTATGCAGGGCTGAACCTTCAATGCCCAATTGCCACTGCGGTGTTAACTGATAGCGCCATGTTGCAGTAATACCTTCCCCATGGCTAGCGTTTGGATCAAACGCCCAATCATCGTGATCGGTTACCTCAAAAAAATCATACCGTATCGAGAACCGGTGTTTTGCGATTTTATGGCTAAGTAATGCAAAATGGCTGTAAAAGTCATTATTAACACCGCGACTTTTGCCCATTGCCGTGTTGCCTGACATAGCTTGCACTATTAAGCGGGTTTGAGCTGTAAACTTATAGAGCCAAGCTGCGCTGGCAAAGCGTGTGTCCCATGCATACTGACCTGTAGCATAATTTAGCGCAGCAGGATCGCCATTATTATCATAATAATAAAAACGAAATTGTGATTTTTTTAAGTAATCCCAATGCATTCCCAGGTAATAACCAAACCGGCCATCCACCTCTTCAAAAGGAAGAACTTGATTTGCCTGATGCTGCAATTGTGGCGTACTAAAAGATGCAATCGGTGCAAAAGCGACACTTTCATTGAGAGTCGTTTGACGGTCATGTAATGCAAATCCACGCCACGCAAGTAAGGTTCCTGCCGGATCATTGCCTTTAAAAGTAGCACCAACAAAACTAAAGCTATGCGCACTATTGAAACTTCGTCCAGGGCGTTTAATAGTTGCCTCTACGCCTAGGGTACGTATTTCTTCGCCTACCCATGAGTTTATTGCAGAGTTAGTATAATTATAAGGTGACAGCCAACCCATATCGGGGTTTTCTAATGATAACTGCGGGTAAAAAGCACCAGCGCGTACATGCCATTTATAATGACTTGGTGTGAGTGGCTGATACTGAAAATAGGCTTGGCTAAAACCTAACGTCGCCTGCGGATCTTGATAGGCATTAATTACCCCATGCGCTGACCAATTAGTACTTAAATCAACTCTGAAATCAAGCAAACCTTGTGAAAGCATCACCCCATCATTTTCGCTATCATAGCGATAAAGCCCAACACCACCCTCTTGCCAGCTTAGTTGTGGATCGCCTTGTACTGCACTTAACTGTATAAGACCTTTAACTTCAGCATTCGCATTAAACGCGATAAATACACTGATTAATGCTAAAAAAAGCAAGCTGTAATTAGTAATCATCGAATTCATCTACACCTACAGCAATTCTTGGGATTACTTTTTGTTTAAGTCGATAACTCAAGTCAGCTTGCGACAAAACCACTGGCTGAGACTCGATGTTACTAATATCTGCAAACCCTTCATGCCAAACATTCAACGTATAATTACCCTGCTCAATGTTTAATGACACTCTGCCCTGCTCATCTGTAATAGCATAATAAGGACTATCAACCACCACAATATAACCCAGCATCCAATCATGGATGTTACAGCCGAGCTCAACAACACCTGTTTGCTCAAAGCGGATCGGCGCTTGCGGTTGTTCACGATACAATTTTAATTCAAATGATTTAGCGTTTGAGAACGAGTAAACGTGATGCATGATTGAATCTGCGTTTGGAAACTCAACTTGCGAATTCTCAGGTACAACTAAAATATGCGGAGTGAATTGCCTATCTTTTTGCGTCATTACAAATGGGGAGCTTTGCAATTCAGATGATGCTTTTATTGCAGCAGACGACAACCAAACCACTGCATTAGGCTGAGGGCGTTGCTCTTGATCATAAATAGTAATCACCCCTGCAAAGCTTTTACATGCTGTAATAATAAATAAAAATACGAGTAAACGTTTCATTGAGTCAAAGTCTTATTATTTGATTTCCCTAATTATAGGCTTTTTTCTATCACTTTATTGTTAGATATTGTTCGCGATTCAAAATTAATTGCTCACACTAACTAAGTGAATACGTATGCAGCCATCTCGTAATCAAAGCACTTGCGCTTTATGCTAAATGATTCAACACACATCAAGGAACAGCTATGCGATTACCTTTGCTACTTCTACTTGGATTTTCAAGCGCTTGCTTTGCGAAAGACGCGACAATTCAATCTCCGAACGGAAATATAAAAATAACCATTTCGGATCAGCAAGCTATGCCAAGCTATAAAATCAGCTTTAACGGCAAACATGTTATCGAAAACTCATCTCTTGGCTTTGAATTTAAACAACAAGCCCCTTTTGCCGAGGGTTTCAAAATAACTGACGTAAAACACGCTCAACACGAGAGCCAATGGCAACAGCCTTGGGGAGAGCGCGAAACAGTTATTGATAAGCATAACGAAGTGGCCGTTACCTTTAGCAAAGCTGCCCCTCACGCTGGCACTTACACCGTTCGTTTTAGAGCTTTTGATGATGGTGTAGGCTTTCGTTACGAAGTACCTAAACAAGCTGGCTTTGAAAACATCGAAATAACCAAAGAACTCACAGGGTTTGCTATTGCGGGTGCAGATAAAGCGACTGCTTGGTGGATCCCAGCTCGTGGCTGGAATCGCTATGAATACGTTTATAACACCACGCCATTACAAGATGCTGCGCTGGTGCACACACCATTTACGTTTAAAAATGCTGACGGTGTTCATGTCAGTATTCACGAAGCAGCACTGGTTGATTACGCAGGCATGGTACTCAATCAACGCCGCCCAGGTACATTACAAGCCGATTTAACTCCTTGGTCTGATGGTATTGCAGTTAAAAAACACGGCGCGTTTAATACACCGTGGCGCACCATTCAAATTGGCGAGAAAGCCGTTGATTTGATCAATTCAGATATTATTTTAAACCTTAACGAACCAAACAAACTCGGCGATGTGTCTTGGGTTAAACCCGGTAAATATGTCGGTATCTGGTGGGGAATGCACATCAATGAGACTACTTGGGGGAGCGGAGAAAAACATGGCGCAACCACAAAAAATACCAAGTATTACATGGATTTTGCAGCTAAGTACGGCTTTGATGGTGTTTTGGTTGAAGGCTGGAACATTGGCTGGGATGGGGACTGGTTCTTCAATGGCGACGTGTTTAGCTTTACTAAACCTTACGATGATTTTGATATCGCTGAGCTAACTCGCTACGGTAAACAAAAAGGTGTGCAATTGATTGGTCACCATGAAACTTCTGGCAACGTAACGAACTACCGCGAGCAAATGGAAGACGCTTACGCACTATACGAAAAATCTAATGTCAGCCAAGTTAAAACCGGTTATGTTGCTGATGGTGGCAACATCAAACGCATTGATGAAAATGGCATTGCCCGTCACGAATGGCACGATGGCCAATTTATGGTTAACGAATACCTACACAGCATCAAACTAGCCGCTAAACATAAACTCAGCATTAATACCCATGAGCCAATTAAAGATACTGGCCTGCGCCGTACGTATCCAAATTGGATCGCCCGTGAAGGTGCTCGCGGCCAAGAGTTTAATGCGTGGGGCACTCCACCAAACCCACCTGAGCATATTCCAATGCTTGCTTTTACTCGCATGCTGGCAGGACCTATGGACTTTACCCCGGGTATTTTTGATATGAGCTTTAATGGTTTAGGCGCTGATACTAACCGCCCACAAACCACCTTAGCTAAGCAGCTGGCTTTATATGTTGTAATGTATAGCCCAATTCAAATGGCCGCTGATCTACCGCGTAACTATTTGGCAAAGCCTGATGCGTTTCAGTTTATTCAAGACGTACCAACTGACTGGCAGCAAAGCATTGCGCTTGATGGTGAAGTTGGCGACTACGTGGTATTTGCCCGTAAAGAGCGCAAACGCGATCATTATTCAGGTAACGATTGGTACTTAGGCGCAGTGACCGATGAGCAAGCCCGTAGCATAGAAGTTAAACTCGACTTTTTAGAGCAAGGCAAAAAGTTTGAAGCACAGATTTACCGTGATGGTAAAAACGCTGAATGGAAAAATACCCCGTATGATTTAATCATCGAAAAACGTGTTGTAACAGCGGCAGATAAATTAACCCTAAAGCTCGCCACCAGCGGTGGCACCGCCATTAGATTTAAAGCGCTGTAACGTTAGTCATAAGTTTTAGCCGTAAGCGATAAGTTGCTTACGGCTAAAAGCTACTTAGGTAAATAAATTTGCGCACTTAAACCACCTTCTGGGCGATTAACAAGCTTAACTTTACCGCCATGCATATCGATTATTCGTTTGATAATTGCCAAGCCTAAGCCGCTGCCTTCACTTCCTCTGGCTGCATCACCTTGTTTAAACGGTTCAAACACGGTTTCCAGCTCACTTTCTGGAATACCGGGGCCATGATCATTGACCATCACCACAGCGTATTTTTTATCACTGCTGATCGCCGTTTCAACTTCAATGTCGCCACCTGAATAACGAATGGCATTTTCAATCATATTGGTAACAACGCGTTTAATTGCCACCATACTTAAAGGAATATTACTTATACTGGGATTTTCAGTAAAGGTAATGACTCGTTGATGTTTTTGCTCTGAGTGCACCACTTCTGAAACAATCGCGTTAAGATCTTCAAGCGCGAGCTCTTCACGTTTGTGGTGGCGTAAATATTCAATAAATTGATCGATAATGGCATTCATATCTTCAATGTCGTAGATGATCCCTTCTCGCAGGTAGTCTTCTTCATCCGACATCATTTCGGTAGCAAGGCGAATGCGTGTCAGTGGCGTACGTAAATCATGTGAGACACCCGCCATCAATAATCGACGGTCATTTTCAAGTGCAGCAATACCCCGTGACATTTGGTTAAACGCCCGTGTTACTTCAATCACTTCTGTTGAACCATGTTCTTCAAGCTTAGTAGAAAAATCACCAACACCTACTTTAACAGCCGCTTGCTGCAATGCTTTTAATGGCCGATTTAAGTGACGGGCAAAAAGCCAGCCGCCAAGCACACTTAAAAAACCGATACTGGATAAATAGAAGGTCAAAAATTCGAGGTTGTTTTCTTTAAAACCAGTTAGGGGGACTTTAACCCAGTAACCGGGGGCTTGCGGTGCTTCAACCCAATATACTAACGGATCGGTTTGACTGATGCGCACTCGGGCAGAGCCATTTAATTGCTCAGACATACTGCGTGATAGCATTGAATACTCACGGGTTTGGCCGAGCCCCTCGCTCATCGCTTGGCGCTGACTCATGACTTCAATACCGGTTATTTCAAAAAACTTATTCGATACTTCATCGCTGATCTCAACGCCATCTTCCCAATCAATAAACACGGTTTTGATCTGTTTGGCTAAAATCAGATTAACTTGCTCAATAGTGGGCTTAACGACATAAAGACTCACGGTGATATACGATACCACTTGGTTGATCAGCAATAATGCCGCTACCAAAAACACCGTTTGGCCAAATGCACTTTTGGGAAACATACTCATAGGAGGTTATTTTTCACCATCAGGTACAAATACGTAACCTAAGCCCCACACAGTTTGGATGTAACGTGGATTAGCGGCATCAACTTCAATCATGCGGCGCAAGCGCGATACTTGTACGTCGATACTACGTTCTAGTGCGCTGTAATCACGGCCACGTGCTAAATTCATTAACTTATCTCGGCTTAGCGGCTCTCGCGGATGTGTAACAAGCGCTTTTAATACCGCAAATTCACCACTGGTTAAAGACATAGTCTTGTCGCCTTGGCTCATTTCTCGTGTTGCTAAATTAAGTGAAAATTCCCCGAACGTAATTTCATTTTCTTCTGCGGCGGGCGCACCGGGTACCTCTTTGGCACGACGGCGTAAAATAGCTTTAATACGAGCTAATAATTCGCGAGGATTAAATGGCTTTGGAATGTAGTCATCAGCGCCAAGTTCTAAGCCAATAATTCGGTCAACTTCATCACCTTTAGCGGTAAGCATTACAATGGGGATTTCATTTTCTTTTTGACGTAAACGTTGGCAAATAGATAAGCCATCTTCGCCCGGGAGCATCAAATCAAGCACCATTAAGTGAAAGTTTTCACGTTCTAGCAAGCGGTCCATTTGTTCTGAGTTGCCCGCTGTACGTACAATAAATCCTTGTTCTACCAAATAGCGCTCTAACAAGCTGCGTAAGCGCATATCATCATCAACGACTAATACTTTTGTGGTTTCATGTCCCATTACTTTCATTCTTATTGTTTTGTACTGTTACTGATTAATATAAATGAAAAACTTGATAATAAAAAACTAATTAGGTCACTAGATTGTTACTGAACATTTCAAGCCAGCATAAATGTTGACGATAGTGAAAATCAGCTCGACAAGCCAACAAGATTTTTATACCTTGCTTACGTGTTTCCTAAGATAAAAAATTGCAACGTGAAAACTAATTTAGTCACCCGCGAAGGGTATTTACAACTACAACAAGAACACGATCATTTATGGAATGTAAAACGCCCAGAAGTCACTAAAATAGTAAGTTGGGCCGCCAGTTTAGGCGATCGCTCTGAAAATGCAGACTATCAGTACAATAAGCGTCTACTCAGACAAATAGATCGCCGCGTACGTTATTTACGTAAGCGCATGCCTGATTTAAAGATCATTGACTACTCACCTCAACAAGCAGGAAAAGTCTTCTTTGGGGCGTGGGTCGAGATTGAGAATGAGCAAGGTGAAATTCTAAAATTTAGAATTGTTGGTCCAGATGAGATTTATGACCGCAAAGATTACATTTCTATAGACTCACCAATGGCGCGAGCATTACTCAAAAAGCAAGTTGATGATGAGTTTTATGTTACCACCCCGCAGGGTAAAAAAGAGTGGTACGTAAACAGCATAAATTATCCTGGTGCCGACTGACACTTTGCGCAAACATAACAGGTCCCCATTTATTATTCAGAAAAGGTTAATTATTGATTGTCTAAAGTGAATTTGTAGACTATAAATAAAGATACTCAAGTAAAGCATTTCGCGCTTGAGTTTGGAATTGGAAGGTCGTAGTTATGTCAAACGCAATACATCGCATAATAAGTAATGCCATGTTATTTGCACTTTTACTAAGTGTGAGTTTGACTTCTTTTGCGCATGACGGTAACAATTCTAAAGAATTAGCTTCTCCAACCCCACACTACTTTGCTTGTGACACAGCAGAGCAAACCAACCCTGACGTTGACTTAGACACACATGTTGACGGGATCTCTATCAGGGTGATTCAACCACTCCCTGAAAATACTTCATCACTTTATGTGAGTGCGATTTTAACACAACCTTTTAGCCAAGCTTACCAACGTGGTCCACCTAGTTATTTAGTTTAATTTATTGCTTAAAACTTTATTAAATTTAATAACATAATTGGTGATTACTATGGCTAACTTTAAAGAACTTCGTACTCAAGATATTTCTAAAGGCGTTTTATCTCATACTTACAGTGAAACTCAGCCGTTAATTGATTTAACGTCTCCGGCTTTAAAAATGGTGAATAACTTTACTCAAAAAGATCCGCTACGCGCTCATTACGAAACCAGCATTGTGGATGCATTGAAACAAATAACCAGCCAACATACCGATTTTATTCTCGTGGTCGATGACAACAAAAAACTTGTGGGCATAGCCTCTAGTGCCGATCTGCAAAGTTCAAAAATAATGATTTTAGCACAGCGCTTAAATGTTGCTCGCAATGACGTTAGCTTACGTCATGTAATGACTCCGCTTAGCCATTTGACGGGTGTAAGCATGCAAAGCTTAAGTTATGCATGTATCGGAGATGCACTGCAAACGATGGAGCAAAACGGTATTATGTTTTTATTAGCTACCACCGCGCACAATGAAATCTGTGGTTTGATCTCTGCCCGTGAGATTGCAAAAAAATTGCAAATTCCAGTTCATATTAACCCTATTGCCCACTCTTTTAGTGAAGTAATGGAGCATATTGAACACCCTCATTAAGCACGGATACATGTTTAATTGAGTCACCTCTTTGAAAGGCCTTAAAGTATATAAATAGCATGCTTTAAGGCCTTTTTATTAAGCCCTGCTGTGATATTATTCAAGCAATTATTTACGCCAAAACTATCGTTCTGGTCTTCAAATTGTTTAATAAGGTTTTTGCATGAGCAATATCTCTGCACGTTTAGCCACTGAGCTAAATGCTCAAGAGCAACAAGTCGTTGCTGCTACAAAATTACTCGATGAAGGTTCAACAGTACCTTTTATTGCCCGCTATCGTAAAGAAGTAACGGGTGGTTTAGACGATACCCAATTACGCTTACTAGAGCAGCGCTTATCTTATTTGCGTGAACTTGAAGAGCGCAGAACATTTATTTTAGCGACTATAAAATCGCAAGATAAACTCACTCCGAGTCTAGCCGCTGACATTAACAATGCCGATAGCAAAACCGAGTTAGAGGATCTGTATTTACCTTATAAGGCAAAACGCCGTACTAAAGGGCAAATAGCGATCGAAGCAGGTATACAGCCGTTAGCTGATGCCCTATTTAATGATGCTTCATTAGATCCAGAACAACAGGCCGCAGGTTATTTAAACCCTGAAGCCGGCTTTGCAGATGAAAAAGCAGTGCTGGATGGCGCTAAATTCATTTTAATGGAACGCTTTGCCGAAGATGCCAAGCTACTCGCTAAGTTCCGTAGCCATATTAGTCAGCACGGCCAAATTGAAGCGAGCCTGATTGCAGGTCAAGAACAAGCTGGCGCTAAATATCGTGATTACTTTGACCATCAAGAAGCACTTAAAAAAATACCTTCGCATCGTGCCCTAGCCATGTTGCGCGCTCGTAACGAAGGTATTTTGCAACTGAGCATCAACCCTGAACCAAATTCAGAAAACCCCGCTCAGATGTGTGCTGTAATGATTGCCGATCACTACCGTCTTGATATTAATAACCAAGCAGCAAGTGCATGGTTGATGACAGTGGTGCAATGGGCATGGAAAATTAAACTTGGCCTACACCTAGAGAATGAATTTTTAGCGGCCATGCGCGAAAAAGCCGAAACTGGCGCTATCGACGTATTTGCAAAAAATTTAAAAGATTTACTGATGGCAGCGCCAGCAGGTGCACGTACCACTTTAGGACTTGATCCTGGTTTACGTACTGGTTGTAAGATTGCCGTTGTTGATAGCACTGGTAAGTTACTGGCAACGCAAACAATATTCCCACATGCGCCACAAAATCATTGGGATAAATCAGTACGCACCCTTGAGCAATTATGCCGTCAACATAAGGTTGAGTTAATCGCTATTGGTAATGGTACTGCATCACGTGAATCGGACAAGCTGGTTGCTGAACTAATCAAAGCGAATAGCGAGCTTAAACTCAATAAAATCATGGTTAGCGAAGCGGGTGCCTCTGTTTATTCTGCTTCGGAGTTTGCAGCCAATGAATTCCCTGATCTGGATGTATCGTTACGTGGCGCAGTGTCTATTGCTCGTCGCCTGCAAGATCCTCTTGCCGAACTTGTTAAAGTAGAGCCTAAATCTATCGGTGTAGGTCAATATCAACACGATGTATCGCAAAGTCAGTTAGGACAAACGCTAACAGCAGTGGTTGAAGATTGTGTAAATACCGTTGGCGTTGATTTAAATATGGCCTCGGTGCCGCTGCTTGCTCGTGTATCAGGACTAAATAAAACCTTAGCGCAAAATATTGTTAATTATCGTGATACCAATGGCTCATTCACAAAACGCTCAGAACTTAAAAAAGTAGAGCGCTTAGGACCAAAAGCGTTTGAGCAAGCTGCTGGCTTCTTAAAAATTAGCAATGGTAGCGATCCACTTGATAAATCATCCGTTCACCCTGAAGCTTACCCTGTTGTTAAGCGTATTTGTGAGCAAAATAGCCTTGATGTAAATACTCTCATTGGCAACTCAGAGCTATTAAATAAGCTAGTTGCTAATGACTATATTGATGATAAATTTGGTTTACCAACAGTCACTGACATAATCAGCGAACTTGATAAACCGGGTCGTGATCCTCGTCCTGATTTTAAAACCGCTGAATTTAAAGCCGGTGTTGAAAACATTAGTGACTTAAAACCAGGCATGATTTTAGAAGGCGTGGTTTCAAACGTTGCTAACTTTGGTGCTTTTGTTGATGTGGGTGTACACCAAGATGGCTTAGTGCATATTTCAGCAATCACTAATAAGTTTATTTCTGATCCGCGTGAAGTGGTTAAAGCTGGCGATATTGTGAAAGTAAAAGTAGTGGAGGTTGACGCTGCCCGTAAACGCATTAGTTTCACCATGCGTTTAGACGATGACATCGATACCAGCAACAAGCCCGCGCCTGCAGCTAAGCAAAAGCCGCAAAATAATACTCGTGGCAATAATCATCAGCCTCGTGCCGCTAAACCAAAACGCGATACCGGTAATGCCATGATGGGCAATGCCTTTGCAGATGCCTTCGCCAATGCCAAAGTGAAAAAATAACTGGTAAACAAAAACGCCACAAATTGAGTTTGTGGCGTTATTTTTCATAACTAAAAATTAAAAGTAATAACGTAATGTAGCTGTTATGTCTGCATACTCATCAACATAGCGGTATGAAGCCGCTAGATTTATTCTTTGTGTTATCGCGTAGTTCAAACCTGCTTTTAACACTAGATTATTATCACTTTCATCATCATGCAAACGCTCGTAACCAACCCCTGCGTTTACTTCAAATTTGCTCGTTAATAAATGCCTAACCTGCGCATTTATTGCAAAAACATCGCTTGTATCTGAGCTGTTATAGCTTGATTTTGAAGAATAAAAAACATCTCCTGCGAATTCACGTTCATACAAGATTGCTGCATCAGACTTAACTTTGAGTTGTCCATAATTCAATGCATAATCAAATGAAGTAACATCTGAAAAATGCTGAATATACCCAAAGCCAAGGCTATAACGAGTTAGCTCCATATCGATGACACTGCTATATGTATCGATAACATCGCTTGAATAAGTCCCATCAGGCAAAGGAGGAGACAAGTATTTAGCAACGCTTGAATAGTCAGCGCTACTTTGAGAATACGAGCCTGTAAAATACCAATTTTCAGAAAATTGCTTACTGAGGTTTATAATATAACCACCATAACTAGGCGCACCAAAGCGGTCTACATCCGTTTTATCATTGCTTTTAATGTCAGTTCTTGTGTAGCCAACTTCAATATAATCGTAGCTCAAAAATGATGTTTGATTTGCTGCGGCGGTGATTGAGAAAAGTGATAAAGCACCTGCTAATACGGTATATTTCATTTAATTTTATTCCATAAAAAACGCCACAAACTGACTTTGTGGCGTTGTTGTTTATAACTAAAAACTAGAAGTAATAACGTAAAGTCGCTGCGATATCTGCATACTCATCAACATAACGGTACGAAGCACCTAAAATTGCTTTTTCAGTCAATGTGTAATTAACACCCGCTTTTAACACTAGATTATTATCACTTTCTTCATCATGTAAACGCTCATAACCAATTCCCGCATTTACTTCTAATTGCTTGGTTAATAAGTGCCTTACTTGGACATTCGCAGAAAGAATATCTGCGTTATCTGAATTCGAGTAACCTGACTCAGTCGATGAGAGCACCTGAGTATTAAACTTTTCTTCTTCTAGGATGGTAAAATCAGTATTGTATTTAAGTTTACCTAAATAAATACTGTAATCTATATTAGTTACTGCCGATAAGCGTTGAATATAACCTGCGCCGAGTTCGATACGAGTAAATTCAGCGTCGAGTGTCCCTTGTGTATTAAGGGTTGATGTTCCTACATATTCACCATTTTGATAAATATCACGATAATCCTCAGAGACACTATTTGACATCTCATCTGATGTACTCGCATACATACCGGTTAAGTACCAATTATCACTAAGCTGTTTACTGATCTTAACGGCATAACCGTCAAAGCTAAGTTCATCTAAGTCATCTACGTCCATTTTGGCATAGCCAACTTCAACGTAGTCGTAGCTTAAGCCTGATGTTTGGTTTGCCGCTGCGGTGATTGAAAAAAGAGATAAAGCGCCTGCGATTACTGCATATTTCATTTAATTGTCTTCCATAATAAAAATCGCCATAAAATAACAGCTTTATATTGTTTCAACAATCTAAGGTTCTGTTTTAGCGTAAATCAATGTAAAGCCACGTATATGCTGGCTTAAATTTTAACAATAAAAAAGCCGCAAATTTTGATTCGCGGCTTATATTACTATTTAGGGAAGCTGGTGCTCGCCTAATAGTTGACTACTAATTACTTACGACGACGTGCGCCTAATAATGGCAGTAGTAATAGCATTAAGTAACCGAATGAACCACTATCGTCTTCTTCTTCAACTTCTGGGTAAGTACAGCTACCATCATCAGTATTCGCTTCAGGGTCAAAGTTAGTTGCTTCTGGATACGTACAACCAAGCTCAATACCATCTGAAATAACAGATAAAGTAAAGTCAGTCATCAATGATTTACTGCCACTAGTCAGTGTTACGCTTACTGGTATATTACCGAAGAAATGAGCAGTAGGTTCAATACTAAATGACATACCATCAACAACTACCATCGCATTTTCAGCAGATACTGATAGAGTAAATTCCTCATCAGTCTCGCGTGAAAGGGCTACGTTAATGTCTTCTAGCTTGCCATTTTCAATCACCGTCATATCTGCCAATTCAACAATCGCTAAATCGCTAGGTGTTACTGTTACCATAAACTCAGTGGTTAACACATTTTCAGTGCCAGTTAGCGTCACAGTGACAGGAATTTCACCAAAGAAACCAGCATTTGGTGTAAGGCTAAATTCCATACCATTGATGGTCGTTGTCGCGTTATCCGCAGCAACTGAAAGCGTAAATGCCTCATCTGTTTCACGTGAAAGTGCAACAGTGATTGCATCTAGCACACCATCTTCCATTACTGTTTGATCTGCAATATCAACAATTGTTGCTGGTGCATCGATACCATCTGAAACAACCGTTAACATGAAATCAGTGCTCACTTTATCCGTTGGATCAGCTTTATCTTGAACAGTGACCGTAACATAAGTTTCACCAAAGAAGTGAGGGTCTGGAATAAGGTTAAATGACATACCATCAACCTCAGCAGTAACCCCTTGGCCAGAGATAACCAGTTCATTTGGTGACTGATCAACGTCTAGTACTAGTACTTCAATACCATCAATACGGCCATTTTCAGCCACTGTCATATCATCTAAAGCTGAGATTTTCAGGTTACCGGCAACATTAATTGAGTGAGTAATGGTCTCTGTTTCAGCGTTACCTAGTTGGTAATCAAGAGTGATATTTTGAATTGTGCCTTTCGCCTCTGGTTTTACTGCCGCTTTAAAGCTCAGCTCTACCTCACTTTGCTCAGGGCCTACATAGTCAAAACAAATCACTAAGTCATCATGAAGTAGTTGATCAAGGTTGTTATAACCAAGCATTTCGAATAAATCACCATCTTTAAAGCCATAGTTACGAGAATACTCTCCTGATCCACCTTCAACAAATATAGCCCCTTCAGCAACATTTGCTCCCAGATTATCATAAGCAAAAATCATTTCATGCATACCTGGGTGGTCATCTATACCGCTACGTAAAATCACTTCGTAGTCAAACGACTCGCCAGTGTTTTTATCAGTGACATTATCAAACTCCATGAACAGTAAGTCGCCTAAGTCTGGGCGATCACTCTTATATTGAGTTGCCAGCGTTAACCCTTTTGGATCTGTTGGATTACGTAAGTATTCAACTTCAAATGAACCCCGCCAAAATGGCGCAAGTGCCTCTAGTAAGAAACCCGGTCCACGATGCTGACTCATAAGCCAGTAATAAGGTGTAAGCTGTAACGCTCCCACTGTGTGCATACGTATTTCATTTGTATTAGGCTGATTATACAGTTCAAACTTAGCGTCATCTAACATAAATAACCAATCAACTGGCACATCAAAATACGACTTGTCAGCTCCTACATACCATTCGGCATTAGGTTGCATGCCAAACTCATGTAAGTCGATATAACCACCTGTTGAATATTCATCAATCAATGGTGTATGACACATAGTGTCTGTGACATTGGTTGTCACTTTATACTCACGCTCAATGTTTCGCGTAGCTTCTTGAGTACTTTTGATAGTAAGTTTATTACCTTCAATAGTAATGAGATCAGCAACATTTGGGTTGTTACTTTGTAATGTATCAGCTGCTAAGCGAAGACCTTCAGGGATAGTGACAGACATATCATAGGCACGCTGCGCTGATTCATGGTTAGCTTTTAGCTTAACATTAACATCAACAACATCCATGCTACGGGCGCTCTGCTGATTAACATTTAACGCAATTGCATCTGCATCTCGATATAAATCAAGCGCGGTGAAACCTAAGCTACCTTCGGCACCGGGCATATCACCTAGCTCAAAACCGCCATAGTAAACATCACCTGCTTGAGCTTCAGGAATATCCCAGTTTATTTCCAACGGATAGTAACCATTTCCATCATGTGATGCCGGAGCAGAAACACTGATGTTATTAGTGTTTGTCTCTTCACCTATTACTGCATAATGCATTGTAGCGCGATAATTTTCACCACGCAGGCCACCAAGGTTTGCTGTTACAATCCAGTATTGACCTGGTGCGGGATCGATGATGCTACAATAGTTAGCTTCTGCATTACTTGATGAATAACAAACCATCTCTTCGTAAAGTGCATCTTTGATAGTAACAACATTGTTGTCTATTTCCTCTTGCGATGGCATAAAACCATCACTGTTGTTACGGTCTGCTCCTATCATCAGGTGTGCAAAAGCACGCTGAAAACGCTCATCTTGAATATCATTCAGACCCGTTAACTGCTTAGTTTCAGGTACTTTTGCCACTAAACGTTTAGTTCCCTCGGGTACATCAATAAGTTGAATATTCCAGCCAGCTTCGATGCGATCTGGAGTAACAAAAGGAGAAACAGCTTCAATTTCAAAGGTTGATTCAGTTGGTTTTACAAGACCGTAATAGCTTGGCGTAAATTCACTATAGCTATCAGTATTAACGTAGATTGTTTCACTGGCTTGATTACGCGCCATGTGAATTTCTTCTTTAAGTGGAAGTTCATCTAAATTATTACGTGCAACAATCGGTAAATGAGCATCGGGGACTGCACCGTTGATCTCGGTTAACACAACCTTACCATTAAACATTGCACCTATATTTTGCAGCATCTCCCAAGGAGCACCAGGCTCTGTAGGATCTAACTTATGCTCTATAGCATTCGGTAAAGACATGGTGATCAACAAGTCCTGTGATTCACCCGCTTTTAAATCAAATTGCGTTGGCGTTACAGTAGCAGATACCCCCGCTTCTTCCGTAAGGCCGAGTGCTGTCCATGCTAATGCTTCAGCATTCCAGCTACCATCTTGAGTGGCAGTCACTGTACGCATCCAGCTACAGGTTAGCTCACAATCCATTTCAACCATAGAAGGTAAGTTTAGCCAATTAACCAAACCACCGTTATTAGGGTTTGCCGCTTCATAACTCTCAAGTGGCACATCCATGATCAAGCCTGATTTAGCCGCATCAGCAACATTAATCGCACCGGCACCAGCCATAAAGTTATAATATGGGTCAGTTAAGCCTGAGTTAGACATAATTTTCACATTATGCGCGGTCATCATTAGCGCTGATTGTATTTCTGCTGGTGTCCAATCAGGGTGTAGTTGCGCTAATAGTGTCATAGCACCAGTTACGTGTGGGGCAGCCATTGAGGTGCCGCTCATAAACGTCCAATCTGATGCACGCGGGCCCGCAGTAAACGGTTGCTCATCCGCATTGGCAGCATAAATATCAACACCAGGCGCGGTTAAATCCGGCACTAAGGTATTATTAGTTCTACTTGGCCCCATTGAGCTAAAGATAGCTAATTGATTACCCGCAACCGGGTCCAACTCATAGTTATTCTCTGCTGCTGAAATAGTTGCGATAGCTTCACCTGCAGGATTACCGTTTATCCAGTTTCTAAGTTTATAGCGATCAGCTATTGCGACCTGAATACCAGGAATTACATAGTTATCTGTTGCTAGGTCATTCGCGCTATAGCTAATATTTTGTAAAATAAAACCACCAGCACCACCAGCGGCAACATTTTTCGCTTTATCTACACGTGGGGCATCCCCTCGCTCACAGATAACAATTTGATCTGCTGTAAATGTCCCTGCTGGGAAAGGCACATTACATGATGCTGCATTGAAAGCATCAGACTCATCTGGGTCTGGGTAATTTTCTGCTAATACAACGGATCCTGTGATACCACCAGAGAAGCTTTTGCCTGAGATCTCTCCTCCGCTAGGTATTTTTTCACCTTGGAAGTTACTAATAGTTTTATCACCAAATGAGGCAACACGGTCGTGAGTCGAAGCACCCACAGTAGTTACCCAAGGAGAAGCATGATCGGCACTATAATAGGCTGGTCCAGAGTTACCAGCGGCAGCAGCAACATTGATACCCGCTTTACGGGCGTTTAAAAAAGCTAGTTCCATTGGGTCTTCCCACGGGAAGCCTTCAGCCCCACCAATCGAGAAATTTATACTATCAACGCCATCAGCAATGGCATCTTCGAACGCTGATAAAATTGCAGATTCTGGGCAGCCTGAGTAAGGATCTCCACCGTTACCCGCCCAACACACTTGGTACGAAATAATGTGTGCACGAGGCGCTACACCACTAGTTTGTGCAAAGGTAAATGGTAAGTTTTCACCATCACTTACTTTTTCGCCAGTGGCGGCTTGCAGTGGTGTATCTAATAGAGTGTTACCTGCAGCAGTGCTTGCCGTGTGCGAGCCATGACCATTGTAATCTTCACCATTTTCTGGCCGGCGATCATCACGATCAAAAATAGAATCTCTATTTGCTGAGGTTATTTCCGGATATGAGCGCACACCAATTAACTTATCATTACATAAGGTTGCGTCTTCAACGCAGTCACCAACAAAGTTACCTGCACCGAGTGGATTCATTTGTGAAAATTGCTCATCACTGGCAAACGCTGGATGGTCGGTATTAATACCTGTATCTATGATACCAACAACCATCCCCTCACCTTTGGCTGCAATACCGCCGATATCGTTATCACCTTGCCAAATACGGTCAGCGCCAATAAATTGTGGCCCACGGTCTGTACGTAATTCAAAAATACGGTTAGGAGTAATACGTTTAACCCCTGACTGCTTAGCGAGTAACAATGCATCTTGTTGGGTCATTTCAACAACGGCAGCATTATTTGCCAATGTGAACTGCTTTTTCACCTCAATACTAGCACCCTGACCACGAGCACTACTAAGTACCGTATTTTGACGCTGCTTTAAAAATGTTTGATAATTGCGCACTTCACGAGATTGCGTGTTAACACGCTCGCGTACCATAACTGAACGTAATTCTTTTACCGCTGTTGCAGCATAACCTTGAATATCACCTTGATAACTCGTTACCGGTTCTTCATCAAGTTGCACAATATAAGTTTGCTTACCAGTAACACCTTGTTGCGGTTGGAATACCTGCTCAGGTGTTTGGTTTTGATACTGCTGATTTAAACGACCAACATTACCACGCAGCAAACCATTGTTTTCAATTGCTTGTTTTTGTTCTTGATAGTTTGCTACATCTTGTGATGTAAATGTTGGCTCATATAAGTCGACATTTGTCGTCTTTTTAAAGCCAGGTTCGGCCACTGCATATCCTGTAGCTCCGACATATATTGCTGTAAATATAGCCAAAGAGCTTTTTTTGAAATGCACTTTCTTGTTATTGCACGGCTGCATATTCATCCTATTACATTCGTTTGTTAGGCAGATACTCTGCTTTGAATTATTCCTATTGATGCTAAATCTAATTAGCAGGATGAGATATACAGCGGGATTTTTAAGCGGTCAATTTTGCCTCGACCTAAAAAAGAGACGAAATTAACACCAAATAAACATAAAAGTCACATACGGCTTAACTTTGCACAGCTAAAATGCAAAATGTAGCAATTTGTAGCGTTATAACCAGTGACTCCAATAAATACGTCAAAGTTTTAAAAAAAATTATATAAGTGAAGTAAAAGAGGAGAAATTATAATGCAGTGAGCCGCAATCAAATTGTTGTAGAAAATTGACTATTACTACGAGGTTCTGAGGTGAACTGATAAAACTGAGCAATGCGACCCGCACGGGCCTCAACATCAGCAGAGCGTTGTGGAAAGTTTTCAATAGCGTCGTCATCTGTAGAATCGCTAGCTGCAAACTCATTATCAATTTTAAATGATGATTTATTTTCATCATCATCGGTGTCAACTTTATCTGTATTAGCAAGCTCAGCTTGCGCTGCGGCAAGCTTTTGAGTCGCATCAGCAGCAATAGAACGATCAGCACCAGAAGGCTCTGCAGGAGCAAGCGCAGCTGCGCGCACAGTTTGCATTTTTTCTATTGTTGCTTGCGGATCGCCCTCAATTTCCGCAACGTCAATTTGAACTTCACCACCAACGGCGTAATTGGTCCCATCAGGGCCGCGCTGATATTCATAGCTAGGGGAACCTGCATATTGCCCACCAACAGAAGCATGCGCTTGTTCATGGATACGCACTTCGGTATCACGCACTTTGAGCTCTTTTATTTGCTCAGCATCTTGTTGCTCTTGCTGTGCAGCTTGCTCTTTTTGCTGCGCTTCTTGTTTGGCTTCTTGCTGCTGTTCGCTTTGCTCTGGATTTTGCTGTGCATCACCTTGCTGACGCTCTTGAATTACTTTTTCATCGGCAAGTTTACCCTTGGCGTCGTATGTACCGGTATCATTAGTACCAGGTTGTTTAGCTTTTTCATTATCACCGAGGGTTTTGTTTTCAGCATTACTTGGCTTGGCTGCAGCAGGAGGTGGAATAACTTCGCGGAGCTGGTTGTCACGCCGAGCCGTTTCCGTATAAACATTGGCGGTGTTTATATTTACATTAGGAAATGGCGTGACAATATTCATGCTTAATTAAACTCGCACATCAATTAACGTACCCAGTACTTCATCTGCAGTTTGAATCGATTGCGTATTCGCTTTGGCATTAAATTCTTCAACTTTTAGATTTACCAAGGCTTCATCAATACGAGCAGGTTGCGATACAGGCGCGGTGACCGCTTCATCAGAACGTGCGGCCTGTAGCTGACGCTGCTGGGCAAGCTGTGCATCATCTTGTTGTTCAATGCTGGCGCGATTGATTTCTGCGCTGGCTTTTTCAATGCCCTGACTGGCACGATTAAAACCTTCAACACCATTATTAAAAACAGATCCGATTGGCATATTAGACTCCCACCAATGATATATTGGTTAATTATCGCTCATAAAACAGCCAAAATAAAGCTTTGCGCCTGAGTTTTTGGGACTCCTTTAGCGTTACTTTTTAAAGCATTGATTTGATGGCGGATAAAAACTCTTTTTTATGAGAAATAAACGGGGCATGAGATGCTTTATCTATCACTTCATACTCAAAGTCACTATTTAACGCCTGCATTTTAACGACTGCGCGATACGGCACTAGAGCATCTAAACGACCAAATACACCGCGAATTGGCACCGTACAATTTGCAAATGCATTGCGTAAATCATCATGCTGTAAAATGTCTAAGCCAACACTTAGGGCACTTTCTTGCGGTGCTGGATATTCATTTAATAATTTTTTCAGCTGCTTTATATCATCACGGGCGCTATCACTGCCCATCGCTTGTATCGCTAAAAATCTCTCTATGGTTTTCTCACGATGGGTTACTAGTTGATCTTTAAAAGCAGTGAGTACATTGTCTTTTATCCCAGGCCAATCATCGGTTTCAGCAAAAAATGGCGTTGAGGCAACTAATATTACTTTCGACACTTTTTCAGGCCAATGTTTAGCAATATAAACCGCAAATAAACCACCCAAAGACCACCCCATCAAAGTCGAGTTAGGTTGCAATTGTTCACTTAATTGTAGCGCGGCAGCATGCAAGCTATAAGGGTTAGGGTATCTTTCACTATTACCATAACCGGGTAAATCAAGGCAGCGTACAGTATCAGCATGAATAAATTCAAGCTCAGGTAAAATTAATTGCCACACTCCTTGATTCATTCCCCAACCATGTAATAACACTAGCTCATTTTGCATTTTCACCAACCCTGTTCCAAACTTAGCGCTCATAATAGCGCTTAAGGAAATGAATGCAATGGCTGCTTTTAAGCAATCTCTTCAACACCTCGGAGATTGGTTTTTCCCTTCTTTTTGCGTGCAATGCCAATGCGTTGTTAATAGTAATAATAGCTTGTGCGAACAGTGCTTAGCTGACTTGTCATTACTGGATTTACGTGAACATCCAAATCTATTGTATCGTCCAGATATAGTAGAGCTGTTTCCTGATTGCCAATTTGATCATCTATTTGCTTGCGCTTGGTATCGGCCTCCGTTTGATAGCTGGCTCAGCCAACTAAAATTTAGTAATCAAATTCATTATAAAAAAGCTTTATCACTAATAATTAGCCTGCAATTTACTATCAGTAAACACACCTGCGACTCATGGCCTGAGCTATTTATCATTTTACCTTTGCACCAACAGCGCTTTTTAAAACGAGGGTTTAATCAAGTATCGCAATGCTGGTTGCCTTGCTTAAAAGATGAGCAGGTTGATTTTCTGAGCTTACAGCGCAGTAAAAAAACACAAGCGCAATCATCACTTAGCAAAGCTAAACGGATTAAAAACTTACAGAATGCGTTTATATGTAATACCGATATGACAGGTAAAACAGTCGCCATTATTGATGATGTGATGACTACTGGTGCCACTTTAAATGCAGCCACAGCCGCACTTAAACAAGCAGGTGCTAAACAAGTCTGGGCGTTTGTGACTTGCTTAACACCATTGGGGGATTAATCCTTAAGCGGAGTAATTATTCTGCATTTGCGCTAAATGTATGACCGAAAAATAACGCATTGCTCAATAACCGACTCGTGCCGTACCAATACCCTCTAAATACAGGATTATCTGTCATGCCAATTACATTTCCTCGCCCATACGAATGTGCCACTAACCCCGCCGCCCCAGCAACTTGTTCAATATTTACGTCATCGGTAAAACCAGCTAGTAATGGCTTATGCGTGTACTGTAATACGTTGACAAATGGTGCTGGTGACATTTCAAGTAACCAAGTACTATTTTTAAATACTGGCAAAGTATTACGCTGTAATGAAAAAGTAAGCGGGTGCGTTAAATCTACTTTAGTATTGAAAATCGCCCCAGCTATCCGTTGGCGCCCTGCGAGATGATCTTTATCACCATAATGTAAGCCATCTGTTTTGAAGGCACTGGCAACATCTCGGCGTGATAAATAAGTGGTTTTTAGTAGTTGTTGATCGACTAAGAACTTTGCTCCGCCTTTATGTCCCCATATTACACCGCCTTTACGCACCCAGCTTTTAATTGCTACTTTGTCTGCATCCGAAAGCTGATTGTAATTACCATGCGCCAACACAATATGGCTGTAATTGCTAAGCTCTAAATTACCAAAACGTTCCATTTCCACAATCGTTGGTGATACACCTACAAAACGGTCTAAGTAATACCACACTTCACCAACTTCATATTGACTAGTCCCTTGACCTCCCACCAGTAACACTTTAGGTGCTTTGACTACCGCAAGTGTTCGAGAACCTAGATCTGCACCTTGCGAGGTCAAGCCAGAAGTAATTGGCGTGATAGCAATACCAAACTCATTTTGCGCATCATTTAATAATGTAACCCATTGTGGGTTAGTTTGAATTCCCGCAGGAACAATAATACTCCCTGCGGCAAACTCTTCAGTGCTCGTCAGTGATTTAGCTGATAATGGACTTAAAGCGACACGCGCCTGCACGCCTTGTTGCAATAACTTATTAAGCATTTTTGGTGCTAGGTAATTATCCCACTTAAAGCCAAACGCATACTGTGCCTCCAATGCTGGAAATTGAGCTTGCTCAGGTTGTTGCCATGCATCTTTGCTAACGTCCAAGCCCCAGCCGCTTTTTATAGCTGCAAACTCTAAATTAAAAGCATGAGCTAAAGTCCAACCTGATACGTCATAAAAAGTATTATCAACAAAGCGCTTTTGCTCACTGAAAATCGCTTTTACTAAGCGAAATTGTGGCTGCGCAAGTGGTACAAAATAGCTAGTGACTGAAAAACTCTTCCCATCTGCTTTGACAGCTTTATTAAGTGGGTATGCCTGAATTTGATGCTGCTTTAATAGATCTAAAAAAAGCGTCATACGGGTAGTATCAGCACCACTTTGCACAACATACCCTTTATAGTCTTCATCATTAGCAAGCTCGATAGCATGATTATAAAAACTGGCTTGATAATCAAGTAACGCCTGACGGTTATCTATCGCAGCCTGAAATGTAGATAGGCTCGTAAGCAGCTGATTTTTAATTGTGAAAGGAAAAGTTAAAGTTCCGTTTTGTGTTTCCTGTACATGCCCCCGTGAACTGGCTTGTTCAAATAAAATGCCCACGCCACCGTTTACATCTGGGTAGGTAGAGCCTTTGCCATAGTAAAAGTCATCAAAGCTTTCTTCGGTAAAATACAAGGCATTATGTTCATCTAATGTTTTTGCATGGTAGTTACCTATCGCCTTTGTAAGGCTAACATTTTCATCAGGAGTGATTGGGTGCTTACGTGATGGAATACCTGGCTGAAAGAAAAAGGTGCTATTAGGGCCCATTTCATGAAAATCAGTAAGAATATTAGGCTTCCAATGATGAAATTTAGCAATTCGCGCTCGTGATTCTGGATGCTGTAATAATAACCAATCGCGATTTAAATCAAACCAGTAATGGTTAGTACGGCTACTTGGCCAGCTTTCAATATGCTCTCGCGTTTGTGGATCAGACGATAAGTTCATGCCCCGATTGCTATTAGCCCAATTAGCAAAACGCGCTAAGCCATCGGGGTTTAATGAAGGATCGAGCAAAATAACGGTATTATTTAATAGGGTATCTATTTCTTTACCTTGCGCCGCAGCTAAATAATACGCCACCAACAAGGCTGAATTACTACCTGATGATTCATTACCATGGACGCTATACCCCATCCATACTACCGCAGGTTGATCGGTCTCTTTGGCTTTTTCTGGATCAGCTAAACGCGCTAAATGCGCCTGACGTAGTTGCTCTACATTTGCTAACTTAGTAGCAGCAGTGATCGTAAGCATCACCAGTGGACGCTGCTCATGAGTGCGACCAATCACTTCAAAATTAATTCGATCACTCTTTTCTGCCAATATCTCCATATAGCGCACAAGTTGATCATGGCGGACATGCCACTGGCCAACTTCATAACCTAAAACCTGCTCTGGGGTAGGAATTGTTGGATCAAATTTCACATCATTATTGAAATAATAGGAAAGCGGTTGTGCTAAACAAGAAAAGCTCAGCAATAGTGTAAAGATTGTTATTATCAAACGCATATAAAACACTCAGTAAATGATCAATGTTTGCACGCTACCACTGCTTAAAATAGATGCCAAATTTTTACGCTCAACACTGGCGACAACGCGATGAGCGGAGTATGATAACCAGTATCCGAGTAATTTAGTCAAGTATAGTTGTTTTATGATTTCTATTTCCGAAACCGCACAATCGCATTTTGCAAAATTATTAGCTGACCAAGCTGAAAAAACAAATATTCGTGTATTTGTTGTTAACCCTGGCACATCACAAGCGGAATGTGGTGTTTCTTATTGCCCAGAAGATGCAGTGGAAGCCACTGATATTCGCCTTCCTTTTAACGGTTTTGATGCTGTTGTTGACGCTGAAAGCGCGCCATTTTTGGCCGAAGCTGAAATTGATTTCGTTACCGATAAAATGGGCACGCAATTAACACTTAAAGCACCTAACGCAAAAGCCCGTAAAATCGGTGATGATGCAAGCCTTAACGAACGTATTCAGCACATGCTAGAAACAGAAGTTAACCCTCAGCTTGCCAATCACGGTGGCCAAGTAAGCCTTGTAGAAGTAACAGCTGAAGGTATTGCGGTACTACAATTTGGCGGTGGCTGTAATGGTTGTTCAATGATCGACGTTACGCTAAAAGAAGGCATTGAAAAAGAAATGATTGCTAAGTTTGATGAGATCACCGGTGTTGCTGATATCACAGACCACAAAGCTGGCGATCATTCTTACTATTAATCGCCCATCATAATGTTAAAGCAGCTGATTTATCGCTTAGGCTCTGAACCTAAGCTCAGCTTAAAACGCTTTTTACGCGGCCTAGCACTGTTTGTGCTGGCCGTGGTATTTATTGCCCTCGGCTATTATAGCCACTACAGTTTACAAATCATCGGCTTAGCAATTTTAGCAATCGCACTGTTCTTCGCTGCCTGGGGTTACCTTGGTATTTTTGCTAATCGATTCTCACAGGTATTAGATAGACAAGGTTCCCGTACAGAAGACGATCCTGATCTTTGGAAGTAGGTTCTAGGTTCTAGGTTCTAGGTTCTAGGTTCTAGGTTCTAGGTTCTAGGTTCTATCAAAATGCTGACATAAAAGGGTTGCGAGAGCCAGAGTTTATCAAGAGTGAGCGCCTCACGCAGTGATGACGACCTTCGGGTTATGAGCAGCATCAACAAGATATTCACTGAATTTCAGACATAAAAAAACACGCTTTAGGCGTGTCTGTTTAATATTCTACATTGTAATTTCAGTTGGTTGCGGGAGCCGGATTTGGATAGATGACCTTTGCTGGCTAATGGAGAGCTGAGACCGACGAGCTATCCATTTCACTGAATTTCAGGCATAAAAAAACACGCTTTAGGCGTGTCGATTTAATAGAACTTGTTATTTCAGTTGGTTGCGGGAGCCGGATTTGGATAGATGACCTTTGCTGGCTAATGGAGAGCTGAGACCGACGAGCTATCCATTTCACTGAATTTCAGGCATAAAAAAACACGCTTTAGGCGTGTCTGTTTAATATTCTACATTGTAATTTCAGTTGGTTGCGGGAGCCGGATTTGAACCGACGACCTTCGGGTTATGAGCCCGACGAGCTACCAGGCTGCTCCATCCCGCGCCTGAAATTGCAGATTTATTTATAGTTGCTATACATTACAACTTGGCTTTCAATTCCCTAAAGAATTGGTTGCGGGAGCTGTGAAAGGTGAAGAGTGAACCGACGACCTTTATAAACTACCTACAGTAACCTCAAACCCCTTAAGGAAATTGGTTGCGGGAGCCGGATTTGAACCGACGACCTTCGGGTTATGAGCCCGACGAGCTACCAGGCTGCTCCATCCCGCGCCTGTATATTTTAAGTCTATCGACTAGTGATTTTTAACTCTCACCAAGAGTTTACAGTAACCGCTTCTTTAAAAGTATTGGTTGCGGGAGCTGTGAAAGGTGAAGAGTGAACCGACGACCTTTTAAAACTTCTAATGCACCAAATCATTTAAGGAAATTGGTTGCGGGAGCCGGATTTGAACCGACGACCTTCGGGTTATGAGCCCGACGAGCTACCAGGCTGCTCCATCCCGCGCCTGTAATTTCTTATTCAACAATTTCGCGTTTTTTGCGAGCCTGTTTCGAAGAGAGCGCTATAGTATAGGAATCAAATTATAATGCAACAGTTAAACTGCTTAAAGCTGTTCAACCGCACAAAAAGCAAGCAAACAGAGTAATTAAACGGCTCTTTGATGCGGATTTATCATTTTTTGCCATTCCCAATCAGGGTGGCCCATTACTATAAAATCAGGATTCTCTGTACTTTCACGTTGGTTGTAGGTTAGCGGGTTAAACTCAGCGTCAGTAATACAGCCACCTGCTTCTTCAACAATTATTTGCGATGCCCCCGTATCCCACTCGCCCGTTGGTCCAATCCGTAAAAAACAGTCTGCCTTACCTTCAGCAACAATACAGGCTTTTAAAGAACATGAACCCACTGCAACCGTTGCAAACTGCATATTCAAGTACTGACTTACCGCTTCAATTTTTTGACGACGACTTACTGCTAAAGTTAAGTTATCAGGTGTAGCAACATTAATTTGTTGATCGTCACCATCAATACGCTTAAATGCACCATTTTGATAACTGGCAAAATAAGTGGTTTCTTTCGCAGGCCAATAGATCACCCCAAGTACCGGGCGATTATTTTCAATCAGAGCGATATTCACTGCGAAGTCGCCGCTTTCTAAAATAAACTCACCAGTACCATCCATTGGATCGAGTAACCAGTAACGCTGCCAATCTTTTCGATCAGCCAAAGCTGGGATCGGCGTCTCTTCTGACATGATAGGAATATCAGGTGCCAGTGCTTTTAATCCAGCAACCAGCACATCATTAGCGGCTAAATCAGCTTTAGTGACTGGTGTATGATCTGACTTTTCTTGCTGACCAATATCGTCTTTTTTATAAATCGCCATAATAGCGGCGCCGGCATTTTGTGCAAGTTCAATACACGGCTCAAGTAATTCAATCATTCGCAGCTCCTACTTCTAAATACTTAGTTAATAATAGCAAAGCTGCAACGCTTCGTGCTTCTGTAAAATCAGATTGTTGTAATAATGACTGCCAATCTGTTAATGGCCACTTAACAACCACTAAAGGCTCTGGCTCATCGCCAACGAGTGTTTGTGGGTAAAGTTGTTGAGCAAACAGTATGTGCATGGTGGCATTAAAATAACTTGGCGCCATAGACACTGTTTTTAGTGGCTGTAATTGCTCTGCGCCAAAGCCTACCTCTTCTTTTAACTCTCGGTTAGCTGCTTGCTCTGGAGTTTCGCCTGGGTCAATCAACCCTTTTGGAAAACCTAGTTGATAGTCATTAGTGCCCGCACAGTATTCGCGTACCAACAGTAGCTCATTATCAGCCGTTAGTGGCACAATCATTACAGCGCCTCGGCCACCGCCGCGGATCCGCTCATATTGACGCTGTTCGTCATTTGAAAATTTTAATTCAAGTGATTCCACCGTAAATAATCTGCTTTTAGCAACGACTTCGCTACTAAGGATTTGTGGTGGTGTTGGGTGCTTTTTCTGTGTCATTGGCATTAATTTGCTATCATGGCAGTTAGTTCAATAATAAACCCTATGAGATGAAATTCCTATGCTAAATTGGTCGAAAATCGATACAGTGCTATTAGATATGGATGGTACTTTGCTCGATCTCCACTTTGATACTCACTTTTGGCTTACCGTGATCCCTGAACAACACGCCATTGTACAAAACATTAGCTTAGCGCAAGCTAAAGCAGATATTCTCAAACGTTATCAAGCGGTCAGCGGGCAAATTCAATGGTATTGTTTAGAGTACTGGGAGCAACAACTTAACCTGCCAATTATGGAGCTCAAGCGTCAACACCAACATTTGATCAAAGTACGTGAAGATGTACCTGAGTTTTTAACTGCACTACGCAAAGCAGGCAAAGAGTTAATATTGCTGACCAATGCACACCCAGAAAGTGTCATGCTCAAGTTTGCACAAACCGACATCGATAACTATCTCGATGGCGTGATCTCAACGCATCAATATGGTGTAAGTAAAGAACACCAATCATTATGGCAACAAGTACAAGCTGAGTTAGGGTTTAAGAAACAACGAACGTTATTTGTTGATGATAGTTTAGCCGTGCTAAATGCAGCTAAAGAGTATGGGATAGGTCATTTATTGGCGGTTGCTAACCCTGATAGCAAACAACCGCACAATGAGCTTAGTGACTACTTAAACGTGACTGACTTTCGGACTCTACTTCCTTAGTTTTTCGGGTAACGAGCCTCTAAGCCTTGGTAAACAAGCTTTGCGAAATCGGCATGCTCAGTATCAAGGCTTTTAACAACTTCAACTAAATGCTCGTTGTCTTCTTGGCCATTCCACACTTTAATATAGCTACCATCTTTATAACCGTGATCTTGGCGGAAAAAGTTAAGTGTGTTCTTACCAACATAGCCACGATATAAATCATCGATATCCATGCCTATTTGTGCCATACAACCTGCAAAAGCAGCCGCATTAAAGGTTTTATCAGCAACAGCTGATGCAGCTAGCGTTTCTAAAGTTTGTTTAAAATCATCGGCTTGTTGCGGTGCACTTAATTGTTGCTCAAGCTGCTTAGCCAACTCCAAATAGCTCGTTTCACCATCAATACGCAGTGATAAGCCAAAATGAAAAATATCAACAAGTTCTAAAATAACTTGTTCAGTATCCGGTGTTTGTTTTTTCCACCATTTCCAACCGTAATGATCAAGCATTTCTGCACATTCAACCCAAATAGCACGATACCATTCAAAGCCTTGGCTAAACCATTGCTCATGAACTTTGGTGTTCATCGCATTTTGCATTTCTAGCATCACCACTAGTTTATTTAAATTGGCAGACATATCTCTTCCAGTTACTATTTTCAAATTACGGTCAATAATACAGATATCTCAGATCTATTGAAATTATTTCTGTTGTTAGCCTGTCTAGTTTCAATATCTAAATCAATTAAAAAGAGAGCTACATGCTAAAATCAATTTTACTTACTTGTTCTATACTCATAAGTACTGGTGTATCTGCAGCCACAGCGACCAACATTGCGAATCAAGCTGAAAAAGTTAGTCCGCTGATGCCCGGCTTAACAATTCCAGCAATCACACTGAAAGATAAAACCGGTAAAAATGTTGTTTTAGCTGAACGTTTTGCTGAAAAAACCACGGTGCTTATCGTATACCGTGGCGGTTGGTGCCCATATTGCTCGAAGCAATTAGCGAATGTGCAAAAAATTGAAGCTGAGCTAGCTGATTTAGGTGCGCAAATTATCGCAGTATCTCCTGACAGCCCTGCGAAGTTAGCTGAAACTAAAATTGATTCGCCTAACTATCAGCTACTATCGGACGATAGCTTAGTCTTAAGTCAGGCACTAGGTTTAGCTTTTTATCTGGATGATAAAACAGCGACCATTTACCGTAATAAGTTGGGGGTGAACTTTGTTTCTCTTGAAGGTAAAGCAAAGGTAGCCTTACCTGTGCCGGCAGTGTTTGTAATTGACCAAAAAGGCTTAGTGCATTTTCAATACGCGAATCCTAATTACAAAGTTCGCCTAACTGAAAACTTACTATTAGCGGCAGTAAAATCAGTTGCGGAGCAATAACATAACACTAGTAGAGAGCTGCGGCTCTCTACTTACCTTCCGGTGATAAATTCTTGCCACGAATTAATCAGGTCTACAAAATCTTCAAAACCACAGCCGCTACTTAAACCGTTTTCTTCAAGCATCAGTTCATCGTCTTGATAAGCAAATAAGTCTTCAGAGTCTTGATGCAAGGCATGGGCTTCAAAAATGGCTTCATCTTTATTTAAAATCAAATCAATTTCTTGACCTTGCAGTGTCAGCGGTTCGAAACTTCTGGCAACTGAGGCGATTAAAGCCTGCACCATGGCGATTTTATCTTTACCGATTTCTTCATTAAGCCAACGGCCAATAACAGCATGTTCACTGCTAATTTTGATACGTAAGCCACTGATTGGATCACGTATAAACTGGTATTCCATAAGGTTCCCTAAATACAACTAATGATCGGGATTATACCCTAGTCAGCTATGAATAAATAAAGCCAGATACAAAAATAGCGCTAAAAAGCGCTATTATTTTAAGTAACACAGCTACCGATAACTTCTGAACCGAGCCGCATCAATGATTGCCCAAATATAAACAATAGGGAGCAAAATAAAACCGACTACGACATAGATAAGTGCTCCACTAATAACCCACGCCAAGAAAAAGAAAATTGCCGCCAGTATACGACCTTGCACTAATTGCCCAAGACCTGGAAAAAATATATTACAAATCGCCGCAATTACATTACCGCCTGAACCTTGCTCTGCCATGTTAACCTCAATTATTAATTTAATCTTATTGTTATGTACTTACATTCTTTATGCCAATTATTTAATCATTACAAATCAATAGATTAAAATTAAATATTTTCCCAAACACTGGGCAACGTAGTGATTTTTACTAAATATAAGTCAAATTGGCGATGTCATTTAATACTGTTGTTCTAGCTTAGCTAAAAAATTGCTATAAATGAATCATTAACTTTTTAAAGGCTAAAGAGGATCCGTTAAATTAACTGGTTATAAAAACAGTATTTTATTTAGCCTAACAAAAACACCTGTTATACTGCTTTTAATATTGATTGAAAAGGCGTGATGATGGACGTTTCAGAATTACTCGATGGTTTAAATGATAAGCAACGGGATGCAGTTGCAGCCCCACTTCAAAATATGCTGGTGCTGGCTGGCGCAGGCTCAGGAAAAACTCGAGTTCTCGTTCATCGTATCGCTTGGCTGATGCAAGTAGAGCAAGCTTCTGCTTACAGTATTTTTGCGGTAACTTTTACCAATAAAGCAGCCAAAGAAATGCGCACGCGTGTAGAGCAAGCCCTTCAAGCGCCCGTTGGTGGTATGTGGATCGGTACTTTCCATGGTTTATCGCACCGAATTTTACGCGCCCATCACCGTGAAGCAAATTTACCAGAAGCGTTTCAGATTTTAGATTCAGACGATCAACTACGAATGATCAAACGCTTACTAAAGGCGATGAATATTGATGATAAAAAATGGCCTGCAAAACAATTTGGTTGGTATATAAGTGCCAAAAAAGATGAAGGTCTGCGCCCAAAAGATATTCAAGCCTATGATATCAATGAGCAAATGATGCTTAAAGTCTATACCGCTTACCAAGAAGCGTGCGACCGTGCAGGATTAGTTGATTTCGCCGAAATATTACTGCGTAGTTTTGAGGTTTTGAAAAATAACCCTACGTTATTACGTCATTATCAGCAACGCTTTGCTCACATGCTAGTAGACGAGTTTCAAGATACCAACACTATTCAATATGCATGGCTTAAGTTACTCGCTGGCGACACTAATAGCATTATGATTGTTGGTGATGATGACCAGAGTATTTACGGCTGGCGCGGTGCAAAAATTGAAAACATCAAACGCTTTTTAACCGACTTTGAGGCCGAAACAATCCGCCTTGAACAAAATTACCGTTCAACGGCGACCATTCTAAAAGCATCCAATGCGCTTATTCAAAATAACTCAGATCGTATGGGAAAAAGCCTCTGGACTGATGGCAATGACGGCGAACCTATTTCTGTTTATGCCGCCTTTAATGAACTCGATGAAGCCCGCTTTGTAAGTAGCAAACTGCGCAGTTGGCTCAATGCCGGTAACGCACTACAAGATGCGGCAATTTTATATCGTAGTAATGCGCAATCGCGGGTGCTTGAGGAAGCCATGCTACAAGAAGGCTTAAAATACCGTATCTATGGTGGTATGCGCTTCTTCGAACGACAAGAAATTAAAGATGCGCTGGCGTATCTACGCCTGGTAGGTAATCGTCAAGACGATGCCGCCTTTGAGCGTGTTATTAATACCCCTGCACGCGGTATTGGCGATAAAACCTTAAGCCATATTCGTGACTGTGCACGAGCTGAATCGCTGCCACTTTGGTATGCGGCAAAAGCTATTGTTGAGCAACAACACTTATCAGGACGCGCTGCAAGCGTGGTCACTAAGTTTGTTGAGTTGGTTGAACACATTGAAGAGAAAATTGGCGATCTCACGCTTGAAGAACAAGCCAAATACGCCATTCAAACATCAGGCTTAATGGCCATGTACCAAGCTGAAAAAGGCGAAAAAGGCCGTGCTCGGGTAGAAAACTTAGAAGAGTTAATTAGCGCTTGTGGTCAATACGAATTACCAGAAGATGAAGAGTTTAGTTCTCCGCTACAGGGCTTTTTGGCCTACACCTCACTTGAATCCGGTGATGGACAAGCAGAAGAACATGAAGATGCAGTGCAAATGATGACTTTGCACTCAGCGAAAGGGCTAGAGTTCCCACTGGTATTTATGGTCGGTGTGGAAGAAGGCATGTTCCCATCACAACAAAGTAACGAAGAATCGGGTCGCTTAGAAGAAGAACGTCGTCTTTGTTATGTGGGCATGACCCGTGCGATGGAAAAACTCTATATTAGTCACGCTGAGAGCCGTCGCCTCTACGGACAAGAAAAATACCACAGCCCGTCACGTTTTTTACGTGAAATGCCAGAAGATTGCATTGAAGAAATACGCATCAAAACTCAAGTATCGCGCCCGCCAGCAGCTGGGCGGTTTAGTTCATCAGTGAGCCATGCAGCATTTGAAGAAAGCGGCTTTAACTTAGGCCAGCATGTATTACATGCTAAATTTGGTATGGGGACCGTTATTAATTACGAAGGCAGTGGTGCACAATCACGTGTGCAAGTTAACTTTGATGACTTTGGTAGTAAGTGGTTAGTAACTGTTTATGCACGACTACAAGCTATTTAACCCGCAACTAGCAACATTTCTCACGCAGCTTGCCTATGCAAAACATAGGCAACTGCTATTAGTTTCTGGCGAGCAAAATTGGTGTTATCAGCAAGCCAATGAGTTATTCCAACAACTGAACCATCCCATTTGTAAAGTATTATCAACCAGTCGTGAGCTCATAAATAATAGCTGGCCTGAACATATTCATCAGATCCTCGGACAAGAATTTCAACATGTTATTTATGATGGCTTTAGTGGCTTAAGCCCAGATAAACTCGCCGCACTTAGTGGCACAGTGCAAGCAGGCGGGTTGTTTATCTTATTGTTACCAAAGTTGGCTGATTTACAGCATTGGTGCGATCCAGCCCTCGAGACTTTTCAATCATTTGCGCAACAAAGCCAGCACAGTTACTTTAATCAACGTTTAGCGGGTTTGCTCATCGATAACTCACTACTGCATTTTAGCCAAACTGAAGGTTGGCAACCACTTCCTAAAATAAGCGCTGAAGCTGGTGTACTATCACTGACAGAGCAACAGTATTGTGTTGAGCAAATAATTAAAACGGCAACGGGAAGAGCAAACCGACCGTTATTGATCAGTGCTGATCGTGGCCGCGGAAAATCTGCAGCACTTGGCATTGCAGCTGCAAAGCTTAGCGATAAAAGCATTATTATCTGCTCACAACAATTTTCAGCTCTGCATAGCTGCTTTAAACATTTTGCTGCTGAGCGAGGCTGCCATTATCAAGCACAGCAAAAACAACTCGCTAACCTACGCTACATTGCACCAGATCAACTATTAAGTGAGCAGCCTCAATGCGATGTGCTGCTAGTTGACGAAGCCGCAGCAATTCCAGTACCTATGCTTATCAAAATGCTTGCTCATTATCCGCGCATTGTATTTGCCAGTACTATGATTGGTTATGAAGGTAATGGCCGCGGTTATACTTTACGCTTTAAACGCTATTTAGAACAACACTTTAAAAATATGCGTAGTGTTAATTTAGAGCTACCCATTCGCTTTGCACCAGCGGACCCTCTTGAACAACATATTTGTAAACTTTTAGCCCTAGATGCAGACTATACAAGCAGCGAGTTTACTAATACGGCACTTAAGTTTAGCGAGCTGCATGCAACGGATCTGGTCAACGATGAAGCGCTACTTCGCCAAGTAATGGGCTTGTTGTCGTTAGCGCACTATCAAACTAGCGTAAATGATTTACGCCACCTCCTGGATGCCACAGCACAGCGTATATTTATCTGCCAACAGCACAATACAATTCTTGGAGTCTGTTTAATTGCGATTGAAGGCGGTTTAAATGCCACGATAAGTGAACAAATTACCAGTGGCCAACGCCGCCCACAAGGGCATTTAATGGCGCAAACCTTAGCACAGCTAGCCGTTGAGCCAAATATACTCACTTTAAACTGTGCTCGCGTTGTACGCATTGCTGTTGCACCATCACATCATAACAATAAAATTGGCTCAAAATTACTTGCGCATTGCGAGCAACAATTAACAACAAGCTGCCATTGGTTTGGTGCTAGTTTTGGCGCAAGTGCCAGCTTACTCAATTTTTGGCAAGCGGCGGGGTTTAATTTAGTCAAACTCGGATTCAAACAAGATAAAGCAACCGCAGAGCATGCGGCACTAGTACTAAAAAGCTTAAGTCGAGAGAATACCTTAAACGACCAACTAGAAAGCGAATTTCAGTCTGATTTTGCATTACAACTACTCGATCATTTCAATCAGCTCGACCAGCAATTAGTCGAACAAGTACTAACAGCTTTTATGCCATGCCATGTTGATAGCCATTTAGATAAACGATTAAAGTCTTTACTAACAACAGACTATCAGTTGCATGCCATAAAGCCTTTGCTTTGGCGGACACTTTGGTGCACACCACGCAGCCTGTTAACCTGTGATGAAAATACCAAATGCCTTTTTATTAGGCTAATATTACAAAACTGGTCACCTCAAAAGGCACAAATAGCGCTACAGATCAGCGGTAAAAAATCACTCGATAAACAATTAAAACAGGCTGTAACTGATTGGTATGAGCAATATTTACTTAAGAAATTACCTTAACGTTGTTTTATTGTTGCTATTTTTTAACAGCAACTTTGTCTATGCCGAAGATAAAGCTGTAATAAAGCTTGGTATGTCTACCGCCTTAACAGGACCAGCCAAACAAATTGGTGAACAACTTTATCAAGGTAGTAATATCTATTTTAATAAGGTCAATAAAAGTGGAGGCATCAATGGAGCTCTAGTGCAGCTCATTGTTGCTAATGATGGGTACGAACCAAGACAAGCAGTACGTAATACTCGCCACTTTATTTATAAAGACAAAGTCGATGCTCTATTTGGAGCCATGGGCACGCCAACAAGCTTCGCTGTTTCTGCTCTGCTTGAAAAGTTACAAACTCCCTATCTGATGCCTTACAGTGGCGCCGAGTTTTTGCATTATCAGCCAAAAATGAATGTGTTTAACCTGCGTGCTAGTTATGAAGACGAAGCTGACGAACAAATAAAATACCTAGTCAAAGAAAAGAATCACAGCCGTATTGGGTTGTTAATTCAAGCTGATGAGTTTGGCTTCGTCGTTGAGTCAGGGCTAAGAAAGTCACTCGCTAAATTTAGCCTAAAACCAGTCAAAGTAGCACGCTATCAGCGTAACAGTCTTGATATTGCAAACGCCCTAAAAACACTAAAAGCCAGTGGTGTAACAGCCATTAGTTTGGTGGGTACTTATAAGCCATTATCGGAGTTTATAAATAATGCCTATGAGCAACAATTTAGCCCTGAATATACCAGCGTCTCTTTTGCTTCAAGCTCAGATCTATTTGCTCGACTTAAATATCCCAGTGAAGTGATGGTAACTGAAGTCGTGCCAAACCCAAATACATGTATAGTTTACTGGTGTCTAGAGTTCTTAAAGGATATGGCTCTGGCCAATATTAACAAACCAAATCGCATACACTTTGAGGGCTATCTGAATGCAGTGGTATTTACTGCCGCAGCACAACGTTGTACACAGCCATTAAAGCATGAGTGCTTAATGCAACACTTAAATATAATTTTTAGTGAAGATCAAAAAATATATGCGTTATTCATTAATAAAACTGATAAAAACAAACATATCGTCTACCGCTCTATGCTGTAACAAAATAACTGCTTTTTCTAAATAATGTTCTATCCTTAATCTATCAATCTAGGAGATGAGGGCTGTATGGATTTAATTAATTTTAGGGTAGGCCAGAAGACGATTTCATTAAAAATTCTCGACATACTTTTAACTGAACGCTTCGAAGATAATTTAACCTCATTACCAAACGACAATAAGAGCTTTATTGGTGTTAAAGATTATATGGAAACCCCAACCCCGATATTTGATTTAGGCATTATCCTGAATAAACAATCAACACAAGAAACCAATCAATCATTAGTCGAATTATTTAGCGAGTGGCAACAAAAGCAACAAGAATGGTTTACTGCACTAGAGAATAGTATCAAACATAATCAGCCGTTTAATCATAATACCGACGTTCAGCAGTCAAATTTTGCAAAATGGTACAGTCATTTCAAAACTGAAAATGAAGATCTCAAAGCAATTATAGAACGCTTTAAAACCCCTCATAGTCGGCTATATACAAAAGCGAATAAATTAATCGAGTTGGTAAAACAAAACAACGAAAAACAAGCGCTAGTTGAACTGAGCATAGAGCGTAACAGCAACTACATGCAACTCATCAGATTGTTTGAATCTGCCAAAGAACAGATCTTGCTCGATCATAAACCCATTATCATCTTCACCACAAAAGATGGCAGAACCCCTCACATAGGTTTACTCGTTGATAAAGTCGAAGATAATATCAGCTACAAAAAAGAAAATATCAAACCGTTAGATAAGCTCACAGATGTAGGTTTTGATATTGATCCGCAAACTAAGAATATGATGCGTGGCCTTATTAAGCTGGAAAATAAACACAGCGTACTCATAGACCCGAGTGCTATTTTCAGACCACAGCACTTAAAACACCAACAGGCAGAAGAAACACAAGAGTATGGATTATTTTAATGAGATAAAACGTAAAAAAGCCCGGCTCTTTCGAGTCGGGCTTTCTTGTATTTGGAGCCTGGCGATGACCTACTTTCACATAACAAATGCTACACTATCATCGGCGCTGTTTCGTTTCACTACTG
>NZ_JBALXK010000024.1:69812-75870 GCF_036960685.1 Pseudoalteromonas sp. | reverse complement strand
AAAAAGAAAATGGCAGGGCTAGACGATGATTATCGCTCAACCCTGTTAGAATCTGGGATTAAAATGCGCTAGCCGTGGCTACCTACCTATGCGTTTAGCTATTTCGACGACTATAATTCACATGCTGTTAAGTTTGTAAACGATATTGTATGCCCCATAGCACGGCGCTTGGCGTGATTTGCAGGCAAAAAAAAGCCCGCATAAGGATGCGGGCAAACAACAAGTTGAAGGAAGTAATCCAGGGAACACAGCTTAAACTCTTCGAGTTTTATCAAGAGGACTTTAAGCTTAGCAATACGAAAAATCAGAATCATATTGCAAAGAACTGGGCTTAATGAAGTATTCATTACTGCGCTAGCTCGGTATGGGATAATAATACGCAATTGTTGTTTTTTGTTCAAACTAGAAAAATTTAATTTTCAGATTAAAAAAACTAATAGCTGGATATTTATGGTCGCGTTATTTTTGTTCATAAAATTCACAGTAAGTTATTAGTTTGTTGAATTTATGAAACTTTATCTTGCTGTTTGGTTTTTGAACAGATTAGTTAAACTGTTTTGTACGCAGTTTAAAATACTGCTTTTGCTTGGTTATGCACTGATTGTGAATAAACAAGGTGTTTTACAGAGTTTTAGTTTATAAATACGCACTGAGCGAGTGTGTTTATTTAAGCAGTTGTGGATAGAGTTCTTATTGTGTTGGTTTTTTAACTTAAATAAAAAGCAGCAGACCTGCTTTTCAACGTTTTTTGTTGCTAATTCACAGCAATAGCGTTGTCAGTAGGGATCTGAATCGATACACTAGTTGCAACTTTTGGCCAAGCCTTTGGTCAGATACCTAGCGTAAAAAGAAATGGTATTTTTACAAGAAATCTTATTAGGAGTTTAATGTGGGTTCAGGGCTTAATTTTTTAGATTTAATTCTAGAAGCAAGTTTTCTTGTGCAGTTGGTAATGTTGGCACTGGTAGCAATGTCAGTTATGTCATGGGCAATTATTTTTCAACGTAAGAAAGCAATTTCTGAGGCGTTAACAAATGCTAAGCGCTTTGAACAAAAATTTTGGTCTGGCATTGATTTAAGTAAACTTTACAACGAAATTTCATCACGCAGTGGTAACTCAAGCGGTATAGAGGCATTATTTATCGCTGGTTTTAAAGAATTTGCACGTCATAAAAAAACGTCGTTTCAAAGTGCGAGCATTGTTATGGAAGGCACACACCGTTCAATGCGTGTGGCTTTATCTCGTGAAATTGAAAAACTAGAATCAAGTTTATCGTTTTTAGCAACGGTTGGCTCAATTAGTCCGTACATTGGTTTATTTGGTACTGTGTGGGGGATAATGAACGCTTTTATCGCCTTAGGTGAAGTGAAGCAAGCTACTTTGCAAATGGTTGCGCCAGGTATCGCAGAAGCCTTGATTGCAACAGCAATGGGTTTATTTGCAGCAATCCCAGCCGTTATTGCCTATAACCGCTTTGCTAATAAAGTTGAAAAACTTGAATCTCACTACATTAACTTTATGGAAGAGTTTGCAAATATTTTACACCGTCAAGCAGCTACACAAATAGAGGCAAAAGCGAATGTATCAGCGTAAGAAACGTCGTCCTGTTGCAGAGATAAACGTAGTTCCTTATATAGACGTAATGTTGGTATTGTTGATCATCTTTATGGCGACAGCGCCGTTGATCACTCACGGTGTTAAAGTTGATTTACCAAAAATGGAAGAATCAGATTTAGTTGACACTAAAGATACACCGCCAATTATTGCCTCTATCGACGCACAAGGTAAGTACTATGTGAGTATTGGTACAGATCCTGAAGAGCCAATGGAAGCATTAGATGTTGCAGCGGTGATTAAATTACAACTAATGAAAAACCCAGAAACGCCAGTGATGATCAAAGGTTCAGGCAAAGTATCGTACCAAGAAGTATTGTTACTGATGGACTTTTTGAAAAATGCGGGTGTGCCTTCTGTGGGGTTAATGACCGAATCATTCGAAGGAAGTAAAGGTTAATATGCGTGCTTCAATAATAAAATCAGTGTTGTTGCACCTTGCGATTATAGGCGTGTTGATTGGTACGGCAAATTTTCACACATCTTCACCAACGGTGATGGAAGTGACGTTAAATACTGCCATGCCAGAGGCGGAAAATGCGGTCTCAGCGGTTACTGTTGATCAAAAAATGGTTGAGCAAAAGATTGCTGAGTTAAAACGTCAAGACGATGACAAAAAACGTGCTGAAGACAAACGAATTAATGACCTTGAACGTCGCGCTTCCGATGCACGTAAGCAACGTGAAGCTGAAGACCGCCGCATTAAAAAGCTAGAGCAAGAGCGCCGCGCGAAAGAGAAAGAAACCGCACAAGCCCAAGCTCAAGCTAAAAAAGCACGTGAAATTGAACAAAAAGAACGTGAAAAAGCGCAACAAGCTGAAAAGCAAAAAGAACAAGCGGAACTTGCAGCTAAAGCTGCTGCTGAAAAACGTAAAGCGGAAGAAGAGGCTTTAAAGAAAGCTGAAGACGATCGCAAACGTGAAGAATTAGCTGCTAAAAAACGTGCAGAAGCTGCGGAAGAAGCGCGTCAAAAAGCATTGCAAGAGCAAATGTTGCAAGAACAGTTGGCGACAGAGCAAGCTGCACGTAATAAAGTACGTCAACAGCAAGTAGGCACTGAAGTTGATAAATACAAAGCATTAATAATGGCGCGCATTCAGCAAAATTTATTAATTGATGAAAAAATGAAAAATCAACAATGTCGTGTCAATATACGTCTAGGTTTTAATGGCTTGGTAACGCAGGTTCAATCTTTAGGCGGAGATAAGTTAGTATGTGAAGCGGCGCTTAGAGCGGTTCGTATGGCTGATACGCTGCCGGTTTCTAAAGATAAAGATGTGTTTGAGCAATTAAAAAATATTAACTTAACAATTAAGCCACAATTTTAAAGGAATGGTATGTTCAACAAGTTGAAAACAGTTTGTTTAATTTTCGTTTTAGGCTTTGCCAGTGTTGCTAATGCGGCACTTGAAATAGTCATAACCGAAGGTATTGATGGCGCGCGACCCATTGCGATCGTGCCATTTAAATATAAAGGTGTGGGGCCAATCCCACAAAAACTCAGTGATGTGATCGCTGCAGATTTAATGCGCAGCGGTAAATTCAAACCAATCGACGTAAATGCAATGCCGCAGTTACCTAGCAAAGATGCTGACGTAGACTACGCTGCATGGGTTAACAAAGGCGTTGAAGCTATTTTAGTGGGTGAGGTTGAACAGCAAACTGATGGTCGCTATTTAGTACGTTATGAATTGGTTGATGTTATTCGTGGCCAAATTACTGGCGGTGAAACGCAAATGATGAGCAACGGTAAACTCATTAAAAACCAAGATCATATTCAAGAAGCGCGCGAAAGTGTGATCAGTGATACCGGTTTTAGACGTTATGCACACCGCATCAGTGATGTTATTTATGAAAAACTCACCGGTGAGCGCGGCGCATTTTTAACTAAAATTGCCTATGTAATCGTACGTGATGACGAACCAAAGCCTTATCAGCTAGTGGTGGCAGATTATGATGGTTTTAACGAGCAGGTTTTATTACGTTCGCAAGAGCCACTAATGTCTCCTGCCTGGTCACCAGATGGAACTAAGCTTGCGTATGTAACGTTTGAAAATCGTCAAAGCCAAATTTATATCCAAGATTTATACTCTGGTAAACGTGAACTTATCACCAGCCATCAAGGCATTAATGGTGCACCACAATTTTCGCCAGATGGTAAAAAATTATTATTAGTCCTGTCAAAAGACAGAAACGGTGCAACAGAAGTGTATATGCTAGACTTAGCAACACGTAAAGAAACCCGTTTGACTAACCACCGTAGTATAGATACTGAACCATCTTGGCATCCGAATGGTCAAGATATCGTGTTTACCTCTGAAAGGGGTGGTAATGCTCAGATTTATAAGTTAAATTTACAAACAGGTAGGTCACAACGAATGACCTTTGATGGTGATATGAATCTTGCAGGTTCGATTACCCCTGACGGCAAAGAATTAGTGATGGTTAACCGTACCAACGGGCAGTACCATCTCGCTAAGAAAGAGCTTGCTACAGGCGCATTCCAAGTATTAACTCGAACGCGCCTAGATGAATCACCGAGCATAGCGCCAAACGGCTCGATGATCATTTATAGCACGCTTCATAATAATAAGCAGGTACTAGCGCTAGTATCAATGGACGGTCGCTTTAAAGCACGGTTACCTGTGCTAAATGGACAAGTAAAGGCACCCGCGTGGTCGCCTTATTTACAGTAATATTTGCTGGTTTACTCAATATAGGAATCTACTAAATGCAACTTAATAAAATACTTAAAGGCCTGCTAATTGCTGTGCCAGTTATGACACTAGCAGCTTGTAGCTCATCTTCAGATATCGACGAAGGTGCAGCGAATCAATCAAATCAAGCAACTGTTGAGCAAACAACAGATAATGATGCAGTTGAAGTTGCAACATTAACACCAGAGCAACAAGCACAAGAAGAACTTCGTCAGAAGTATGACGAATTGCGTCAAGAGCAAGTTATTTACTTTGGTTTTGATACTGCCGCTATTCAAGGTCAGTACGGTGAGTTACTTCGTGCACACGCTGAGTTTTTAGTTAAAAACCCATCAGTTAAAGTATTAATTGAAGGTCATGCTGATGAGCGTGGCACGCCTGAATACAATATTGCACTGGGTGAGCACCGTGGCCAAGCAGTTGAAAAATACCTACAAAGCTTAGGTGTTTCAGCAAGCCAAATGTCAGTAGTGAGCTATGGTGAAGAGAAGCCAATGGTTAAATCACGTACTGAATCTGCTTTCGCTAAAAACCGCCGTGCGGTACTAGTTTACTAAGATTAGAGACATTATGAAGCCGAAAATTATTTTGGCAGCCATGATATTGAGCGGGAGCACCCAAATTTGGGCTGCTCCCGCTCCTGTTTCAGAAGCTGCGAGTTCACAATCAAGTATCGAAAAACGCCTTGCTGCTCTTGAGAGCATGATGCAGTCACGCAACTTATTACAAGTTGAGTTACAGCAACAGCTTAATGTACTACAAGATGAAGTGAGTCAAGTTCGCGGGATCACCGAAGAACAAACCTACAAACTCGAAAAAGTGCTCCAACGTCAGCGTGAGCTTTATCAAGAAATTGAAAATCGCGTTAGCCAAGCTTATTCGCAGCCTAGTGCATCAAGTGCTGCTCAGTATGCTGAGCCTGTTGCCCAACAAGCTATTAGTTCAGACTTGTCTGAGAATGAAGCTTACGAACGTGCAGTGGCATTGATAATGAAAGACAAGCGCTACGATCAAGCTATTCCAGAGTTTCAAACGTTTTTAACCACGTATCCAAATTCTGTATATGCATCTAACGCTCATTATTGGTTAGGGCAATTGCTAACGATTAAAAATGATCCAGCAAAAGCGTCGGAGCACTTTAAAGTTGTTGTAAATGAATTTCCAAATTCAAATAAGCGCCCAGATGCAATGTTAAAACTGGGTACTTTGTTACAAGAGCAAGGTTTAGCTGAACAAGCGATAAAAACCTTTAATGATTTGATCAATCAATACCCAAGTACAACTGCTGCAAAATTGGCCACTGATCGCATTGCAAAAATGTAGAATCAGCTTGATTAGACTGCTTTTTGTCATAAGCGGTCTAAAATTGGTCAACTAGACATAAAAACTTAAAAAAAGAGACATTTTCTGTTGCACTCATTTTTTAAATAAGTATTATAAGCGCCCGCAGCAAACGAATGGTTCAACCACTCAAATTGCGACAAAAAGAGCGGGTCATTAGCTCAGTTGGTAGAGCAGTGGACTTTTAATCCATTGGTCGATGGTTCAAGTCCATCATGACCCACCATTCTTTATTTGGCTTTATGTTAACAATAGAATGGTCTTTTATCGGCGGATTTACGTAAGTACTTAAGTACACCAGAGCGGGTCATTAGCTCAGTTGGTAGAGCAGTGGACTTTTAATCCATTGGTCGATGGTTCAAGTCCATCATGACCCACCATTCTT
>NZ_JBALXK010000024.1:0-69712 GCF_036960685.1 Pseudoalteromonas sp. | reverse complement strand
TCATTAGCTCAGTTGGTAGAGCAGTGGACTTTTAATCCATTGGTCGATGGTTCAAGTCCATCATGACCCACCATTCTGGTTTCTTTATTGTTAAAACACTTTTTTGCTCATCTTAATTTCATCTTGTCATATTCAAATGTTTATCCTCACTTATTTGTTTGTAAAATAATTAACAAAGCACCCTGATCAGCAAATACGCATTTTTAAACAGTATCTTCCAGAAAAATAGTTCGCTATAAAAATGACTTCGTTTCGGCCTTATTTAGCACGTAAGCCGGGTTTAAAATTTAAGTCGATTGGTATTTATTAGCACTACTGTTATTTAGTTATATATTCTCGTATAATTCGCCCTATAAATGCACTGTAGATTAAGTGGTCGAGAAATGAGTTTAGCTCAAACTATTATGCCTGAAGGTTATATCTTTCCTCCTAAACCAGCTCCATTGAATAATGATGAGCAAGCGCAATACAAAGCACGTATCAAACAATTATTGATTGATAAAAATGCCGTATTGGTTGCCCATTATTACACTGATCCTGAAATTCAAGCGCTTGCTGAAGAAACAGGCGGCTGCGTTGCCGACTCGTTAGAAATGGCACGCTTTGGCGCAAAACACGATGCCGACATGATCATTGTCGCGGGTGTACGTTTTATGGGGGAAACAGCTAAAATTTTAACCCCGAACAAAACCGTTGTTATGCCAACGCTTGAAGCAACCTGTTCACTAGACATTGGGTGCCCAATTGACGAGTTCTCAGCATTTTGTGATCAGCACCCTGATCGTAAAGTGGTTGTATATGCCAATACATCAACGGCCGTTAAAGCTCGCGCTGACTGGATAGTAACCTCATCGTGTGCCCTTGAGATTGTTGAGCACCTTGATGAAATGGGCGAAAAAATAATTTGGGGCCCAGATAAACACTTAGGTGCCTATATTCAAAAGAATACCGGCGCCGACATGATCATGTGGAATGGCGCATGTATCGTGCATGACGAATTTAAAACCAAAGCGTTAAAAGACATGAAAGCGCTGTACCCTGATGCTGGCGTTTTGGTTCATCCAGAATCACCAGCAGAGATTGTAGCGTTAGCTGATGCAGTAGGTTCAACCAGTCAATTGATCAAAGCGGCACAAACGATGAACAATCAAAAGTTTATTGTAGCTACAGATCGCGGCATTTTTTATAAAATGCAGCAGTTATGCCCAGATAAAGAATTTGTTGCCGCACCAACGGCTGGCGAAGGCGCAACCTGTAAGAGTTGTGCGCACTGCCCATGGATGGCAATGAACGGCCTCAAAGCGATTGAGGAAGCGTTATTAGATGCAACTGGCAAAGAAGTGTTCGTAGATATGGACCTTCGTGAAGGCGCGCTCAAGTCGCTTAATCGCATGCTTGATTTCTCAGCGTCACTTAAGCGCTAAAGTAAGTAATAAAGATAAGGCCGCTGATATGAATATCAGCGGCTTTTTTGTTTGTTTACTAGGCAGTTAACAGGCAAAAGGGAAAAACACCTTGCACCTGTGGACGCTATTTCATACTATTACGCCGCGTTATACATTAACGCCTGCGGTGAGGTGGCTGAGTGGCTGAAGGCGCACGCCTGGAAAGTGTGTTTAGGTTAATCCCTAACGAGGGTTCGAATCCCTCCCTCACCGCCATTATTTAATATTAAGACGTCTCATGACGTCTTTTTTTGTTTGTGGTATTCAGACAATAAGTGCTCTCATACTTTATTAGTTTTTACTTTCCTTAATCCCTTCCGATACTACTTATTAATCTTATACACATTTCTAGCATAAACTGGTGAATATTGAATAGATTGCTAAAGTGGCTAAGTGCCCCCGAAATTGTTATGTTACAGGTAACAATTAAAATTTATTAGCTGTAATGAAAAAAAATAAACGCTCGTCCTTGCAGGATATAGCAGATGCTGTGGGTATGACTAGAATGACGGTCAGCCGCTATCTAAAAAGTCCCACAAAAGTATCTGAAGCAACGCGCAGTAAAATCAGTGAAGCAATTGAATTACTCGGTTATATACCTAATAAAGCGCCGGATCTGTTATCAAATGCAAAAAGCTTTTCTATTGGCGTGCTTGTCCCATCATTGACTAATCAAGTGTTTGCACAAGTGATCAGAGGCATTGAAGAAATAACTGAACCGGCAGGTTATCAAACCATGCTGGCTCATTATGGTTATAGCCCAGAGATTGAAGAGAAAAGAGTCGAGTATTTATTGTCTTATCATGTTGATGGGTTAATTTTATCTGAGACAACTCATACCGAGCGCACTCGGCAAATGATAAAAATGGCAGGTATTCCGGTCGTCGAAATAATGGATATTAATCATCCTCCTATCCAGTATTTAATTGGCTTTGATAATATTAAAGCGGCTTTTGATATGACCAATGCACTGATAGATAAAGGCTATAAAAACATTGTTTATTTAGGTGCCAGGCTCGATATGAGAACGAAACTTAAACTACAAGGTTATACCGCTGCAATGAGCAAAAGAGACTTAACGCCACGCAGTATTATGACGGATAAGCCATCTTCTTACGGTTTAGGTGCAAAGCTTATTGTGCAAACACTCAAAGATTACCCAGATACAGACTGTATTTTTTGTACTAATGATGATTTAGCAATTGGTGCAATTTTTGAGTGTCAAAAACGTAATATAGCAGTCCCGCAGGAAATGGCGATTGTTGGTTTTCATGGTCACGATGTTGGTCAATCTATGGTGCCGCAACTGGCCAGTGTAATAACGCCGCGGCAACACATTGGTAATCTTGCAGGCGAAAGGTTATTGAGCGTAATTGATAGCAAACAGGATGAAGTAGATTACGAGCGGGTTGTTGATGTGGGTTATAAAATTCATTTAGGTGAAAGTGCTTAGTATTAAAAAGTGCTCAAGCTAAAAACTTGAGCATTTAGTCGCTATAGGAATAGCGAGATCAATATTGCGACTATCGCACCACATGTACCAATAATTGTTTCCATCACCGTCCATGTCTTAAGCGTTTGCATTTCAGTAAGGCCAAGGTAGCGACTGGCCAGCCAAAACCCCGAGTCATTAACATGAGACAGCACGATAGATCCACCACCAATAGCGATAGTAATTGCAGCAAGCTGCGCGCCACTTAGACCAAGAGGCGCAAGCATAGGGGTAATTAAGCCACATGCGGTTAGCATAGCAACGGTTGCAGAACCTTGAATTACTCTAACCGCAGCAGCTAAAACAAACGCTAAAATAACAATTGGTAAACCTGAACCTGCAAGGTAATTACCCAGAGCATCGCCGACACCAGAATCAATTAATACTTGTTTAAATACGCCACCTGCACCTGTGACAAGAATAATCACGCCAGCGGGTTGTAGGGCGCTACCACAGATCTCCATTATTCGGTTATTAGGCACACCTCGTTTAACACCAAGCAGGTAAAAAGCCATTAAACAGGCGGTTAAAATGGCAGTAAAAGGATGACCAATAAATGCAAGCCAATGCGCGATACTCGAGTCACTTTGCACAAATCGACCCCCTAAGGTGTTTAAACTGATCATAATTAAAGGGAGAGCAATTAAACCAAGGGCAAGAGCAAAGCTGGGGATCCCTTCGCCTGCTCTTGTGTCGTTATCTGTTTGAGCATGGTCGGGTAATTCAACATGAATAGACTTAGAAATAAGCGCTCCCCAGATAGGGCCGCCAAGCACCATTGCCGGAATACCTGCGAGTAAGCCAAATAAAATCATATAACCGTAGTCAGCACCTAGTTCAGAAGCCACTAAAATAGGACCAGGGGCAGGGATCAGAAATGCTTGGCACGCTGCAATGCCTGCAAGTAAAGCAATGGCAATTTTAACTACACTGCCACCGCCTTTTCTTACTACAGCAAAAGCAATACCAATTAAAAGAACCACCGCAACATCAAAAAATAACGGTAAAGCGCAAATAAAACCGGTAAAGGTGAGTGCCCAATTCGCATTCTTATCGCCAAACTTATTTAAAAGGGTGTGGGCAATGCGATCAAGTGCGCCAGTTTCTTCCATAACCTTGCCAAACATTGCACCTAAAGCAACCACCACAGCCACAAAACCTAGTGTGCCAGCCATTCCTTTTTCAATTGTTTTTGTGATCATTTCAGGGCTCATGCCTGAACACAGTCCGGCTATCATCGAGACTAATATCAAAGATACAACAGCGTGTAGCCTGACTTTCATTACGAGAAAAAGTAATAAAAAGATAGAGCCTACTGCAGTTAAGATTAAAGATAAATCTGACATATACTTCCTACTTAATACTATTTAACCCGAGTTCAGGTTATTTAAATAATTTTTGTTTAACTTCACACTGTCAATTGTTACGGGTAACATACTACCTGTAACTTAAAATAATAAATACATTGAACAGCAATGAATTTAAAATTAAATCGAGGTTAATCAAGTGAGCCAAGCAACAACTGGGCGTATATTTATAATTATGGGTGTATCCAGCACTGGCAAATCAAGTGTTGGCTCAGCATTAGCAAAAAAAATGAATGTTAAGTTTATTGATGGTGATGATTTACACCCAAAAGCAAATATTTTAAAGATGTCTGCAGGGGAAGCACTTAACGATGAGGATAGAGCACCTTGGTTAGAAAGAATTCGTGACGCTGCTTTTAGTATTGAAAAGAAAAATGAAGTTGCAGTGATTGTGTGTTCCGCCTTAAAGCAAAAATACCGTCAGCAAATATGTGATGGGAATGTGGGAATTACGTTTTTACATCTTTATGGTGAGTTTGAACTAGTGAAACAAAGAATGCAGGATAGAACAGGGCACTTTATGCCAGTTGAACTGTTAAAAAACCAGTTTGATACGCTTGAAATGCCTGATGAAAACAATGTTATTACCATAGCAATCAATCAGTCATTTGATAGCGTGGTTGAAAGTTGCTTTGAGGCGACTTTAAAATAATCTGTAGCGTATTTTTCTAGAAATGTGCGGGTAATAAAAGTCGCAGGAAACTAAGTAACCTGCGACTAACCATATTTAATTAATAGCGTTTTTTAGGTGCTTTAAGTTGGCTATCAAATTCATCAGGAAATAAAATGGTGCCGTCGTCTTCTTCAGTGGGGAATACGGCAATAAGTAGGTCGTCTTGCTCAAGGCCTGGCGTCCAGCGGCTTAGCCAGTCCTTTAACGGGATTGCTTTTGCTGTGCAGTTTTCCCATTCTCCTGTGGCCCAGGCTTCTGCGTAAATACGCTCTGGCCATACTGGAACACAATCATCATCTTCGTTGGCAAGCATTACACAGCCATCGTCGTCATTTAATATCCAAACTTGCTTGAATTCGTGGACTGTCTCAAACATAAAAGCCAGTCTCTTTTTGGCTCCTAAATTAAGAATAGTCTCAAATTTTTCAGATGCGGTTGCATTACTCATTAATAGACTCTCTCTAGAATGGCTTAGGTATAGTATATTGACTAATATGACAAAATGTCGCTTAGTTAGAAATTAATTACACAACGCATTGTATAAATCGTCTGCTAGTTGGCTTAAATCATTTTCACACCGGTTGGTCAATGCGTAGGTTCTTAGCCCATACAGGCCCATAGCTAAAAAACGGGCAAGATGCTCAGCACTGCGGGTGTCAGGGAGCTCACCTTGCGCTATTGCGCGGTCAAATTGCTTGGCAAGGGCATTTTCGTAGGCGTTTAAATTAGCCATCAGTACTTGGCTTATTTGTAAATCTTGTCCTTCAACTTCGCTAATACTTTTTGTTAGTAAGCAGACTTTCATAGCCTCACCACAAATGCACTCTTTGATAATTGCATCTAAATAAAGGCGCAGGTTAGGTAATACTGGTTTATGTTCGCAAAAAAGCGCTGTGAATTGTTGGTTGCGGTCGGTTTGATATTGCTCAATTGCCGCTAAAAATATGCCTTTTTTATTACCAAATGCTGCATACAGAGAGCCTGGATGAAGGGCCGTAACTTGCGTTAACTTTTGCATGCTGGTTTTGACATAACCACATTGCATAAAAGCGTGCATCGCTTGGCGCAGTACATACTCGCGGTCAAATTCGGCTACTCTCATAGTGCTCTCTCAAGGTGTTGGTAAAAGCAGTTTACTTAATCTTGAGCGAATATTCAAAAATAGGCTTGAATATTTTATGGTTCGCCCTTATCTTGAATGTACATTCAAGATAAGGATTGATAATAATGACCACTGATCTACTGCAACCATTTAAACTGAATAACAGCATTGAACTGCAAAATCGTATACTTATGGCACCATTAACTCGCTGTATGGCAGACGATAACTTAGTACCAACCCAAGCTATGGTTGACTACTATGCTCGCCGCGCAGAAGCGGGCTTGATTATTAGCGAAGCGACGATAATTCGCCCTGACGCACAAGGTTACCCAAATACCCCTGGTTTATTTACTAGTGAGCAAATTCAAGGCTGGAAAAAAGTAACCGACGCAGTACATGCTAATGGCGGTAAAATATTTGCACAATTGTGGCATGTTGGCCGTGTTGCTCATCCGCACTTTTTTGATGGTGACGTTTTAGCGCCATCAGCAATCGGTGTTGAAGGCTCAGTACCACGCATGCGTGAGCTTACTTATATCACTCCTAAAGCTGCCACTATTGACGATATTAAAGGTTTAGTTGCTGATTACGCAAAAGCCGCTGAAAATGCAGTAGAAGCAGGGTTTGACGGTGTTGAAATCCACGGTGCCAATGGCTATTTGATTGACCAATTTTTACATTTCGCTGCAAATGAACGTACTGATCAATACGGGCAAACACCTGAAAATATGGCACGCTTTGCGTTAGCAGTCGTTGATGGTGTTATTGCAGCCATTGGTGCTGATAAAACAGCACTGCGTTTATCGCCTGGTGCTTATTTTAATATGAGTGAAGATGAACGTGATCAAGGTGTATTTGATTACTTACTTGCTCAGCTAAACACGCGCAAACTGGCTTACTTACACGGTGGTATTTTTGATGACAGCATGCGTTTTGCAAGCCTTGGCAATAAAACTACCTCTGAATATTTACGCGAGCATTTTACAGGCACCTTGGTTGGCGTAGGCAGTTATGATTATGACAGTGCTAAAGCTGCGATAAATGACAATAGATTTGATTTAATCGCTATTGGTCGTCCTTTTATCGCAAACCCAGATTACGTGAGCAAAATTGCTAATAATGAACAGCTAGTTGCATACGATGAAAGTATGCTAGCAGAACTCATCTAAACTAAGTTAGTCAGCATAAGTTATATACCACCGTTATCGGTGGTATTTTTTTGCATGAAACACTGTGTAAGATGATGTTTTAAATAATTAACCATTACAGGATAAATAAATTATACTCCATTAGATAAATTAACTTTAGGAAGTACTTTGTTGGTTTTAAAGCAACTTAATACGCTGTTTTCTGTGTTTGCTCAATCGCGCTATATAATTTCATTACGCGAAGCATTTATAGCATTGATCCCGTATTTTGTAAGTTCAGCACTGGCCATTCTAGTATTAAACCTTGCCGTTAATTTTGCCATTTTATCCCCCAGCGATTTCCTGTACAGCGTTATTGAGCACAGCTCTAATATTATTTTTGTTTTATTCCCTTTAATGGTCGCACTTTCCGTTGGCTTTCACTTATCTAAAAATTTAGGCAACAGTGCAGTGGTGGGCAGCATGTTAGCGTTAGCGGGCTTTTGCGCGCATAGTGATTTTTTAGCGTTTAACAATGGCGTGCTTGCTGTCAATGTCAATGGCGCATCGGCTTATGCGGTACTGGTACCATCTTTAACCAGTTATTTGCTGATGTTGGGCTATAAATTCATACCTAAACAGTGGCTTGAATTACCACTAATTAGTGATTTTTTAAAAGAAAAGCTGTCTTTGATCGTGCCTTTTAGCTTGGCATTTTTTGCACTGTATTTTATTGTGCCCTTGATTGAAGTGAGTGTGCAATCGGCATTGTTGTATATTGTACCAAGTAGCGATGATAGCAGCGTCGCAATGCAATTATTTAAACGTATGATCATCGTGCATAGTTTTTGGTTTTTTGGTGTGCATGGCGATAACGCCTATTCAATGATGTTTGAGCAACTGTTTTTACAGCAAGATATTCTCCCGGGTTTAACGGCAAAAACCTTTTACGATACCTTTGTGTTGATTGGTGGCACTGGCTGTTTTATTGGTCTGATCGTTGCTGCATTCTTATTACCAAATGGCAGACATGAAAAAAGTATCGCAAAAATATCGATCCCGTTTTCGTTATTTAATTTTTGCGAAATCATTTTGTTTGCGCTGCCGGTATTTTTAAACCCTCTGCTGTTAGTGCCTTTTATTTTAGTGCCGTGCTTTAACTTTTTGCTCAGTTATTTTTTACTCTCTAGTGGCGTAATAGGTTACCAAGAAGTGACCATTAGTTGGATGACGCCAACAATCATCAACGGTACTATGGTTGGCACCGATGCATCGGCACCTGTTTATCAAGTGTTTTTGATTCTGTGTAATGCTTTTATTTATTATCCATTTTTACGCTTAAGCAGTGAAAAAAATAATTATCAAATGGCGTTTAATAAACTCAGTAGCCAATTAAATGTGAGTGAGCGGTTTGTTGCGAACTCTGAGCAGCGTTTTATCAAGCAACAACAAGCGCAGAACCTTTCCAGCGCACAACTTACAACTGTGCTAAATACCATTTCAAATGCAAGGCTTGCCTTGTATTACCAGCCACAAATCGATTTAAACTCGGGTCAAGTCGTTGGCTTTGAGGCTTTACTGCGCTTACACAATAACGATGGCAGTGTATCGGGGCCTTATTTTTTAGATACTCTGATCATGCATAAGCAAACCGATATCATCGACGGCTGGGTCATTAAGCAAGCCGCCTGCGATTTAACTCAGTGGCGCAACGTAGGCTTTAAACCCAATATTAGTATCAATGTTAACCCTGATGTACTTACTAACACTGAGATGGTTGATAAAATTTGTCAGTTGTTTGTTGAATTTACTGATCAAGTGAAAATCGAAATTGTTGAATCAAGCTACCTTGAGCAACAAGTCATCGTAACGCAGAATATAAATAAGCTGCGCGCTCATAATATAGAAACCGTTCTGGATGATTTTGGCACAGGCTACTCAAGTTTATCTATGCTGACTCATTTTCCGGTCAAGCACGTTAAATTAGACCGCCAGTTTTTACTGCAATGTCAGCAAGATGCTGGGCGAATTCTTTATCATCAAGTTACCGAGTTATTTGCCAAGCTTGGCTTTGCTGTTGTTGCCGAAGGCATAGAAACAGCCGAAGAAGAACAATGGGTGAAGAGCTTAGGGATCACAACTGCACAAGGCTGGTTGTACGCTCCTGCTATGTTACGTAATGAAGTGATCAGTTTTACCCAAACTCGCAATAATGCTAACCATATCTAAAAGTTGCCATAAAAGTTCTATATTTGTTTAATCATTGTGTCAATAATTTGGACCTGTTTTGTCACAAATCCCCGCCATACTGTGCCCGCATTCAAAACAACAATTGCAAATGGGACAACAATGCGTACTTTGACAAAACATTCAACTCTAAGCCTCGCTATCGCGTTGGCTTTTTCAACAAATAGCTTTGCCAATAATAATGAAATAGAAGAAGTCACCGTCGTGGCTAAACCAACCAGCTATGCTAACAGCGTGATTGAACAATCAATGATCGAGCAACAAAGTTCGGTATCGAGTGTACTGTCGGTGATTGATAACTTGCCAGGCATTAGTATTAACGAAGGTGATGCGTTTGGTGGCGATGATTGGTCTACCACGATTACTATGCGTGGTTTTAGTATTGACGGCAATCAGCAGCAGCTGGGAATGACAGTTGATGGTATTCCAAATGGCGGCTCAAATTATGGCGGCGGGGCAAAAGCGAATCGTTACCTAGATAGCGAAAATCTAGCAACAGTAGAAGTGGGTCAAGGCACATCAGATATTGCTTCTGCATCGCTTGAAGCGTTAGGTGGTACGTTTAACTTTGTCAGTAAAGACCCAAGCCTTGAAAAAAGCACGACTTTTGCTTATACCAATGGCGATCATGATGCCTCACGTTATTACTTTAAACATGAAACAGGTACTATTTTTGATAACACCCAAGCGTATGTAAGTTACTCGCAAACTGATACCAGTCGTTGGATAGGCGATGGCAGTAATGGTGGTAAAGATAACCAACATGCTGAGGTTAAATTTGTATCAAACTTTGACGCGTTAACCATGACAGGGCGTTTATCTTATGACGATGTTAGCGAAACAAACTATAACAGCGTTAGTCTTGAACAATTTGCACAAACGCCAGATTGGGATCAACTTACGTGGAACTGGACAGGCACCCCGCATTTTGACCAAATGTTTGCTGAAGGTTGGGGCACATTGCGTGAAAATACGTTAGGTTATTTAAAGTTTGAATACGCTATTTCACCGTCATCATTACTGACAGTCAGCCCGTATTATCATAAAAATTCAGGGCGAGGCGATTGGATCCCACCGTATTTAACCTCACCTGTTGATGAAAATGGTAACCCAACCACTGAAGGCGGCAGTAATGCAGGCTCGTATGGCTTTGTAGATAGTGATGGCAACCCACTTGCGCCAAACCCCGGCTGTACACAAAGTCTAAGTTGGCCGTGGGAATCAGGCCCTGGTTTAAATCCAGCTTGTTACTCAGCTGATGCTACTCCTGTGATGTCGTATCGTCATACTCATTATGATAAAAGCCGTTTAGGCTTGACCGCTAATTACCAATTAACGCTAGGTATGCACGATATTGAAGCGGGTATTTGGTATGAACAATCAGAGCGTGATGAATCTCGTGATTGGCACAAAGTAATTGATGCCCGTGTATATCATCACTTTGACAGCACACCCTATTGGACTCAGTACAAAAACACTTTTGATACTGATACGTTCAAATGGTACGTGCAAGACTCAATGGCGCTAGGTGATTTCACCTTAAATATTGGTGCTAAGCAATACCTCGTTGAGTTACAAAAATACGACCACTTTAATGATATAACTTCAGATAAAGTAAACAGTGATTCAGACGTACTCTTTAGTGCCGGTGTGCTTTATCAACTTGATAGCAGCACCGAGTTATTTACCAGCTACAGTCAAAACTTTGCGGCAATTAAAGATGGCGTACTTGAGCGCGACAGCTCAACGCTTACTGACATTGAGCCAGAAACCGCTGAAAATATTGATTTTGGTGTGCGTTATAAGGCTGACCGTTTAAGCCTTACGGCAACGGCTTACTCAATTGAATTTGAAAACCGTATTACCTTTATTGCCCCAGGCAGCGATTCTAGCGGTATTGATTATACCATAGGCACCAATGGCTCTTACATTAATGTGGGCGGCATTGAATCTCAAGGTATTGAATTATCTGCAAGTTATATGCTTACTAATGAATGGAATATCTACACATCATACACTAACAACAGCTCTGAATACGCCTCTGACGACCCAAGCTCATATGCAAACGGTGAACTCATTGATGGTGCAGGGCCAAGCTTTAGATCGGGCGATGATGTTATTGATGCTCCAAGTGATATGTTTGTGCTTTCAACTGACTACTACAGTGGTGATTTCCGCTTTGGTATTTCAGCAAAATATACGGGTGAGCGTTTAGGTGCATGGACCGATGAACAAACCCGTGCTCGCAATGAAGTAGATGGTTATACCGTGATTGATTTTAACGCAGGCTATTACGCAGAAGTCAATGCTGGGGCATTTAAATCAATCGATATTGCCTTTGCTGTGACTAACGTAACAGACAAGCAGTACCTTGCTGGTGGTACAGGTAATGGCTCGACCTACTTTATTGGCGCACCACGTACAGCAGCACTGACATTTACTGCTAATTTCTAAGTTATAGTTTAAACACAAAGCCCGTCATTGATGGGCTTTTTGCTCTTTTTATAGGTAATAAGATGAAAAAAATAATCAAACTAAATGTGCTTGGTATATTACTGTTGACCAGCCAATTGGCAGTTGCAGCGCAAAATGTGGTGTTAGTCACCCTTGATGGTGTGCGCTGGCAAGAGGTGTTTAATGGCGCGGATGAAAACCTGATCAACAACCCTGATTTTGTTAAACGCAGCGAAGAGCTAAAAGCTGAGTTTTGGCACGACGATACTAAACAGCGTCAACAGTTGCTAATGCCTTTTATAACTCAAACAGTGGCAAAACAAGGAGCGATTATTGGCGACAGAAATAATAACTCCAAGATGTCGGTGAGTAATCCGTGGTATTTCTCATACCCAGGTTACAACGAGATTTTAAGTGGGTTTGTTGATGAGGGCATTAACAGTAACGATAAAATTTTAAACCCAAATCAAACCATGCTGGAGTTGCTTGAGCAACAGGTTGAATATAAAAACAAAACGGCACTCTTTGGTAGCTGGGATGTGTTCCCGTTTATTGTCAATGATAAGCGCAGTGGCGTGTATGTAAACGCGGGCTTTATGCCAATTTCAGCGAACCTATCAAACGATGCTGCGCTGTTAAATGCAATGCAAAATGAGATCCCAAGCCCTTGGCATAATGTGCGTTTAGATAGTTTTACTTATCGTTTTGCTAAAGCGTATATGTTGGCTAAAAAGCCTAAATTACTGGTGATCAGTTTAGGTGAAACCGATGACTTTGCTCATGATGGCGCTTACGATCATTATTTAAAGTCAGCTAAACAAAGTGACGCTTTCATCAAAGATTTATGGCAGACTATTCAGACTACTGAGGGCTATAAAAATAACACGACCCTGATTATCACCACAGATCATGGCCGTGGCAGTCACGCTAATGATTGGCAGCATCACAGTTCAAAACAAGCATTAGCAAAGTCAGAGCAAGGGCGTAAAGCGTTTCCTGAGGGAATAATTGGCTCTGAGCACATTTGGTTTGCAGCCATTGGTCCTGCCATTAAAACTACCGGTTTAGTTACAACCAAAACAGAGCTTAAGCAAGCGCAAGTTGCCGCCACCGTATTAACTGCGCTAGGTGAAAATCCACAAACGATAAACCCTAAAATGGCACCTGCGATCGCTGAGGTATTAAAATGAAGCCTTTATTTACCCGCTCTATGCTTGTAACAACGCTCGCAAAAACCCTACTGGCAAGCGTTTTATTGAGCTGTAGTGCTTTAAGCGCAGCAGAAAAAATAACGGCACCTCAAAAAATACTGTTTGGCTCCTGCGGTCATCAAGATAAAGCGATTCCCATTTTTGATGCGATCAATAAGGAAAATGCCGACTTGTTTATCTTTTTAGGGGATAACATCTATGGCGACACCAACGATATGCAAGTGCTGGCAAATAAGTACCAAAAACTAGGGGCAAAACCAGGTTTTAAAACGCTACAAGCACAAACGCCGATTATCGCCATGTGGGACGATCACGATTATGGCCAAAATGATGCAGGCAAAGAATACCCACAAAAAGAGCAATCACGACAAATTATGCTCGATTTCTTTCAAGAGCCAAAAGCATCAATTAGACGTACTCGAACTGATGGTATTTATACCTCGTACATGTATGGGCAAGGCGAACAAACCATACAGGTGATCATGCCTGATCTACGTTGGAACCGAGATGCACTTAAGCAAGTAAGCGAAGCTGAATATCACACTAAGCGTAAAGCAAACAATCAAGGGCCATACAGCCCAACAGCGGTAAAAGGCGCATCAATGCTCGGCGAAGCGCAGTGGCAATGGTTTGAGCAAGAGCTGAAAAAGCCAGCGGCAATAAAGCTGATCAGCTCAAGCTTACAGTTGCTACCTGATTTTACCGGCTGGGAGTCATGGGCTAACTTTCCTGAAGATCGCGCACGGTTATTCACACTTATTAAAAAACACCGTGTAAATGGGGTGATTATTATCAGTGGCGATACTCACTGGGGAGAAATCTCTAAATACAGTACTGATCTAGATTATCCATTAGTTGAAATGACAAGCTCTGGCCTAACTGAAAAATGGAAAGACGTAAGTCCCAATAAACATCGCATTGGGCAATTTACTCATGAGGTAAACTACGGTGATTTAAGCATAGATTGGCAGCAAGCAGATCCAGCTATTTCATTGCAGCTTAAAGGCATTGATGGCAAAACTATTATGCAAAGCCAATTTAGTTTATCCAGTATTAGTCCCTACAAGTAACGATATTAAGCTCACCGCTTCAGGGATTGAAGTCGTGGGCTTACTCCGCTTAAATATCAAGCTAAGCATCTGATTTATTAAAGCCAATTAACGACTTTGGCTACCCCTGTAATTGAAAATATCTTACACTGGTTTTATCTCAAGCAAGAACAGTGTCGCCATGCTCAATATTATTCAATCAAACCGGATGGAAGCCCTGCAAGCGCAGTTTCATCAGCTGTTAAAGTTAAACCCATTACCCAGCGTGTTTGATAAAGAAGTGGTGCTGGTACAATCCCCAGGGATGTCGCAGTGGCTCAAAATTGGGTTGAGTGAACAACTAGGCATTGCCGCGCAGGTGGACTTCCCATTGCCATCGAGCTTTATTTGGCAGCTTTATCAGCAGTTGTTACCTAATGTGCCTAAAGAGTCGGCTTTTAATAAGCCAAACCTTGCTTGGAAACTGTTTGCTATATTACCAAATTGCATTGATGAACCGCTGTACTTACCCCTTAAAACTTATTTAGCGGGCGATACCGATGGGCAAAAAACCTTTGCCTTGTGTGAAAAAATCGCCGACGTATATGACCAATATCTGATGTATCGACCGCACTGGATTGCGACTTGGGACAGCGGTGTTGATAAACTGGACGATGTAGACATAAACATAGCGCCATGGCAGCCCGACCTTTGGCGGCGTATTGTTGAGCACAGTAAAGCACTTGGCCAAAGCCAATTTCATCGCGCTAATATGCAAGGTAAGTTACTCAGCGCGCTTGCATCAATGGATGCAAATTTATTACCTAAACGCATCAATTTATTTGGTATTTCAGCGATTGCCAGCTCACAACTTGAGGTGTTTGAAGCTTTAAGCCAAAAAACAGAAGTTAACTTATTCTTTTTTAATCCCAGTGAGCATTATTGGGGTGATGTGGTCGATGAAAAAACCGCAGCAAAAATCACCGCTAAATATGCCATCAAACCTTTGTTAGACGCGCAATCTAAACCAGAACAAGAATATTATTTTATTGGTAATCCGCTGTTATCGTCGTGGGGGAAACTTGGCCGTGATTATTTTGAGCAACTAGTACAACTTGAAGCCAGTTGGCTTGATGGCTTTATTGATGTATTTGACGACAGCTTACTTGGCCAAATTCAAAGTGAAATTTATCAACTGGCGTTTAAAGGCGAATCACTAAGCGAAAACAAAGCGTGGTTTATAAATGATGAAGGCAAATTGCCAATAAACAGTGACGACACCAGTATTACACTGAGCGATTGCCATACACCGCTTCGAGAAGTCGAGCGCCTGCATGATTACCTACTTAACTTATTTAACCAAAATAAACAGCTCACACCCAAAGACATTATTGTAATGATGCCGGATGTGGGCACTTATAGCCCTTACATTGAAGCGGTATTTGGTGGTGCGAAAAATGAGCGTTTTATTCCCTATGCGTTAGCCGATCTCGCTATTGAGCAAGAAAAACCGGTGCTCAGCTCGTTTGCCAGCCTTGCTAATTTACCGTTTTCGCGCTTTGGTGTGTCAGATATTCTCGACTTACTGCAAGTGAGCCAAATAGCTGAAAAATTTAGTGTTGAAGCCCATGAGTACGAACAAATTCAGTATTGGCTGGAACGTGTTGGTGTTAAATGGGGCATTAACGCTGAGCATAAACACAGTTTTGATTTACCCGCCATTGAGCTAAATACCTGGCAACATGGTTTAAACCGATTATTGCTTGGCATTGCCCAGCGCGATGAACAATGCCCTTACAAAGGGATTTACAGCGCCGATGAAGTCGAAGGTATGGCGCTTGATACGCTCAATAAATTAGTGCATTTTATTGATGTATTACAAAACTTTAAAGAGCAACTAAGCCCAGATGATACGTTGATTAACAAAGCAGATATTCTGGCAAACCTGCTAAGCGAAATTTATGAAAGCGACAGCGACGATAGCTGGGATCTATTAGTCCTGCAAAACGTGTTGGATGAGCTTAAAAAGCACCACGACAATGGTGACTACAGCCAAGCCGTGTCGCAGCGCATTGTTAGCTATTTGGTTAAACAAGGCATTCAAGAAAAGGGCGTTGGTCAGCGTTTTTTAGTGGGGCAAGTTAACTTTTGTACACTCATGCCAATGCGCGCAGTGCCATTTAAAGTGGTGTGTATGCTTGGCCTTAACGATGCCGATTACCCACGTACCGTGCAACCGATTGGTTTTGACTTAGTGCCGTATTCTAAAAAGCAAAAAGGTGACCGATCACGCAAACTGGATGATCGCTACTTGTTTTTAGAGGCACTGCTCAGTGCCCGCGATAATTTGTATATGAGTTATATTGGCCGCTCGTGTTTCGACAACCAGCCGCGTATGCCATCAACCTTGGTTAGCGAATTATTAGAATACATTGGCCGTAGTTTTGAATACGCAGACTTTGAATACGCAGATAAGAGTCATAAAAAATTACCGCAGAGCTTGATTAATCAACAGCATTTACAACCATTTAATAGCCAATATTATCAAGCAGCCTCCAATCATTCGCTGCAAAGCAATCACAGTTATAACCCAATTTGGCTACCTGCTGCGCCAATAATGCCAGAGCCTGTCACTAAGCTTGAAGTCACTGCGCCAGAGCAGCTTGATCTTGATGTGTTTATTCGCAGTGTATGCCATGCCCAAGAAAGCTTTTATCAACAAAGTTTAGGGTTACGCTTACCGCAATTTAATGAAGTAGCCAAAGATGAAGAGCCATTTAGTTTAGATGCACTAAAACGGTATTTTTATCTGGATGAAATACTGCAAGCAAATATTAATGAACAACCACTTAGCACAGCACAAATACTGCAGCGCGGAGATTTACCGCAAGCCAATGTGGGCGACATTATTTACGACAGTATGCAGCACCGAGTTGACGCACTTGCAGGACAAGTGAAAGAGCAAATAAAAGGCGGTAAAAATGAGCCGATTGAGGTTAAGTTAACCCTTGAAAACACCCAAGTTGAAGGCTGGCTAAATCATGTGTATTTGCAAAAACAAGTGTTTTACCGCAGTGCCAGTATTAAAGCGAAAGATCTGATCAAAGGTTTTATTTATCACTTAGCAGCACAAAGTATGCAACAAAACGTTGAGACTTTACTGCTAGGTCTGGATAAAAAAATTAGTTTTGCACCAATGAGTAAAGCAGATGCCGATGCTTTACTGGCCGATTGGTTTGATTTGTATAAAGTGTTACGACAAGCGCCAGTGGCGTTTTTTCCGGTTAGTGGTTATGAATACATTAAAAGTGGTGGTGATATAAACAAAGCGATGAGTAAATTTAGCCCACAATATATTGGCCGAGGCGAAGGGGAAGATCCTTATATTCGCTTAACCATTCAGTCGTTAGCCGATTGCCAAGACGAATTTATAAAATGGAGCGAGCTACTACTGGCGCCATTATTTACTCATGCCAAGGAGAGTGACTATGCAAGCGCTTAACCCACTCACTATGCCACTGACGGGGCAAAGCCTGATTGAGGCCAGTGCTGGTACTGGTAAAACCTATACCATTACGGGTTTATATTTACGCTATTTGCTTGGCATGCAAAACGCTGATGATCGCACTGCAGCAGTTAATGTGCCGCTCAGTGTTGAGCAAATATTGGTGGTAACGTTTACCGATGCCGCCACTCAAGAAATTAAAGACAGGGTGCGCAGCCGCATTATTGCCGCCCGCGATGCATTGCTTGGCCAAGACCCAGATGATGAGCTGATAACAGGTGTAATAGCGGCAATTGACGATAAACACCGCGCTTTTGATTTACTCGATGCGGCGGCCAAGTCGATGGATGAAGCGGCTATTTTTACCATCCATGGTTTTTGTCAGCGCATGCTTAAACAGCATGCGTTTGAATCTGGTGTGGCATTTAATTTAGAGTTTATTCTCGATGAGCGGGATATTCTGCTTGAGACCATTAAAGATTTTTGGCGTGCGTTTGTATACCCGTTAGATAAAGAAAAAACCGATGCCATATTAAATGTGTTCGCCGCGCCAGAGCAATTGTTCTCACACGTAGCGAGTATTTTAAATAAAGGTAATGCGCAGATCACACCACAAATAAAGTTAGATGATGTGTGGCAAGCCCGCGAGCAATATTTAGCAAAAGTACCGGGGTTTAAAAAAGCCTGTTTAGAAAGCGAGTTTATTGCTGCAATTAAAAGCTCAGGGCTTAGTGGCTCCAAAACTCCCGCACGAAAAGGCAGTTTACAAGCGCTGGAAGAATTTTGTGTAGGTGATGAAGCATTTTTTGAGTTTGGCACCAGCAAATACTCGTTTGCGGTGTGGGGCAGCGATAGCTTAAGTGATGCCAGCAATTATAAAAAAAATCAGCTGTTATTTACTCATCCGCTGATCGCCGAATTTGATGAACTCGCAAGACTTTCATCTGTAGTAAACCAAGGCCTAGGTATTGCCATTGTGCAACATGCTGCAAGTTGGGTAAAAACCGCCATTGTTAAGCGCAAACAAGAGCAAAGTGTGATCACCCCTGATGATTTACTCAGCAATTTACACAATGCGCTGCACAGCGAGCAAGGCGATACACTGGCGCAAAAAATAGCGCAGTTGTTTCCGGTGGCGATGATTGATGAGTTTCAAGATACAGATCCGATTCAGTACGGCATTTTTAGTAAAATTTATGGTCAAGAGAATACCACCCTCGCCATGATTGGCGACCCAAAACAAGCCATTTATGGTTTTAGGGGCGCGGATATTTTTACTTACATCGGTGCAAAACAAGCGGTTGTTAAAGAGCAGCAATTTACCTTAGGCACAAATTTTCGCTCCAGCAGCGATGTAGTCCAAAGCGTAAACCAGTTATTTGCCAAACACGGCAATAGCTTTATTTATAACGATGCCATACCGTTCAGCCCAGTTGCAGCAAAGGGTAAAAAAGCCGATAAATCATTTTTACTCGATGGCAAGCCCGCTACTGCGTTTGAATTTTGTGTATTTGTAGATACTGATGCAGATGAAAAAAATAAACCAACCAGTAAAGGCTTTGGCCAGCAACAGTTAGCGCAGTATTTTGCTAATAAAATAGTCACTTTGCTGGAGCAAGCTGGCCAAGAGCGTGCTTGCATTGGCACAACACCTATAACCGCTGCTGATATTTGTATTTTGGTACGGGATCGTGTTGAAGCACAAATCATGAAAAAAGCCTTGAGTGAGGCGCATATTGCCAGCGTTTATTTGTCTCGTGATAGTGTATTCAATCAAGAGTTAAGTCATCATTTGCTTAATTTTTTAACTGCTTTACACGGCCAATATGACGAGTCGTTACTACGCGGCGTATTAGCAGGGCCGTTATTTTGCCTCAGTTATAACGCCATTTATGCTTTGCATGAAGACGAAACTCAGTGGCAACAGTATTTAACCTTTTTTGCCAGCTTGAGCGAAATTTGGCACAAGCAAGGTGCCATGGCAATGATGGAACATCTCCTAAGCCATAACCAGCTCAGCGCAAAATGGCAGGGCTTAGGCTACAACGTTGAACGCTGGTTAACCGACTTTAGGCATTTGGCGGAAATACTCCAGCAAAAGCAAATTGAGCTGGAAGGCACGCTGCGTTTATTGCGTTGGTTCGCGCAAAAGGTTAGCCAGCAAGATGGTGAAGCGGTGCAAGTACGCCTAGAAAGTGACGCTAATTTAGTGAAAATAGTGACCATGCACGCATCAAAAGGGCTTGAATATCAGCTGGTGTTTATGCCGTTTGCTAGTGGCTTTCGTGAAACCAAAGACGCGCTTTATCATCAAGATGGTAAGCTGATTTACGATTTAAGTAAAAGTGAAGACGCACTACAAAAAGCCCAACAAGAACGTTTAGCGGAAGATTTACGGTTATTGTATGTTGCCCTTACTCGCGCCGTGCATTTTTGTGCTATTGGCATGTATAACCTTGGCCAAGGACAAAGCAGCCGTTTAGCAATACAAAGTAGCTCGTTAGGGCATGTATTATTTGCAGGTTTAGATATTACCAGTAGTCAAGTTTGGCGTGAGCATTTACAAGAATTTTGCGATGCAAACCAGGCAATGGTTTATCAACAATTTAACTCTGAGCAACTCGCTGAGCAGGGCGTGTTAACCTTTATCAACAGCCTTGATACCAGTGAAATACTCACTGTAAATCAGGTTAATGCGCGTATTGAACGTAATTGGCGCGCTACCAGTTTTAGTGCGTTGAGTTTTAAAAAGCACACCGATCATATAGAGCCTGGACGCAGTGATGAAGATCACGAAAAAGACGAATTTGCCGCTCAGCAAGATGAAGTTCTATCACCATATAGCTTCCCGAAAGGCGCAAAACCAGGTAGTTGCTTACATGAAATTTTTGAACAACTTGATTTTACCCAGCCTGAAACTCACCCCACCAATGCAGAGCAAAATTTAGCGGCCGTGGTTGAGCGCAGTTTAAATAAATACCACATTAGTGAGCAGTGGCAAGCAACGGCGCAGCAATGGGTGCTTGATGCACTTAATTGCCCATTGAACGAACAAGGCTTAAGCCTTAGTGTGTTAACCCCGCAGCAATGTTTAGTGGAGATGGAATTTAACCTGCCACTGAGCCATTTATCAGCCAAGCAATTAAATGCGATATTAGTTAAAGAGTTTGGTTTTAATCAAAGCCGGTTGGATTTTTATGATGTAAAAGGCTTGCTGAAAGGGTTTGTCGATTTAATATTTTGCTATCAAGATCAGTATTATATTTTAGATTACAAATCAAACTATTTAGGTAGCCAAGCAAGTGACTATGAGCAAGATGCCCTTGAGCAAGCAATGAGCAGCCATCAGTATCATTTACAGTATTTAATTTATACTGTGGCGCTGCATCGATTATTAAAACAACGGCTACCAAATTACAACATAGAGCAACATTTAGGCGGCGTGTATTACACTTTTTTACGTGGTATGAGTGAGGGGAAGGGCGTATATTTTAAAAAGCTTACCACAGCGCAAGTGCTGATTTTAGACGGCTTGTTTAGTGAAGGAACCATGCTATGAACGCACCACAACAAAGCAGCCCTGTAATAGTGCCATTACTGGATTATTTACTCAGTGAAAATCGCGTCAGAATGGTTGATATAAAGCTGGCCGACTTACTCTGCGAGCAACAGCATGATGATGTTTTTTATCTGATTTTATTACTCAGTAATGCCCAACAAAGCCAGCATAGTTGCTTAACACTGAACGAACTTGATTGGCAAAACCCGTTTAATTTACGCCAAGCCGAATTTAGCCCCCTGGCGCTGAGCGTGCCAGATTGTTTAAGCCCATTTTGTGATGGCTTTACTACCGAGCAGGCACTGGTTTGTTTGCAAAATCATGCCAGTGTTGGCCCTGGAAAACCATTATTGTTATTTGATAATCGCTTGTACTTTGCTCGCCTTGCAGGTTACGAGCACACACTGGCGCAGCGTTTATTGCAGATGAGCCAGCAAACAGTAAAGATTGATAATCAGGCATTGACGCAGCTCTTAGCAGATTATTTTCCAGATCAGCAAACCGATAGCATCGACTGGCAAAAAGTAGCGTGTGCAATGGCGGCGACTAAAGGGTTTAGTGTGATTACCGGTGGCCCTGGTACAGGTAAAACCACTACAGTGACAAAATTATTAGCAATATTACAGTCACTTTATCAACATGCCCCCTTGAGTATTAAGCTGGTGGCACCGACGGGTAAAGCGGCAGCACGCTTGAGTGAATCAATACTGGGCGCAAAAGATAAACTCACCAGTATTCCCGAGCATATAAAAACCTTAATACCGCAAAGTGCCCAGACAATCCACCGTTTGCTTGGGGTTAAACCGTTTACAAATAAATTTAGGCATTCAGCGGCCAACCCATTACACGTTGATTTGTTGATCATCGATGAAGCTTCAATGGTTGATTTATCATTGATGGCAAAGCTCATTGAAGCATTACCAGCTCACGCGCGGCTCATTTTATTGGGCGATAAAGACCAACTTGCCTCGGTAGATACCGGCAGTGTTATGAGCGATTTATGCCAAGGATTAACGCTTGGGCAAACGCCACATTATTCTGCTGCGCGCTGCGCAGAGTTGAATCAGTTGTGTTTTAACGGCGAAGATAAACTACAAAGTAGCCCGAGTGATTTTAAACTTGCCGATTGCATTGCATTTTTACAACATAGTTATCGCTTTGATGCCAAAAGCGGTATCGGCCAATTAGCACAAGCGGTAAATACCAATAATACTGGTAAGCTTAATTACGTAGAGCAAGAGGTAAACAGCGGCGCATTTAAGGATGTGATTTTTGATTATGATTTAGTAAGCCAGCCACTTGATAAACTAGTGCAAAGTGCCGCGCATAAATACGCTGAGTATCTGCAATTAATTGCCCAGCAAGCAAGTAGTGCCGCCGTACATAAAGCGTTTTCCAGCTACCAACTGTTAGCCGCAGTACGTGAAGGTGATTATGGCGTAAATAACTTAAATCACCGTATTGAAAAACAGCTTGCACAACAAGGCTTAATTGCCCTAAATCCTGATCAGCGCCATTATGTGGGCATGCCAATTATGATTGCGCAAAACGATTATCAGCTAAAATTATTCAATGGTGATATTGGTATTTTAATGCTTGATGAGAACGGCCAATTAAAAGCGGTATTTATCGACGAGCAGGGCAGTGAGCGGGCCTTTTCACCCGCACGATTGCCCGCCCACGATAAAGTGTATGTTATGACGATACACAAATCACAAGGCTCTGAATTTACCTACACCGCTATGGTACTGCCACCAGCTAATCAAGCAACTGCAGGCATAAACCGCCAACTGGTCTACACCGGTATTACCCGCGCAAAACAAACCTTTGAGCTGGTGGCCGACAAAAAAGTATTACTCATGGCCATGAATAAATCAGTCAGCCGCGCATCAGGGTTGTATGAGAGGTTGAAATGAAGCTTTAAGTTGTAAGCGGTAAGTTTTAAGTTAGAGATTAGCTCGGTGTTAAATTTATCATCTAGGTTAAATAATACTCGGCTATGGTTGATACATAAAACGGGTAAGTCTTCAGGCTCGTAATAGAGGGAGTTTAGTACAAGTGGATATTGAAGTTGCTTTGGTAAGCGCGTTTACAGTAAATGGCAAAGGTGGCAACCCTGCTGGTGTTGTGTTTAATGCTGACAACCTCTCAGATGCTGAAAAATTAAAAATTGCCCAAGCTGTTGGGTATTCAGAAACGGCTTTTGTTGCTAGTGATAATGAAGCTGATTTTGAGGTGTCTTTTTTTACGACAACAGCAGAAGTTGATTTTTGTGGCCATGCTACATTAGCTACTTTTTCTACAATGTACCAAAAGGGTATGCTTAGAGCGGGCACTTATGTACAGCGGACTAAAGCTGGAATGCTGTCTGTGACTATTGAGTCAAGTGGCAAGGTCGTCATGGCGCAGCAATTACCTGAAAAAATAGCGAGCTTTTCATATCAAGAAATTGCCAATGTTATTGGTATTGAAAGTAATATACTTGAAAGCACAAACTTACCGATTGAAGCTATTTCCACAGGGCTCGCAGACGTGATTATTCCTGTTCCCCATGGTTATTTAGATACAATAGTGCCAGATGATAAACGTATTGCTGATTTTTGCAAACAGTATAACCTGGTTGGCTTTCATGTTTTTGAGCTTAATGAGTTACCAAGTAAACATACAGCAAGTTGTCGTAATTTCGCTCCTTTATTTGGTATTCCTGAGGAGTCAGCGACAGGAAGTTCTTGTGGTGCTTTAGCGTGTTATCTTAGCGAGCACCTTGCTGAGTTAGGTAGTGAATATGTTTTTGAACAAGGTAGAGCTATGAATTGTCATTCATTAATTACGGCATCGGTTGAGTCTGATAATTCAATAATACGCAGCGTAAAAGTGGGTGGTTTTGCCAATAGTATCCGCTCAGGAATAATCGCCGTATAACAGCTACTCTCTTAAGCTTAGTCATTGATAGTTTTTATTCTAGGCTTGTTTAGCCAAGATGAGATTGCTCTTAAAGGACTCAGTGTAAAATGAATACTCTATTTCTCCCCATGTTTGCTCACGTAATTTTGTGTATTGTACTATATGGCTTGCTAACAATAGCTAGGGCGCCGAGTATCTGGGGGCTAGGGCAACGAGCTGATGGCTCTAATCCCTTTCAATCTATACAGCCAAAACTCAGTGCTAATTTGAGTAACCAATTTGAATGGCCGATGTTTTTTCACCTAATCTGTGTGTTGTTAATGTCTTCTGGCTCGCAAATTAGTTCAGTTTATTGTTTACTGGCTTGGGTATTTGTCGCTGGACGAGTAATGCACAGTGGTGTTCAAGTTTTCACTGCAAATATAAGACTGCGAGGTATTGTTTTTACAATTAACTTCATCGCAGTAATCGCAATGTGGCTGATGTATTGCATTGAACATATTGGCAGTTAATCAAAATCGTACATTCTTAAAAAAATAAATAGTCATTAATTTAATCAGCGATTAATTGCTTTTTACAATTTCGTAAAGCTTCTTTAGAATAAAGTTAACTTTTGCGAATAAGTACCCCTTGAGGCTTAACCTATTATGTTTGCCATTGAACCAAGAAAAATAAATTTTAAACAGGCGGTTACATTATTTTTAATTAATGTGATTTTTTTTGCCTTGGCTTTGCCAGCGGTGGCAGAAAATAATCCATATCGCAGTGATGTTGTTTGGGTTACTACACCAAACCATCATAACTGGTTATATAAAACCAATGAAAATGCCAGTGTTAAAGTGTCTTTGTATCGCTATGGTATGCGCGTTACTGATACTGAAATAGAGTATGAAATAGGTCCTGATATGCTGCCTTCAGACACGTTTGACAAAGTAGCACTTGATAACGGTGAGGCAAATATTGCGATGGGCACTTTAACTGCACCGGGATTTAAGGCATTACGATTAAAAGCCAGAATAGATGGGAAAACCTATCAACACCATATCAAGCTTGGTTTTTCTGTTGATGAGCTAACTGCTTACACTAAAATGCCTGATGATTTTAGTGTTTACTGGCAACAAGAACTAAAAAAGGCGGAGACGGTGCCTTACAAAGTTGAAAAAACATTTGTACCAGAATTTTCAAATGAATTAGTTGATTGTTATTTAGTCAAGATTCAAGCATATAGAAAAGGCCAGTACGTTTATGGCTACTTAACGATACCTAAACAGCAAGGTAAGTTTGCTGTTGTAATATCTCCACCAGGTGCTGGTATAAAACCTATGACCCCAGAAAAGCATCTTTTTTATGCCGAGTCGGGGATTATTCGCTTTGATATGGAAATACATGGCATACGCCCTGATCTAGACCGTCCTACCTATAATGAAATAAGTGCTGCTTTTGGCGAAGGTAACAACAGTTACTTAACGAATGGTTTAGATAACCGCGATAATTACTATATGAAAAAAGCGTATATATCTATGCCACGGGTGGTCGATTTTTTGACTAAACTACCACAATGGGATGCTAAAAATATGATTGCTCAGGGAGGTAGCCAAGGGGGAGCGTTGGCGCTGGTGTTAGCTGGGCTTGATAAACGCATAACAGCTGTGTCTGCAAACCATCCAGCTTTGAGTGATATGGCAGGTTATAAAGAGGGGAGAGCAGGTGGTTACCCGCACTTTTTTACCAAGTTCTCAGGTATGGACACACCAGAGAAAGTTAAAACTATGGCCTATTATGATGTTGTAAATTTTGCACGCTTTATTGATGTGCCGGTGTTTATGACGTGGGGCTTTAACGACAATACATGCCCGCCAACTACCTGTTATATAGTCTATAACGCTATTAATAGTGAAAAAACCTCCTTGATCACACCTATCAATGAACATTGGGTTTCTACTAATACGCGTCACAAAATATTAGATTGGATTAAAGCTGGCCTAAAATAGGCTGGCTTTAACTTATTGTAATTTTGCTACCTTCTGATCTTTATATCTCGTAACTTATCGCAGGATCAGAATTATTTAAGTTAATTTATTATAATTATTGTTATTAGGTTGTTAATGTAAGCGCTTACATGCTAAGTTTATAACTCTGCACACGCTAAAACTATTTAAAAAGGATGGTTTACTCAGTGCGTGTGTTTGAAAAGCGCTACATTTCAATTGTTCACAATTGCTATGGATCTAAATGTAAGCGCTTTCATTTCTGTTGTTTGTGAGATGAATAAAAAGGACTCGTTCTTTATTGGCTAACCGCTAAAAAAGTTTTTAAATCACATTTGGAGACACACAGTGAAAACGAATAGCAAGTTTAACAGAAGGCTTGCAAATATTGGGTTTGCAAGCCTGATCATTTGCGCGCCTGGGCAAAGTAATGCCGCCGTGGGAAATTTACTTTGGGAAGATAACTTTAATAATTTAAATACCGACGTTTGGAATATCGATGTGGGTGATGGTTGTGATCAAGGCTTATGTGGCTGGGGTAACCAAGAGCTACAATGGTATAGCGAGAATAACGTCTACATTAGTGATATTGCTGGAGAGGCAGGTAATAAGGGGCTTGTTTTTGAAGCTCGAAATGAAGCGTTTGGCGGTAAAGCATTTACCTCTGGTAAATTACAAAGTAAAAATAAATTAGCTGTGCAATACGGCATGATAGAAATTAGAATGAAAGTGTCTGATGTAGATACCGGCCTTTGGCCGGCACTTTGGATGCTAGGTACGAGCACTGCTGATTGGCCTGCTAAAGGCGAGATTGACATGATGGAAATGGGTCAATCTCAAGCAGGGCGAAGTGACGCTGGTTTCCCTGGTGCGCCGAGTAATAATTATACAGGATCAAATTTAATTTTTTATGCGGATGCAGCCTGTAGCACTGGTAACCCAACATGTGCTGCAAGTGTGGCGTATCAAACAGATAACGCTCACGTATCAGCAATCCCCCTTACAAACCGATTTGTTACCTACCGTACCTATTGGACTGAAGATGAAATTCGTTTCACCGTAGAAGACAATGGTGTTGAATACGATATGTACGATAACCCATTTCAAATATCCGCTGAATCCAGTGAGTTTAATGCCCCATTTTATTTGTTAATGAACCTTGCCGTAGGTGGTTTATTTACCGATGCGTTGAGCAATGAACAGGTGAGCGCGCCACTGCCAGGGAAAATGGTGGTGGACTATGTGCGAGTTTATGAACTGGATGGCCAAGGTGAAGTATTTAATGGCAATTTAACTCAGCCAGAAACGGGTACTTTTGCTGTTTTCAGTGAAGGGCCGAGCGATAACGAGTTAGTGCCAGGTACCAATGCTGATATTTATATTTGGAACCAAAATTCATTGTCTCAAGGTAATACAGCAGCTTATGAGGGCAGCGAAGTTATTGCTTGGCAATATAGCCCTGATCAGTGGTTTGGCGCGGGTATTCAAAGCCGCCAAGCACGTGATATGAGTAATTTCAGAGATGGTTACTTAAATTTCAATATTAAAATTCCGGCTGATGTGAGTTTTAAAATTGGCATAGCTGATACTTACACCAATGAAAATTGGATAACCTTTGCAGCTAATAATAATCAGTATGGCCTAGTGCGTGATGGTCAGTGGAGTGAAGTGAGTATTCCTATTACTGATTTAGCTGGTAGTTCAGTGGCATTACAGTCGATAAAAAATCATTTTAATATTGTCTCAGTAGCAACTGAGGAGCCAAATTATAGCTTCCAAATGGCGATTGATGATATTACCTGGAGCGGCGGAGGCAATGCCCCCAGTGATAATGATCAAGACGGTGTTATCGACAGCCAGGACCAATGCCCAAATACGCAAGCAAATACAGAAGTGGATGCGAATGGTTGTCCAGTGGTTATTTTACCTGAGGGTCTAGAGCAAGCAGCACAAGATAGCCTAACATTTTATGTGAACACAACCGGCTGGGCAGATGTGCATTACACCGTTAATGGTGGTGGTCAACAAAATGTGCGCATGCAAGTTATCAATGGTCGCAATGAACTTACGCTAACAGGTTTAGTTACAGGCGATATAGTTAGTTTTTGGTTTACTTACTTACAAGCCGATGGACTGGTCACAGATACGGTAGCGCAAACATATACACTTTCAGATTCATCATCTTCAGGCAACGATAATCAAAGTGATGGCGATAGCGATGGTGTGAATGACAACATTGATCAATGTTTAAATACGCCGGTAGGTGATGTTGTTAATACACAAGGCTGTAGCGTGTTAGTGACCGAGCAACTTCGTCTCGAAGCTGAAGATTACAGTAACTATTTTGATAATGACACAGGCAATACTGGCGGCGAATATCGAAACGATGATGTTGATATTGAAACCACCAGCGATACTGGCGGCGGTTATAATGTCGGATGGACCTCAGCGGGTGAATGGCTTGAATATCAAGCGAACCTAGGTGCAGGAACGTATAACTTAATTACCCGTGTAGCCTCTGAAATCGGTAACGGCACTTACACAGTATTAATTGATGGTAACACTGTTGCCACTGATGCTGTGCCTACAACTGGTGGTTGGCAAACATTTATTAGTCAAACAATTGCCTCAGTTACTTTGGATGAAGGTGTACACACTATTCGGATTGAAATGACCGGCGGTGAATTTAATATCAATTGGTTAGAGTTTAACCTTGCAAATCAAACAGAGAGCGACAGCGATAATGATGGTGTGAGTGACAGCCAAGACCAATGTCCAAACACACCCCTAGGTAGCCAAGTAAATAGCCAAGGTTGTGAGATTAACTTAGGAAATATTATTCCTTTATACAATACAGCTACGCAGTTAGAGCAAGAGATAAGTTTTGATAGAGGCGATGCGTTAATCACGCGGTTTGCCGATCGTGGCCGTGACCGTCATGCTAAGGAAGACCAATTTCAAATTTATGATCATTACTTATCTCATTACTGGGAACATCGCACCGCGCAATTTGAAATTGTCGACTTTGTTGCTAAAGGTGGTTCTCGTATTGAAGTGACCTTTATTACCGAGTGGAAACTAGGCGCGCGTGAATTTAGAGCTTGGTATCGTGGTTTAGGGACTGTCGCTGAGTACCATGGAAATTATTTTGGCGGTGGTGCAGTGGTTGAGCTTGATAATGGTAGTTATGATGCAAACTTTAATAAGATCAGTGATTCAGGCGATCAATACCGTTACCGTGTCGTAATTGATGATTATCGTCCGCTAAATTGGGAACCTGCTGGTGGGTCTTTACCACTTGAAGTTGGTCAACGCATGGAGTTTGAGGTTAGCCAATTTCTGGATGCGCCACCAGAGGGTCGTGAAAACTATTATGGTACCACTTACTTATATATTGTCGGTGAAGGATTGGTGCCTTGGAAAACAGTCGGTGACTTTAACGATCCTTCATCACAACGTGAAGACTCATACCCTATTGCAGAGCAAGGCTGGTTAGGCGGTGAAACCACATTGCCATATAACTATACTAATGAGCCGGACAATCATTTTATGCAAATGGCAACTAATTTATCGAGCTTAAATGGCCAAGCATTTGTGCAAGGACGACGCTTACATCACAGTAGTTTTGTCAATGGTGAACACGATGAGCGAAATGGTGAAAATGGGGTGTTTAATGCCGTTGTAGGTAAATCTGGACCGCATTATATTAATGATAGCTGTGCAGGTTGTCACGTCCGTAATGGTCGTGCTGCACCGCCTGAAGTTGGTGGCTCTCTAGCTAAGTGGGTGTTTAAAGTGGCCGATATTAATGGCAACTCACATCCATTATTAGGTAATGTATTACAACCTAAAAACGTAGGGATTAACGATGCAACACAAGGCGAAGGGGATGTAACGATTGCGTCGTGGACAGAAAATAACGGTTTACGTTCACCTAATTACCAATTTAGTAAAACCACACCAGCACGTTATTCAGCGCGTATTGCACCACAGCTTGTCGGTTTAGGCTTACTTGAGGCGATCCCAGAGAGTGCGATATTAGCTTTGGCGGATGAAAATGACAATAACGGCGATGGGATTTCAGGTAAGGCACAGCGTATTATCGATCCTAGCACGGGTCAAACACGTTTAGGGCGCTTTGGTTATAAAGCGGCTGCAGCATCAATTAAACACCAAGTAGCTGGAGCGTTTAATACCGATATGGGTGTGACCAACTCAGTGTTTCCTGATCCGGATTGTGGCAGCTCACAAGCTGTATGCGGTAATGCGGGGAGTGAAGTTTCAGATGCACACTTAGATGAGCTAAGTAAATATATATCATTACTGGGGGTGAGAGCACAACGTAGCCTTGACGATCCGCAAGTGCAATTAGGTAAAACACTATTTTCATCGATTGGTTGTGCAGGCTGCCATACTGGTACATTTGAAACCAGTGAGCACCATCCGTTTGCTGAATTACGTTCACAAACAATTCATCCATATACGGATTTATTATTGCATGATATGGGTCCTGGCCTTGCCGATAACTTAGGCGAAGGCTTGGCTACAGGTGCTGAATGGAGAACAGCGCCGCTTTGGGGCATTGGTTTATCTGCCTGTGTGACCGGTGGGGTAGATAATATCCTCGGCGGGCAAGGTAATGAGTTTTGTACCGCAGAGCCAAGTTATCTTCATGATGGCCGTGCTAGAACGATAGACGAAGCAATTTTATGGCATGCTGGCGAGTCGCAATCATCACGCATCGCTTATGAAAGTTTATCCGCAAATGACCAATCAGCCGTTCTGGCGTTTTTAAACTCACTGTAAATTCACTTTGAATTTCCCCTCAGTCAAGAGCAGCTAATAATTTATTAGCTGCTCTTACTTTTTAAGCTCTATTTTCTAACAGTTCTTTTTCTAAATATATTTGGTTGCCAGCCCCAGTGAAGGGCACCGAGTCGTAAAAATACGGTAATAAATAACGAGCCAAATATACACCATAGGTAAGGAACGCCTAATAAAAATAGTGCAGCGTAAGCAAGGCCACCGCAAAAACAAGCGGTGGAATAGAGTTCATCACGCATCACCAGCGGGACTTCGCGGCAAATTACGTCGCGCATTAAACCGCCGAATATACCCGTGGTCATGCCCATGGTAATTGCAACTATCATGGTCGTGCCTTCGATTAGTGCTTTTTCGATACCAACCACATTAAAAATTGCCATGCCGATGGCATCAACAAGTAACATATAATAGTTCGATACATCAGGCATATAGCGAATAAATATGACAGCAACAAAGATTGCAGCATACGTTGCGTATAAGTAATCAGGTTGGGCAATCCAAAACACCGGCTGATTTAATAATACATCACGTAGTGTGCCGCCGCCTAAGGCTGTAACCGTACCGACGACGACAACACCGAATCCTCCAATGTCTTTATCATGGCCAAGCAATGTTCCTGAAATTGCGAAAAAAGCAACCCCAATAATGTTTAAAAAGTGAAAATAGTCAGCTGTCACTTTGATATTCATTCCATTAAAAATAACTGTAAATAAGTGTAACTGACTTTGAATTTATAGCACCTTAATATAACGCTATGTGATTAATTGTCATGATAGGCAGTGATCGTTTTAACGCTTTTAATCGTCATTGGTCCTATAAATCATTGCTATTAGGGTTGCATGGCGTTATAAAGTTATGGTTATTTCAGTAATTACTGAAACAAATGGAGGTTTCCGAGTGTTTTGCACTCACATTACCAGGACAAGTCTAAATGCGCGTGCTTTGCGCTTCTTTATTGGAGAAGTAAGTGAAAAATTATGTTATCGCTGCTGCCCTCAGTTCTTTTATGGGCCTTGCTCTACCAGCTTCGGCTGGCGTTCAAAACCCGGTTGATAAAGCATTTCCCGGAACAATTAAAATCAAAGTTGATGCTACCGATCTTGCTCATCGTATTTTTCAAATAAACGAAACCATCCCAGTAAACTCTGGTGATATGACATTACTTTATCCACAGTGGATACCAGGGCACCATTCACCGGTTGGACCAATAAGTCAGTTGGCTGGATTGAAAATTTCAGCAGAAGGTAAAGCGATCGCATGGCAACGCGATCCTGCTAACGTATACGCTTTTAACTTTAAGGTTCCTAAGGGTGCACGTGAGTTGCATGTTGAATATCAATTTTTGTCACCACAAAGTTCAGAGCAAGGACGCGTTATGATGACGCCAGAAATGCTCAACTTACAATGGGATACAGTGGCGCTTTATCCCGCAGGGCATTACAGTCGTAAAATTAAATTTCAACCAAGTGTAACGTTGCCGAAAGGCTGGCAATTTGCTACTGCACTTGAAAAGTCTTCGCAAAAAGGCAATACCGTTACCTTTGAGGGAATTGATTTTGAAAACCTAGTCGACTCGCCTATGTTTGCTGGTAGCCACTATAAACGTGTTGATTTAAACCCAAATGCTGATACTAAAGTGTTCTTAAATATCTTTGCAGATAAAGAAAAAGATCTTCAGATCAGTGACGAAGGGTTAACAGCACACCGCGAACTGATCCAACAAATGTATGCGCTTTATGGTGCACACCACTTTGACCATTATGATTTTTTACTTGCCCTTACAGATAAGTTAGGCGGTATTGGCATGGAGCATCATCGTTCAAGTGAAAATAGCGCGAAAGAAAATTACTTTACCGACTGGGATAAGTCATGGGTGGGTCGCGATTTATTAGCGCACGAATTTAATCATTCTTGGAATGGTAAATATCGTCGTCCTGAAGCCTTATGGACACCGACCTATAATCAGGTAAAAGAAGCGAATGGCCTTTGGGTTTATGAAGGACAAACTCAGTTTTGGGGACAAATTATTGCGGCTCGTTCAGGACTTTGGAGCCAAGATAATGCGATGGACATGTTAGCCCGTTTGGGCGCAACCTATGATCAAGGTCGCCCTGGTATGGCATGGCGTAATATTTTAGATACTACTAACGATCCAACCATCGCTCAGCGCTCATCTTTGCCTTATCGCAGCTATCAAATGAGTGAAGATTATTACTCAGGGGGCGAGTTAATTTGGTTTGCTGTTGATGCGAAATTACGTGAATTGAGTAACAACGGTCATTCATTAGATGATTTTGCTCACGACTTTTTTGGTGTAAACCCCGGTGATTGGAATGTACTGACCTATAAATTTGACGATGTGATCAATACTCTCAATGGGATTGAAAAGTACCAATGGGATGAGTTTATTAATGCGCGTTTAAAAGGCCATGTTAATTTGTCTAACTCACTTGCAGATCAAGGTTGGCAATTGATTTATAACGATAAAGCCTCTGATGGCATTAAAGCAATTGAAACCCGCTATAAAGCGACGGATCTACTTTATTCTCTGGGCTTTTCAGTAAATAAAGAGGGCAAAATGCGCGATGTATTATGGGATAGTCCTGCATTTAATGCGGGTCTTGCGCCAAGTATGCAAATTATTGCGGTTAATAATACGCAGTTCAGTGGTGATGCACTTAAAGATGCCGTCACTGATGCTAAAGGCAAAACAGCGCCAATTAAGCTACTGGTGAAAAACTTTGATCAGTACAGTGAAATTCAGATAGATTACCATGATGGCCTTAAATATCCTCATCTTGAGCGTATTGAAGGAAAACCAGATTACTTATCGCAGTTACTCACTGCGCGCTAAGCCTTAGCTCGATAAATGTTAGTCAATATACCCACATTATGTGGGTATATTTTTATTAAAAATTATTTTTCATTCGCAAAAAAATCCACAACCAATTGAGTCATTGAATCAACCCCTAGCTGCAATGCTTTCTCGTCGGCGAAAAACTGTGGCGAGTGATTACTTGCCGCAGTTTTTGCATCTTGGCCTTGGGGTGTAACACCTAAAAAGAAAAACAAGCCCGGAGTTTCTAATGCGTAATAGCTGAAGTCTTCAGCGCCGGTGATCAAATCAGTGGTAATGATATTCTCAGCCCCAGCCACTTTAGCGAGTGTTGGCGTCATTTTTTTGGTGAGTTTTACATCATTCACAGTAACCGGGTAGCCGTGATCGATATGTACATCGGCTTTAGCGCCGGCAGATTCTGCTACTAGTTCGGCGGTTTTCGCTAACCGTGTTTTAATATCTGCACGCATTGTTTGGTCAAAGGTGCGAATAGTGCCAATTAACTCAACACTATCAGGAATGATATTTGAGCGGACGCCGCCATTAATAGCCCCAAAGGAGATAACAGAGGGCGCTTTGGTAACATCAACTTGACGAGATGAAATGGTTTGCGTGGCCATAATAATTTGCGAAGCTGCAACGATAGGATCAACACCATTCCAAGGCCTTGAACCATGGGTTTGGCGACCTTGAACATTGATAGTGAAAGAATCTTCACTGGCCATAAGTGGGCCTTCACGAAAGCCAATTTGGCCTGTATTTAATGAGCTGGTTACATGTAAACCAAATACGGCTACGGGTTTTTCTTTGAATAAACCTTCTTTGAGCATCAGTTCAGCACCGCCTTCCTCACCGTCTGGCGCACCTTCTTCCGCTGGCTGGAATACGAACAGGACATCACCGGCTAAGTCATCTTGAACTTTAGCTAAAGACTCAGCCACAGCCATCAAAATAGCAACATGATTATCGTGACCACAGGCATGCATAACACCGACTTCATTGCCACGGTAGGTTGAGGTCTGGGTTGATGCAAATGGTAAGTCAACTTGCTCAGTAACTGGGAGGGCGTCCATATCGGCACGCAGCGCCACTAAAGGGCCTTTTTTACCGCCTTTGAGTTTAGCAACCACGCCAGTATGAGCTACCCCAGTTTGAACTTCGAGACCCAGTGCTTTTAAATGTTTAGTAATGTATTTAGCGGTTTCAAATTCGCGATTACTCAGCTCAGGGTACTGGTGCAGATGACGTCGCCACGTGATCACTTTTTCACTGACACTGTGGTTGGCTTTTTTAAGATTATTGTTGAGCTGCTGCTCAGGAGCGGCTGCAAAACTAGAGGAAGATAACGTGCTTATCAAGATGCCGTTTAGTAATAAACTGCTGTAAATAACTTTGTTTAACATAGCAATCCCTTTTATTATTGGAGTATTAAACTACTGTAGAGTAAAGCGATATGAATGAACAGGACCGTGCGATAATTAACCAAGGAAACTGGTTTAGTAGCCGCGCTGACGAATTTCAGCAGTCGTTATTGCAACATGCAAAAGTAATTAAACTCGACGCTGGTGAGGCGTTATTTTTACGTGGTGATGAAAACTCTGGTTTATACGCTGTACTTAATGGGCTAATGCGAGTCAGTGGCGCAAATAGCGATGGCAAAGAGGCGGTTTTGAGTTTCATTGACTCTGCTATTTGGTTTGGCGAAGTGGCATTATTTGATGGTGGCCTGCGCACTCATGATGTACATGCACAAATACCTAGCCGATTACTGCATGTACCGCATCGCACACTGTTGCAATTACTGGCCCTTAAACCCGTGTATTGGCATGACTTTGGTGTACTGTTATCGCACAAAATGCGTTTATTGTTTACATCACTAGAAGATCATGCGCTATTAACTGCACAGCAAAAAGTCTGTAAACGGCTGCTAATGCTAAGCGTAGCTTCACTGGCGAGTAATAATAGCGCGGTGGTAATGATATCGCAGCAGCAACTTGCAGATATGACTTACTTAACTCGGCAAACGATTAATCAAATCCTCCAAGTGCTGAGCGAAAAAAATATCGTATCTTTACATTATCAACGCATCGAAATTATTGATAACGCAAAGCTTACGGCATTAACGCAGTAAATTCCTTATCCGTTTGTACCTAACTGGCTTCATAATTGCTTAGCATGGGGGTGACCCATCTTTTCAATGGAATTGAGGCAATGAGCTTACTTACTTTTCATAACCAGTACCGTACGCAGCCATATCGTGCGCCTGATCAAACACAAACAGTTATACCTCCTAAAGCGGCAACTGAATTGCCGGATATGGCAAATACTAGCCAAGTTGATACAACAACATCTCTTAAAAACCCAAGCTATGAAAAAAGTTTTCTTGAACAGGCAAATGAAGCGCTTATTTATCAACGATTAGGTGTCGATAAAGAAAAGATAGCTGAACTTAAGGCGGCGATAGAAGAGCTGGCGAAAAAAATACAAGATCACGACGGTGATACAAGCGCGCTGGCTGAGCAAATGGAAGATTTACAAAAGATGCTTGAACAAGAGTATCAAAAAGGCCGAGAGCTACAACCTAAATCACCTGATCACGACAAAGGTAAAATTATAAGTGCATTCGTATAGTGTTTATTTAAATGTCGGATAGCAGACATTGTTACTTTATAGTTATTTGCTAAAGTAATTTTATTACATAATAAAACTAGGATATGCGATGAAAACGTTACAACAACAACTTGGTAAGTATGGTTTATATCACCGCTCAAAACGAAATGTTTTAACGCACTTTTTTGGTATACCTTTGATTGTATTTGCGGTCATTTGTTTACTTGCACGTATTCATATTCCACTTGGAGAGTTTGTTATAAATGGTGCACAGCTTGTGGTGTTCGCGTCGGTGGTTTATTACTTAATGCTCAGTGTGTCATTGGGATTAATTATGGCCATGTTATTAGTATTATTGTCGATTGCTGCAGCCCCCATAGCGCACCTTGCTTTTAGTCATTGGTTGCTGATAAGTGTGGGACTTTTTGTACTTGGTTGGGTATTACAGTTTATCGGTCATTATTATGAAGGAAAAAAGCCAGCCTTTGTTGATGATATCGTGGGCCTTGTTATTGGTCCTTTGTTTGTCCTTGCTGAACTACTTTTTATGTTGGGTTTGTATAAAACACTCGAACATGAAGTGACTGAAATTGCCGGGCCAACTAAACCTTAAACAACCGATATCAATAAAGGTAAATAATGAATTTTAATAATAAAACAGTGTGGATCACCGGTGCATCCTCAGGTATTGGCAAAGAGTTAGCAATTCAATTTGCGCAGTTGGGCGCTCGCGTTATTTTGTCAGCGCGTAATGTTGCTAAGCTTGAGCAGTTGTGTAGTGAGCTAAACGGTGGCCAACATAAAGTGATCCCTCTTGATTTAGCACAACCAGAGCAGGTACTTGAATACGTCACTCAGCACATCAACGACATTGGTAAGGTTGATATTCTGATCAATAACGGCGGTGTGTCGCAACGTAGTTTATTTTTGGAAAATGATTTTTCAGTGTATCGCCAGTTAATGGAAGTAAACTACTTTGGTTTAGTGGCGCTTACCAAAGCAGTGTTGCCCTCAATGGTGGCACAAGGCGGGGGCACGGTAGTATCAATTAGCAGTGTAGCGGGGAAGGTTGGTTCTAAGTTTAGAACGGGTTATTCAGGCTCTAAATACGCCGTCGTTGGTTTTATGGATTGCCTGCGCGCAGAAGTGGCAGATAAAAACATTCATTGTTTAACAGTATGCCCAGGTTCTATTAAAACAGCCATTGCCCATAACTCGTTAAATGAGCATGGTGTTGCGCAAAATCAAGCTGAGCACTCTATTGAAAATGGCATGGATGTCACGCTTGCCGTTAAGCAAATGATTAGTGCGATTGGCAAAGGAAAAGATGAAGTTGTAATCGGTGAGGGGCTAAGTGGCTGGGCACCCACGATAAAGCGTTTTTTCCCAGGTTTATTTAACCGTTTAACGGCAAGAACTAACTATCGGTAAAATTATCGTGGTTATTGTGATTGTATTGGCTGAATTGCAAACAAACACATGGGCAACGAGAAAGTTTCGTCCTTTATTACTTGCACCATAAATTATATGCCCTTAAAGTGTAAAAAATGTTGTAAAAGAGTAACTATTGTAATGGAACAAGAACAAGTGGAATCAAAACAAGCTAAACCGCTAACACCAGAAGAGCAAGCACAAGCTGAACAACAAAGTTTAATGTGGCAGCGTGAGTGTTTTCAAAATGCGCAAAAGCATTTAGCTGAAAAGGGCGTAATGCCAAAAAGCTTGATAGAAAAAGAAAGTCGATTTATTGCCCCACTGTGTGCACTTTGGAAGTTTAAAGGCCAAGACGGAAAAAGCTACTGGGTTATAACAGGTCGCTTGCCAACGGATCATGCATTAGCATCGGTTGCGGAAAATGCCCGTGATGCATTGCGTTATTTTTCTTTGCAATGGCAGTTAAAGGCAGATCAAATCATTCAAAGCGGCGGCGCGCGTGATAAAACTCAAGTTGATTTTGCAAATCTTTTAATTAATCGTGCTCATGGTCTTTATGAAATGTATGAAAAAGAAGAGTTGTGGCTAAACGAACCTAAATAACATTAGCTCAGCTATAGTAGCTCAACTTAAGTTAATAAGTACAAAAGCGAACGTATTATCTGGTTCTTCAGCTTAATAAGTTCGCTTTTTTATATTAATTTAATGAACCAGCGTGAACGGTTTTGTATTAAATCTATTTATCGGGCATTGCATACGCAGTCGCGGAATACCTGCTTCCATAAACACATGGCCTTGTTGTTCAAAACCATTGCGTTTAAATCGCTCGACCTCATTTAAAATACAATTAATGCTGACGCAATCACAGCCTTGCTGCTGTGCCAGGTCAACAATATATGTCAGAAGTGAGCGATATACAGAGCGATTACGATGCTCTGGCAGCACCGCAATGCGGCCAATTAAGCCGTCACTACATAGCCTGCCAGTAGCGATAGCCACTTGGCTATCGTCAGTTACGAGAATATGATGAGCATACCGATCAAGATTATCAAACTCGATATGTTTGGGTATATGCAGTTCACATACAAATACCCGCTCTCTGATCTGTTGCAGTAACTCCTTACCTAACTCCCATTCTACTTTGTTGATATGATAGCCCATAAAAACACACTCCTAGCAAAACCAAATCCCCTCATTTAGAAGTGTAGTAAAGGTTTGTACAAATAATAAACTATTTTTTGAACTATTAAGTTGCTCTGCTGTCACCGTGGTGTGATCTGTCAGTAATTTAACCGCGTTTAAATCACTCTCTGGGAGGGTATAATTCTCGCCATTAATGCTTAGAAGTATTTCGTTTTCAAAAACTTGATATAGCGCTCGAGTACCACCTAAACGCTCAAAAATAATCTCATCATCCGTTAATAATTCGGCCACTTGTTCGCTGTCAAATAAATCTTCTGGTGGCATTAAATCCATTTCATGCTTAGGTTGGCTGAGAGTAGTACCTAACCAGGTTTTAAATAATGCATCGTCATTTAACATCGCTTGCATTAATAACTTAATGTTTTCGGCTTCACTGGTGTGGATCTCGCCTTTAGAGCCACGAAGTATAATTTCTGGATCTTGGTAACGACTATTACCGGCTTCTTTATCAATAATATGATCAGCAAAGTTTGACAGTAAATCACGCTGATTTGGTGCACGAAAACCAATTGAGTAATTCAGCGCATTTTCAACAGCGTAACCTTCGTGTGGACAGCCCGGTGGAATATATAAAATGTCGCCCGGTTCAAGTATGCAGTCGATAACAGCGGGGAATTGCTCGACTTGTAATAGGCTTTTATTTTGAGCAAATTGCTTTAAGTTGCTATCAGGCATACCGACACGCCAGTGACGCTTGCCTTCACCTTGAATAATAAATACGTCGTATTGATCTAAATGTGGGCCTACACCACCACCTGGCGTTGAAAAGCTGATCATTAAATCGTCGATACGCCAATTAGGAATAAATCGAAAGGGTTCGAGCAGCTGGGCAGCAGCTGGATGCCAATGATCCACAGCCTGCACAAGTAGGGTAGAGTGCTGCTCTTTGAGTAATTCAAAATCTTCAAATGGGCCATGGTGCGCTTGCCAATCATTATCTTGGTTGGTAATGATACGCGACTCAATACTCTCTTCCATGGCAAGCCCTGCAAGCTCATTTGCATCAAGCGGGTCGACAAAGTCTGCAAAACCTTGTTTGATCAATAGCGGTTTTTTTTGCCAATATCCAGATAGAAATTCTTGTTCGCTTAGGTTATTAATCGTTAATTGATACATGATGATCACCACTTATAAACCATTAGGGATAAAAAAAGCGAAAGGGCTACCTTTCGCTTTATAAACATTTTAGCTAAGAGCTTAAACTAAGTTGTCGATAAACTCGACAGCGCGGCCAATGTAGTTAGCTGGCGTTAGTTTTTTCATTTCAACTTTTGCTTCTTCTGGTAACTCTAGACCATCAATAAAGTCAGCCATAATTTCTTGATTTACGCGTTTACCACGAGTTAAATCTTTAAGCTTTTCATACGGTTTTTCGATGCCGTATTTACGCATTACGGTCTGGATTGGCTCTGCGAGCAATTCCCAGTTTTGGTCAAGCTCTTCAAGTAAACGTTGCTCGTTAACTTCTAACTTGCTCACGCCTTTAAGCGTTGATTGGTATGCAATTAACGCATAGCCCATACCAACACCTAAGTTACGAAGCACGGTAGAGTCAGTAAGGTCACGTTGCCAGCGAGAAACAGGCAGTTTCTGTGCAAGGTGCGAGAAAATAGCATTTGCTAAGCCTAAGTTACCTTCTGAGTTTTCAAAATCAATCGGGTTAACTTTATGTGGCATAGTTGATGAGCCAATTTCACCAGCAATGGTTTTTTGCTTAAAGTGATTGAGGGCGATATAGCCCCATGCGTCACGGTCGAAATCTAATAAAATCGTGTTAAAACGAGCAATTGCGTCAAATAATTCGGCAATGTAGTCATGCGGTTCAATTTGCGTAGTAAACGGGTTGAATGTTAAACCCAGGCTGGTTACAAATTGCTCAGCATGGTTGTGCCAATCGTAATCAGGGTATGCGCTTAGGTGAGCGTTGTAGTTACCAACGGCGCCATTAATTTTACCTAGCATTTCAACTTGTGCAATTTGGTCACGTTGACGCTTTAAGCGCATATACACGTTTGCAAATTCTTTACCCATTGTTGAAGGCGTTGCTGGTTGCCCGTGAGTACGCGTCATCATAGGTACTGCTTTGTACTCAATGGCTTTTTCTTTAATTGCATTAAGTAATTGGTCACAGTAAGGAAGTAAAACTTCATTACGTGCTTCAGTGAGCATTAAACCGTGAGACAGGTTATTGATGTCTTCTGATGTACAAGCAAAGTGAATAAATTCATTGATTGCATGTAGCTCTGCGTTATCTGCTACTTTTTCTTTTAGTAAGTATTCAACCGCTTTTACATCGTGGTTTGTAGTACGTTCGATATCTTTTACACGTTGCGCATCGGCTTCGCTGAAGTTATCAACAATCGCGTTAAGTAAAGCATTGGCTTCGTCGCTAAATGCCGGTACTTCTTGGATAGCATCCGCTGATGCAAGGGCTTGTAACCAACGAACTTCGACTGTTACACGGTATTTGATCAAGCCAAATTCGCTGAAAATACTGCGTAGTTCAGTGGTTTTGCTGCCGTAGCGACCATCCACCGGAGAGATAGCTGTTAACGCTGAAAGCTCCATAATAACTCCTAAATTTTAGTTTTGAACGATAATTAAATATGGTTTTTAGCAATGGCGATAATTTTTCTTTTTGCAAAGAAAAAGTGACGGCGTTTGCCGCCCATTTGTCGCCATAATACTGCACTGCGAATACCTGCTAATAATAATGCACGTATTTTGTGTTGTACTAATTGCTGTTTTAATAAATCAGGTTTGCCATAAACCTGAATTCGGTGCCCAAGGGGGCTAAGCACCTTTGAATAAATATCGGCAAGAGCAGCTATCACCGTGTCATCGGTAATAGCAAAATGATCAAGGCGTCGTTTAACATCTTCAATGCCTTTACCAAGCTCTGCTAAGCTACTTGCTTTGGCGCTTAATGCGCGTTCAAGCTGCATTAAACCGCCAACATATTTGACGATTTCTACATCTTTCTTTTCACCAGCACTGAGTTGATTAAGTAAGCTTTTATAGCCATCTCTTAGGTTTTCAGTGCCTTGGTAAACATCGCTGGGGGAATTTGGCGATGTTTCTACAATGCTGTTTAATAGTTTTTCTAACTCGTAATCGTTACTACTGCCGTACTGTGCAATTTTTTGTACTTGTTTTGCAACTTGGCACATGGCAGCCAGTGCCATGACTTGGTTTTCATTCATTATTTGATCACCGAATCAATGATACCACCGCCTAAACACACTTCATTGGCATAAAATACTGCTGATTGACCTGGCGTGACGGCTTTTTGCGGTTCATCGAATAACACTCTTGCTAAACCATCATCACCAACCAGTAGAGTACAGTTGATGTCTTCTTGGCGATAACGCGTTTTTACTGTACAGCGCGTAGTGCCTTTTGGCCCAACTCGGTCAACCCAGTGTAATTGGTTGGCATTTAAGCCATTGCTATATAGGCGTGCGTGATCTTTACCTTGGCCAACAACCAATACATTGCGCTCTAGATCTTTATCAACTACGTACCACGGTTCGCCAGAGCCTTCTTTCATACCGCCAATGAGTAAACCTTTACGTTGTCCTAATGTGTGATACATCAAGCCTTCATGTTCACCAACATTATTGCCATCGGTGTCTTCGATAACACCTGGTTGTGCAGGTAAGAACTTTTGTAAAAAGTCTTTAAATTTACGCTCGCCGATAAAGCAAATACCGGTGCTGTCTTTTTTATCGTGAGTAATTAAATCTTGCTCTTCAGCGATACGGCGCACTTCAGGTTTGGCTATATCACCAACCGGGAAAAGTGTTTGTGCAATATGTTCATGGCTTAATGTGTACAAGAAGTAGCTTTGATCTTTATTATCATCAAGGCCACGACACATAACGTATTTATTATCGCGTAATTCACGGCGTACATAATGGCCCGTGGCAATAAAGTCAGCACCCAAGGCGGTTGCTGCAAATTCTAAAAAAGCTTTGAATTTAATTTCTTTATTACACATGATGTCAGGATTTGGTGTACGGCCTGCTTTATATTCAGCAAGGAAATACTCAAATACGTTATCCCAATATTCTGCGGCAAAGTTTACAGTATGTAATTCAATACCCAACTTGTCACAGACGGCTTGGGCATCTTTTAAATCATCAGCCGCAGCACAATATTCATCATTATCGTCTTCTTCCCAGTTCTTCATAAACAAGCCTTCAACTTGATAGCCTTGTTGTTTTAATAAATAAGCTGATACAGAAGAATCAACACCGCCGGACATGCCAACGATGACTTTAATGTGACTATTTTCGCTCATGGATAATTTCGCTTATACAGGTTACTGTCATTTAAACTACTAGCGTTTATACGCATTACAGGGCTCAAGAAAAGACACTCTGAAAAATTACGCAGGCTATGAAAGGCCGCGATTATAGCAGTATACCTAGACCACCTCAAGGTGCAGAATTCAGCGTTTAACACAGGTTCTATATCAAGACGTTACTTTGCAATACTGCTTTAAGCTTGGGTGGGGTTAGTGTGCAGAAAAATTTAGTTGGTTAAGTTGCAAAATACTGTTTCGATTTCGCAACTTAGCTAGATGTTATGGCGCTCTAAGAGTTACTCTACTCCAATAAAACCGCCGGTTTGATGTGTCCACAACGCGGCATAAATACCATTTTGCGCCAGCAACTCTTCATGGCTACCTTGCTCTACAATACCGCCTTCATCAAGCACGATAAGCCTATCCATTTGCGCGATAGTGGAGAGTCGATGAGCAATTGCGATCACAGTTTTGCCTGTCATTAAGTCATCAAGACTTGCTTGAATGGCCGCTTCGACTTCAGAATCAAGGGCACTGGTTGCTTCATCTAAAATCAGGATTGGGGCATTTTTAAGCAACACGCGGGCGATGGCTATACGTTGGCGTTGTCCGCCTGAGAGTTTTACACCTCGTTCGCCTACTTGGGCTGCAAAGCCTTTATTGCCTTTGCTATCTTCAAGGTCGTCAATAAATTCAAGGGCTTTAGCTTGCTTGGCGGCGCGTAGCATCTCTTCATCACTGGCGTCAGGTCGGCCATATAAGATATTTTCTTTTACCGAGCGGTGTAGTAAAGAGGTGTCTTGGGTAACCATCGCAATGTACTTACGTAAGCTTTCTTGGCTGACTTTTGAGATATCTTGGCCGTCAATATTAATACTGCCGCTATCCACATCATAAAAACGCAGTAATAAATTAACCAACGTTGATTTACCTGCGCCAGAACGACCCACTAAACCTATTTTTTCACCGGCTTTAATGTTCAAGTTTAAGCTGTTGATCACCGCACCACGGTGTGTTTCATTGGCGGCTTTTCCATAATTGAAATGGACTTGATTAAACTCAATTGCACCTGTACTCACTTGTAAGGTGTTAGCATTGGGCTGATCATCAACTTCTATAGGATTAGAGAGGGTTTTCATACCATCAGCAACAGTGCCGATGTTTTCAAATAGACCACTGATCTCCCACATGATCCACTGTGCCATACCGTTCAAACGCAGCGCTAAGCTCACGGCAATAGCAATTGCGCCGGCGCTAATAGCGCTTAAAGTCCATAAATATAATGACAGAGCCGCAACGCTAAACACCAAGAAGTAATTAAGGGTTTGAATTGCAAAGTTTAAGCTCGTTACTAAACGCATTTGCTTATAAACAGGTTGTAAAAATACATCCATACTGTCTTTTGCGTACTGCTCTTCACGTTGTGTGTAGGAAAACAATTTAATAGTCGAAATATTAGTGTAACTGTCAACTATGCGACCTGTCATTTCTGAGCGGGCATCAGCTTGTGAACTGGCTACTTTTTTGAGCTTAGGTACGTAATACATTTGAATCAAAATATATAAAGCTAACCATACTAGGAGTGGGAGCATTAAACGCCAGTCTGCTTCAGCAACTAAAAATACCATCGCACCAAAATACACCACAATATACATAAGTACGTCGAGTAACTTCATCACGGTTTCGCGAACAGCAAGCGAGGTTTGCATTACTTTAGTGGCAATACGCCCTGCAAATTCATTCTGGTAAAAGCTGACACTTTGACGCAGTAGATAACGATGAGCAAGCCAGCGAATTGACATAGGATAATTACCCAGTAAAGCCTGATGCAGTATCGCAGAATGAAAAAACACCACGGTTGGCAAGACGATAAGTAATACAACCGCCATTTTTATCAGTTCTGACTTTTGCTCAACAAATAATGTTTCAGGCGTATAGATACTGAGCCAATCAACAAGTTGGCCCATATAACTAAATAAAGACACTTCTAAAATTGCCAGTAATGCCGCGCTGAGCGACATAAAGAACAGCGAGACTTCCATGCCTTTGGTGTAGTGGCGGCAAAAGGCAAATAACGTTGCCGGAGGCTGAGTTGGTTGTTGCTCTGGAAACGGCTTAGTCATCCGTTCAAATAATCGATACATTTTAATATCTTGAATAGCGAAAATGGCGTTAACTATATCACTGAAAAGCGACAAAAGCAGGATTAGATAATGATCTTTTTGTGTCGATAATCTCTACAAAGTAATGCTGTAAATTGGCCTCAGGGGGTTATTACCACTTAATTTTTCCTACTAACATGTCTTTAAACATCACCCAGTCTCCCCACAAACTATAGAATGGGTATTTAAAGGTCGCGGGACTGTTTTTTTCGAAGAAAAAGTGGCCAACCCAAGCAAAACCGTAGCCAATAATGGGGAGTAGCCACAATAACATAAATTGTTGGCTAAACAGCGCGTATAAAATGATAATGAGTACTAAAGAGCTGCCCGCAAAATGCAGGCGACGACAGGTGACATTTTTATGCTCTTGTAAGTAGTAAGGGTAAAAGCGTTTAAAGCTGGTAAATTCTGGGGTATTTTTCATATTACTTATCTTTTACGTTATTAATGGTCAACAATACAGGGTTTTACATTTCTTTACAGATAATAGGCGCATTGATCTCATTGTACTAGACAAGCTTAGGCTAAATTTATAACGTGCAAGTTCTAACAAATAAACGAAAGATCATAACAATGTTAAAAAAAGCCATTAGCTGCGCCGTTTTAGTTGCGCTTTGGGGTTGTACTGAATCACCATCAGTATCAATGCCCGCGGAAAAAGATGCCAAACCAACCATGACAGTTACTCAATCTATTACTTATCCTGAAACAAAACAAGGGACTGTTGTTGATCACTATTTTGATGAACAGGTTGCAGATCCTTATCGCTGGTTAGAAGATGACATGAGCAGCGATACTGCACAGTGGGTTAAAACACAAAATAACCAAACTTTCTCGTACCTTGAAAATATTCCATACCGCGATAAATTAAAAGCCAGCCTTGAAAAGCTGATGAACTATGAAAAAGTAACAGCCCCCTTTACTGAAGGTGATTACACGTACTTCTATAAAAATGATGGCTTACAAAACCAATATGTACTTTATCGTACTAAAGGTGAAGGCGAAGCTGAGGTATTCCTCGATCCGAATAAATTCAGTGAAGATGGTACGACTTCAATGTCAGGGCTTACCTTTTCAGAAGATGGCTCATTGGCAGCTTATCAAATTTCGGAAGGCGGCAGTGATTGGCGTAAAGTGATCATTATTAATACCGAGACTAAAGAGCAACTTGAATCAGCATTAATTGATGTTAAATTCAGTGGCCTATCTTGGGTAGGTAATGATGGATTTTACTACTCAAGCTACGATAAGCCTAAGGGCAGTGAACTCTCTGCAAAGACTGATCAACATAAACTGTTTTACCATAAGTTAGGCACGGCACAAACCAGTGATGAGCTTATCTTCGGCGGTACGGATGAACAAAAACATCGATACATTGGTGCATCAGTAACTCGTGATAACCGTTATTTATTAATATCAGCCAGTGTTTCTACCTCAGGTAATAAACTGTTTATTAAAGATCTCAGCAAGTCTGATAGCGAATTAGTTACAATAGTAGGCGATACCAATTCTGACACTTACTTATTGGATAACGATGGCAGTAAGTTATTTTTAGTTACCAACTTAAACGCGCCGAATAAAAAAGTAGTAACAGTAGATGCGACAAACCCGACCGCTGAGCAGTGGCAAGATTTGATCCCAGAAACAGACAACGTACTAAGCATGTCTAAAGGTGGTGATTTCTTTTTTGCAAAATACATGGTTGATGCTATTTCTAAAGTACAGCAATATGACAAAACAGGTAAGTTAGTCCGTGAAATTAGCCTACCAGGTGTGGGCACTGCGCGTGGCTTTAGTGGTAAAAAAGAAAGCACCACACTGTATTATTCATTTGCCAATTACACCACGCCGGGCAACACTTATTCGTTTGATGTAAACACTGGCAACTCTGAAGTTTACCGTAAATCGGGTGCACAATTTGATTCAGAGGCATACACCTCTGAGCAAGTATTTTATAGCTCTAAAGATGGTACCAAGGTGCCGATGATCATCTCTTACAAAAAAGACTTAAAACGAGATGGCAACAATCCAACCATTTTATATGGCTATGGTGGCTTTAATGCCAGTATGACACCAAGCTTTAGCTCAACAATTGCAGCGTGGTTGGAGCAAGGTGGCGTGTATGCTGTTGCTAATATTCGTGGCGGCGGTGAGTATGGTAAACAGTGGCATGACGCAGGTACACAGCTTAAAAAGCAAAATGTATTTGATGATTTTATTGCCGCAGCTGAATATTTAAACACTGAAAAATATACGTCGAGTGATTACTTAGCGGTACGTGGTGGTTCCAACGGCGGTTTATTAGTTGGCGCGGTAATGACTCAACGTCCAGAACTATTCAAAGTTGCACTTCCTGCAGTTGGTGTGCTTGATATGCTGCGTTATCATACATTTACAGCTGGAGCCGGCTGGGCATATGATTACGGCACCAGTGAACAAAGTAAAGAAATGTTTGATTACTTGAAAGGATATTCGCCAGTACACAATGTGAAAGAGGGGGTTAAATATCCAGCGACCTTGATCACCACGGGCGATCATGATGACCGTGTAGTGCCTGCGCACTCATATAAGTTTGCGGCTGAGTTGCAAGCAAAAGGTGCGGGTAACAACCCATACCTTATCCGCATTGAAACCAACGCCGGTCACGGTGCTGGCACTCCAACTAGCAAAATCATCGATCAATATGCTGATATTTATGGTTTTACCCTTTACAACATGGGTATTAAATCGTTGTAAGTAAGCATAAATAAAAATGCCGCAGCAATAGTCGCTGCGGCATTGTTATTATCGTTTAAAAGATTTTTACGTCTGCTTTTTCAGCTATATAATCAATAGCAAGTTGTGCACGTACACTGTTACCCGCTTTATCTAATTTTGGTGAAAATACCGCAATGGCGAATTTACCCGGCACAACCGCAATGATCCCACCGCCCACGCCACTTTTTGCTGGCAGACCCACTTGATATGCCCAATCACCGCTGGTTTCATATAGGCCTGCTGTGGTCATTACCGCCAAAACACGGGAGACGTTTTCAGGCTCCATTAGCTTTTTACCTGTGATAGGGTGCACGCCTGCATTTGCTAGCACCGATGCCATCATTGCTAAATCTTTTGTGGTCACCCCAACAGAGCACTGGCGAGTGTATACATCCAGCGCTAAATCTACGTCACCATAAAAGCGGTCATAAGATTTTAATAATTCAGCAATTGCCCGGTTGTGGCCGTTGGTTGCTGATTCTGACTGATAAATATCATCAAGCACCGTTAATTTTCGGTTGGCAAAGTCATTATACCAATGCGAAATTGAATCCCACTTTTGTTTATCTGTATCGCCGTCGAGCAAGCTCACAGTTGCCATGGCGCCTGCGTTAACCAAGGGGTTTACTGATCGTGCTTGATTAAGCTCAATGGCCGTCACTGAATTAAATGGTAATCCGGTTGCATTTACGCCAATTTTTTCTTGGATAGCATCTGCGCCTTGTTGTTCCATGGCTAATGAGAGCGTAAATACTTTAGAGATTGACTGAATTGAAAACTCAGTATCAATATCCCCTTTGGTATACACTTTGCCTTTTGCCGTAACTAAAGCAATGCCAAACAAGTTTGCATCAACTTTAGCTAAAGCAGGAATATAATCTGCATTTTCGCCTTCTTGTACATCTTTATATAAAGCATGTGCAGTATTGAGAACGTGTTCAAATTGTGACTCTGAAGGAGGGGCCTTAGCATAACTTGGCGTCACTACAACAAAAAACAGAGCTATCAAACAGGCTGGTAATTTTGTCATCATGGTACTTCCTTATTAATATTTAAAACCAATTGATGTTTGTAGCCTTACGTTATCAGCATCTTCCGCACCAAAACTTTCAACTTTACCGTATTGTAATTCAACGCCTACTCTCGACATTGCAGTGGGGTTCCAAATAACATTGACGTTTGAATAGAGTGAGTTACTAAGCGCGCGACTGCGTTGTGAGGTAATATTATCGATATCAACGTAGCCAAAACCGATAGAGCTGGTGTATTTATCACTCCATTGGTGATCTAAATAGGCGTAGCCAACGGTGATTGGGATTGCTTGCAGTTTGCCATTAATATCGATTCCCGCATCACTGCCACCTGTTGCAACGCCATCCGCAGTGCCATCTGCATAATAACTGCAGCACGCATCATTGACGTAGCGGCCGATGCCCTTGCCATGAGTAAGCTGATATTTTAGGGTGTTTTTGCGGTCTATGGCGTATTTACCCGAGACGTTAATACCCCAGCCAATCACCTTGTCATCGCTGCTACTGGTCTCATAGCCAAGTTGGCGCAAAATAATCGATGATTTAATGTAGCCTTTTGCAAAACCATTGATGTAGCTGGCAGTAATATCCGGTAAGTCATTTTGTTCTATATATAAAAAGTCATTACCCGCAACAAAATTAGGCAGAGCTAAATCAGCATCTGACTTTTCAATGGTGAACATGAACTTATCATCAGCGTTGGTACGCAGGTTATAGCGCAGCTGCGGTTGGCGCGCGAAGACCACTGAATTTGGGCCCCAATAATCCATGATATTTGGAAACGCATCTATGTCCATAAAACCAGAAAACGTTTGCCCAGCCCCCCAATTACCGAGCTCTCCCCACAAATGCGTAAGATTAAATTTAGCATTACCTTGTGAGTCAAATAAATCAACACCAAAGCGGGTGGTCATGGCGCCATATTGGGTGGGGGTTGAGCTGTTAACGAATAAGTTAGATTGGCCTGCGCTAAGGGTTGTTTTGTCTTGTGTTACGCCTTCATCATAGGAAATTGATGATGGTTGGAATCCCGCTCTATTGGTCATTTCGCCACTGTTGTAGATTGCATCTAACCAAATTTGACCACCAATTTGTAAGGTGGTATCAGAGTTTGTGAGTTCAATACTTTTATCTGGTGCGTCAAATTGATAGCTTGGCCTTTCTAAAAAGCGAGTGAATAACGCTGATGAAATAGCCACTTCCGCCGCTTTATCTGCAACGCGTGCAGTAACGGTGGTTTCTCGCTCTAATTGCTCAATTTTACGATCTTTGCTTGCGACTTGCTGTTCAAGTTCAGCTAAACGTTTTTCCAGTTTATCAAGGCGTTTCTCTGTTTCGTTGGCAAGCACAGGTTGCATGCATAAAATGGCGACGATGGTACTACAAACTGAGCGACGAAATATTTTCATCTGTATATCCTTAAAGTTCTATACCTAACTGTACGACCATTTTGTAATCGTCATTTTCTGGGATAGTGCCATCCGCATTAGCGATAGGCGATTTTAAATGATCCCAAACAAATGAAACGTCAAAATCGATGTCGTCGGTTACATCAAATGAAGCACCGGCTTTTGCTGCTTGAGCATTACCCCCGGCGGCTGTTTCAGCAAAAGTAAATTTATAGTCGAACGAAAGGTCTATGTCAGAGGTTAGTTCGTATTCATAATGCGATTCTAAATAAAATGAGTTAGAGGAGTTTTCTGTATCAGCCCCTTCTTGTACAGCATCGAATTCGGTGTGTTGATAAGAAGGACCCATACCAATATCCCATTCGGTTTTATCTGTATCGATTATGTAATAACCGATACCGGCACCAATTGTATATTTGTGTGCAATATTTTGAAATGGGTCACGGAAGTAGTCAAAAGATATCGGTCTAAAGTAAAGTGATTGAGTATAAAACCAGTCAAATGTGCCGCTGGCTCTCATATTGTTTTCGGTAATTTCACTGTCATTAGTGGTTCTATCCGCTAAGGCGTTTATTAACAGTCTATTAGTGGCGGTTCTGCGCTTGATATCCACCGATGCCGAGTATTCTGTTTGTTCAGTGTTACCCTTACTAATATTTGCACCTATACCGACTTTTATACTCCAGGCACTTAAAGCTGAGTCTGCTGTGGGTGCAACTGAGACTAAGTCACTGTATTTGTATTGATCTGGGCGGCCCATGCCGACCATCACATAGCCACCGGAGATATTAAGGGGGCCTTCGAGTACGGTACCGTCGTTAAATCTAACGGCATGGTTACGACCAGAAATCACCATGTAGATATCATCACGGTCAATTATTAAGGTATCGAGTACATCACTTTCAAACTCAAGTTGCTTATCGTAATAGGCTGTTATATCACCTTTAAGCCATTCACCGGACGTTAACCTCACCCAGTCGTATTTTTCAGTATCTTTTACAACCGAATGTTGCTCATCTAAGAAAACATCGGGTGATTGTGCCTTCGCAAAACAAGTAAATGTGCTTATGGAGGCGACAGCCAGTGCAATTGGCAATAGTTTCATTGTACGATCCTTGATTATTGCAGTTTCTATAAATCGACCTAATGCTAGACCAAGCTAAAAATATTGTATAGCTTTAGGTACATTGAGTTTTAATTATTACTTGAAAACAGACGCTGATGCGTTTTAAACGCATATTCGTCTGTCATTCCACTTAGGTAATCACAAATAACCCGTTGCGTATTGCCGTTTTGTTGTTTTACTTGGCGAAATATGTTCGCTGTAGTTTCGGGCAATAGCCGTAAGGGCTCACAGGCAAAAGCTTCAAATAATTCGATGATTAATTTTTGCCCTTTAAATTCAATTTGTTGCATATGTGATGCACGTATCAGTCGTTGGTAAATAAATGACTTTAAGGCATCGAGTAACTGCTGATAACACTCTGGTAGTACCACAGTGTAATTTAAAACGGGGTTATCAAATGCAAACTCAGTGTGTGAAATTGCAGATTGAGTAATAAATAAGTTTACTAATTCACCTATCACATCTTTTCGTTGTGCTTCACTGCCTAAAAATAACCGCTCTGTTAATTGACTATCTATTAGCCACTCGCAATCTACTTGCGAAAGTGCTGGTAAAGCATGGTTTTGCCATTCTTTTAGGGTGATTTGCTCCGTTGCTATGGCATCTTCGAGATCATGCACCGCATAGGCTATATCATCGGCAAGTTCCATAATGGCGGCATCAAGGGACTTAAAACTGGTTTTAGATCTAAATTCATCAATTGCATTAAAGTGCCCTAAACGTTGTTTATCTGCAGCTGATAAGGGAGCTAAAATCCAGTCAAACGTCGCTTTATCATCAATATATAATCCCTTTGCTGGGCGCCAGTCATCTGCTTTGATAAATGTTCGTTTGGGATCGTGGCTTGGGATGGTATGCCATAAATCATCAATAAAAGCAGGGTACTTAATAAAGCCAAGCAGAGTACGTCGCGTTAAATTCATGCCGTTGCCATCACTGTATGGTTCTAACTTTGACACAATCCGCAATGTCTGTGCATTACCTTCAAAACCGCCGTGCTCTCGCATCATATAGTTAAGCGCAATTTCGCCACCATGGCCATACGGAAATGGACACCCACTAAAAAAGATAAAAATGTATCTTTTGTTGGAAAGGTAAATTAGTATGTAATTAGATTGGGTATGAGAAATAGATGATGTATAACTTTCAAAGTGAAAAATATAAAACAAAGATGGTGTGTGACGATGATGGTATTCCATTGTTGCTACCCAACTTATATTTACATTCACTTTATAAAAATAGACAAGTATACAAATTAACATGGGTAGATGGGTCTGGAAAGCGAAGAATAAAAGATGCAGAGCTTAATAAAGTAACATTATCAAAAACAAAAATTACCGAATGCTTTTACGAGTTAAGAAAGTTTCTGTTGTGGCTTGAAAGTTATTCAGAAAACTCACCTTCAATTTCTCTAAGTACACACCATAACTTACCTGAAGAAATCCTCAATTATTATATAAATAACGTTTTGATTCTGGAGAGCAATACCAGCGAGAAGATGGTCGAGAAAGCAGTTTCAGGCTTGACGTATTACTACAACTATTTGGCTTTCAATGGGTTTACCAACATTAAAGAGATCCGTGTAAAAGACGATAAAAAATCTATTGCAAGGGACAATACAAAAAGAAGAAATGTAATTAAGTATCTGTCTCCACGTATGCGGGCTGAACTTTATGCCAATGCTAAAAGTCTTCGAGTAGAATGTACGTTGCGGGCAGGTGGAGAATGTGGCCTACGTACGCAGGAAAATATGGGATTATTACTTAATGACTTTAAAGTTGGTGGTCAATCATATTTAGGTCTGAAATCGTTTTTCAAGGAAATAGATACAGAATTAAAACTCAATACGCGCATAGACAAACAAAAGCAAGAGTTCAAGTATTGGCTTCAAGGTAAATATACTAAAGGCCGCAGAGGTGGTGTTGGCGGCATTTCTAGGTGGATTTATATTCCACGTGACGTCATGTTGCGTTTTAAACTTTATTACGAGACAGAAAGACCCGATTGTGGTGAAGATAGTTTGTTTTTGACTGATCCTGCAAGTCGTACTGTACATGGAATAAAGGAATACCAAGGATCTAGAGATTTTAAAGATACACGTGCTTTGGTAATTGACAAACAAAAGGAAGGATTATTACCAACATACCTTCATTTGTTAGACGAAAAACATACATACCACATCCTTAGACATTCTTACGGTACTGATAAGTTTCATGATGCGGTTGAAGAGGATGGACTTGAGCTTGAAAATGTTACGCACTTATCTAGACCATATTTACTAGTTGCAGAATTATTAGGTCATGAAACTCAAGGCAAAGATGCTCCGACAACAACGAGAAAATACATTAGGTCTGTAAAAGAAAAGCTTGATCAAGAAAAATCATACTTGGAGTGCTCAAATGGATAGTGTAGAAGCGAGCTTATTAAAACAACAAGCTGAAATGCTGGCAGAGTTTTCAAGTAAACAAACGGTTAGAGCTGTTGAATTTGAGCCATTTGAGACTGATAAATTTATTGTTCCCGAATATGAGGGTGCAAAGTCGCAAATCGTAACTCTTGAAGATTTAGAATCACACGAGAAGCGATTAATATTTTCGGCTTTATACGCTGCCAATTATATAACTTTTGTTCTTGATGAGGGGACTAGTGGTAATCGTCAAGCATTGTCTTATACCGTCCCTAAATTCATGAGTTACTTGAATGCACTTAAGGTAGATCAATTAAATCGCGTAAACATTTTAAAGTGTTTTGAATCTTACCGGGTTAAAAACGATGGAGTGAAGACTCAAAGCACTGGAATGATTGAATTAATACGACTGATAAATAAAGCGCTTAATTATGTACCATTTGGTAATGAATTACTTGCATCAGATGATTATAAATACCTAGATCTTCTATCAAAAAATAAACCCGCAGCTAGTGATGATAGTGATCAAACTACACTTACTGATTACTTTGGATTTCACTCTTGGTTAAGAAGAGACGATATCGGTGTTGGGTCACAGCTATATCAAAGAGCTGGATCACCAAAATTATTGATGCGGTCATTCCAAATTACAATAAGCAGCGCATTAATTGAAATTAATAAAGCAAAACACGCGCTTATTGATTTATTTCACAAGAAAAAGGTTAAACCAAACTACTTTCCTGCGAAGTTGATTCGCCCTCATCTAGATAATTATAGCGGAGGTCGCAAAAGTAAACAGTTTCGTGTAGATGAAGCGGCATTTAAAAATACTACTTTAAATAATCAAAGAGAATTTTTTGAGAAACTGAGAAATCTCCTTACTGGAATCACAGCAGATAGCATTATTAATACCGCTTTAGAGTCTTTAATTTTTTCTCAATGTGTAGAAGAGGCACATCAGTTTGCGAAGGATGAATTTTGGGATGGTGGAAAAATAGCAGCCCAAACAACAAAGATATCGAATAAAAGAGTCACAGTTTTTCGTCAGGTCACGGATTATTCACTTTTATTTAATCCTGACTTTATTCAAGAGCTAGTAGAATACTCATCTGAAAGACATAAAAAGATCCCTATTTCTAAAGGGGAAAATTACTTATTTGCTTTATTAATGTCATACCAAACGGTTCCATATAATGATTTGTTTAAAATAAAATTGAGTGATTTAAGATTTTCAAAAAGACAAACAGGGGAAGTTACTCAAATAGAATCAGACTATTTTAAGTCTCGCTCTAAAAGCTACCATGATCTTGAAACGGTTGAAGGAAATTCGTTATTAGGCACTTCTATTCTAGCGTTTCTAAATGACCGAACAGATAGACTTAAAGTTGATTGTAAGTTAATCGATAATGATGGTTCATTACAGTCCAAGATGGGAAGAACAGCAAGCATCTCACTGTTCTTCAAGTTCTTGGGAAAATTTTGTATTCGTGACGTGATAAATACCCATTTATCAAAAGAAAAGGTTTCACCCGTATTCATCGAGTGCGTTGTAGGTATATGCGAAAAAGGTATTCGAAAAGAGAATTATGAGAGAAAAAATACTAACTGGCTTTTAAATTGCGAAACACCAACGGTGACTCGAATTTTTAGCTCTGAAGCTGTAAAGAACTCAAGAGTACACTCTCAATCAGATAACTTTGACCCAAGTCGAATTACTAATTACAACTCTCATACAAATGAGGCAGAACGTACTAACTATCGTACTGAAGACAATCAAACTTGGATAGATAACTGCGGAAAAATCACTCGCACTGTTATGAATGATATTTCTTTGAATGTCTTAAGGCCCAGTAAGTCAGAAGTTTCTGAATATAACACAACAATAGAAAGTGCCTTACAAGCGATTAAACTAAGAGCAGATAATACCTTGGCGCTATTAAAAGTAGTTACTGGCAAAAGTAATGGCAAGGTCAACGGCCTTGGCTTCTTGGTATCTAATGAAGGCAGTGAAGGTAGTCTGCCTGACAATATTTATCTTGTTGATTCACCTGAAACTGTTCTTAAGCTTTTACACTATTTAGGCGAATTAGAACGCAGCCATCAAAAAATCTTTCAACGCGCACCAGAATATTTGTTTCTAGAGGCGTTACCCACGGCAGAATGGATAGAGACGGTTTTATCAAACAGATTGTTTAGTAAAGAAACGGTCATTGAAGGTCAGAAGCTTTATAAGAAGTATAAGAAAGATCTGCCACCTATTTTTACCGCATTTACAGGAGGTTACTAAGTGAATAGTTTGGTTAGTTCGGTCAGCAATATCAACAACTCTAAATCTAGGTTCGTAGAGCATTGTAATGACATGTTGCGTTTAATTGACCCTAAAGGACACGCTTCCTTTATAAGTGATAAATGGGTAATTCCTTTTTCTTCAACCACTGCCAGAGCAGAAAATTTGTATGCAACGTTAGATTTTAGCGACTTCAATAATGAAATTTTAAAATTTAAATCAAGTATTAGAATTGAATTTGAAGTCGGAGAGTTTATTAATTTAACGATCATAGACTTTGCCAAGTGGCTCTTTTTACAGCAAAGGCACAATAACTCGTTGGACTATAGAAGTGTTTGGCATTTGGAAATGCTAAGAATGCTTTTTGCGTATCTTCGAGAAAATAATATTAAATTACTTGATGAATCCAAGCTGGAGGACTTCTTTAGTTTAACTCTAACTCACGATTTTGTAGACAAAGCTTTTGTTAGACGCCTGTCATCTCCCGCTTATGGCTCTCGATTTAAAATGTTTAATTTATCAAGTATTACAAGAACTTTACGCCTTCATAGTGTAGAAAGTGTTGTTACTAATATCCATGAGGAGGATTTAAATAAGGCGTTTAATTCAGCATGTCTATCACAAATGGGTATGACTTTGGCAGATTACAAAAATGGAGGAACATTTGATTTTTTAACTTTGGATGTGGGTAAACATTATGTTGATTATTGTGCAAGCTTCTTTGAGCAACATATTGTTTTTGCTACAGCTCTTCGTTGTTCTGTTTTTGAACTAGGGTTTGATTTAGAAGAGAAAGGAAATCAATCTAAATGGGATGCGTTATTTAATGAAAATAAAGAGCAGCTCTGCAATTTAATTACCACTAAATTTAACGAAATAGTTTTGAAGTATCATGCGTTTAATATAGATAAGCTTAATAAAATAATATTAGAGTTAAAATTAGATGAAACTCGTTTTGATTCACATGAGTTTGTAAGAGCACTGATGTTTTCTCGCTTTTATGATAGTCAGCTAAAAAAAAGAGAATATATACTGTCAGAATATGCTGCGAGTATTAATAGTGATAACACAGGCTTTAAGGTCGACTTTTCATTACAAGAATTCGATGAGCATTGTGACAAAGTTTTAAGCGAACAAACTTTAGATTTAGAGAAAGCAGTTGCACTTCTGGACGAATACTTAGATCTATTTCGTGATAGAACTAATGTCAAAATGGGGAGTTTTTTCAGGGATGTCGAAGCTGCTGGTGTAACGGCTATGGTTGCTTATACTGGTTGGAGAGCGAGTGAATATGGCTTTCCTGAATCATCGTTAAATTCTGCTGTTAATAAAGAAATTTCAGATGCTGTATATTCACCGTTCAGATTTTATATTAAGTGGATTTCACCAAAGACAAATGGCGAGACATTACTAGAAAGAGAAATAACGTTATCAACTGCAATTCTAATTAAGCAATTGTCTGCCTTTACAGCAACAAATGACAACGGTTTTGCGTTGACTTCTGCCACACTTGGAGAAGCTACGCTAATTGAGAGTCATGTCAGTAGAATGGTAGCAAGACATTGGCAGAGTTTTCCTGAAAAATACGTAACGTTTTTAGAACTTGATGAACTTGAACTACTAATGGTTAAGGATACTCATTGTGATTTAGTAGAATTTAAAAGAAAGCAGTATTTGTCTGCTAAATACGATTTGAATAGTGCAATAATTCAGAATCTACAAGAACTAAGAGATAAGCTGAGAAATGATAACCAAGTCCTAGAATTAATATCTCGAAGTTATACGGTTGATCAGAAACACTTACGTTTTGCAGAAACCATCAGACGTTATATCAATGATGAACTTGATGAGATTGCAATTGAAATACTCGAAAATCGCTTATCTCAAGAAACTTTGGAATACATAAGAGTAACTCGTGAAAATATCAGCGATTCAGATATAAGAGCCATAATAGATGAACTTAGAATTGGAATATTTAACGCAACTCCTCACGCATTAAGGCATGTATGGGCCGAAGCTGTCTTGAGGCGATATAAAGGCGACATAGGCAAGTTTATTCGAGCAAATTTCAAACACATCGATGAACGTTTTTTCATGGCATATTTGAAGGGGAAAGAAGCTAAAGCTTTAATGCAGGTCGCCAAGAGAACAACAATAAATCATATTGTAAGAAATAGAATCAAGAGTCTTAATGATGAAAGAAGGCATTATTCTGGTCTGTTTGATCGGTTCATAAATAAAGCTGTTGCTATTACTCATGTTAAAACACACGGAGAGTATGAAAAACTAACAAACAAAGTTTCGAATGACAGAATAATCGATATTAAAGTTAATCCTTGGAATACGTGTGTATTACGAAAGGGTACATTTGTCCACGCTAAGTGCTCAGAAGATGGTACACCTCAGCGGCACAAAGCTGAACCTAGCCTTTGCTTGGGCTGTATCAACGGTGATATCGAAGAGGGAAACTTCAACGGCATTGTTGTATATATCAAACCAGATGTCGAAGCTTGTAGAAACCCAAACCTCCCTCTGTTTATCAAAATGGCGCATTTAGTGACTGTTAGGCTGGCACTCAAACGTATAAAAGAACTGAGTAAAAATCACGATGTATCACCTTATCAAAAATATATTGATTTCTTAAATGAAACAATCGAAATGGTTGTCAGCTCTGAGGAGGCTCCCAAATGAGTAATAATTATTACGATGATTTCTTATTGAAAGAAGAAAGAAGCCAAGAGCCTGAGAGTACAGAAGTAGATAAGAAGTTAGAATGGATCAAGCTTCATCCCACTGCTGAAGAAGCTTACAAAGCGATAAATAATCTTAAAGAGGAAAAGTTACGCTACATCAGTGGGCATCCTAATAAAAGAAGTTATGAGGTTAAAAAGTACTGGACTATTTCAAAGGCAGAAGTCGGTAGAAAAATTGGAAAAGAGTCTCAGCCATTGTTTAATAGTAATACCTTCTCTGAAGCGTTGACCAAATACTATGATAAGACAAATAAGGAGCTACATAAATCTAAAGAAGCTAGATTAGATAAGCCTAACAAAGGTTATCAGCATAAGACTAAAGAAGAGTTAAAAAACAGTACTATAAAACTAACGAATGAAAATAAAAAATTACTTCAGAATACTTGTGAAGAGCTGTATGGAAGGTTGTTGAATGACATACCTCTCGATATAAAACGAAAACTTGGTTTAAATTAACGACACTTGCCCCAACAGAGATAGATATTGAACAAACATTCATAATGTTTGTGGGAATTGTAAAGTTTTTATTTTGAGTAATAACAATATTAAGGGAAATTTCAGTATGGATTATAACGAAAAGTTAAAGCATGAACGCTTTCGAGCATCTACGGCTCCTAAAGAAACATTTGATGAAGAAATGGAGTCAGATCGGGGGCGTTCAATTAATTCTGCTGCTGTTAGAAGGTTGCAACAAAAAACTCAAGTATTCCCTCTAGAATCCAATGCTGCGGTTAGAAGTCGTTTAACTCATTCTTTAGAAGTTCAACAAGTTGGTAGATATATCGCAAAACTGGTTTTAAAAAAGTTAAACGAAGCTGAAAAATTAAAAGCTTTAGGATTAGACGATAAAAAAGATGGCTTTACCAGTGCTATTGAAATCGCATGTTTGCTGCACGATGTTGGAAATCCAGCTTTTGGTCATTTTGGAGAAGAAGCCATAAACATGTGGTCTGAAACGTCACTGTTGAATGTTTTCACTGAAAAATTCGGGGATGAGGTTAAGGATAATATACTAGTAAAAGACCTGCTTTGTTTTGAAGGTAACGCGCAAGCCATTAGACTTCTACATAGTTTGCAAGACTTAAACCTATCTTTTTCACAAGTAGCCTGTCTAATCAAATATACCCGACCTGCTTACGAACCAAAGCCTACTGATAAAAGTGATCGTTATTACTATCGAAAGAAAAAGCCCGGTTATTACTACTCTGAAGATAAGTACGTTAAAGCGCTTCAAAATAACTTAAATATTAAATCTGGCAATAGATTCCCGCTGACATACATTATGGAAGCTGCTGATGATATTTCTTACTGTATTGCAGATCTTGATGATGCGTTAGATAAAGGCATTTTAAATGTAGATCAGCTTCATAAAGCTATAAACGATATATGGGATTCTTATTTAGATGATGAAGAAGTTGATAACGAAGTAGTCAAAAAAAGATATTTGCCAAATCTTGCTGAAAAGGCATACAAGAGATATGAGTCAGAGTCTCACAATAAGAACCATTCATACATTCTTACGTTAAGAACTATCTTGGTTAATGAATTAGCTAATTATGCATCTGACAGATATATTGAAAATCATGAAGCTGTGTTCGATGGGACGCTTGATGAGTCTTTGTTAGATGGCAATGATGAATTTCACTTAGCAACAGAAGTTTTGAAAGATGTTGCTTCTAAATATGTTTTTTCTGCTAAAGAAGTAGAGCGTTTAGAGTTACAAGGCCATACGATAATATCAGGATTACTTGATGCTTATATGCCACTTCTTAAGTTAGATTATGAAAAATTTAAGTCCCTTTCCAAAACCGAGTTTTTGAAACCATGTCCTATTGAGACAAGGTTGTATCATGATTTGTCCAACAAACATAAACGCCATTACAGCGACAGCGTGAAAAGCATACACGAACAAGAAACCGTTTCTGATGAAGATAAAATTTTAGAGTTGTATTACAGATCTCGATTATTAATCGATTACATTAGTGGTATGACGGATCGGTTTGCGTTTGAAGAGTATAGAAGCTTAAAGGCTATTGATTGACGGAAATTGAAGTGGTTTGAATGTATTGGATTAAGTTGATGAGCTTGAATAAGTTTTGTCTGTTCATTTGATTAAATATAGGTCTTGTATTTTTATTCGTAATACCACCTAATATCATACTAAATATAGAAAAAAGTATCTTATCGAGTTACCGGATTCAGTTTCTCATTCAGGAATCGCGATGAGTAAAAATTAATTAAAGGGAGTTGATGTCATGAGTGAAGATAAGAAATTTGCGAAAGACTACCTTATATTCAGACAAGGTCAGGAGAGTTTGTTTGGCGAAAATGATAGTGTTGCAGATGGTATAGAAAAAATCAGGAGTAAACTTTCTGATCTTACCAACATAAAAAATCTTCACTTTTTATTGGGTGCTGGTGCAAGTTCTGATGCCATACCTGCAATGGCACCACTAATTGGTAAAGTAACTGAAAAAGTAGAAGCTACACAAACTATGACCCAGTTAGCTTTTCTTCCAGAAAACCCATCGCATGATGAGTTAAAAAAACGGTTCAAATCTGCGAAAGATGTTTCTCCAAAGAACCTAGAAAACATACTTGGTACACTGTACTCAAAGCGTGAATACCTAAAAGGTGTCGGTCAATCTGATAGCCTCAATGACTTCCTAATTAACCTTATAGAGACTGAGATCTATTCATCTATAAATATAGATTGCACCTCAGCGCAGGCAGAGCTTTCTCTCGATTTATATAAAAAACTTTATCAAAAACTAGCTCTAAGAAACAAAGATTTAGCTAGGGTTAATGTATTTACGACAAACAATGATTTGTTAAGTGAAACAGCGTTGGGTTTTCTCAACATTAACTACAATAATGGTTTTAGTAGTGGCTTGTCGCGCACGTTTAATCCTGCACGTTTCTCCTTTACCTTTTCCAGAAAAGTTGATCCTAGCGTTGAAAAGTATGAGCCATTAGAAAACATGGTATATCTTTACAAGCTACATGGCTCGATTAGTTGGATAGAGTCGGATGACAATTCGTTTTTTAATATCAAAGAAGTTGACGTTATTCCGAATCAAGAACCTAATGGTAAAAATGTACTGATCTACCCCACACCATTGAAACAAAACAAGAGCTTAGGTTCACCCTATGCAGATCTCATCAGAGAATTTCAAAACAAATTGTTACTCCAGCATGGTGTATTAATAGTAATTGGATATAGCTTTAGTGATGAACATATCAACAATGCTATCTATGCAGCACTCGCAGCAAACTCCAGCCTTAGTGTGGTTATTTTTGGTAATTATCATCCGTCTGAAAATCTTACAAGACTGACAGACCGACGTATTTATCAAATATCAGGAGAGGTAGAAGTTCCTATTGATGAAAACTCAGATCCTAAAAAAGAAAAAATTCATTATTTCAATTACATTGTGAATAATTTCATTCCCGATTTAGACCGTAGTAAGGATAGCGAAATACTAGAAGAGTTTATAAAGTCAATGAAGGCGGTCGGGGATAAAAAATGAAAATTGGAAAGATCACTTCAGTAAACTTCAACCAGTTCCGAGTCAAAATTTCTTCAGACATTAGAGGTAATTCTATAAACCTCGCTGGTGTGGTCTATTATTTTGGCAACATTGGTAGCTATCTAAAAACAACAAACTCAGTTGGTGAGCAGTTAATATGTGAAGTTGTGTCAATTTTTGATAGCGATATGAAATTAGACTCTGCCGCTTACGACATTGATAGCAATAGGGAACTGTTGTTAAAACCTGTCGGCACTATCACAAGAACTGGAAAATTTAATCTTGGTGTAGGAATTTTCCCCGGTATTTACAGCGAGGTAACTGTAGTTACGTTTGAAGATATGGAACTTATTCTTCATACAACTAAAGACAAGGAATTGAACGCGTCGATTCACCAAAGTTTCTATCTAGGTGAGAGTAAAAACTTAATCAACTACCCAATAAACATATCAGTCAATGCATTTTTCAATATTCATTCGGCAGTGTTGGGCAACTCTGGCAGTGGTAAGTCAAATACAATAGCGCACATCATCCAAGACATTCACAAGAAAAAAGATAACTCTGCCATTGGTTCGCGGATATTGATTTTTGATGTGAATGGAGAATATAAGAATGCCTTTACTGGACATGAAATAGGCCCCAATTTACAAGTAAGGCTTCTCAAACCCAACATTAATGAAGCAGAAGAAGGCTTTGAGCCGTTTTATCTTCCCCACTTTCTCATGAACATTGATGAGTGGAGTGCATTTCTGATGGCGACGGATGCGACCCAACGTCCTTTCTGGGACAAAGTGCTTCAGGAAAGCTATAAATTTTATATGATCTCAACTCGTGATGGAGAGCAGAGGCAAAAGTTAATTAACTATCTTAGATTTAAGATCTGCAACCTGCTCCATACTCTGCATGCACAGGGAGATAGCGAAACAGCAATCATCACTGCTGCAAAAAGTATCATTTATGGGATTGTGAACCTTATTAAGCTTGATGCAAACCTGAATAGAGCCTGCACGGATGAAGGAATACTGACCGACTTAGAAAACCTGTATTCCAGTTGCACAATCAGTTTTGGTGAAAATAAAGACAAGCTGAAGAAGGCTTTACAGGGAGTGAGAAATAAAGTTGACGATGCTACTCTTCGAGAGGTTATGGATTTCAGAGCATCGGGTGAAGAATATTTTGATTATCGCTTTTTGAAGCAGGCCGCAAATTTAACATTGCTGGAAGAAGATGCTAGAGGTAATGGGCGAGTAAGGGAATATACCTCTACGATGATGACAAGATTAGATTTTTTCTTAGACAACCCAGATTGTGCTTTTATGCGGCAAGCACCAATAGAGACTACCAATATCAATAATTATCTTGATTGGCTGTGGCAATCAAATCTAGCCGTACCAGCTCAAACCAACATGGTAATTATCGATACCAGCGAGTTGTCTAAAGATGCTCTGGAGACATTAACTTCTGTAACATCAAGAATAAACTTTTCTTCAAGAAGAAAACTAAAAGGTAATGCACGACGTGAAAGACCTATACATCTCGTACTAGACGAGGCTCACCGTTATATTAAAAAAGATTCGAAATACCTTCTCCGAGAAAATATTTTCGAACAGATAGCTCGTGAAGGCAGAAAATACGCATTGTATTTGCTGATATCTTCTCAACGTCCGTCAGAATTATCTGAGACAGTTTTATCACAATGCTCAAATTTCATAATTCACCGAATACAGAATGAAATAGATATGAAGTACGTCTATGCCATCCTTCCGTATTTTTCAGATGACTTCGCAAATAAGATCAAGCAATCTGTTCCGGGTGAGGCCCTAATATTTGGTAATTGTGTATCGATGCCGCTTCACGTTAGAGTAAAACAGGCATTCCCAGAGCCAAACAGCGAAAACTGCAAAGTTCATGAGGAATGGTTTAAACCATTTCCACCACCTCCTGTGCTGCCTGTTAAATGAAGTTTAGTCTATCACCTAAACATTAAGATCAGATATGAGCTACTACAACTTAATATTCATTGCATGGTTATGTTGCTGATTTCTGACTTTTATTGTTACTTAGCTCTATGTAATAATGGTCCTAGGCTTTCCAGAGACGCCCGATCTGCCACCGTGGACCAAATGGATATACTCTGTAGAAGAATTTAATTTCCCAATAAAACTCAATGCTAGTGCGGTGGGCTGGTATTTGTTGTGTTTGGTTGATTAATGACTACAGCGAATAGTGAACAATTAGATAACGTAAAAAGACAAGCTAAAAGACTTTCAAAAGTTATATCTCTTCCTCTGAAGCAGGCTCAGCAAGTACTATCTGAAGTTGTTTATGATTGTTCAAATTGGCAAGAACTAAAGCTACGCATAAAAGTACAGAGCAATGACGATTTAATTCTATTAACCAACCTTCATCCAAAAGCTGATACAAAATATATGGCAGTATTTGATAAGTATAAAGAAGCTATCTTAAGCCGGATGGATGACCACCCATCGTTTGTAAATGGACAAAATTCAAAAATTTTATTAAGTATTTTTTCACTTTAACTTATTGATTAATAGAACTTTCATTCTTTCATTTCTTCCTGTTATACATATTTGAAGTATTGACTTAAAATGACCTCTAAATTAGCCTAAATGAGGCTGTTCGGACAGCCTGTGCCTAGTATTTATTTTTGTTAAAAATAAAATACGGCAAAGCGGAGCATCCGAAAAAAATATTGTAACCACTGCAAGAACTGGCGTGCTGGGCCATCGTTCTGCTTTACGTTTGGAGCAATATTTTGATCACATATATTCACTTAGATCTCAAATTAGAAAGACAAGCAACATTACTTTCAACCTCTTTAAATCTTCCTATAGAAATTGCGAAGGACGCACTTGCCAGAGCTATTTATTGCGAAACTGACTATAAAGCACTTGAATCCTCGCTATATGAAAATATTAACTCGCTCAAAAGCAAGCACGCCATGCTACTGAATTGGCTAAAGTATTTGCTCATTGGAGAAGGAGTAAACGACAAAAGATTAATCATTGAATTACAAAAAAGTATTGATCACATGGCTAATCGACTTGCCAATATGGTTGTTATAAACATCAGTAAGTTGCAGCTTATCTCTAAAATATTTCTTTTGTTCGGTCTTGATGATGAAGCGAAATATATTTTCAATGCTAATTTCGGATTAATTTGGAAACCCATTTTTTCTGTCCTGAATAGAGATTACGAGGCACTTTACTCAACTATCAAGTTGGGAGAATTTCCATTTCGCTTGTTTGCAATAAGATACTTTGAAGAAAAGTACGATCAATTCTCAGTAAACAACAATTTTAAGAAAGCATTATTGTATTCGACGCCAAGTGAAGAAGAATTGTTAGATGAGGCAAATAAAGTTGAATTGTTGAAGCTTTGGTTTTTGAGTACACACTCTGTATTGAATAGTCAGACAATGTTTAAAGAAGAAAATCAACCACATGTATTTAATATCAAGAACAAGAGATATCTTGTTTATGGGTTTCCTTTAAGCAATAAAGCTTGTGAAGATCTAGATGAATCAACGCCATTACTAGATCTTCGAGTTAGAAATATTCGTGAAAAACAAACATTCATAATTAAGTTTGGGAAGCAAAAGCTAACATTGTTAGCTGAGAAATTAGATGATTCACCCGTTATTGATCATGTTAATTATTGTGAGTTTACTTACGCGCTCAAAGAAAGCTTACTAACTCACAAGGACGCTCGAAAATCTCCATGCCCTAAGTATGATTCTCTATTTAGTCTTGCATTGAGACCGTATAAAGATGCGGATTTGATTAATAATACTGTTTAAGTATTGAAAATTATGTTCAAAATTTATCTACAGGAAGCTTCAATAGTGACGGTAATTGATTTCAGCGAAGCCAAGAATGAGTATCTTGGAGAAGTACTGTTTGGAGTAGTCAAAGAAGATGAATCATTCAGGTATCGCCCGTTTGAGCAAATTACAACTTCTATGATAGTTGATAAGCTGGAGGTTGATGATAAATTGGAAATTAGAACTAGAAATGGAAGTCGTTACGTTGTTGATAAAAATCTCGGCTTTTATGAGATTTCAGTTAAAGAGCTAGCCATCATGAGAACAGGGCAATACTCACCTGCACGAATAATTCAGATAAGGAAAACAACGTAAACGGCTGAAGCATTCGACTATAGAGATATGTTCTATAACAATAAACAGAAAACATGATTCCAATTATCTACTTTCGTCGGTAGAGTATGAAGAGCAACATCAAGAACGGCTGAGAATTACCTTAGATAATAGGTCTATTCAGTCTGCTAGCAAATGACGACATTATAGCTAGTTACGCTGCTACAAAATTGGGTTACTTAAGCATTTTTCAATTTTGTAGAGACATTAAAAAGTGCTTCTGACAAACACCCAGTGAAGCGCACTTAGTAACTAATGTTATAAATTCAGAATAATTGCGATCTTATGTACTTAAGCTGAATAAATTGGCTTGAAATATAGAAATTTACACCAATTTAAATGAAATATAACAACAACAAGGACAGTAAATGTGGTCAGATAAAGAGTCTCCAATAGACTTTCTAAATTTTAATGAAACGGCAGAGTCGATTAAAGATTTAATTACTGAAAAAGAGCTAATGCCGATAAGTATCGGCGTTTTTGGTAACTGGGGGGCTGGGAAGTCTACTATTTTAGAGTTAACTAAAAAATCTTTAGCCGAGGATAAAAAAGATTACATTCAAATTCACTTTGATGCGTGGACATTTGAGGGATTTGATGACGCCAAGGCAGCTTTGCTTGAAACAATAGCCTCAGAGCTTTTAAAGGAAGCTGAAGGTAATAAAGGATTGGTTGATAAAGCTCAAAATTTTGCGGAGCGCGTTGATAAAATCAGATTACTTGGCTTGCTAGCTGAAGGAGGTGCAGCTGCATCCGGCTTTCCTTTGTTTGGTCTAGGTCAAAAGATAATGAATTATTTTGACGATGATATTGAAACTGGCGACCAAAATGAAAACAAAGACGAAATTGATTTTGGCGACGTAGCGGATATTGCAAAGAATGTCGAGAAGGGAGTGAAAAAAGGGAAAGGCTTAGTCAGATCTAAGAAAGTGATTTCACCACCAACTGAAATTCGCAAGTTTAGAAGTTCATATGCTTCTTTGCTTGAAGGTTTCAACAAGCCATTAATCGTATATGTAGACAATTTAGATCGCTGTTCCCCAATCAATGCAATTTCAACACTAGAAGCCATTCGATTATTCTTGTTTTTACCAAATACTGCGTTTGTTATCGCAGCGGACGAAGACATGATTAGATTGGCTGTGCAGCATTTTCACAAAGGAGCATCAGTTCGACATCAAAAAGACTACTTAGACAAGTTAATTCAAATACCTGTCCATGTACCAAAACCGGGCGTACAAGAAATTAGAGCATACTTGATGATGCTAATTGCTTCAGACAAGAAAGTCGAGCAACCAGAGTTCAATAAAATCCGCGATAAATTAGAGGAATCATTAAGACTTTCTTGGCAGCAAGATCCTATAACTATTGATGAGCTGCTTAATGACTGCAATGTTGACTACATTGAAGAGTTGAGAGCTGAATTTAAGGTAGCAGAGCAATTGGCTCCCATTTTAGCAAGTTCTGCGCATATTAATGGTAACCCGCGCATAGTAAAGCGCTTGCTCAATCAAATTCGAATGCGGCTTAAAACAGCGAATCGCAGAGGCATGCAGCTTGATGAGAAAACGATTACCAAATTAGTTATTTTTGAAAGGTGTATGGGTACTCAGGCAACTAATAAGCTTTATGAATTGATTGATAAAGAAAATGGTAAGCCAGAAATAATTGCCATGCTGGAAGATTCTGAAAGTGAACTTAGTCTCGATAAATTGCCTGAGGAGTGGAAAGAAGATCTAGAATTTCTTGATAAATGGTCAAAGTTACATCCTCCATTTTCAAATTTAAACCTTAAGCCTGCCGCTTATTTAAGTAGACAAAGCATTCCTCTTGGTGCCATTAACTCTGTTATGTCAGGTGCAGCATTGAAACTATTAGAAGGATTGTCAAAGCAAAAAAACAGACTTAGTGAAGTAAATTCAAAACTCTTGGAAACAACGCCTCAAGAGGAATATTTATCTGTCATGGATGCACTAATCGAACAATTTAAATTGGTCGAAGATTGGAAAAAGATGCCCGTTGGCTTTTATGGTGCTAGGTTACTCTCACTTAAAGATGAAAAATGCAAAAGCGTATTTGTAACATATACCAACACTATACCAAATAAGCCTTGGATGGTGCCTGTTATTAAAGAATTAAAAGGAGAAAAGTGATGGGTACTTCGGCGTCTGCTTCAGGTCCAAATAATCAAAGTCCATTGGTGCCGCCGTGGGCAGAAGAGGGAAACTCAGTACAATTTGGTTCTGGTATTGATGGTGGGTCAGATGGTTCACTAGATGATGGACAAGATGGAAATGGTGGACTTCCCAGCTTTCACTAGACAGTTTTTAACTCAGAATAGTACGCTTCCTCAAACTTAGCAGGTGAAACACCGCCTGTGTGTGAATGGCGTTTTCTTGGATTGTAAAACATTTCTATAAAATTGAATATCTCAGCTTTCGCATCTTCGCGTGTCGAGTATATCTTACGCTTAATTATTCGCTTTTTAATTGTCGCAAAAAAGCTTTCAGCAACCGCATTATCATGACAGTTCCCAGCGCGGCTCATTGAAGGCACAAGGTTATGTTCTTTCATAAATGCGAGATAGTCAGCGCTAGCGTATTGACTGCCTTGATCACTATGCACCATTACCTCAGCCTTCGGTTGACGTTGATATACAGCCATCAACAGTGCGTTTATAACAAGGTGCTTGTCCATATTTTTATCCATCGACCAACCCACAATACGCCGAGAGAATAAATCCATCACTGTT
>NZ_JBALXK010000023.1:0-76433 GCF_036960685.1 Pseudoalteromonas sp. | reverse complement strand
TCGAGTAGCAAATTTTCGCTATTTTCAAAGCCAAATAAGGCTAAGGCTTCAAACTGCCCTGACTGTGGGTGCTTACGAAATACGATGGGCTGATTAGCTTGTACTTTAGTAAACTCACTCGGGTAAATAGCTGTGCAGCTGATATTATCGCCCCATTTCGCACCACGTTCGGTGATCACTTTTAATTCTTGGTGGCTAATATTATCAAGTAAAACATGGTTGGCCATATGGCCTCCTGATTTTAAATAAGGTTAATTCAATTGGTTCACTTACATCTGTTAAGTTAAATAGGCTGTAAACCGAACCTTTGAATATGTTCCAGTAACTGGCGGTTAGTGGGTAAGTTATCTAATCCTTGTTTTGCAGCTTGTTGATTATTAGTAAAATGTTCAATAACGGCTGCTGGCATGTTCATTTTTGGAAATGCTGGTAAATGTTTCATACCATATAAAATAAACTGATAACTCGCCGCTGAAAACACTTCTTGAGCACGGTCAAAATCATTAAGCCAAGGGCTTTGATATTGCCATAGTGCAAGGTTATCAAGTAGCGACGGCGGTATTGTGTTGGCATCTCTATGTGCTTGCCAATAGTCACTACTACGCTTTGATAACACATAGTGCAGTTTTAAAAATTCAATAATGCGTTGCCAGCGATAGTGGCATTGTTGATCAAAGCGTTTACTGAGCAGAGGCATGGCTTTACGGTGAGTTGGAAAGTTTGCCAGTAGTGTGTTTAAGCCCAGTTCCACCATCACCAAAGCTGAGGCTTCCAGCGGCTCAATAAAGCCTGCTGACATACCAATAGCAATACAGTTTTTATGCCAAAACTGTGTGCGGTAACCAGGTTTAAAGCTTAATTCGCGGATAGTTAACTGGCTTACATCAAGCTTACTTTGTGTGGCTTTTAAATAATTTATCAGCTTATCTTTGGCGCCTTGGTTTGATTCATATTCACTAGAATAAACCATGCCGACACCACGGCGTGTTTGTAAGCCGATATCCCAGATCCAACCAGTATCTTGCGCCGTTGCTTTAGTATAAGAAAGGATCGCTTGTTCACTGTTCGTGTAGGGGACTTGCACAGCCACCGCGCGGTTATTAAATAGAATGTGCTCTTGGGTTTCCAATGGCACTTGATAGTGCTTATCAATTAAGCGGCCATGATGGCCTGAGCAATCAATAAATAAGTCGCCGGTGATCAGGCCGTGATCGCGAGTTTTTACCCCACTTATATAACCCTCTTCATCGTTGATAACTTCATCAACATGACTGAGTAGATGATTGACATTGAGCTTATCAACACAGTGACGCATTAATAGTTGCGCAAATTTTCCAGCATCTAAATGATAGCCATAGTTTGCCTGTGCTTGGTAGTCACTGTGTAAATGTGTTTTAGGTGCTTTGTGGTGATCGCAAAAATAAGTTTGGCTCGCTACTGCATGGCTAAAACTAACGGCTTCATTTTGAGCAAACCAATAAGGGGCTATATTTAGACTTTGATAGGCAACAGGTAAACTAAAGGGGTGATAGTAAAAGTCGTTTCTGTGGCCATTGCTTTCATCATCGCACCAACCATCAAAACGTGAACCTTGTTTAAATGAGGCATCACATTCACGAATAAATTGTGTTTCACTTATGCCAATGGTTTTTAAGGTTTTACGCATGGTTGGCCATGTGCCTTCACCAACACCTAAAGTGGCCACGTCGGGCGATTCAATAAGGGTAACTTTAGCGTTGTGAGTCAGATGTCCTTGAGCTGCAATAAGCCCTGCGCTGAGCCAGCCTGCGCTGCCGCCGCCAATTATAATGATATGATTTATCGCGGATGTCGCCATTAATAATTACCAAATTAAGTCATATACCCTGCAATAGGGAGGGTATAAATATCGTAGCAAAAAAAAGCCGCTTTGCAGCGGCTTTTTGACAACAAAATATTAGAAAGCGTAGCGGAAACCAATGTTATAACGGGCACCGTACTGATTAGCACGTAATAACTGTTCAGAGTAACGAACATAAGTACGTTGCGTTTCGTCTGTTAAGTTTAAGCCTTCAACAAACACCGTTAGCTGCTCGTTGACTGCGTAGTTCACGTTGATATCCCACTGACCGTAAGATTCAGTAAATATAGGCGATGAATGTTGATCAAAACCAGTTAAGAACTCATCACGCCAGTTATACGATAGACGCGCTGATAAACCGTTTAAGTCATAAATTGCCGAGAAGTTAGCTGAGTCACTTAACCCTGGTAGTGCGAATTGGTAACCAACTGCGTCACGATCTGCTTCTACATCACCAAATACGAAGGTGGCGTTTGCAACAACACCAAATCCAGTGTCGCCAAACATGTGTTGTGCAGCAAGTTCCCAGCCCCATAAGTTACCAGTTTCAACGTTAGTATCGCGGGCAACATCAAAGATAGCGAGTGGATCGGTACCAATACCTGTGATGCCCGTGCCTTGAGCTGTGCCTTGGTTTTCATTAATTTTGTCATGAATCGCTTGATCAGAAGGCGTAACCCCTTCGGCTGCTAAATCTTCACGGGCTTGCTCAGCACGCTCACCAATGAATGGGTCAGTAATATCACCCATGGTTTCTTGCGTTGTGACATTCACAATGAAGTTTTCCACTTGCTTACGGTAATAACCCGCCGACATATAGCTGCCTTCGCCGTAGTAATATTCAAGTGATAAATCAATGTTATCAGATACAAATGGTTTTAGATTTGGGTTACCAACAGCTACTTTACGTTGGCCAACCTTAGGGTTACCTAAAAATGAAGTAGTTGAACGCAGTGAGCCTACAGGAGGGCGAGCCAAGGTACGGCTATAAGAGAAACGCGCCATAACATCTTGCGCAACTTCAACATTAATATCTAAGTTCGGTAAGAATTCGCTAGTGCTGCCTTCGCCATTTGAGAAGGTTTGCTCACCAAAGTTATATGACCATTCGTTACCATTTACCCATGTCATACCTGCAGCTGGTTTTTCTAAGCTTTGAGCTTCTACATCTGTTTTTTCATAACGTAAGCCAACCGCCATAGTGACGTACATGTTGTTAAACTCAGTTTCAAAATTTGCTTGCGTGTAGAATGATAGGGTTTTTTCGCTTACGCGGTGATCATTATCAATTGGACCTGATTGAACTTTACCGTTTACATCAGCTGGCCAACTACATGCACCAATACCACCATCAGGGTGATCACAGTCTATACTTTCTGCAATGGCTACAATTTCATTAAAGTCAGCATCGTAGTAGTAGTTAAGGAGTTTGTCGTTACCACCACCTGAAAAACCATCAAGTAAACCTGAGCTGTCAACACGAGTAAATAAGCTGTCGTCATACCAATCGGCTGAGTTTAACCACCAACCCGCAGCTAACTGCTCTGAGTAGGCTTGAGTCGTTCTGAATTCAATTTTAGTATGTGATACACCAAAGTTGATGCTTGATAGGGCACCACTGTTTTCGTTATACCAAGTACTTTTTAGTTGGTATTGATCAAGGTCGTTGGTGTTTGTATCTTTATTTACACCGGCAAATAAACTCCCCATATCGCTTGGTAGTAATTCCGCTTGGCCATTAGTTAAAGTCATATCGATCAGCGGGATTTCGCCTTGGCTAAAGTCAGCCATTTTTTCATCAATATTAACGGTTGGGTTTTCACACCAATCACATGACGTGTTACCGATGATCATAAATGCATCATGACCAAGACCTACACCTGCACTTTCTGCTGATGAATTATGGGCATCAAACTCAATGTTGAAGTTATCAGTCACTTGCCAATCAAGGTTTAAACCCAGTGATTTATTCTCGTTGGTTGTTGCACCACGATTTAAGTTAGTTGAATAATCACCACCAAACTCACTTACCTGTGTGTAAGTACCATTTTCATTGATGTTCGCTGAATTTACGTTACCACCGTTGTTAAACCACACACCAAAACTACGACCGTCTTTTTCAAACTCAAGTTTTGAATAGGTGTAATCAAGCGTTGCAGTAAGCTTCTCTGATGGCGCATATTGCAGCACTAGCTGACCATTGGTACGTTTACGGGTGTTATCTGAAAATGCATAACCGGCATTTTGCGGATACCATGTTGTGCCGTCAGCACGTTGGTTGTTATCGGTGAGTGATAAACCAGGAGATGCTGAAATATCAACATTAGGGATCCAGTTATCAACCGCCATTGATTGCTCGCGGTTATCACGCTCCTGCACTGAGCCAGAAATTAGAATACCGAATTTATCATCATTAAATGTGTTGCTGTAAATACCTGAGTATTCAGGAGTAATGTCTTTACCAGTTTCATTTGATGTGTCGTGTACTGCCTTTGCGCCTACTGAGGCATGCATGCCAGGGTTAGACAATGGTTTTGCGGTACTGATATTAACAGTGGCACCAATGCCACCGCTTGGAATATCTGCACGAGCTGTTTTGTAGACTTCAACGCCGCTAACACTCTCGGTTGCGATGTTTGCAAAGTCGAATGAGCGTCCGCCAGTGGTTGGCATTTGACGGCCATTTAACGTCACTAAGTTAAATTCAGGACCAAAACCACGCACGGTGATTTTACTGCCTTCACCGTTACTACGGTCGATTGATACACCAGTGATCCGTTGCAGCGATTCAGCAAGGTTAGTATCTGGAAATTTACCAATGTCTTCTGAGGTGATTGCGTCTACAACACCGACAGATTGGCGTTTGATATCCATTGATTTAACTAAGCTGCCGCGAATACCTGAAACTTGAATTACTTCCATATCTGTTTTTGCTGCGGGCTCTTCTTCGGCGACAGCGGTATGGGGAATTAGCGCACTTAAACCCATAGCCATGGATAGGCTAATAGCAAGCTGCTTTTTCTTGAAATGTGTGTGGTTCATGCAAATCTCCAGATCTGGTTTTATTGTTATGTTTGTCGTCTAATGTAAGCGCTTACATTTAGTTGTAAAAAAAACCGCCGAACCCGATTTAATTATGTAACCGCTTACATTAAGTTAGTAGAAAGTAAAACAATCGTCAATAGTTATTGGTTTATGTACCTACGGCTAATTGGTATGTTTATGTTATTATAGAGAATATTTAATCATAATTATTTGCTAAGCTGTTGTTTATCTCCATTTTTAGTGTCAAATATAGGAATTAATGTATGATAATTTTTGTTAAAATCTTTAACTTATCACCATTATTAGCAACAACACATACGTAGGAGGAATGTTTGAAATGAATACTGTTAAAGTTGCAGGGCAGTTGATTACACCCAATAAAATTATTTGTATTGGTCGTAATTATGCAGCGCACATTGCTGAGTTGGGAAATGAAACACCCAGTGAAATGTTGTTATTTACAAAACCAAACAGTGCTATCAGTGAACAATTAAAGAGTCAGCATAATCATGACACGTTACATTTTGAGACTGAACTTTGTTTCGTCGTTAAAAATAATCAACTAAGCGCAGTAGGCTTAGGATTAGACTTAACGAAGCGAGAAGTGCAAACACATTTAAAAACTAAAGGTTTACCATGGGAGCGGGCTAAAGCATTTGATGGTTCTGCATTATTTAGTGAGTTTGTGCCAATTACCGATGAGCAGCAGTTATTTAGTTTCACGTTAACGATTGATGGCTGTATACAGCAACAAGGTGATAGTAAATTAATGATCAACAAGGCAGAGGATATTCTAGCTGAAATTAGTCAATTTATGAGCTTACAAGATGGCGATATCATCATGACTGGCACGCCCGCAGGCGTCGGTGAAGTCAAAAAAGGCAGTGAGTTTAATGCTCAACTTTATCTGGGTTCTCAACTGTTGCTGGAGCAGGAGTGGCTTGCGGATTAACGTTTAATACATGCTGTTGATATTGCATATCAAAGTCAGGGAACGTTGCTTCAAGCCATTGACGTTGTGAAGCTTGGTATTGCTCTGATGGCAATATTTTTTGCTGTAATACATGGTTAATTAGGTGCAGTGCATTATTAGCAAAATTATTTGGCGCACTGGCTGAGCAACCAATTGCGCCAAGCACTATATTATTATTTTTTTCTGCAATTGCTAAAGTCGTGACATTACCAAGATCACTAAAGCGGTTGTAGTAATCAGCCATAAATGGGTAGTCGATTGTATAGTCTATATAACCATGATTAAGTCTGGAAATAACTGCGCCACTTTCATTGTCACTACTCCAGCTTAACGACGCATTTTCGTAGACTTTTGTATTATATTCAATCTTATTTAATTTAGGTGTGAACTTACGGGCTGCACTCTTGCCAAAAATAAATGTTTGATCACTTAAAAGCTTGACCAATTGTACAGGGTCGCCATGGCGATGTGCTATTTGTTGCGCTTTTTTAGGTATAGCGATCACACCAAACGCTGGGTAGACTGTTGTTGGAATTGAATATGCAGCTCTATTTGTGCTTTGTTGACGATGGATCATGCAAGGAAAGCATGCAGCATGGCCGTCATCAAGGTATTTACCAATCCGTTTTTGCGGCACAATTGCATAGCTATGTTTAATATTAGGTAACTGCTTTATAAGCTCTTTTGTTATGTAGTCGCATAGCCCACCACTGGGGGCTTTTGTGCTTTTATTTATGTGAAAAGGTGGGTTATTGCTTTGTAGCCAGGTAATTTCCGTGATGGTGTTAGTGCGATTTGCATGCGCGTAGTTACTTGAGAAGTAAAAAAATAAAGTAATAATGTAATACACGCTTCGCATAATAAAATGACTTACTTGTTAACAACTTACTTTCGAGTATACAACAACTAGTATTTTGTGCTACCAAAGGCTGGTAATGGTTGTTGTAAATAATAAAATATAATACTTTGTTATTTGTTTATGGCTCAAACGCCGTTGTTAGGAAGAAATAAAGAGGAAAAAGCCCAATTAATGTTATTGATTGGGCTTTTTTGTTTAGAACGGCATAGGGTATTGTCTAAAGATTGCATCAATGTCGGTGAGTGCTTGCTCACTTAATTCGATATTAAACGCGTCTATGTCTTCTTTTAATTGCGCTAAACTGGTTGCACCTATAATCGATGAGGTAACGCCATCAACTTGATCGCACCATGCTAGTGCCAACTGTGCTGGAGTTAGTTTGTATTGCTGGGCAATTTCCACATAGTGACTAATTGCTTGCTGTGATTGCGCCGTATCACGGAACAAACCATTACGTTGTACTAAGGTCCAGCGGCTTCCTTGTGGGCGAGCGCCATTTAAGTATTTACCCGTTAACATACCGCCTGCAAGTGGTGACCATGGCAGGTAGGCAATATCTTCATGAATACATTGCTCGATTAAATAAGGCCAATCTTTCGCGTGTAATAAACTAAACTCATTTTGAATTGACACCATGCGCGGTAAATTGTGTTGCTCACTTAAGCGTAAAAACTGGCTTATGCCCCAAGGTGTGTCATCAGATAGGCCACAATGTTTAATTTTACCGGCTTTAACACAGTCATTTAACCCTTCCAGGATGTCTAGCATACTGGCGGTATGCTGCTGTGTGTTGGCATCACTAAAACGGATCATGCCAGGCCACTGTTTGCTAAAGTGAGGCGACTGGCGGTTTGGCCAATGCAATTGATATAAATCGATGACATCGGTTTGCAGGCGTTTCAATGATTCATCAACGGCGCTGACCACCGTTTGGCGTGTAATATCACCACCATCACGCACCCAAGATAGACCATTACCTGCAATTTTAGTTGCTACTACAATATCATTACGCTTACTTGGATTGCGTGACAGCCAGTTTCCGATAATTTGCTCTGTTTTTCCGTAAGTATCAGGGGTAGGGGGAATGGCATACATTTCAGCGGTATCAATAAAATTAACACCTTGGTCTAGGGCGTAAGCTATTTGCTCATCTGCATCAGCTTGATTATTTTGTACGCCCCACGTCATACTGCCTAAGCACACGCGTGACACATTAATGCCACTACTACCAAGAGGGTTATAACGCATAAAGATTCCTTATTTAATCTTGCGAGTAGATTTTAAGAGCAGCTAAAAGAGGCTCGCTTAAATTGGCTTTTTTGCCAGTTTTAAAATTGAACATCACCACTTGCGATGAGCCAATAGTCGTCAACGCGTTTTGTGCTTGGCTAAATACATTGTAATGCATCATAAAGCGATCAGCTTGAATATCACTGATTGTAACGCCAACAAGTACTGTATCTGGAAAAGTAACTGGGCGCTTATAACGGGCGTTATTTTCACTGATCACAGGACCGACACCGGTTTTTTGTAAGTCTTCGAGCAGATTAATTTGGTTAAAAAAATCAATTCGGGCAGTTTCAAAATAACGAAAATAAACGACATTATTAACGTGTTGTAAGGCATCCATTTCACCCCAAGCAACATTAATTTTGGTGTGAATAGGGTGTTGTTCTATAAACGATTGCATAAACAAACTCGATTACTGTAATGAATACTCAGGTTAGCAATATGCTGCTTTTAGCTCAAGAAAATTAGAAAAATCATCAAAACATGCTAACTTTAGTAGTTCACGCTTACGTAAATGATAACTATATCCTAACCCCATTTTGAGGTGGTTTGGCTATATTTTTAATAATTTAAAGGAGCAAATTATGAACTTAGTTGCAGCAAAAATTACCAAATGGTTGGCCCTACTAGCGCTGTTGTGTTTAGCGATTGTGTGTTATGCAATGGGTAATGCATCAGGTGCTATCGCATTAGTGATCCTTGGCTTTTTATTCGAAGGCGCTTTTTGGTTGTTTGGTCATAGATTATTTTCACGCAAGAAAAATATAGAAGGAGAATCTCCCAGTTGATAACTTGCTTATAGAGTAAAGTTAATTAATAATAACTGTTCATACGTACAGTTGTTTGGTTTTGGGAATGAAAAAGTTTATTCATATCGACATGGATTGCTTTTATGCCGCGGTTGAAATGCGCGACAATCCAGCGTTAGCTAATGTGCCGTTGGCTATTGGTGGTAATAGTAGAAGAGGGGTGCTGTCGACGGCCAATTATATTGCTCGTGAATACGGTGTGCGCTCGGCTATGTCTAACTATCATGCTAAACAACGCTGTCCTGATTTAGTTATTGTGCCCGGTCGTATGCAGGTATATAAAGCAATATCTCAACAAATTCGCGCTATTTTTCAGCGTTATACCGATTTAATTGAACCACTTTCTTTAGATGAAGCTTACCTTGATGTAACTGATAGTACTGCGTGTAAAGGCAGTGCGACATTAATGGCGCAGCAAATCCGTGCTGATATTTTTGCTGCCACTGGCTTAACGGCATCAGCAGGGGTGGCACCAATCAAATTTATTGCCAAAATTGCCAGTGACGAAAACAAACCAAATGGCCAGTTTGTGGTGTTACCTGAGCAAGTTGATCAGTTTTTGGCGCAATTGCCTTTGGGAAAAATACCCGGTGTTGGTAAGGTCACTTTGGAAAAGCTTAACTTAAAGGGCTTATACACAGGTGCCGATGTGTGCGAAAAAGGCGTGAACTGGATGCAACAGCATGTCGGTAATTTTGGTGTGTCGCTGTATCAAAAATGTGCAGGCTTACATATTGGTAAAGTATCCACCGAGCGTGTGCGTAAATCGTTAAGCGTTGAACATACCTACGAATACAATAAAACCAGCTTACAAGAATGCCTAGATCAGTTACCTATTTTGTTAGAGGAGTTGACTCGGCGATTAGCAAAACAGCAATTAGAACAACGCATCAATAAACTCAGTGTGAAAGTAAAATTTGCCAATTTTGTGGTGACATCGGCAGATCAGTTCTATCATCAAATTGACACAGCTATATTTACTGAACTACTAAGCAAAGCGTATCAGCGTGGTCAGCAGCAACCGGTACGATTACTTGGTATCGGGATTGGCGTAAAAAATGAGCCGCAACAGCATCTTCAGTTAAGTATATTAGACTAAAGATTTAGAGTGTTTTTTACTCAAGTCTTGCTAGTGTAGAAAATGAACAACACACATTTATATAACCAAGGTTAACAATAAGAGAGAGCGCTATGCAATCAGTTGTTATTGTACTGCTGGGTATGGTTGGAATGCTTTTCGGTTGGTTTGTGTACTCTAAATTTATCGCCGAAAAGATTTTCAAAATGGATGACAGTTTTGTCACCCCAGCACATGAACTCGAAGATGGTAAGGATTTTGTGCCTACCAATAAAGTGGTGCTTTGGGGGCATCATTTTACCTCTGTCGCGGGGGCCGCGCCAATTGTTGGTCCTGCGATTGCTGTTTACTGGGGCTGGGTGCCAGCTGTTTTATGGGTCGTACTTGGTACTATATTTTTTGCCGGTGTGCATGATATGGGCGCACTTTGGGCCAGTGCCCGAAATAAAGGCAAATCCATGGGCGCGTTGTCAGAAACCGTGATTGGTAAGCGTACCCGCGCGTTATTTATGATTGTGGTTTTTCTGGTGTTATTAATGGTCAATGCGGTGTTTGGGGTGGTGATTGCAAAATCATTTATCAGTAGTCCGAATGCGGTTTTTCCTGCTTGGGCTGCAATTGTGGTGGCGCTCGTGATTGGCCAATTGTTGCGTAAAAAAGTCTCTCTTATTCCGTTGTGTTTTATTGGCGTGGGGATTTTATATTACACCATCTATTTGGGTAGCAGCATGCCTATTACTCTACCTGATGAGCTATTTGGTTTAAGCGCAAATGCTAACTGGATCATTATTTTATTTATATACGCAGCTATTGCATCACTGTTACCGGTTTGGATGTTATTGCAACCGCGTGATTTCATCAATGGCATGCAATTATTAGTGGGCTTAGTGCTGTTATATGGCGCCGTGTTTGTTTCAATGCCTGATATCACTGCACCGGCGTTTAACACTCAAACGGCGATAGATACTCCGAGTATTATTCCCTTACTATTTGTTACGATTGCCTGTGGTGCAGTGTCTGGTTTTCACGGTATTGTGTCATCGGGTACTAGCTCTAAGCAGCTTAATAAAGAAACCGATGGTCGTTTTGTTGGTTACTTAGGTGCTGTGGGCGAGGGCATGTTAGCGCTAATCACTTTGGTTGCGGTAAGTGGTGTTGCGCTGGCGGTATCTCCCGAAGAATGGCATGAAATATACAGCCATTTAGGTGCCGGTAGCGTAGCTGCGTTTGTCAGCGGTGGTGCGAATCTTATTGAAACTGGCTGGGGCATTTCCAACGAAGTTGCATCGACATTGCTTGCCGTTATGGTGGTGTTGTTTGCTGGCACGACGATGGACTCAGGCGTGCGTCTGCAGCGTTATATCATTCAAGAATGGGGTGATATTTATAATATCAAAGTGATTAAAAATGGTGTGATAGCCACACTGATTGCTGTGCTAAGTTGTTTATTATTGGCCTTCGGTGCTGGTGGTGCTGATGGCAGTGGTGGCATGATCATTTGGCCGTTGTTTGGTTCAACTAATCAAATTTTAGCGAGCTTAACCTTGCTAGTTATTTCGGTGATGTTGATCAAAGCAAACCGCCCAGCTAAGTACACACTTATACCGATGAGCTTTGTGTTAGTGATGGCGTTTTTTGCTGGAGTGATCAAGCTTGGCGAGTATTACCAACAAGGTAACTGGCTATTAGTGACATTGGATATTATTGTTTTGATCATCAGCGTATTGGTGATGCTCGAAGCGTGGTCTGTTATTGCAAAGCACCGAGCAGAAAACAAATCTGTGGGTAGTGAGTAACGGATTTATTTTACACTGTAACTGCAAGTTGCCAGCGGCACATTAGCTTGTCGTGCTTTGCTGGCAATAGCTATTTAAATCAATGATAATAAGGTCCTTAGTTTTTCGACAACAGGACCTTTTTATGGCATATCCTCACGCAGTTGCAGCCCCGCAATTAGATAACGCAAAACATGATGCGCTTATTATTATTGCCGATAATTTTTCACAATTAGACGATCCAAATCTAAGCCAAGCGATTAAAGCGCAAATGGTCGTAGATGCACGTATCGGTAAACAAGTCACATTCCTTGTGGTTGACTCAAAACGCGTGATTTTAGCCCCAACAGGCCCGTTAAACCGTGATTATGATGATGTCCGTCGCTATTTTGATGCTGCTAAACTCGCTATTATTGAGGCGAAAGCATCGGGCAGTACTAAACCTGCTATTTATTTACCACAAGCAAGCCAAGACAGCCGTTATCAGTATGCTTTAGAAGTGGCCTATTTAGGTGCATGCCAAGCTCTTTGGCAGCCATTAGAAGCGCGTGAGCATCATGGTGAAAGTATCGAACCAATTACCCAAATTGCGTTATTTGGTGCCAATGAGCAAACTATTAAAGCGGTTAATGCGATTGCAGCAGGGCAATACGCGGCGCGTGATTTATGTGGTACTGAACCTGAGCGTATGGCGCCACCGCGCTTTGCTGATTACTGCGTCGATTTATTTAAAGGCTCTAAAGTAACTGTTGAAGTGATTGCCGATATCGCCACTATAGACAAAGAATACCCAATGATGAGCACGGTAGCTCGCGCTTCATACGCGGTTGAGCGTCATCACCCGCGTGTTGTAAAACTCGAATATGTACCAGAAGGTGATGTTACTCGTACTTTGATGTTTGTTGGTAAAGGCTTAGTGTACGACACCGGTGGCGCGGATTTAAAAGTAGGCGGCTTTATGGCGGGTATGAGCCGTGATAAAGGCGGCGCGGCTTCTGTTGCTGGGTTTATGAAATCAGTTGCTGAGTTCGCACCTAAGGGCGTTAAAGTGATTGCCTTTTTAGCTGTGGTTCGTAACTCAATTGGCTCTGATTGCTTTGTTCCAGATGAAATCATCACCAGCCGTGAAGGCGTTCGAGTACGTATTGGTAACACTGATGCCGAAGGTCGTTTAGCTATGGGTGACTTACTAAGCGAAATGAAAGAGCTCGCTAAAACGCAAGTGAATCCAGAGCTCTTTACTGTTGCGACATTAACTGGCCACGCTGCCCGTGCCATGGGTCCATACAGTGCATACGTTGAAAATGGCCCAGCTCGTGCTGCTAATATTTCTCGTAAATTGGCTGATTGTGGTGATTTATGGGCTGATGGCGCTGAAGTGTCGCGTAGTCGCCGTGAAGATTATGACTTTATCAAACCACGGACTCTTGCGGATGATGTGCTATCAAGTAACAATGCAGCATCGGCAGTTACGGCTCGTGGGCACCAGTTCCCTATGGCATTTTTAGCAATTGTTGGTGGCCTTGATAAGCATGGGACTGACTCAGCGCAGCCTATTCCCTATGTGCATATGGACATTGCTGGCAGTGGTGTTGAAGGTGGCGATTGGCAACATGGCAAGCCTACAGCTGCTGGTTTAAGCAGCCTGTTTGTACGTTACTGTTTATAATTTTTATAGTCAGCTTATCGTTGATTTATAGTTAACTTGTAAGTACAAGCCCCGTCATTAAAGGTGACGGGGCTTTTTTTATTACAATCATCGCTGTAAATTAATTACCTACCGTTGAGTTTAATCAATCCAACTTAAAGCGACTCACAACATCAGTTAATTCTTGGCTACTGTGTTTTAAATTATCACTGGCGCTAGAAAGTTGTGCTGTATTTGCTAATGAATGCTCAGTTGATTGTGATAATTCATTAATGCGTAAATTTACTTCGTCAGCGGCACTTGATTGTTGCTCGGTTGCGCGGGCTATTTGGCCATTCATATCAGTGATCACCGAAACCAGTCGCTCAATTTCAGTTAACGAGTTATTAGCAGAACCCGCTTGCTCTACGGTGCTCGTTGATAGTTTCTGACTCGCGGTGACAGCTTCAACCGCCGCTTGTGCGCCTTTTTGTAGTTTGGCTATCATGGCTTGAATTTCGTCAGTACTTTTGCCCGTGCGACTCGCTAGCGTGCGTACTTCATCGGCAACTACGGCAAAGCCACGGCCTTGTTCACCCGCTCTTGCAGCTTCAATGGCCGCATTGAGCGCGAGTAAATTGGTTTGTTCAGCAATCCCTCGGATCACATCAAGTACTGAACCAATATTATTACTTTCATTGGCTAAATCAGCCGTAACTTGACTTACCGTTTCAATGTTGTGAGATAGGGTCTCAATGGCTTTAATCGTTTTTGCAACCACCTCTTTACCTTGTGAGGCATTACTTGCGGCATCAACGGCTGCATGCTCGGCAGCTTCAGCATTACGACTTACATCATGTATTTGATGGGTCATTTGCTCCATGGCAGCTGCGACTTGAGTTGAACTGTCGTTTTGCAGTTCGATGAAAGAATGGTTGGTTTTACTGGCATCATCAACAGTTTGCGCATGATGATTTACATCATAAGCATTAGTGGCAACTTGCTTGAGTGATTCACGAATTTTTGCAGTATATAAATTAAAGTATCGAGATAAACGAGATACTTCATCATTGCCGCTTTCATCTAATACTTGCGTTAAATCGCCTTCGCCTTGTGAAATATCCTTCATCATATTGGCAGCAAGTTGGGTTGGCAGCAAAATACTACGGGCAATTAAGTAACTTAAACCAATAAATAGTATAAGAATAATACTGGCATTGATGATCACTAGGGTGCGCAGTTCGGAAAATGCTTCATCAATGGTATCTAAATAGACCCCTGAGCCAATGATCCACTGCCAAGGCGTAAAGCCTTTCACAAATGCAATTTTATCTACAGGCTGATCTTTGCCTGGTTTTGGCCATTTGTATGGCACAAAGCCGCTACCTTGTTGTTTTACTATGTTCACCATTTCAACAAATAGTAGTGTGCCATCGGGGTCTTTATTATTCGCTAAAGATTTACCAATAAGGTCAGGCTTAATTGGGTGCATCACCATGTTGGGTTGATAGTCGTTGATCCAGTAATAGTTGTTTTCGTCATAACGCATAGCTGCAATAGTATCGAGTGCATGCTGCTGTGCTTGTTGTTTGTTGAATGTGCCATTTTGCTCTAATGAGTAAGCGTGGCCAATAATGCTATGGGCGGCTTCAACCAGATTTTTTGTTTTTGTGTATTGCTCTGTTTTTAGTGAATTATACTGTTGTGTGAGGCTGCTAATACTTAAGAAAAGTAAGCCAATTACTACCACACTCACCAGCATTGCTAAACGCTGGAAAATTGTAAAACGGCGTAGATACGACATAGAAGATCCTTTGTGTGTGCTCGCATTGTTCGCGAATATAATTAAGCGTAGTAAATAAGGTATAAAAATCTAGGTAATTAGCGGTTATTGCAGATAATAAATAACTGGGCAGTTTTTATTTGTACAAAAAAAGGCTGATTTTACAATCAGCCTTTAATTTAATTATTAAATAGTTTCACCGTGTTATTTAACGTCAAAGTGACGGTTAAAGAAGCTGGTAATTGTTTGATGTAAATGTGTTTGCACACTTTTACCACGTAGGCTGTGTTTAGAGCCCGGGTAAGTCATCATCTCAAACTGCTTTTCGTTATCTTGCAATTGTTTAAATAACTTAGTGGCATGTGTGAACAGTACATTGTCATCAGCCATACCATGGTAAATCATCAATGGGCCTTTTAAGCCATCAGCATAAGGAAATACCGCACTGTCTGTGTAGCCTTTAGCGTTGCTTTCAGGGTGTCCTAAATAACGCTCTGTGTAGTGAGTATCATATAATGCCCAATCAGTGACCGGTGCACCTGATACGCCCGCTTGAAAGTAATCACCAGCTTTAAACATGGTCATTAATGCCATGTAGCCGCCATAACTGTGGCCATAAATACCAATACGTTGTGGGTCTACATAATCAAGAGTGCGTAAAAATTCCACGCCTTTGATTTGGTCGGCAACTTCAACCACACCTAAGTGCTTGTATATTGCATCTTCAAACTTTTTACCACGGTTGTAAGAACCACGATTATCAAGTTGGAAAACCACGTAACCTTGCTGCGCCATATACTGGAAGTACAAGTTTTTGCTGCGCCAGCTATTAGTCACACGCTGTGCGTGTGGGCCGCCATACACATTCACCAGTACAGGGTGCTTTTTACCATCAGCTATAGTGGCTGGTTTAAATAAGCGATAATGCATTACTTGGCCATCATCCGCTTTGATTGTGCCATATTCTGGCTCGGCTAAATCTGCTAAGTAAGGCGTAAGTGGGTGGGTTTTGTCTAGCTTGTTTTCCTCAAGCCAAGTAATAAATTCACCGTTTATTTTACGAAGTGCAGCAGAGCCAGGTTTATTTACCGATGAGCTGTTATCAATAAATGTTTTACTGTCTTTAGCTATCACTACGTTGTGGTATTGGCCTTGCTCGGTAATACGCTTAATATCACCCTTTTTAAATAACGGCACACTGTATAAGTGACTTTCAAGTGGTGTATCTTTGCGTCCGGCAAAGTAGGCAATGCCTTTTTTCTCATCAATGCCTTTTAAACTATCAACCACCCAATCACCATCGGTAATTTGGCGGATTAACTTACCATTAGTACGGTAAAGGTATAAGTGCTTAAAGCCATTACGCTCTGAGGCCCACACAAAGTGTTTTTTGTCTTTCAAAAACTGTAGGTCAAAGTGCAGGTTGATCCAAGTATCACTGGTTTCAGTTAACGCAACTTTTTGCTCTTTTGTGTCGCTGTTATAAAAACGTAATTCTAGTGTGTGCTGAGAGCGGTCTTGCCATTGGTATGAAAGCGTTTTATTGTCTTCTAACCACTTAGCGCGGGCGATGTAAATATCGTCGTCTTTGCCGAGGTCTATCCAATCAACACTTTGATCGTTAATAGCCACAACGCCAAGTTGGATTTTTACATTGTTGGTGCCTGTAAATGGATAGCGTTGGTTGAATAACTTAACTTCTTCAGCGTAAATTTCGTTGCGAATAGCTTCTTTAACTGGGCTTTCGTCAATGCGGGTGAAAGCTATTTTTGATTCATCGCCTGACCACCAGTAACCTGTCATTCGGCCCATTTCTTCTTGCGCAACAAACTCAGCCATGCCGTTTTTGATAACGCCACCACCATCTTTACTCAGTTGAATCTCTTTACCTGATTTTAGATTTAGCGCATACAAGTTTTGTTCGCGAACAAACGAGATAAAATTCCCTTTTGGTGAAAAGCGGGCGTCTGTTTCAAACGCTTCGGTATCTGTAAGTTTACGGCTTTTTGCTGATGATACATTGTAATAATACAGGTCACCATTAAGTGGGAATAACAGCGCTTTGCCATCCTTAGACCACTTGTATTCTAAAATACCTTTACCAAAAATACGCTGGCGTTCGCGGCGTGCTTTTTCTTCATCTGAGAGATTTTCTGGGCCAGAAAATAGCTGAGCAGAATCCACTAAGATACGATTTTTGTTATCTTTTAAATTGTATTCCCATAAATCATAGCGGTTGTAATCATCGCTTTTACCCTGCAAATAGGTAACACGGCTACCATCAGGTGAAAACTTAAGTTGCACGGGGGCTTTACCCGCTAAACTAGGATCATCAAAAATACGTTCTAACGTAAGTGGCTGTGCTTGTACTGTGATGGTCGTTACCACCAAAGGAAGTAAGCATGAGAGGTGTTTAATTTTTTTTAACACGTGTTTACCTTCGCTCGAATAAAAACTGTCATGATGGTAAAGGCAAGCGTGGGCAACTGCAACTAAATGCTATAAAGTAGCGAAAAGTACTTTCTATATGGAATAAAAATAATGGTTGAATTCACTCTTGCCCCCGAGCTTGCCCGCGATTGTATTGAAGTGGCAGATTGGCCTTTGTGTAAAGTATTACTGATGAACGATAGCCAATACCCATGGTTTATTTTGGTACCTCGAAAGCCAAATTTAAAAGAAAGTATTGATTTAGACGATGTTGATCAGCTGATGCTAATGAAAGAATCAGCGAAATTAAGTCAGTTGCTTAAAGAAGTGTTTAACCCAGATAAGCTCAATGTTGCAGCACTTGGCAATATGGTGCCGCAGTTGCACATTCACCATATCGCACGCTTTAAAAGCGACGCCGCATGGCCTGCGCCTGTATGGGGAAAATTTGCGAGTGTCCCTTATACTAATGAGCAAGTAGAACAATTAAAAACGCATTTTTGAAAATCAGAATGAGTTACTTTTAGGGGATAGTATGAAATTAATAAAGCAACTTTGTGCCAGTGTATTTATTGCAGCCATTGCTGCTTCAACAGTGATAGCGAGCGAGAAGCCAGTAGCTATAGAAGTGGTAAATAACGCCAATATTAAAAACTTTGCAGCACATAACAACTTGGTTTTTTCAGCAGCGCAACCAACTGATGAGCAGTTTAAGCAACTATCGCAAGCCAAGGTGAAGCACGTTATTAATTTACGAGCAGCCAATGAGCAAGATTGGGATGAAGGGGCGTTAGTAAACTCTTTAGGAATGAACTACCACGCTATTGAGATTGCGGGTGCAGAAGATGTAAACATTGATAATGCAAAACGATTAGCCAGTCTTTTAGAGCAACTCAAAGGTGAGTCAGTGATTGTTCATTGTGCAAGCAGTAATCGCGTTGGTGCTTTAATGGCTATTTCAGCCCATCAGCAAGGCGCTGATATAGAGTCTGCAATTGAAACCGGTAAGCAGTGGGGAATGGCAAGTCTAGAGCCGATTGTTCGTGAAGTCATAAGTGATAAATAATTAGGCTGATAAATAATCAGAGTAAAAAAGCGTTACAGTGTAACGCTTTTTTTTATGTGAACTAATTTAGCTCATATTAATTAAGGCCGAGTACATCTTTACCTTGCTTAAAGGTTACATCTACAGGGATATTAGCTTGGCTTAGCTTTTCAAGATCTTTAGCTAGTTCTGCTTTAATATCACCATGAGTAGCAATCAGTTGATCAACTTTTTCATAATCACCGTCACCTTGTAAGGTTAAGATCAAGCGAGATAATTTTGCCATTGCTAGACCCATTTTTTCCATATTTACGCTGTAAAGGCCTTGCTCGTTTTTAGAAAACGCGCCTTCTTGTGCGAAAAAGTTAAAACGGATCATATTTGCTTTACCATGAGCACTCGATGCACCAAAGCGCACTGAGCGGAAGATGCCCGCCATAAAAGTAATGTAGTAATCTTCTAATGTACCTTCGGTGATCTCACCTTTGTTAAGTAACTGCTCAACCATGTATAAACCTAAAATATCGGCTTTGCCTTCTTCAAGTGCACTGGCGTGCTCTTGTAGTGATTGGCGCACTGTGCCTTTATCAGTGATGGTGTTTTTAATGCCTAAACCGTGAGCCACTTCATGGAACATGGTATTAGCAAAAAAAGCATCAAAAGTAATATGTTTGCGTTGCTCAGGAACGATTAACTGCTCAGAGATTGGCACTAAAATTTTATCAAACTTAGCGCGCATCGCATTTTTAAGTTGTAAGCGGCGAGTGCCTTTTTCAAGCTGTACTTGTTCATCATTAGGTAAATTGATAGCGATGGTTTTACTTCCTGCATTTGAATGGCCTGCGTAGTAAACAACATCGTATGCGTTCAAGTCAGCATCAGAGCCGGGAACTTCCTGTTTATACTTATCATCTACAGGTAAACCTTTTTGTAACTCAGGTAAAAATGCCGCAAATTTAGCAAGGCGTTCACTCCAGGCTAGATCTTTTACTAATACATACGATTCAAAAGCAGCACGATAACCAAATAGTTGATCTTCATACGTTTCGATTGGACCAATAACCACGTCTATAGGGTTATTCTTCATGTCCATCCAAGCAAAATCAGAGGCTTGATAGTCATCACTTAGAAGCGCATCGGCTCGTAAGTTTAAGTAGTTAGCAAATTCTTTATCATCAGCTAGTTTACTTGCTTCACGTAATAGTTTTGCTGCTTTCTCAAGAGCTTGCGCGTATTCAATTGAGTAGGCTACGCTATAAAGTTTGCCATTTTCATCACGTTTAATAACAGAATAAAGACCGTTTTTATCTGTTACATCAGCGTTGTTTAGTTCTTCTTTACTGATATCGGCTGGGTAAAATTGTGCCCCGGCAGTTTTTTCTTTATAGCCAGATAAAAACGCTTGATCGCCATTTAATCTGTCCCATGGGCCGTAGTTGATATCCGCGAACTTTTGTACTTTAGGGTCGTTAATCTTAGCAAGAAAAGCTGCCTTATCTTCACCGAACGCTTGACGCCAAAATAGGTCGTCCATGATTTTTGAGGCGTCGATAAGTTTTGCTATTAAGGCTTTTTGATTATCACTTAAATGTGATAAATCAGTCGTTAAGCTAAAGTCGGTATAGATATCGAGACGATTAGCGTCAGCGTTGATTAATTGTGGGCCGCTAGTTTGTGTTTGCTTTGTGGGTGTTGCAACGTCAGCAGAGGTTTTCGAAGTGCTGGCTTGCTCTGAACATGCGCTGAGAAAAATGGCACCGCTGAGGATCAGTGATTGGCTTATTTTATTAAGAGTCATTATGTTGCCTGTTAAAAAGTGGATTGAATATATGCCCTAGGTACAAAGGACTACTGCTTCCATGTTGTGTCAGCATTAAAGCAAATCTTATGCGTAAATAGCAAGTTTACTAAGTTGCGTTGTGCTAAGGCCTTGGGATATAAATTTTAGCAGAAAAATAAACTAAACTAATTTCTATAATTTCCTTAACTTTAGCGGTAACTTAGACAATACTGTAGCTATAAGAATCCATGATTTGGTATTTAAACAAATCAATACAAAAGGATGGCACATCTATGTCAACAGAAAACGCACTACTGACCATTTTGGTTGATCGTATTAATAATGACACGTTAGTTTTACCAACTTTACCTGAGGTTGCGGTGCGTGTACGCCAAGCAGCCGATAATCCAGATGTAAATTTAGCGCAAATGGCTGATGTTATTTCCCATGATCCAGCTTTAGCAGCTCGGATGATAAAAGTTGCGAATAGTGCGTTTATGGGGCGCTCGGTTAAAGTTTCAAACCTTAATCAGGCGGTTACTCGCATTGGTTTAAGGCAAATTAAAAATATTGCGACGGCGATGGCAATGGAGCAGTTGTTTGTTTCAAATAATGAATTGATCAAAGGCTATATGGATAAAGCATGGCAAAAAACGCTAAAAGTAGCTTGCCATTCAATTACACTGATGGAGTTTTTCTTAACAGAAAACAAAAAAACATCACTCAATCGCGACACCATAACCTTAGCATCGCTTGTGTATAATATTGGCGTATTACCTATTTTAACTGAAGCCGAACGCCATCCAGAAGTGTTTGCCAATCCGAGTTTTTTAGCGCATGCGATTCAAAAGCTCAGCGGTAAAGTTGGTGGAGCTATTATGCGGGCGTGGGATTTTACTGATGAGTTTGTTGAAGTAGCAGAAAGTTGGGCAAATCCAAACTATCGTCCAGAGCATATTAGCTATGTTGACTTCATTCGTATTGGTGCAATTATGGAAGGTATTTTACAAGTATCTGATAAGTCGGCAGCACTGCAAACTTATATCGATAAAGGGGTGATCCCATCGTTAGATATTTTCTCAAGTGATGAATACAATGACATGCTTGATGATGTGAAGTCGGTATTTAATTAATTATTATATTTTCAAATAAAAAAGCGCCAATTGGCGCTTTTTGTGTTTAATACAGCCTGAACCTAAATTAGGCTAAGTCTTCAACGTCACCTAAGCCAGCAGTTAATTCTTCAAGTAGCTGTTTTATTTCTTCTGAAGCAAGAATAAAGTCAGCATCAAGTTTAACTAGCATGTCTTCTTTAGGGATATCTGCATTCTCTTCTTTTAATGTTTCTGAGTAACTAAGGCGTTTAATTGAACCGTCGTTTTGCAGCATAAACTTAAGCCGCTCTTGCCAATCAAGGGCAAGTTTAGTAACGCGTTTACCACTTTCAAGGTGTGATTTTACTTCATCACAGGCAAGGTCATGGCCTTTAAGTTTAACTTGTGCGCCACTGTCATCGGCTTCTTCAAGTTCTGCATCTGAGCCAATCGCAAAACCTTCAGGCGTGCTAAAGTTAGTTAACCAGTCAGTTAAGAATACGTCTAAATCATAGTTAGCAAAGGCAGGTACTACCGGTAACGTGCCTAGTGATTTACGAAGCAAAGCTAATAACTCTTCTGCTTTGTTGAAACTGCCGCTATTGACCACTACCCAGCCGTTTTCTTGGTCGATAAAAGCAAACTGTAAGCTCGATTTTTTAAATGCTTGTGGTAGTAAGCTATGGAGAATGTTTTCTTTTAGTTCATCTTTTTCTTTTTTCTTAACAGGGCGATTTTCTTCTGCTTCGATAAGCTCTATTTTTTCGGCAACCATATCGTTGATAACAGATGCTGGCAGTACTTTTTCTTCACGTTTAGCGCATACTAAAATGCTTTTTTGTGAAAAGTGAGAAAGCGTATCACCGTGCTTACCAAAGGCTTTTGTCCAGCCAAAGGTACTTAAATCTTGGCTGCCACAAGGGCGAAATAAATCTTGTTCTAAGGCTTTATCAAAGTCTTCTTGAGTGTATGAAACGTCTTGTTTAAAGCGGTAACAAATAAGGTTACTAAACCACATAGGGAAATTGATCCATTCGGTAAATTTGCCCAATCATAGCAATAAAAAGCTGATGCGCAAATGACTGATTGGCCAAACGTTTAGCAATTAAGCAATGTCTTAGACAATCAGTATCGCGACCTAGTTATTAAATATAGACAAAGGTTTTGGCATGTCTTTGGGGAAACTAATATGGTAGTGCAAGCCTTTTCCTGGTGAGCTGGTTACCTCAATTTCACCGCTGAGAGTTTGTTTGACTAAGTTAAAGGTGATGTGGGTGCCAAGTCCGCTGCCACCTTGATCGCGTTTAGTGGTAAAGAACGGGTCGAATAGTTTCTCTAGTTGTTGCTCAGTGACCCCATTACCATTATCTTTAAAGTCGATAATTACTTGGTCGTCTTCATCTTTAATCGCAATATCAATAATCCCGTTACTGACACCATCAAAACCGTGGATCAATGAATTCATGATCAGGTTGGTAAATATTTGACTGATCGCCCCCGCAGGAAGATTTAAGGTTAAATCGTCTGGGCAATCTAAATTAATGTGATGAGTCGTGTGTTTAATTTTAGGGTGTAAGGAGCGAATGACTTCACCTAAATACTCTTTAAAATTAATAGTACGAACCGCCTCACTGGCTTGGTCGACAGCAATTTGCTTAAAGCTGGCAACCAATTCAGAAGCGCGATCTAAATTGGTAGTAAGCAAACTGGTACTTTGTTTGGCATCATTAATAAACTCTTCCAATGCTTTAGGGGAGAGCGTTTTATCTTTGTAAGCCGCTTCTATTTGTAATAAGCGCTCTTGTAAAAATGAAGTGGCAGTAACACCAATGCCTACCGGGGTATTAATATCATGAGTAATACCGGCAACAAGGCCACCTAATGCGGCCATTTTTTCTGAGCCAACTAGGCGCTCTTGTGCCATATTAAGCTCATCCACATAACGCTGCATTTCGGTTTGTTTAGTGAGTAGTTCTTGCTCGGTATGACGGCGTAAATCAATTTCTTCAGTGAGCGTTAGTTTTTGTTTTTCTAATTCGTATTTTTGCTGCTGTAAATCCATCATTGCTTGACTCAAGTTTGATGTTTTACGCGCCACTTCCTGCTCTAGTTGCAGATTTTGTTGATCAAGTTTTTCGTTACTGATCATTAATTTTTTTTGTGTATGTTCAAGTTCTTTGCGGTATTGCACAACTTTATCGATTAATTTATTAAACGACTCTTCCATCACTTTTAATTCGTTGTGTTCACTCGTTTCAATCTCGATATGTTGTCCTTCGAGGTCGTTTAACTCAAGGTCTTCTATTTGCTCTGTCAATTGCGCGAGGGGTTCGGTGAGCAATTTTCTAAATGCCATTAAAAACAAAATGATCAAGAAAGTGGTTTTGATCATCGCATTACCAATTAAAAAGTAAATTGAGATCATAATACGACTAAAGACCACTTCTCGGCTTGAAAACAGTGTTACATCACCTACTTGGGTGGCACGCCCTGAAAATTCAAAGATCAATGGAAAGGTATAACCAAATAAACCTGATGGGGTATCTTCGATGATGGCTTCTTCTTGCACTAATTGTTGGCTGTAGAGCTCGCGAATATCTAAAGAGCGGCCGAGTTGCGAAATGATCTCACCGCTGTCGTCACGCACAATAATGCCTTCGATCATGGGAATAGCTAATAAACCTTCTGCGGTAGTGATGGTTTGTTTGGTATTTAGCTCCCAAATAGCACGCGTTAAACTGCGGCTGAATGTTTTTTGCAAAGTCGTTAATTCATCACGGATATAATCTTTCGTGTTCACATACTCTGCTATAACTTGCCCGCACGTCACTACAAAAGTTAATAAAAAGTAGACGGATAACACGCTGGTAAGTAGCTTCTTCGACAGGCTTTTTTGTAGCATGGGTGTCCCATAGCTCCTTTATTTTTTACACAAAGCTTAATTCATACCCTAGCAACGAGTACATTCAATACTAAAGTTAGCTAATAAATGTTTAAAAATAAATAAAATAATCTTATTTAGCCGTATATTGCCTATTTTTCTTTTTTTAGCAAAAACTTAAGCTTATCGCTGTTAAATTTTTGTGTTATAAAATCACAATCACTTTGTAACATTATGATTTTTGAGTGACGATTTGCCTCACTCAGTGATCTATTATCGATATTTTAGTTGTCAATATTATGAATTTTTCCGTATTGGTGTGTGATGATTCTACAGTAGCACGCAAACAGGTTGTGCGCTGTTTAAATGAATGTATTACAGCAGATATTATGCAAGCAAAAAATGGCCGCGAAGCCTTAGAATTAATGAAAACGCATAATTTTGACTTACTGTGTCTTGATTTAACAATGCCAGAAATTGATGGCGTGCAGGTGCTTGAGGCAATTAAAGCGCAGAAAATAGAATGTTTTGTGTTGGTTATTTCTGCTGATATTCAACATGCAATGAAACAACGAGTTGCAAAATTAGGCGCTATTGATTTTATTGATAAGCCCATAGATAAAACCAGATTAAATGCAATTCTGCATAAATTTGGCATTCATTAGATTTGTTTATAACCAAAAAGCATAATTTATCTTTTTATTTAGGGTTGACAGAATAGCCATATATAGGGCAGTCTAAAGGCTATGAAAACAATTAATCACGTATTGACCATTATTATTACAACCACCATTCTAACTGGATAGTGGCATAGGTCGGTGCAACAAATTTAAAGGCCTGTGTTCACTAAGAACACAGGCCTTTTTTCGTTTTATGGGATGAGGAAACATAAAAAATGCGCGTATTAAAATTTGGCGGGTCGTCGCTTGCCGACTTTGCATGTTTGCAACAGGTAGCTCAGTTAGTAAAAGCACAACTAAAAGATGAAATGTTATTGGTGTTGTCTGCACCTGGTGGCATGACCGATTCACTGGTTGCATTAGCAAGTGCTGCAGAGCAGGGACTGGATTATAGCGAGCAATGGGATGCACTCGTTACACGATGTGAAGGTTTAAAAAGCGCTGTTGCAGCTGACTTTGGAGAAGTGCAGAACTGGCCTGATCTAAATGAACTGCAAAATAAATTAGCGGGCGTTAAATTAATCCAGTGTTGTCCTGATCAAGTGCGCGCGTATGTGATTAGCTTTGGTGAGCGTGTTAGCGTATCTCTGATGCAATGCTTATTAAGTTCACACAACGCCCGTTACCTTGAAGCCACAGATTGCATCGCATCAACGGGAGGGCATATTGATGCTGAAGCTGATTTAGCAGCAAGTAAAATTCGTTTTCAAGCCGCACTAAAAGCAAACCCTGCCACTATTTACATCATGCCTGGTTTCACGGCCAGCAATGAACAAGGGCAACTAACCACTTTAGGTCGTAATGGCTCTGATTATTCTGCGGCAATCGCAGCGGCGTGTTTAGAAGCGCAAGTGTGCCAAATTTGGACTGATGTTGACGGTGTTTACAGTGCCGACCCGCGTTATATTAAAAAAGCGACAAAGGTTGATTTCTTATCGTATAAAGAAGCGATGGAGCTATCTTACTTTGGCGCTAAAGTACTGCACCCGAAAACTATCCTACCGTGCGCTAAAGCGGGCGTACCGTGTGAAATTAAAAATACCCATAACCCAGAAGCGCAAGGATCATTGATCAGCAATGACAATGTGTCATCAGAGCCGGTAAAAGCGTTATCTAGCCTACAAAACCTTGCCATGCTAACTGTGTCAGGTCCAGGCATGAAGGGTAAAGTAGGAATGGCATCGAAGGTATTTAATGCCCTTGCCCATGATAACGTATCAATTGTATTGATCACTCAATCGTCGTGTGAATTTAGTATTAGCTTCTGTGTTCATGAATCAGATTTACCGCTTGCTCTGGAAGCATTGCAAAGTGCCTTTGAACTTGAGTCACAAGCCGGTTTAATTGAGCCTGTGCATGTGCAGCGTAACTTAGCAATCGTTACCCTAGTCGGTGATAATATGCGCGCTCATAAAGGCTTAGCGGCTAAGTTTTTTGCATCTCTTGCGCAAGCACAAGTTAACATTGTGGCAATCGCACAAGATTCGACTGAGAGTGCAATTTCAGCGGTGATTGATGGCGAGTTGTGCAACGATGCGGTAAAAGTGTGTCACGAAAACTTCTTCACGCATATTCCGTCAATTGATGTGTTTTTATTAGGTTGCGGTTTAGTTGGCCAAGAGCTAATTCAACAATTAGAGCGTCAACAGGCGTGGCTTGAAAAACGCAACATCAAACTAAACTTGTACGGTGTGGCTAATTCTCGTCAATTACACTTAGATAGCGAAGGGATTGCTTTTGATGATTGGCAGCAAAAGTTAGCAGCCTCAGAGCAAGCTTTTGACCTAAAACTAGTTGAGCAATTTGTTAAGCAAAACCATTTGATCAACCCGGTACTAGTTGACTGTACCTCGGCGGATGCTTTAGCTGCGCAGTACGTAGACTTTTTAAATGCAGGCTTCCATGTCGTTGCTGCAAATAAAAAAGCCAACACGAGCTCATACGCATATTACCAAGAACTAATTGCCGCAACGCAAAAGAACAATCGTAAGTTTTTATATGAAACGAACGTAGGTGCAGGCCTGCCTGTTATCGATAACCTACAGTCACTATTTGGTGCCGGCGATGAATTGCTTGAATTTAGCGGGATCTTATCGGGTTCACTGTCATATATGTTTGGCGCACTGCAAGATGGCTTGTCATTATCTGAGGCCACAATCAAAGCTAAAGAAAGTGGTTTTACAGAGCCAGATCCGCGTGATGACTTATCCGGTACTGACGTTGCTCGTAAGCTATTAATTATTGCCCGTGAAGCGGGTATGAAATTAGAACTGAGCGATATTGAAGTTGAATCAGTAGTGCCTGCAGGCTTTGCCGAAGGTGATAGCGTTGCTGAATTTATGGCGAAACTACCAAGCTTAGATGCACAGTTTAACGATCGTATTCAAAGCGCGGCTAGCGAAGGGAAAGTGTTGCGTTATGTGGGTACGATTAAAGCTGGTCACTGCAAAGTTGGCATCGAAGCTGTGGATGCTTCACACGCGTTGTCAGTTATTCGTGATGGTGAAAATGCATTAGCAATATTGAGTGAATACTACCAACCACGTCCCTTTGTTATTCGTGGGTATGGTGCCGGCTCTGCGGTAACGGCTGCGGGTGTATTTGCTGATATCTTAAAAACACTTTCGCGCTAGGAGAGAGCAATGATTGAAGTATATGCTCCGGCTTCTATTGGTAACTTTGCAGTAGGTTTTGATGCTCTTGGCGCAGCACTTGCGCCAATTGACGGCACATTATTAGGTGACGTTGTGGCGGTAACTGCCGCGACGACTGATGAGTTTGTTTGCTCAGGCGAATACGCTCACAAGCTCCCAAGTGACGCCAGTGAAAATTTGGCGTATCAATGTTTAGTGCATTTTCGTGAACATGTTGCGCCAACCATGCCAAGCGTTAAATTGGAACTGAAAAAGAATTTACCTATTGGTTCAGGGTTAGGCTCAAGTGCCTGCTCTGTAGTCGCCACATTTGCTGCATTGGATAAATTTGCTGACACTAAACTTAGCCAAGTACAACTGATTGAGTTAATGGCAGACTTTGAAGCAATCGTCAGTGGCGGGCGTCATTACGATAACATTACGCCTTGTTACTTAGGTGGTTTGCAGCTAACTGGTGATTTAATTCCAAACAAATCAATTGCCTTACCGGTTGATGAAAGTTGGTACTATGTGGCGGCTTTCCCTGGTTTCTCACTGAACACAGCTAAAGCACGTTCTGTGTTACCAAAACAACTCAGCATGCATGCCAGTGTTGAATTTGCGCAGCGCTTATCAGCCTTTAGCACCTTGTTGCTAACCAGTCGCTTTGATGAGGCGCTCACAATTATGAGTGATGAAATAGCAGAGCCGCATCGTGCACCACTGATCAACGGCTTTCGTGAAGCGAAAGCGGCATTACCAGAGCTTGGCGCAGAAATTGTTAGCATATCGGGTGCTGGGCCTACTTTATTTACCGTGTGTAAAACACTTGCAGCGGCGCAGCAATGCGCACAGTGGCTGGAACAAAATTATATCAATGAGCAAGGCTTTTGCCATATATGTAAGCTCGATAACGCCGGCACGCGTCAGTTATAAGAATTTAAGGAATTAATAATGCAATTACATAATTTAAAAGATGATTCACAAAAAGTGTCGTTCGTTGAAGCGGTTAAAACGGGGCTGGGGCGCAACCAAGGGGTCTTCTTTCCTGAGTCACTTGGCGCTATCGCTGATATCGATGCGTTGCTAGATATGGATTTTGTTACTCGTAGCAGCAAGATATTATCACACTTAATTGGTGATGAACTGCCAGCTGATACCGTTGCACAGATGGTACAAAATGCCTTTAACTTTCCCGTAAAATTGGTTGAAGTTGAAAAGAACATTTACTGTTTAGAGTTGTTTCATGGTCCAACGCTTGCGTTTAAAGACTTTGGTGGGCGCTTTATGGCTGAGTGCTTAGCACAATTTAGCCAAGGTGAAAAAACCACAATACTCACTGCAACCTCAGGGGACACTGGCGCAGCGGTTGCGCATGCCTTTTATAATAAGCCCAATATTGATGTGGTTATCCTGTATCCAAAGGGAAAAATCTCATTAGCGCAGCAGAAACTGTTCACAACATTGGGTAATAACATTCACTGTTATGCGGTTGAAGGCAGCTTTGATGATTGCCAAGCGATGGTTAAAAATGCCTTTTTAGACGATGAAGTTAAATCGCGCTTAGGGTTAAATTCAGCAAATTCAATTAATATCAGTCGCTTAGTTGCACAGGTGTGTTATTACTTTGAAGCCATCGCACAACTGCCAAAAGCGCAACGTGCTAATGCGCATATCTCAGTCCCAAGTGGTAACTTTGGTAATGTGTGCGCGGCGATGATTGGTGCGGTAATTGGTTTACCTGTGGGTAAATTAAGCGCAACAACGAATCAAAATGATACGGTGCCACGCTTTATGCTTGATAAAAACTGGGCACCAAACGCAACAATTGAGTCTCTATCAAATGCTATGGATGTGAGTAAACCTAATAATTGGCCTCGCGTACAAACCATGCTCGATAACAATTGGTTTAGTTATGATGACTTTTATTCAACTAGCGTCAATGAAAATGACACGCAAGCAGTGATGAAAAAAATTCAACAAACAGGCTATGTGGCTGAACCTCATACAGCGATTGCTTATCAGGGCCTTAAAGCTAACTTAGCTGCTGATTCTGCTGGTATTTTCTTAGCCACAGCACACCCTGCGAAGTTTAAAGAGAGTGTTGAAGAGATACTTGATATTGAACTTGAAATGCCAAAACCATTAGCAGATGCATTAGCTAAACCATGTTTGGCTGAAGATATTAATAATGACTACACCGTGTTGCGCGATATTTTATTAGCCAAATTAGGTTAATGATTACTCGCTATGGTTAGTTTATAAAATAAGCGGTGTGATGAGATGTCATACCGCTTTTTTTATGTTTTTAGCGTTGTTAGATGAAAATATTTTACTTATATCAATGCGCGTGAGCGACGGTTCAAGATACGTAAAAATAAAATTAATAGTCCACAACAACAGAGCATCACGCCTGCGGGGTAAATAAATTTATAGGGTATCCAGCGGATCAATAAAATTCCAGTTATGAGCAAAAGTAATGGTTTAAACTCATAATAGTAAAAGTTTTTATTAGCGCGAATACGATTTACTTGATGATCCTTTCGCCGCGCATTAGAGCGAAGTCGCCAAATGTTGGCACCATTAAAAAATAATAATACACCTAATGTCGTTGGCAATAAGGCGCTGGAAGCGACAATACAGAAGCTACCAAAAGCGATATAAAAATAAGGAATTGATTCGTAGATAGGTTTAGCGAGCATAATATATTAGTTCATCATCCATGATTACATTTCATACAATCCTAGTTTAAATGCCTGTAAATGCAATGACTGATAACATTAAAAATATAAATGGCGACTGGTTCTGTTTATTAATTTTAGTTATGTTTCAATAAAAAAATATCATTACAAAAACACTGTGAATTAAATTCAATCCCTGTTTAAATATGTTCATCTTTACACCGTAGGCAAATTGACGTTTTCAGCGTATAATTCAGCCTTTAAAAAATACCATACACGTTGCCCTAGGAGCCCCCATGTTAGAACGTAGCATGAATATTTCGGATTTTGATCCAGAGTTATTTGACGCAATCAACAAAGAGACTGCTCGTCAAGAAGAACACATTGAGCTAATTGCATCTGAAAACTACTGTAGCCCACGCGTACTTGAAGCGCAGGGATCACAGTTAACTAATAAATATGCTGAAGGCTACCCAGGCAAGCGTTACTACGGTGGTTGTGAGCACGTTGACGTTGTTGAACAATTAGCGATTGACCGTGCCAATGAGTTATTTGGTTCAGATTACGCGAACGTACAACCGCATGCGGGTTCTCAAGCGAATGCAGCTGTTTTCTTAGCGCTCTTAGATGCGGGCGACACTGTACTTGGCATGAGCTTAGCGCATGGTGGTCACTTAACGCACGGTTCACATGTAAGCTTCTCTGGCAAGCTTTACAACGCAATCCAATATGGACTTGATGAAGCAACAGGCGAAATTGATTACGCACAAGTTGAAGCACTTGCTCTTGAGCACAAGCCAAAAATGATCATCGGTGGTTTCTCAGCATACTCAGGTATTGTTGATTGGGCTAAATTCCGTGAAATCGCTGATAAAGTAGGTGCTTACCTGTTTGTTGATATGGCTCACGTTGCGGGTCTTATTGCTGCTGGCGTATACCCAAGCCCAGTACCTCATGCACACGTTGTTACTACAACGACTCATAAAACATTGGCGGGTCCTCGTGGCGGTCTAATCATCTCTGCATGTGGCGACGAAGCGATTTACAAAAAGCTAAACAGCGCTGTATTCCCTGGTGGCCAAGGTGGTCCTTTATGTCACATCATTGCAGCAAAAGCAGTGGCGTTTAAAGAAGCATTACAACCTGAGTTTAAAGTTTACCAAACACAAGTTGTTAAAAATGCCCAAGCTATGGTTGCAGTAATGCAAGAGCGCGGCTACAAAATTGTTTCTGACAAAACAGAAAACCACTTGTTCTTACTTGATCTAATCGATAAAGACATCACTGGTAAAGATGCTGACGCAGCACTAGGTAATGCTAACATTACAGTAAACAAAAACTCGGTACCAAATGATCCGCGTTCACCGTTTGTTACCTCAGGCTTACGTATTGGTTCTCCTGCAATCACTCGTCGTGGTTTTAAAGAAGATGAATCAAAAGAGCTTGCTGGCTGGATCTGTGATGTACTAGACAACATCAATGATGAGTCTGTACAAGCACAAGTAAAAGAGAAAGTTAAAGCAATCTGTAAAAAATTACCTGTTTACGCTTAATTGTTAAGCTGACAGTAATTTAGATCACAATAGCGTTGTTTTTTGCTATTATAAAGGCCGCTTAAAAGCGGCCTTTTTTGTTTTTTAACGGAAGCTAATACCTATGCATTGTCCATTTTGCACCGCAAAAGATACCAAAGTGATTGACTCGCGCCTTGTTGGCGGTGGTCACCAAGTAAGACGTCGTCGTGAATGTAATGAATGTCATGAACGCTTTACTACCTTTGAAGGGGCAGAGCTTGTAATGCCAAGAGTGATCAAACAAGATGGCAGCCGTGAACCATTTAATGAAGACAAACTACTCAATGGTCTTCACCGCGCATTAGAAAAACGCCCCGTCAGTACTGAGCAAGTTGATGAAGTAGTTAACATTATCAAATCGCAACTACGTGCCACTGGTGAACGAGAAATATCAAGTCACTTAATTGGTGAATGCATTATGGAAGCGCTGAAAAAACTCGATAAAGTAGCGTATGTCCGTTTTGCTTCAGTGTATCGCTCATTTGAAGATATCCGCGAATTTGGTGAGGAAATCGCCCGTTTGGGGGAATAATATGCATCCACCAAAATTTACTGAACACGATCAAATTTATATGGCACGCGCGATAGAGCTTGCCAAGCAAGGGCGGTTTACCACGACACCTAACCCCAATGTGGGCTGCGTGTTGGTAAAAAACAATATAATTGTTGGTGAAGGTTTTCATCAAGTTGCAGGCCAAGGCCACGCAGAAGTTAACGCATTATTAATGGCTGGTACACAAGCAAAAGGTGCCACCGCCTATGTAACCTTAGAGCCATGTAGCCATTTTGGCCGTACTCCACCTTGTGCTGAAGGTTTAAAAGCTGCTGGGGTGATCAAAGTGATTGCGGCCATGGTAGATCCTAATCCACAAGTAGCAGGTAAAGGTTTAGCCATTTTAGCCGATGCAGGTATTGAGGTTGCATCAGGTTTATTAGAATCCCAAGCACGATTGCTAAATCGTGGCTTTTTAAAGCGTATGGAACACGGAATGCCGTTTGTTACCTGTAAAATGGCGGCAAGTCTCGATGGCAAAACTGCGCTTAAAAACGGCCAAAGTAAATGGATTACGGGTACTGCCGCCCGTCAAGATGTACAATTACAGCGCGCCCAAAGCTGCGCTATTTTAACCGGTGCAGACACCGTATTAATTGATAACGCAAAACTCAATGTGCGTGTTGATGAACTGCCACAACCATTGCCGACTCAATTACCCGTTCGCCAGCCTGTGCGTATCATTATCGATTCACAAAATCGTTTAACGCCAGATTTAGCCTTATTTAGCATTGCAAGCGAGATAATAATTGTCACCACTGAACTTGATAAATCAGTGCAATGGCCGCATTACGTAACTCATATTGTAGTGCCTGCAAAAGATAATAAAGTTGATTTAAAGGACGTATTACGGCAATTGGCACAACAGCAACAGTTTAATCATATTTGGCTAGAAGCAGGGGCAACCTTGGCGGGTAAAATGGCTGAATATAATTTAATCGATGAGTATATTGTCTACCTTGCGCCGAAATTGTTAGGAAATGATGGTAAAAGCTTACTAAACTTTGCGGAACTGACCTCTATGCAAGAGGCGGTTGATTTAACTATAAACGAATGTGTACTAATTGGTGATGATATTCGTATTACTGCAATACCGCGTTTAGTTGCATTGCCTTAACCAAATTATTTAAAGAGTAACGACTATGTTTACTGGGATCATTGAAGCGACTGGCACGATCAGCGAATTACAGCAAAAACAAGGCGACTTAGCTATTCGCATTCAAAGTAATGACCTTGATATGGCGGATGTCAATTTAGGTGACAGCATTGCAACCAACGGTGTGTGTTTAACCGTAGTAGCAAAGCACAGCGATGGCTTTAGCGCTGATTTATCTAATGAAACGATTGGTTTGACAGGCTTTTCACATTATAAACAAGGGCAAAAAGTAAACCTTGAAAAAGCCATGCAACCGGTGTCTCGCCTCGGTGGACATTTAGTGTCTGGTCATGTTGATGGTATTGCAACAATCACCGCAATCACACCTAATGCCCGCGCCGTTGAATATTGGCTCAGCACCGATGCACAATTGATGAAATACATTCCTTATAAAGGTTCAGTGTGTATTGATGGCATTAGCTTAACGGTAAACGCGGTAGACGCTAATACCTTTAAACTGACCATTGTGCCGCACACCAGTGAGCAAACGACTATAGCCGATTTTAAAGTTGGCACACAAGTGAACTTAGAAGTCGATCAAATAGCCCGCTATTTAGAGCGCTTGATCAAAGGCGCAGAGCAACCAGCAAGTTCAGATATTTCAATGAGCTTATTAGCTCAAGCTGGCTTTATAAAGTAAAAATACTCCACAACTTACACGAGCAGATTATGAATTTACACAGCGCACAAGAAATTATTGATGACATTAAAGCCGGTAAAATGGTTATTTTGATGGACGATGAAGACAGAGAGAATGAAGGCGATTTAATTATTGCCGCGGAACATATTAGTGCTGAAGCAATCAATTTTATGGCAACTCACGGCCGTGGTCTGATCTGCTTAACAATGACCCAAGAGCGTTGTGAGCAACTAGATTTACCACTGATGGTGAAAAATAACGGCGCAGCTTTTTCAACTAACTTCACTATGTCAATTGAAGCTTCAAAAGGGGTTACTACCGGTATTTCTGCTGCCGATCGTGCTCGTACAGTGCAAGCGGCTATTGCCAAAGGTGCAGTACCCAGCGATATCGTACAACCTGGGCATATTTTTCCAATTATGGCGCAGCCAGGCGGCGTGTTAACTCGAGCTGGACACACTGAAGCGGGTTGTGACTTAGCGCGTTTAGCAGGGCTTGAGCCATCATCAGTGATTGTGGAAATTCTTAATGCCGATGGCACCATGGCACGTCGTCCTGATTTAGAAGTGTTTGCTGAGCAACATAATATCAAAATTGGTACGATTGCCGACCTTATCGAATACCGCAATATGAATGAAACGACTATTGAGCAAGTGGCAAAGTGTAAATTGCCAACCGTGCACGGTGAGTTTGATTTAGTAACTTATAAAGACACCATCGATGGTCAGCTGCATTACGCATTGTTAAATGGCGAAGTGAAAGCGAATGAACCAACCTTAGTGCGCGTTCACTTACAAAGTACTTTTAACGATATTTTATTATCTGATCGCAGTGCCGATAGAAGCTGGGGTTTATCAGATGCGATGGCTTATATCGCAAAACACCAAGGGGTGTTAGTGATCCTTGGTAAACAAGAGTGCACCGATGAACTAGAAGCTACAGTTAAAGCCTTTGCCGCCGAAGATGCTGGTGAGACTGTAGCGCTTCGTAAGTTCCAAGGTACATCGCGTACGGTTGGTGTGGGCTCGCAAATTTTGGCTGACTTGGGCATCGAAAAAATGCGCTTAATGAGTCTTCCTAAAAAGTACCATGCATTATCAGGCTTTCACCTAGAAGTGGTTGACTACGTTGAACCACAATAAGCACGACGCTTAAACTAGGCTATTATTTTATTTATATGGTATGATGCGCAGCAATTTTTGCGCAATCGCAACCGCTTGAACTTATTTTTTAGGGTTATCGAATGAAAATTATTGAAGGTAATAAATACGCTCCGGGTAAGAAATTCGCTATCGTTATTTCTCGCTTTAATGACTTTATTGGTAGCAGCCTTTTAGCAGGTGCTGTTGATGAATTGAAACGTACTGGTGGTGTATCAGATGATGATATTACTGTTGTTTATGTACCAGGTGCGGTTGAATTACCTTTAGCAGCGAAACGCGTTGCAGCAAAAAAAGAGTATGATGCAATTATCGCTTTAGGCGTTGTGATCAGAGGTGGAACACCACACTTTGATCTTGTCGCAGGCGAATCTAATAAAGGCTTAGCGCAAGTGTCGCTTGAGTACGATATCCCAGTTGCATTTGGCGTATTAACCACAGAAAGCATTGAGCAAGCGATTGAACGCGCGGGCACTAAAATGGGCAACAAAGGCGGCGAAGCTGCTTTAGGTGCGCTTGAAATGGTTAATGTGTTAGATAAAATTTAAGTTTAAGGAATTTTTGTGAAACCAGCAGCAAGACGTAAAGCACGTATCTTAGCACTTCAGGCCGTTTATTCTTGGCAATTAAGCGGCAATGCAATTGCCGATATTGAACAACAAATGTTGATCGAAAACGATGTGACTAAAATTGATGTTGAATACTTTAAAGATCTTTCACGTGGTGTTGCTATAAATCATAAGCAACTAGACGAAGCCGTATCGCCACATTTAACCCGTCCATTTGATGAGTTAGACCAAGTTGAGCGCGCTATTTTACGTTTAAGCAGCTATGAGCTGAAATTCCGTGAAGATGTACCATATAAAGTGGCTATCAATGAAGGTATTGAGCTTGCTAAAATTTTTGGCGCTGAAGATAGCCATAAATTTGTCAATGGTGTACTTGATAAAGCGGTAAAACATTTACGTAAGTAATGTAACCGTAAGAAGGAGAGCCGGCATAGGCCGGCTTTTTTGTGTATGAAGGAATTTGAATTAATCAATCGCTACTTTAAAGGTCGTGGCATTAGTCGTCGTGATGTTAATTTAGGGATTGGTGATGATTGTGCTCTGGTTACTGTACCAGAGAATTGCCAATTAGCTGTCACTACAGACACACTTGTTGCAGGCGTGCACTTTTTTGATGATATTGCACCGCGCGCCTTAGGTCATCGTGCATTGGCGGTAAACTTAAGTGACTTGGCTGCAATGGGGGCTGAACCCACATGGATTTCTGTGGCGTTAACCTTACCCAATATTGACGTTGAGTGGCTTGAAGAGTTTACCGAAGGTATGCATGAAATTGCTGAATACTTTAACGTGCAAATTATTGGTGGTGATACCACACAAGGGCCACTAACGATTACTATTTGTGCCAAAGGCACTGTGCCGCACGGTAAAGCGCTGCGTCGTAGTGGCGCTAAAGTAGGTGATTGGGTTTATGTTACTGGGCCGCTAGGTGATGCAGGCCTTGCTATAGAGGCGCGTAAACAAGGGATTAAAGTCGCTCCAGAGTATTTAAGTTATGTTAATCAGCGGTTTGATTATCCGACTCCGCGCGTTGCTGCAGGGCAAGTGTTGCGTGGCTTAGCCTCGGCGGCTATTGATATCTCCGATGGACTCATAGCAGACCTTGGCCATGTACTAGCAATGTCTCAAGTGAGTGTGTGTATTGATGTGAATAAAATACCAACCTCAGATGCAATGCGTGCTACTTTAGACACTAATCAGCAACTGCCTTTTATTCTCAATTATGGGGATGACTATGAGCTACTATTTACTGTGCCTGATAGTAATAAAAGTATGTTGGAAGTGAAATTACAGCAATATGGGGTTGATGCTGCCTGTATTGGTCAAATAAAAAGTGGTGAAGGGCAAATCGAGTTAATGCTTGATGGCGAAAAGCTAGCGTATGAACATACTGGCTTTGAGCACTTCGCCAAGGAGTCGGTTTGAATAAACCCGTATTATTTAATTTAAAACGCCCTCATCAATTTTTTGGTTTGGGTTTTGGTTTAGGCTTAGCGCCGAAAGCACCAGGTACATTTGGCACATTTGCAGCACTGCCTTTTATTTTTATTACCATGCATTATCCGCTTTGGCTGCAGATTGTATTTGCTGTGGTGATCAGTATTTTTGGTCTTTGGGCATGTGGTAAAACCGCCGATGATCTTGGCGTACATGACCATCCTGCTATTGTGTGGGATGAAGTCGCTGGATTTTACATCACTATGATTGGTGCGGCGATCAGTTGGCAATCTTTATTGATTGGTTTTGTACTGTTTCGCTTTTTTGATATCGTTAAGCCTGGGCCAATTAGAATACTTGATAAACGCCTACACGGTGGTTTAGGTATTATGGCTGATGATGTTTTAGCGGGTATTTTTTCATTAATTTGTGTTCAGGCATTGTTTAAAATGGGTTACTTGCCCTTTTAACCTTAGTTTTGCAACGAGGTATTGACGTTATGATGCGGTTTTTATTGGTTATTATTGTGCTGTTATGCAGTATGCCAAGTAAGGCGTCAATTACCGACTATGTTGTACAGCAATGGAATATGCAAAATGGCTTACCATCACAATCATTGAAAAGTGTTGTGCAGGATGAGCAAGGTTATATGTGGCTGGGAACTCAGTTTGGCCTCAGCCGTTTTGATGGTAATACATTCACCAACTACAACACCTTAAATAGTAACTTTTTGCCCAGTAATGGCATTAATAAACTACTGGTCGATAGCGAAGGCTATTTATGGATTGGGACCAAAGATGGTCTCGTAGTGATAGATCCAACCACAATGGCAGCGCAAGAGTTCGCTGTTAAAGGCCAGGTACGGGATATTATAGAAGACGCTAAAGGTAGTCTTTGGGTTGCTGCTAATGGCCTCTATTTTGTATCACGAAATCAAATTAACCTCAGTACAAATAATGGCGTATATACACCCGTTGTGACTGCCAGTTCAGTAAAGCAAATTGTTGGTACTGTGAGCCAGTTGGCATTATCGCCAGAAGGCATTTGGCTGGTAAACGAACGCTACTTGCTACGATTAACAAATTCTTCCTCTGATTTTGCTAAATTGCGCTTGGAACTAACCGCAAAAGTCTCGCTCCCAGAACGTTTAGCACAAACCATAATCCATGATTTAGCTTGGCTTGAAGGTAATTTATATTTAGCTTCAGAGCTCGGTGCTTACTTTTTAGATTTAGATGACGAGCTCAGACCTTTCCCGCTGCCGAATGCCAATAACTCTGCGGTCTATAAATTTATGAGTGACTCCAACGGAGCATTGTGGATTTCGACCTATGGGCGCTTATTATTTCGTGATAACTCAGGTGATTGGCAATGGGTTGAACCCAGCCAGCTTGATCAAAGCATCTGGTTTGCCGATTTATTTCGCGATAATGATAATAATATATGGCTCGCCAGCTTTAGTGAGGGTTTATGGCTTGCCCATGAAGGGCGGATTGAGCGCCACTCAGCTATCTCACAAATGACTGAGGCGGTAATGGCTATTAGCCAAGCCCCCGATGGACGATTGTGGGTGGCAAACCGCAGCGGCGTAGGCTATTTTGACCTCGATAAAAACTTTATTAATCAAATTCCAAGCAATCAATATGGCCGTGCTGCTGTACATGATTTACAGTTTGATGGCTCGCGCTTATACATTGCCACCGGACGCGGAGTGTATTTTTATGAAAACAATACCTTGTTCGCAGTTCCAGGGCGTGCCTTAAAAGATAATCCGGTGTTTGCAATTAGCCGCTCGAGCAAAGGTGGATTTTGGCTTGGCACTGGGCGAGGAATGTACCGGCTGAGTTACGGTGGCTTAACGCCGTTTGCTTATAATGCCTTTTTAGGTAGTAAGTTTATTACCTACGTTGTTGATGAAACAAATTTTGGCCTGATTGGTACCAGTAAAGGGGCTTATTATTTTACCGATCGTGGCATTGAAAAAATTGGTGATCAAACCAGCCTTGAAAGTGCGTATGTTACCAGCATTCTAAATATTGAAGGTGTCGGTATCTTGATCGGCTCATTAAATGATGGTTTGTTTTATCGCAGTGGCCAAGGATATTGGCGCCAGTTAGATGCAACCAATGGCTTGCCTTATGGTTCTATTTTTAGTTTACGATACGATGAGAAACTAAAGCGTATTTGGGTGAGCACCATGAAAGGTGTGTATCGTATGCCGGTTGAACAATTTAGTGGTGATATTGAAAGTTTAAAAGTAGAGCAAGTTATTTCATCATATGACCGTCAGCTTGATGGTAAAGCGAGTCAGTGTTGTACAGGGCTTGGTCATGATGCTGTGGCTGAGTCAGGGAATTCAATGTGGTATCCGAGTTTGCAAGGTGTGGTTGAAATCCCTAAAGATATCGAGCTATTTGGTATTAAACCATTACAACCTAAAGTTGAAAGTTTAAATACAGGCCTGAGAAAGCTTGCCACAGCGGCGCTAGGGCATAACCCCGAGTTAGAAATTGATGAACGTGATATTACTCTAAAATACACCGCAATCGACTATTATGCACCAACCAGTATTGAGTTTCGTTATCGCTTAAGTGGCCTTGACAGTGATTGGCGTTATGCTAATACACGTCGCGAAGCTATTTATACTAATTTACCGCCGGGTGCGTTTTTATTCCAGCTTGAAGCGAAACGCCAAGGTGAAGGTTGGCAAAAGGCGCAACGTACAGAATATTCATTTGTGGTGCCAAGGCGCTTTGATGAGACTATCTACTTTCGATTGCTTATCACTGGTAGCTTTATTTTGTTATTTTATTTGGTGTTCTGGGCATTTAGAAAGCAAGAGCGCCGAAAGCAAACTGTACTCGAAAGCCTGATCACCGAACGGACCGGTGAGCTACGTCAAGCGAATGATAAGCTTAACCAAGTTAACTCGCAGCTGAAATTAATGAGTCACTCCGATGAGCTCACAGGGCTTCGCAGTCGGCGTTTCTTATTTGATCAATTACCAAAAGATATCGAGCATTTCCAGCGTAACTCGCAATCATTACAAGCGCAGGGGAAATCCTTAATATTGTTGATCATTAATTTTGATAATTTTAGCCGTATTAATGACGCCCATGGCCCGATTGGTGGGGATAGTTGCTTGCAGCAAATGGCTGCATTACTCAACTCACGTACTCAGGGATCTGATTATGTGGCGCGTTGGAGTGGTGATGAGTTTTTACTGCTATTACGTGATTTTAAACGCAGTGCTATCGATAGCTATGTTGCTGAGCTTTGCAAAGTTATTTCACAGCATAGTTTTAGATTACCGAGTGGCGATAATATTAATTTAACCGCATCAATTGGTTTTTCATTTTATCCATTACCTTTACTTGGTGGTCAAGTTATCGGTTGGGAGACATCGGTAAACTTAGCGGATATCGCGTTGCATCAAGTTAAAAAACGCGGTGGTGATGGTGTCGCCAATATCACCTTTGATGAACAACTAGATGCTTTTGAATTTGAACAAACCAATAATGTTGAGCAACAGCTGAGTGTATTACAAGCCAATGGTTTGGCTGATATAAAAGTCTGGATGCGCTAATTAAAACACGGCTATAAGAAATGCCCTAACGCATGGCGTTAAGGCATTGGGAGGCCAACTAAGGGCAGTTAAATTAACTGTCCTTGATGGTTAACGGTTTAGCCAAGTTGGTAAGATAGCCACTGATTCAGGGGCTGTGAACGAGTAGCTTAAGTTGGCTGCAATATCACCACTGGGGCTGTTTAAAATATTATCAAAACGCATTACTACGCCATTTGATTTTTCGGCCACATAAAGGTGGTTACCGGTAAACATAATATCGACTGGGTTACCAAGCATAGTCGCAGGTCCTGCGATATTGACACTGACATTACTCAAGCCTGAGCTCATACCAGCATTATTTAAGACAAACAACTTACCATCAGTGGCGTCTGCTGCACTGCCAACATCAGAGACGATTAACGAATCACTGAGTGGATCATAATCGATACCATGGATGTTGGTAGGAGCAGGGAAGGCTGCACCTGCTGTCGCTGGCGTGATCAAGCGATCTTCGCCTGTAATTGTGCTCATACCAGCCATTAGCTTACTGCTAACTTCATCAAACACGGCAATCGTACCATTAGTTAATGCAACAAATGCTCGGTCTGTAGCAACATCGTAATCGACATCCCAAGGACGTGCGCTGTTACTTGGCGTGAGTGTGATAAGCGGACTTGCATCACCTGTCGTACAGGTCGAGAAAACTAAAATTCCCGGTGTGGTGGCATTATTTTCAGCAACAAAAATTAAGCCTCTATCAGATGCTACATCAAGGCCTTTAGGTGAAATGAGACCTGTATTCGCACCACTAATGATTGAATCTTGGCTTAGAGAAAATGCCTCACCATCGCGATGTATTGCCACTTTATTAGAAATGACAATCCCGCCAGTAGAAGTTGTGCTGTCATCAAATGTCGTATAGCTATTACCGGCTTTATCAAAGGTCACGCTTTCGATTGTTTGGCTGGCATTGTAACTTCCCAACTCGCTGGTAAGCGGTGCATTGAGACGTGATATTTGTCCGGTTGTTGGACCGGCAGTACCAGGGTTACTACTGACGGCAACTCCCATTAATGGCATATTAGCTAGATAACTATCTGATACATCCGCCATGTCATTGTGTATGACTGTTTCAGTGATTGATTCTGGCTTACTCGTCGCGGTCACGCTATCAGGGCTGATATCACCACTGGCACCGGAAAATATATTACTAAAAACCAGTACCGCGTCATTTGATTTCTCAGCGACGCGTAAATCGCTGCCTGTTAAGCTGATATCAACAGGGTTACCCAGCATACTTGCTGGGCCTGCAATGCTTCGTGCAACGCTGGTATTACCATCTGCAAGGGATGCGTTATTGATCACAAACAAGGCGCCATCGGTTGCATCACTGGCACTACCGACATCAGAAAGCACTAATTTATTGCTGTTAGCATCATAAGCAATACCATGAATGTTTACAGATATTTTCTCACCGGCTGCATTGCTGGGAGTGATAGTACGTGTCGGCATGGCGACAAAACCGCCATCAACATAATTATCGTATACACCAACATCACCATTGGTTAGCGCCACATATAAACGATCGTTTACATCATCATAAGTAACATCCCACGGTTTTGCGTCTGTTACTGTGCTTGCTAAAGGTGCTGCATCACCCGCTGCTGTAGCGCCAAAAACAGTGATCTGCATGGCATTAAAGTCAGCGACAAAAATAAGTCCACGTTTAGTAGATACATGAATACCTTTAGGGTTGACTAAGGTGGTAGTACTACCCGTAATAGTGCGGTCACGGTTGCTGTCAAACATTGTGCCGTCTGCACGGCTCAAAACTTGGCAAACTGTGCTAATAGCACCATTACCTGAATCGCCGGCTTGTATCAAATTACCCAAGCCATCAAAGGCAACACCTTCATTGCCACCACTATTAAATGTTTTTAACTTCGCAGCATTTTGGTCAATAAGGTCTACCGTACCTGCGTTGTCGGCGCCGTTATTAGCTAAGATAAAGGTTGCTGCTGCAAACCCTGCGCTACCATCAGCTCCATCAGCTCCATCACTGCCATTTGCACCGTCAGTACCATTTGTTCCGTTAGTCCCAGCAACACCTGCCGCGCCTTGTGTACCCGCAGCACCATCGCTTCCATCGTCACCACCACAACCGGTTAAACTAAACAAAATTGCTAAAGTAAGTGCTGATAAGCAAAGTTTACTTGTCATTGATTGAGCGTGAATAGATTGTGTTGTTGCGCCTGATTTGAACGTTTTCATAATTTGTACCTTCTTAAATATTCCATCAAATGTGAACATACAAAGAGTTTTGCTTAAAACAGCTTATATAAAAGCGTGAACGCTTTGCTCACGAGTTAACCTCAGTGAATAAACGTGACAGGGGAATAATTGGATGCAAGAAAATGAAAAACAATTAAAGTTTTTTATAGTTATTTGATTTTAAAGTAATAATAAAAAAGGAGCGTATGCTCCTTTTTTATTATTTCAGCTGACATTGCTCAAGTGTTTACTCGCAACAGCGTAGCTTAGTCTGCTATAAAGTTTTTAATACTATCGAGTATGCCTTGCGAGCCTAAGCCCATCTCATCGTGCATTTGCTCTTGTGTACCGTGTTTGATGAATTCATCCGGAATACCTAAATTTAGGATGCTTACATTTGCTTTTATAGCTGCTAAATACTCATTAACGGCAGAGCCTGCGCCACCAACAATAGCATTATCTTCAAGTGTGATAATAACATCATGATCAGCTAATAAACTGTCGATTAAGTCGCTATCTAGTGGCTTAACAAAACGCATATCGACGAGACTGGCGTTGAGCTCTTTCGCAGCCAGTTGAGCATTCTCAAGTAAGGTACCAAAAGAGCAAATAGCGATTTTAGCACCTTGCTTAATTACTCGGCCTTTGCCAATTTCAAGCTCGGTCATTTGCTCGCTTATTTCAGTTGTACCTGCGCTACCACGAGGATAGCGTACCGCGACAGGTTGATTACATTGGTAACCTGTGTAAAGCATTTGGCGGCATTCATTAGTATCACTAGGCGCCATAATGATCATATTTGGAATACAGCGCATAAAACTTAAATCGTAAGCACCTTGATGGGTTTCACCATCCGCACCCACAATACCTGCCCGGTCAATGGCAAATAATACCGGTAAGTTTTGCAGTGCAACATCGTGTATCAGTTGATCATACGCGCGTTGTAAAAAGCTAGAATAAATAGCAACAACAGGTTTTAATCCCTCACAAGCGAAACCTGCCGCTAGAGTAACGGCATGTTGTTCAGCAATAGCAACATCAAAATATTGCTCAGGGTGCTCTTTTGAAAAGCGAACCATGCCTGAGCCTTCACGCATGGCTGGGGTGATGGCCATCAATTTGTCATCTTGGCTTGCCATATCACACAGCCAATCACCAAATACTTTAGAGAAGGTCGCAGCACCGGGGGTTGATTTTGGTAAACTTGAAATCGCCGGATCAAATTTTGGCACGCCATGATAACCAATCGGATCGGCTTCAGCTGGTTTGTAGCCTTTACCTTTTTGCGTTTTGATATGCAGTAGCTGTGGGCCTTTTAAATTACGCATATTACGTAAGGTATCTACCAACATATTTACATCGTGACCGTCGATTGGGCCGATATAATTTAAGCCAAGCTCCTCAAAAAATGTACCAGGGATCACCATGCCTTTTAAGTGTTCTTCCATGCGGCTGGCTAATTCTTTTACAGGAGGAACACCTGAAAGTAGCTTTTTACTGCCTTCGCGAATGTTAGTGTAAAAACTGCCAGATAAGATACGCGCAAAGTGATTAGTGAGTGCCCCCACGTTTTCTGAAATCGACATTTCGTTATCATTTAATATGATCAACATGTCAGATTTAACATCACCTAAGTGATTCATTGCTTCAAATGCCATACCCGCTGTGATCGCACCATCGCCAATAACCGCAACTGTTTTACGACCTTTGCCTTCTTTTTGCGCCGCAATAGACATGCCTAAAGCCGCAGAAATCGAAGTGCTTGAGTGGCCTACACTAAAAGTGTCGTATTGGCTTTCTTCACGAAATGGGAAAGGGTGCAGACCATCTTTTTGGCGAATAGTATGCATTTGGTCGCGACGACCCGTTAAAATTTTATGCGGGTAAGCTTGATGGCCCACATCCCACACTAAACGGTCTTCAGGAGTATTGTAAACATAATGCAGTGCCACAGTCAGCTCTACAGTGCCTAAGCCTGATGCAAGGTGACCACTGCTTTGCGACACTGAGTTAAGTAAATAATCACGCAGCTCATTGCTAAATGCAGGTAATTTTTGTTGCGCTAAATCACGCAGTTGGGCTGGTTCGTCAACCAAACCTAATAATGGATACTTGCTACTATCAAGTGTCATGATTTTTAATACATCCTTCGCTAACCAGACGTTATTATAACGCAATGTTACTCTGGTTTTTTAGTTATTTTGTACATCATTATCAGCTCAATCTGAAGCTGCAGTTAATAATCGCGTTCCACAATATATTTTGCTAAATTTTCGAGCTCTGTGGTGTCGGCACTTATTGCAGTTAAAGCATGCAATGCTTGTTCAAGTAAGTGTTGTGCTTTTTGTTTTGCACCAGGGAGTCCAAGTAACGCCGGGTAGGTTGCTTTATTTGCAGCAACATCGGAACCTTGTGGTTTTCCTAGCACTTGAGTATCGCCTTCGACATCTAGGATATCGTCTTGTACCTGAAAAGCCAGTCCAATTGCATCACCAAACTGCTTTAATTGTAATAATGTATGTTGATCGATATCCGTTGCACACAACGCCCCTAAGGTAATTGCGCAGTTTAGCAAAGCACCGGTTTTTAGCTGATGAATACGCTCCAGCTCAACAAGCGTCACCTCGGTGTTTGTTGCGGCTATATCTAATGCTTGGCCACCCACCATACCTTCAATACCAGATGCTTTGGCAAGTGTTGCGATCATTTTGAGCTGCTGCTGAGCAGGGACATTAAATGCATGATTGGCAATTAAATCAAATGCCAGTGTTTGCAACGCATCGCCCGCTAAAATTGCATGAGCTTCACCATAGACAATATGGCAAGTAGGCCTACCGCGGCGTAAATCATCATCGTCCATTGCAGGTAAGTCATCATGGACTAACGAATAACTATGAATACATTCAATGGCGGCGGCTAAAATATCTAAATCTTGATGTTTTGCACCTAGCATTCTACCAGTAGCGTACACCAAAAAAGGTCGCAGTCGTTTACCGCCGTTTAAAACACTATAATGAGTAGCCAGTTTGATACTTTGCTCGGTATCCAGTGGTTGCTCAAAATACCGATTGAGAGTGGCTTCAACATCACGTTGAGCACATTTAATTTGCTCTGTTATTAACACTCGTTATTCCAAATCATTATCAAAGTTAGTAAGCGCTGCCTGAGAGTCATTACCCATCAAAATAGCGACTTTTTGTTCAGCTTGTTGCAACTTACTAGATGATGCGCCAGCTAAAGCGATGCCGCGTTCAAATTGTTTTAACGATTGTTCAAGCGAAAGCTCGCCTTGCTCCATTTCTGTGACGATTAAGGATAATTCTTCGAGCGCTTGCTCGAAGCTTAGGTTCTCTGGTTTTTTAGTCGCCATAGTGGATCCAACTTAGATGATAGAAATGTGAGGCCAATTTTAGGGGGAATGCTAAACTAGGTCAAAGGCTGATGCATTTTTTTTGAATAATAAACCTGAACTTTGGATAATAAAGCAGTTTCGCACCACTATTAATGGTTTGAACCTTTACTTAAACCTTGCAGGTTAAGCATGGTAGATTAAAATGCCACTAGAGCTGGATATGTTCATTTCATTTTTTTCAGTAAATGGTTTAAGTAATTCAATACATTGCCGATAAGCAGTTAATAATAAAAATTTACTGCCACGGGCAGTAAAGCATGAGTTCCTTTGGAGGGGTAAGTGGATTTAGCAACCATTATAGGTATTCTCGGCGCTATTGGCTTGATTGTCATGTCCATGTTTTTGAGTAGCAGCGGCGAAGTAGCGATGTTCTACAATACTCCGTCTGTGGTGATTGTATTTGGTGGTTCGATTTTTATCGTGTTATCAAACTATACAATGGGCCAGTTCTTTGGCATTGGTAAAGTGGCTGCCAAAGCGTTTATGTTTAAAATTGAATCCCCAGAAGAACTTATCGAAAAAGCAGTTGAACTTGCTGATTCAGCACGTAAGGGGGGGTTTTTAGCACTCGAAGAAGCCGAAATACCAAATGCATTTATGCGTAAAGGAGTCGACATGCTTGTCGATGGCCATGACGCGGATGTGGTTAGAGCGACGCTGCAAAAAGATATTGCCCTTACTTCTACTCGTCATGAATCGGGAGCTGGCTTATTTAAAGCGCTTGCCGATATTGCACCGGCGATGGGGATGATTGGTACACTCATCGGCCTTGTGGCTATGCTATCAAATATGGATGACCCGAAAGCAATTGGACCAGCAATGGCGGTGGCGCTTTTAACAACGTTATACGGAGCATTTTTGGCCAACGTGGTTGCAATACCAATTCAAGTTAAGTTAGAGCTGCGTAAAGACGAAGAAGCCATGAACCAGCGTTTGATTTTAGATGCTGTATTAGGTATTCAGGATGGTCAGAATCCAAAAGTTATCGAAGGTATCTTGAAAAACTACCTCGCTGAATCAAAACGAAAAGTTGATACTGAGGAGTAAGCATGTCTGATCAAGAGTGCAAGTGCCCACCACCAGGGCTTCCTGCTTGGATGGGAACGTTTGCGGATTTGATGTCGCTATTGATGTGCTTCTTTGTACTTTTGCTCGCGTTCTCAGAAATGGATGTGCTGAAATTTAAACAAATCGCGGGCTCGATGAAATTTGCTTTTGGTGTGCAAAATAAAATTGAAGTTAAAGATATTCCTAAGGGCACATCGGTTATTGCGATGGAATTCACCCCGGGTAAACCAGAGCCGACACCAATAGAAACAATTCAACAGCAAACCGTGGAAATGACTCAGCAAATGTTGGAGTTTCAGGCTGGTGATGAAAGTTCTGCCGGTGGCCGCCAAGAACAACGTGGTAACAAGCGCGGTGGTGAATCACAAAGTACAGCGCAGCAACAAGCTTCTGAGCAGTCAACCGCAGCAGCCGACCAAGAGCAAGTAAATGAGCTCGTGAAAAAAATAGCGCAGCAGTTAGAGCAGCAAATCATGGACGGGGCGATTGAGCTGGAATCGTTAGGTCAGCAAATTATTATCCGCATTCGTGAAAACGGCTCATTTCCCTCGGGCAGTGCTTTTTTACAACCTAAATTCAAACCAATTATTCGTGATATAGCCACGCTTTTAAAAGATGTACCTGGGGAAATTACTGTTTCTGGGCATACTGATGATTTTCAAGTATCCAACGAGTTATATACCAATAACTGGGATTTATCATCGAAACGAGCGGTAGCAGTAGCAACCGAAATGCAAAAAGCGCAAGGCTTTGATAAAACCCGTATGGTTGTCGTCGGCCATGCAGAAACACGGCCACTAGTTCCTAATGAGACTGACGCAGATAGACGTCGTAATCGCCGCGTAGAAATATCAATCATGCAGGGTAAGGCAAAAGAATCTGATCCAATAGATGTTCGTCAATGATGCTTGGCAAAGTACCTAATTTAGCTTAAAGTAACTTTTTAACAAGTGTAACGGAGTGACGTATGAAAAAGATTGATAAATATAGTTATATGCCGGGCAATGGTTCTGGTGATGATGATAAAAAGCCAGACTAACTAATGCCTGATTGGTTTATAAGTACTATATCTTTACTTAATAAAAGCTGGGTGTTTTTTTTAAGCCCAGCTATTTTTGTTTTTTATCTTCGCAAAGATTGGCTTGCTTTGCGGTTTACCTTAGTGACAGCACTATTTTTTTTATATGGAACTTTGATACACGAGAGCCTAAGAGAGTTAGATGAGCCTTATATATGGCGTTATGTTGTATGGGCATTTAACGATTTAGCCTGGATGGCCTTGATTGCTTATTTAGGGATTAAAGATAAGGTTTACCTTTGGCAAAGTGTCATTGGCCAACTTGTAGTTATAGCTGCACCCTTATTACAATTATTTCGTTTGGTTGATCGTCACTTGTGGGATCTCTCCTACAGCACGATGATGTATAAAACACTGCTACCTATCATTAATACTGCGACAGTTGTGGTGTGTTATTTACCGTTGATATATCTATTTATACGTAAACGTAAATCAGCCATACAGCCACTTTAATATTTCGTTACGATTAACGCTATGCTAAACTACTGTTCATATAAACAGTTGTAGTGGCTTGTTATGAAATTATACATTGCTGAAAAACCATCTTTAGGTCGTGCGATTGCTGATGCCCTACCAAAACCACATAAAAAGCATGATGGCTATATTGAAGTAGCCAACGGTGATTGCGTTTCATGGTGTATAGGTCATTTGCTCGAACAAGCAGAACCAGATGACTACAACGAACAGTACAAAAAGTGGCGTTTTGATGATTTACCTATAGTGCCTGAGCAATGGCAATTAAAGGCGAAATCAAAAACCCGAAAGCAACTCACTGTCCTTAAGAAGTTAATCAAGCAAGCTGAACTGCTTGTTCATGCTGGCGATCCCGACCGTGAAGGCCAATTACTTGTTGATGAAGTGATTGAGCAAGTCAAGTTATCACAAGCCAAAAAGTGCAGTATCCAACGGTTATTGATCAGTGATCTAAACGTGAGTGCGGTTAAAAAAGCATTAGCGAATATGCGTAGCAATCGTGATTTTATTCCTCTAAGTGTTTCTGCACTGGCGCGCTCTCGTGCTGATTGGTTGTTTGGCATGAATTTAACGCGTGCTTATACTCTTGCGGGGCAAAAAGCAGGGTTTGGTAATGTACTTTCTGTTGGCCGAGTACAAACACCAATTTTAGGTTTGGTGGTAAATCGCGATAACGACATAGCTAATTTTGTCGCTAAACCATTTTACGAAGTACTTGCCCATTTGAATACCCAAGAACAACAGAGTTTTACTGCTAAATGGCAACCAAGTAAAGCGTGTGAACCTTATCAAGATGAAGAGGGGCGGGTGTTACATCGAGGTCTTGCAAAAAATGTTGCAACACGTATCACTGAGCAACCCGGTGAAGTGACAGCACTTGAGCAAAAGCAGAAAAAACAGCAAGCGCCTTTACCGTATAATTTGTCAGCCCTGCAAATAGATGCTGCCAAAGCGTTTACCATGCCAGCGCAAAAGGTGTTGGATATTTGCCAAGTTTTATATGAACGCCATAAACTTATTACCCACTAAAGCTATTTACTTACTAATATGTAATTGTTGACTTTTAAAGTTGAGAATTAGTTACTTTTATTAGAGTGAGTTATTTAATGACAACCTTCAGGGCAGAGACAACAAGCTTTAAAAATTATACTTATAGAACCCCTATAGTCGAAGCAGATGAATATGGAAAATTAACAGTAAAGCATAGCCAGTATGACCGTGGTGTTCTTATAAAAAAATTAGTTTTGTTAAACGAAGTTGGTTACGACAAAAATAATAAATTAGTTTCATTTAAGCCAATAGATATTGTGAATGAATTTATACTTTCGCACCACTTAGATGATGGCAAGCTAGAGTCATCTCAATTGGCTCAAGGTATGGCACATTACTTTCAGTTTATTATTGATCATCAAAAAAAGTGGGATGATGATTATGATGCTGACGTCTATGATCCAATATATGACGAGCCTAGACCAAGTTGGGACTATTTCCCTAAACGTAAGGTCGAACGGCTTACTTATAAGTATAGGGATACACTTAAAAAGCTTGTTATCGACCCTACGAATAAAGAGAACAGTTTAGCAAGAACAACAGCTAAAGCTTATATTTCTTCAGTAGTCAGGTTCTACAAATATTATCTACGTAAGGGGCTAAAATTTAATAACCCTCCTTTCTCGCATGAAATTATTACGTTAAATCTGCAATCCTCTTCAACGAGTATGAACTCATTCCATCAAAAAGTAATTCATACAACGGATCTCCGTCTGAGCTTTAGTAAACCTCAGGTTAGTAGCGGTATGGCTCTTGAAAACTGTCGTCGTGACTTAAGGCCAATGAGTGATAAGCAATGGATGGTAGCTCAAAATATTTTGACAAAATCACAACGTGTAATTCGTTTTGGTCAAGACGAAAATAAAACGGCTTCGTTGCCTATTGAGTTTTCACTAGGTTTTATGATTTGTCGTTATACAGGTCTTCGAAGAGAAGAAATGGCTAGCCTCCATTTAGGTCAAATTATCAAGCCTAAAAAAGTTATCAAAGAAGGCGAAGAGGTTTATGAAAATGATATTTTAAGACTGAGTGTGGGCGATGGATATGGCTCTTTGACTAAAACTAAAGGCAAAGGTAACAAACCGAGGAAAACTATTATTCCAGCACGGTTAATGGAAGAAATTTATAATTACACCCAATCAGAACGATATTTAAAACGCTTGAATAAATTTAATGACTTTTGCAGAGTTCAAGTTGAAAAAGGTAATACATCTATTTTTGAAGGTGATGATGCTATTGATAAAACTAAAGAGTATCTTTTTATAACGCAAACAGGCGTTCCTTTATTTACTAGACCAAGTGATTTTACAGGGCGTTGGATCGAAGTCAGAAATACCATCAACAACACGCTTGATTTAGAGCATAAAACACTAGCCTCAATACATAACCTTCGCTCTACGTTTGCTGTTGATATATTTAGACGTTTGTTGCGCAACCATGTTAAGCCTGATATTTCATTAGATTATGTAGCTTCACTTCTTGGCCATGAAAACCGTCAAACCACTATGGAGTATTTGAAAATTGCACAGAATGCACCTACTGGAGATGAGATTTATGAAGATGTATTGACTTATTTAGGGGTTTTGAATGGTTTCACTGAACAAATTAATATTCAATTAGATGGGAGTATTAATGGCGCGTAAACGTGTAAACCTCGAAACAACTATAACGCTTAAAAAAGCATCTATTGATATTTTAAACATCGATGATATGGCTTGTCTTAACAAAACAGGAGGAAAATTTGAATTTAAACGGTTACGTTATCGAGGTGTTCCCACAACGATTGCAACAGGCAAAAGAAAAGGAGAGTTTAAAGCTACTGAGCTGATTTTAGCTAATCGTGATGATTTTATCCGTGCGGTCTATAAGCTCATGCCTGATAGTCCTTCTTGTACATTCCATAGCCATATAAAGGTCGGTTTAGTCTCATACTTAAGGTATATTGACGAATATAGCCCGCAGTCTACGCCTTTTTCCTTAGATGAAATGAATAAATGTATCAAACATTTTAATCAGCTGGCCTTGCAAGGTGTGACTACTTCAAGAGCAAGCCGAGTTCGCGCTGCTTTGTCTATTATTTTAAAAGGATTCAATCGTACTCATGATGCTGAAAAATTAGCTTTAGTATCTAATTATCAAGCTAGCGGCAAACAATGTGCGTATGACATTGAAACTGAACTAAAGCCCGTTTCGCGCCTCCTTATAAAAGGTTACCTCGAACTTATTCAACATATAAAAAATGATACGCATCCAGAAGTACATCCTTTTTTTGATGAGGATTTATTCAATAACATGGTAGAAAAATTTGGGTGGAAGAATGTAAATATAAAAAAAAATGCGTTCAAACACGCCATGTTGATAAATAACGCTATAAAAAGCCAAAAAGATTTTAGTGATAGGGTTTTGCAACGTCAGGCATTATTTAATCAAGCCTCCCGCTGTGCTTTATATTTATTTTTTATGTGGACAGGTATGAATGACTCTGTTTTAAAGAAAATGAAGCGCAGTGACATTTCCTTTAAAAGTGTTGGTTCTGATGTATATATTTTTGAAGGTGTTAAAGGAAGAGCTAATTACAAGAACATTGATCATTCGTTAGGTTTTTCTAAATACGCGAAAAACTTGATAGCAGATTGGCTTGAAGTATCAAAAGCTCATTTTATATTGGCTGGTATTAATGATATTGAAGATCAACCATTTATTCCGTTTGTTGATTCAAATTTAAAAATTAAGAACTTTTTTGATCATGGTGCAGGTTCGGATAGGATCAATAAACTTATCGGGAAATTATTACCTTTTAGGATTAACTCCTCACGATTTCGCAAAACTAAATCAGATATTTTAATACGCGTAACTGAAGATATGTACCTTGTTTCACAGGGGTTGAACAATACAGTAAATGTTGTTGCTAGTTCCTATTCATCAGGTGTAAAAGCTGACCATGAAAGACATTTATCTGCCACATTTGAATCCTTAGCCTTAATTAGCAAAGGTAATACCATCAAAGACTCAGTGAATAATGCCAAGGTGCTCCATAGTGATATATTATCTGATTATGATTATAAGCAACGTTTAAAACGAAACGAAATAAAAATAGCCACGATTTCTCCGCATGGCATCCGATGTTCTGGAGATAAAGATAAGAAAGGGTCTATCGAGCGTAAATATAAGAATTTGGCTATAGAAACGAAGGAAATTGATAAAAAGTGCGCGGATTTTTTATCGTGCTTTGACTGCGAAAACCATGTTTTAATCGCATCAGAATCTGATATTTGGCTAATGCTATCATTTTTAGAGCAAGTGGTTGAACTAAAGAGTATACCTTCTCAAAACTCCATTCCCAAAGAAAAGCTATATCAATTAGAGCTAATGCTGAACAGAACATTAGATAGATTTAGGCAAAAGGCACCGAAAGAGTATGCTAGTGCTGAATTGAAAATGGAATATTCTGATCATCCTTTATTCAAAGGGTTACAAGGGTTTAACGATACTTTGCAGGTTTTTAATGTTTAACACTTTAGAACAATTAGATGATGAATTCAGATGTAACCCTTTTATATCATTTGATTCTGATGGAAATGGTAAGTCTCGTATATTTGATGATAAATGGGATTTTGTTTCACGCCGAGAGTCAACTCGTTATGTTTTTTTTCACAAACTTCCCCTCGAACATAAGAAAAATATACAAAGCTTTACTGCTAAATTGTTCTTTTCAGAAATGGAGCAAGCTATAGACAATCATGTTTCAGTATCAAAACTCCTAAGAACAAAAAAAAACTTATGGGCAATAGCTAAAGTATGGGGTAAATCAGACTTTTCACTTCTCTCAAATGACATAGAGTGGTCTAAGCTTAAGGAAGGTATGAAAGGGCGTATGCCTATACTCACACTTAAAGATATATGTACTACTTTGGGGCAATTGAGTAATGCAGGAGCATTAAATCGATACATAGACCGTAGCGCTTTTAATGACTTGTCAAATGATAAAAAAAGCAAACAACATTTAGCCCTCCCTGCAACGATATACTCTAAAATGCTTCAGCAAGCTGTGGGAGTAGTTGATCAGTATCACCCATACAGACACAAAATTTCATCTGTAATGAATAAAACAATTGCATATTATGAAAGTGAGTTGCCAAAAGAGGTAAGAAAGAGATGTGTGGTAAAGCTAGATGAAAACGGAGTAAAGAATTTAAACCTTAGGGTCGTTAAATATGGTAATAAACTTGGAAGAACGATACCAAACTTTAGCTTTCATATTAGAGGGAAATGGATTACTGAAATTGTAAAGTATTGCTTAATGGTTGTTGTAATGTTTACTGGAATGAGAAATCGAGAATCACGAACTACTAACCCAAATAGCTATAAGGTATTAGCTGGCATATCAATGTTGTGTGGTGATACTTATAAAGGTAATAAGGGAGTAGCAAAAAAAGAAGTATGGGTTACCCATCCTATAGCCTTGAAAGCATTAGAGCTTGCCTATGACGCGACTATGTATGCACGAGAACATTTTAGAAATACATTAGAAAGAAGTTTTACAGAAGGCTTAATTAGCAAAGATGAATATGATAGTGGTTTGGTAGAGTTAGCTTCATCATTTATTACAGTTGGTATGGGGAGTGACAGGTACAAGAAAGTGTTGTCTAATTATAGTTTATCAATTGGTAGCAAAGATTTTTTGAATCTAAAACAACTTGAAATAAAGGCAAGCAATGAAGAAGTGGAAGAGTTCGATTTATTAAACCCTGATTGGCGTGGTGAATTAAAAATAGGTGGCTCACTACCTAAATTGTCTTTACATGATCTAAGGCGTTCTTTTGCGGTTTTTATGGTAAGAAATAAGTTAGGGAACGTACAAACCATTAAACACCAGCTCAAACATAAAAATATTAATATGAGTAATTGGTATGCAAATAATGCTGAACTTATTCGGTCTGAGGATTTATTAATAGATAAAGACTTGATGAGTGAAGTTGATAAAGCGACACAAACCCTTGCTATTGAAGCATTCGATGATATTTATAATGGCTCTCAATATTTGTCAGGAGGGGGAAGCAATCGTGTTATAGAAGAAAGAGAAAAATTATTCGGTAAAGGCGAAACTATAGTTCTATCTCGTAATGAATTAGAGTCATTAGTTCGTAATGGTACAAAGTCGATTGTATTATTGCCAACAGGTGGTTACTGCACTAACCCATCATGTGAAAGAGTTTGCTCAATTGAGTCATTTGTAACAGAGAGTAAGCCATGCCAACACTTAATAATTACCGATAAAGGTGCAAAACAAATGGCTGCACAACGTAAACGGCTAATCGTAGCCTTTGAAAGTTTAAATGAAATGGGGGACTATGCGTATAGCCGTATTCTTATTGGCTACACTGTAAAAATTCGTCAACTTGAGCAAACGCTAAAATCACACAATATTGATTTTGAGCCCTTCATATACACCATCAAGGCAAATCATGAGTAGAGATAAACAAATAACAGAAGCTCGCTTATATGAAGCCTTACAGCGACTCTTAGATGGTCAGCAGCGGCACGTTAAGAGAAATGGCCGGTTGACACTAAATAAAATCAATACCGAAGCTCAGCTTGGAAATAGTTATATCCATAAATTTTCTGATTTTGTAGAGCACGCAAAACCTTTAATTAAGAAATATAATGATAACCGAGAAAGACTGATGGTAGTCGGGTTAGATATTGAAATTAATACCTCACTATCTGAAGTAGACAAGTTAAAGTCAGAGTTACAAAGAGAACGAGCATTAAAACAAAAGTATCGTAAAGAGCGAGATAATGCGCTTCAAGCAAGAAGCTTACTAGAACAAGCTTACTCAGAGCTGGTTAAAAGAGTTGCTGACTTACAGGATGAACGACAAGTGCATGAATACGTTGTTTCACCAATTAAACGATAACTTACTATTTTTATAGTCCTACCTTCATCGATACCGCTAACTATTATTACATCTAATAAAATTTATTCTTCTGTGATTTATTAACAGTATTGTGGTTTTGAAAGCATTAATATAACTTTGATTTCAGGCATTAACAGAGGTTAAGGGGTGAAGCGATCACCCCAAGGTTAGAATCTTTATTGCCGTCCTACATTAAGCTCTGTGGCTAAAAAGCGAGTCAAGTGTCGACCAAGCTCAAATTTTAGGTATCAAAAGCGCATATACGGTCGTTTTTGATGGTTCTTAATGGAGTAGTGAACCATTGTTGTTAAGTAGTCTGCTAATCCCCCGATTTTTGCAGCTAACAGAACGGCTTCTTATTTAAATTCAGCCTTATGGGTTTTACGTGGTTTATTTGTTGTCATAAGTACCTAAATCATTATTGTACTTACTTAGTCGTGTGTATAACACAAACCTTAAACTCACATCTAATTTTATAGCCAAAGTCGTTCCAAGCTGTTTCGACTGGAGATATAACAACATGCCCAGGTGAAGGCCTTTGCTTCCTAGATTCGTTTAAACTGAATATTACTTGCAATAATTCCATTTATTTACCTTTGATCACAACTCTAATGAGAATAAACACTTTGGCCTTGACCAGGGTATTTTTCAAAAATATGCATATAAACCTCGCTACAGGTTTTTGGCCATAAATTGTCATCGTATGATTCAGGTAAGTTATCTAATACCTCCTCAATCATATTTTTAACTCTAGCTTTAGTTCGCTGCTTCTTACGCCAATCAATAACCAGTATTTCCTGCATTTTTCCTGTTAATTCTTTAGCTATTTCTTTAACTTGATTACGTTCTTGCTCTGTTAGTGGTGCGTCTTGAATCATCAAGTCGTACACTGCTAGCTCTTCTTCAGCTAAGCCTTCACGAACGGTACGCTTTTCTTCATGCTCTAACTCATTAATAAACCCTTTCAGGCGATTAAAAAATTCTTCTGCGGTATATGCACCTAAATTATATTCTTCAATTAAATCTAAAAACTTTTGCTGTAAATCTTGGCGCGTTTTGTTTTTAAGCACCATTGGCTGCAATTTCCGCTCAATTAGGTTTTTAAGTTTCTCAGCATCTGATTGTTTCGGTTTCTCAATCGATGAAGCCATTGTCGCTAAAGCATCAAAGTCTATATTTGCAATGTTTATGGGATCTGGCAGATTGCTTTGTATTTTAATAGTGGAAATTGATTCATCTAATAAGTCATTAACTTGGTTACGCACTACATCCAATACATCTTCATCATCAATTGATAAACCAGATTTCAAACGCATTTGAGAATAAATTATATTAATAGCGATACGATAAGGTACATATTGATTAGCGCTATCATCAGGCATAATGGCCTTAAAAATACGGTTAATTTGCCTAATAAAAGACGTGAATTCTTCTTTATTTTTCGGTTCAAGCAGTATTTCGCTGGCGTTATCTAACAATGATAATTTGGCAAAACCATCAGCAGAGGCCGATACAATTTGGGTTAAGTCAATATCAACACTACCTAAAAAGACAATAAGCTCATTGATAGCTATACCTAATGCAGCGACTAGTTCAGATTTGTCTTTTGCAGGGCTATCAACTTTATAAGGTGCGCCGCCTTCAGTAACGCCACCCCCATATAGCCCTAATGCCTGTTGTAGGGCACTAAATATATTAATGTAGTCTACAATCTGTCCCGCAGCCTTTCCCTCATACACACGATTAGCACGTGCAATGGTTTGCATCAAAGTATGGCTTTTAAGCGGCTTATCTAAGTAAAGAGTTGAAACAGACGGGGCATCAAAGCCTGTTAACCACATCGCGCATACAAATACGATTCTTAAGTTATCTTCAGGGTCTTTAAACTTTTCGTCTATTTTTTCTTTTAAGAAGCGCTCTCTGTGTGGTTTATAATCAAGCCCTTTTTTAGCAAGTCGCTCGTCATCATTTTGCCCACCCGACACAACAACCGCCATATCAGCACTTTCCATATGCTCAATTTGAAATTGCAGTTTGTTTAAGCGGCTTCCCGAAGTATGTTTGGCTTTTGCTTTTAAGCTACTGAGCTTTGTTTTCCACGCTTGTTGAACTTTGTCATACATCTTAATGGTAGTGGCTTTATCAATAGATACCAGCATCGCCTTGCCTAACATCCCATTACTGAAAGGGTCACGATTGATATAGTGCTCAACCAAATCAGCAGCAATAGTCTCTAGCCGTTCTTCTCTCGTAATGATGTGATAAGCCTTAGAGAATTCAGACTCTAAACGCGCTTCTTGTTCTTCAGTAAGGTCTGCTTGATCAAGTATGTCAGCAATATCATCTCCAATAGTATCGCTCGACACTGAAACTTCAGGTACACGATTTTCGTAATATAAAGGGAGTGTTGCGCCATCATCAACAGCATCAGCAAAGTTATAGATACTAATGTAGTCACCAAACACTTCCTGTGTTTTAGCCTCTCCTGCAAGCAATGGAGTGCCTGTAAATGCCATAAACGAGGCATTAGGCATAGCATTACGCATATTCATTGCTAAAGAGTCGTATTGGCTTCTGTGGGCCTCATCAGTGATAACAATAATATCGTCACGTTCAGATAAAACCGGATAGTTTCCTTTTTCGTCACCTTTAAACTTTTGGATTAAAGTAAATACAAAGCGGTGATCCTCACCAAGCAACGCTTTTAATTGAACGCCTGAATCTGCTTGGCAGTTTTCGGTAACAATGCCTGCAGAGTTAAAAGTTTTATATATTTGGTCGTCTAAATCGGTTCTATCGGTGACTAATACAAACGTCCAATTACCGGTATATTTACGAAATGCCTTTTTACAAAAGAAAACCATTGAAAAGCTTTTACCGCTACCTTGGGTATGCCAAAAAACACCCAGCTGACCATCACGCTCTTTCACGTTATTAAGGCCACACAATGCCTGATTAACACCTAAGTATTGATGATACTTAGCAATGATTTTAATCGTTTGTTTTGTCTTAATATACAAAGTGTAGTTTTCAATAATATCTAAGAGTCGGTTTTGCTCACACACCCCACGTATAACAACTTCTAAACTAACTCGGCGCTCTTCTTTTTCACTCTCTATTTTCTTCCATTCAGCAAAATGCTCCCACTGGCTAGATATAGAGCCAACCTTTGATTGCACACCATTAGAAAGAATAATAACCTGGTTATAGGTAAATAATTTTGGAATAGTATTTTTGTAATCAGCTAAATTGCTTTTATAAGCGCTAAGTAAGTTTTTATGACTTGCTTTTAGTTCAATAAAAACAAGTGGTAAGCCATTAATAAAGCCGATCAAATCTGGGCGACGAGTTTCAATTTCACCCGTTATGCTCATCTGGCTACAAAGGAAAAAGTCATTGTTAGTAGCATCCGACCAATCTATATATTGAACAACGCAATCATCTTCATCTTCAGCATTTGTTGTATACACATAGCCACTGGTTAATAACTCATAAACTTCTTCATTGGCTGCTATTGCGGTCATCGCGCTTCTATCGCGCGCTATTTCGTCAATGGCTTCTTGAATAATAAGTTTATTAATATCCGGATTTAGCTTTAGTAACGCAGTTTGTAACCTTGCGAATAGCACAACATCATTGCGGGTCTCCCTGCCAAAAAACATAGGGTTATTAGTCAGAGACTCATTATCTAATGAACCAAAAACTTCATCCCAACAAATTGCGGTTTCCCAGCCTAAATCTGAGAATAATTGAATCGCAGGTTGTTCTACTAAAGCATCTTCCGTGTATGTCATAAAACCCTCTATTTATAGCACTCTTAATCTATTGTATCTTTTGTCGAAAGCAGTCGCGCCACCTTCCATAATATCGCAGACATGATCTCTGATTTCTTGCTCACACAAGCCCCCAGCTTTCAATACCTGAACTTGACCAGCATGAAAATGAAGAACATTTACAAACTCAGCATCACCGTTAACAACAATGTTAGGATTATGCGTCACCATAATAATCTGTCTACGTTTTTTGTTCTCATGAATTTGCGATACAATAAGTTGATAAATTAACGCGTTATCTAAGTCATCTTCAGGCTGATCGACAATAATTGGATTATTACCATGACTGAGTAAAAAAGCTAAAATAGCAGCAGCTTTTTGCCCCGCAGAGCCTTTTTCAATATTTTCAAACTTAGCTTTTTCAATATCTTTTGCATACTCTACAACAAGTTGGTCATCAGGCCACCAAGTCATTAAGCGGTCAAAAATTTCAGGCTGTTGTGAAAACTTTTGTACAAGTGAACTCTTCAAGCGATTATCAATACGATATTGCGCTACTTCTTTCTCTAAAACCAAAGCAGATATAGCATTCTTTAGCTCGTGAGTTTCGCTAGCAGTACCTTTCAAATTAAAATCACTTGAAAGCAATTTAAACAACAGACTATTCGCTTGATCATCTTGGTAAATAGAAGTAGAAAAACTATTCTCCACACCAATACACCTTCTAAACTGTGCTTCAACATTAGATTTATTTGCAAATGGTAATAGCTTCATTTTGACATATCGATTACCGCCAATAACGTTTTGAATAAATTTTTGGCGCTTTCTTTGTAATCGTCTTCTCAATATATATAACTTCTTAAGTGATTTATCACGCTGAGATTTTTTAGTTGTTAGATCAACTTGAACAGTTTCTAACTCTTCTAATTGAGTGTTAATCTCATTTCTTTGAGTGAGCCAAATTTCGTATTGCTCAGGATTTAGCTCTTCCCCTTTGTCAGCATACTCTTGAACAACTTGTTCATATTGTTGTTTGGTTACAGCCCCCTTAGTACACCAAATTGACTCACTAATTGCCTTTTCACGATCTTGTTCAGCTTTGGTAATCAACTCTTTTATTTTTGCCAATTCAGTTTGGACAACGGTTAAATCACCTTTAAATGTTGCTTGTATTCCTTCTAGTTCTGTAACGTAAGCAGGTTTATCTGCACCTTCTTCTACCAAAGTCAGTTCCGCAAACTCCTCTGATAACATATTGTCTATTGAATCAATTAGGCCTGCCACACCAGCAGAATTTTCAACTTTCTGCTTTTCAAGTGTAAAAATTTGATAGGCATTAAATATGTCTTTATGACCACCTTGTTCAAAACTTTCTATATCACTATTTAAATCATCTTTCTGTGATTCAAGAGCGCCTTTGTTATCCAAACGCTCTTGCAGTTGACGTACTTCTCGACAAAAACCTAAAAACTTATTCAGTTCGGTATCAAACAGATATTTCCATGCTGAATGATTAACCTCGTTTGAACGATCAATAATTTCTAATAAACTATTTGTGTTACTAGCCAATGCATTAATTTGCTTTTGGCTATACAAACTAACGTGAAAGCGTTCTTCTGGCTTTCCATTATCAAGAGACCAAGTACCTTCTTGAAACTTATTGATGTATGGCGCTGTATTATATTTCCATATAGATTGATACGATTCATCTCTTCGTTGTAACTCAACACAAATTGCAGTGTCAGCTTTGGTTACACCATCCTTAAAAGAACAAATTTCTTCATGAATCTGTGGAAGATCTGATACTTCATTCTCACGTCCTAATGCCAATCGCACAGACTCTATGAATGTAGACTTACCTGAGCCACGTCCACCGATAACCGCATTAAAAAGAGGGTGTAAGTTAAAGGTTGCTAGCTGACCGGGGAAACGCCCACAATGCTGCATCTGTGAAATATTCAAACTTTTTAAAAATATATCAGGTGTAGAGTTAGGATCATCAACACCATTTTCCACACAAAAATCATGATCATGTAAAGCAAGCTTAAGTCCATTAATTGAAGGCTGACTCATTTTTATCCATGAATAGCCTTTACCTAAACGACTACACTCATGTGCATCTGAGCCTTGAAGTTTAGCTAAATGAGAACAAGCGCTAGCAAGTTCTGGATTAACTGTGTCCAGAAAATTGAGTTCAATAAACTCAGCTGCTTCAATCTTACTCATCCAGCGCTCTATTTCTTGGTTCGTTTTAGTAACACCATGTAGTAGACCTTTGGCACGATCAATATGTGCCGGAATTGCGACGCCATTAGCTAAGTGTACAATATCAATAACGTTATTAATCGATTCAGTTGCACAAGTGACTTCTGCATCGCCGTGCCCCTCTGTAATGCCACATTGCCCTAACACAGCAGAAATTTTTGCAGAGTCACAAATGGGATCGAAAACAGCAAGTATGTGAACGCGAGTTTGCCCTGTGCTTACCGTTATTTCGCAAGCAGGAAATAAAGAAATGGGTCGATACCATTCTGCAGATTGATCAAGTTCTGCATATGTAGCTTTCAATCTGTCTATCCAACCACCAGAAACATGATCAGCGATAGCTACACAGTCAACTTTTTCTACCATCAATGCTTTAAGCCAATCAGTTTCTGTTTCTTCAGGCTTTTTGTAATCTGATGATGCTGGTGTATGCGTATGAAAATCAAACTTATACCAACGACTACCTAAATATTCATTACTCATAATTCAATTTGTCCTGAAATTAGCTTAGGTAACAGCATATCTCGTTGCTGTTTAAGGTTATTTTTGGCTTTCGCTATAGCATTTTTTTGCTTAAATATAGGTCTTATGAAATCATCAAATTCAGCAACCAAATCTGCGGAAGGGATAATGATTTTATTACTATATGCACTTTCTCTATTTAAACCTGGAACAGCCGCATCTGAGTTAAAGAATCTTTGATGTAATAAGTTGTAATAAAGATAGAGCTTCGACAATTCAGATTTAACATAAAAAACTGTATCAATTGGCCAGCAGTCTTGGTCAACCCAAAAGGTTTTACCTACATTGCCTTTTCTTCCAACAATGATACATGGGCCATCTACAAGCGCTTTATCATGATAGCCACCTACACCTCCACTGCCATAGACAGCCACATCACCGCCTTTACGATCTGCTTTCTTTAATGCTTTACCATATGCTAGTTCAAGAACATCTTTAAGCGTTTTAACCTCCCATCCATCAGGAATTTGACCTAGTGGCGAGTCGATGAGTTTAGGGTTGCCGTCAGCATCAAGGTTTTCTTCGTAGTTTGGATAACGAAAGTTAACGAACCATTCGCGATACAGTGATTGAGCCATGTCTTCTAAAATAGCGATACGGCGGTTGTTGTTTTCGATTAAGTTGTCGTAATTTTCTAGTTTACTAGCAATAGATTCTTGAACTTCTAACGCTGGGAGTCTGAATTTAAAGCGTTTAATGGCTTCCAGTGTAATACTTGCTTGGCTAGCTGCTCCCTGAGCCGTTCCTATTATATATTCTTTAAAGTCCTCACTGCGTAACAAGTAATATAGAAAGCCAATACAAATATCTTCTTTCGGTACTATTTTTACAGCATTTTGATTAAGTAGGGCACCGTCAACAGATTTTGGCACTCTAACTGTTTTACCTACAACTGAGGCTGGATTTGAAGGCCAAGACCCTACAGTCTGTATAACAACATCACCAACAGCCAAGCTATAGCGAGAGTATTGTTCACCTAGCTCAGTTGAAATGTTCATCAAATTAGTTGGACATACCGAATCTTCGGTAAAGTCACTTACTTTTACAATTTTGCGACCGCTATCAACGAACCACTTACTTTTAAAGGCAAATCCTTTTTGTGTTGAAATGTAGTCTCCTAGAACAGTATTTTCTTCCATTATGCAGCTCCTAATACTTTTACTACATTTTCAGAAATAGAAGCTTCTAATTCATGTGCCTCGGCATTTAATATTTCTAACTCTTCCTGTAATGCGGTCAACTTAACAGTAAAGTCTTCATCACTCTCTTGTTCACCTTCTGCAACACCGACATATCGGCCAGGATTTAAGCTATAACCTTGCTCAATAATCTCAGCCTTCGTTGCCACTTTACATAAGCCAGCGATATCTTGATAAGTTAGTTCGCCACTCTCTTTTTTAAAGAAGCTTTCAAGCGAATAATTACCGTCATTGCCAGCATCGGGGTGAGTTTCAAGGTAAGTATTATCAATATCCTGCCCACGGTATAAACGCACTATATTGGCAATAAAGTTTAGTTGCTCGCTAGTGTAATCACGCACGGCGCGAGTTACTTGACGGAAAATATGGCGAGCATCAATAAACAATACTTTGTCTTTGTTATGCGCTGGTTTGTTTTTATCTAAAAACCATAAGGCACAAGGCAAGGTTACGGTGTAAAAAAAGTTACTTGAAACGGCCACCATGACATCAACACCATCTTCTTCGATTAGCTTTTGACGGATCTCTTGCTCTGAACCTCGAGCATCACTCGCTGAATTTGCCATAACAAAACCTGCTCGACCTTTCTGGTTAAGTGCTGAGTAAAACATTTGAATCCACAGGTAGTTGCCATTGTCATTACGTGGCATGCCATAAGGGAAACGGTGTTTATCACCTTCTAAACGGTCTTTTTGGATTTCGTTAACATTAAACGGTGGGTTAGCCATTACATAATCAAACTAACCATACTGTTTACCGTCAATTACTTCACCTTTAGCTAAATCGAACGGGTCTTCATAATAAGAGTTACCTTCACGGATATCACCTTGTAAACCATGAACCGCGAGGTTCAGCTTAGATAGACGAACGGTATCACCTGTTTTTTCTTGCCCAAATACTGACAACTCATCAGAGGCATCTTTATTATGTTTTGCAACAAAATCGGCAGAGCTGATGAACATACCACCGCTACCACAAGCGGGGTCGTATACTTTTCCGTGGTAAGGTTCAATCACTTCTGTGATTAACTTGACTAATGCTGAGGGAGTGAAAAATTCACCACCGCCTTGACCTTCAGTTTTGGCAAACTCATTAAGGAAATACTCGTAAATACGCCCAAATATGTCTGAGCCAAGAGTGAAGTCGATGTCATTAAAGTTTTTAAGTAAACTATTGAGCATGTCGTTTTCAAAGCGAGAATAGGTTTTAGGTAGGGCATCCTTAATGGCTTCGTTTTCAGCTTCTAGCGCTTTCATGGCATCATTCACCTGAACACCGATATTAGAGCCTTCAGGAAGTGCTAGTAGGTTAGAGTAGAGTGCTTCATCTGGCACATACATTGCGCCTTCTGCTTGTATTTTAGACTTTATATCGCCACTGCCGCGACGGCGAGAGCTAGACTGTTCTTCTATCTTGCTTTTTGCCAGAGTAAAACGATACTCAGCATACTTAAGAAAAATTAAACCTAGTATTGGTCGAGAGTATTCTTGAGCTGTTAAGCCTGTATTAGCGCGTAATGAGTCCGCTGCTGACCATAAACGTTTTTCTAATTCTTCTATCTTTTTAAAATCTGCCATTTTTATAATCCTTCTTATAATTCCCTTTATGTAGGGTAATGTATCAAATATGAGTTTACTTATATACAAACTGAACAGTACGACTATCTTATTGATATTTAGCCAGTAGTGATTTCAACGTTTTTTGAGATTGTTCAAACTCAACTTGATAGTTATTTAGTATTTGTAGCTCTTGCTCAACATCTAACTCTTCGACTTCAACGTTTTTAACTATGTACCGTGAAATATTGAGCTCGTTATTCTGCTCTCTAATTTCGGGCATAAATACGGCTTTGTAGCGTTCGTCGTTAGCTAGCTTTCCTGCAGCTAAATCAGCGATTAACACTGCGTCTTCTTCTGAAATAGTTATTCTGTTTTTGTTGCTTTTACCTATTTCACTGGCATCCACAAATACCACTGAAGAACCTGCTGGTTTGTTTTTGTTAAGCACCAAAATAACAGGGGGGATGCTTGTGCCATTTAGAACATTAGCGGGCAAGCCAATAACAGCTTCCAGTAATTCGTTTTCTAGCAAATGCTCTCTTACTTTTGCATCGTAACCGCCTCGAAATAAAAAACCTTGGGGTATTAAAATGTAACCTTTACCCGTTTCATTTAATTTACTTAAGGCTTGTTGTATCCATAAGCTATCACCAGCAGCTGCCGATATTGGCTTATCTTTAAGTACTTCGATAAAAGGAGCGCCTACTAACATGCGCCGTTCATCTGCACTAAATTTCTGAGCCATTGGCGGCTCCATAACAACTAAATCAAATTGTTTGTCTAATCCAAAATTTGACTCTAAAAGTGAGTCTGTATTTGCCAACTTGAAATGTTTATTTTCAAGCGCGAGTAATCGGTAAGCAGAGATATAAGTACTGCGATTCTTTTCTTCTAAGCAAAGAGTTTCTGAATTTAAGCTAGATGCTACTCTTGCTAAACCACATGCTCCGTCATATAAGGATTTGCCACTACAATCACCAACTAGCGCAGAAAATATCCTTTCCATATTAAGGTTGGCTAAATCTGCTGAAAACCTTCCAGGTACTTGTGCATTCATTTCCCTTAAAGCCTTAGCAAGCGTGTCAAAGTTTAAAATGGCTGCGATGAAAGAGACGACAAGGTTGATTATCTTCACGTCAATTCGATATTGCTCTGGCGCTGAGCATATCTCAGTTGGATAATTCCCCTCTAACGCTTTTCCAGCTTCTATTAGCATATCTAACTGTTTAGCATGACCGCTATTCACGATTACTTCGAATGACTCAGAGTTTTCCTTTGCAATAAAAGCAACATAAGTAACCAATTCTAATATGTGTGTTACTTCCATTGAGCTACGGCTATTATCAATTAGATTCCTTAACTGTTTTGTTAAATTCTCCATTACTTAGCTCCTTTAATTAATTGGGTAATATAAGCCGTTGAAACTTTCTTTTGTTGCTCTGCCAAATTAAGTGTTGATTGATAAGCCTGGTTGCTAGCATGAAATAGTTCTGCAATTTCATTTTGTTTATTCAACTCTGGCAGCTCAATCACTAACTTTTTGATACTTGATAAGCTTATATTTGTAATTATTGCACCTGTGCTGATCGTACCTAACTGGCTTTGACCAACAGGTGAGTTAAAGTAAGCTACAAGCACCTCCCCAAGTAACTCATTGTTATTTGGTCTAAGTAAAATAAAGTTAGCAGAAGCAATTACATTAAGTTCGGCAATAGCTTTAGTAACGTAACCGGCCTTTATTGAGTTACCTTTAGCAAGAAGCACCACATCCCCTTCTTTTAATAGGAAACGCTGAATATCCTTCCCTTCCTTTATTATTATTTCACTAAGCTGTTGCTCAATAATTTCACCATTTAGATTAACAGAGCTACCTGTTAACAAGCGCATAGCACCTTCAGAGTTACTTTCATTCTTTTCGAATAGCGCGTTTGTTGCACCAGTGGTTAATTCATTACATAACACCTCGATAGTTCTCACATTAAACTCCTTTCGTTTTCAACCTACGAATTAGGTTGTTGGGGTGATATTAGCTATCAAACAAAAGAAAAGCAAGTAGTTTTTTTAATTAATTGAAATCGTACTGTTAGAACGATTTTGAGTGATATTCGTAAATATAAAGAGAAGGTAATCCCATCAGAAAAGAATTGAAATAAGTAAGGGTGACTTTTTGAGCTTTATAATTGACACTAAAAACGTTAAAGGTAGATTTCAAAACACAATTTGATGATGACCGTATCTACGAGTTAATCAAGCAACATATATAATGAAATACGACTGCCCTTGTTATACAAGGGCAGTCTTGAGTTTTGTCAGCTATTTTCTTTATTCGGCGAACAAAATCTTTGATTCTTATTTAAAATTATTTTTTTATAGGGCGACGAGATTGCGTTGATTTACGTTTTGTTCTTGGCTTGAAAGATGACTTTCCTTTACCCTTTAGAGCCTGAAAGTCAATAGATTGAACATTCTGCACTAATTGGTTCAACTGTATTGTTAATGGTTGCATAAAGTTGTTATATGTCATCTCACGTTGGTTGATTGATTCAAGCTGTGATTCCCAGTGCGCGGTCATATCAGGTACAACCATTTTTTCAGGAAGTCCTGTAATTAATTCTTTACCTACATCAGTGGCGCGAATTTCTTTACCATTGCGTTTTAAAAACTGGCGTTTAAATAACAGTTCAATAATACCAGCTCTCGTTGCTTCAGTTCCAAGCCCATCAGTCTCACGCATTATTTTCTTTATCGATGAGTCTTGAACATACCTTGCAATACCTGTCATGGCAGATAGAAGCGATGCATCATTAAAGTACTTGGGTGGCGAAGTTTGTTTTTCAATAAGCTGGGCGTTAATACATTGAACCAGCTCATTTATTTTGACGTTTGGCAGTTTTTTAGCTGAAAAATCATTATCTGAGTTTTTATTGTTTGCTAATTTCGCTGGGAATAGTACTTTCCATCCTTGTGATATTACTTCTTTTTGTTTAGTAACGAATAGCCCACCTGAAATTTTTGTATCAATTTGTTTTTCTTGATATTCAAAATCTGAATAAAACTGAATTAAATATTGCCTTGCAATCAGCTCATAAATATTAGTTTGGAAAGAAGATAGATTACTCATATTTAACGTTTTACTTGTTGGTATTATTGCGTGGTGAGCGGTCACTTTTGAGTCATCCCACGCTCTACTTTTTAGGTTTAGATTTGCATTATCTACAGCTTCACCTAAGGCATTATGATTTGATTTAATGGCATTAGTAACTAGGTTAACTTCTTTTAAGTGCTCTTTAGGTAAGTGACGGCTGTCCGACCTCGGGTAGGTAATAAGTTGAAAACGCTCATAGAGCTCTTGGCATGTATCTAGTACATTTTGAGCGCTCATGCCAAAACGCTTTGAAGCATCAATTTGTAATGCAGATAAGCTATAAGGTAATGGGGGAGCTTGTTTCTTTATCGTCTCTTTAACATCAGCTACAACACCTTCTTTGTTTGTAATTTTTTCAACAACAGTCTCTACTAATTTTTTTGAAACTACATGGTTATCTTCATCCATATAAGGCTCGCAAGCCTTACTGGGTTTCCATTTTGCTTCATAGCATTCATCATCATTTGTTTTAAGGGTTGCTAATACTTCATAGAAAGGTTTAGAAACAAAATTTTCAATTTCCATATCACGATGAACGACTAAGCCTAAAACAGGGGTTTGAACTCGACCAATAGAAAGTACGCCCTGGTAACCGGATTTTTGTCCTTGAAGTGTACATAACCTAGTCATATTAATACCGTAAAGCCAATCGGCTCTGGCTCTGGCCAATGCTGAGGTAGCAAGAGGAATAAAATCAGAGTTTTTTTGCAGCGAATTTACTGACTTTTTTACAGCCGAAGGATTAAGATCACTTATTAAGCATCTCAATGTTTTAGCATTTTTAGCTTTAGATACACCACAAAAGTTAATTACTTCGTCGACTAAAATTTGGCCCTCTCTATCTGGATCACCTACATTGACCAGTTGATCGGCTTGTTTAATTAGCTTTTTGACAACTGAAAGCTGCTTCTTAGTTTTTGTCTTAGCAACAAGTTTCCACTCATCAGGAATAATAGGCAAATGGTCAACTGACCATTTTTTGAATTCAGGATTGTAAAACTGAGGTTCTGCTTGTTCTAATAAGTGGCCTATGCACCAAGTGACGATATCACCGTTACCAGTTTCAGTGTAACCATCATTTTTTTTATGAGGCTTTGGTAATACAGCTATTAGAGCTCTGGCTAGGCTAGGCTTTTCAGCAATAAATAATCTCATTTTATATCTATTATTTGGTTTTAGCTTTTAACGGTGCTGTATATAATAACAGTATTTATGTGTTTGTACATTTACCTATCTAAAATGCTAATCTCATGGTTAGTATCTGATTTAATGAGTGAGCCGCAAGTTTTTCTATTTAACACAATTTTATAAACGCTCAATACAATAATAATTATCGGCTATAGGGATATATTAATGGCAGGAACAAAAGTAAAAGTATCTGGTTTTGAAATGCAGTTTTCAGAAGGTATTGAAGTCAATGACTTCTATCAAGAGCTTGAATCAATTAGTAAAACTCAAGATATTAATGTTGGGCAATATATTACAAGAGTTTTTACTAGGATTGTAGATGGTTTAGCTGTTGGATTAATTTTGACATTTAGGGATGATAAAAAAAAACTTGCAACAGAGAGGGATGACTCAGGGCAGTTGAAAGTTAATAGAGTTGAGTTAAAAGAAGATCAAACTAGTACTGAAGCGAGCTTGTTTTGTTTTAACCCTACGACCAAATGTGGTGTTTTTACGCATTATTCTGGTTCTGCCTCCGTTTCCGTTTACGCATCTATTTTTGGACAAGCCCATAAAAATGTTAAAAATAGATTGGTATCTCAAAAAGTTGATGAATACTCTAGGGGTGGTTCTCGCGGTGATATTAGTAAAATAAAGAGTAGAGTTCAAAGGGAGTTAGGTGGTTCTTTTAGTTTTAAATATATATATCAAGAGAAAGATTTAGACCAAATTTTAGATAATGTTAAATCTCTTTCAGAGGTTGAAGTCATAACAGAGCTTGGTGTACCGGATGAACCTATATTTCGACATATAGGTTCTATAGCTAAGAAAACAACACAGACTATTACTTTTCTAGATAAATTTAAAGTTATAGATAATCTAAGAGGACATCTATCTAATTTTATACATGATGTTTTAGGGAAGAAAGATAAAAAATATGCATTAAGGCTTATTGGTGCCAGTTTAAGTGGGCAAAGAATACAGTATTGGATTGGTAATAATATTGAGGAGTATGGGCATTTTGATTATGACCAATATGTTGATGATCTTCCAGAGAAGGTTTGGGACGAATATTATGAATGCTCAGCCCTCGCAAATATAATTTCAATTGTGTTAAGAGGAAGTGAAACTTTTGGAGAAATTAAAAGTGTTAATAAATGGGATAAATATAAATCTTTATCTGACTCACTTCCAAAACCAGATCTTGAATCAGTTAAAACTGACTCCTTGAAATCAAATGAGGATTTTAAGGATGATAAACTGCCACCGCTACAGATAGAAATGTACCTATGATACCTTATGAATTAGCTATACAAATATTAGCTTATCAATCTAAGTGGAGTGTTGGTCTATTCACAGCAAGCATTACTCTTGCTAGTTTTCTTTTTACAATGAAATCATTTGTCATACAAACTGTAAAAGATAAAATATACGACACGGATAGTTACAAGAAGAAGATCAATCAACGGAGAGCATCTGGCGCTAATATAGAATATTATGGTGCATTAAAGAGGTTAGCATTGCTGTTAAGATGGACAATACTCATAGCTTTAATAAACGCTATGTTCCAATTGATTTTAACTATTTTTAATTGTGTATGGCTTGCGCTTCTATGTTTATTGACAAGTGTTATTACAGGCTTCCTTTTCTTTTACGTCGTTTGGGTTGTTTCTGAAAATATTAGGGATTTGATTGCACAAGCAGAACAAAAGGCTGAAGATGAGGAGTAGCTCGCTTGCTAGTAACCCTGCGTAGTATTTTAATCGTTAAATTTTAGTTTTCCAATTTCATATGAGTGCAGTCTTCTAATTAATAGTACTAATAGTAGAAGGTTAATAATTCATTTTATAAAGATTAAGATCCAGTTAATTTCTTAATTAATCTTCGCTTCTCTTCAACTGACAAATTATCAATTAAACAAGCTAGCTCTGCCGACTCTTGAGAATCACAAAATAAGTAATTTAAAGGTACGCTTAACTCATCGGCCATGCGCTGTAATGTTTGAATATCAGGAGTGTGTCTGTCTTTTTCGTAGTGATTCATCCTGCTACTTGCTGAGCTTTGATCCATGCCAATACGAATGCCTAATTCTTTTTGAGTCATGTTCGCTCGCTTACGAGCTTCTTTAAGCCTGATTGGGATTGGATTTGGTTTAGACACTTAGCTTTCATCTTGTTCACCTGAATAACTTAGATTGTCTAAGTTTTACTTATATTAGTATACTTAGCAATCCTAAGTTTATGTTGGTAGCTCTATATGACTAAAGAAATTAAGCTCAATGAAAATATTTATCATCTTTTGGTAGAAAAAAACTTTAACCACTTTACTATCACTTCACTGCGTAATACTTTGCAAGCGATTAGTGATGCTTATAAAGATCCAGATGAAGTTAGGCGCTTTGTTTATAGGCAGGTGATACGCTTGGTTAATAAAGGGTTATTAATAAGAGACAACAACCCAAGCCCTAAAAAGGCTCAATATAGCAAAACATCACTCTTTAAAGCTTCTATTTTTACTAAAGTAGTTAAGTCGTCAAGTCTTGAATTTACAAAATCAAAAGAGGATACTGATGTTGATTATTTTCAGAGTGAGCTAGGGCAAAAGAAAACTTTGTATGAAGAAGAATCACTCATGATAGCTAGTGAGATTGAAGAATATATTTGGCTTAATGATAAGTATCCGAATAATCGAGAAATAATTGTAGGCCTCCTCAAAAAAAAGCAATTGCGGTTATTATCACTAAAAGGAAAATTAGCTGCGCTAAATAATGTTCAGGAATTAAAGTAATCATTATTAAATTATGAAGTGAAGCTTATGCAATTTTATAATCTTTAAATTCGAGTAATGTTTAAAAAGTTGAGAATTTGATAATGAAAATTCTCACAAAATTTGTAAAGTTCAGTTTTATAGAGAATGATGGGGAAACCAAGACTACATATGGTTTTCTCATATTTTATATTAGTAAAAGTCAATTAGTGTTAACATACCCTCGTTCAGATAATCGTTATTTACCAAAAGATCATCACCAAGAAGCTGCCAGTATCATAAAAGCAATCGCGACTAATAGCGGGCAAAGTGAAGCCAATTGTAATGCGGCAGAGCCTTCAAGACGCAGCAAATGTTTTAATGATGCAAAAGTTGCTGCGCACCATGCAATCATACCTACGGCTAAGCAGTTAAAGTCCGCAAGTTTAAATGCTGATGAAGCGAAAGTGTATGGTTTGATTTGTCGTCATTATCTCATTCAGTTTTACCCTGATTATGTTTTTAATGAAACGAAAGTTGAGGTTACCATCGCGGGTGGTTTATTTAAGGCTAATGCTAAACAAGATGTTGAACTAGGCTTTAAAGTGCTGATGGGCAGATCAGAGCTTAAAGATCAGCAAACATTACCGCCACTGATTAAAGGGCAAAAACTTCATTGTCAGCATGGCGAAATCATCGATAAAATGACCACACCGCCGGCACATTTCACTGATGCCACATTGTTAAGTGCAATGACGGGGATAAGTCGTTATGTTAAAAATCCAGATATCAAAAAAATTCTTAAAGAGACAGATGGCTTGGGAACTGAGGCTACGAGGGCTGGTATATTAGAGCTGCTGTTTAGGCGGCGCTTTTTACAACGCCAAGGTAAATCAATTTTGGCAACACAAACAGGCAAAGCATTAATAAGTGTATTGCCAGAAGGATTAGCGAGCCCTGATTTAACGGCAAAATGGGAAGCGTCCTTAGGTGACATTGCCGAACAGCGACTGAGTTATCAGCAGTTTTTAACACCACTATTAAGTGATTTATCACTTTTTATTGAGCAAGCAGGGCAGTGTAATAGCCAAGCCTTTGCGCAATTACCAAAAACGCCGCAAAAGCGACGTTTTAAAAGAAAGCCTAAACCTAAATCGGCTTAGCTGAAATTTGTAGGCGAGTTATTGGTTAAATAAAGCTACAGCGGCATTACTCATCGCTTTTATCCCTGTTGGCAGTGCAACTTTATAATCAGGCGCAAATTTACTTGAGTGCAGAGATGGCAACGTTTCACCTGATTTTTGTGCTGCAGCATATTGTGCTTGTTCAACACCACCTAGCCAAAATAAAGTAATAGGAATGTTCTGTTCGGTTCGGCCATATAAACCAAAATCCTCACCTGCCATCACCGCTTCGGTTTCTAGTACATTACGAGCACCAATTGCGGCGCTAATTGCACTACGGACAATATTTGTTTGCTCAGGATTATTATAAGTTGAGGGGATTGATTCATCTTCATGTACATATACTTCAGGCATGAGCGACTTATCTAAGCCTGCGCTTAGTGCAATCCCCTGTGAGATCCGTTTAATAGCGGCGATTTGTTGCAAACGTACTTCAGGGTTATAGCTGCGTAAAGTAAGTTGTAACTTAACTTCATCAGAAATTACATTATGCTTAGATCCACCATGGATAGAACCAACAGTAATAACAGAAGGTTCTAATGGGGAGAGCTCACGGCTCGTAATGGTTTGTAGTGCTAATACAATTCGTGAAGCAATGACCACAGGGTCAATCGTTGTATGTGGGTAGGCACCATGACCACCTTTTCCTTTTACAGTAATATCAACAGAGTCAACACTTGCCATAGTATATTCGTTTTTCATACTTACTTTGCCAGCGGGCACACTGGCACTGACATGCAAGGCAATGACATGATCAGGAGTTGGGTATTTAGAGAATAACCCTTCTTTAAGCATTGCTTTTGCACCACCGCCTACTTCTTCTGCTGGTTGTGCGACCATCATTAAAGTGCCTTGCCATGTATCTTTGTGCATTACTAACTGTTGAGCTGTGCCAATAAATGAACTCATATGAATATCATGGCCGCAACCATGCATAACACCAACTGTTGCACCTTCATCATTAGTAACCGTTACTTTCGAAGCATAGGGTTTGCCAGTTTGTTCAATAATCGGCAAGCCATCGGTGTCAGTGCGGATCATAATTGTTGGGCCATTACCATTTTTATAAATTCCCACTACGCCAAACCCGCCAACATTATCAGTGACATCAAAACCAAGTTGTTTGAGTTGTTTTGCTATTTTCTGTCCTGTTTGTTGCTCGTGATAGGAAAGCTCTGGGGACTGGTGTAAATCTAAATAAAGCTTTTCAATCGCGGGCATGGTTTTATCTAGCTTGAGATCTAACGTCGTGGCATTGACCAATGGACTTATAAAAAGCAGGGCGGCGTAAATTTTGTGAAATTTCATAAAAGACCTTTTTGATTTATGGCTTGTGATCGGGGGCTTGTAATTATTGTATCTGCCACCATATAAAACCCTAAATAGTCTGATATGGCAATCAATCGTAATGAATAATATGGTAAATGTTAATCCGCAAAACCTTCAGCAAGTATTAGGTGAAACTTCTCAACAAAAACTTGTATTACTTAGTTTCTTCTCTGCACAGAGCCCTGAGTGTCAATCACAAGCAGCCATTTTAGAAAAAATTGCCAGCCAATATGGTGAACACTTACTTGTTGCGACATTGGATTGTGATATTGAACAGCAATTAGCAGCGCAACTAGCACAGCAAATTGGTTTGCAAACACTACCAACACTGGTGTTTTTAAAAGACTCAGCGCCTGTTGACATGCTGCCTGGTGCACAGACCGAGCAGCAAATACGTGACGTATTAGCAAAACATTTACCAGCACAACATGAGCTTTTGCTAGAGCAAGCCAAACAAGCTTTAATAGCACAAGATCTAAACAGTGCGTTTAGCTATGCAAAGCAAGCTTATGAATTAGACACCACTAATGCTCGCATTAAATTGGTGTTGGCAGATATCTGTATTCAAATCCATAAACTTGATGATGCACAAGCATTGTTGGCAACTGTTGCAGAAAATGAACGTGATGCGTATTTCACCAATATTCAAGCGAAGTGCGAACAAGCACTTTTAGCACAAGAGTCTCCCCAGATTAAATCGCTTCAAAGCCAAGTAGAAAAATACCCAAATGATTTAGAGCTCCAAGCTGAACTCGCTGATGCATTAAATCAAGCGGGTCGCAAAGAAGAGGCGTTAGAGTTGCTTTTCAACATTTTAAAAAAGGATTTAAATTTTGCTCAAGCAAAGCCAACTTTCCTAGAGGTTATAGCGTCTTTACCTGATGGCGATAGTTTAGCCGCTAAATATCGAAGAAAGCTCTACAGCATATTATATTAAGCAAATTTGTAGAAGATATTGAAAGCACTACAGCGTAATGGTGCTTTTTTATACTAGAACCTTGCTTAATACTAAATCTAAGCAATACTAAAGGTCCTCTCGAGAAAAGTTAGTTTTTTTTTTGTTCGGTAAACTACCTGTTTTATGTGCTTTCGTGTGTTTTTTGTACTAAGTGCGCTTTTGTTAAGGTTTTCTTCAAAAAACGCTTGCGTAAAATCTGCGGCGCCCTATAATGCGACCCCACTGAGACGGCAGAGCAGGCAACGCTTAAGCTGCAAGCAAACCACTTAGTAAGTCGAATAAAACTTAAGTTTAGATTTTTTAGAAAGTTTAAAATTAAGTGTTGACAAAAAAATAGGAAAGCGTAATATGCGCAG
>NZ_JBALXK010000022.1:0-84482 GCF_036960685.1 Pseudoalteromonas sp. | reverse complement strand
GGTGGTTTAACCCGTGAAATGGGTGACAAATACCGTAAAGAGATTTTAGAAGTCGGTAACTCACGTGATCTAATGGAATCGTTTAAAGCGTTCCGCGGTCAAGAGCCTGACACCTCTGCGTTATTAAAACGCCGTGGTTTAAAAGCTACAGTTCAGTAGTAATCTAAATTAATAAAAAAGCCCTTGTAGCGAACTACAAGGGCTTTTTTTATCACTGTAAACTGTTTAGATTAACGCTTACGGCGACGACCTAGTAATGCAAATGGAGTTAGCAATAACATCAAGAAGCCGAAACTACCACTACTTGATTTAGACTGCGGCTGTTCAACTACAGGTTCAGCCTCGTTGCTCACAGCAACAGTTACTTGCTCAGTAACTGATGCTTGACCATCACTTACCGTAACTTCAAATACAACATCTTCGTCACTTGTTATTGTGCCAGGAGTAAAGCTCATAACAGCAGTATCTGTATTAGAGATAGTTGCTGATGTACCACTCACTTGTGTCCAAGAATAAGTAAGTTCATCTTCATTTCTATCAGTAGCAACTGCAGTTAAAGTACTCGTAGCGGATTCAGTAACACTCGTTTCACCAGTAATTGTTACAATAGGTGCTGCGTTATCACACGCAACTGAGTCTCCAGCAATTAGAGAAGAGAAAATAGGTGTTGTTACATTACTAAATGTAAGGTTGTCTATCCACCACCCAAACTCACTTACAGCGCCATCAGATGAAAGACGGAAACGTAACTTAGCTCTGTTACCATTTAATTCACTACCAAAATTAATTGTTTCGTAGTTGCCGTACACACCATTCTCGTCGATGTTATTACCAGTAAACGTATCTCGCTCTTGAATGGCTTGTGAGTCGTTCTCAATTAACGGGCCATCATAACCGCGATTAAATGTACCACCCATTTCAGTAACATCAACCCAGTTACCACCGTTAACACTAATTTCAACAACACCACCATCCCATTCATTTTCAATTAGATAAAAATGCCAGAATGACACTTCAAAGTTACCAGAGAAACCAATATCGAATGCTTTTGTTTCTAAAGCTACGTCTGATTCAAAATCATTGTTTTGTATGAACATAGTTTGCTCACCAAGACCAAAACCAAAGCTATTGAAGAAGGCAACATTATCATCAGCCGCCATACTCTGTGTGCCTTTGGCTAAATCACCGCCAGTCATTACATTTTCTTTTAGGTCAAACAGTGACGTAGTAGCAACTTCCATGTTATCCATGGTTTGAGCGCTAACAGGCTGCTTCTCTTCAAAGCCCATGTTGACCGTATAAGTAAATGTTTCGCTTTGCGCTTCAACAACTTCATCATCTGCTGATAGCTCAGGAAATGAAACTTCTATCTCTAGGCTCTCGGCTGTACCTGACTCATTTAATGTGAATTCAATTGGCGAGCTCGTTGCGGTCGCAAATGGCATTGTATCGGCAAATGTGACTAAGCCGTCATTTTCAAATGTTACATCATGATCGCTGACTACAGTCAATTGAGCTTGTGTACCCGTAAGCATTTTACTACCAGTGTTTGTAATACTCACAGTCAATGTAGCTGTTTCACCCTTATCGACGATACCGTCATTTGAACAAAAACCGAGCTCTACACCGTTGTAACTTGCATCTACAGCAACATCTTTTAGGTTAAAGCTCGCTAGTTCCATCTTGTCCGACTCTACAACTCCCGTTAAATCTTCACTAAAGCGATCTGGTGCAACCGCACCTAAGCCCATACCACGTTTCGCAAATGCGGCTAAAATTAGCTCATAGTCTTTGCTATCTACAGCGTATGCTGCTGCTAAAATAGCATCACGCGCTTCTGTATATAAAGGTGCAATTGGTGTGAGTTTATAACCTGCTACAAGGTAATTAGCCATCCGGTTTTGCGCATCTTCAAAACCATGCTCATTGATTAATGCAACATAACTTTCCCAAAGCATCGTTGCCCAAATTTCACCTGCAGCATGAGGAGATTCTACGCTTGTTGGAGAAATGCCCACATCCTCACCGGCATTTTGAGTAATATGGCGGAATGATAGCGGGTTAACCTCTTTATTTGTAGAGTAAGGAACACGACGAATACCATAGTAGAAGTCTTCTACAAAGGTACCGCTACCATATGCTTTTTGGAACTTGTCATTACCTGCAATGTTTATGTCGTCCGCTTTGGCAATAAACATAAGTGAATGGAAATCACCCCAGCCTTCACCCATAGCACGGCCTTGGAAGTTAATTAGGCCTGCAGAGTTACCCACTAAACGGTTGCTAATATAATGACCCCACTCGTGAGCAATAATACCGTTATCAAGTGTGCCATCTTTTAATTTCGCATTATTGAACATATTAACTGTAACAGTGTTACCTGCATCGATAGAGTCATACATCATATGTCCATCAACGAAGTTCAGACCCATGTTAGGAATTAACACGGCATCATCTTCTCCCCCCATAGGAGCGGGCTCGGCTGAGTCTGGATCATTATTTACGACAATAGCACCAATTGCACCCGCTTCTTGTGCATGCAAAACTTTTGCAGTGAAATTACACGAGCCACGATCAACTAAAGCAATTTTTCCAGCTAACTCTGCGCCATTCGTTGCAGGCTCACAACCATCGAAAACGCTCCCTGAATCAATATCATTACTATCAACTAGCCTTACAACTTCAGCTGCAATATCTGAAAACTGGGCTTGACCAAAGCCAGATACTTTCGAAGAATTAAGAAGGCCAATACCTTCATCAGAAGTAACTACTACGCCAAAATCAATACCAACCTTTGCATCTTTACTATTGTATAAATACATTTGCATACGCGGACTTGCGCCATCAGCTGGAGTTGACATATTTGCGTTATTTAAACCGCTATTATCTTGCGCCTGTGCCTCAATTGGATCACCTTCAACACCACCACGCTCATAGTTAGAAAGCTGAGCTACATTCGAAGTTTCATCAAAACCGTGGTCGTAAAAGAAGTCATGCAGAAAGTTGTTCATGTAGAATAAGTTAACAATTGCAGCTTTACGGTTGTCGTAGCTATTAGCTACTTGATCAACTTGATATGGGTAATCAAATGTAAAATCAGAGGTTGTTTCAGCAGTGAAGTCACCTTCAGTGAAGCCCTGTGGAGCGATGACATCTGCGTATGCAAATACGTTATTACCAGATGTAGTGGTAGCTTCATCAGCAAGCCATGGGTCCATTGTGCTTAACTTACTGTAATAAGAAAGACTAACCAAAGGAGCATCAAGAATTTCAGTTTCATCTATTTGATCTGGCCCATCGGCAGGGATCACATCCCCATGAGGTCCTTCCCACGGGTAACCATCAGCATCAGCCCAGACACGATAGTTAAAATCAGCCGCATGTGCTTTTAAGTCTTTTTTGAAATAGACTTTGCTGTTTTGAGCACCAATAACATAGCTGAAATAGTCACTTTCTAAACTGTTTTTATTAGCGACTTCAACCTCAACATAATAAGCTGATTCAAGCTTACCATTTACTTCAAAAAATACTTTTTTGGCACGAGGTTGACCTAGTACTATTTTATCACCGCTTTGATTCGTTACATTATATTTAACGTAATCGCCTTGTTCCGCTGATTTTGTAAGAGATACATTGATATCTGCAAGCTCTTTAATCGCTTGCTTAATGCTTTGCTCAGCTCCAACAAAACCAGCTAATGGTGCTAATGAGCGACTAGCATTTGAGCTGGTATTAGCGAAGTAACCAGATCCTGCAACTAAGTTATGCTCCTTATCCATGATAAGGTTATATTCGCGGTTAAATACTTCCACACCATGTACTTGTTGTTTATATTTAGCAGTTATAGAACCAAGTTTTTGTTCTGACAAGTCGGTCAATACCGCATTTGAAATACCTCTTTTAGCAGTACTAACGCCTGTTAATGCATTTAGATAATAATCTGCTGCATAAGCATTGCGTTGCTCTGGTAAAACAACTGACATATTAGGTTTTGCTTGACTTACAGCTTGCCAAAGAAAAGTAGCCTTGCCAAGCTGAGCATCAAAAATTGAACTATGTCCGGAGACTGTTCTTCGTTCTGCTAATGCTCGTTGCTGTGTCACTTGAGGATTAAACTGTACTTGAGAGCCGACACTTGGCGCATTATAAAATCGAGCTTGTTCACTCGCTTGAATTTGAGTCGAAGCCAAAATAGCAGTGACTATTGTAGCAACAGCTGTTACCTTAAATTGAGACATTATTGATTCCCTGTTGTTATATTTTTAATTTCGGTTAACAATCATAACCAAAGTTAAAGTACCGTATAGCATTAACAAAAAATACATAACAATGTAAACGAAAGTAAAGAAAAGCGAGTGAGAATGAATAATAAATATAAATTACAAATAGTTATAATTTCAATTGCGTTAATGGGGGGATGCAAAAAAAACGAACAGCCCTTAACTACTGGTGATGAAACAATCAACTCGAGCGCAACAAACAAACAGCAGCAGGCGCTTAATTCTTCAATAAAACAAAATGATTCAATTGAAAAGCAATTAATAAGCAAATCTATCAATAATAATGGAGATAAAATTAGCTATAAGGCAGATAAATTAGTTAAAGGTACTGTGGTTTATAATCATGCAACCAATGAGAAAGGAGTTGTGACAGGGACAGTTTATATCACTTTGAAAGACGATAAGATGCCATTGAAACTTAAAAATACGTACGATTTAAAAAGAGTTACAAAGCATACTTATCGTTTTATAGTCGATAAAAGTATCGACTTAGAATTAACAACGAGTGATTTAAAACAATTTACATCAATTGAAAGTGTTGAAATCGCTGTTAACTATTCACCTATAGAAGAGCAGTTTTAATCATTTAACCACAAAATCAAAGTAGGTATCCGGGTAGGCTTGTGGTTTGTAGGTAAAATGCCACCATTCCATAGAGTAAGGCGAAAACCCTGCCGCTAGCATGATATTTTTAAGTTTATATCTATTTGCTTGTTGTTCTTCGGTTACTCGCGGATCGTCGGTATTTGAAATAGTATCGAACATGTCAAATAACGAGCCCATATTTAGCGCTTGTCCTTGTGAATCGGTTAATGTTAAGTCAATCGTTGAGCCTCGGCTGTGGCCCGATTTGGCCGCGATATAATCACCTAATAACTGATCTTTTCCTAAATTAGGGTAGTACGCTGCTTTGGTTTTAGTATCGTTTTCGTCATTTACCCAGCGCACAAAGTGATCAACCGCACGTTGCGGACGATAGCAGTCATAGATTTTAAAATTATAACCAGCCTGCTGCGCTTGTTTGTGTGCCTGCTGCAAACCTTTTGCAGCGGTTTTATGGAGTAAACATTTAGCTGCTTCATAACCATCAACGGGGGCACCAACAAAGTTATTGTCTGTGTAGTAACGAATATCAAAAAATGCGGTCGGCATTAACGTTGCAACATCAACAAACTCACTATGATGACTTTGAGCTGATTCGGGGTATTCACCGTAAGATTCACTGGCAATTGCCGCATAACTAACAGTACAAGCACCCAGCAGTGAGATTAATTTAACATTGATATTTAACAACATAGTCGTGACTTTAAATATTAAAACAGGCTATCAATATTACATAATTTGAAATAGCTGCCAATAATTTATTCTAAAAGCTTTCTGTTACTTTGCAGTTTCTACGGCTAGATAAACTGAGGATCAACTATGCAGCGATTGCGACCCGTTTTTTCGCTTCATACAAAGCTTGATCAGCGTGTTTGAGTACTTCTTCAACGGTTAGTAACTGCTGTGGCCAGCCTGAAATACCTATTGATACGTTGATACAACCTACCGGCTCTATGAATGTCTCTGACACGCGCATACGCAAGCGCTCAGCCAAAACAAAGGATGTGCTTGCATTCGAGTTAGGTAAAATAACGATAAACTCTTCACCACCGATACGGGCAACAAAATCATTCTCACGGGTGACATCTACAATAATTGTAGCCAGTGACTGTAAAACGATATCCCCGATATCATGACCAAACTCATCATTAACTCGCTTAAAGAAATCAATATCGATAGCAAGTACACTAAATGGTGTGTGATGTAAGGTTAGTTTATCTATCATCAGCTCTAAGCTTCGGCGATTATGTAAGCCTGTAAGTGGATCGGTTTGTGCTTCATGCTTTAATAAACCAATCTGATTATGTAGTAAGCCGACCCCTTTTAACATCGCCAAACGTAGTTCCGAGCTTTCAAAATACCAAGAGCGAACTTGTTTTAATTGCTGTGATGTTGATGGTTTATCTAATGTTTTTGCTGTTTCTGCTAACTGCCTTAATGGCTTTGAAATTAACCGAGCTAACACCCAAATAAATACAAAGGTTGCCAACCCTACCGGCAGAGTTCGATATAAAACATTCATCATCAAGCCGTCTAACGGTGCAAATGCTGCCGTTAATGGTCGTTGTGTAACAATCCCCCAAGACGCAATTTTTAACGGCGCATAGCCTGCCAGCATGACAATATTTTGGCTGTTCTTTACCTGCCTAGTGCCACTTTCCCCTCTTAACACAGCTTCTATTACTGAGTTATTGAAAACCTGCTCGCCGATCCGAGAAACATCAGGGTGATAAAGCAAGCGTCTATTTTTATCAACAACATAGATATATGAACCGTCTTCGTGAAAATGTACTTGTAGCAAGTCATGCAAAATTCCGCTTTGCTTGAGATATAAACTGCCACCGATATAGCCGAGATATTCTTTGTTAGAGTTAAATACAGGGTGTGAAATAAAAATAATAAGATTACCCGCGGCAGACATATAAGGGTCACTGATCATCGGCTTTTTATATGCTAGCGCTTGCTTGGCACCATCACTGGCGAGCATCTGCCCTTGGAGTTTTAAACTCGATGGTGAAATCCCTAATACCACACCGTGTTTATCAACAACCACTGTTGAATTAAAGCTATCGGTCTGTAACAACAACCGTTGCGTTTCTTGGTTCAGGATATTTTCGTCAGTAAATTGTGTTGCCAGAATTTTCGCTGAGAAAGCTAACTGCTGTTGAGCTGCGAGTAAAAATCGATCCGTGGCAGAAACAAGCTTTGCGGCATAGGCTTTATGATTTTTAAAGGTTTGCTGTTGCAGTTGCTGTTTTTGTACTTGGTAGCTGGAATAAAAGCCATTTAGAAAAGTGATCACGGTCACGGAAATAGCCAAAAACAAAATTAGCTTTTTCAAATCAAGAAAGATGTTAAGGCGGCTTCGCAAAATAATTATTCTCTTTATTTTCCCTGCACTCCTTTGCCGATTTTATAATCAATTAATACTAACAGTTGACTTTTAACTGCTCTAGCGCAATTAACAATTTCTTTGATTTAGCGCAAGGTAATCGTTGATTTATGCTAGCCATTGCTTCTACAAACCAATTACAACCAAGCAATATACGGTCTCTGAATTTGCTAACGACTAACAACGGAGCAAAGCGGTTAAATAGCAGCTTGCCTTTGAGGAATATTTTATTACAATAAATCAAACTTAAATAAAATAAAAATAATTATGTTACCTACCCATTGCCAAAAAATATTACAGCAATTACCAAATCATCGACTACTCGCTCTAGACGTTCTGCGCGGGCTCACTATCACTGCGATGATCTTGGTTAATAACCCCGGTAGTTGGTCATATATGTACTGGCCACTTAAACATGCGCAGTGGCATGGTCTTACACCGACCGATTTAATTTTTCCATTTTTTATTTTTATTGTCGGAATGTCGATCACACTTTCTGTTAATGCTATGCAGGCTAAAGGCATTAGTAAACAACAAATAGTTAAATCGGGGCTGGTTCGTACTGTAAAGCTGATTGCATTAGGTTGGTTTTTAGCGCTGTTTTATTACAACTTCCGCGATCCTAACTTTAGTTGGCTTGAACAACGCTTATTTAGCATTAGGGTGATGGGTGTGTTACAGCGAATTGGCGTTGTCTATATCATTGCGTTAGCCTGTTATTTATATTTAAAGCCAAAACACATTGTATTTTCTTTGCTTGGCTTATTAGTAGGTTATGCCGCATTAATGCAATATGTACCTTATAAATTGCCATCCGGCGAATTTGCCAGTGGATTATGGTTATATGGTAATAACCTAAGCGCATGGCTTGATAACTTAATACTTGGCGCACGGCATGTTTATTATGGCAATGCTGATCCTTTGCCGTTTGACCCTGAAGGTCTACTTTCAACTTTGCCAGCCATAGCAACAGCGTTATCTGGCATATTATGTAGCTGTTATTTAAATACTGAAAAAAATTTGTACAACCAAGTTAAAGTGCTGACATGTGTTGCCATTGTAAGCATTGTTTGCGGGTACTTACTTTCATATATAACGCCAATAAATAAAGCCCTGTGGACACCCAGTTATGTAATGATAAGCTCGGGACTGGCATTACTAAGTTATGCGCTGTGTAGCTATATTCTTGATATTCGTCGGTCTCGTTTATGGAGTGCACCATTTTTAGTATTTGGCGCCAATGCGATTTTATTTTTTATGTTCGCTGGGGTTGTCGGCCGTATTTTAATTATGATCCCTGTTGACGAAACAAACTTAAAAAACGTTATTTTTAGCAAATCCCTGCAACCACTGTTAGGGAACTACGCGGGTTCATTTGCTTTTTCTGTATTGTTTTTATTACTCTCTTATGCAGTGATGTATGCTTGCTATAAACGCCGTATTTTTTGGAAAGTCTAATGAAAAAAATTTTTGCAATGATGCTATTAACAGCATCTAACTACAGCTATGCAACTAACATAATTATTGATATAGCGCTCACCTGGCAGGATAAAGGCTACCGTGTTGGTAAAGCCGAGCAATGTATGAATTGGACCCGCGAAGTCCTCGTTAGCGCCTGTGGTGAGCACTTTAAATCCTTACAAACCAAAGCTCCCTGGGATGCTCACTTATTGGGGGAAGAAGACGAGCTTGCCGTGATCCATGCTGATTCACTAGCAGGCGATGAGTTAGGTAAAAAGATTACGCAATTAAGTGATGTGCAACAAGGAGATTTGCTGTTTTTTAAAAATACCTATGGTGACTGGGCTGAGGGTGTTATTACTCATGTAGGTATTGCCCTTGATAACACCCGCTATATCCACCGAATGACCTCAAATAAAGGAATTGTCAGAGTCGAAGCCATTCCAGATAAAGAATTTGCTAATGCTCTAAGGCTAGATAAAAAACTTTGTAAACCTAATTAACTAAACGAAGCTTTTGGTCATTTAAGGTTTTTTACTTTAATCGTTTGCTGAATCAATTTGTCTGCTAAAGGTGTAATGCGAGCCTCCTTGTAGTTTTCATTATGGCGATATCAATAGCAGACTAAAAATCTTACCTTCCATCGCTTAAAAAAGGAAATACGTGGGAAAAACACTCCCACGTATTTTAGCTATAAGAGTTTATTACTCAAAAATATGTACCCATAAATCATCACCCGTGCCATTATCATTTATCGCATATTCAAATGCTGCTTTAGGATAACGCTGGCCTTTACCAGATACATTGCTGTTATAACTCCCCCACTTTTGTAGGTTCCACTGTCCAAATGGGTCATTTACTGTGTAATGCGTGCCATCGAATCCTGTAACAACCATTATGTGCCCAGGGTTAGTAAACCAACCATGTACAATCGCCACTTTACCTGAGTTTACCGCATTACGAAGTTCAGTAATGGTGCCATTCGTTTTACTGTCTGCTCGCTTACTGCTGCCAGCACGACGTGCCATCTCATTGTATCCCCACTCTAAAGCTGGCACTGTTTGCAATACCCCGCCTAACTCTTCGTAAAGGTAATCAGGAGTACGGCCATTAACAGTAGGATCAGTAAAGCCTGCCATATCGGTTACCATCGCTAAAGATGTCACTGAACATGTGCCGTATGGGTCATAGTAGTTATTAAGCTGTTTATAGTAGGGCACAGCTGCCTGCGGTGGCGTCGGTGTATCATCGTTTGGTTTATCGGCCATCCATGGAAATAAAGTATTATTACCGCTGCTGCCTTGAACGTTTGAATCATACACCGTGCGTTGCCAGTTAACTTGTTGCCAATCATTCCATACTGCTTGCGGCACAGAGCCACCTGGTACACGCCAAACTGACGCATTCGGCCCTGCGGCATTAATAAAGTTATTGATTTGGCTTGCAGTGATCACATCATATTCTGTCGATACTATATGCCAAATAGGTTTATTAGCACCTAAAGTACGATACTCATTATTACCTGCTTCAATCCAACGTTTAGGATCAGCCATATACGATGCGCCCCACACTTCTACATACGTTTGTGGCATGTGAAAATCAACGTATTGATCGATAATTCCGACACTCATACCTTGTGCAATTGGATTACTCCATGTCGTAGCGCCCAATTTAAAATTGCTATCAGCAAAGCCTGCATTAATAGCGTCGCTGCGAGCGGTCGTGAATGCTTGAAACATGCTGTGTAGCTCGCTAGTTTTATTATTAAACTCAACTTCCACATCGCTTACAAATCCGACATAACCATACTGCGCCGCGTAAAAAAGCGCATCAGCTTGGGCTGTATAGCTTCCTGGATAATTATACGACCATGCCCACGGCTCAATACCCCGAGATTTATAAGTATTAGTAGTCACTGTAGAGCAAGCATCGGCAAACAAACTACAACTTTGAGTATCGTCAGCTATTTTGATGTAAACACGTTTAACGCCCATGGCAGCAAGCTCATCAGCTAACTGTGCATGAGTTTTATTTAATCCCGACTCGTCAATATACCAAAGCCAGACGCCCAAACGATTTTCAACGGCTTGAGAGCCACTGTTATCTTCCGCTAATTTATTTTTAACGCTGAGATAAAACCCTGCACTCCAGCGATTTTTATAGCAGGCTAAGCCACCATTGAGTTCAGTACAAGCTGCAACTTCTTCGTTACTAAAATTGCCGTATACATTATTAAGTTCACCACTTAGCTCTTCAAAACAATGTCCGCCATATGAACTGGAACGCACAGAACCAATCGGACAGTCAGCACTTCCGCGAATATTGCTGGCAAATGATTGTGACCAACGTAAAACGTCGATGGAATTGCCTTCAACAGAATATTGATAAGTATTACTACAGGCACTGCCACCACCAAATTGCTGGCATTTATCGACCATAGCCTTAGTAAATGGGCCAAACACGTCATTATTAATACGACAAAAATCTAAATTTTCGTCGTAGCTTGCGCCATCGGGACATAGAGCGAGCGCATTACCAGCCATCAATAGCGAGGCACCGATTGTCAGCTTTGTTAGTTTATTGTTCATTAATATTCCTATTGGTTCGTGAAGTTTAAATCAATCCATGTTTACTACTTTCCGAACTCTATAATGAAACATTAATTTAACATTTTCATGTTAATAACCATCGTTCAAACCTATATTGGAAATATAAAAATGCGGTTATGGGGGAACATAACCGCATTACTGTAAAACGCTTTAGCAACATTAAAGCTTTTTAAATATACCGAACTTAGAATTTGTAAGTAAATGACTACCTATCGCTTATACCGATAGGTAGTCATTCAATATTTGCAGTGTAAATTATTTAAAAGGTGACTTAATAAAATGATTTTTTAACGTGTGGCTTAACAATAAACCGCTCGTAACTAATAATACGCAACTTATGTTAATCAGTAGTTCATAGCCACTTAAATTGATTATTGTTGCAGCTAATAACGGTCCAACAATCAACCCAATTTTGAATGCACTGATACTCCAAGCGCTGTAATACTTTGTATTATCAATCAAACTCAGCAACGTCATCATTAAAGGGACTATTAAGCTCCATAAAATTTGATAGACTATGGTCGTGATTGCAAATAAATACAAAGTCCATGGGCTGGCTTTTATATAATTTAACACCAATAAACAAATAACTTGTAAGAGTATGATTAGCCAAACGGTCAACCGTTGGCCCAGCAATTTATAGATTTTCAAGCTCCACAACGACCCTATTATACTCAGCGTGAAACCTAAAGATAATATGCTACCAATTTGAAGAGGGGTTAACCCTAGCGATATACCTATTGGTTCAATATAAGCCCAAACACTGCCTTGAACTACATAATATAACGCGATAGCCAAAACGACTTTTAGAAGTATCAGGCTATTTTTATAGTTACTTTTAAATGTGCCATTTTGTTTATGATTAAGGTCATCATTTCCACTAAACCCATCACAAAAAAAGCAAATTATTAGTGTCAATAATATAAAAAAATTAAAAAAGATATAAATACTAGCCAAACCTAGATACTGGCTTATACCTGCAATACAGCTAAAACCAATAGTACCGTAAGCTATTTGACAACTAATGAGAGAAGAGAAAAGCTTTACTGCATTTTGTTGCTTCGCAATTGCTACCACAGCAATAGCGTATATGATCCCCGTTTCTAAGCCAGCTAAAAAACGTATAAAAAGCAGACTGTATGTAGGGAAATTCACACTAACAAACAACATATTTATGCTATTAGTAATAAAAAGTAGCATCAACATCATAAATACTACTTTGTGGAAATTAATCAATCTAAGCCAAAGAAAACTGCTCGCACTGGTTATTAAAACCCCCAGCATTTCTAAACTTGTCATCATGCTAATTTGCGAAGGATTAAGTTGGCTATAATTCGTATAAGCACCAATCACGCTCGGCATTAGTAAGCTGCTACCAGCTCCAACAACAGCCGCAAAAAGTAACGGCAGGTAATTTAATAGCTCAGAATTTATATAAAAGTGAGGTGGGTTATGTCGATTAGTAATCATCTGCTTGTGCGTACACAATGTGGCTGCCCCTACATTGTGTACTAATCATTTGTAATTATTATAATAATTACTTTACCTCATTAATAATAACTATACGAGAAATTTAAACCAATTGTACGGGGGCGTTGGTTAATACTACGATAACCCCAAGGGCCTGCAACACGTTGATATGATGTTTGCGTAAGATCATTAGCAATATTATCAACCCATAAGGTTGCATTCCAATTATCAACCCCATAGGTTACTGATGCATCAAAAGTAGTGTAGGCTTCAAAAATGAACGGATCTTCACCACGTGTTTGACGACCACTTAACACTTCATCAGTATAACGAGCACGTAAATTAGCACCTAAATAACCGTTACCCAGTTCAGTACTATAATCTAAACTTGCATTATGACGCCATTTCGGAGCGCCGCCTAACTTATCACCTTCAAGCCAAGTGCTACACTCTTGGCCTGGCATATCGTCAGCACCTTCGTATAAACACACTGTTTTAGTTTCTGTAAACTCGGCTTCAGATGTTGCGCTGCTTAATTTAAACGAAAGCTCGTCAGTAATTGAGTAGCGTAGCTGCATTTCAAAACCTTTAGATTCTGAATCAGGTCCATTTGTAGTACCATTTAGCGGAAATATTCCACCTAAAGTTTGGTCGTAGTATGTTTGTGTATTTTGCCATTCAATTTGAAAAATATTCGCTTGCAGATAAAGGTCTTTATCTAGCATATAACCTTTATAACCAAGCTCATAGTTAGTGGTTGTGTCTGGCTCAAAACGCTGAGTTGATTCTTTAACAGATAAATCACCTTCATCACGAAAACCATTCGTCCCACCGCGACGATATCCTTCGGATGCAGTAAAGTAGACTAAGTTATCATCATTAATGTCATACGATGTATTAAATTTAAAGATACTCTCGCCATTACCTTCATCTGTTGATACATCTTCAGTTATACCAATTGCACCGGTGTAATCGCTGATATTTTTATACGCTTTATCTTCCCAGTTAAATACACGCGCACCAATCGTTACATCCCATGCATCGGTAATTTCGTAACTAAGCTCACCGAATAACGCAAGTTCCATGTAGCTTGATGAAATATCTTCAAAATAACCGATATCACCTTCTTTACGATCTGGGTATAAATCATTAGCATCAAATCCACCCCATGCATCGAACATCGCATTATCTAGGCCTCTAAAATGCTCCCAAAACTTTAAACTGCTGTCTGTGTCAGTGTAATAAACACCCACAATCCATGATAACGGACCGCTGCTATTTGAAGTTAACCGTGTTTCGTGGCTAATACCTTCATTGCTATTATCAAATGTCATATAAGCAGATTCACGAGTTTGGTCTGCCCCTAAACCATCAATCCAACCATAATAAATATAACCTTCACCGATATAATCGCCCTGACCTACACGCTCATCGGTATAATACGATGTACTGCTTGATAGCTCTGCAAAACCTAACGACCAATCCAAATCAATGGATGACATGCTAAAACCGCGATCTGAGTACTCCTCGTGAACTGATTGCACCGTATACTCATCAACTTGTAATGGTGCAGTAGCCGGTGTGTAAGTACAGTCTTCGCTACTAAGGCCTTGTGCTGCACATGCTTCATCAACATCCCAAAGGCTTGCCCCCCGTGTACCGTGAGCGAGTTGGTCCTGCTCGATATGTGAAAAATTAACTTTAAAATTGTCGCTGGGTTGCCAAAGCAATTGGATCCGAGCTGAATCTGTGCGCTCCCAGTCATCATCTTTATAAAGTTCTTGCGCGCGATCAGGGCTGCCAAAACGGGTTTCATCATCTTCGAGCCATACCGCGTTCATTTTACGATCGGTAAAGCCACGGTCATCTAAGCGTGCAACATTGACGCGCATAGCAACAGTGTCACTTACTGGTACATTTACTGTCACGTCAGTATCGTTACTTATGCTACCTTCTTTAACCTGATAAATGCTGGTATTAAAATCAAATTGAAACTCACCTAACTGCGGCTTATTAGTAATATAACGAACCGTACCGCCTAAGCTACCACCTCCATATAAAGTACCTTGCGGGCCAAGTAGCGTCTCTACGCGAGCAACGTCTTTAATACGGTAGGCAATATTAGGAAGAGGTGTGCTATCAAGATAATAAGCAAGTGTTGAAGTTGTAAAGCGCTCTAAGTTATTGGCGTTTACGTTTGCCACGTTAAGACCACGTACGGTTACTGAATCAGAAAAGCGAGAACTGTTACCCGGTGAACTGATCACAGTGCTGTCTTTAATCAATGATTTTATATCTGCAATATTTTTCCGACGTAGCTCTTCTTCACCCATTGCTGTAATATTCATGGCTGTTTTGGTCGCGATTGTGTTGCGACCCGATGATGTTACTTCAATTACTTCTAGTTTTTGCTTGTTGTTTTTAAGTGCCTCAGCTGTAGTATCTTCATCAGCTGCTGTTGCAAGATTACTTAATAAGCTTGCACCAATGATTAACGCTAAGCGATTTAGTTTAAACTTTGTCATTTGTCACCCCAGTATTTTATTGTTTTAATTTATATTTTAATTTATTTTATTTTTTTTAAAAATGTGAGATAAATTATTCCCACGCATTCTGTGTTGGCATCAGCATCTAAGATCACGTATGTTACGTAAAGTTAGAAACTATAGGTTGAGGCGATAGGAAAAGTGCAATTATCCATAGAGCAGTTAGAAGCGTTTATTTGCGCAGTAGAAGAAGGCAGCTTTTCAGCAGCCGCCAGACGATTAGGCAAAGCACAATCTTCAATAAGTGGGTTAATCAGCAATTTTGAAATTGATACCGGTTTTAGTGTGTTTGATCGAACAAGTCGTTCACCAAAGTTAACTAAACAAGGCTTAGCAATTTATAATGACATTCGTACTGTCATAAATAGTCATAAAAACCTATCAATACGTATTGCGCATATTGCTGATGATATTGAAACAGAGCTCACTCTAGCTTATGACGAATTAGCATTGCCTAAAACTACAATTTTAAAAGTACTTGAACAATTTTCGAATACATTTACTACAACTTCGCTATTATTGATTGCGGCTCCTCACAAAGGTGCATTCAAGTTAATAGACAGTGGCCAAGCCGATATTGCAGTAGCACTGAGTCAAGACGATTACCCCGAACAAGTTGCTTTTAGAGGTATTGGTCATGCGCACTACTATACTGTTGTTGCGCCAAGTCATCCGTTATCGCAGTTAGATACCGTATCAACGAATGATTTAGCACTTTATCGTCATATTCGTATTACCGATCATGGCACTGGCTTTCGCCATTTTGATAGCGAGCTATCAACTCAATGCTGGTATGTGAATGACGCTTCAATGCTCATTGAAATGGTGGAAAGTGGTTTTGGTTGGGCGCAATTACCTGCAAGTGCGATTAAATCGGCGCTACGAGATGGAGATTTAATAAAACTTAACACTCAACATCAAACGGTTACCTTTCCGCATTGTATTGATATGTTATGGCAACATCAAAGCAGCTCAGGGCCTGCATTGCAGTGGTTACTAAACGCACTTACACAAGCAGGCCAGTCAACAACTAAGCAACCTTTATAATCCGCGTCTAAAATCAGCAACTGATTTTGCCAAAATAGCTAACGAAGGCTCTAAAGCTTGTGCTGTGTTTACTGCAGTGCCATACAAGCGAATGGCTTGCTCTTGTGGCGCAAGCTCCAATAAAATGCCACCGCCAGTAGAGTGCCCTGTAATGTTTAAGGTTAAATTACCTTGATAACGGGGTTCAAACTCATAGCCTGGACGAATTCGAAACCCAGCTTTTTTTAAACTGCTAAATAGTGGGTAATCATTCAGTAAAAAATAACTGAGCTTAAACGTTTCATCACTAATAGCTCGTTCATCAAGGATAATTTGCACTCCTCCAATGTAAAGCTCCTTACCTTTATACTCTTCAGCCATAATAATATCGGCGTCAAAATGCAAAGAAATAAGGGTATCACCTTCACTTACCGCTTGTTTTAACAGTTTGTCGTAATTTTCGTAAGCTAAATTAAACTGCTCTTTTGTAGTTATTCGGCCGCTATCAATTAACTCTTCAACTTTTAAAAGTGTATAACTTAGCCCTTGTGCCTGTAATTGCTTAGCAAACACATCAGCTGCGGGGTCGATAAAGTCACGCTCACGCCCTTGCGCACCGCCACTGCTTAAATTGAGATCCTCAGGAAGTGTATGATCGGTTAAAATAACCACATCTGCTTGTTTTACTTGCTCACTTGATTGAGCAAAGCTGGGAAGTGGTTTTACAGTTTGCACATCATTTGTGTTACTGCAGGCACTCAATATCAGCATACTGGCGAGTATGCTTAAGTGTGTTTTCATCATAATTTTTCCTTGCTGATTTTATTATTATTTTTGTGTGCTATTTTGGTCTAACAAATACAACACTGATTGATAATTAACGCCGCTGTGTTGGGTTAAGCCTATTTCACAGCTACGACTATTAGAAACCCCTGTACTGCAATTTTTAGGGACTTGGCTGCGCAAGGTTTTTAATGCGTTGCTATTTAGCTCTGGTAAGTTAAAACCTTTATCACCGGCAAAACCACAACATTCAATATCCGCGGGAATAATCACTTCACTGCAACATGCTTTTGCCACAGCAACCAATTGCTGCTCGCTGCCACGGCGTTTGCTGCTACAAGTAACATGCAGCATTACCGGTTCTGATTGTGCAGTGAGTGTTAACCTAGGCAGTAAATATTGATACGCAAACTCTGCGCTTTCAAGAACCGTTAAGCCGCGCTGTTGTGCTGCGGCTGTGGTGGTTAACGCGCATGGGCTGGCGTCAAAAATGATCGGATAACGGCCATGCTCAGATAGCTGCTGTGCGATATCAAGTAGTTGTTCGGCCTTGCTAGTTGCTTGTTTTGGCAAACCTTTACTCGCAAATGGCATCCCACAACATAGTTCACTGACTTGCTCTGGCAGTAACAATTCAATCCCCGCTTTGCTCGTTAAACTATGCATTACTTGCATGATTGAACGTTTATCCGCTGCACTTTCATCAGCGGCAAAAACGCGACTGGCACAGCTTGGTAAGTACACCACTTTATCCAGTTGCGGCAACGACTGCTGTTTACGATTAATTGGCTGCTCCCCTCGCGGCCACGCGGAATAATAAAGCGGTGTGCCAAATAACTTGTTAGCGGGTTTACTTAAACTGCGTAGCATTGGTGCGCCAATAATATTACGAATAACAGCTAGACTAGTTAAGCCAAATCGTGCGGAACTTGCCAGTGCCGCAAAATGTTTTACCGCAAAATTGCCAGCATAGGGGGCGGTTTTATTATTAGCTAATTGCTTTTGCCTTAGTGACTTTATAAATTCGCCAGTATTGATCCCAACCGGACATTTCATGCCACATAACCCAGTTGCGGCGCAGCTATCGATGCCTAGGTATTGAAAGTCATTTTCAATACTTTTTAATTGCCGATTAAGCTGCTGTTTAACGCTCAGCTCTTCGGTTGTAGCTAATGTATTAACTAACTCAGTGCGACGTCGCCATAAAGTGATGCGTTGACGCGGCGTTAGTGTCAGCCCTTTTGATGGGCAAACTGTTTCGCAAAAACCACACTCTATACATTTGTCGATGATGTCGTCGCTGCTGGGCATGGATTTAAGATTTTGAATATGGCAATTTTCATCGGCGTTGATGATCACCCCTGGGTTTAAAATATGGTCTTTATCAAATAGTTGTTTAATACGCTGCATTACCGCAAAACCATCAGCCCCCCACTCTGTTGCAACAAACGGTGCCATATTGCGCCCAGTACCATGCTCGGCTTTCAATGAACCATTTAGTTCAATGGCAACTAACTGTGACACATCTTGCATAAATTGCTCATAACGCACTACTTGCGCAGGGGTGTCAAAGGCTTGAGTAAACACAAAATGTAAATTACCCGCTAAGGCATGACCAAAAATAATCGCTTCATCGTAGCCGTATTTATCAAATAATTGATGCAGTGCCTGCACACCTTGCGCTAATACGTCCAGTTCAAACGCCACGTCTTCGATGATCACTGTAGTGCCATTTTTACGTACTGCGCCCACCGCTGGGAATGTGCCTTTACGAATATTCCACAATAGCGCGTTGCGTTTTACATCCGTTGAAAACGCTATTGTCGCTAATTGGTGGGTGCTAAAGTTTGCGACTAATTGCTCAACTTGCTGTTGTAACTCAGTCAGTTTTTCGCCATTTTCAGCACGCACTTCAATAAGTAGCGCTGCACTTTCAGCTGGGTAGCTGTGCACATCTTTAGGCATAACGTCATGCTCAGCCACCGACACTAGCGAGCGTTTATCGAGTAACTCAACCGCCGCCACATCTAAGTTTGCCAATTGCTTTACTAATTCACAAACTTGGCTTATATCGTCAAAAATAATAAACGCGGTGCTTTTATGGGCATGCTCAACCACCGTATGATAGGTAATGTCGGCAATGAATCCGAGTGTGCCTTCTGAGCCAATTATTAAATGTTTAATAATTTCAATTGGGTCTGTGTAATCAAGCAACGCATTTAAACCATATCCAGTGGTATTTTTTAAACGATATTTATGCGCAATGCGCTGCGCCAGCTCTAGATTACTAGTGACCTCCTGGGCAAGCTCAGTAAGTTTTTGAATAAACTGCGGATGAGAGTGTAAAAATTCAGCACGGCTTTGTTCACAACGGGTATCAAGTACTGCGCCGTCAGCGAAGATTAAGGTCATGTCTTTTACAGTGTGATAACTGTTTTGTGCAACACCACAACACATGCCGGACGAGTTATTTGCGGCCATACCGGCAATTTTACAACTGTTGATTGAGGCCGGATCGGGGCCAATTTTACGACCAAAAGGCGCAAGTAACTGATTAACGCGAGCACCAATAATGGCAGGCTCTAAGCGAATGGCATGGCCTTGGTTTTCAATTTCATAGCCTGACCACGAGTCGGCAAGTAACACTAACACCGAATCAGTGATTGCTTGCCCTGAAAGACTGGTGCCAGCAGCGCGAAAAGTGATCGCTACTTTATACGTTGCAGCAGCTGTGATGACCTGTTGCGCTTGTTGCTGATCAGCAACCAATACTATTAACTGAGGCACTAAACGATAAAAGCTGGCATCGGTGCCAAACGCATAGCGCCTAGCGTAATCTTCAATAAACGCTGAGGCAGGCAGTTTATCACTCAATTGTTGTTGAAAAAGTGTCAGTGCTGTTGCCATTATTGTGCCCCTTGGTGATGTCGTTAACTTGATTGGCGACCCACCAATCTTTATGGAATATATTATTACTTGAAACAGAGATGAATTACTATCAATAAAAGCCTCTGTAATATTAATTTTTTTCATCTAAATAACTATTAAGACTTAATATTTATGTAATCTTAAGGCAAGCGTGTGATTCATCGGTGGTTTTTGCAGTTCAGAAATAAAACCGTTAATGTGATAGAAATATGTTGTATTTTAGTCCAAAATGGCATTAATATCAGGAATAAAATATTCACAAATAAAATAAGCAATTCAGCTTTGGAGCCTACTGTGTTAAATAAGTTTGCCATATCATCAATTCTCTTTGGACTAGGGTGTTTAATACCAATGAAATCGACCTTTGCAGCGACAAATTTAACCCTTGAGCAACAGCTTGGTCAAAAGCTAATGCTCGATTTTCGTTACTATTGTGAGCAAGACAGCGAGAACACCCCACAGCAAAAATGCCGTAACGCAGTGACCAAGCTGCCCGATGACTTAGCCAAAGTGATCACCAAGCATAATATTGGTGGCGTTATTTTATTTGCAGAGAATATTGATAGCATTTCCCAAATCGTTAAATTAAATAATGCCATGCAACAAGCTGCAGCAAAGTCGAGCTTAGGTGCACCATTGTTTATCTCAATTGACCAAGAGGGCGGTCGTGTAGCCCGTATTCCTCGTGATGTAGCGACCTCATTTACTGGCAATATGTCAATTGGCGCGAGTTATAAAGTACACGGCACTAAGTTTGCGACTGAGTCGGCGCAAGTCATTGCCGAGGAATTAAAGGCAGTGGGTGTTAATGTTAACTATGCCCCCACTGTTGATGTCAATATGAATCCTGATAACCCGGTGATCAATGTACGGTCATACGGCGAAGATCCAACATTGGTGAGTATTTTAGGCGGCGCACAAGTTGCTGGTTTTGAAGGCAATGGTGTTATTACTTCGTTAAAGCATTTTCCGGGTCACGGCGATACTAATGTTGATAGTCACACCGGTTTACCTAAAGTAATGCATGACAAAGAAACCATCTGGGAAAAAGATTTACCGCCATTTCAATCGATCATTAAAAATCAAAACCCAGGTATGATCATGACTGCGCATATTCAATACCCTGCGCTGGATAGCAGTACGTTTGTTAGTAAAGATGGCAAAACCATGATCAAACCCGCCACCATGTCGCATAAAATCATCACCGAATTATTGCGCGATGAAATGGGCTATCAAGGTGTGGTGATCACCGATGCACTCGATATGGCTGGTATCAGCCACTTTTTTGAACCTATCGAGGCAGTTGTAAATACTTTTGCTGCGGGTGTTGATATTGCATTAATGCCGATTGAAATTCGTAGCCCTAAAGATTTAGCGGTGCTTGATCAACTTATTACTCGCTTAGTCAGCGAAGTAAAAAAAGGCAATTTAAACGCCGACGAAGTCGCTACCTCGGCGCAGCGCATCATTAATTTAAAAAGTAAGTTTAAATTAACAACTGAGCTTAACGAATCCTTAGCTATGCAAAAAGCACAGCTGATTTTAGGTGATGAAAGTCATCGTAAAGTAGAAGCAGAGTTAGCACTTGCTGCCATTACTGAAGTTAAAAATGACAAAAACACTTTACCAATTAAACTCAGCGCCAATACTAAAGTACATATCATTATGCCTGATACCCGAAAGTGTATCGCGTTACAGCAGGCAATGCAGGAGCATACACAGCAACAAGTTTCATTTAGCTGCACCAGCTTGCAAGGCTTTGAACCTATTGCAACGCTAAAAGCGCTTAACGAAGCGGATGTCATCATCGCGGGTAATGCTTCACCAAATCAAAGTGCGGTTGAAGTTGGCGGTATGGATGATCTCTCAGACAACCCAAACTTCGCAATTGCTAAGGCAGATCAAGGCCCGGCACTTGAAAAACTGCTTCAGCAAGCACAGTTGGCTGATAAGAAAACAGTTTTTGTGAGCCTACGGGCACCGTATGATATTGCCACGTTTGGCCAATATGCAGATGCAATTTTAGCAACTTATGCGTATAACATAGATGTAGATAATGATGTTAAAGTAGCAGGACCGGCTTTTACAGCCCTTGCAAAAGTACTAGTTGGTGAAAAACCAGCACAAGGTACTTTACCTGTCACAGTAAATGGCATTAATAACAACTAAGTTCAAGAGGATACTATGCAACATAACGCATCACTTACAACGCCTTACGCTATTAGAAATATGATTCGTAATGAAGATTACACCGGTCATACTTCAGGATTTGTGCCTGGTTTTGTACAAGCTAATTTAGTGATTTTACCCCAGAAGTATGCGTTGGATTTTTTACAATTTTGCCAAGTAAATAAAAAGTCATGCCCGATTGTTGCAACCAGCCGCTTAGCAGGTGCTACGAGTATTCCTAATGTCGCTCATGATTTAGATATTCGTACAGATTTACCACGCTATCGTATTTTTAAAAACGGCCAATTGATTGAAGAAGTCACCAATATCAAAGAGCAATGGCGCGATGATTTAGTGACCTTTTTAATCGGTTGCTCATTTTCATTTGAAGAGCCACTAAAAGCAGCTGGAATAGAAATACGTAATATTACAGAAAACAAAAATGTGCCTATGTACATGACTAATATTCCTTGTGAAAGTGCCGGTATATTCCACTCAAATATGGTCGTGAGTATGCGACCAATGAAGCCGGCAGACGCTATTCGCGCAATCCAGATTTGCAGTCGCTTTCCTGATGTGCACGGTGCACCGGTGCATTTTGGTGATCCGGCTGCAATCGGTATTAAAGATATTTACCGCCCTAACTTTGGTGAATCTGTCACCATTAAAGAAGGTGAAGTACCCGTGTTCTGGGCATGTGGCGTCACCCCGCAAATAGCGATAGCGAATGCCGCACCTGATTTTTGCATCACCCATAGCCCTGGGCATATGTTGATCACCGATATTCAAAACGCCCATATTTCGGCTTTTTAAACGGAAACAATAATGAAGCTCAATTGTGATTTAGGTGAAAGCTTTGGCGCGTGGCAAATGGGCCTCGATAGTGAGGTAATGCCACATATCGATATGGCTAATATCGCCTGTGGTTTTCATGGTGGTGATAGCGATGTGATGGCCAACACCTTAGCACTTGCCAAACAACATAAAGTACTGATTGGTGCTCACCCAAGCTACCCTGATAAGCAAGGTTTTGGGCGTCGCTCGATGGCCTTAACAGCACAAGAGCTAACCAACTGCTTACATTATCAAATAGCCGCAATTGAAGGCATGGCAAAAGTGCAAGGTCTCAACTTAAGCTATGTAAAACCTCATGGTGCGTTATACAACGATATGATGGCTAATGAAACAATTTTACATACCGTCATGCAGGCTGTTGCTAGTTATTCCGCAGATTTGCAAATGATGATTTTAGCTACAGCACAAGCTGATCAACATAAACAACTTGCTCAGCAATATCAACTAACGCTCATTTTAGAAGCATTCGCAGATCGCCAATACACAGATGAAGGCCTGTTAGTTTCGCGCAGTCTAAGTGGCAGTGTGCATGATAAGAGCGCATTGCTGGCGCAAGTTAAACAGTTACTTGCTACAGGCTGTGTAACGACCCGCTCAGGTAAACAATTACCACTGCATGCAGATAGTATATGCGTTCACGGCGACAACGCTGCGGGCATTGCCCTTATTGAAGAGATCAAAGCACTATGCCACACCCGTTAAGTGATGTGCAATTAAGCACCACGATTGAAACCATGATGGTGGAGCAAAACCTTCGCGGCATGCAAAGTCTTTATGCTCATCAACAGACGGGCACTTACCTACGCGCTGCAAAGTCGTTATTTGATGCAAAAAACACAGTGCTCATTGGCACCGGTTTTGCGGTAAAACAAACCTTTGAAACTGATGGCCCAGTCGGTGCGATTGCTTTATACAATGCATTGCAAGCACTTGGTAAACAACCCATATTAGTATGTGGCAACCCCCTTTACAGTGCCCTTAAAAATGACTTTAATTGCTTTGAGTTGCCACTTAATAACTTTGCTGATGCGCTATCATTTAGCCAAGCAGCGTTGGCAGAGCTAAAACCGGATTGTGTATTATCAATCGAGCGCCCAGGGCTTTGCAATGGCAATAAATATTACAATATGCGTGGCATCGATATATCTGCTGATTGTGGCTGTTTTGATTTTTTTATTACACAAGCCCCCTGCCCTACCGTTGCAATTGGCGATGGCGGCAACGAAATTGGTATGGGCAACTTATCGCAATATATGACTGAGATGAGCATTATGCCAAGCCTCACTTGTTGTGATGAGTTGTTATTGGCTGATGTATCAAACTGGGCGGCCTACGGCATCATTACTTTTTTAAGCCGCTGGTGTGGCCAAGACTTGCTGGAGAATATCGATACCCTCGCAATCTTGCAATATTTGAGTGAACGCGGCAGCGTTGATGGCGTTACCCACAAAAACGAATTAACCGAAGATGGCCTACATGCAATGCATGGCCAACAACTTATCGCAAGACTACGTCAGCTTAGCGGTGTTGCCAATCAGAATGAGGATTTACAATGAGCACGGTGTATTTAAACGGCGATTATATGCGTGCTGAGCACGCAAAGATATCCCCCATGGATCGCGGTTTTTTATTTGGTGATGGTATTTACGAAGTGATCCCTGCCTACAATGGCAAAATGCTTGGCTTTGCCGCACATATAGAGCGCATGAATAACGGTTTAAATGAGCTGGAAATTAGCTTAGGTTATACAGCTGAGCAATGGCGTGAAATCTGTCAGCAATTGTGTGAGAAAAACCAAGGTGATAACTTAGGTATTTATTTACATGTTAGTCGCGGCGCTGACAGCAAACGTGCTCATGCTTATCCTAATGGCATAACACCCACTGTATTTGCGTACGCGTTCGAAATCCCTCCACAACCAGTTTGTGACATCGACAATGCTAAAACCTATACTGTGTCTGTAGAGCAAGACAAGCGCTGGCAGCGTTGCCACATCAAATCAACGGCTTTGCTTGGTAACGTTATGCACTACCAACATGGTGCCGCAGCAGGCAATAGTGAAACCATTTTATATAACCGTTTGGATGAACTCACCGAAGCAAGCTCAAGCAATGTATTTATCGTTAAAGATGGCGTTATTAGCACCCCTCCTTTAGATACCCAAATATTGCCCGGGGTCACTCGTTGGCTCATTTTAACTATTTTGCACAGCCACAGTGACTTTAAAGTGCAAGAACGCGTTATTACTAAGCAAGAGTTGTTTGCCGCAGACGAAGTGTGGATCACCAGCGCCACCAAAGAAGTGGGGCCCGTTGTAAAACTCAATGGGCAACCAGTTGCTGATGGCAAGCCTGGGAAAATATGGCAACAAGTACAGAGCTTATTTACTAAACACAAGTTTGATTATTAATAGCCCTAAGCGGTAAGCGGTAAGCGGTAAGCGGTAAGCGGTAAGCGGTAAGCGGTAAGCGGTAATTATAAAAGCCGTGTTTGTTAAGTAAACACGGCTTTTTAAATCCAATTAAATTTATACTTGCTTAGGCTGATACGAGCAAACTTCTATTACCTCATCACTTCTAGCCCCCCATCACTTCTAGTAAATCATCACTGCTTCACTAATAAACCGGTTATACAGTTAAACAGCATTTTTTGATGACATTCTATACTCTTACTTCCCCGTCATTTTGGCCATTTGCTTTAACCACTTATCTCGCTGCTCTGGCGTCGAACTGATGATTGGCCCAAGATATGTGGTTGAGATAACTTCAATGCCGCAAAAACCTAAAATAGTGTGCTTTAACTGCTTAGTGACTGGGGCACCTTGAACGAAACGATAATACCAAGCTGGCGTATCCAGCGTTAAAATAACCTCAGCTGTACGCCCTTTTAGCAGCTTATCGGGAATAGTTTTATTTGGTTGATACTGAAAGGCAAATCCAGGTAAAAACGTACGATCAATCACGCCTTTGAATTTTGCAGGCAAGCCGCCCCACCAGACGGGAATAAACAACACAATATGTGCAGCCCATTGCAACTGCGTTTGAAAATCAACTAAGTCAGCTTCTAGCGGTTGCACATTGTCATAGCCATTACTTAAATCGGGGTCAAACGTCATCGCACTAAGAGAAAGTGTACGTATTTCACACTCGCTGTTGCAGCTTTGACTATAGTTTTTGGCTAAAGCGTCGCAGAAGCTAGCTGGTTTGGGGTTTGCATCTATCACTAAAATACGTTTTTTCATACTAACTACTCCTTTAAAAGCAGTAGCATACACCCTGCCCTAAAGGGTAGAGTCAAGTACCGTTAACCTGATACTTGGTTATCCAAACACATTTTTATATCGCGGTGATAAAAATCTAGTAGCTCTTTTTGTTGTTCAAGTGCAGTAATATCTATCAATATTTGCTGCTTCTTGTCCTCGAGTAAAGCCATTACCGCAGGCCAATCCAAATCATGGCGAGTAATTTTAAGCTGTTTAAGTTGAGTTAAGCTTAACCCTAATAACTGTGCCCGTTTAATTAGGGTGACAAATTCTACATCAGCGTTTTCATAAATACGGTAACTTCCTTGTCGCTTAATGTCACTTAATAAACCAATCGCTTCATAATGCCGAATGGTTTTTACGGATACATCACAACGGGTCGCTATTTCGCCAATATACACCGCTCACTCCTTTGCCTGTTGCTGCATAATATTGATATATGAATCAACGTAATATTTTTCTTTATTTGCAGCTAAGAAAGCTAATAACTGCGCGTGAGCCGTGACTGAAATACTCAAATGATCACCACCTACACCATGAAAAAGAAGATTGATCAGCTGCGTTTTTGCGGGAACGTTTTTCACATACTCAATCAATTGCTGCCCAGTCACATCTGATGGCGCCCAAAGGACAGAACGCTCACTCTGATCAAGTCCTTTTATTGCCACAAAATGCGCTTTAAGCGGCTCTATAAAATCGTTACCAGCGGCTTGAGTATCAAAGCAAGGCGGCGTGAAAGTACGCTGCGTTTTGCCATCAAGTGCTTGTAAAAATACATTCGCAGTGAGTACTTCGCGTATCGCGCGTGCAGCGGTGTAATTATCAAGGTTTTGCTCCTCGTTAACCCACTCTCGGTTTGCTTTAGATGCGCTGCAGGGATGAAATAAACTGTGGTTACCAAGCTCATGCCCCTGACTTGCAAGTGCTTGCCAATCAGCCATACGTGATTGCACGTTCGCTGAGTTTGGCACTATATAAAACGAGGCTTTAAAGTTGTATTCATTTAGTGCGGGTACTGCGTTATCGAGTTGACTAACTAACGCATCATCATAAGACAGGCTCACCGCTATTTTATTATTGTCTGGCCATGTTGGTGCTATTTGAGCGTTAGCCGCTGGGTAACTAAGCCCTGCACACAACGCCAATAAAACAGTTATTTTAGTCATGTTTTTACCGTTAAATTGCACGATTACGCAGCCTGAATGAAACAAAATATATTCAGTTTATTACCGTCTAAATCACGGAAGTAACCAGCATAAAAGCCCGGCATTTCTCGCGGTCCAGGTGCGCCTTCATCGGTTGCGCCAAGTTCCATTGCCTTTGCATGAAAAGCATCTACTTGTGCAGGAGTCTCAGCCGCAATCGCGATCATAGTGCCATTACCCACTGTTGCAGCCTGACCGTCATACGGTTTAGTAACTGAAAAACCAGGCTGCTTAGGGTCAACACTCCAAGCGACAAACTTGTCAGTCTCTAGAAACCGTTGCGCATTAAGTAAAGAGAATAGTTCATCATAAAACGCCACGGCATCTGGCAGATTATTGGTACCTAACATTGTATAGCCAATCATAATTATTCCTTTTAATTGTGTTTAATTTAAATTATGCGTTCTAAGCTATTTTGTCCACTTCTTATCGCATTAAGGTGTATTTTTAATCACCGTTACTTTATAACAGTTATATCATTAACTAATAATAAGGAATAACAATGAAGTTGATTGCCCCTTTTGCACTATTAACGACCATCAGTTTTGCAAGCTTTGCCAGTCCATCACAGCAAACTCTACAACTTGAAAATGTTTTCGACCTTGAATATGCCAATCAAATTGAAATGACTAATGATGGGAAAACGGTGTACTTTGTGCGTAATCGCATGGATATTAAAAGCGACCGTAAAGTAAGTAATATTTGGTCTGTAGATAGTAATTCCAAACAGCTACAGCCACTTACATCAGGTGTGCATATGGACTATGCGCCAGTGCTTTCTCCGGATGAAACACGCTTAGCGTTTATTTCAACACGCGATGGCAGTAGCCAAATTTATGTTAAGTGGTTAAAAACAGGCGCGGTCGCAAAAATTAGTAACTTAACCCAAAGCCCATCTAGTTTGCAGTGGACACCTAATGGTCGCCAATTGCTGTTTAGCCAATTTGTGCCAAGCAAAGCTGCCTCTCCTGTAAGCCTGCCTGGTAAACCCGACGGTGCCAGTTGGGCTGAGCCTGCTAAGTTTATTGATGATGTATATTATCGTGCTGATGGCGGTGGCTATACAAAACCAGGCTTTCGTCACTTATTCAGTATCGACGCCAATAGTGGTAATGCTCGCCAGTTAACCTCTGGTGACTTTGATCATAGCGGACCAATCAGCTTTGCTGATGATGGAAATACCCTCTATTTTTCGGCAAATCGACATGCTGAATTTAAGCTCAAACCAACGAACTCCGAGATTTATCAGCTGACCTTAAAAGACCTACAGATCAGTGCGGTCACCGACCGCATCGGGCCTGATAACCAACCTCAAGTATCACCGAATGGCCGCTACCTCGCCTACACAGGTTATGATGATAAACTAACCAATTATGAAAATAGCCAATTATATATTCGTGATTTAAAATCGGGGGAAACCACCAGTTTAACCGCCGATTTTGACCGCAGTGTTGGTCAAATAAAGTGGGCCGATAACTCCAATGGCCTATTTTTTAGTTACGCCAGTGAAGGACAAACCGTACTTGCTTATCAACCGCGCAGTGGCAAGCGTAAAGTCATTACCGAAAAAATTGGTAGTGTGTCTTTTGGCCGCCCATACTCAGGTGGCGATTTTGATATCAGCGATGATGGTGATGTCGCAATTACCCTAGCCGACACCCAGCGCCCTGCCGATATCGCCATAGTTAAAAATGGCAAAACACTACGCCTAACCAAACTAAATGATGATGCTTTAGGTAACAAGCAGCTAGCGAAAGTAGAAGAGTTCTGGATTAAATCAAGCCATGACGATTTACCAATCCAAGGCTGGGTTGCTTACCCACCGGGCTTTGACAGCAGCAAAAAATACCCACTTATTTTAGAAATTCATGGCGGCCCTGTAGCCAACTATGGCCCGCATTTTAGTGCTGAAGTACAATTATTTGCAGCCAAAGGTAATGTGGTTTTATACATGAACCCGCGTGGCAGCGACTCCTACGGCAAACAGTTTGCACAAACGATTCATCACAATTATCCAAGTAACGATTTTGATGATTTAATGACCGGAGTTGACGCCTTAATTGCCAAAGGCTTTATTGATAAGTCTAAACTATTTGTTACTGGCGGCTCAGGCGGTGGTGTGCTCACTGCGTGGATTGTGGGTCATACTGACCGCTTTGCAGCAGCCGTGGTAGCAAAACCGGTGATCAATTGGATCAGCTTTGTACTAACTGCAGACTTCTACCCATTCTTTGCCGACTACTGGTTCCCGGGTAAACCATGGGATCATATTGAGCATTATATGAAACGCTCTCCAATAAGCTATGTCGGTAATGTTAAAACACCAACCATGCTATTAACCGGTGAAGCTGATTACCGTACGCCAATTTCAGAGACAGAGCAATTTTACCAAGCACTGAAACTGCAAGGGGTTGATACTGCGATGGTACGCATTCCAGATGCCTCCCATGGTATTACGCAGCGCCCATCAAACTTGATGGCTAAAGTAGCCTATATCCAATGGTGGTTTGACAAACATAGTAAATAGAAGTGAGTTAGCGAGCTGAGAAAGTACAGTTAGCGAGTTTAGAAAGTTAGAGCAGTTAGCCTAATTTTCCCTTGCTAACTTTACTCTCGCTAACTTTACTCTCGCTAACTTTTTGTAAACCCCCTTTACACTAATAATGTGAGTAACTCCTTACATACTTAAAAAAAGTATCGGACTTTGTCTAGCAATTGAGTTAGTAAAATTTCGGTTTATGACATTTTTAGGTCGCTGAGTTGGTAAAAAATCGGTTTGAGTCACTGTTTATGGCGTTTGAGTTGGTAAAAAAGTGGTTTATTCTCGCTTAGAGTTGGTAAAAAATCGGTTTATATTTTTAGTTTAAAGACCAATTCCAGGTATTTTGACCTGAAATTGCCCTTACCAATAGCCAAAAAAAGCATTTAAGCGTACTTTTTATTAAAAAATAGCGAGTAAAAGCTAGGCTGATTAAATACTGATCCAAACATTTAGGTAAAACTGAGCAGCTAGTTAAACTCTGATCCAAATCGGAAGTCTGAAATTATCAGCTAGTTAAATAGTGATCTGAGTTAGCGCAATTTTGTTCAAGGCGGGACTGAATGTAACTGTTGTTTATAAACTAAAAAAGGGCCTTGCGGCCCTTGTAACACTGTTGAGTTGGAATGTTGTTTTACTTTTTAAAACTGATTCATAGTATTCGCTTCACCGCCCGCTTTAAGCGCATTATCACCAGAGAAATACTCTTTATGTGTATCGCCCATGTTAGATCCCGCTAAGTCTTGGTGCTTTACAGACGCTTGCTCACGACGAATTTCTTGACGTTGTACATCACGTACATAAGCCAACATTCCTAAGTCGCCAAAATAGCCCTCTGACAAGATATCCGTGCTTAACGCAGCCGTATGATATGTTGGTAAAGTAATTAAGTGATGGAAAATACCCGCTTCTCTTGCGCCATCACGTTGGAAGTTTTGTACTAATACATCGGCAGCTTGAGCCAGCTCAGTATTATCCATTTCAGGTGCCATCAGTGCTTTATTATCATCAATGCTTGGGTAAGCTGATAAGTCTTTTCCTTCATCAAGCCACTGTTGATAAACCTGCTCACGGAATTTCAGCGTCCAGTTAAATGACGGTGAATTGTTGTACACCAACTTAGCATCAGGTACTTGTTCTTTAACGCGATTTACCAGCTCTGCAATTTGTTTTACATGTGGTTTCTCAGTTTCAATCCATAGTAAATCAGCGCCTGACTGTAAGCTGGTAATGCAATCAAGTACCACGCGGTCTTTTTCTGTACCTTCACGGAACTGATAAAGGCCGTTATCAAGACGAGTTGGTTTACACAATTGGCCGTTCAGCTTCATTGCGGTGTCGCCTTCGTTTAAATCCTCTACACCATTAATTGGGGTCGTTTCTAAAAACGCATTGTATTGGCTGGCCAAGTCGCCTGGCGTTTGTGATACCGGCACTTTTTGGGTCAAACTTGCCCCCAATGAATCCGTACGCGCTACGATAATACCGTTATCAATACCAAGCTCTAAGAATGCATAACGTACCGCGTTTATTTTTGCTAAAAAGTCTTCATGCGGCACCGTTACTTTACCTGCTTGGTGACCACATTGCTTTGCATCAGATACTTGGTTTTCAATCTGGATTGCGCAAGCACCTGCTTCAATCATCTTTTTAGCCAGTAGATAAGTTGCTTCTTCATTACCAAAACCAGCATCAATATCTGCAATAATTGGCACTACATGGCTTTCAAAGTTATTGATCTTATCAAGCACTGCTTGCACATCACCGCCATTGGCTTTTGCTGCATCAAGATCTTTAAATAAATGGTCTAATTCGCGGGCATCGGCTTGTTTTAAGAAAGTATAAATTTCTTCTATGAGTGCCGGCACTGAAGTTTTCTCATGCATACTTTGATCAGGTAGTGGGCCAAATTCAGAACGAAGTGCCGCAACCATCCAACCACTTAAGTATACGTAGCTGCGCTTAGTTGTTTTTTGATGACGCTTAATTGCCATCATCATTTGTTGCGCAGTAAAACCATGCCAGCAACCTAAAGATTGTGTGTATTGACTGGTATCAGCATCGTATGCCGCCATATCTTCACGCATAATATCTGCGGTAAATTGTGCGATATCAAGCCCAGTACGAAAGCGATTTTGCAAACGCATACGACTCGCGTACTCAGGGTTAATAGCCTGCCATTGTTTACCTTGTGCTTGACAAAGTGTTGCTAGCGAATCTGTTTCACGTTGATAAGTAGTCATAATAAAAATCCTTTGAACGGGTTAATACAAAATTAATATTTCTGATTGTGAGAGAGGCTAATGAGGGTTAGCTCGTTAGCGCTTAAAACAACATTAGGCCGATTTTTAAGATTTAGTAAATTTATAGTTGTTATGCCGGCTATATATTTTGTGAATGGACAAAAGCACACTGTTCACGCATTTTTGAGTTATGGTTACAGCACGACAATCAACAATCGTCATTTAATTAGCACCGCGACCGTTTAAAAGGATACCGATTATGACCACCTCTCACAGCCAGTTTGGGTTAACTGTAAATAGCCAATTAGCCGATTTTGTTAACCAACAACTACTACCTGGCACCGGCATTAGTGAACCGCATTTTTGGCAAGGGTTTGCTGATATTATTGATGATTTAAGCCCTATTAACCGCCAGCTGCTTATTAAGCGTGAAGACCTACAACACCAGATTGATAGCTATCATGTTGCCCACAAACACTGGGATGCAGAGCACTATCAACAGTTTTTAACTGATATCGGTTATTTGGTTGCTGAGCCAGAAAGCTTTTGTATTGAAACTGATAATGTGGAGCCTGAAATAGCACGCACGGCAGGCCCGCAGCTCGTTGTGCCAGTTAGCAATGCACGATTCGCGCTTAATGCTGCAAACGCTCGCTGGGGTTCGTTATACGACGCCTTATACGGCACTGATGTGTTAAGCGAAGAAGACGGCGCCGAAAAAGGCAGTGCCTATAACCCGGTGCGCGGTTTTAAAGTCATGGCTTATGCAAGGCAGTTTTTAGATAAAGCCATCCCCCTTGAAAATGGCTCACATATCGAAAGCACTAATTACTCAGTAGTGAATGGACAGCTTTTTATCACTTTACGAGATAGCTCGCAAACAGGGTTAAAGCAACCAGCACAACTTGTTGGTTTTCAAGGCGAAGCACAAAATCCAACGGCTATTTTGCTGATCAGCCACGGCCTGCACATTGAGCTACAAATTGACCATAACCACCCTATTGGGAGCGCCGATAAAGCAGGTTTAAAAGATGTGGTGCTTGAAGCTGCATTAACAACCATTATGGACTGTGAGGATTCTGTTGCCGCCGTTGATGGCGAAGATAAAGTACAAGTTTACCAAAATTGGCTTGGTTTAATGAAAGGCACGCTAGTTGAGTCATTCACTAAAGAAGGCAAAACTATTGAGCGTAGCTTAGCGGCCGACCGCAACTACAGTGGCGTTAATGGTCAGCCGCTTACTCTAAAAGGCCGCAGCATGATGTTCATTCGTAATGTTGGCCACTTGATGACTAACCCTGCAATACAAGATAGCCAAGGCCGCGATGTATTTGAAGGCATTATGGATGCAGTGATCACAGTTACAGCAGCGCTGCATGACTTAAAGGGTAACAGTCCTGTTAAAAACTCCAGCGCAGCCAGTATCAATATTGTTAAACCAAAAATGCATGGCCCAGAAGAAGTGGCCTTTACTAATACTTTATTTAGTCGTGTGGAGCAGTTACTACAACTTCCTGCAAACACCGTAAAAATGGGTATTATGGATGAAGAACGCCGTACCTCTGTCAATCTAAAGGCCTGTATAGCAGCAGCTAAAGAGCGTGTTGTATTTATTAATACCGGCTTTTTGGACCGCACGGGGGATGAAATTCATACTTCAATGCAAGCCGGTGTTGTACTGCCAAAGGCCGCGATTAAACAACAACCTTGGATAGCAGCATACGAAGACCGTAATGTTGATATCGGCTTGCAAACAGGCTTAAGTGGACGCGCGCAAATCGGTAAAGGTATGTGGCCCATGCCTGATAAAATGGCATTAATGATGGAGCAAAAAATTGCCCATCCGCAATCTGGCGCAAATACCGCATGGGTGCCCTCCCCTACGGCTGCGACCTTACATGCTATGCACTATCATGATGTTGATGTATTTAGCTGCCAAAAAGCGATTGCTGCACGTCAACAAGCCAGTTTAACTCAGCTACTCACGCCTCCTTTACTGGCAGATCCTAATAGCTTAACAAAAGAGGATATTCAAGCTGAGCTAGATAACAACGCACAAGGTATTTTAGGCTACGTTGTACGCTGGATTGACCAAGGCGTAGGCTGCTCTAAAGTACCTGATATTAATCATATTGGCTTAATGGAAGACAGAGCTACTTTGCGTATTTCCAGCCAACATATGGCTAACTGGTTGCATCACGGAGTGTGCACGCAAGCACAAATAGAAAACACTATGGCAAAAATGGCTAAAGTGGTCGATGGTCAAAATGAGGGCGATGCAAACTATATTGCGATGGCGGAATCTGAGCAAAGTTTAGCGCAAAGTATTGCCTATCAAGCCGCTCTAGCCCTTGTATTAGAAGGGGTGAAGCAGCCCAGTGGTTATACTGAACCATTATTGCATGCGTTTCGTATAAAGTTTAAAGCGCAACAATAGCTCCCCTTCGAGTTTGTTAGTGTCATATTGCCAGCCCTCGGGCTGGCTTTTTTTGGCAACCAAAACACGATTGGTATAACTACAATGAATGGCTAACATTCAGCACTTATCAACAGCCAACAAAAAAGCGCATTAACAGTAATGCGCTTTAGTAAAATGACAATGATGGCTTAAGATAATCACTTTAACTTAAGCCCTATTTCGCGCTAAAGCACGACCTACAGCTTATCAAGCTAACTTTACTCTAATTAACCACGGTTGCATTGTGATACACATTTTGTACATCATCACAATCTTCAAGCATCGTCATAAACTTTTCAAAATTCGCGATATCATCTGCATCGGTGATTTCCACATGGACTTGGGGTACAAAAGTAATTTCATCAACTTCAAAGTTAATATCTGAAAATGCATCTTCAAGGGCTGTTTTTGCTTTGTAATATTCAGTATGAGGAGCAAATACAGACACTTTACCATCTTCAACCTCAACGTCTGTCACATCCACATCAGCCATCATCAAGGCTTCTAGCACTACTTCATCGTCATCACCCGAAAAACCAAGTACAGCTAAGTGGTCAAACATATGGGCGACACAGCCTGGAGTACCTATTTTAGAGTCTGTTTTCGTAAACGGTAAGCGAACATCTTTAATAGTACGATTTGGGTTGTCTGTTAAACAATCCACTATCACCATACAATTACCTGGGCCATAACCTTCATAGCGTGCTGTTGAATAGTCTTCCCCTGCACCACCGGCTGCTTTTTCTATCGCTTTTTCGATTACATGCGCTGGAACTTGATCTCGCTTAGCACGTTCGATTAAACGTTTTAGAGATTGGTTTACTTCTGGATCAGGTTCACCATTTTTTGCAGCGACGTAAATTTCTTTGCCGTATTTAGAATTAACTTTGGTTTTCGCGTTGGCAGTTTTTGCCATGGCGTTTTTACGGACTTCAAATGCTCTGCCCATCTTATGCCTCTATTGGAAACTCGATATTGACGCTATTTTAACAATTCGCGCAGTTTTCAGCTAGTGATTAAATGACAGCAAAATTACAATTTTGTTCTTTAATTTTTTATGGCTTAATCTTGGTCTGGTATTAATAAAAGTAAAAGCACATGCTATTTAACATAATAATTAAAATGCACTAAATTGTAGGATGTGAAGCTAATGATTGTTGCTGTTTTTTACTTAGCTGGTTTATTAACTCAGGTAATTCAGAAAAGTGCTTTAAAATGTAATCAGCTTGATTAGCATATGCAGGTGTCTCGTCTGGTGCATATAAGCAAGCGCGCATATTCGCATTATGTGCCGCTTGTATGTCATAAAGGTAATCCCCAACATAAAGTACATACTGCTGCTCCATTTCCCATAATGTTGCAATTGCATTGAGGGCACTAGGATCTGGTTTTGCAGGTGCATCACTGCGAGTTAGTACTGTTTGAATTGGCAATGGATTATTTTTTAATTTAAGAGCTGCAGCGCGGTCATAATTACGCGTAACAATTGCCATTGGTATAGCTTGCTCTTTTAACCGTGCAATTGCCTGCGCTACGCCAGGTAACAGGGTTGCGTGTTGAGCATCCATTAGCTCGTGCTGGTGAACAATATTCATTGCTTCTTCACGCATATAAGGCGAAGGAAGTTGGGCTATAAAACTAAGTAAATCGAGCTCTGCTGGGCAACTAATTTGCGCCTTTATCAAGGTAAAATCTAATTCCGATGACATAAGCGTGCCATCTAAATCAAAAATGACCCCGGCGACCATGCTCTGATGCATATTCATATCATTCCTTGTTTATGATACCAATCGACTTAAATACTTAACACGATTGGTATGATTTCAAATTCATCCCAGTAACTTCCTATAAGATAGTTTAAGTAATTGGCTATGAAAAGAAATTTAAATAAAAAAAGCGCACAAAACTACTGTGCTCATCGGTTGGGAAGTTACTATTTAAGTTAATTACTGGTTGTTGCGACTGGCTCAAAGCGGGCTTCTAGCCAAGTATCGTCTTGAGTGAAATGCAAGGTTTTTACTTTGCCTTTACCTTCCACATTAACCATATTGACTTGTGCAGGCCATAAATCACGCAGTGCACCATGACTCATGCGAATGCCTTTAATATCTGTAGGGATAGGGGCTTCTTGGTATACCCAAAAGAACTTTCCATCTATTTGAGCGCCCACTTCCTGCAATTTTAATGGCTTACCTTCCAAAGTTTGCAGAGCAACATGTGATTCGATGTACTGCGCAAAGCGTTGTTGATCTTCTTTATTGCTTATAATATCGGCATTGCCAGGAAATAAATGCTCCACAGCATGCTCGGTATCATGTAAATAAAAACGATGCATCAACTCAATGTTGTTGGTACGTTTATTAAATAAAACCGTGGTTACGGACGCTTTTAGTTGATGCGCCATTGCAGGCGCAGCAACGAGTAAAGCAAGGGTGATGAGAAAAAAGCGCATTATTCTTGTTCCTTAGCGTCATCATTTTCTTCATCATTTTTTAATTCAGTTTTAATATCATGCATGATATCGCGGCTGACTTTCGCTTTACTCTTATCACGTTTATACACTTCAATACGTGATGGAATAATACGACGAGGGTAGTTATTGTTTTCAACATCTACATCAGCCGTTTCCCAGCGCGGATCAACAGAAACTGACACAAGCGGCTTATTGTTATCAGTGATAATTAGCTTCTGTACATGCTTATGATTACGGCGCCAAATTTCAGCCGGAATATACTGTTCTTCTTTACTGCCGTCTTCAAAAGTAAGCTCAAGTAGAATTGGCATTACTAAACCACCCAAGTTTGAAAACTCAAGTACATAGTAATTTTTATCTTCTTCAACTGCACGATCCAGTACTTTACGCTCCCACGGCTCTAAACCTTTTAAGAACTTGTTATACGAGTTACGCTCTTTATTCGTTACAGTAAAGCGGTCATTGCCGTCATAGAAATCGGTCACGTCTGGGTTTTCTTCAACCCATAACTTCTTACCTTCGGCTTTGTTACGCTCTACAAATAACGGCATTGGCTTAGCTGCTTCAATATCACGTAAGCGGTTAAAATCAATATCTGGGTTTTTGGTATCTAAACGCAATTGATAGACTTTATCTAATGAGATATCAACATGGTCTGTGGTGTAAAACCAACCACGCCAGAACCAATCTAAATCAACCCCTGACGCTTCTTCCATGGTACGGAAAAAGTCAGCTGGGGTAGGGCGCTTATATTTCCAGCGCAATGCATATTCTTTAAAGGCAAAGTCAAATAACTCTCGTCCTAAAATAACTTCACGGAGAATATTAAGTGCTGCCGCAGGTTTAGTATAGGCATTAGGCCCTAAGCGCAATACACTGTCAGACTGCGTCATAACTGGCACTTGGTTTTCAGATTTCATATACGCGACGATATCACGTGGCTCTACGCCCCATGGAATGGTTGGATCCCACTCACGTCCGGCTACGCCATCTAAAAAGCTATTTAAACCTTCATCCATCCAGGTCCATTGGCGCTCATCTGAATTTACAACCATAGGGAAATAGATGTGACCAACTTCGTGGATCACCACGCCAATCAAAAAGCGTTTTTCAGCTTGCGAGTAAGTGCGAGTGCCGTCGTCTTGTAGTTTGGTACGCGGGCCGTTAAACGTGATCATTGGATATTCCATACCACCGACCGGGCCATTCACAGACTGAGCTACAGGATAAGGGTAATCAAACGAGAAACGTGAGTAGACTTCCATGGTATGAACAATGGCTTCAGTCGAGTATTTTTTCCATAAATCACCGCCTTCTTTCGGGAAGAATGACATCGCCATGACGAAAGGCTGATCATCACCACCTTGTTGATAGCCTTTTGCATCCCACATAAATTTACGTGATGACGCCCATGCAAAGTCACGCACGTTTTCAGCTTTAAAGTGCCATGTTTTAGTTTTATCTGTGCCTTCTTTTTCGTTCTCTAAGGCTTCTTCCTCTGTAACAACAAATACAGGGCGTTTTGCTTTTTCAGCTTCTTCTAAACGATTACGTTGAGTGCGGGTTAACACGCTGCTGGCATTATCAAGCTTCCCCGTTGCTGATACGATATGATCCGCAGGCACAGTGATCTCAACATCATAATCGCCAAATTCAAGGGTAAATTCACCACTGCCTAAAAACGCTTTGTTAGTCCAAGCTTCATAGTCCGTATATGCAGCTAAACGCGGGAACCACTGCGCAAGTAAAAAGATGTCATTACCATCTTCTTCAAAATGCTCATAACCTGAACGAGCGCCAACGGCATCTTCTTCAACAATGTTGAAAGCAAAGTCCATGCTGAACTCCACATCTTTACCCGGTTTTAGAGGCTCGTTTAAATCAATACGCATTAACGTATCAACCACAGTTACTTTTAGCTCTTTACCGCTATCATCTTTAACATTAGCGACCGTAAAACCTAACTCATTATCGCTCATAAATTGCTGACGACGAAGTTGCCCTAAGCTTAACTTTGCCGGTTTGTCGTCTGGACGACCTTGTAATTTATCAGCGTTAAAGGTTGCAGTACGTTCTGCGATTGAATCACTTTTAAAGATATTTTGGTCGAGTTGCAACCATAAATACTTCAACGTATGTGGTGAGTTATTTTTATATTCAATCGTTTGGCTTGCCGTTAAACGACGTGCTTTTTCATCTAACTTAACGTCAATATCATAATTAACTTGTTGCTGCCAATATTTCTCACCGGGTTCACCGGCTGCACTGCGGTATACATTCGGCGTAGGGAGCGCTTCATCAAGTTGACGAAACTTATCCACATAGCTGCCTTTTGTTTGCTCAACTGAAGAAGCCAAAACAGAACTTGAGAGCGCAAGTGGTAAAAACAAAGCACCTAAAGTTATTACTGCTTTTTTCATAATTAACCCTGTTAAATTTCCGTTAGCTTACTTTGTCAAAATGGTCACAATTATTCAATAAAATAGCGACAAACCACCGCTTTTATAGGGTAGAAAATGAGATATACGAAAACCGTCATAAATCTTAAAAATAAAAGTAATGTAAAGGGGGTTTACAGCAGCCATTGCATAAAGTTCAGGCGCAATTCATGCGCATGTTTTACAGTTAAGTTAATGGATGTTTACTAAAGGTTGCTGATGAAATTTTACATTGTAAAAAAAGATGATCGGGTAGCCGCTATTCCAGCTCAAACTAAACAGCTGAATGAATACAAAAATAGAGGCTTTCAGTTTGTTGAAGTAATAGCCGCATACGATAAAAATGATGCCCTTAAGCGCTTTCCAAAACAAAATAAAAAATACAAAAACTGGCGTGTTTTATGCAGCATATTGATGGTTATTACCGTAACTTTGAGCCTAATTTCGGCTATTTTTAGTTTAATTACTAAATAGTGAATTCTTTAGTTGACCTTTGTAGTCATTTGTATTTAAAATCGCCCACTTTTTTAATTTGAGGGGTTTAAAAGCATGGCTTTGCCTTTCAAATATGTTTCAACAATCAAGTAAAATGCGGTGGGCATATGGATTTTTATATCCTAAAAAAACAACAAGAATTGATTGCAATTCCAGCAGATGAACAAAGTTGTAAACAGTATCTAGATTCAGGCTACTTTTATATCGATAAGGTGGCTGCCTGTAACGAATCTAATGCGTTAAAAGTGTTACAAGCAAAACAGACCAAAGCATTAAAAGTCCCTTTAGTGATGGCTTTATTGGCATTACCGATTGTAATTTTTGCTTGGTATAACCTCAGCGCTTAAAGATTGAGACTATGCCCTTGCATCTTAATTTAGCTTGGGTATATTGACGCTCTTAACTGATTTTAAGAGCGTGACATGAAAGTCTTACATACCTCCGATTGGCACCTTGGCCAACAATTTTATGAGCATCACCGTACAGATGAACACCAGCAGTTTTTTAGCTGGCTGATTGACACGCTCGTCAATGAAGAAATCGATTTACTGTTAGTTGCAGGTGATATTTATCACACAGCGACTCCGCCTGCGAGCAGTGAAAATCAACTTTATCAATTCATCAAAAATGTAAAAAAACGCTGCCCAGTATTACAGATAGTGATTATTGCTGGTAACCATGACTCCGCAAATCGCATCATGACCGCAAAACCTTTGCTGGCACAGTTTGATACGCACGTAGTAGGGCGCTTTGATGTAAATAATCCTGATGATGTTGTGATCCGTATAAATACAGACCGTATAAGCGCTCATATCGTCGCTATGCCCTTTTTACGCGCTAGTGACGTTACAACCTTAAGTAATACTGAAAACGGGCAGGATTACGCTCAGGGCATTGCTAAGGCCTATCAACTCAGTAGCGATTGTGCACTCAAAGATAAACCTGCCGCTACGCCGTTGCTCATCATGGGCCACTTACATGCAAAAGGTGGCGATATTTCCAGTGATTCAGAGCGCAATTTAATAATTGGTAGTGAAGAATCAGTCACCGCACAAATCTTTAGTGATCAGGCAAATTACGTGGCGCTTGGACATTTACATAAAGCGCAGAAGGTCGCCAAGTCTGACACTATTCGTTATAGCGGCACACCGATGCCTATGTCGTTCTCTGAGCGTAATTATAAACACCAAGTATCCGTTGTTAAGTTCACAACCAAAAACAAGCAACTCGAAGTGATTGTAAACCCCCTTTACATTCCACGTGCAGCTGAGGTCATTCTGCTTCCTGAAGGCGAGTGTGTTCCCGTTGAACAATTATGCGAGCAAATAGCTGCATTGGATCTCAGCAGTTACAGTCAAGCCCCTTATTTAAGGGTCAAGCTCAGTGCCTCAGATACCGATACCACTTTTAGAGAACAAATAGAAAAAGCGCTAGAAAATAAAGCAGTCAATTTTTGTGGTATTGAACGTGTACGGCAAGTAAATAAGCAGCAACAAAGCGCTGTGTTTGAAGATTTAAGCCAAGTTGAGATGCTCAACCCACAAACCTTATTAGAGCAAGCATTCGCAAATAATAAAGATATGGTTGGGCAAAGCGTACCAGCTGAATTAAAAACGCTTTTAAACGAAGTGATCAGTGAACTGGCGGAGCAAGAGCAACTATGAAAATAACCGCGGTTCGGATCCATAATTTAGCCTCAATTGTTGATGCTGAAATAGACTTTACCAAAGCGCCCTTAAAAGATGCCGGGTTGTTCGCTATTACCGGCGATACAGGAGCAGGAAAAAGTACTTTTTTAGATGCAATTTGCTTAGCCCTTTATACTAAAACAGCCAGACTAAAAGGCGATAAAGGTAACTTAATAGATTTTAATGGCGACAGCATTAAGCTTAATGACCCTCGTAATTTACTACGCAGAGGTACATCAACAGGCTATGCCGAGGTGGACTTTGTAGGTCAAGATAAATGCCAATATAGAGCAAGATACACAATACAACGAGCTCATAAAAAGGTAACTGGAAAATTAAAAACCGCCGAACATAGCCTATTTAGCTTACCTGACGAAGCGCTTATTGCCGATAAAAGTAACACCATCAAGCACATTGAAAGTAAAATAGGGCTTAGCTTTGAGCAGTTCTCTCGTGCGGTTTTATTAGCACAACATGAGTTTGCTGCATTTTTAAAAGCCACCGGCGATGAACGCGCACACCTTCTAGAGTGTTTAACTGGCACAGATAAATTTAGCCTCATAGGCAAGCGAATTTTTGAGCGCCATAAAGAGCAAAAAGATAACTTAGAGTTATTAAAAGCAAGCCTGGCAAGTTATACCTTACTCACAGATGAAGAGTTAACGGCTAAAAAGGCACAACTAGCAGAATTAGAGCTACAACTAAAACAAGCAAAGCAACGAGTACTCAACGCAGAGCAGGGCGTTAATTGGTATCAACAAGCCAACAAATTAGCACAGGCTTTGCAGCAAGCTCAACAAAACCAACAACAAGCCAGCGCTGCCCTTGCTGCGATAGCAAAACAAAGTGAGCAAGCGAAACAAGCACAAAGTGCGCTGGAAATTAAAGACAACCGCATTCGTTTTAAAAGCTTAACCACACAAAATTATGAGCTGAACGCTAAACTTAGTGACTTAAAAAATATTGATCATAAGACACTGATTGCCAGCCTTGCTAGTACTGTTGAACAACACAGTCAAGCCTTGCAAACAGCTAAGCAGCAGCAGAAAAACGCAGAGCCACTGCTCAGCAAGGCTCGAAAGCTTGATAATCAATTGGCAATCGATGCACAAAATATAACAAGCCTCTGCCTGCAAGCAGATAAAGAACAATCACAATTAACAAAATTGCAGCAGCAACTTAAACACAATCAAACAGAGCACGCCGCAGCAGAAAAACGTAATACTGAGCAGCTACAATGGTTAGAGCAGCATAAGCAACTTAAGCCATTAGCAAGCGATTGGGCTTACTATCAGCACAGTTTTAAGCAATATATCAATGCCACCGAGCAGCTAAACACGACCACGGTACAAAATAAACAGCTAAGCGCTGAGCAGTCTAATCACCATGAGCAACTGACCGCGCAAAATAACCAAGTTGCAGCAAGTGAGCAAGCGTTAGTGCTTGAACAAACTGCACTCCAGCAGCTCAATCAGCAGCAAAATCAATTTAATATTGAGCAGTGTGACGCCCAACTAAAAAGTATTGACTACCTAAAAGAGCAGCGTGAACGCTATAAGCAGTTTAGCCAAGAGTTAAAACACAGTGCGCAGCAACAGGGCGAACTGACTAACAAATTGACTCACAGCGAACAGCAACAAGCAACATTGCAGCAAAATTTATTAACCTGTGAGCAAACCCTAAAACACAGCGAATATACGCTTAATCAAGCACGGCTGCGTGCCAGTGAAAATGTTGAACACCTTCGCGCTCAACTTGCTCCTAACGAACCATGTATTGTTTGTGGCGCTACAGAGCACCCATTTGTGACTGCTCAAAACCAGCAATTAGAGAATTTAATCACCGACTTTGAAAGTGACTATGGCCACGCTAAACAGCGTTATGAACAAGCACAAACACAACTACATCAGCAGCAAACTCAACATGCTGTGTTAGTCGCTGAGCATGCACAATTAGGACAGACGATACAGACTGTGCAAGCCAAACAGCTAGACATTAAAAACACCATGCAAAGTACCCGCAGTGAACTGAATGACTTAACGGCTGAACAGCTAGACTCGCATTACCAGCAACTGAATGAGCAAAAAGCACAGTACTTTGCAGTGCAAAAACGCCAGCATGAGCTGCAAGAAAAAGTAAACCAACTGCAAAACAAGCTCAAAGCAGAACAACAAATTCAACAACAGTTGCACAACCAACATGTTGATTTAAGCCATCAACTTAATCAGTTAAGCAACAAACACAATGAACTAAATTCGCAAATAAATGAATTAACGCAAACCCTGGACGCACAGTTTTCGCAAAGTGAATTTTGGCAGCAACTGCAAAACAATACACTTGATCTCAATCAGCTTGCCCAGCAGATAGAGCAATACCAACACACTCAAACCTTGCTTGAGGGCACTCAAAAACAGCTTGATAGTAGCGAACAAAAAACTCAGCAACTCCACCCGTTGATCAGCGAAAGCGAACAAGCGCTAAACGCGTTAAGTGGCGAGCTAGCAAAAGCACAGCAGCAGCATAGCAACACCCAAAGTGAACGATTGGCACTATTTAATAATGAGCAAATTAGCGTAGACGATTACCAAGCAAGGCTCGCGACGCAGCATGAGCAATGTCAAACACAACTAGCACAAAGCCAGCAAGCCCATGACCTGGCAATCAAGCAACGTGACGAACAGGTGATTGCAATTAATAATCATCAACAACGCATAGCGGAGAACAGCCAAGAACTAAGTTCGTTAACAGCCCGCTACGAGCAATGGTTTTGTGAATTTGCAAGCCAATATACCGATATTAGCCATGAACAGATCGCTATTTTACTAACTCTAAGCAATGATGATATTAAAGCGAAATTACAGCAACATGAGCAATTAACACAAGCCGTTGTTGATGCAAATGCGGCATTAAAACAACAACAAAGCGCTCATGAACAACACCAAAGTAGCGATAAACCAGAGCAAACCACAGACGAACTTACAGCACAGTTAAATGCATTAACCGAGCAGCAGAACGCACTGCAAAAATCACAACTTGAGACCAATACAGCACTTGAGCAACACAACCAAAACAGCCAGGCTTTGCAAGGTAAACAACAGGAACTCGCGGCCTCGCAACTGCAAGTTGAGCAGTGGCATTTGCTCAATAAAGTGCTCGGCGATGCTACAGGTAAAACCATGCGTAACTTAGCGCAAACTCAAACCTTAAAAATATTGCTACATTATGCCAATAGCCATTTGCGAACACTTAATAAGCGCTACGAATTAACAGCCATAGAGCAGAGCTTAGATATTGCGATTATTGATAAAGATATGGCCGACGAACAGCGCTCAGTGAATACGCTCTCTGGCGGTGAATCATTTTTAGTGTCACTGGCGCTGGCGCTAGGGCTTGCTTCGCTATCATCAAACAAAGTAAGCATTAATTCTTTGTTTATTGATGAAGGCTTTGGTACGTTAGACAGTGAAACACTTAGTATTGCCATGGATGCACTTGACTCGTTACAAGCGCAAGGGCGTAAAGTCGGAGTAATTTCCCATGTATCACAAATGACCGAACGGGTTGCAACGCAGGTTCATGTTGCTAAAAAGCCCGGTGGTTATTCAACTATCTCTATAATTTAAAGGATTGATTGATGCCAACATTTACCCATGAAGAAGCCAAAGAGTACGATTCACGCATTACTCGTTTAGTGCCAGGTTATGATTTATTACATTCCACAACAGCAGCACAGCTAAAAGCAACATTGCCCGATAATGCCCATATTCTCGTAGTTGGCTCAGGCACCGGCAAAGATATTGCTGCACTTGCCGCGCTTAATCCAAGCTGGCATTTCACTGCACAAGATATTTCAACTGATATGCTCAATATTGGCCAAAAACGCTTTGCTGATTTAGGTATTAGTGATCGAGTAACTATCCATGTTGGCGATATCGAACAATTAACAGCTACTTTTGATGCCGCACTATGTTTGTTGGTACTTCACTTTATTGCTGATAATGGCGATAAAAAATCATTACTTCGTGCCGTAGCCAAGCAGTTAAAGCCATCAGCACAACTGTATTTAGCTGACTTAATGCGCCCAGAAACAGGTTTTGAGCGCGATGCACAATTTACTCTTTGCCAACAATTAGGACTAACTGATATTGGCGTAGAACGCATGAAACATAATTTTGAGCATGAGTTTTACCCATTAGACCGATTACGTCTTTCGGAGCTACTCGATAATTCAGGCTTCAGTACACCTAAATTGTATTTTAAAGCGCTCAGCTTTAGCGGTTATGTAATTCAAAAACGTTAAACGGCAGGATAAGCTCAACCCGCTACAGCTTCGGTTGAGCTTATTAATAAACTTAATTAGCGGCTGCTCGGGTTTGCATCAACGCATTTTTAAAATCATTAGCCCAATTACGATAAACGGTTTTTACGTCTCCCATATTAAATACTTGTGTATTTTGTTGCCATTGATCCATAGCTTGGCTTCGGTCGGCAGCTTTTGCTATAACCGTATTATCTTTACCGTCTTTTATCTGCGCAAGCAGTACCATAGAGCCACTATTTTGGGTGTATGTTGCACCGCCACTTTGAAAACTACGGCGACTCGACTCAATAGGCGCAGCTAATCGGATGTCTGTCACATACGCTTCAACAATAAGCGTATTAGCATCGGGGGCTGAGACTAATTGATAGGGTTGTTCATCATTAAAAACTGAGCTTACTGTTTGATTAAAGGCCTCAGCAAGCTTGCTCAGCGCGTTAGCATCTAAATCATAAGTTGCATCAAAGCCTTCTGTACGGCGGTCAATACGTGGTGCTTTGTAGCCTTCAGGATGCTCATTGGTGACAATAACAGGGGCAAAGTAAACTTTCGTGAAACGGCTCCAATCTGTGCCTGCCTTTACATAGGCCATATTCATTTTTGCGTTTTCGATTTTAGATAAACCGTCTTTCGTTTGTTCAGTTGTATCAACACTCAACGGTGAAGAAGAGCACGCACCTAGCAACATAGTTAAACTTACTACCAACAATGACTTTTTCATTCTAATTATCCTTTTAAGCGCAGTGTATTTGAGTAGAACCTTAATGGGGTAGCTCTAATATCCACAGTGCAAATTTTTGTAAAGTTAATGCTGTTAAAATTTAGCATACAATGATTATTAAGCAATCAGAACAGTCATCTGCCAAGTACCCATAACGCAAACCTTGGCTTCAATTGAAAATACTGGTAGTCTGTACACTCATCTTTTACAGGACGTAAACTAATGAGAAAATGGATTTTTATCTTAGTGACACTGGGCTTGTCGCCCTTATGCATAGCAACAACAGTAAATACTGCACCGCAATCATTAGCACATAATGACGCGCCTACAGCAGGTTTAACACTCGAGTCATATTTTTATCACCGTTATAAAAAACAACCTTCAGGGTATGACGTTTATCAACCGCAACAACGCTGCAAGGTTCAAGTAAACAGTGAAAGTAGAACTGTTAAGTGTAGTAAAGGCAAAGTAGCGGCTCAGTCACTGCAGCAATCAGGGGGTACCTCAAAACCTGCAGAAGCTCACCCGGATGATCAAGTCTTTGAAATCACTTTACCAGCACACCAACCACAAGCAGGTGAGTTTTTAGGCCAACAGATAAGTCACCAGACACCAAGAAGTTTGTTACAGCAAGTGTCGCCTTTAATAGAGATTGCATTCAGCTGTTTATTAATTGTTATGACTGTTTCACTTTTTCACTGGCGGGAAATAAAAAAATCATCGACTAACAAAGCTCGAAAACAATAACGTTTTTACACGCTTTAACTAATAGGTTTAGCTAATAAGTTTAATTAAAGCGTGATGACTGTTATTCGTCTGTTTTTAATTGTTTTGCACGCTCTTGCGCAGCAATTAGTTTGGCTGATTTAGGAGTTGTTTTTTTCGGCGCTATGGTCGGCTTTTCAGTTGAATTAGGATCCCAGCTTGGATCTAAAGATAAGTTCGCAAATGGATTCGCTTTTTGCTCACTTGTTTGTGAATCATGTTGCTCTGTAAGCTCTTCATACTCATCACTTTCTAGTTCTGGGGCTTGCTCTTGCGCACTCTGCTCTTCATGAAGCGCAGCCAGTGCTTTTGCAACTTCATCATCGCTATCACTCATCGCGCTCTGCTCTGCGGCTGTACTTTGCTTTAATGGCTCATCGAGAGGTTCAGCTTCTACAGGGCGACTAATTACTTGCTCAACGTTATCGTCATCAACTTCAGGCTCTGTTGATTTGGCCTGCTTTACATTAACTATTTCATTGTTTGATTGTACTTCAGGCGAAGCACTCGGTTTTTGCCCCGGTAGTGGCGCATCAGGGTCAAAAGTACGAACTTCTGGCTCTTTGAAGTCGTGATCATTACTAAAAATGCGCTGCGTCAGTTGCTCTTGGCTAAGCTCATCTTCATCTTCGTCCGTAATCTGTGGCTCGGCGCTTGCTAGCTGTTCAGTAGTTAGCTGTTGTGCAATGGGCTGCTGGGCTGCAGTCAATTTATTTTCATCATCCACAACCGATGCAGTGGGTTTAATTGGCTTTTCGTCAGCTGTACGGCTCAGCACAGCCGCTATGTCAGCGTTATTTTCGATTGATTCAGGCGCTGAACTTTTCTTAGCACGTAAACGTAGCAACAATAATCCAGCTAATAACAGCACAGCTAATAACAATAAACTAGGCATTAATAATGACCCTGTATCAGCATCATTATCTGGATTAATAGGCGTAGCTGTCGGTAGGGCACTCACAGGGGCTATATTTGGCTGTTCAACTTGCTCTTTAACCGGCTCACCGCTTAACTCTGTAGCCGTCGTTGATGCCTCTTCTCGCGGTTCTATCACAGTAATTGGCACAGCTATTTCGCTTGCTGTTATTTCATTTAACTGAACTGGCGCAGTGTTTTCCTCTATATTATTGTCAAGGGGGTTTACAGCCGCACTCGGTTGCACAGTCGGTTGATCGTCTTCTGCTTTTGCATTAACAGGTTCAGGCTCTGTGTTATTTAGTTTTGTGACCGGTGCTTGCGTCTTTTTGACTGGCGGCGGATTACTGCAATTTTTATCGTAATCTCTCGCCGCATTACGATAACTTCGGCTACTGGTGTTATCACTGTATTGCTGCATCTGTTGTTTATACAAAATGCACATAGCTTCGCTGTATTTCGCAAAGCTATTAAAACTGCAAGTAAGTAAAATAAAAAGGCTAAGCCGTGATAAATAAGTGAGCATAATTCTATTAAGCAAAAATAACACAATAGACTCAGTTTAATAGTTGTGGGTCAATTTATCTAGCTGTTAACTTTACTAATCAATGACCATTAAAGTCCGATATTCATCGTAAGCAAACTGGTCTGTCATACCGCTGATATAATCTTGAATAAAGCGACAGCGATAATAAAACTCGTAGGCGATTACATGATCCGGTTCAGCCTGCATCGCATCGATAGCATGCAAGTAGGTATTTAAATGTTTTTTTGATAACTTTTGCAGTAAACGGGTTTCAATCAAAAAGCGACTATCTCCCTTGAGCACTCGTTTAAAATTATCGTGACTGAGCTGGAGTAGGGGCTTATAGCAATCCAGTAACCCCGTAATAATTCGATATCCTTGCAACTCTAATTTCCCCACTTCTTTGTGAGAGAATACATACTCATATGCCACCTGTTTTAACGTACTAGTAATGGCGTGTAGGTGGCTGCGATCTTCTAATAATGCTTGATTAAAGTCGCCATGATAAACTGCTTCAATGTTATCTATAAACCGCTTTGCAGCATAATTAACTAACGGGTGGAGTAGACTTACCCGTAAATAAATAAAAAACTCACTGTTAAAGTTATACGGCTGTAACTTGGCTTTTTCTAAAGCATAATTAACAGCTTTATCAACCACATGCTGATGTTCAACTTCATCAATAGTAAAATTAGTGAGTACTTTTTTATAATGTAGTTTGAGTTTATCGCAAAGTAGCTCAACACTAATGATGCCTTTTTCTACCGCATCTTCAATATCCGCTAAACAGTAGGAAATATCATCCGCAGCTTCCATTATGTAGCTTGCAGGGTGGCGACATTGTGGATCTATTTCGAGCTCTTTTTGTAAACGCTCTACAAAGTTTTTTTCGCTGTAATAAAAACCCACTTTTTTCATCAGATAGTTTTTATCACGCGGTATATCTTCTTTGGCCATACTAGCCGGGCGCGTATATTTTAAAATAGCCGCGCTTTGACTGTAAGTTAAATTCAGCGATAGTAACGAATGAATAATACGAATACCTTGCGCATTTCCTTCAAAATTACTGATATCTTGTGCTAAATGCTTAAAGATCACCCCAATTCCTGTATGTGGATCACTACAACGAGCAGGAGTTAGTGCCGCCAAATTTGCATTAAACCACTGATTAATTGCCGCTTCACCAAAGTGACCAAATGGCGGGTTACCAATATCGTGCATCAAGCAAGCCATTTCAACGAGGCTTTCCAATGGCCGCTCTAAACCAGTTAAGCCATATTCCGCCTGCTGTTTGGTGGTCAAATTGGCAAAAATACGCTGCACAATAAAACGCCCCACTTGCTGCACTTCAAGTGAGTGGGTAAGTCGTGAACGCACAGCGGCATTGCGCTCGAGTGGGAATACTTGCGTTTTTTGTTGCAAGCGACGAATTGCCGCACTATTGATAATACGACCACGATCGCTTTCAAGCGCAGTTTGTAAGTTAGGGGTCGAACGTTGCTCACGTGCTGAGGTGATTTTTTTACTAAAGTCGATCATCGTCACTCCTTTATGAATAACTTTAATCTAACAGCTTGGAGAATAAATGAGAATGGATAATTAACTTTTAAAATAAAGCCTTATGCATGTCACAATTGCATATTACACTGCACTCTCTCACTTTTTTAACTCAACATTTACTTTAGCCAAGGTGGTTTTCAAATGAAGTTTTTGGTTTTTTCAGCTCTATTTCTTTACTTTGCCAGCCATGCACATGCAGTACAAAATCCGGCTAACACAGTCGTGCTTATTTCATTAGATGGATTTCGCTGGGATTATATTGAAAAGCACCATGCACCTCATTTAGCCGCAATCGCTAAATCAGGGGTTCGAGCGAATAAAATGCAACCTGTGTATCCAACTAAAACCTTTCCTAATCATTTATCTATCATTACCGGTTTATTACCTATAAATCACGGAGTGGTCGATAATCGCTTTTGCGACACCAAGCGCAACGACTGCTATAGCATGGGCAAAGGGAAGGACGATAGCACCTGGTTTAATGGTATTCCGCTATGGAATTTAGCCAGCATGCAGGGGTTAAAATCTGCGACCTATTTTTGGCCAGAATCAGATGCTCGCTTTAATGGCATGACACCTGACTACTACTACCATTATTCACAACACAGTGATTACCAAAACCGCATAGAACAAATTGTTCAATGGCTAAAACTCCCCGCACCACAGCGCCCACAATTAGTTATCAGTTATTTTTCATTAGTTGATAGCATGGGGCATAAATACGGGCCAGATGCTGAGCAGACAAAACAAGCGGTACAACAAGTCGATGCGTTAATGGGGCAACTACAGCAGCGTCTTGATGAGCTGGAACAAGACGTAAACTTGGTTATTGTTTCTGATCATGGCATGAGCGCCGTTGCACCAGAGCAGAGCATTGCCATCAGTAGCTTACCCAGCGATGATAAATTTATGGTTAAAAACACCGGTCCGCGGGTGCTAATTTATGCCAATGAGAACACCACAGCAGCAGATATAAGCACGTATAAAGAGCGCTTAAACAAAGCCGCAAAAGGTCGCTACACGGTGTTAACTGATAGCCAGCGAGCGCAGTATCATTATCAAAATAATGGTCGTACCGGCGATATTATTTTACAAACCATCGCGCCAAGAAGTTTCGCAGATAGCGGTGAAGTTAACTATTTGGGCACCCACGGCTACGCGTACACCGATGATATGGCGGCAACTTTTATTGCAAATGGCCCAGCATTTAAACAAGGAGTGACCCTTGATAAAGTCAATAACCTCGATATTTACCCACTGATAGCTAAAGTGTTAGGCATTGAGCTTTTAAGCAAGATTGACAGTGATGGGGCTACACTTTGGCCAGCTTTAAAAAACTAAGCCTAGCAATCACTAGTGACAGTTCATCTTTAGTTTAGTTGAACTGTCACTAGCTTAAATAAAAAGAGCGCAAATGCGCTCAAAAGGGAAAAACAATGTACTAAAAATGACGCTTATTTAAAGTTAGCAATGCTGTTTTTAGTTTCATTAACTGTACGCCAAGCAAACGACTCGCCAGTTACACCATAAGGGAGACCGTTCACGCTCCAACTTGGATTAGAAAAGTAATCGTATTGTGTAGCGCTACCAAAAACATGCGGGTACGCCATAATACTTGCAAATTGATTTTGAACTCCATGGCCCATACCATCTACATAAACACCACCTGAGGTGTCACCTTGCTTACGTGAATGCAATAACCCTTGGTTATGGCCTAACTCATGCACAAACGTTGTAGCTCCGCAATCAACAGCTGTAATGCTATACATGCTATTACTTGCTGAGCTGTATAAAGTACCATTGCTGCCATTACCAACCCAGGCAATACCACAGGAAATTAAGTTACTGCCTGCACTTTGGCCCGTACCAAGGACTGCAACCATATCGGCCCCCCAGCTATTACGTAAACCTTGAATGTAACTACTTTTAGTTACCGAGTTTAACCAGCTGCTCGAAGGGGTAATCGCATGATCGCCTAAGTTTTCGCTGCCGACTAAACGCAGCGTAATATCAACACCATTTTGACTGTAGACCTGGTTACTAAAGGCAATATATTGATTAATCTTAGTGTTAATGTTGGTTGTCGCCGCTGCAGCTTGATCAGTATATAAAATCGCAATGTCAATGGTTGCCGCTTGGCTAGTAGCTGTCATCCCTAATGCACAAAATACAGCTAAGGTAGTGAATCGTGTGTTCATCTTATTTCCTTGTTAGTTATGTTTTATTGTCTATTGAATTCAAGCCTTATAAAAATTACTTGTGATGAATTTTTATAAGTTATTAGTTGCTGCTTTTGGAGCAAAAGGATCATCCCCATCACTGGGCTGAGCAGAGGGTTGGTTAGTGACTTGGTGTTCTATATGATTCTTATAAAGATCGCGCTTAGCTGCTAACCAGCCATATTGACCTTTACTTTCAAATACGTAATTACCACTGGGAGCAGTAAATTGGCCATATATGGCGTCTTTTCCGATAGTCATTACAGTGGTATGAAACTGTCCATCGGCGCCAATCACGCGGCCAAATACACTTTTATCGCCATTACTGGCGGCAATCACATTAGTGACTTCAGCACTGAAGGTTTCAGCTGTCTGCGGGATCGCTAAATCAAAATTGTCACCTTGTTTGAGCTTTTTCAGCGCAGCTAAGTCAAATTCGATATAGGCTTCATTTTTTAAATCAGTCGGTAATACACCAGACGCTTTAAGTACCTGCTTGGCTTTATCTGATAAACGGTTAATGGCATCAAAATCACTATCACCTTGCAGCGTAGTTTCAACAAGTGGAACGATTACATTAGGCAATGATTCGCTAGGTAAAGATTTAGCTATCGGTGCAGCAACTACAGCAACATTTTTTTCATTCACTGGTGCTAATACTGGCGCTTTCACCTGTTCATGAATAGCGTATTCATAAATAAAAAATACACTAAGTGGAACAATGATAATTAATGCAATAGCTGTCTTCATCTGTTTCTTTTCCAGATCCAAAAGTTAATTTCGTGTTAACCTTAAATCGAAACAAAAAAAATCGCAAGCATAAAAATGTTACCGATAATAAAAACATAAAAATAAATATCTTCATACTAATCTTAGTGTTAATAATAAGTTCAGTAATGATAGAGGAAAAAACAATTTGAACTGTCTAAATAATACGGGATAAAATTAACAACAAATTATCACCTTTACCTTTTATAGGTCGATTTCTCTATTTGCATTAATGCACCATTTATAATGGGGTAAATACAGCCTCATTGAAAAAATAAATTATCGTGACGATAAAATTTATTTGTTTTACTACTGATCCGACGAGCTTCATACTCCGCGTCTTTTGCCGCAGACTCTGAGCCATCACGAGCGCCGGTGAATATCTATCGCGTAGTGAGCCATTTTTCTGTGAGCTGCGAACTAAACTCAAGAGGAATTACCATGCGTGGTTGGATCATTTATAAGGACAGTGCAGGACTACTTAAACAAGAAACTTATGAAGTAGAACGGCTATTAACAGCTGCTCAGGAAGAGGGCATTGATTTACAAGTTTTCTCACCGGATCAATTTGATTTGACCATCACTCGTGAAGACGGTAAAAGCATTTTAATAGATGGCGTAACCACCACTTTACCTGATTTTGTAATTCCACGAATGGGTGCCAGCACGACCTATTTTGCACTAGCAATTATTCGCCATCTTGAACGATTAGGTGTGTATTGCGTTAACAGCTCACAATCAATTGAAACAGTAAAAGACAAATTATTCGCGCAACAAATTTTAGCTGAACGTAACTTACCAACACCGAACACGATGCTGGTAAAATTTCCTGTCAATATTGACTTAGTCGACAGACAAATTGGTTTTCCAGTGGTGATAAAAACGCTTTCTGGCTCGCAGGGCAGTGGTGTATTTTTATCTAAATCGAAAAGTGAATTTGACGACTTAATGCAGTTGATAGAAGCCGCAAACCCACAAGCCAATATCATTTTACAGCAGTTTGTTAAATCAAGTCACGGTCGTGATTTGCGAGTACTCACTATCGGCGGTCGCGCCGTTGCCTGTATGGAGCGAAACTCAGGTGGCAAAAACTTTAAAGCGAATGTAAGCGCCGGAGGCACTGGCAAACCGCACCCAATCACACCAGAAATCGAATGGTTAGCGACTCAAACTGCTAATGTATTAAACCTTGATGTGGCAGGCATTGACTTATTATTTGATGGTAATCACTTTAAAATCTGTGAGGCAAATTCAAGCCCAGGTTTTGAAGGTTTAGAAGCGGCATTAGGAATTAACGTAGCCCGTGAAATTTTGCATTTCATTCGTATTCGTTTAGGTATCTTTGACCGTCCAGAAAATCTCGACCTCACATTTATTGACGAAACATTATCAGTGGTAGAGCCTGTGTAGGCTTTGCTGTTGATGGCTGCTTCAATATTTTAGTGTAGACCTTAGTCAAAAATAGCTTACTGCGACTGGCATCACGGTCATATTTATGTATAACTAGAGCGATAAATTTATTGCTTTAGGAACTGCATGCAACTCTCAAATCAGCTATTAAATCGCCTAACCGCAGGCTTAGTTGCAGTGATCATTGGTTTTACCAGCTCAATCGCACTCATTTATCAGGTCGTCATAGTTTTAGGTGGGACAGCTGAATTAGTTGCCAGCTGGGTACTGATGCTAGGCCTCGCAATGGGTGTAACATCAATTGGTCTATCGTATTATTATAAAATTCCTATCTTAATTGCATGGTCAACAACTGGCGCCGCTTTATTGATCACCAGTGCCCAAGGATATAGTTTAAATCAAGCGGTGGGCGCATTTATGTTCAGCGCCTTATTAATGTTTATTTCTGGTATTACTGGCTGGTTTGCAAAAATAATGGAGCGTATCCCCAGCCAAATTGCCTGCGCGATGCTTGCCGGTGTACTGGTAACGTTTGGCATTGATGTATTTAACTTTATGAGCGAAACACCGTTACTTATAGGGATTATGGTGTTGGTCTATTTGCTCTGTAAACGACTTATACCTCGTTTTACTATGCTCATGGTGCTCATTGCAGGCTTTGTGATGGCAGGCGTAACAGGACAAATTGACACCAGTAGCTGGCAATGGAAAATGAGCGAATTTGCGTTTATTAGCCCTGAATTTAATTTACAAGCGATGATAAGCGTGGGTATCCCGCTCTATATTGTCACTATGACCTCACAGAATTTACCCGGTATTGCGGTGCTAAAAGCCCATAATTACCCTGCACCGGTTTCTGCATCGCTCAATGTGACCGGTCTAACTAATATTTTGATTGCCCCATTTGGAGGTTATGCCATTAATTTAGCCGCCATTACCGCTGCAATTTGCATGAGTGAAGACGCTGACAGCGATCCTAACAAACGCTACTGGGCAAGTATTGCCGGCGGTGGTTTTTATATCTTGATGGCCATAGGCGCAGCGACACTAGTAGGGTTAGTCGCCAGTCTTCCACAAGCACTCATTTTAGCTCTGGCTGGTATCGCCTTATTTACCACCATTGCATCAAGCTTACAGCAAGCGTTGTCAGACAGTTATTATACTGAAGCTGCGATGATCACCTTTTTAGTAACAGCCTCTGATCTCACTTTGTTCTCTGTTGGCTCTGCATTTTGGGGCATACTAGCAGGCGGTTTGACACTATGGCTTATTCCGCGAAAGTAGCATTAAAGCAACCCATAAGTATTTATAAATATATAAGCCTTAACATTTGTTAAGGCTTCTTTTTAATCAAAAGTATGGTGTCGTGTCGCACTAAAGCGGTTAAGAATATGATGCATAATATACACCGCACATAAGCTGACAATAATAGCCACAGAAACTGATGAAAAGCGATACAGCGCGCTGTAAACCAGATCTTGTCCTGGGCCTAAAGACTGACCAAATAAAATTCCAAAGGTGGTGATAATACCAAAGCCAACACCTGGGATCCCGCCACCGATAATATGATAACGACTAAAAATAAAGGTCAAAATCCACAATATTAGCGCCGGAAAAAGCAAAATGTCCGTGTGGTTATATAAAAATAACTGCGACACCAGCGCCAAGTTACAGCCAATTAAAGTACCGATTGCTCGTTGCCAGCCAGCCATTCCCGCGGCTTTCCAACACAGCGGAAACAAAATTAAAATCGAGGCTGCTTGCGCTGAAATTGAATCTTGCAAATCAAACACCTGAAACAGTACAAATGACAGCGTCGCTACCGTTGCACATAAGAGTACTTCATGGCGAATGCTCTCTTTTGCTTTAGTTGGCATTACGCGACCTTGACGAGGGGCAACATCAGGAAACATATAGTGCATTAATACCGCGGTCAGTACAGTGACTAAAACCGCTAAGCCATTACTTATAATGAGCGGATAGATACTGGTGCCATTACCAACGTAACTGGCAAAGTGGAGCTGAATAGATAAACTCACGACCCCCAAAGCGCCGAACAAAAAGTTAGCACCGCGGCTCATTTGATAAAACAAAAACGCAAATGCTAAAAAGCTCAGCATGGTCATCACTACAGGTAAATGCGAAAACAACCCTTGTACAATCAGCACAAATAAAGCACTAAATACGGCACTGGCAAAAAACTGACGAATTATATGTGCATTTAAAATCGGCACTAAACCAAGTAACAACATAGGATAAACGGTAAAGAAAATCCCATTAGGCCAGTTCATTAACTTACATAGGCTAAAGCCCAGCGCGCTACCGCCAGCAATGCGCAGAGCTTGCCTTAGGCCATTTTTATCAAGGGTATATGGTGCTGACATGTTGCCCCCTTAATAAATAAAATGCAGTAAGCTAATCATACGGATCTGTGCACTTGCACACCATTGGCCTATTGTTGATTCTGGTAATAATTGCACTGTAGCCCGTGCCCCACTGGGTAACTTACTCAGTAATTGCGGCTGCTCTAAATTTATATGAATACGTTGACGCTGCGCATCCCGCACCCAGCGATTGCTGTTTTCGGTGCTACTAAGTAAGCCATTCGCACTGATTTGACCATCACTCACACCGGCTTCAAATGAGCTGACATTAGCGTCAAAAACTTGCCCAGGTAGCGCATCAAATGTCACTTTAGCACGGCTACCTAAGGCAAAATTTGCCAATGATTTTTCACGAAAATCAGCCACTAAATCAGCTTTATTTGCCACAATGGCTAACATTGGCTGGCCTTTATTAGCAAAGGTTCCGGTGCTCACTTGCAAATTTGCCACTTTACCATCGGTATCCGCACTCACAGTGCTGTACGATAAATTAAGCTCTGCCTGGGCTAATTGATTCTGCGCATGACGTAACGCAAGGTTGTCACTACCTAATTGACCGCGTGCTAATTTTGCCTCAGTTAATTGCGCCTCAATTGCCGCGACATTAGCTTTACTTGATTGAAAGTTCGCACTGATGGTTTCATATTCTTGCTCTGAAATAGAGCGTTTTTTCAATAAGGATTCACTGCGATCAAATAACAACTTTTGCTCATGCAATTTGGCATTACCCGCAGCCAACTGAGCCTCAATTGCTTTAACGCTGCTGTCTAAGCGCTGGTTTTGTAACTGCGCATCGGCAAAAGCTAATTGCGCTTGTTCAACCGCTAATTGAAAAGGTGCCGCTTCAATTAAAAATAATGGCTCGCCTTTTTTTACCGCTTGATTATTGTTTACTAATACTTGATTAACACGGCCACTAACTTGCGGGGTAACTTGTACTACAGGATGATATACCCGCGCTTGTGGCGTCACCGGTAAATACATATCAGCCACGACAAAATAGGCGAATAATAGGATAAACCCAACTAATGAGATTTTTACATAACGGGCAAATTTTTGATCAGGTGTCATTCTTTATTTCTCTTGGCTTAAAAGTTTTAAACAACGGCGCGCATTCTCTTCCATTTGTACTAGTCCATAAGCCATCGTATCTAATTGTTCAGTCGTCAGCCCTGCATATAGTTGCTGCTTAACATCGACGATCAACACTTTAAGTGTACTCAGCAATTGCTGACCTTGCTCAGTAAAATAAATTTTTCTACTGCGTTTATCGTCTTCATCAACGCGTCGAATAATTAACTGTTGCTGCTCTAGTTGCTTAACAGTTCGAGTTAACGAAGGCATTTCAATCCCTAAGCTGTGAGCTAACTGTTGTTGCGTAGCCCCCTCTGACAGGTGGTTTATGTGGATCATCGCAATCCAACGCGACTGTGTTAAACCTAATGGCTCGACTGCTGCAGTGATCGCTTCTCGACACAAACGATGTACGCGGCCCATATTGCCGCATAGGGTTAAATCTAACGTTTCATGAAAAGGAATTGGTGAAGTCATATCATACTCCATTTATTTAGCATGCTAACTAGTTTACAGTAGTTAGCATGCTAAGTAAATATTGTGCTTATGTACTTATTTGTAAAAAGGGCAGTTCTGTGTAGTTATATAATATGTAATATTTTTATTTAAAACATGGAATTAGTGGAGTTTTAATGGCCAACACGTTGACCATTAAAGATAGAATTTAAAAATTTAGTAGATTAGCAGGTGAATATTGATCGGTCAGAACTTTAGTGTCAGTTGGCCAGTCTTGATTATTTTTGGTGGACTGCATACCTTTACTAATGGCTTTAATATCCACATCGTAAGGAGACAATAACGGAGCTAATTTTTTTACACGCTCTGTAATATTTTGCTCGGTTGGCATGTTATCAAAGCCCGCCAAAATAATACGGTTACTGTTTTTCTCAGTGATAACATTGATAAAGTCACCAAATACAGCATGATAAGTTGCTGATTCATGTTCATACAGTTTACTTGATGAAAAAGTATTGGCGGCCACAATGCCATTTGGCGAGAGCACGCTTTTTACTTCCTCAAAAAACTCTTTTGTCAGTAAGTGCTCAGGGATGTAATCACCATTAAAAGCATCGAGAATAATCCAATCGTACTGCTGCTTTTTAAGTGCGGCGCGTTTTACAAAAATACGCCCATCTTGCACCTTTGAAGTTACTTTATCCGTTTCTTTAAAATCAAAAAAATCACGCGCAACCTTAATAACTGCGGGGTCTATTTCAACATTTTCAATACTGGCAGTAGGGTATAGCTCATGAATAACATTAGATAATGTTCCACCGCCAAGGCCAATAATAAGCACATTTTGTGGGTTATCTATCATCAATAAACTAGCAAAAGTGAGCTTAGTATAGTTAAACACTAATTTTTGAGGATTACTTTTATACATGCAACTTTGACTGCTTTTACGGGTTTTTTCGTCAAACTTTAAACAGCGTAAATCACCGCTTTCTTCCACTAAAATATTACGATAAAGCGAACGCTCTTGGTGAATAACATCAGCGTAAGCACTAGAAGCCGTTAACAATAAAGCAGCTATAAAATACTTAAACATGCTTAGTCTCCTTATTAGTTAATTGATTAACAGCAATTGCTAGTAAACCTAATAACCCCAAGGTGGTCGCAAAACCTAAAATAATAGTATTTACATCAAACGCGAGCACCATATAAAACGAAGTGATAATAGTGCCAAGCGCACTGCCCAAGGTGCTGACAAAGTATAAACCACCTGCAACTTGGCCGCTATGCTCGCTATCAGTCACTAATAAACGCACAGAATAAGGTGAGATCATACCTAAGATAATCGTTGGCACAAAAAACAATGCAGTAGAGGCAAGTAATGAACCATAGCGGCTATCTTCAATATGAGTAAAAATAAACTCCATTATCGGCTCTGCAAACAATGCAATGGGCACCACCATAATACTGGCTAATAAGAATATTAAGCCGTATTTAGTTAACGAAGGGCGCTTTATTGATAACTTACCGCCAAGCAAATAGCCAAACGATAAGCTAAGCATAAACACAGTAATAATACTGCCCCAGATATGCACACTACTGCCAAAAAATGGCGCTAAAATTCGCCCACCTAATAGCTCAATTCCCATGATACTAAAGCCGCTACTAAAGGCTAAAAAATAAATTAATGCGTTGGTTTTATTTAACATTCAGTTTGTTCTTATTATTTTACAGTGAACTCATCTTATCGTGATGAATAAAAACTGGCCAGCTTTTATACTGTAAAGGGCGTTTACAAATTGATTGTGTTAAACAATTTAAATCAAGCAACTGCAGCTTTGTATCAATAAAATAAGGATGCAGCCATACAGACTGCATAATAAACTCATTTTAATAAGCGCCTTCACTATAAATAAGCTCATAGCTGTGGCTGTATATCTCTAGGATATTACCAAACGGGTCTTCCATATAAATCATGCGGTAAGGCTTTTCGCCAGGGTAATAATAACGCGGCTCTGCCATACGCTTTTTACCGCCGGCTGCAACAATACGCTCAGCTAGCTCTTCTAGATGAGGGTCTTGCACACAGAAATGGAACACACCGGTTTTCCAATATTCAAAGTTATCGTCTGGGTTTTGTTGGTTTTTGAATTCAAATAGTTCAACACCAATACGATCGCCTGTTGATAAATGCGCGATCCGAAATTTCTCCCAGTTGGCACCAAATACATCAGTACACATTTGCCCAATTGCGCTATCGTCTTCCACTATTTCTGTTGGTTTCATAATTACATACCAACCTAAAACTTGAGAATAAAATTCAACAGCTTTTTCAAGATCGGGCACTGAAATACCAATGTGCGAAAAGTTACGAGGGTAAACATTACTCATAGTGTTAATCCTATAATGGTTAATCTTTAGTTAGTAAAGTCAGTTTACGAACCTCAAACCATCAAGTAAAATTATCATTAATCATGATTATGAGTACATTTTGTAATGATAAACCCTATTTGGCTAAATACCTTTTGCACGCTTGTTGAAGTAAATCACTTTACTCGCACCAGCGAGCGTTTATTTATGACCCAATCGGGTGTAAGTCAGCATATTAAAAAGCTTGAGCAGCAACTTGATTGCCAATTGTTAGAGCGCCATGGTAAACAATTTACGCTAACAGCCCAAGGGCAAAGCTTGTATCAAAAAGGCTGTAAATTACTAAAAGAGTGGCAGTTTTTAGAGCAAGAGCTACACAACGATTCTCCTTATAGTGGCGAGATTAAAGTGCAATCTCCGGGAAGTTGTGGACTTAAATTTTATAATCAGTTACTGAACTTACAAACACAGCACCAAGCACTCACTATAGATTATCGCTTTGCACCCAATGAGAGTGTTGAGCAAGCTGTTGCCAACCACAATGCTGATATAGGTTTTTTAACACAAGCTCCCACCTTGAGCGAAGTCACTAGCCACAAAATTGGCCAAGAAGCACTATTATTAATAACACCCGCAGGTTATGACTCCCCATCATGGCAAACCTTGTGCAAGCTAGGGTTTATTGCTCATCCAGATGCTAAATACCACGCACAGCTATTACTTAGCGAGAATTACCCTGAATTTGAGCATATTGGCCAAATTAAACGTACGGGGTTTTCAAATCAGATTAGCTTGATCTTAGAACCTGTCAGCCTTGGATTTGGTTTTACAGTAATGCCAGCGCATGCGGTAGGAGCCTTCAATAAACCTGAATTAATTAAAATTCATCACTTAGCAAAGCCGATCAGTGAAGCAATTTATGTCTGTCATCATCGTAACCGCCCACAGGCTAAACGTATGCATACGGTGATCGACGCGATCAAGACCGGCTTAAAGTGACTGCCTGCGAGTAAATGAGCGTTAATCTAAATATTCCAACGTATTTCTGTTAAGCTGATAGAGAGTTTTTACGCTAAAGGATAGTGATGATGGAAGTAAAACAGCTAGCAAGTAAGACTTTAACCGGTTTAAAAGTTAGAACCTGCAATGCCAATGAAATGAATACTGGCACAGCAAAAATCGCAGATCTTTGGCAACGGTTTGCTGATAAATACACCGCAGAGCTCACTAAGAACAGCCATGTATATGGCGTATATACCAATTATGAAAGCGATGTAACAGGTGATTTTGATGTGATTGCCTGTAGTGATGCTCAATCAATTCATCCTCGTGATGCAGTCAAGGTTACAACAACGGCTGGACGCTACTTAGTTTTTACTGGTGAGGGTGAAATGCCCGATGCCATAATTGATTTATGGGGCGAAATTTGGCAATACTTCAGCTCAGATGATTGTCGTTACACACGAACTTATACCAGCGATTTTGAGTACTATAAAAATGCTAATGAGGTAGAAATAGCCATCGCGATTGCTGAGTAAACATACCGCGTTTATTACGAGGCTCGTAGCCTTTGAACTAAGCTATGAGCCTTGCATTGTCGCAGCACTTCAAGATCGCCCTTCTAATTTTAGCCATACTTTTATCTACACTCAGAAGTGCTTATGTAAAAAAGAAAAATAAATAAAGCTTGTTATGTAGTTTCAGTTGCTGTTATCCTGCTCGGCATCGGGTTGATAGAAAGCCCTGTTTATTTGTACGTACCACGTTGTTATTAGTAATAATCCTTCGCGTTATCCTCAGTTAAATACTTGTTTTCTTCCTGCTAAATTGCCTATTTAAAGGCGAACTTTTATTAATTCTTAGGATTCTATTATGTCTACTACAACAACTGGTTCAGTAAAATGGTTTAACGAAGCTAAAGGTTTTGGTTTTATTGAACAAGAGTCTGGTCCTGACGTTTTTGCTCATTTCAGCGCAATCTCAAGCGATGGCTTTAAAACTCTAGCTGAAGGCCAACGTGTACAGTTTACTGTTACTCAAGGTCAAAAAGGCCCGCAAGCTGAAAATATCGTTTGCATCTAATTTTTAATTAATGGGTTAGTGATAACCCGTTAATGCACTATAAGTTTGAAAGAAATTCTGTTTATTTGTACGTACCACGTTGTTATTAGTAATAATTCATCGCGTTATCCTCAGTTAAATACTTGTTTTTTCAGCTAAACCGCCTGATTTTAGGCACACTTTTATTAATATCTAGGATATCTATTATGTCTACTACTACAACTGGTACAGTTAAATTTTTCAACGAAGCTAAAGGTTTTGGTTTTATCGAGCAAGAGTCAGGTCCTGACGTTTTCGCTCATTTCAGCGCTATCAGCGGTGACGGCTTCAAAACTCTAGCTGAAGGCCAACGTGTACAGTTTACTGTTACTCAAGGTCAAAAAGGCCCACAAGCTGAAAACATCGTTTGTATCTAAACGATTGTTTTAGTTAATACGTTTTAACGTATTAAAAGCCCACTGATATTAATCTATCATTGGGCTTTTTAATGTCTGCGCTATTTTGCATAAAGCCAATCTAAACCTTGGATCAGCGTGGTTGGAAATGCCGTCGCATGCTTTGCGCCATCAATTATAGAAAACTCCAACTGCACCTGCTGATCATTACTTTGCCGTATTTTGTCAGCAAGCTTGTTCGCACCCGTTACCATATCTTGCCCTTCGCCAAATTCAGGGGTTTCTTTACTACCTACTGATAAGTAAACCCTAACGCCTTGCTTAGCTTTAGTAATCGGCTGAGATAGTATGATCTCATTATCAAACCACACCGACGGGCTACCGATAATGTAACTTTCAAACATATTAGGCTGAGTAAAAAGCACATAAGCGGCAAATAAACCGCCAAGAGAATTTCCCACTAAAGTACGTTGCTTTGGGTTTATTCGGTAGTTAGCTTTCATATGTTCAAACACCACATCAGCTATAAAATCGATATGTTGCGCGGCTTTACCTGTCTCTAACTGCCAATCTTTGGCTTTACTTGGGGTGAAATCACGTATTCGGCTTGATGAGCCTTTAGAGCCTTGCGAATAACCAATGGCAACGAGTATTGCTTCATCCATTTTACCGCTGTTCATAGGAAAACGCGTCGCTCCCGATGCCACTTGAAACGCATACGAGCCATCGAGTAAGTAAACCACTGGGTATGTTTTATCTTTATCACGACTGTAACTTCGCGGGAGCTTTATAAATACTGGATAGCTCAGCTTGCTTTGCTGATCGATAAGTTTAACCACCGAGCTTCTGGGTATTTCAAATGCCTGCTCGGCCGCGCTACTAAAAGTGATAAGTAGCATCGCAGCTAATAATAAATATTTCACTATAATCCTTGTTTAGTTAAAAGCGTTAAAACAAAATTAAAAGTCTTCACGCCCTTGGAGCTCAGTAAAATCACTCATAATCCATTTTTGATAGCCAGCTCTGGTTTTTAGTAATTCAAACCACTGAGTCACTCGCTCCGGCAATGTTATTGCTAACCCCTGAGATGTTAGGCGATGTAAAATGGCTCCCACACAAATATCAGCCAGGGTCATTTTACCACCGGCAAGATAGGGGGCATGACTTAGCTGTTGTTCAATTATCTGTAAGCATTGCTCGCACTCTTGTATGTTCCGTGTGATTTGCTCCATACAACGGTTTTTTTGCGTTTTACGGTAATAGCCCCAAAATGTGGCCATAAAAGCAGGTTGAAAAATCACCTGTGACCAATCCATCCAGCGCTCATATAACGAACGCTGATAGGGCGATGCATAATACCAATCTGTAGTGCCATAACTTGCCGCCAAATAGCGTAGTACACTGTGCGACTCCCAAATAACATTATCGCCATCCACAAGTACCGGCACTTTTTGCAACGGGTTCAATGCTAAAAAGTCATCACTATCAAGGCCGCCAAAACGACCACCCACTTCAATATGCTGATAACTCATGCCCAGCTCATCCAGAAACCAGAGTACTTTTTGCACGTTAAACGAGGTTGTTCTTCCATAAACTTTCATTGTACTTCCTATTATTGATAATCAACCAAACTGAGATTTTCTTTTTTACACACGTTAATAATCGACTCTCGCTTAGCTAAGCGACGTAAATACTTGTTCAGGTACTCAAAAGAAAGCGGTGGCTGTTTTATGAATCTCGCTTTTTCTGTCTACGAAAATTAATTCAAAATCGATTTGCAGTTCTTCAAAAATAAAGTGCGGCGCCATACTGGCGTTGAGCGGGTAATAAAATAGTTTGTACACAATAAGTCCATGTTACACTTTAATATCAACCATACATTAAACTACCACCGATTTATAATACTCTGTAAACCCTGTGAGTATATTTGTTGTAGCAATTGCCGATAAAATTAGCCCCATCACACGGCTAATAACGCTGGCGCCACTACTGCCAATCACTTTACTGATATAGCCCGATAACAGCATTAATATATAAACCACAATCAAAACAGATAGCATAACTAACGCTGTTTGCAGTTGTTCCCAAATACTAAAAATAGCGTTTTCTGTTAACAATACAGCCGTTAAAATAGCGCCAGGACTGGCAATCGAGGGAACAGCAATCGGATAAATAGCGGTTTCTTTATCCGATTTAACAAGCAGCTTGAGCTCTTCTTCGGGTTTGCTATCACCAAATATCATACTCAATGCAAATAAAAATAAAACAATTCCCCCTGAAATTTGAAACGCAGGTAAGGGAATAGATAAGGCTTTTAAGATTATTTCGCCAATCACGACAAAAAATATCAGCACTGCGGCCGAAGCCAATGTAGCCATTAGTGCAATGCGCCGTTTCGTTTTTGCATCGTACTTTTCGGTCACGGCAACAAATACTGGCACCGTGCCTATGGGGTCAATAACAGCAAAAAAAGTAATAAAAACAGCAATAAAGTCAATCATGCATTTTCCACCCTATTTTAACAGCTGTATAGAAAGTAACATTTTAATTTAAACAATTGGATTAATTTTAAATATTTATAAGCAAACTGCCACTGTTGATTAGCGCTATATTTATAGCTTAACTACTGATGTTAATTTTCAAAAGGGCCCATCACGAAAAAGGGTTTTGCATGGCTGTAGCTAACTTACTTTAGGCAACTGCATCTAATTTATAGATGGCTGCAATCGTTTTAAAGTATTGATCTAGATCTAGTTTTTTATCGTTAATATTCTATATTGGTACAAGGGATGAACTTCAACAAGGTTTATCAATCAAAGTATTACATTCAGTAGCAAGTTAATTGTTATGAACTAAGCTTTTCAACATAGCGATTTATAGACCGAGTTTTATATTCCGATAAAGGAGCTAAAAATGAGCAATTCAGGTGCGGGCAAATGCCCAGTTATGCACGGTAGCAACACACAAACGTCTAATTCCAATACTGATTGGTGGCCCAATGCGTTAAATTTCGACATTCTTCATCAACACGATAGCAAACCTAGCCCCTACGGCGATGACTTTAATTACGCCGAAGAATTTAAAAAATTAGATCTTGAAGCAGTAAAAACAGATTTAAAAAACCTAATGACTCAAAGCCAAGCGTGGTGGCCAGCAGATTGGGGCCATTATGGTGGGTTAATGATCCGCATGGCGTGGCACTCAGCAGGCTCGTACCGTTTAGCCGATGGACGTGGCGGTGGCGGTACAGGTAACCAACGTTTTGCGCCGTTAAATTCATGGCCAGATAACGCCAATCTCGATAAAGCACGCCGCTTACTTTGGCCTATCAAGAAAAAATACGGCAATAAATTATCGTGGGCTGACTTAATTATTTTAGCCGGTAACATGGCGTATGAATCGATGGGCTTAAAAACCTTTGGTTTTGCCGGCGGACGCGAAGATATCTGGCATCCAGAAAAAGACGTTTATTGGGGCGCTGAAAAAGAATGGCTTGCCCCAAGTGATGAACGCTATGACAACGTAGCAAAACCAGACACCATGGAAAACCCATTAGCAGCGGTGCAAATGGGCTTAATTTACGTAAATCCTGAAGGGGTCAATGGAGAGCCTAATCCGCTGAAAACGGCAGAGCAAGTGCGCGAAACCTTTGCCCGTATGGCAATGGATGACGAAGAAACTGCAGCACTCACAGTTGGCGGTCACACTGTGGGGAAAACCCACGGCAATGGCAGCGAAGAGAACGTTGGCCCAGAGCCAGAAGCGGCTGATGTATTTGAGCAAGGCCTTGGCTGGAATAACCACAACTCACGCGGTATCGGCCGCGATACTATGACCTCAGGCATTGAAGGTGCGTGGACAACCCACCCAACTAAGTGGGATAACGGCTATTGCTACCTACTGTTAAACTACGAGTGGCAGCTTACTAAAAGCCCAGCGGGTGCTAACCAGTGGGAACCTATCAACATCAAAGAAGAAGATAGACCTGTTGATGTTGAAGATCCGTCAATTCGTTTAAACCCGATTATGACCGATGCCGATATGGCAATGAAAATGGACCCAAGCTATCGCAAAATTATTGAACGTTTTTATAATGATTTTGACTATTTCACCGATGTGTTTGCACGTGCTTGGTTTAAACTCACTCACCGTGACTTAGGCCCTAAATCTCGCTACCTTGGCGCAGATGTACCAAGCGAAGATCTGATCTGGCAAGATCCAATCCCAAGCGTAGATTACACCTTATCTGATACTGAAATTAGTGAGCTAAAAGCTAAGCTATTGAATTGTGGCGTCAGCGCCAGTGATTTGATCAGCACCGCATGGGACAGCGCGCGTACTTATCGTGGTTCAGATCACCGTGGTGGTGCCAATGGCGCACGCATTCGTCTAGCCCCACAAAAAGATTGGCAAGGTAACGAGCCTGAGCGCTTGGCAAAAGCATTAAGCGCACTTGAAACAGTTCAAGCAGGCTTAAGCAAACCAGTTAGTTTAGCCGATTTAATCGTCCTTGGTGGTACTGCAGCCGTTGAGCAGGCTGCAAAAGTGGCAGGCGTTGATATAACAGTTCCATTTGCACCAGGGCGCGGTGATGCAACGGACGAAATGACCGATGCAGAGTCGTTCGATGTACTTGAACCAATTCATGACGGTTTTAGAAATTGGCAAAAGCAAGACTATGTTGTATCAGCCGAAGAGTTACTTTTAGAGCGCAGCCAATTAATGGGCTTAACTGCACCCGAAGTTACCGTACTGCTTGGCGGCATGCGTGTGCTAGGCACCAATCATGCGGGTAGCCAACATGGTGTGTTCACCGACAATGTAGGTGCTTTAACAAATGACTTTTTTGTTAACCTTACGGATATGAATTATCGCTGGGAACCGGCAAGCAAAAGTACCTACAATATAGTTGAACGCAGCTCTGGCAATACTAAATGGACCGCAACCCGCGTAGATTTAGTATTTGGCTCAAACTCTATTTTACGAGCCCTTGCCGAGTTTTACGCCCAAGACGATAACAAACAGCGCTTTGTAAAAGACTTTGTTAAAGCATGGGTTAAAGTAATGAACGCAGACCGCTTTGATATTTAAGTAAAGCACTAAGCTAGTTTAAGAACTGCCCGAGAGTTAACACTCTCGCGCTTTTTTATATTTAACCGCCCATATCTGATCCGGAAACTATTGTGCTAAATCTTTAGCAGTTGTTTTAGTTTATCTGCACCTGCGCGGCTGGTACTGAGTTCTGATTTTTCACCATCATTCATAATCACCATCAGCTTGCCATTAAACCAACGTTGAATTTCTTTTATGTGATCTATATTTACTAGGTAACTACGGTGAATACGCACAAAGTTTTGGGCGGATAAGTTGTGCTCTAGCTGATCTAAAGTATCACTTAAGTGATGTAATGTTACACCATCGTGGGCAAGGCTATTTCCTTGTTCTGATTTAATAAACTTAATATCTGATGGCGATAATAAAAAAATTCGTTCGCCACTTTTACTAATGAGTTTATTAAGCTTATTTTCGCCTAATCCATACTGAATTTTACTAGGCTCATCATTAGCACGCACAACAGCCATTTGCTGCAAAATCTGCTCCTGTGCTTTCGCCAGTGCTTTTTTTAACCGCGCAATGGGGAAGGGCTTTAATAAATAGTCAATTGAGGCATGTTCAAATGCTTGAACTGCAAATTGATCATATGCAGTTGTGTAGATGATCAAAGGTTGATGGTTGAGTATATCAACAAGCTCTAAGCCATTAATTTCAGGCATTTGAATATCTAAAAGCGCAACGTCAGGTTTGAGTTCATTGATCAAGGAAATAGCTTCTTTACCATTGGTTGCAATGCCAACAACGTCAATATTATCCATTAAACTAAGCTGATGAGTGAGTTTTTCACGCGCCGGCAACTCATCATCAGCAAATACTAAGCGAAGTTTACTCACCGACTCACTCATACCACTAACTCCAAACATACAACCGCGCCGTTATTATTACTCAGTGTAATTTTACTATTACCTAATTGACTAACTCGTTGCTGTATATTCTTCATGCCAACACCAGTGCCATAACCATGCTTTAACACATGCTCATTAAACCCAATACCGTTATCGCTGACTTTCACTCGAATTAGGCTATCAATAACAGTAAGTTCTATATTTACAGTTAAGCTGTTTTGCTGAGCATTATGCTTTATCGCATTTTCAATAATAGGCTGAATAATGAGCGGCGGAATATGAATACTTTTTAGCTGCTCAGGCAGGGTGTAATTTACCTGTAGTTTTTCACCAAAGCGGGCTTTTTCAATATTTAAATATTTCTCGATAATAGCAAGTTCTTGCTCAAGCGGGATCAGTGTTTGTTCTGCTGTATCTAGTGAATACCTAAGTATATCAGCAAGTTCATGCAACACTTCGTCTGCTAAATCAGGGTTAGTATGAATATAAGCCGAAATGGTATTGAGGCTATTAAACATAAAATGTGGATTTAGCTGATAACGTAACGTGGCAAGTTGTGCTTTTTTGCGCGAATGCTCCTCAATTGCGACCTTTTTTTTGCTCTCAATATAAATACAAATGCAGTAAATACATGAGCCCCAAATTAAACCATTAAAAATAACAAAAACACCGAGTGGTCGGTAATCATCATATAAGCTAACGAGTACGTGATCGGTTACTACATTACCAGTGGCCATAAATACCACCGCGATTAACCACTCTAGCGCAATTTTTTTATTACCATTTTTTCGCAGCTGAAAAATCAATGCCGCCGCCGCCCATACAGGGATCCAGTAAAAAGTAGCAAACCATACTAGTGAAGCTATAACAGTATCAATAGAGATAGGTGCTGAGTTAGTAATAACAATGGCTAGCGCATAGGCAATATCTACAATGAGTAGTAAACAAAAACTGTATTTATAAAAAGGGTGTTTAAGCATAATTAGGATTCTTTTTTAAAAACCATAGCAAATAAACAAGGCCAAAACCAAACTTATTGATTATGGCCTTAGCTGTTTAATAGTAACTAAATTCTTTAATTTCTACTGTATTGCTTAATACGCCCTCTGCTGCGCCAGGCATTTTGCGCCACATTACATTAAACCCTGTAATTTTTTGTGCTGACCAAGTCACGGTATTACCAAAGCCAAATTGCTTAAACTCTGTAAAAGGGATGTCTATTGTTCGCCATTGTTCACTCGGTTTGGCTAAAACACTAAAGTTGTCCCAGTCTTTTACGTCACTGTGATAGATTGCCAAAGCAAATGGCACCGTAGACCCTTTATAAGTAATTCGTACACCACTAAAGGCTGATGCATCGACTGGCTGTGCGTATTTTATTTCAGCACCCGCCCAAGCACCAAAGTTTGTCGGTTTAGCCACTGTCGTATTAATCGTAAGGCTGTGCTTATTTGACGTTAATTCAACGCTGGATTGGCCACCCATTACCGCACCAGTTAGTCCCTGCCAAGGTGATTGACCATTAAAGTCATCAATACTTTGTTGTGCCTTTGTACTTTGCGCAGTTTGATTACATGCAGGGCCTTGTGGTTCGATTTTAGCATTTTCGCTTAGTAGTTTTTCACGGTTAACTTGCTCACCTGATTTATAAACCTGTGAAATAGAGTGAATAGCATTTATATCTTCAATTGGGTTTTGCTCAAGCAAGATAAAGCTTGCTTCAAAACCTATCGCTAGTTGACCTATATTATTGCTTTGATTTATTGCATGCGCGCCATTAATTGTTGCTGCGTCGATAATTTGGGCATTCGTTAATCCCGCAGTTTTAAGAGCATCTATTTCATTATGTAAGCCTAAACCATGCAATGTATAAGGGTTTCCCGCATCAGAGCCAGTGCCAATCACAACACCCGCTTGCTGTAATTGCTGGATATTAGCGTACGCGATACTGCGTGTTTGCCAGCTATGCTCTTTCCATTTTGATGGCTCGGGGACTTTTTCAAATAAGCAACCTTGTAGCTTGTTTGGCACGGGTTTTAATAGCTCTGTTTGCGAACTCAAGGCGTGATTATGTTTTTCATCACTGTGGTTATAATAAACCGCCAATGTTGGAATATAGGTCACCTTATTTTGCTTCATTAAGGCAATAAACTCATCATCAATCGCTTCGCTATTAATACCGTGAGCAAGTGCAGTAGCGCCTGCTTTTATGGCTCGTTTACCATCAGCTAACGTAGATACGTGAATAAAATAAGGTAAACCAGCCGCTTTTGAGCGCTTACCAAGCTCTGCTAACTGGCTGTCTGTAAGTGAGTTGCCTTTACCCCCAAATGTTTCAATAACCGCTTTGGTAAGATGCGGGCTGGTTGCCATATGCTTTTGCCATAATGCATCAATATCGCTGTCATTACTGATTTCATACACGCTACCACCAAATTGAGTACCATGACCACCGGGGTTGGTAAATAAGGTGCCAGCATAAAATAAGTTAGGTGTAGTCTGCGTCGCTTTTAATTTTGCAGCTTCATCAAGGGTTTGTTGAAATGAAAACAAATCAACAATATTGGTCACCCCCAAATACAAATTAGCATTGAAATGCGACTTGACTGGTAAATATTGAAATTCTGTAAAGTTGCTCCCTGAAGAGCCCAAATGCACGTGCAAATCAATCAGCCCCGGCAATGCAAATTGATTATTCGCATTAAAGGTTTTATCAGCCTGCTGTTTTGCACTCGGCCCTTTAGTAATGTTTACTATTTTACCGTCATCAATATACAGACTACTAGGCGCTGAAAAACCTTGCGAGTCATGTTGGTATAAACGTACGTTATCAACTCGTAAGTCCATGGCGTATGCATTGAACTGACCAACTAAACATAATCCGATGAGTGTTTTTGTTACAGTTCTTGTTATAGCTTTCATTTTAAATTCCTTATCAACATAATTTCAGAGCTGTTAATATGAAATTTAGCGCTTTAAATTGCCTCATTCAGTAATGTTTGGTTGAACCGACACGATTCATACTTGAATCGACACACACCTCAATTAATAACTTTACCTTTTATCTTGAACCTTGAATCCTGAACCTTAAACCTTGAATCTTGAACCTTGAATCTTTTACCTCAGCTGTAAACCCCCATTACATAATACAAATTATTAACGCCTAAGTTATTGTGATGCAGTATCCGTGGCACAATTTTGTAACGACTTATTTTCTGACATATCAATAATCAAGCATCTATCAGGTAGCGCATGATTAAGGTTGTCGTAAATACTGAATGCTTGAGTCAGGGCTGATTTTAGCTGGCAAATGTTTTTACCTTTATTGTCACTGCTAACAACGCACCTTGTGTTGTTATTTAATAAGTTTGCCATTGTTTGATAAGTTTGCTGAGTTGCTTGGCTAATATCAGCAAACGCAAGCGTTCCAGCGTTACGCACTAAGTAAAAGTCAGCGATAAAATCGAGCACTGTTTTAGCCTGTAAGCCTTGGCGTTGTACTTTAGATAGCTGGCTATCATTGTTAAACAGAGCCGTGATCTCTAATAATGACATATTCAATACTTGCTCACGAAAGTCTTGTGGCCACTCACGAGGAATAAACCGCCATTGTGCCAAAGCTTGTAAATGCATTTTACTGTAACTGTGGTAGCTTTTGGCTGTCAAAATACGGTTATTCCACAGCTGCTCTGGGGCATTTTTGTTTAGATAGTCATACTCTTTTTGATAGGCGCTAAACAGTTGGTCAAACTGGGCAACGTTATCAATCGTAATCGTATCCACCTTTGCTAACTGTTTATTAAGTGTGACTAACTTATAAGCAGGGCGGTATGCCGCGATAGAAGGTGCTTGAATATTAAATAGGGTGTTATGCTCGCTCTCAATGACCGATGTGTCGTTCATGTGCATGTGCCCGCCAATGTGCAGTTTCAAACCAGTTTCGGCGAGTAATTTTCGAGTATCAAGACTAGGCTCTCTGGCTAACTGAAAAGCCGTATCACCAAACAGTGATTTAATCGACTGCGTTTGGCCATCGTAAAATTCCCCCATCGGAAAATGGCTAAACGCAACTAAGGTTTTACCTTGTGCTTTTGCCCTTTGCACTACTTGTGTGATCCACTTTAATAAATAAGGCTTTTCAGTGAGTACTTTGTTATAGCCTGCATTACCCGAGCCTTGAAAGATCAAATGGCCATTTTCCAGTTTTGGGATATACACGTTCGCATCAATAGCCAATAACCAAAGTCCTGCAACAGGTTCAACTAAATAGCTGGTATCGGGTACTTGCTTACAACGTGATTGGTCATTCTGCGCGCATTGGGTATAACTGCGTTCAGTGAGCAACGCCTGCTTGCCAAATGGTGTTTCCCACAGCAAATCGCGGTTATCTGGCTGCAAACCAAATGGCGCCATTATATCTACAATTTCTTGATAACCAGCATGAGCGATTTTATCGCTGCATACTAACGCATCATTATCTTTAGCATCCTCTTTACAACGTGGATGATCGGTTGAATAAATCCCCACTTGTTGCCCGTCAGAGCCCAAAAAGTCCGCCTTTCCGCCAGCACTTTTAAATGGCCTAACCGGATCATGATTACCGGGGATAGCAAAAAATCGCATGTCATATTTTTTAGCGTAATCCGCTAAAATAACTTTTAAACCATTTAAATGAACGCCCTGACCGTCATCCGTAAAATCACCGGGTAGAGCAACTAACTTTACTCCTTTGGCGGCAATATCATCTAAAGTGGCTATTAATGCAAAATAGTTTTCATTAAATAATCGCGTGGAGTGAATTTGCGCCTGCATGCTACGAATACTAACGGGCTTAGCCCCTTTATTAAGCTCAATACCGTTAAATCCTTCAGCTGAAAAATCGCCATAAATATCATGGAAATGAATATCGGGGACAAAGGCAATTTGCGTATTACTTAGTGGAGCAGCATGTAATGTTGTACTAAATATACACAGTATTAAAGGTAGAAATAACTTCATAGAAATGCCCTGTTATCACATTTAAAACAAAAAAACCGAAAGCATTAAGCTTCCGGTTTTTATACATTGAACCCGTTAAAAAATAGCTCTTAAACCTAGCGATACTCGACGTCCTGAAAACTCATACATAGTCGGGAATGCAGGATCTAAGGTATAGCCTTTGGTTTCTTCGCCAGTGATATTAATGCCCTCAAGCGTCACTTTTACTGAATCATTAATATTGTAGCCCAGTGATACATCTGTTTGGCCGTAGGCATCACGGTAAACTGGATACATATCACGCTCAATGTACTCTACGTATTTATCTTTGTAGTTATATGAAATACGCGCATCAAAGCTTTCATTCTCATAATAAAAAGTCAGATTGTAAGTTTCATCGGCAAGACCTTCTGGCGGCGTTGGAATGCCTAAATCAGAAGCTCCAGTTAATGAGTTATCTAACGTAGTGTAGTTAGCGTTAACACCAAAACCTTCTAACATACTACTAAAACGAACAAATGGGATTTGCGCAATAAATTCAATACCGCTAACATCATACGACCCTTCAGCATTCACTTTTTGATAAACATCAAAGTCGTACACACCATCCACAGTGCCGTTATCGTTGTATTTTGTTACGCCTTCCACAACGCCAGTAAGTGACTCACGTACTACGCCTTCAATTTCTTTTTCAAAGTAAGAAACCGCCAATAAACCGCCTTCTTCTAAATACCACTCTAGGCCCACTTCCCATTGATCAGCATAAGTTGGTTTTAAGTCTGGATTACCATCGCGGTATTTAAACTCGTTTAAGCTCACTGTGCGTTTATAAGCAATATCGGTAAGGGCAGGGCGCATTAATGTTTCTGAAGCCGCAGCACGCAGTACTAAGTCATCGTTAAGCTCAAGGGTAAAGTTAACACTAGGTAATACATCCGAGTAGTTACCACTTTTTGATACTGGCGCTGAGGTGTAATCCGTTGAACCATCATCATTTTGTACTTGGTGATAGCCCGATGAATTTACGTCCGTCTCGATGTAGCGTACACCGGTATTCAAGGTTGCTGGCATATCACCGATATCAAACGCAAAATCAGCCATAGCGTAAATGGCCGTGGTTTTTTCTTCTACTTGGTAGTATTGATCAGGTTCAAAATCAACGGCAAAACCTGTGTATCTCAGTTGGTCGCGGGCATAGCTATTTGAAATTTGACTCCAATCTTGCTTAGAAGACACCTCAGACAAGTACTCACCACCATTAACAAGATCTGAAATACTGCTAAGCTGGCTGTCAGCAAGGGTACGCGTGCCGACCCAAGACGAGTCGCCCGCTGATGGGCCCGTTACGCGGTTTGTACCGTAGTCGCGTTGTTTTGACTTATCTGTATAACGAGCACCAAACTGTACTTTACTTAACGCAGGGAAAAACTCTAAATTTAACTGACGTGAAAAATCCAATTGCGCTGCGTATTTATCATCAGAAATAGCCTCAAGGTTTACTTCGTTATAATCAAATAAATAAGCCTCTGGTGAGTTATACATATCAAAGGTATCTGGGTTATCACTTGGGATAGTTTCTGCGCCGGTACTGGTGAAACGAGAACGTGTTGCACGATAAGCCGTGTGCTTTAAGTTGGTCGTCTCGGTTGTTTTATCTGCGCCACTGTAGCCAATTAAACCATACACATCCCACTCACCCACTAACCAGTCCATCGCAATGCTAAATTGCTGATAGTCAGTATCACTGCTGTTTTCTTTACTTAAAAATTCATGCTGTGTAGCCGCATAATCAACGTCAGTTAATACAGTGATGCCGTAATCGCTAAGGGTTGAACTGTCGTATTGATTAACACGCTCTAATGAACTAATACTTGATGCTGTATAAGCCGCCGCATCGTATTCATCTTCGTGATCATCAAAGTTACCTAATAAACCATCAAACGTTAAACTAAACTCACTGCTTGGTTTATATTGCAATGATAACGTTGCTCCCCACTTTTCTTGCTCGGTAAGATAAGCACGGTCGCCCACTTTATCTATAAACACTACGCGGCTAGTTTCATCGCTATCCAAACGATCATTAATGCTAATACCTGTATCACGCTCTAAAACGTCTGCCGCTTGATCGGCTTGCCATTGTGATGAGCCTGACTTTTCTAACCAACGAGAAAGCGGACGAAAGTTAATGCCAGAATTACTATCGGTGCGGTTAGTGCGCTGCGAATAAGCAAAAGAGGCAAGTGCGCCCCAATCACCAAATGTGTCACTGGCTAAAAACGCTAATTTAGGATCAGTCTGCTCAGAAATATCATTATAAGCACCTTCAACTGATGCGACTAACTTACGTCCTTCATAATCAAATGGTCGTGCTGTGGTAATCGCAACCGAGCCTGCAATACCGCCTTCTTCATCCGCAGCAGTGGGGGATTTTTTTACCGTAACACTTTGAATAATTTCCGACGCAAAAATATCAAATTCAACATCACGACCGCCACTACCGGATGCCGTAGCAAGGTTGTTAATCGACACAAAAGTAAACTCACTCGGCAAACTACGTACATTCACCTTTTGACCTAAGCCTTTATTTCGCTCAATCGTCACACCTGGCATACGCTGTAGTGCTTCTGCAAGGTTTTGCTCTGGAAAATCAGCGATGTCTGAAGCGACAATCGAATCTGAAAAACCAATGTTTGTCCGCTTTAGGTCAATCGCTTTTTCTAAACTTTTAATATAACTACCCGTTACGACGATTTGCTCCATCGCTTGATCTTCATTTTCAGCGTCTTGCGCGTAACTTGGCGCGACAAATAACGCACTTAGTGCCAATGCTAAAGGTGATAGGGTAAAAATTCGCTTAGTCATCATGTTGTTCCTGTTGTATGTATTACGACTTTAAATTGATTTCGCTCCTAATGACGCTGCAAAAAATTAATAGGGGACGTATTTATTCGATGAAGTTTTTGTGTCGGTTTTGCGACACTGCAATCATAAAAGTGTCATTAAATCATCATAAAAAAGGTGTCACCTTTGCTCTAGTATGAGCGTCTATTAAAAATGTAATGTTATAGATAACGATGAGAACTGATGCCTCAAACTCAAACGCCGCCATCGCTAATAAACGCACAAGGTCAACAAAATAGACCCCTCGTTAAGTGCTTTATTGCCAACCAAGATGCACTAAAAAGCTTTTTTCGTCGGGCAGTCGGTGAGCAGGCCGATGCCGATGATTTATTTCAAAAACTGCTGATGAAAGCATTAAAAATTGAATGTTCGGAGCATATTGATAACCCGTTAGCGTATGGCTATCGCATGGCAAAACATTTAGTGATTGATCATCATCGAGAGCAAAATAAATCTCCCGAGAGCTTAGAGCACGAACCTGAAAGTAATGCGCTGTCACTGGAGAGTTTACTTGAGCATGAACAACGCTTGCGCTTATACCAGCAAGTGCTCACGCAAATGTCAGCACTGCGTCGTGATGTGTTTATTCGTCGCCGCTTACATGGTGAAAGCCGTCAACAAATAGCGCAAAGCTTAGGGTTATCAGAAGAGGCGGTAAAAAAGCATATTTCCCGCGCGATGGATATGCTCAAAGACGCAATCAGCGAATTTATTGCCGACTAAATGTCCCCTTAATGAACGTTAAGTCGTTATATTAATAATAGAGATAGATAGAGAAATAACATGGTCACCTCATCCAAACATGACGATGAAAATAAAGATCCACTCAAGCAAGCGATTTGGCAAGATGCAGCACTTACCGAAGCACTTAAAATGCTAGATACGTCCACCAAAATTGCAGCGCCAACACACATAAAAGCCAACACCCATACTAACTTTTGGCTCTGGGGCAGCGCGCTTGCGGCGAGTATAATCATGGCGGTAGTCGGGGTGGCAACATTAAGTCCTGAGGTTAGCCCAACAACAGCAACTTTCATTGCCACACAGCAATTTACAGCGACCAAAGCGACCGATATTACCTTGTCGGACGGCTCTGAAGTTGCTCTAAATACGCAAACTAACCTGCAATTTCATGAAAATGATAAAACCAGACAAGCCACCTTAAGCAAAGGAGAGGCCTACTTTGCAGTTAAGCGCGATGAGCAACGCCCATTTACCATTGATACCGGTAACGCAACAGTTAGCGTGCTAGGCACCGCGTTTAATATTGACAAAACCCTAAGTGGAACAACGATTGATGTATTTCATGGCAAAGTGGCGGTAACCACCCGCGATAACTCACAACGAGTAGAATTAGTAAAAGGACAGCGCGCCCGCGTTGATGCCAAGCAAATTATTGTAACGACTTTTAAAGCACAGCAACCAGATTGGCAATTAGGCTGGCTTGATTTAGAAAATGTGACCATTAACGATGCTATTTTTCAACTTAATCGCTATACCGACAAACCACTAGTTCTGAGTAATGTGGATGCGGACCTGCGCGTCAGCGGTCGCTTTAAAACGGCAGATGTATTAGGGGCAGCCTCTTTAATAGCACAGTTGAATCAACTTGAGGTTAATCAATTTGACGACAGTATTGTATTGTCAGCAACGCAATAAAGGTTGATTGGTTTTATTTATAACTTACAGGGCAATGTCATAAAGTGTTCATCTAAATTCTTCACACTAAGGGTTTAATGAAATTGGAAGGCTGTTCATAGATGTTACGTATAAGCTGTTTTTTATGTGTAGCGTTACTCGGTCTTTCTTTTACTGCTAATGCCACAACCACAAGTTTAATAGAGCAACTAACACGTCTATCTGAGCAGTTTTCTACGGCTTTAATTTATGACAACGCGCTATTAGAAGGGCTCGAGGTAGAGCCAGTACAGGCTACATCATTGCAAAGCACCTTGAATAAATGGTTAACCCCGCATCAGTTAAGCTGGCAAAAAACAGCGGCTGGCATCGTTATCTTTAAAACCATCACACCTGTAATATCAATATCTAAAACTAACAACACTTCGCTGCTTGAAGAGGTGACTGTAACCGAGCAACTCCCCACATCATCCAACGGTGATGCCTATAACAGCAATTACCAACAAGCGGTAAATTATGCGCAGCAAGTAAAAAGTGATTACGCAGGAGAGAGCGAAGTTGCGCTAGGTGCGATGCTCACGCAACTACCGGCTGAAAACTTAGCTGAAGCTCTGCAAGCAGTACCCGGTTTGAGTATTACGCGCGATCGCGGTGAAGCCCTAAATATTAATGCGATGGGATTGGGGGCTGAGTATCAATTAACGCTATTTAATGGTCATCGCCTTGCAAACACCGAGAACGTGCGAAATTCAAATCAGTATGGGCAACAACACCGTTTTGATATATTTAGCGCTGGGTTATTTTCAAATATCGCGGTTTATAAAACTTCAAATTCAAGCCTTCCTAGTGGTGCCGTGGGTGCTACCGTTAACTTGCTTAGCGATGATCCACTTGCTTATCAAGACAATAACTTACAAGTTATGCTCACTGGTGCAGCGCTTGAAGGTGAGCGGAATTTTCAGCCAAGCTTTGGCCTAACGGCAAATGCTAAAAGCGCAGACGGTGATTTAGGAGTCATTTTTAAAATGAACTATGAGAACCGTCTACAACGTCAGTTTCAGTTTGAAAGCTGGCACTGGGGAGAAAATAACGGCGCACCAAAGCCTTACCAGTGGCCTGATATTAACGAAAACACCTTAGTACCTACAGATGGCTTAGCACTAACCATAGAAAACGAAGACCGTACCCGCGCAACGTATTACGGTGATCTAAGCTGGCAAGCCACTGAGCGTTTAAAAATTAACTCTTTGTGGTTTAGATCAGATACTGACTTTTCGTTTGATGAGCATCGTATATCGATTAACCCACAAAGTCAGTCGGCTCAAGCACATATTAACACTGAAAATAATAGCCTCAACCAATTCATGTTTAACGCTGTAAATGCCAAAACGAGCCGCGAAGAATCCAACTTATATTATGCCAACCAAACCATACAAGTTGATGCCAACTGGCAACCCAGTGTGCATTTACCTTTAACGCTTTCGCCGTTTTACAGTAGCAGTAAAGCAAACAGTAAAACTAAAGAGCCTATCACTCGCGTTCATGTTGCGACTTCACCTATGCAAGCAGACGTAGCTTTACAAAACACATCGGTTGATAACTTTAATTTTACAGGTAACTTGGGGTTAGTAAGTAGCTACTCACATATTAGCCAAATGAGTAAACGCACTATCAATGTGCTTAATGAAATACAAGAGTGGGGCATAGATAGTCATTTCAGTGCTGAAAATAGTTGGGGCCTGCAAGCGCTGGATATCGGCTTTTTACATTCAACACAAAGCTATCACTACGCCCGCAAAGATATCAGTTTATCGCCCTCGGCTTTAGAGCAACTACCTAATTTAGATGGCCGTTGGCTTGAGCCAATTGCCAATCAGTTTTCAGCAGGATTTATGAACGCTGAAGTACAACCTTGGTTAATCCCAAAAAGTGACCTGTTGCAACTTTATGATATTGATTTGCCGTTCGCAGAAATGAGTGAGAGTGACCGATTAAATAGTTACAAAGTAAGCTTTGCATCAAAAGAAGGTTATATCTCTTCACAGTGGCAATTTGAGCAAGTAACGCTAAGCACTGGCTTACGATACAGTAATACATTAAGTGAAACACAAGGATCGCAACTAACAAAAACTGGGGGGGTGGCGCCTATCAATAGCAGCAATAATGATAGCGCGTGGTTACCGTCAGTTAATTTAAAATGGCAGCCTTCGCAATATTGGCAATGGCGGGCGGGCTTTAACCGCGCTTTAAATCGGCCAAATTACTCAGATTTAAACCCAAAACTGCATGTAAACTCAGGAGGCCTACCATATGCAGAACTTGGTAACCCCAATTTGCAACCGGTTATAGCCAACACCAGTACGCTCTCTGTTAACTGGCAACAACAAAGCGTAAGCGCACAATTGCTGGGCTTTAATCACCACATGAATAACTTTATTGTTGAGCAAGCAGCAAGCTTTAATTATCAAGGCCAGCATTACAACTCTTTGCAACGTACTAACGATGGCCAAGCTCAAGTCAATGGCTTACAAGCAAGTAGCCAGTGGCAATTACCGCAATATAGCCAGTGGTTCTTACAAAGCCAATTATCAGCAAGCATCACCCATATCAACAAAGCAGATGTAAGCACCTCAGCTGGTAATCACTTTAAAGTAGAAGGAGTCTCTGACTGGACAGGTAACCTGCGCTTTTTAGTCAGTGATAAAAAATGGCAAGCTGCATTTAATATTAATTACCGTAGTGACTTTTTGGAGCAACGCGACATTAGTAATAATGCCAGTAGTTATGTTGAAGACTACACCAGCACAGATTTAAGCTTTAGCTGGTTTTACTCAGCAAATGCCAGCCTTCGCTTAGATCTATTTAATGCCACCAACGAAACCCTGACCCGTACAGCAAAAACTGACGACGCCAGTTCATTACTCAAAGCAGAAGAATTCGGCCGCCGCGTGGTTGTTAGCTTATCATTAAAAATATAAATTTTTGCATTTGCAACACGCAAGCTAAACTCACTTTTGTAAACCCCCATTACGTTTTGAATAAAAACAATACAACCGACTAATGTCTAAACTCTGTTTATGCAAACCCAGTAGCCGCGCAGTTGAGGACTTGCTAGTATAAAAATAATACAAAACGATAATTACCTCATAATAACGATAACTTAGCCTTTAGGTACTTTGATATGACTCCCTATTTTGTAAAGTGTACAGCCGTATTGATACTAAGCGGTTTGTCGCACTCAGTGATAGCAACCGATAATTCAACGGCTCCCGCCTTTAAAATGGAAGAGGGATTAATCGATATCACTAAGCCCTCTACGCTGGGACTTTCAAAAGCTAACAATACTGAGCACTTTGAGGTATTTAAAGCCATAAAAGGCAAGGCTCAGTACAACCATGGCGCAGTGCTATTTGCATTTAAAGGGCGCTTATATTGCCAATGGCAATCCTCAAAAAAAGACGAAGATGGCCCAAATACTCATGTTTTATATAGCCAAAGTGAAGATGGCCAAGCTTGGCAAACAGCTCAATTACTCGCACCAACACGAGAAAGCGCAATAGTCACTAGTGGCGGGTGGTGGAGTGATTCAAAAACCTTAGTCGCCTTTATCAATGTTTGGCCTAAAAATGCCAACCCAAAAGCAGGTTATGTTGAATACGCTTTAAGCCAAGATGGTATTAATTGGAGTGACTTTAAACCGGTTTTAAATAAAGCAGGCACACCGCTAAAAGGCGTTATTGAACAAGATTTAAAAGCCTTACCCAGCGGCCGAGTTATCACAGCGGTTCACCATCAACCAGGATTGGTGGCAAGCCCTTTTTATACTGATGATCCATTGGCGATTTCGGGTTGGCAAGCAGGTAAGTTTAACAACCGACCTTTTAGTAAACACGTTAGCGATGAGCTAGAGCCTAGCTGGTTTGTTAATAAAGCAAACGATGTGGTTATGACCTTTCGAGATCAAGGCGGCAGTTATAAAATTTTAGCCGCCAGTAGCCATGACCAAGGAGCCACGTGGACAGATGCAATCACCACCAATATACCAGACTCAAGAGCAAAACAAAGTGCAGGTAATTTGCCAAATGGCATGGCCTATATAGTTAATAATCCAACCGGTAATAAAACCCGCCTACCGTTAGTTGTAAGCTTAAGCCAAGACGGCTACACCTTTGACCACGCTTATATATTACGAGACCAACACACTCTACCGGCCATGCAATACCAAGGCAAATACAAACGTATTGGTTACAGCTACCCAAAAAGTTATATTTGGCAAAACAGCTTATGGACAAGCTACGCAGTTAATAAAGAAGACATAGCCGTAACAAAGTTAGATTTAGCGCAGTTTCAGGGAGCCGTTAAGTAACAGAGCTAAGGTGCTCAGCAAGCTCTGCTGCTTGCCTATAAGCATTTTCCAGTGATTGTTGATGGCGAGCATCGGCAAACTCTTGATACTCCGAGGCAATTTCATAAATTGTACTCACACCTAAATATTTGCTCAACGTACGCAAGTGCGGCACTAAGTGACTCATATGCTCACGTATGCCGCCTTGCTCAAAACCAAACTCTCCGGTTGAGGTGATCACAACCAAGGTTTTACCGCCAAGTAGAGGTTGTAGCGGAAAGTCACCACGGGAAAGATCAAAATCAAAGGTTTTATTGATCCTCACAACTTGATCAAACCACGCTTTCAGCTGCGCTGGCATACCGTAGTTATACATGGGCGATGAAATCACAATAATATCAGCGGCTGCAATTTCAGCGATTAATGTGTCTGACAACGCTAACAATTGCTTTTGCTCTGCGGTTTTTTTATTCTCTGGAGTAAATACCGCACCTATCCAATATTGGGTAATAAAAGGCGGCGGATTCATGCCTACATCGCGATAGATATACTCATCTATAGCTTGGTGCTGTGCAAAGCTATCAATAAATTGCTTAGCAATATTTTTAGAGATTGAATCATGGGCTGGGTTGTCGTTTTTAATAGCTCTTACGCTTGCATCAACGTGAAGTAGAGTAGTCATACTGTTTATCCTGTTAGTAAATGTAGTTGAATCATCTAACTAACAGGCACATTTCACAAACGAGTAAACCTCAGCTATAAATAAGTTATACTCATCTATAATTGTTCTTATTAGTTG
>NZ_JBALXK010000021.1:0-91447 GCF_036960685.1 Pseudoalteromonas sp. | reverse complement strand
TTAGAACTCAATCTGTACGAGTGCCCACACAGATGATTGCTTTATATTGTTAAAGAACGTTGCGATTAAAGCGCTTTACTTTACGTCGCTAGGGCTGCGCATATTACGCTTTCCTATTTTTTTGTCAACACTTAATTTTAAACTTTATTAAAAATCTAAACTCAAGTTTTACTCGACTTACTAAGTGACTCTTGCCTCGCTAAGCGTTGCCTGCTCTGCCGTCTCAGTGGGGTCGCATTATAGGGAGATCCAAAAACAGATCAACCCTTTTTTAAAGAAAACTTTAAATAAAGTACTGTTCGTTCAAAAATCAAACCAAACTCTACAAAAGAGATACTTTTTTAACTTCAAAATAACTTTATGCGGTTATAAAACGCAAAAGCCCGATGAAAATCATCGGGCTTTTGTTGGAAAGCTTTAAGTATACTTAGATTAAGCGATACCGTATTGCTCTCGGTAGGCTTTTACAGATGCTAGGTGCTCATTCATAGTACCTTTGCTTTCAAGGTAACTAATTAAATCAGCAAGCTTAACAATTGAAACAACTTTAGTTCCAAAGTCACGCTCCACTTCTTGAATCGCTGAAAGTTCAGCTTTACCTTTCTCTTGACGATCGAGGGCTATTAGTACGCCACTTAAGTCCGCGCCGTTTTGTGCAATGATTTCCATTGATTCACGAATAGCGGTACCGGCGGTGATCACGTCATCAACTAACATGATTTTACCTTTCAGCTCAGAGCCAACTAATGTGCCCCCTTCGCCGTGTGCTTTCTTCTCTTTACGGTTAAAGCAATAAGGCACATCTTTATCGTGATGATCAGCAAGTGCAACTGCAGTCGTTGTTGCAATCGGAATACCTTTATAAGCTGGGCCAAATAAAACATCATAGTCAATCGCGGCATCTTCAAGGGCTGCGGCATAAAAACGACCAAGACGCGCAAGATCACGACCTGTATTAAATAAACCCGCATTAAAGAAGTAAGGGCTAGTACGGCCAGATTTTAAGGTAAACTCACCAAACTTTAGCACCTGCTTTTCAAGTGCAAATTCAATAAACTCGATTTGATAATCTTTCATTACTATATAAACCTATTTTCTTTATTAAGCTAATGCTTGTTTTTGGACGTCAATGATTTCGCGAATCGAATGCTTAGCAAGAGTTAGTAACTCATCTAGTTCATCAAACGAGAATGGTTCCCCCTCTGCAGTACCTTGAATCTCTATGATTTTACCGGTTTCAGTTAGAATCACATTCATATCAGTTTCAGCGTCAGAATCTTCTAAATATTCTAAGTCTGTAATTGCTTGGCCTTTATAGATACCAACTGAAATTGCCGCGATCATAAATTTAAGTGGGTTTGAATTGATCATCCCCTTACTACGCATATGCGTTAACGCATCAACTAAAGCAACACATGCACCACTGATTGATGCTGTACGAGTACCGCCATCAGCTTGAATAACATCGCAATCGATAGTAATGGTATTTTCACCTAACGCTTTTAAGTCAACTGCGGCACGCAGAGCACGTGCAATTAAACGTTGAATTTCCATAGTACGACCGCCTTGCTTTCCACGCGCCGCTTCACGACCATTTCGAGTATGGGTTGAGCGCGGCAACATACCGTACTCAGCTGTGATCCATCCTTTACCTTGGCCTTTCATAAAACGCGGTACACCTGATTCAACAGTTGCTGTACAAAGTACTTTAGTGTTACCAAACTCTACCAACACAGAGCCTTCGGCATGCAAAGTGTAGTTACGGGTAAATGTAACCGGTCTAATTTGGTTAGGTGTTCTTTCGCTTGGACGCATTAACGATCCCCTTAATTCATAATTTTACGTATTATAAGTCGATGTGTACTCAGATGCCATGCTGATTTAAACAAAAGCCAATTGTAAAATTCTCATCAACAAAAATTTCCGCTAGAGCTTAGACGGTGTTACGGTATAATCACGTTAAAATTGTTTAAATAAAACTAGGAAACCATCCATGATCCACAGTATGACTGCTTACGCGCGTCGCGAAATTAAAGGCGATTGGGGCACTGGCACGTGGGAAGTTCGTTCAGTTAACCAACGTTACCTTGAAACCTTTATTCGCGCACCTGAGCAATTTCGTGGCATGGAGCCGGTAATTCGTGAACGTCTGCGTAAACATTTGCAGCGCGGCAAGGTCGAAGTATTTTTAAAGTTTGTCGCAAATCCAGCACACGTTGGTGAGCTTTCTATTAATGAAGCATTAGCAGCACAGCTAATTAATAGTGCTAAGTGGGTACAACAGCAAAGTAATGGTGACATAAACCCTGTTGATATCCTGCGTTGGCCTGGTGTTATGGAAGCCGAAGAGCTTGACATGGATAGCGTAAACACAGCACTTATTGCAGGTTTTGATCAAGTAATTGAAGATTTCAAATCAGCACGTGGTGATGAAGGTGCAAACCTTGAAGAAATGATCGCAATGCGTCTTGATGCTATTTTAGAACAAGTAGCTGTTGTGGAAACTCACATGCCAGAGATTGCCAAATGGCAGCGTGAAAAGCTCAACCAAAAATTAGAAGATTTAAAAACTGATATTGACGAATCTCGCCTAGAGCAAGAACTAATCTACCTTGCACAAAAGCAAGACGTAGCAGAAGAACTTGATCGTTTAAAATCACATGTCAAAGAAACTAAAAAAATCCTTAAAAAAGGTGGCGCATGTGGTCGTCGTTTAGATTTCATGATGCAAGAGTTTAATCGCGAAGCCAACACCCTCGCCTCTAAATCAATCAACAGCGACATCACCAATGCTGCGGTAGAACTTAAAGTATTGATTGAACAAATGCGCGAGCAAATACAGAACATTGAGTAACCACTAATTCGCTCAGCTTGAGCAAAATCACTTAAATAAAGTACAATATGAATATTAAAGGCTTGAGTTACTCGTAACTCAAGCCTATTTATTTTTAGTAGAGAACAAATTCATGACGCAAACTCGCGGAAACTTATTTATATTATCAGCGCCTTCTGGTGCAGGTAAATCAAGCCTAATTAATGCTTTATTAGCAAAGCACAGTGATATGAAAGTATCTGTTTCGCACACTACTCGCGCACCTCGTCCAGGTGAAGAAAACGCGGTGCATTATCATTTTGTTTCGGTTGATGAGTTTAAAGCTCTCATTGAGAAAGATGATTTTTTTGAGTGGGCGCAAGTTTTTGATAACTACTACGGCACCTCAAAACAAGCAATTGAGCAGCAACTTGCAGCGGGTATCGATGTATTTTTAGATATTGATTGGCAAGGTGCGCGCCAAGTTCGTGACTTGGTCGCTGATGTGGAAACTATTTTTATTCTGCCACCTTCAAAAGTAGAACTTGAGTCACGTTTAAATAATCGTGGTCAAGATTCGCAAGCAATCATTGCAGGTAGAATGGCACAAGCCCAATCAGAAACGTCACATTTCAACGAGTATGATTATGTAGTGGTTAACGATGATTTTGCCACTGCACTTAATGAAATCGAAACTATTGTGCTCGCCAAGCGTTTATCACTACAAAGCCAAGCCATTCGTCATCAACAATTGCTAACTGAGCTGCTTAAATAATCGTTATTTTTATTAAGCGCGTATTTTATTTGTTTAAATTAACCACAAGCTATTGGCGAATCTGACTGTGTGCAGTAAACTACGTCTTTGCTTAAAAATTTATTTGGAGTGCTGAAGATGGCTCGCGTAACTGTTGAAGATGCAGTAGATGCAATTGGTAATCGTTTTGACTTAATTTTAGTTGCGGCTCGTCGTGCCCGCCAAATTGCTGTTGGTGGTAAAAAACCATTAGTTGACCCTGAAAACGATAAACCAACAGTTGTTGCTTTACGTGAAATTGAACTTGGTTTAGTTGATAGCTCATCAATGGATCTTATTGATCGTGAAGAACAACAACACCAAGAAGCAGCTGAAATGGCTGCAGTTGCAGCAATTGTAGGCGGCAACCAATAATCTGACTTCCTTGTCTGATTTAGCCAACGGGGTAGTATTTCTACGCTAGCCGTTGGCAATCCCTTCTTTTCATCGTATATTCTTAACATACCGTTATCTATTTGCTTCACGAGAACATTGGAGTGTGAATGTATCTTTTTGAAGGTCTAAAAAAGAAAATCTCAGAATACTTACCTGCTGCTGATGTAGAGCTGGTACAAAAAGCGTACGTGGTAGCCCGAGAGGCCCATGAAGGTCAAACTCGCTCAAGCGGCGAGCCTTACATTACTCACCCTGTTGAAGTAAGCCAAATTTTAGCTGGCATGCACTTAGATCATGAAACGTTAATGGCTGCATTAATGCATGACGTGATCGAGGACACTGACTTTAGCCAACAAGATTTAGCCGAAATATTTGGCGATACTGTTGCCGAGTTAGTTGAAGGTGTTAGCAAACTCGATAAACTTAGCTTTAAAGATAAAAAAGAATTCCAAGCTGAAAACTATCGAAAAATGATTATGGCAATGACCCAAGACATTCGGGTTATTTTAATTAAGCTTGCCGATCGTACACACAATATGCGCACGCTAGGTGCACTACGCCCTGATAAACGCCGCCGTATTGCACGTGAAACATTAGAGATTTATGCACCCATTGCTAATCGCTTAGGTATTCACGATATCAAGAATGAATTAGAGGATTTAGGCTTTCAAGCGCTCTATCCTATGCGTCATCGCGCTTTAAAATCAGAAGTAGCTAAAGCACGCGGTAATCGTAAAGAAGTCATTTCTAATATTCAAACAGAAATAGCCGCTCGACTTGAAGAGGCTGGCATTAAAGCCACCGTTTCAGGGCGTGAAAAACACTTATATAGCATCTACAAAAAAATGCTGAATAAAGAGTTACTGTTTAATGAAGTGATGGATATTTACGCTTTTAGGATTGCCGTTGAATCAATGGACACCTGTTATCGCGTATTAGGCGTTGCACATAACTTATATAAGCCTATTGAAACACGCTTTAAAGATTATATCGCAGTGCCAAAAACTAATGGCTATCAATCGTTACATACCTCATTGGTTGGCCCACATGGTATTCCGGTGGAGATCCAAATTCGTACTCACGATATGGATCACATGGCAGATAAAGGGGTGGCTGCACATTGGATGTATAAAAAATCAGGTGATAGCGCAGGCCATACAGCACAGCAACGTGCACGCCAATGGATGCAAAGTTTACTTGAGCTACAGCAAAGCGCCGGCTCGTCCTTTGAGTTTGTTGAAAACGTTAAAACAGAACTATTCCCTGAAGAGATTTATGTGTTTACCCCAGATGGTCGCATAGTCGAGTTACCAATGGGTGCAACCGCTGTTGATTTTGCTTATGCCGTACATACCGATGTGGGGAATACCTGTGTGGGTGCTCGCGTTAACCGCAAGCCTCATCCACTTAGTAAAGCACTCGATACTGGGCAAACCGTTGAAGTTATTACTAGCTCTGGCGCGCATCCAAATGCAACCTGGTTGAACTTTATTGTCACCGGTAAAGCGCGTTTAGGCATTCGTAACTATCTGAAAAGTCAGCATCATGAAGAGGCTTTATTGCTTGGCCGTCGATTACTCGATTCAGCCTTAGGCGAGACTAAGTTTGATGACTTACCTGCAGAAAATATCAATCGCGTACTTGAAGAGCATGAGCTTAATACTGTACTAGAATTATTGGTTGAAATTGGCTGCGGTAATTTAATGAGTATGTTGATCGCACGCCGCCTATTACAAAGTGACAATGATGATTTAGGCGATATGACTAAAAATGCTAAAGCGACCATTATTGGTACTGAAGGCATGTTAGTTAATTACTCTAAATGTTGTAGACCCGTGCCAGGGGATGCTATTACAGCGCATATCAGCCAAGGTAAGGGTATAACTGTTCACCGCCAAGAATGTAAAAATATTCGCGGCTGGGAAACTGAACGATCTAAATACCTAGTGGTGAAGTGGGATGATAACCCTGAAAAAGAATATATTGCAGCACTGCGAGTGGAAATTATTAACCACCAAGGTGCATTGGCAAAATTAACCAATGTAGTGGCAACAACCCAGGCAAACATCGTGGAAATTGCCACTGATGAAAAAGAAAGTAATTTATACGTGATAGATTTAGGGATCACCGTTAAAAACCGTGTCCATGTTGCTAATATCATGCGCCGCATTCGCGTTATGCCTGATGTGCAAAAAGTCTATCGCAAAAAATAACATAGGAAAATCATGAATAAAGCATTTATTTCTACCGATCAAGCACCCGCTGCAATCGGTACTTACAGCCAAGCAGTTAAAGTTGGTACAGCCGTTTATTTATCTGGTCAAATCCCTTTAGTACCGGCAACGATGGAAGTGATCTCTGAAGATTTCTCAGAACAAACACATCAAGTATTTAAAAATATCAGCGCGGTATGTAAAGAAGCCGGTGGTAGCATTCAAGATTTAGTAAAAGTTAATATTTATTTAACTGACTTATCTAATTTTGCCACTGTAAATGAAGTAATGAGCCAATATTTCAAAGCACCTTACCCTGCCCGTGCAGCAATTGGTGTTCGTGCACTACCAAAAAACGTGCAAGTTGAAATTGATGGAATTATGGAATTACCTTCAACAAATTAAGTTCATTATACCCAAATCACATATTATGGTGATTTGGGTATTACGCCACATCTAAGAATAAAGAACTAGCTACACTAACCTATTCTAGTCTCACCTTCGATTTTCTTGACACCTATTGAAATCTCTAGCACTCTATCATTATATAATTATAAAAACCTTTAACTTAAATGTTGTAAAAGGATAGTCCGTGTTTAAGCTTGCTCATAACGGTAATGTATTACTCGATGTTATAGAACATTCACCACCCAGTGCCGCCTTTATTATTGAAGCGCTGGAAAAATCGACATTCTGTGAATGTCGGATAGATCATGACGCCATAAACGCTTTCTTTAAAGAACCCAATAGTGAACGTAGTTTAGTTGTAGCAAGTAAGCATGATGCCACCCTAATAGTGACTATCAGTGATGATAAAATGTTAGCCACTGGTGAGCTTACAACTGCACAAGGTGGTAAAGTTTTAGCCCTTGATCAAGCTAAACAACAGCTGATCAAAGCAGGTGTTGCCAGAGGATACAAACAGGCTTTTTTAGAACAGCTTTTACAGCAACAATTTGAATTACCAGCCGGCACAACCGCTAAAGGCATACTCGCGAAAGGTCGCTTGCCTGAAGACGGAAAATCATCAAAATTACTCCCTCAAGTACAAACGTTAAAAGAACGCTTAAAAACTCCGAAACTACGCGAAGACGGCACTGTTGATATGCGCGATTTTGGCAAATTAGCCAGTGTTGAACCAGGTGCGTTATTAGTTAGACAACAGCCTGCAACCCCAGGTAAAGAAGGCTTCACTGTCAAAGGTGATGTATTGCCAGCTAAAGCAGGAGAGAGCAATCCATTAGTCGCTGGTGATGGCAGTGAAATATCTAAAACGAATCCACTAGAACTAATCTCAACCATTGCTGGCGTGCCAGTAGAAATTCAAAATGGTATGCGCGTTGATGATATTTTTACTATTGCCGATGTAACAGTTAAAAGTGGCCACATTAATTTTGATGGCAGTGTGATTGTCACTCATAACATTGAGCCAGGCATGAAAGTTACCGCCAAAGGCGATATAACTGTTATGGGCACGGTTGAATCCGGTGAGTTAACAGCTCAAGGCGATATTACCATTAAACAAGGAGCTATCGGCCACCAACAAGATGATAAAACACTTTCATGTAAAATTATTAGTAACGGAAATATTCATCTATCCCACGCCCAATATAGCTACTTAGCAGGTAATAATATTTTTATTGAGCGCCAAGCAAGCCATTGTGCAATGAAAGCGACCCAGCTATTACAAATTGGTCAAGCAGACAATCCGCAAGGTAAGTTATTTGGTGGTGAAATCCTCGATGCGGGGATGATCATTGCGGGTGAAATTGGCAATGAGTCTGGTGCAAAAATGCTTATCAATATGGCAGCATCAGGGCAAGCTATAACTGCTGAAACAGATGAGTGCCTAAAAGAGCTTGCTAAAACGGATAGCCAGCTTGATACGTTGCAAGCCACCATCGAAAAAGCAGATTTACTCAAAGATGCTGAAAAGAAAAAGCTACTGCTAGCAAAAATAGGCGCCACTCAAACTCATTACTGCCAACAAGCTGAGCAATTAGAAAAACGCTTATCAAATCTGGAACAGCACTTATATGGGCTACTCAATAATGCTAATTTAGCGGTCAATAAGACCTTACACTCTGGGGTCGAGATCCATATTTTTGATAAAGTATTAAAAACCAATCGTAGCTACCCTCCTTGTAATGTAAAACTGCAAGAAGGAAAAATAGAGATTGAATTTAAAACCAGTTGATCACAAACAGTTAGAGACTAACCTTGGTTAGTCTCTAGTTGCTTAGCGCTACTTACAAAATACCCGCGATGCTTTGTTTTAAATCTGCCGGCCACACGCCTACTTGCACTTGCCCGATGTGCGACTTTTGCAATAACAACATAGCCAAACGTGATTGACCAATGCCACCGCCGATTGTTTGCGGTAACTCTTTGGCGAGCAACTGCTTATGCCAATCAAATTCTAAACGTCCTTGATCACCAGTGATTGCAAGCTGAGCAACTAATGCATCTGGCGATACACGGATCCCCATAGAAGAGATTTCAAATGCATCTTCAAGCACTGGATTCCATAATAAAATATCGCCATTTAAACCACTGTACTGCTCACAGGTTTGGGTTGACCAATCGTCATAATCTGGCGCGCGTACATCATGAATTTTGCCGTCTGCCAATGCGCCACCAATACCAATTAAAAACACCGCGCCGTATTCCTGAGTAATGGCTTTTTCGCGCTGCTTGGCAGTAAAGTCAGGATACATTTGACGTAATTGCTCACTGTGTACGAAGGTAATTTCAGCGGGTAAAAAAGGGCTGATAGCAAATTCATCAGCAACAAATTGCTCAGTTGCTTTTAAGCTTTTATACAATGCACGAACGGTTTCTTTTAACTTATCCAAAGATCGCTCAGTACTGGCACAAATGACTTTCTCCCAATCCCACTGATCAACATACACTGAGTGTATCGGGCTTAATGACTCTTCATCTGGGCGCAATGCTTTCATATGTGTATATAAACCTTCGCCAATTGCAAAGCCGTGATCAGCCAATGTTTTTCGCTTCCATTTCGCCAACGAGTGAACTACTTCAAATTGGCTCCCAGGAATGGTTTTAACATTTACCGCAACCGCATTTTCAGTGCCACTAAGGTTATCTTGAATACCATCGCCGACTTTAGCCAAAATAGGCGCTTGTACTTCGATTAACCCTAATTGCTGCTCTAATTGCTGTGAAAAATATTGTTTCACTTTACTAATTTGCTGCTGTTGCTGCATAAATTGTGAACTCATAATAATTGGCCTCATTCCCAGTTATTGTTACTTGCTAAAAGTGCATAGTTGCGCTGCAGCAACCATGTCGTTAAAGCAATCCTCAAGCATTTAGCAATTTAATTCAATAACCAACAACAAAAAGAGCTTTAATATATTAATTTGATTAATTTAATGGTATAAAAAATAAAGATTCAATAATTAAAGCGCTTTATTTATATGGAAAATTATCAAATCGATAATCTCGATAAACAGATCCTTCACGCTTTAATGGATAATGCCCGTATTGCCTATGCAGAATTAGCCAAACGTTTCGCTGTTAGTGCAGGCACTATTCATGTTCGCGTTGAGAAAATGAAACAAGCAGGGATCATCACCGGTACCCAAGTAAGCATTAATGCTAAGCAACTTGGCTATGACGTGTGCTGTTTTATTGGCATAAACCTTAATAATGCCCGTGACTACCCACAAACATTATTGCATTTGAAGGAGCTTGAAGAGGTTGTAGAGGCTTATTACACAACCGGTAACTACAGTATTTTTATTAAGGTAATGACGCGTTCAATTGATCATTTACAAGATGTGCTGATCAATAAAATTCAAGCAATTGAAGCAATACAATCAACCGAAACGCTAATATCACTGCAAAACCCTATTAGCCGCTCAGTAATGCCTTAAGGGGCTATTTCCCGTATAATATCGGCAATTTTATCAGTTCAGACAAGGCTAAAAATGGAAACCACTCGCTATCATCGTATAAAACACATACTCGATCGCCGTCAAACCGATTTAACCGTGTGCTTAGAAGATGTGCATAAACACCATAACTTGTCTGCTATTGTCCGTAGTGCAGATGCAGTGGGTTGCCATCATGTGCATGCGGTATGGCCAGAAAATCAAAAGTGGCTAACCAATAACACCTCCGGCGGCAGTAAAAACTGGATAGCCACGCATCTACATAAAGATATTGATAGTGCGGTGGCAATGATGCGTCAGCACAATCCTAAAGTACAAGTGCTTGCCACTAACTTAAGCCCTGATGCTGTTGACTATCGCGAGATTGATTACACGCTACCTACAGCGATTATTGTCGGCCAAGAAAAAACCGGTATCTCAGCGCAAGCACTCGCCCACGCGGATAAAAATATCATTATTCCGATGCAAGGCATGGCGCAGTCACTTAATGTGTCTGTAGCAGCGGCATTAATTTTATTTGAAGCACAAAACCAGCGCCTTAAAGCAGGTTTATACCAACGAACTATGCTTGACGAAACAATAAAGCATAAGATGTTATTTGAAGGCTGCCACCCGATCATTGCGCAAAAGTGTAAAGAAAAATCATTGCCTTACCCAATACTTGATGACAATGGTGAGATCATTGCGGATGAAGCATTTTGGCAGCGGTTAAAACATGCTTGATGACTAAAGCGTTCACACGTAAACTAAAAACCATCTAAAAATGAATGATTTGAGCCTATTTTGTCAAAGCCAACTTTAAGCCGCTACCCAATCACTGATCTCAAAGGCGTTGGCCCAAAAATGGCTGAGCGCCTTAAAAAGCTGGGGATCAGCACAGTACAAGATATGCTCTTTCATTTACCGCTGCGTTATGAAGATCGCACCCGAGTTTATAATATCTGTGATTTAGCGGTGCATAGCCATGTGACGATTGAAGCAAGCATAGAAACCAGTCAGATCACTTTTGGTAAGCGGCGTATGCTGGTGTGTCAGGTAAACGATGGTACTGGCAGGCTAACATTGCGGTTTTTTAACTTCAGCGCAGCACAAAAAAATGCCATGAGTACTGGTAAGGTGATTCGCTGTTTTGGTGAAATACGCCGTGGCAGAGTGGGCTTTGAAATGACTCACCCAGAATACAGCCTTAGCGATACACCAAGCGAACAACCAACAGCAACTACGCTAACCCCAGTTTACCCAACAACTGAAGGTTTAAAGCAACTCTCTATTCGGGCTTTAAGTGATCAAGCAATTGAATTACTGAATAAATATCACGTTGAAGAGCTGTTACCTAAGCAGTTTCAACATGGCAATATTAACTTAACAGACGCGCTCTTATTATTGCATCGCCCAGCGAATGACGTCGATTTAATAGCCCTTGAGCAAGGCTTGCATCCGGCGCAGCAACGGCTGGTATTTGAAGAATTGCTAGCGCAAAACCTCAGCCTATTAAAATTACGCCAACAAGGGCAACAAGTAAAAGCCGTGGCGCTAAATCCAATAAACCAATTAGAAAGTAAGTTTTTAGCACAACTGCCTTTTGCTCCCACCAATGCGCAAAGTAAAGTGGTTGCCGAAATTAAAGCTGATTTACAACACCCCTATCCGATGATGCGCTTAGTCCAGGGGGATGTAGGCTCAGGTAAAACATTAGTTGCCGCTTTGAGTGCCCTAACGGCTATCGCACAAGGCTATCAAGTCGCGTTAATGGCCCCCACAGAGATTTTATCTGAGCAGCACGGCATTACCTTCGAAAATTGGTTTCAGGCTTTAGGTATCACTACAGCTTGGCTAGGCGGCAAAACCAAAGGGAAAGAGCGCAGCGCAACACTTGAGAAAATAGCCTCTGGTGAAGCGCAAATGATTGTTGGCACCCATGCATTATTTCAAGAGCAAGTGGTGTTTAACAACTTAGTATTGGTCATCATCGATGAGCAACACCGTTTTGGCGTCCACCAGCGCTTATCGCTACGAGAAAAAGGCCGTTTTGGTGATTGCTATCCACATCAACTGGTGATGACAGCCACACCCATTCCACGCACACTGGCGATGACCGCTTATGCCGATTTAGAAACCTCCGTGATTGATGAGTTGCCACCCGGACGTACCCCAATTAAAACCATTGCACTACCTGATACCCGTCGTGATGAAATTATTGCGCGCGTAAAAACAGCCTGTACCGAGCAAGGCCGCCAAGTTTATTGGGTATGCACCTTAATTGATGAATCGGAAGCATTACAATGTCAAGCAGCAGAAGATAGCGCACTGCAGTTAACTCATGCACTGCCTGAGTTAACTGTAGGGCTAGTTCATGGCCGGATGAAAGCAGCTGAAAAGCAAGCCATTATGAGTGAATTCAAAGCTGGGAACATTCATATATTAGTCGCGACGACAGTCATTGAAGTCGGTGTAGATGTGCCGAATGCCAGTTTGATCATCATTGAGAATCCTGAACGGCTTGGCCTTGCGCAATTACATCAGTTACGTGGCCGAGTTGGCCGCGGTACAATCGCATCCCATTGTGTGCTTTTATACCACGCCCCCTTGTCTCATACGGCACAAAAACGTTTAGCTGTGCTAAGAGATAGCAATGACGGTTTTGTAATTGCTGAACGCGATTTAGAAATTCGTGGTCCAGGTGAAGTGCTCGGCACTAAACAAACAGGTTTAGCGGAATTTAAAATTGCTGACTTAACCAGAGATAAGCACACACTCAACTTAGTCAGACCTATCGCACTACAAATGCTCCGCCAGTATCCTGAACAAGTAGAACAACTTATCAATCGCTGGCTTGCGGGTAAATCAGTGTATGCACAAGCTTAATAGTAAACAGCCTTACTGTAAGAAGTAAGGCTTTTTCAATAGTCTCAAGACTAAAACTTGTATTCCATGCCAACACCTAAGTAATCTTGATCAACATTGCTGTCCATATCAAAATTAGTATAGAAGGCAAATAACGTGGTGTTTTTGCTCAATGAGTGATCAACACCAGCAGAGATAGCAGACTTTTTATCACCCGCATCAAAATCCATTACTTGGTATTGCACTTTAAATGTATTGCTATCAAGGGTGTAAGCCGCATTAACTAAATAACCATCGGCATCACCGCTACCATCCACTTTTTCTTGGCTTTGGTACATTGCACCTAGTTTAAAATCAGCTACTTTGCCTTGCACGGTAGCGCGTACAACATCATAACCATTAACTTCACTGTCGGCAGCAACTGATGCATAAACGTTGCTTTTCTTCAGTCCAGCATCGCCATAAGTAAGTGCTAATGAATAACCGCTATCGCCTTCGCTGTCTTTTTCAGCAATGTAAGTTGCAAGCACTTTAAAGCCACTTAAATCCTTTGATGAATAAGTTAGCGTATCACTCAGGCGGTTTTCACCTTTAAATAAATTTTTGATATCACCTTCAAGGTTATCAAATAAATCTAACTTCCCTTGTGATTGCTTCAAAGCGGTATCATTACGGCCAATCACAAGTTGACCAAACCCACCTTTTAAACCAACGTATTGATTACGTGACGTAATCGTGTCTTTTGAATCATCAGAAACATTAACTTGAAATTCGAACTTATAAATAGCTTCTAAGCCAGCACTGATGTTTTCAGAACCTTTAAAACCAATTCGCGATGCATTACTTTTAATTTCGCTGAATGACCCTTCACCATCATCCGAAGATTGCACAGAGACATTTGCTTTACCATACACATCAACATCAGCAAATGCAGGACACGATAAACCACTTAACACAGCTAGTAATAAGGTCGACTTTGCAAATTTCATATTATTTCCTCAATAAACGCAACAGACTAATTTTTAATTCGCCGCATTTTGCCTGCGGTAAATGACATAAATATTACAACTGAAATATTTTTGTCTTATATTATTCATAAAAAGGCATAAAAAAGACATCAAATAAACATAAAAATGTCATATATAGCTTACTTAGCGCTAAATTCACTGCTTATTGTGGGTGTTAATTCCAGCAATAAATTAACCAACGTCTCAAGCAAGGGTTTTTGTTCATTATCTCTGTGATAAGCGACAAAAATATCCCGGGACGTATGTTCCACATCAGGTACCCGATGTAGCTCTCCTTTATCTAGATGGCTTTTAGCTAAAACTTCAGGAATAAATGCACTACCTCCACATTGTAGTATCAAATCTAATGCAATGCGCCCTGTGCTGGTACGAAAATAAGGGGGTGTCCGCCCAGTAAATTGTCGCGCATGCCAAAGGGAGAAGGTAGTTCCCCAGTCAACATAGACATATTGATTATCAAAAAAGTTTTCATTTGCTGCACCTTCAAATGCACTAATTGGAATAATCGGCAGTGTACATATGCGCTCGACAACTAACTCATCAACTTTAGGCGGATCAAATAAAATGGCGAGATCTAAAGTACGCTCTAATAATAACCGTGTACTTTCTTGCTGCGCTTTAACTTCTGCAACCAACGATACGCCAGGCATAGCTGACACAATATTAGTAATACCAAATTGTAAAAAGGCATCCCAAATATTAGGAGTACCTGCTAAACTCACTTGCTTATGCATATTATCAGCGAGTGCTACATCGACTTTAGCCCGTTGCATACCGGTTATAATCATTTGCGCATGGGGTAACAAGCGCTCACCAGGGGCGGTCAATTGAATATTATTGCGTTGGCGGATAAATAAATTAACACCTAACCCTTGTTCTAATTGACGAATACGAAAACTCACCGCAGACTGTGTAATATAAAGGTTTTCAGCTGCTTTACCGAAGTGACGAGTTCGCACCACCTCGACAAAGGTTTTTAATAAATCTATATCCAATTATTTATCCTCACGATAAAAATTTTTTGTTTAATAAATTGCGCAACTTGATCCATACTCCAGCCAGTAAATAGGGCATGAGGAAACAGCCATGAGCAATGATATTTCACTACTTCGCCAAGCATTTGTAAGCCAACGTCAGTTTTATGATGACCAAAATTTTCCACGCGGATTCGGTCGCAGTGGTAACTTCACCTTACTAGAAGCCAGTATTCTTGAGCAACACGGCGTGGTACTCAAAGGGTTATACAACAAAACCCTTGAACCACAAAACGAAATTCAAGCACAATTTCTTGCTGTTGTTTCAGGTAGTCAAGAGCCAACTAACGCAATTGAGCGAACTTGGATAAAATACCTCAAGCTAACGACCTGTAAAACTAAATTTCATACGTTATTTGGGCGCTCTCGGATCTCAAGTCCAACGCCACAGAGTCAAGACTACTATTCGGAGTCAGATAGCCTATAAAAGTAATGGTGCTATTTGCTTTTTCGTGTTTTAACAGTTACAACTTGTATAAGCAATACTATTTGGTCCGGCCAAAAAACAAGGTGTTACGTGACACGGAAAATACTCATCATTGAAGATACGCCAACTATAGCGCGAGTGCAAAAACACATTGCAATTAAAGTTGGCTATGATGCCGATATAGCAGACTCATTAGCGCAAGCGAAAGAGTTGATCAGTAAAAATCGCTATTTTTGCGCTGTTGTAGATTTTATTTTGCCTGATGCTCCGCAAGGTGAAGCAGTTCCCTGCACTATTGCAGCTGAAATCCCCACGATTGTAATGACTGGCAACATCGATTTAAAAACCCGTAATACTGTTGAAAAATACCCTATCATTGATTACATCACTAAAGAGAATAAACAAGCTTATCTATATTTAGAAAAACAATTGCAACGCCTACCTCGCAACGAAAATGTTAAAGTATTGGTGGTTGATGACTCAGTTGCTACTCGACGCCATATTTGTAACTTACTTAAACGCCATAAATATCAAATTTTAGAAGCCAACGATGGTGTTGAAGCACTCGCCATGCTTGAACACACCCCCGATATAGCGGTGATCATTACCGATAACGAAATGCCCAACATGAATGGTGATGAGTTATGTAGTGAGATCCGCCGTTTATACAGCAATGATGAAAAAGCCATCATTGGCATTTCCGGTTCTGATACATCTCACCTTTCAGCACGCTTTTTAAAAAATGGCGCCAACGATTATTTACGTAGACCGTTTAACAATGAAGAGTTTTACTGTCGTTTGAGCCAAAACGTTGACATGTTAGAGCAAATTACCACCATTCGCTTGCAAGCCAATACTGACTATTTGACTAAATTACCTAATCGCCGTTACTTCTTTGAAGAAACCGCAAAATCGTTAAAACAACTGAAGAAACAAGAATTAACACCTTCTTTAGCAATGTTTGATATTGACCACTTTAAATCAATCAACGATACCTACGGCCATGATGCCGGCGATGAAGTACTCAAGGGACTGGCTATCTGCTTTGCTAAATATTTTAAAAAGCACTTAGCAGCTCGTTTAGGCGGTGAAGAATTTGCAGTTTATTTTAGTGATACTGATAAAAATGAAGTAGTAAAACGCCTAGAGGGTTTTCGTCATTTCATTGAGCTCAATAGCCCTGAATTTAGTCAACAGAAAATTAAATTCACGTTATCTATTGGTTACGTACACCAACCTGTTTATCAAATTGATGAATTATTAAAACAGGCTGATATTAAGCTTTATGAGGCTAAAGAAACTGGCCGTAATAAAGTCAGTGCTTAAACAGGCTTAGTTACTGGTGGGATATTTTCACGCTTGCGCTTTTGTGATTGCCGATACGAATCACAACTAAAAATTGCCAAAGCACTCCAAATACAGGCAAATGTTACTATACGTTCACCGCTGAATACTTCACCATAAAACACCACCGCTAAAATAAACATTAAGCTTGGCCCAATGTACTGAAAAAATCCTAAGGTAGTATATTGCAATCGCTTAGCGGCGCCTATAAAGCACAACAAAGGTAACGTCGTAATAACGCCCGCGCTGATCAATAACACATTGGTATACCAATCATTCGCAGAAAAATCGGAGCTTGCTGTAGGCACCATTAACCACCAATAAACTAAAGCAACTGGCAATAATATTAACGCTTCGAGTAACAACCCTGGCAATGATTCAATGGGCAATTTTTTACGTAGTAAGCCGTAGATTGCAAATGAGCTTGCTAATGACAAGGCAACAACCGGGAAAGAACCAAAGCTAATCACTTGGATCAGTACGCCACACAATGCCAACGCAACAGCAAACGCCTGCCATTTACGAAGCTTCTCTCCTAAAAATAACATGCCGAGCAAAACATTTAATAAAGGATTAATGTAATAACCTAAGCTCGCATCAAGCATATGATCATTATTTACCGCCCAAATAAACAATCCCCAATTAAACCCCAGTAATGTGGCTGTAATTACCAACATGGCAATTAACTTAGGTTGCTTGAAAATATATTGGACTTTATGCCGCTGCTGCAACACAGCAACTATGATAGCGATAAATAATACTGACCATACAACTCGGTGCATCAGTATTTCAAACGCAGAAATATGTTGTAGTAATTTAAAGTATATAGGCGCTAAGCCCCACATAAAAAAAGCCATACAGGCTAAGATAACGCCTTTACGCTGTTCAGGATTAGTTGGCATAAATAAGTTCTAAACGTGTAAAAGGCGGCTAGTTTACTCTTCGAGTACAGTTTTATCCAACTAAATAAGTCCCTGTACCAAATGCTATTTGCACACTTTGTTCATTATGCAGCTCCATTCTACAGACACACACCTTGTTACCTGAACGAATAAGTTTTGCACTCGCAGTAAATTCGCTACCTTTACCTGGTCGCAAATAATCAGTTCGTAAGTCGATGGTACCTAAAGTAGCCAACTTTTTTTGCACACTTGGCAGATCAAGCTCAGTGAGTTTATCTATCATTGCAGCTGCAGCAAGCATACCGCCAACATTATCTAGCACCGCTGAGATCACCCCACCATGAAGAATCTTTTGCGCCGGATTACCTATAAATACATCCTGCCAGGGGAAACTTATTTGCGCTTGCTCTGCATCTAAAAATTTTACTTTAATTTGTAAAAACCGATTAAACGGCATTTGTTCAACAAATACTTTTGCAACTTGATCAATTAAAATAGCTTTATTCATTATTATTAACCGCTTTTTATACCCAAACCACCTCAAAATACACGTTTCAGTTGGAATTAAAAGTGATTTAGGCAAGGCATTGATTGCAGGTAATAGTGGTTCTATTGTTAAAATCAATAACACAGTATAAATCGCTTTTAAACCAACTCCTTGGGCGTTTCACAGGCACTTACTCTCATCGTTGTTACTTCTTAAAAGGGAGTGCCATTCTTGCAAAGTAACGCCTTGATATTAAGCACCTGTGAAACGCTGAATTCTGCATCTTGAGGTGGTTTGGGTATATGACTGGTAAGATGAGTAAAGCACAACTAAAAAGAAAGTGCGATAAAAAGCACCTATGCAAGGTCGCCTAAAAGCTCTAAAATGAGCGCAATGAATACACCAATCCCCACACCAAGCGCCGTTGTGCGCAGCCCCGCCGCTATACTCAAACAAGTGTTTGGTTATAGCGAGTTTCGTGACGGCCAAGAAACGGTAATTAATGCAGCCCTTAACGGCCAAGACACCCTAGTATTATTACCCACAGGTGGTGGTAAATCTGTTTGCTATCAAGTACCAGCATTAGCGTTGAGTGGCTTAACCGTAGTGATTTCACCGCTGATCTCATTAATGCAGGATCAAGTGTCACAACTGCGAGCGCTTGGAGTAAAAGCGGCGTATATCAACAACAGCCTTAACCGCGACGAGCAACAACAGATATACCAACAACTGCACAGTGGTTTGATCAAACTTCTGTATGTTGCGCCTGAAAAAGTACTACAGCACGAATTTAAAGAGCGCTTAAGTCACCTGAATATTAGTTTATTTGCAATTGACGAAGCTCACTGTGTGTCCCATTGGGGCCATGATTTTCGCCCACATTACTGTCGACTAAGCGAGCTTAAACAGCATTTTCCACATGTGCCGATGATGGCACTAACCGCCACTGCCGATAAAGCCACCCGCTTTGATATTGTTCAGCAGCTTGGTTTAACCACCCCCTATATTCATACTGGCAGTTTTGACAGACCCAATATTCGTTACACCATAGAAGAAAAGTTCAAGCCGCTGGCGCAATTACTTCGCTACTTAAAAGAACAACAAAATCAAAGTGGCATCATTTATTGCACCAGCCGTAAACGGGTTGACGAAATAGCAGAAAAAATTGCCGATGCAGGCATAAATGCAGCGGCTTACCACGCAGGGATGAGTAATGAACAGCGCCAATTTGTACAAACAGGCTTTGCTCGCGATGATATTCAAATCGTGGTTGCCACCGTTGCCTTTGGCATGGGGATTAATAAACCCAATGTACGGTTTGTACTCCATTACGATATTCCAAAAAGTATTGAGTCTTACTATCAAGAAACTGGGCGAGCTGGACGTGATGGTCTTGCGGCAGAAGCAATCATGTACTTTGATCCTGCTGATATTGGCCGGGTAAGACGTTTTTTTGAAGACATTGAAGATGAACAGCGCCGCCGCGTTGAAGAGCAACGCTTTAATGCCATGGCAAGCTTTGCAGAAGCACAAACCTGCCGCCGCCAAATACTGCTTAACTATTTTAGTGAATACCAACGTGAACCCTGTGGTAACTGTGATATTTGCCTGAACCCACCAAAAAGCTTCGATGGTACCTTAGTTGCCCAGCAAGCTCTGTCATGTGTGTATCGCGCCGAACAGCGCTTCGGTTTAGGTTACATCGTAGAATTACTACGCGGAGCTAACACCAGCCGTATTCGTGATAATAATCACCACCAGCTCAGTACTTATGGCATAGGCAAAGATCACAGTAGTGAATTTTGGCTGAGTATTTTACGCCAACTCATTCACCAAGGTTTGCTAAGTCAAGATATCACCCAAGGCTCTGCGCTGCGCTTAACTGAAGGCGCACGTGCCATTTTTAAAGGTGAATATGCGCTGCAATTGGCTGAGCCGCGCCTACAAGCTAAACACGTTTACCAAGATAAATTGGCTCAATTTAACTATGATAAAAAGCTGTTTGCCAAACTTCGTGCTCTGCGTAAAGAGCTTGCTGATGCCGATGATGTGCCGCCATATGTGGTATTTAACGATAAAACACTCGCTGAAATGGCGCAGTTAATGCCAACCAATGACAGTGAGTTTCTCAAAGTCTCTGGGGTTGGCTTTACCAAACTTAACAAATACGGCAGCCCCTTTTTACAAGCTATTCGTAACTATTTAGCGGCTTCCTAAGTACAGAGTAACAGCATGACTGAATTTCAATTAGACACCCGCCATAATGCAATCATTATTAGCCCGAGCGAAATGCCTAATGATGATGACTTTGAACTATGGGCGCATTTATTTCTCCACGCACCCGAGATCACAATAAGCGAGTTTGCCAGTGGCGCGGACCGCCATCAATGCCGCTTTAGCTATGCAAACCAAAACTTTAATTTAAACTTCGAGCATTATAGTAATAGTGTCTGGATCAATGCAGAAGGTGTTGAAGCTGAGCAATTATTAGCTGTACTTGTCCATTATTTTCTTACCCAAATGCAACAATGAGGTGGACTTATACTGCAAGTTAGTGTGTAGTAAGCACAGACTAAAGTTCATTTTCAAGGATTTAAATGGCCGTAAGCAGATGTTTTAAGTTTCTACTTTTTAGCTGTTCAAGCTACCTGCTCTATGCCCCCTATTGTCTTGCGCAATCTGAGGCTCAAACCCAGCAAAGCTGTGATAAGCAACAGACTATTACTGCATCTGAAAAGAACTTATACCGCCAACTTGATGGCGAAGAGCTATTACCAGAAAAAACCCCCGATGCCAAAATAGCAAACATCAAACTTAATCAGCTCAACGTGTTTAATACTGAACTCGAAGAAGAAAATAACGCGCTATTTCGATTTGCTAATCGTGCACATATGACCACAGAACCTGATGTTATTAAAAGCATTCTGTTATTTGCCCCTGAAGATAACTATGAGCCAAGAAAACTGGCTGAATCAGAACGTTTATTACGTCGCCAAGGTTACTTATATGATGCCAATATTAGTGCCGAAACTAATTGCGATGGGCATATTGATGTCACTGTAGAAACCCGCGATTTATGGACATTACTGCCTGAGATAAGCTTTAGTCGCAGCGGCGGCGAAAATAAATCGAGTATCGGCTTTCGTGAGTCTAATTTACTTGGCTGGGGGAAACGCCTCTCACTGTCACGCACATCCGATGCCGAGCGCAATGGGTATTTATTTGTATACGATGATCCAAATATACTGTCTAGCCGCTACCGTGGCCGCGTTGAGTATTCTGATAACGATGATGGAAAACGCCATTTACTCGAGTTAACTTACCCGTTTTATTCCATTGATACACCTTATAGCTATGGATTGTTGAGTTACTCAGATCAACGCACCGAGTCGCTCTATAAAAGAGGCGAAGTGTTCAGCCAATTCTCCCAAAAAACCGAGTATAACCGTATTTACTTTGGCCACTCCAAACACCTTAGCAATAATTGGACGCAGCGTCTCAATGTAGGTTATACCCACGAACAACAAAGCTTTGCTAGCACTTCAGAAACCAATACGCCACTGGCTGAAAAACGAGAGTTAAGTTACCCCTATATAAGCGGCCACTGGTTTGAAGATCGCTTTGTAAAAGTAAGAAATTTCGACAGCATTTATCGCACTGAAGATCTCAATTTAGGGTGGAATCTACAAGCTTTACTCGGTTACTCCAGTGAAGAAGTAAGCAATGATGCAAGTCGTGCCATTTATTCCTTCAATGCTAAGAAAGCGCACTTTAGCGGTAATGATACGTTGTGGCGCTTTCATGCCAGCCTCGATGGTTATTGGAACGAAGAGCAAGGCAAAGTAGAGAACCTGTTAGCTAGTAGCCAAGTGCAATATTATTTAAATACCAGTTTAGAGCAATCCTGGTATGCCAGAATACGGCTTGATTATGCCAATAATCTTACTCCAGATCAGCAACTGAGCCTAGGCGGTGAAAATGGTTTACGTGGCTACCCGTTAGATTATCAACAAGGTGATCGCAGCTTTTTGGTCAATTTAGAAAAACGTTACTACTGGCAGTACGACTTGCTGCAACTTTTTAAGGTCGGTGGCGCTGCGTTTTTTGACATTGGACGTGCATGGTTTAACGATAAAAATAACGGCGATAATGGTCAAGTATTGAAAAATGTTGGCGTAGGTTTAAGACTCGCACCTAGCAGAGCCAATGCCGGTACAGTGATCCATTTAGATATTGCCGCTCCCCTTGATAAAGATGATGATGTGGATTCAATCCAATGGCTTGTCACGGTAAAAAGTACCTTTTAAAGGTCATAAAAAACGCTAAAATACGGCTCTGATTAAACTGATTGGGACAACGTGTGGAACTACTTGATATTCTTAGTATGCAATATAGATGGGTGGTAACATTAGTTGCCTTACTGGTATTCCCATTGCTGTTAAAACTTACCAAAAAGCTGCTCGAAAAAACCATCAAAGGTAAGGTCGATATTCATCGTAAATACCGCGCAGAACTGCTACTAAAAATTATCCTCGCATTTGTAATGCTTTGTTTAGTCTTGGTGTTTTGGGGCATAGAGTTACGCGGTTTACTGGTACTTGGTTCATCCTTATTTGCTATGCTTGGCGTGGCACTTTTTGCTGCGTGGTCACTGCTAAGCAATCTAACCTCCTTTTTACTAATGTTTATTCAAAATGACTGCCGTGTTGGTTATTGGGTCAGAGTGATTGATGGCGCTAACTTTGTGGAAGGACGTATTGTTGAAATGGGTTTAATGAATGTGGTGCTCGAGCATATTGATGGTCATCGCGTTATTTACCCAAACAACTTGTTTGTTACTCGTCCAGTGATGGTGTTAAGCAATGAGCCAAAACCCAGCAAAACAGCCCCTATTAAACGTATTATTGGGCCAAGAAAACCATTATAAATGGTGATAGTGGCAGAACGTAAAAAGCCGCCGAAGAAAATTTCTTCGGCGGCTTTTTTAATCACAGCTTAAAATAACGGTTAATTATTTAAATCGGCCGTTTTTAACTCATCTTCAATATCACTAATTTCATCAATAAAGGTTTCTAATTGCTGTTCAACTAAGCTATTTGCATGAGCAAAATACGCTAAGTGGAACACTGCATCACCTTCATTAACTAACGGCATGGTTTGCTGGCCGATCACGATACCACTGCGTGGTGCTAATAGCTCAAGCTCTGAGTCACCTAATGGGCTACTGATATACGCCAATATTTGGCCTTTCATCACTCGCTCACCCAGTGAGACTTGCGCGCGGACAATACCATCAACCTCGGCACGCACCCAACTAGTGGAGCTTGCAATAATCGGTTCAGGTAACTTTTTAGCGCGCTTACCACGGATCATTTTTAAATGTCGCATAACGTAATCTACGCCTTGCATACCTGCTGCAATGGCTATTGGATCAAAGCGTAATGCTTCACCGGCTTCATAAGTAATGACTGGAATACCAAGGTTAGCAGCTTCGCTGCGAAGTGAGCCATTACGTAAAGAAGCATCTATTACCGCCGGCGTACCAAATGCTTTCGCCATTTGTGCCGTGGCTTCATCACTTAAATTGGCACGTATTTGTGGCAAGTTAGTGCGATGAATCGCCCCGGTATGTAAATCAATAATGTGCGTACAATGAACAGCCACTTGCGAGAAGAACATATGTGCCATACGCCCAGCAAGCGAACCACGAATAGAACCCGGAAAACTACGGTTCATATCGCGGCGATCAGGTAAATAACGTGACTTATGGATAAAACCAAATACGTTAACAATCGGCACAGCAATCAGTGTACCACGTAGCTGGTTAGCATCTATTTTTGCTAATAATTGGCGCACTACTTCAACGCCATTGAGTTCATCACCATGAATTGCAGCACAGACCATTAATACTGGTCCTGCTTGCACACCATTCACTACTTCGATAGGAATATTTAACGGTGAGTGGGTATATAGCTTTGCTGCTTCCAAGGCTAGGGTTTTACGCTCGCCGACCCCCACCGTTTCACCTAATAAAGTAAACGCACTATTGATTTTAACCTTTGCCACGCGTTGCGGTCCTTTTAGTCGCAGCGGTTTTTTCGATAAATTCGATCACCATTCCTGCTATATCTTTTCCTGTTGCCACTTCAATACCTTCAAGACCCGGCGATGAATTCACTTCCATTACCAATGGCCCGCGAGATGAACGAAGTAAGTCAACCCCAGCTACATTCAAGCCCATAGCTTTAGCTGCAGCCACAGCTGTTTTACGTTCTTCAGGGGTAATACGCACTAATGTTGCGCTGCCACCACGGTGTAAATTAGAGCGGAACTCACCATCTTGTGCTTGACGCTTCATCGCGGCAATCACTTTATCACCGAGTACGAAACAGCGGATATCTGCACCGCCAGCTTCTTTAATATATTCTTGTACCATGATGTTAGCTTTTAGACCCATAAAGGCTTCAATAACACTTTCAGCCGCTTTACGCGTTTCAGCTAATACCACACCGATACCTTGCGTACCTTCCAGTAATTTAATTACAACCGGAGCACCACCCACCATTTCCAGTAAGTCTTTTACGTCATCTGGCTTACTAGCAAAACCCGTTACCGGCATGCCTACGCCTTTACGTGACAATAACTGTAATGAACGTAATTTATCTCGCGAACGTGAAATTGCCACTGATTCATTCACAGGAAACACATTCATCATTTCGAATTGGCGTAACACCGCACAGCCATAAAAAGTAACCGAAGCACCAATACGCGGAATGATAGTGTCAAAGTCTTTTAGATTTTCACCGCGATAGTGGATCTCTGGTTGTTCCGAGTTAATGTTCATATAACAACGCAGCGCATCAATCACTTTCACTTCATGGCCACGCAGCTGGGCAGCTTCGATTAAACGACGTGTTGAATATAAATTCTTATTGCGAGATAAAATACCGATTTTCATAGTTAAAACCTTAACTATCTAATAAATGAGATAAAGCCGGATCAACGACTATACGATTTTCCATGGCTGTGCGCCCTAATAACATTCTGAACTTCATGCTTGCTCGGCTTGTTAAAGTCACTTCTATAGGCCAACTCTTACCACCAGCATGGAGCGTTGTTTCAATAAAATACCGATACTCACGTTGCCCACTTGAGCTGGTAACATACTTTCTGTTTTTAACCTTAGCATTGCACTCAACTTGGGTGTGTTCATCTTCTTGCAAAGGCTGAGCAATAAACTTCACCCATTTTTCACCTTCTAGTTCATATTCTTCAATATTAAGTGCATGGATACATGAGGTACGGGCTCCCGTATCAATTTTAGCTTTAATTTGATTAATGCCAAGCTCAGGTAAACTTAACCACTCACGCCAACCAACAATTATCTTTGCCGTCATAAATGTGCCCTTTAATAAAAAACTGTCTTATACGCTACACGCACTAAAACACCAATGAAATAATTTTATTAATTCGATAAATAAATTTTATTGACCTAATCTACTCTTTAGTCAAGTATATTAACCATACAGTATTAACGAGATATTACTATGTTCAATGGTTTACTACATGCACTTATCCTTGATGAACAAGGCGGGGCACATACAATAGAGAACAGTGCAGAGCTAAATAATTGGCAACCAGCCCAAGGAAAACTTTGGGTTCACTTGGATTATAGTCAAACTGAAGCGATTGAGTGGCTAAGAAACAGCGAACAACTGACTGATTATGAACTTGCTTCATTAACAGCAGATGAAACACGCCCACGCATAACCCAAGCGACTAACGGCTGTATGCTTTTTTTACGCGGTGTTAATTTAAACCCAGCACAAAGCCCTGAAGACATGGTGTCGATTCGTTTATTTATTAACGAGAATATCGTTATCACCACCCGTAAACGCCGCCTTCTTTCAGTGCAAGATGTGCTTGCGTCATTAATAGCAAAAACCGGCCCGAGCAGCATCTCTGAACTGATTTGCCAATTAACACATAATCTCACTTCGCGAATGCAAGATGTCATTGATGGCTTGGACAATAGCTTGGATGAGTTTGAAGATGAAATTGACGAGCCAACTAAACGCTTCGATAACCAAGGCCTATCGCAATTACGTCGTCAAACTATTGGTTTAAAGCGCTATCTAAAGCCGCAAAAAGAAGCGCTAAGTACGCTAATAGTAAACAAATATAACTGGTTGGATGAAAGCGATAAAGCAAAATTGAATGAAACAACTCATTTGCTGATCCGTTTTATTGAGGAACTAGACAACTCAATCGAACGTGCGCAGATTATTCAGCAGACCGTTACCAATCAAGTTTCTGAGCAACTCAACCAGCGTATGTATGTGATGTCAGTGGTCGCCGCGTTGTTTTTACCACTTGGCTTTTTAACCGGCTTACTCGGCGTCAATGTGGGTGGTATTCCAGGTACCGAAAGCCCTTATGCATTTAGTGCATTTGTGATCTTTTTAATCGTATTAACGGGCGGGATCGGCGTGTATTTTAAAAATAAGAAATGGCTTTAATTTCATCAAGGCGGACTTTATGTTCGCCTTGCTCTTGGCATTCAATGAGTAAAAACTCACCTTGTCCCTTTAGGTTAAGTAAGTTTTTTGCGTTGCCAATTAACTCCTGATCATCTGTGGTGATAATTTTAACCCGCGCTGATTGCATGCAAAGCAGCTCATATTGATCATAATCGCCACATTTTATTGGTTGGTATTTCATAAATGTCCACTGTGAGTAAAAAGCTAAGTATAGCAAGCACAGCAAAAGAAAAGGCGCTATTACAGCGCCTTTATACTAACTTAGAAGTTGTAGCTAAAGCTTACTGATACACTTCGCGGTGCACCATAGCGATATAGGTTTGAGCTACCCGCAGTCATATAGTTATAGTACTTTTCGTCAAACAGGTTGTTCACGTTAGCTTGTACTTTCATTGCTTCGTTGATGTTATAACGAGCCATTAAATTAACCAGCGCGTATGAACCTTGCTCTACGTTAACAGTACTGCCTTTGGCATAGGATTTACTTTGCCAATTCAGGCCACCACCAATTGTTAGCTCAGGTAATTGATCAACAAATTGATAGGTGGTAAATAATTTAAACTGCTTACGAGGTGCTGTGGTGTTTATTTTAACATCATCAGCATCTTCAGCTTCAAACTGTGAATAACCGGCAGAGATGTTCCAACCATCAACAGGCTCTCCTATCGCTTCAAACTCAAAACCACGACTTTGCGTACCCTCAGCACCATAGTATGCTGACATTTGTTCTGCAGTCGGTACGTAATTAGGATCTTCAACGGCTAAGTTGTCTTGTTGAATATCAAAGATCGCAATTGAAGTTTGTAAGCGATCGTCAAAGTAAGCACTCTTTAAGCCAATTTCACTTGCTTTACCATCGATTGGATCTAAGTATTCACCGCTCGCATCTAAGTTATTCTGCGGTTTGAATATTTCAGTGTAGCTTGCATAAATACGGTGCTGAGAGTTCAGATCATATAAAGCACCAAAGTAAGGTACAAACACACCAGAATTACCGTAGTCTTGCTGTGCACCATAGTAGTAACGCTCGCGCTCCCACGATGAAATGCGACCACCACCAATCACTTTAAATGAATCGGTGATCGAAATACGTGTTGCAACGTAAAAGCCTTTTTGCTCAGTGTCATTATCATCTTGCACTGTCGCTTCTTCAGTCCAGTTTGGCTCTGCAATTGAGTCACCTTGGAAGTTATAAAAGTCTTCAATTGGAACAGCATCCCATGCAGAGCCACCAATAATAGGATCTGGGTCACGTGTACTTGTATCTCCTTTTTGTTTTGAATAAAGCGCGCCAACTACAAAGTCATGAGTTTGTTCAAACAGGTTATATTGACCTTTAAGTTGTATATCAACACTGTCTTGCTCTGTTGTGCCAAATGCAAAGTAACGTTGCCCAGTAAGCCCAGCCCCCGTCTCTTTATCTAACGCACCATATACATAAAATAATCGACTCTCTTTATCATATTTTGAGTGATTGTAATTTGCTGTTAGCTGCCAACCATTTGAAAACAAGTGATCAACCGAGGCAAAGTAGTTGGTATGTTCAGTCTCCCAGCGAGTCCAATCAACCGCCGTGGTCTTTGATACATTCCAATCAGTCTCTGTACCATCGGTATAGTAAGCTGGCAATGCGCCCCACACAGGCCCATGAGGATCACTTTTTTGATAGCTTCCGCCTACGCGAAAAGTGGTATCTGCAGATAAATCGGTTTCTAATACACCGTAAAAAATCTTTTTATTTTCTTCGTATAAGTCAATGTAAGATTCACTATCAACCACTTTAGCAACAACACGTCCTCGCACTGAACCACTGTCATTCAAGCCATTGGCAAGATCAACTGTTAGCTCCTTTTTATTCCAGCTTCCTATCGATAAATCAACATAGCCAGTTAAATCAGTATTACTCGCACGCTTACGAACGAGGTTTATTGAAGCAGACGGATCACCCGCTCCTGTTAATAAGCCTGTTGCACCGCGTACAAACTCGACACGCTCATAGATGGCGACATCTGCGGAGGTTTCCCCTGAATCACCAGCTAAGCTCCATGATAATGGCACACCATCAATTTGATAATTAGATACGCTAAATCCACGTGACTGCATGGTGTTACGGACGTTATCCATTTTTGATGATGATAAACCCACAGTGTTATCAACCGCATCAATAATGGTATCAAGATCTTGGTCGCGAATACGTTCAGCGGTAAAGACCGTAACTGACTGAGGTGTTTCACGGATAGATAGACCTAAACCGGTCGCAGTATCTATATTTTCATTAACAACATATTTGCCATTAACAGTGATTTTTTCAATTTTATTTTCATCTTGGCTATCGTTTTCTGCGGCAGCTAGATTCAATGACATAAGCGCGACACTCACAGCTGTCGCAATTGGCAGTAGGGTAAAATGCATGGTAATACTCTAAGTAAAAAGAAAACAACAGCACCAATTTATCACGAATGATAACTAATTTCATCTTGATTTGTAGTATAATACACATTTAATTAAACTATTTTGCACCCTCACTTAATGTCTTATCAAAAACGAAAATGGCGAGGCGGAAAATAATTGCAACAGAATTAAAGTTTTATTTCAGAGTACGACTGGCAAATGGAGATTAAGCTCTTTATTAATATGAAAAGCAAAAACGATGAGGTTTGCAAGATAAGCATGAATGATGGAAACAACAAGAAGAGTATATTATTAAGTTAGGGAAAACTAAATAAGCAAATGGCGCTCTCGGTAGGGATCGAACCTACAACTCAGCCTCCGGAGGGCCACGTGATATCCATTTCACCACGAGAGCACATTTGTGCCACCACACCAACTCGCGATATCAGTGTTTAGGCGCTGCAATAATAAAGGCATCTGCAACTAAATACCAGCATCTATCGCCTAGATGATTATTAATTAAGCGAAATAGAATAAATTACTTCACAAGCAAGCAAAAAACAGCTATTAAATTATACTTAATAAAAATTAATAACCATTTTGCAACAATTCCATGCCTGTTTCATTATTTAAAGGTACTTGTAAAAGGTTTAACACGAGGAAGTATTTATGAGTTTAATGTCAACCGAGCAAGTGGCAGAGTTTTTAGGCGTTAAAGCCGAGCGTGTAAAGCGTTTAGCCAGAGAAAGCTTACTGATTGCAAAAGGTGAAGACGCTAATGGCGAACCACAATTTGATGCCGATGAAGTCGCAAAATATAAAGAACTTGCTGCTCGTTTTGGTGGCCTCTAATCGCTGCTTTTTGAATTAATCAAACTATCTAACTGCGTACGTAACAATGTCACTTTATCTTCGACTGAGCGTGCGCTGTACCAGCAAATACACAAGACTAAAAATACTATTTGATAACACTCTAGCTTGTCCACGCTGTGATAAAAACCCTGCGTATTAGGTAAGTGTCGTTGATAGTCTGCCAACAAGCGCTGTTTTTGTTCGTTATCGAGTGTAAAACTAACAACCAAGGCGGCTAGATCAAAGTAGACGTCATTGCTTTTTGCGTATTCAAAATCAATTAAAAACATGCCTTGTGGGTTTACTATGATGTTTTCTTTAACCAAATCATTATGGCAAAAACCTTCATCACGAGGTAATAAGGCTATTTGCTGCAATGCGTTAGTCACACTTGCTTGGTAATGCTGGTATAAAGATGTTTGCTGGTAAAAAGCTAACTCAGCGCCGATATCCATTGGCACTGTCTGCACATTATAGTCATGTAACGCCACTAGCTTTTGTAACAACTCTGGACTGTACTCGCCTTGTGCGATTTCACCCTCTAGATAATCAAAAATAGCGATTTTATTGGCGGCATCAGTCCAAAGTGGCTGTGGACATATACCTTGTGCTGCAAAAACAGCTTGCGCTGTTAAGCCAGTTACAGGCCAATGATCCCGATAACACTTTAATAAATAAGCCTGTGGCTGTTGCTGCAACTGGGCACGCACTAAAAAGTTATCGTTGCTTAAACCACTGTGTAATCGCTCATTGCTAAGGAGGTTTAATTGCGGGTTAAAAGCGGCAAAAAAGCCGCTAATTTCATGACCTGTCATACTGCTTCTTATAGTTGCGCTAACGGCTTGGCTTGTGTTTGCTCGTATTCTTCGTACCAGGTTTTAAATGCCCACGCAGCCATAATGGTATAGAACACAAACAGCACAAGTGTTGGGTAATAACCTTTCTCATAGTATAAGTACATTGATGCGGCATCAATCACTATCCAATACAGCCAATTTTCCAGTACTTTTTTCGCTACTAAATAAGTAGTCACAACCGCAAAACACGTTGTAAAACTGTCTAAGTAGGCAAAGTCTGCGTGGGTATAATTACTCATCACATAACCCAATATCACAGCCACAAAGGACGTGCCGGCAATAATGAGTAAATGCTGATTTATACGCCATGAAGTAATTGCTAATTCAAGCTTGTTTGCCCCTCCCCTACGCCATGCAAGCCAACCATATACTGCCATATACATATAATAAAAATGCAATAGCGACTCCATTAACAAAGCGCCATTCCAATACATAATGGTATAAATTAGGGTGCTAAAAAATGCCGCAGGCCAACACCAAAGACTTTCTTTGATTGCCAGTAATAAATACGCCATCGACAAAGCTACAGCGATATATTCCCAATGGGACATAGCCGTAAAGCCTGTAAGCGTTTGAGTAATAAAGTCCATATTGGCTCGCTAAGGGATTAAGGTTTATTCTGGAGAAAGATCACCATTGAGAAATTTACACACAAAAATAGCTTTACCAAATTCTTCATATGAGCGCTTAATTTCGGTGTTAAGAACCGACATAACGAGATCATAATCGCCAAAAATTTGTGTCGATAAGGTATTAGTAATGACTTTTAAATCATCGTAAGTATTTAATCGGTCGATAAACCCTTTAATAAATGGAATGTAATCTTGGTGCAGTGGGTACTTACTGATCTCAACAGATAATTTCATGATGTTCCTTAGCATTGGCTACAAAATAGGTCGCCATTGTAACTTGAGCTTGGCCACAAGTCATTCAAAGGTAGAGCAGATGGCGAAGAAGGTGTAAAATCAGGGTAATTTAATTCAATTTACGAGTTCCTCATGGCACGACGCATTACGTACAAGTTTAAAAACCAACCACGTGAGATTAACTTCGCTAAAGATAAGTACCACGACATGTACCAAGCAATTGCTGCAGCCGAAGGCATTGATCTAACAAGTTACTTAAACATGGTCCAACAAATAGAAATGACCTCTAAAGGCTCTGCGGCGGTGCGTAACTTTCGTGATGAAGAATTTGCCCGAATGGGTTTTAGTGATGTGTATTTTATTAAAGAGTAACGCTTAACGTTACTCTCATTAGACAAAGTTTAAGTTAAATACTCATAACTTACCCGTGGGGTGATATTACACAGTAACTCATAAGGTATTGTTGTGGCGCACTGGGCAATTTCTTCAACGGGAAGCTCTGGACCCCACATTACCACCTCATCCCCCACCTTGATATTGTCGCTGTTATCGCCAATATCAACACTGATCATATCCATTGAGACGTTACCAGCAATGCCGTAACGCTTATTACCTATAACCACTGGCGTACCATGTTTAGCATGGCGCGGATAACCATCGCCATACCCCATAGCCACAACAGCAAGCTTGGTTGCCTTAGCACTTTGCCAACGCCCCCCATAGCCAACGCATTGCTGAGCTTCTACATCACGGATTGCAATAACCTTGGTCGTTAAACGCATTACTGGCTTTAAATTATGCTGCTCCCCGGTGCAATTAAGCATAGGTGAAACGCCATACAGCATTAAACCAGGGCGCACCCAGTCACCATGCCCTGCAGGCCACGCAATTATGCCAGCTGAATTTGCAAGACAATGCGCTTGTTGTTTGCCTGTGACTAGCGAGTCAAACAGGCTAATTTGCTGCGCAGTTTTACTGTCACTGATATCGTCAGCACAGGAAAAATGAGTCATTAAATTAATATCATTCTTGGCATTGTTAGTCGCACGTAAACGCTGATAAAAATCGTCAAATTGAGCCGCGGCAATGCCTAAGCGATGCATACCGGTATTAATTTTCAGCCAGCAATTGATCGGGGCATCCAGCTGAGCTTTTTCAAGCGCGGCCAATTGGTTTTCATCATGAATAATTGTTTGAAAGTTATTCGCCAATAAAATAGGTAAATCATCTTGATGAAAAAAGCCTTCTAACAACACAATTGGTTTTGTTAAACCACCAGCACGCAGTGCTAAAGCTTCATCTATACGGGCAACAGCGAAGGCATCTGCGGCATTTAAATGTTGCGCGATTTTTACTAAGCCATGGCCATAAGCGTTGGCTTTTAAGACCGCCATAATTTTACTATGAGGGGCAAACTGGCGCACTTGCGCTAAATTATGCGCAAGTGCCTGTAAGTTAATTTCAGCTATGGCTAAACGCATTAGTAATCATCGTCTATCGCAGGACCTGCGTAATTATCAAAACGCGAGAATTGGCCTTGGAAGGTTAACCGTACTTTACCGATTGGGCCGTTACGTTGCTTACCTATAATGATCTCTGCAACGCCTTTTTCGGTGCTGTCTTCGTTATATACTTCATCACGATAGATAAACATGATCAAATCGGCATCCTGCTCGATAGAGCCTGACTCACGTAAGTCGGAGTTAATTGGCCGTTTGTCGGCACGTTGCTCTAGAGTACGGTTTAGCTGCGACAGTGCAACCACAGGGCATTGCAGCTCTTTTGCTAATGATTTGAGTGAACGTGAGATTTCAGCAATCTCTAAGGTACGGTTATCAGACAAGCTCGGTACGCGCATTAACTGCAAGTAATCGACCATGATCATACTGATACCACCGTGATCCCGAGCAATTCGACGTGCTCTTGAGCGCACATCAGTAGGGGTTAGGCCTGATGCATCATCAACATACATCTTACCTTTTTCCATTAATAAGCCCATGGTGGATGATAAACGCGCCCAATCTTCATCATCTAGCTGACCGGTACGTACTTTGGTTTGGTTGATGCGACCAAGGGATGCCAACATCCTCATCATGATTTGCTCTGAGGGCATCTCTAATGAGTAAATTAACACCGGTTTATCTTGGGTCATCGCAGCGTGCTCAGCTAAGTTCATCGCAAAGGTGGTTTTACCCATTGATGGACGCGCGGCAACGATGATCAAATCTGAAGGCTGTAAACCTGTGGTCATTTTATCTAGATCGGCATAACCCGTGCTTACCCCTGTCACACCATCTTGCGGTGACTGGTAGAGTTCTTCAATTTTATCAACGGTTTTTTCTAGAATACTATGTAAGCTTTGTGGCCCATCGTTGCTTTTAGTGCGCTGCTCAGCAATTTTAAAAACGCGACTTTCCGCAAAATCGAGTAAATCGTGGCTGGTGCGCCCTTCTGGGTTAAATCCAGCTTCGGCGATTTCATTGGCCACGCCAATCATTTCACGCACTACAGCACGTTCGCGTACGATGTTCGCATAAGCGTCGATATTCGCCGCACTTGGTGTGTTTTTGGCTATTTCTGCTAAATAAGCAAAACCACCAATGCCGCTGAGCAGGTTCTTTTTCTCTAGGCTTTCAGAAATAGTGATCAAATCGATTGGATCACCGACCTCGGCAAGCTCGACCATGGCCTCAAAAATCAGCTTGTGAGTTCGGGTATAAAAGTCTTGTGAGACAACCAGTTCAGCAACACGGTCAAAGGCTTGATTATCAAGCATTAAGCCACCTAAAACAGATTGCTCTGCTTCAATGGAATGAGGAGGAACTTTTAGAGTGTCGACTTGTTTATCTGGTTTAGCCATATTTAGCCATAACTTCGCAATACTAACAATTAATGACGTCTATTCTATCGACTTGGCTAAGCCGTGCAAAGAGTAAAGCAGGATTTCTTTTCCTGCTTTACTACGGGAGATTACTTTTGCTTACGTAATTCAATGCGCCCGCTGATAGTATCGATTTCAATATCAGCGTTACCACCGTTAACAGCAAACTCTAAATCACTAGAGGGGCCGTACTTAGCTTTTCTAACCTTATCATTGCTCAGCTCATTAACGATTTTGCCATTGGCATGGGCTTCTATTTCAAAGCGTGCAGAGACGCTAGTAGGGAAATAAAATTCGGCATCGCCACTGACTGATTCATAGCTAATTTGCGCACCTTTTAATAGCTCATTGATATGAATTTCACTTTCCCCATTCACAGTGCTAATGCGTAAACTTTTTAATGCCTTAAAAGCAAAGTCGATATCGCCATTCACGTTTTCTAAGCGTACTTCTTGCGCTGCGGTTTTTGATTTAATATCGCCATTAACGGCGGTAAAGCGCAGTGTTCCTTCAGAGTCTTTGTCATTAATTTCACCGTTAACGGTTTCATAGCGAATATCGCCTTTTAAGCCAATCGCACTGACATCTCCATTGACGGTATCAACACTAATATTGCCGCTGATAGTATGTAAGTTGATATCGCCATTAACAACGTCGATATCAGCTCCGGCATGTAAATCTTTGGCATTGATGTTGGCATTAACCCCAGTAAACTCAAGTTCACTGCTTTTTGGCATATAAATCGTCAACTGTGAGCCATCACCACTGTTCCAACCATTATTGTTGCGCGGCATTTTCACGATAAATTCAATGCGGTCGTTTTCCACTTCTAAACGGTAACCTTGTGCTTTATCATCAAGTTCACCAGTGATCTGTAACTGCGGCTTATCCCAACCCTCAATACGTATATCACCGCGTTGATTATCGATAAAAATGCGTTTATTGGCTGGCACTTCAATTTGTTCATTGATTTTTTCGCCTGCTGCGGCTAAAAACGGCAATAAAGTCAGTGCTAATACTAATATTTTCATGGTTTTTACTCCTAAATTTGTTGCCATTTCGGTGCATGCACCTTATTGATTAAGTCTAATTGTTGCTGATAAACCTGTGCGAGCATTTTTAACAGTGCAGGGTTTTCAGGCTCATTTTCAAGCGTTTGCTTGATTGCCCGTTCAGCCTCTTCTAATTCAGCCAATTGCTGTTGCCAGTTATCAGTCAGTGCCGGTTGGTTTTGGTACTGCACTAACAAGGTTTGTTTTTGTTGAGTAAAATAATCACTCATCACCACGCTGGTTGCCGGCTCAGCGCCTGAAAATAACAACTGCACAGTTAATAAAGCCGCAACTGAACATGCAGCTACACCAGCAAGCTTTGGCCACAGAACGCTCTTAGCCTGTGATTTTGGCGCTTGTGCTAACGCTTTTTCTATACCTGGCCATAAATCTTTTTGTGGCGTAATCTCTGAGTCAGCGTTATTAATAGACTCTGCTAAAAAGGTGTCAAAATCTGGCTTATTCATTTTCATACCACTCTTTTAATAACTGACGGGCGCGATGAAATTGTGACTTACTTGAACCCACTGCCATGTCTAGCATAGCGGCAATTTCTTCATGGCGATAACCTTCAATGGCGTGCAAAACAAACACCATCCGCGCTCGCTCTGGTAATCGTAAAACTAACTTATCAAGACCATTTAGCCCTTGGCAATCGAGTGCACTTTGTTCGTCCATGCCGCTTTGCTCGAAGCTCACTACTTTTTGCAACCAGTTTTTATGCTTGCGCAAGTAACTAATAGCAATATTGCTGGTTACACTGTGCAACCAAGTAGAAAACTGCGACTGCCCTTCAAAGCTGGCGATTTTGTGCCACAGTTGCACAAACACTTCCTGAGTTGCATCTTCCGCGTGTTCGCGATCCGCCAATAAGCGTAAGCACAAACCATAGACCCGCTTTACATGTAACTCATAAAGTGCCGCATAAGCATTTTGGTCGCCACTTTTAACACGGGTAATAAGTGTCTCTTCACTTAGCTGTGTAAAAGCCTGTTTTGCATCTATCAACATCTTAGATGTTGTCCCTTTATGATTATTGTTCTGAATTTAGTGTATTAGACGCAAGGTAGGATCGAAAAGGTTTAAATGAAATAAAATTATTTTGATAAAACGGCTAACTGAAAAATTAACCGTTATTAGAGAGGAGGATTATATTGTCGGTTCTATTGGCTCTTCAACAGGCTCTTCTGTTCGTGGTGTTGGAGCTTTATAAGACCAGCCAAGAAAAACCAATTTACCTGTAGTGGCATTACCACCGCCATTACTCACATTTGATAAATTTAAATCATGGTGAATACCACCTAGCCCAGAGGCTGTTACAGTCTTTCCGCGAATAGAGCCACTAAATCCGCCATTAGCCACAACACTTACATCCGTTTTAGGTGCATAAATTGCTGCATATAAATCAGAGTCAGCACTAATATCTATGCCATTAGCGTCTGAATAACCTGAGTAAATACTAAAAACAGGCTTACCCGTTACAGTTAAACCATGCTTCATAGTGATGGCACCTTCAGCTGCATTGATAGCAACAGTACCAGATATATAAAGCGTTAAACTACTGCCAGGTGTGATATCAATATACGAATCACCTGTCATGGTAAAGTCACCATTTACAATTAGAGTAACATCACCACCGGTTACTTTTAAAATGCCATTATTTAAAGTGAAACTACCGGATTTAAGTACTTTTTGATCAATTTGCTGGTTAATCGTCGCCAGTTGATAATTTAACGTTGCCGGAGGCTCACCTAACCAATTTTCCCATACATAAGTCCCTGGGTTCTCTATTTTAGATTGACCAATTTCAGGGGTTAGTTCATAAATCACTCGTGTTTCAGGCTTGCCGACAACCAAGGTTGTGGTACTGTGCTTTACTAAAATATCTTCTGCTGCAGGATCAGTAAGCGCATTTACAGCGCTTGCTATATCAATAGGATCGCATTGCACTTTACTGGCTTCAAAGTTATCTGGATCTTGAAAAGGCACCAATTCAACATTTGGCGATTGCTTAAACTTAGCATCAGAATACGCAATACCATCTTGCTTAAGATGTTCAGCTAAGCCTGCTGGCGCTTTTAATGCATTACCATACATAACATCAAGTGCTTCATTATTTTTATTTACGAGGATTGTGCTTGCACTGTTATTTGGAAAAGTTAAATCATTATTAGCGCGAATAACCCCCAACACTTTACCTTGTTTCCATATTACATCACCAGCCGATAATACGTCACCGCCAACAGCCGTATCTAAGGGAAAGCCTTCAGGTAAAAGTGGGTCTGTAGACACCGTGAAATTAGAATCTATGGTGATAGTATTATTTGCACGCAGCGAACCTGTGATAGGTGATGAGCCACTGAAAATAATGCTACCCGTAGCATGTACACTACCCCAGATAGTGGAAGCGCCTGATAATGTTACGTCTTTGTCTTTATAAACAGTGCCAATAACGGCTGCGGCTTCTGCATTATCTGGATCGTAGTCGCCCAAACTTGAGTCATAACTATCGATACGGCCACTTGCACTTAATGAAACCCCTTCACAACCCACAATTGCATTTTCAAAAACAGAGCCTCCTTTACCTGGTGTAAAACCAAACCGTGCCACTAAGTTGCTCTGCGCATCGCCTTCATAACGTTCGCCAATACTGGCGATTTCCAGCTCGCCTGCTGCATTTTTACTAATACTTGCGTTGTAGGTTGCATCACTACCAATTAAACCTGTGCCTGAGGCATTACCTGTTGCAGCAATTAAGCCATCGATATCTAGAGTTTGATCATTTAGTAAAGCTTGCTGCAATAATTTGGCTTCTTCAAAAACACCTTTTTCAGCCAGTAACCGACTATTCATTTTCTTTTGAAAGTTACCGCTCATTCGCTCTTGAACAATGTTTTCACGTAATGAATTAAGTACCACAATACTTGCCATACTGGTGAGGATCAATACTGTTATTAATGTAAAACCGTGCTGTCTTTTATTCATTACACACCACCAAATGCATTGTTTAAAATTACATTAGATACTGCAATATCAATGGCAATGGTGTTACCAAATTGAGCTGGTAAATTTTCAGGCCCAACATTAATGGTGACAACATTATTATTAAGCGCAAAACTCAACTGCGTGACCCCAGTTAGCAACCGCTCGGCAGGTTCAGCCCCTATGGCACACATTAAATTATTACCGGTTAGGCTATAAATCTCAGTAACATCAGCACCCGATACGCTGCCATTACAGGTAATAACTCCAGTAGGCTGAGAAATAGTTATTGATGAACCATCTGCGGCAATGGTTGGAGCACTAGGTGTTTGTTTAATGCTACGCGTAAATACTTTACTAGTGTAACGGATCACTTCTTGCGCATTTTCAAGCTCTTTGCCCACCAAAATAGTACTTTTGATTGCTGAGTATGACAGGCTAACGCCAGCTAATAAGAAAGCCCCTGCGGCAAGTGCCACCATTAATTCGACAAGGGTATAACCTTGGCCGCGTGATAAAGTGCTCATTAGATACACCCTGCAGGTAGCTCAGGATAGCTAGCGTTTAAAGTAATCTGGTTTTCTAATTGAGCGGGATCTTGCTGTTTAATTCTCTCATCGCTCCAAGAAACTGTAATTTGCATATCATTCGCGTACGCCGCAGGTAAGCTCAGCTGGTAGTCATCGATTTGTGGGTCTAAAGAAGCACGAAAATTAGCATCCGTGAATAATGCTGGGTTTGTTGTTTGTAATTCACACAACCGTGGCCAAATGCGCTCCAAGGTATTTTGCCCTTGCACCAAAGAGACAGTGTAATTAAAACTATTGGTCGCATATTGCAACGACTTCAGTTGCGCCGCCGCCAAGCCTAATAAAGCAATACCGGCAATAACCACTGAAAGCATTACTTCTAACAACGAAAACCCATTTTGCTTATTCATTACGCACACGCCGCTGACTGTTCAGCCAACCAATTTTGGCCGCTTTTTAAGATACAAAGGTAATAATCTACCGTGTTGTCGTTACCATCTTTAATCAATATTTCGCTAGCCGCAGATATTTCACCTGTAGACCATACGGTACGATCGACTAAGCCAACCGTTACACCTTGGTGTTGGATCACAAATTCTTTTAAAACAGTTTCAACGCCATCAACAGCTGCTTTTACTTGCCAATTAGTACCGCTGACCACCAACTTCACATCACGGTCACGTTTGACGGCTTCACTGCGCGCATATTTATAGACACTGTTGAGTTGATTAGCGGTAGTCACTACACGGTCTTGCATGATTTGCTGACTAAATGATGGAAACGCTAACACCGCCATAATTGCAACAATACCAACTACGACCATTAGTTCAACTAATGTAAAACCAGTTGTTCGAGTCATTGTTATTCCCAGCAGTTATTCGCGTCAGCTGATTGTGTTCCATCATGCTTGATCACTAAAGCACCACAGCGATCTCCCGCTTGGGCAGAGCCTAGTTTTGGGGTTGCAGTTAAGGTAAACGCGCGGCTTTTAAAATTAGCGTCCGCTGCCGCACCTGTAGCACGGTTTAACGCTGTATAAGTAAACGTGTAAAAATCTGTACTTACGCCTGCATCAAAAGTATTTGGATAGCCACCATTGCGTGAATAAATACGTTCCAGTGATGCGCCATGTTGCAGCATAACTTGTTGAATATCAGCACGACGGCTACGCTCCATATGTTCGACATATGAAGGCATGGCAACGCTATATAAAATGCCTAAAATGGCGACTACGATTAGTAACTCTATTAATGTAAAACCAGCAGGTGGTTTGGTATTTCTCATCATGTGTTGTTTCAATTCTTACATCCTTAACACTATGCCCAGTGCACAAACAATATACACTGACAGCGCTGTCACTGTCAATTAACTGAAACATTGTTACACCATAGCCACATTTTAGCAGTTATAAATCATTAGTTTTAATTGTTTGAATTTTACAACAGGTAACATAGTTAACCAAGGTAGGTACAATACTGTATTTTACCCAATTTTGATACTAAAGAATGATGAGGCTTGGATGTGGTAATCATTTTAAACAAAAAAGCCGCGCTTTTCAGCACGGCTTTTTTCGCTTAATTAAAAATTAAGCTTCAGCGATCACGATTACTTTGATAGTAGCCGTTACTTCTGAATGAACTGCGATTGATACGTCAAATTCGCCAGTCTCACGGATAGTACCTAGAGGTAAACGAACTTCTGACTTAGCAACTTCAACACCAACAGCTGAGATAGCGTCAGCGATGTCGCGAGTACCGATAGAACCGAATAACTTACCTTCGTCACCGGCTTTTGATACTAATGTAACTTCAGCTAATGCTTCAAGTTTATCAGCGCGTGCTTGTGCAGCAACAAGCTGGTCAGCGATTTTCGCTTCAAGCTCAGCACGACGTGCGTCAAAAGTTTCAATGTTAGCTTTAGTTGCAGGAACTGCCTTACCTTGTGGGAAAAGGAAGTTACGTGCGAAGCCAGATTTAACTACAACCTGGTCACCTAGGCCACCTAGGTTTGCGATCTTATCTAGTAGAATAACTTGCATGTTTCTACACCTTTTAAAAACGTGTTAATCCGCTGCTTACTTATGTAAGTCAGTGTATGGAAGAAGGGCTAAGTAGCGAGCACGCTTAATAGCAGTTGCTAGCTGGCGCTGGTATTTAGCGCTAGTACCTGTGATACGGCTAGGTACGATTTTGCCACTTTCTGTAACATAGTTTCTAAGAGTAGCTAGATCTTTATAATCGATTTGTTGTACGCCTTCCGCTTTAAAGCGGCAGAACTTACGACGTCTGAAATAACGTGCCATGAGATAAATTCCTCAAATAATTCTTTCTATATGCTGAGCATGCAAAACCAATTGGCTAAGGCCGTTACGACCTTCGTGACGGTTTAAAAAACCGCTCACTTGCAATGCCTGCCCAACGTGCAAATGTTGAGTCTGTTGTTGCATTTGCTTACCACTGGCAACCACTTGAAGCCTAACATAACTATTACGGTTAAGGTCTGCTTCAACTTGCATTGATTTATGTTCTACAACAAAAATACAATGCGGGATACCAGCAGGGCTTTGGCTAAACTTAGGTGTTTTACAAACAACCCCAGAGATAATCAGCTGATTCATAAAAGGACTGACCATATGGTTTACCTTAAAATTCTCGCGGATCAAACGCCATGCTTGGACTCAAAACAATTAAGCAGCTGGTGCTTCTTTCTTCTCTTCTCTTACAAGAGGAGATGCTTCAGTTACAGCGTCTTTAGTACGCATAACTAAGTTACGAAGCACTGCATCGTTGTAGCGGAAAGTAGTTTCTAGCTCGCTGATTACTTCAGTAGGTGCTTCAACGTTCATAAGAACATAATGAGCTTTATGAAGCTTGTTGATTGGGTATGCCAATTGACGGCGACCCCAGTCTTCAAGACGGTGGATAGTACCACCAGCTTCAGTGATAGAACCAGTATAACGTTCGATCATACCAGAAACTTGCTCACTCTGATCTGGGTGAACCATGAATACGATTTCGTAATGACGCATGGATATTCCTTACGGTTAATAGAGCCTTCTACCGTTTCAGCCGGTCGGTTTAAGGCAAGGAATTAATATTAATTAGGCCGAAATGAGCGCGCATTTTACGCTTAGTTGGAAAATTAAGCAAGCAGGTTTTTTAGCTTTAAGTGGTAAGCTTTAAGTTATAAGTGTTTTGGAGTGATGCGACTCTATAAAAGTAAGCTGATGCTATGATTAACATCAGCTTAGGGCTTAAAGCTTATACCTTAAAGCTTTTTAAGCTTGTGTTGCATTTCTCTGACGTAGTACTTCAAACAAACAAATACCTGTGGCTACAGATACATTTAAACTTGATACTGTGCCCGCCATTGGAATTTTGACTAACACGTCACAATGCTCACGCGTTAAACGGCGCATGCCCTCGCCTTCAGCGCCCATTACAATTGCCATCGGGCCGGTTAGGTTAGCATCGAATACATGCACATCGGTTTCACCCGCAGTGCCAACTACCCACACGCCTGCGTCTTTCATTTCACGCAAAGTACGCGCAAGGTTAGTCACTTGGATCAGCGGTACTGTTTCAGCTGCGCCACAGGCAACTTTACGTGCTGTGCCATTTAATTTTGCTGACTTATCTTTTGGAACAATAATCGCGTGCACGCCAGCGGCATCAGCACTACGTAAGCAAGCGCCTAAGTTATGCGGATCGGTAATACCGTCTAAAACCAGTAAAAATGGGGTTTCTTCGCGGGCAATTATTGCATCTAAATCTTTTTCATTGAAAGTAGGAGCTGCGATCACGTTAGCAATAATGCCTTGGTGCTGCTCGCCTTTCGATTTGTTATCAAGGGCTTTACGCTGCATAAATTGTACAGAAATACCAAATTTACGCGCTTCTTCAATAATTGGAGATAAGCGTTTGTCATCACGTCCTTTTAGGGCATAAATTTCAATAAAACGCTCAGGCTCACTTGCGAAAATTGCTTCAACAGAGTGAAAGCCAAAAATTAATTCATTACTCACGTATCACTTGCTCCTGAACTCTTACTTTTCCGGGCATTTTTGCCGGGTCTTTTTGGCTTTTTAACGGCCTTTTTTTTCGGTTTTTTTGCTGTTGTGGTAGTCGTGGTAGCAGCAGCTGACTTCCCTGCTGGTTTCTTTCTACCTCGACTGGCACTGCTTTTTTTTGGCTTTGGCTTACTCTGTTCAGAACGGCCTTTATGCTCAGCAGATGCTGTTTCATCCGTTTTTTTACCTGGTATTTTGCCGCGCTTTAACTGTGAACGAACGCTTGCAGGAGTGTGGCCTTTCGCGTCACTACGCCGACGAGCATATCTATCTTGTGCTGCATTGCCATCTATCGTTAAGTTGATACGACGCTCATCTAAGCTTACTGATGCGACCTGAACCGTTACTTTATCGCCTAAACGATATACCTTGCGAGAATGCTCGCCAATTAAGCAATGTTTCGCACCATCATGTTGGAAGTATTCATCGCCAAGGTTTGTCACGTGGATCAAGCCATCTATTTGTAAATCAGCTAAGCGAATAAACAAACCAAAGTTGGTAACCGATGAGATCACTCCTTCAAATTCATCGCCCACATGGTCCTGCATATATTCGCACTTGAGCCAATCGGCGACTTCGCGCGTCGCATCATCCGCACGACGTTCGGTGTTTGAACACTGCTCACCCAGCTGGGCAACTTCTTCATCACTGTATACATAAGCGCCGGATGTCACCATACCCTGGGCTTTTAAAATACCTTTAATAGCACGATGTACCACTAAATCAGGGTAACGACGAATTGGCGAGGTAAAGTGTGCGTATTCACCTAGCGATAAACCAAAGTGACCAATATTTTCCGCTTGATACACTGCTTGTTTCATCGAACGCAGTAACATAGTTTGAATAAGCTCAGCGTCGGGACGATCGCCAAGTTTAGCTAATACGTGAGTAATTTCTTTCGGCGTTGGCTCGTCACTCAGGGTAGATTCGATACCCAGCTCAGAAAGGAACTGCCTAAAGTTCCCCAGTTTTTCGCCATCAGGTTCGGCGTGTACACGGTACAGTGCACTGGCTTCATGTTTTTCCAGCATTTTGGCTGCAGATACATTAGCCAAAATCATACATTCTTCGATCAGCTTATGCGCATCGTTACGCACCACTGGCACAATTGACTCAATTTTACGCTGGGCGTTAAACACAAAGCGAGTTTCGAGGGTTTCAAACTCTATCGCGCCACGCTCTTGGCGGGCTGCTTTTAACGCCATGTACATTTGCTGTAAATCAGTTAAATGCGGCACCACAGCGGCATACTCGGTACGGAGCTTTTCATCATTTTGTAAAATAGCGTTTACTTTGGTGTAGGTTAAACGCGCGTGTGAATTCATCACAGCTTCATAAAAACGATATCCCGACAGCTTACCTTGCGCCGATACCAGCATTTCCGCAACCATACATAAACGGTCAACTTTTGGGTTTAATGAACATAAACCATTGGACAATACTTTTGGCAGCATAGGGATAACTTGCTCAGGGAAATACACTGAGTTACCACGCTCGATTGCCTCGGCATTAAGTGGAGTATTCATTCCTACGTAATGAGATACATCAGCAATCGCGACCCATAAGCGCCAACCACCCGATTCAACAGGCTCACAATAAACCGCATCATCAAAGTCACGCGCATCTTCACCATCAATTGTTACTAAAGGCAAATCACGTAAATCAACACGATTTTGCTTGTCAGCTTCTTCAACAAATTCACCTAAGTGCTCAACTTGCTTTTCAACCGCTTCAGGCCAAACATGTGGGATATCGTGATTACGCAGCGCAACTTCGATTTCCATACCTGGAGCTAAATGCTCACCCAATACATCAATGACTTTACCTACCGCATTCATATTGCGATTAGGGTTTTGAGTGATTTGCACTTGCACCATTTGATTATGACGCGCGCCATTTTCACTGCCTGGTAGAATAATAATATCTTGCGTAATGCGCGGATCTTCCGCCACCACCACGGCAATACCATGCTCAACAAAATAGCGGCCAACAATCGGGGCGCGTTCGCCGGACAACACTTTAATAATACGTGCATCACACTTACCACCAGAACCGCGTTTGGTGCCTTTAGCAAGTACAATGTCACCATGCAGTACCATGCTCATTTGGTGCTTGGCAATAAACCAGTCTTTACTTTCGCCTTCGACTTCTAAAAAGCCAAACCCGTCACGATGACCAATGACTTTACCTTTAACAAGCCCTGCTTCATCGATTAAGGCGTAGCATTTGAATTTATTAAAGAACAATTGACCGTCGCGCTCCATAGCACGTAAACGACGCTTGAAAGCAATTTGGCGCTCATCATCGTTTACTGCTAATTCTTCGCATAATTGATGGAAGTTAGCAGGTTTAGCGCGCTCTTTTAGGTGAGTAAGTATAAACTCACGACTAGGGACAGGGTTTTCGTACTTTTCTTGTTCTCGACTGAGATTAGGATCTTGGTTTGACATTCACTATCTTGTTAGTTGGTTATGTTGTTATTTTAACCCATAACCAATCAATGAGACAGGCAAAAGCTATGAAACTTTTAAGAAAGCGTATTTAGATGAGCTAAAAAGGCTATAACCAACCTTTTTGTTTAGCAATACGCGCCGCATCGACTCGGTTACTGGCATTGAGTTTAGCAATTGCGTCCGATAAATAATTACGTACCGTGCCCTCGCTTAAATATAACTTTGCGGCAATATCAGCGGTTTTCAACCCTTCACCTGCTAATTGTAATGCTTTGCGCTCTTTCGCTGACAAAGGATCACTATCAGCTAATGCGTTTAAAGCCAACTCGGGCGCAATCATCTTTAATAACATAACTATCTCTTTTAATGATGCCAGAGTGTAGTGTAAATTGTCATAAGTAAAGATACAAAATGCTACAAAAACAAGCATGTTTATAACATCTGAAATGTTAGTATTTACCAATCTAAAAGGGTTCTAGATGCAGGCTCAACAGCAAAGTTTAATTTATCTACACATCGCAGTATTGCTGTTTGGTGGCACCGCGTTGTTTGCCAAGCTAATAAACTTAAATGCGCTAGATATAACGGTCTATCGAGCCGCGATTGCGAGTATGGCTATTTTGCTGTTACTGCTTTGGCAAAAAAAAGCCATTAAACTTAACAGCACTAAAGATTACCTCATTGCGTTATTTTTAGGAGCCACAGTAGGTATTCATTGGGTAACCTATTTTGCAGGAATGCAAATGGCGGGAATTGCAGTGGGTATGATTGCTTTTTTTACCTACCCAGTGATCACCGTTTTTATTGAACCCTTTTTTAATGGCAAAAAACCTAAAGTAAACGATTTGCTCAGTGCGTGCGTAGTAATAACCGGGATCTATTTGCTGATCCCAAGTGCGGATATGGGCAATGATGTCACCTTAGGGGTGATTACAGGGGTAATTTCGGCGTTCTTCTTCGCATTTAGAAATATTGTCCATAAACGCTATTTCAGCCAATATGGCGGGCCACAAACTATGTTTTATCAAACTATAGTGGCAAGTATTTTATTATGTGCTTTTATAGAAGTACCAGTGATTAATGTATCCACCCGCGATATGGGACTGTTACTAGTTGCAGGAGTAATATTTACCGCAACCCCACACTCTTTATTTGCGGCAAGTTTACAATATTTATCCGCATCAACAGCGGGGCTTATTTCTTGTTTACAGCCTCTGTATGGCACATTTTTAGCATTTTTATTGTTGCATGAGCAACCTTCACTGCTGACCTTACTTGGCGGTGCGATGGTGATCAGTGCAGCATTTTATGAAACATGGTCAGTTACTCGGAAACACACATTATGATTAAAGTTTTTGCTCATCGCGGCGCCAGCGGTACTTACCCTGAAAATACCCAAAGTGCAATTACAGCGGCTGTAGACATCGAAGTTGATGGTATTGAAGTTGATGTCCAAAGTTGCTTAGATGATTACATGATCATTCATGATAGCTGGCTAGAACGCACCACCAATGGTCATGGTAAAGTAAACAAACTCACTAGAGAGCAAATTCAATGTTTTGATGCTGGTAATAATGAGCGTGTCCCTACCTTACAACAAACCATTGATTGGGTTAATAATAAAACATTATTAAACCTAGAGCTAAAGCACACTTTTGCGTTGGATAAGTTTGTTGAGCTGATTGAAGCAAATATTGCTGCTAAAAAACTGTCTCGTGACAACCTTTTAGTCTCTTCATTTGATCACCATCAACTCATGTGGCTAAAACAACAGTTACCATGGGTGAAAATTGGCGCTTTAACAGCCTCTATTCCTATCAACTATGCAGAATTTGCTCAGCGCTTACATGCTTCAAGTATTCATATTGATAAAAACTTTATTAATCATGAGTTTGTCACTGACGCAAAACAACGCGGTTTGGCTGTTTATGCATACACCGTTGATAAACAAGAAGATATAGAAATGATGCTTAATTATGGTGTAGACGGTATTTTTACTAACTACCCATGCAATACGAAAATGATTTTGAATTCACTTTAAATCAGCCGCACTTACTAGCGCCATTCGTCCTATATTCTTGAATTAAAGTGAATTTGAACGATACTGAGTAAAACTGATGCAACAGCCAAGCGGGCGATTAATGAGTGGGTATATGCGTATTTATAACTTTATTGAACAAAGCTTCTTTTTTACTTTAACTCGTAAAATTATTGGTAACTTAAGCTTTGTTTTTGCTTTTCAAGCTATTACGTTAATTTGGTTATATAAAAGCCTCATCTTGCAAAATGCTGATACGCAACTATTCTGGTTGCTCACAGCAATTATAATTGCAGGCTTTGCTTTCACTGTGTTTTATATGCGTTTTTTAATTGTTCGCCCGGTTACGGCAATGCGCGATACTTTGGTACAAATTAACAGCCAAGATGCCAACTTAACAGCCAAGCTCCCGCATTTTACCTATGATGAGTTTCGTGAGATTAGCCAGCAATACAACACGTTTACTGATCATCTCAGTCAATTACTCGCGACAACTTATCAAAGTGCACAAGCCAGCGCACAGAGTAACAATCAAGTGACCGTATCAATGCAACAAACGGCGCAATTAAGCGAGCAACAAATCGATTTTAGCCAAACAATTACCGCTGCAAGTAATCAAATAACCGATAGTTTGCAAAGTATCGTTACCAACACCGATAGTGTTCATCAAGTAAATAGTGAACATGTAAACTTTGTAACTCAATCTGCGCAAGAATTAACTGAACTCGTTGTCCAAGTTAAATCGATTAGCCAGGTGTTAAGCAGCTTCTCAGAGACGATTTCAGGTTTAAAACAAAACAGCGACAATATTCGTAGCATTTTAAAAATGGTGGAAGAGTTTTCAGATCAAACGAACCTGCTGGCACTCAATGCAGCCATAGAAGCCGCTCGCGCTGGTGAGGCTGGTCGTGGTTTTGCTGTTGTAGCCGATGAAGTAAGAACACTATCAGTTAAGGTAAGCGATGCAACTCGTCAGATCAGCGATTTTATCAATCAAATGGATTCACTGGTAAATCAAACAAATAAAGAATCAGAGCAGCTTGTTAGTTATTCCCACAATGCAGAAACCACTATCAGCAATACCTCTCATGGCTTTACTGAGCGATTAATTGAGTTTGAGCATAATCAACAACAATTACAGCAAATTGTCAGTGCAGTGCATTTACTCGAACAAACGCAACATCAAACCCATCAATCAGTTGAGCAGATTGTGGAATTAGGCTCACAAGCTAAGTCACAAATCGATATCGCACTCGCTGATTGCCAGCAATCACAGCAGTTGAGTAAACAAACTCAACAACAGTTAAAGCGTTTTGTTTAACCTATCAAGCGTGATATTAATAGCTTAATGTGTTAAATTACGCAGCTATTTTTTGACCATGATGTGCCTGTGTGACTAGCCTATCTCCTGATTACAAACAACTTGCTTTAGATATAAAGAAGTGGGCCTTAGAGCTTGGCTTTAGTGAAGCTGGTATTACTGATATTGATTTGAGCAAACATGAAGCTCAGCTGCAACGTTGGCTAGACTTAGGCTATCACGGTGAAATGGATTACATGGCTGCCCATGGTATGAAACGCGCTCGCCCCGCCGAGCTGGTGCCTGGTACTGTGCGCGTTATTTCGGTTAAAATGAACTACCTTCCCCCCGATGCAAGCTTTGCTAAAACTCTTAAAAATACCGATAAAGCGTATATTAGCCGCTATGCACTTGGCCGTGATTACCACAAACTCATGCGTAATCGAATTAAGCAACTTGCTCTAAAAATTGAGCAATATGTTGATCAATTGGGCTTTCGCCCTTTTGTTGATTCAGCTCCCGTACTTGAGCGACAACTAGCTGAAAAAGCCGGACTGGGTTGGCAGGGGAAACACAGTTTATTGATCAATAAAGAAGCCGGATCTTGGTTCTTTTTAGGTGAACTATTTGTTGATATTCCACTGCCCATTGATAAACCAAATGAATTTGAAGGCTGCGGTAAATGTGTTGCCTGCATAACCTTATGCCCAACGGGTGCTATTGTTGAGCCTTATGTGGTTGATGCGCGTAAATGTATCTCTTATTTGACGATTGAGCTACAAGGCTCTATTCCTGAACAATATCGGCCATTACTAGGCAATCGTGTTTATGGTTGTGACGACTGCCAACTTGTCTGTCCGTGGAATCGCTATGGGCAAATCACCGATGAAACTGACTTTCACCCACGCAAACAATTAAAAGATAAAGACCTGCTCGAGCTATTTAGTTGGGATGAAGCTACCTTTTTAAAAAATACCGAAGGCAGTCCAATTCGCCGCATTGGTCATGAGCGTTGGCGCCGTAATATCGCTGTAGGTTTAGGTAATGCCCAGTTTAATCAAACAATTGTTGATGTACTCACCGCAACTCGTGAACAATCTAGTGCTATGGTTATTGAGCATATCGATTGGGCACTTCAGCAGCAGCGATCAAAACAAGATAAATTATTACGAAAAACCGCGCGCTTAATACGTATCGTAGAAAAAGGCCTACCAAGAGATGCATAGCTTGCTATCTCTTGATATTTAAGTATTAACCTTGTTATTTACTCAACATTATTTACTCAACAGAGTAGACAAGTCTTGCTCAATTTCATGAAAAGCCACTTTTACGCCCTTAACAGACTCTTCTCGAGCCACTGAGTTTTGAATCGCTTCATCAACTTTACGATAAATAAATACTTCCTGATCTTCATCAAGTCCCATTGAAGGAATTCGCTCTTCAAGCTCTTCTTGCAGGCGCTTAAATACCGCTTCGTTATTTTTGCGGTTGTCATTCAATAGATCAATTAAGCCATGAAATTTACTATTTACCATAGTAATCGCATCATTTAGTTTTGATTGCTGCAACTGTAAAGCTTCACGAGTCATAATTGCTCGTAACTGTTGCTCTGTAACACTAACAATAAAACAAACATGATCACGAATTCGCCCATGTTTATCAGGGTCATGATCTGGCATGTTTAAAATTAATAAACTTATCAATTCATAGTTAACTAAGATCCGATGAGAAAATTCATGCAGTCGGCCTTTGTGTTTAAGCATATCAAACAGCTCAATTACAATGGGTGAACAGGTGCCATTTAAGGAGAAGTGCTGAGGTGCGGAAAAGGGGGTTCTAAACTCAACATTACTTTGTAGATCAAACGATTTTAAACAGTGAACTAAAGCGTCGCCGAGCGCTTTGCTATTATTAATCGTTCCTATATTTTCAATATAATTAACGATTTGTCCCATTTCACTGCTATTTGCCATAGCATTAAATGCCGTGGAGGTAGCATCTTCAACTTGTTGTTCGAGATTCTCTTTATCAATAAGAACTTGATTCAAGATCCTCAATTTTGATCTCAGTTCATCGTGGCCAAACGGCTTAACAATGTAATCTTCGCCACCAACAGAATAACCTTCCATACGTTCTTCTACAGTGCCTCTGGCTGACACAAACATTACGATAATATGAGCTGTGCTGGGATTTGCTTTGAGTTTTCGACACACCTCATAACCGTTCATTTGTGGCATGCTCACATCCAGAAGAATAACCTGGGGTGCAAAGTCTTCTACTGTCGCAAGGCACTCAGGCCCGCTATTTACCATCTTCAACTCAAACTCAAGATCGAGCAATATCTCTTCTATAATTTCTAAATTAAAAGGCTCGTCATCAACAGCTAGTATTCGTGTTAAAGGCATTATTATCATCCATTTCATAATTCATTTTAATAGTTTAGTCGTAAACATTGCACTTACCAGTACAACTAAGTAATTTATTTCACTTAACTGAATTTTTTATTTCGAAAGGCAAACTGACACGAATAGTAGTGCCTCCATAACTGTTATTATGAGCAGTAATTTCCCCATCATGTAATGATACAAATTCACGACATAAAGCCAGACCGAGCCCAGTTCCACCAGCCCCGCTATTTGTTTTGCTGCTTTGTACAAATTTTGCAAATACATGCTCAAGTTCATTATCGGGTATGCCAATACCACTGTCGATCACTTCAATAATTACGTGCTCTTGCTGATTAGTTAAAACTACTTCAATGCGACTATGAGGTTCACTGAATTTCAACGCATTACCTAATATATTTCGTAATAACTGACTTATTTGTTCTTCATCGCAGTCAATAATGATTGCGGGTTTTGGTGGTAAAAATCGTACCTCAATCTCTTTTTCCATCGCAGTACCTGAGACATCATCAATACTGGCTTTAACAATACTATTAAGATTATGTGGACGTGGATTAAAAGGAAATTTACCGACATCTAGTTTCGATAAGTCGAGTAAGTTATTAAGTAATGACAGTAACCGCTCACCACTGCATTCAATCCGCGACAAATATTTTTGTAATTTTTCGACCGCAATATCTCCTTTGCCAAGCTTATCTAAACCAAAGCGGGCAAAACTTAAGATTGAATGCATAGGTGTACGTAATTCATGGGACATATTGGCAAGAAATTCCGACTTACTGAGGTTTGCCGCTTCTGCAACATTTTTAGCATGCTCTAATTGCGAGGTGCGCGCTCGCACTTGCTCTTCAAGCATATCTTTTGCCTCTAATAAAAGGTCTTCTTTATGTTTTAGGTGCGTAACGTTTTTAAAAATCACAGCCAAGGCAATTTCACCATGGTGATCTATTTCATTAAACGAGCCAACTAACGGTATGCTTTCTTCCCCTTCCATAGGCAAATTCAAGTCACAACTAAATTGACGGTTTTGATTTAAAGTCGCGACTTTCTCCTTAATTTTTTCAGCCGAGGCACCATCTAACAAAGTAAAGACAGAGCGGCCCTGAAGCTCCTTCGCGGACAACCTAAACAATTTAGAGCAAGCATCATTTGCTTCAATAACTTCGCCATTACGCTCAAACAGCATGATCGCATCAGGAGTATGCTTATAAATAACACGTAGCAAACTATCTTTATCAATAAGTGCATCAACAGTATCTTGTAGACGTTCAACCAGCTCAATATTATGGCGCTTTAGTAATTCGGTTTGCCAAAGCTTATGCACTGATTGCAGTAACATATTTTCATTGATGGGCTTTACTAATACGTCTTCAACACCTTGGCGAATTGCTTCAATCATGGATACTTGATTTGGCTTTGAGGTAAAAAGTAAACAACGACATTGCGGATGATGGGCTTTGAGTGTTACAAATACTTCAATTCCTGAGCCATCAGGCAAGCTAAAGTCACTCAATAACAGATCAATTTTCTGACCATGGGACTGGCTTACCGCAGAGCTAATACTATTGGCGGTAATCGTTTTAATATGGGCGCCTAACAAACTGTTAGCTACCTTCTCAAGCCGCTCAGGAATATGGTCAACGAGTAACACTGTGGGTAACTGTAAAGTGCTATCAGTGCCAAGCTCTAAAACACTTTCCAGCAAGGTGCTAATTTCTTTATTCGCGAAGAAGGGGTAGATCACAATCGCATTAGGTACTAGTCGGTTCAGCTCGCTAAATGCAGATAGCTGCTCACTATTTTCAACTTTAGGTGCCAACAGCAAAATATGTTCTGAGCTTACCTCTGCGACCAATAAACTTGCTATAGCCACTGGCACACCATGTGCAACAGCCACTAAATCGTAGGAGTTAAATGCTGTGCATTCTTTTAGCATTGAAAAATGAATTAATTCAACTTCACAGCCAATTAATTCTAGCAATACCTTGATCCGCATTGCTAAAACACTACTGCTATCAACAATTAATATTTTTCGCACTACTTTGACCACACTCTCATCTACTTAACCAGATAAAAGCGTAGCCTAAGTTTTCTGTATTCACATAATCAAAAAGATTATTTTCCTAGTATAACTAAAAAACACTATTCTAAATGCTTACCTAATATCGTTAAGCTATAGTGGTTGCCATCCATAATAGCCACGTTAGGGAGCTTTCCCCACTGTTGATATTTAAACACTTCAAACAATTTAATGCTGGGAATATTGTGGCTAAATATAAAGGCTAATAACACTTTAATATTTAGTTGCAGAGCTTGCTTCTCTGCAAATTTGAGTAAGAGCTTACCCAGCCCTTGTCCTTGTGCACTGCCAGTAATATAGATACTGATTTCAACGGTACCATCGTAGGCTGGACGACCATAAAATGATTTATAACTCAACCACGCAACCACTTTAGCATTTTGCTCATACACATAAATAGGCCGCATCGCAGTATGGCTATCAAACCAACTTTGTTTTTGTGCTACTGTTACTTCTTCGGTGTCAGCGGTGACCATTCTGCTGGCGATGGTTTCATTATAAATTGCAACAATGGTTGGCAAGTCACTACTAGTCGCTAATCGAGTTGTCATTAAATTTTTTTGTGGTTATTGATCAGTTGCGCACATAATAACGTATCAGCTATAGCAACCACCAGCTAGGAATCGCTATGTTTAAAAAATTATTACTCTGTACCGCATTATTTAGTAGCAGTATCTATGTTCATGCTGAAACAAGTTCACCGACTGAAGAGCCCGAAGCCCAGTGCGAAGACTTTACCAATGTCAGCATGCGTAAATTACGCTCTAAAGAGAGCATCAATCTATGCCAATTTAAGAACAAACCATTGTTAATCGTCAACACCGCCAGCAACTGTGGCTTTACTCCACAATTTGAAGGATTAGAGGCACTGTATCAAAAATATCAAGATCAAGGCTTAGTGATCTTGGGTTTTCCATCAGATGATTTTTTTCAAGAAGAAGATGATGAAAAAGACACCGCAAAAGTCTGCTTTATCAATTATGGTGTAACCTTCCCAATGTTTGCTACCACCGCAGTGCGCGGCAGTGATGCTAACCCTATTTTTCAACATTTAAATGCTCAAACCAGCTCACCCAATTGGAATTTCTACAAATATTTAGTCTCTGCAGATCGTAAACAGGTAACCCGCTTTAACAGCAAAGCCAAACCAGATTCTGACGCTATCGTAAAAGCCGTTGAGCAAGCAATTTCGGATATTTAAATTAATACTGGTACAAGGCATTAGTATTAGACTAGAATAACTAAAGATTTGATTAAAAAAACACCACCTTAAACGGGAGATTTTATGACAGTGGCAAGTGCAAGACACATATTAGTAGACAGCGAAGCGCAGTGCTTAGATTTAAAAAGCAAAATTGAGCAAGGTGAAGACTTTGCAGAATTAGCTAAACTACACTCTAACTGCCCTTCAGGTCAGGATGGTGGCGCGTTAGGTGAATTTGGCCCAGGAATGATGGTGCCTGAATTTGATAAAGTGGTATTTTCAGCTCCAATTAATCAAGTACAAGGCCCAGTACAAACTCAGTTTGGTTACCACTTACTTGAAGTAACCAGCCGCTCAGAATAATATTAGTTTTCAACTAATTTGAATAAAGCCGCCTCTGCGGCTTTATTTTTATGTTACAGGTAAGCATATGCAATTATTAGGCTCAACAACCTCACCATTTGTACGCCGCATTCGTATTTGGGCATTATTAAATCACTGCGAATTGGAGTTTATCAATCTCGATATTTTCGCTGAGCACGATCGCCAATTAATGATCAAAAACAACCCTGCCCGTAAAATTCCGGTGCTAATCACCAAGCAGCACACACTTGCGGATTCAAATAACATTATCCGTTTTTTACTTGAGCAGCATGCTCATCCTCGCCTTAGCTGGCAACAGGAGCACTTACTTAGCACTATTAATGGCTGCAATGATTCGCTTGTTGAACTGTTATTGTGCCAACGCTCAGGCTTTGATACCACACAAGATAAATTATTTTTTAATCTCCAAAACGAACGCATTGCTGAAACATTAAGCTATTTAAATAGTCATTTAACTGATCATGAATTTAAAAGCTGTGAATACTTGTGCATCAGTTTATACTGCTTACTTGATTGGATTTGCTTTCGTGAGCTGGTTGATCTTACTCCATTTAGTAACTTAATTGAGTTTCACCGTTCATACAGTCAACATACTGTCGCACAGCAAACTGATCCTCGAATTTAACATTAAGGGTAAACACATGAGTGATATCGAAATAGAATCAGAACTAGTTAGTTTTGTAGAAAAAGTACGCCTAAGTGAAAAACTATGGGCACTCGGTGCTGAAGATGGCGGTTTTGTGGTTTGTGATTCTAACCAATTTGAAAACACCGATGTACTGCTATTATGGGAAAGTGAAGCTACGGCAAAAGCCCAGTGTAAAGAAGAATGGGCTGATTACAGTCCGCTTGAAATTACCTTAGATGAATTTTTAGATGATTGGGTTGAAGACCTTAAAGAAGATGATGCACTTGTAGGCCTAAACTGGAATGACGATCAAGTCTGTGTTGAAATCGAACCAGTTGGATTAGCACGCGCGTTAAGCGAATAAGCATTATTTAACATTGCTTTAATGCGTTGGTTTATTTCCCGAACACTTGGGTATAAACTAACGCACATATTTACTTTCAGGGTATTACGTTGAAATCCCATCTTGGTCGTCGCCCTTTTTCCGCTATGGAACTACATACGCTTTACCATGGCTATATTTATGGTGATCAACGTCTACCTCGTGAACAAGCAAAACATTGGCATTTTTGGCTGCCATTAATCGCCTATTATAGCGGTGCCTACAGTGACGAAATTGGTCATTTGCAACTGGATGACATCGTTGAACACCAACAGGTATTTTGTTTTCATTTTCATACTCACGGTAAAATTAAGGCGCGTATTGTGCCTATTCATCAAGCCCTGTTTGATGCCGGTTTAAATGACTATATCGCCTTAGTAAAACAACAAAATCACACTCGATTACTATTTGACTTACCTGCAAAATCAGGTCGTTACAGTGAGAAGGTGCGCATTTGGTTCTCTGGTGAAGGAGAACGTGCCGGCTACTTACAAAAGTGTGATATCCCCAGTATCGATCAACTCGGCATGAAAACCGCGGTCAGTAGCTTACGGCTCAATTTTGAGCAGCAAATTCGTATTTATGCCATTCAGGCAAATAATAAAGATGCTTTTAATTATTTGCTTGGCTTTAATGAATACGAGCAGTACGAGTTTAACGACTTAGCACAGCTAAACCACATTACCCAACAGCTTCGCGTGGTTAACCCACAGATCCACTGGCAGCGCTTTGTGCAACGTCACGCAGTTTGACAAACTTTGTTACTAACTAGCTCATTATACCAATCGACTTAAATATTTAACCATTCTAGCACGCTAAATAAAGCGCTAACTGCGTTAGTAATTTTTCATGTAGAACAACTACATGTCAAAATTTCTGCCTTGTTATCACTATATTTTTCTGTCGCTATAAATGGTCAGTAACTTAACACGATTGGTATTACTCATAGATAAAAAAACTGCTAGGATAGAAAAGACGCTGCCAAAGCACTCTTTTTAAAGCTTTGGTACATAACTTCTAACAAGAAAAATCCAGGTGCCCTATGTTTATTAAAAGCCTACTGACTCTGAGCGTGGCCGTTGCTGTCAGTTCAGCCCATGCCAATGAGTTTGTCCTCGAAAAACTCGCCAAACCAAGCTCACAACACGTTTCTTTAACCCTCGACCCTGCTCAAGATACGTTCTCAGGTATGACCGAAATAGCCCTTGAAGTGCTTAAACCAACTAACTATATTGAGCTTAACGGTGTTGACTATGCAGCACAAATGGCAAAATTATTAGGTGATGAAAACTGTGATTTAAGCACTGAAATGCTTAAAACTGGCAAAGTTAAGTTCAGCTGTGAAGAACAGATCCAACCTGGAAAATACACTCTAAAAGTTGATTTTACCGCGCCTTATAACCGCCAAAGTGTTGGTTTATATAAAACCTTAGATCAAGGTGTGCCTTATTTATTTACTCAGTTTGAAATGAGCGATGCGCGCCGTGCTTTTCCGGTATTCGATGAGCCAAGCTATAAAATTCCATTTCAACTAACGATTACAGCGCCTAGTTCACAAAAAGTGTATGCCAACACCCCAGAACTAAAAACCACTGAAAATGGTGAAATGACCACCCACTACTTTGATAAGACACCACCAATTCCATCGTATTTAGTAGCAATGGCAGTGGGTCCATTTGAAGAGCGTGAAGTCAAAGGGATGCCTATTCCAGGGCGAGTGATCACTCCACAAGGTAAAATTCATTTAGGCGCCTACGCCGAGCAAGCAATGCCAAAAGTATTGGCTGCCCTTGAGAATTATTTTGGCATTCCGTACGTATATAAAAAGCTAGATTCAGTCGCGGTGCCAGAGTTTCCATTTGGCGCGATGGAAAATGCAGGTTTAGTGACCTACCGTGAAGATATTTTACTGCTTGATTTAGCCACCGCTACGCGCAGTAAAAAACAACGTAATGTGTCGATTATTGCTCACGAACTTGCTCATCAATGGTACGGTAACTTAGTCACCATGAAATGGTGGAATGACTTATGGCTAAACGAAGCGTTTGCAAGTTGGATGGCAGCCAAAATCACTGCGCAACTTAATCCAGAGTTTGAGTCACATTTAGACCTGCCGCAAAATAATGTTATGGCATTAGATGCGCGTTTAAGCACCAAGCCAATTCGTAAGCCTATTAAAACTGAAGCTGATATCATGGATGGCTTAGGGCTTGCTTACAGCAAAGGTAGCTCAGTACTAGCGATGGTTGAAAACTGGATTGGCGAAGAGGCATTCCAACAAGGTATTCAAGCATATTTAAAAGAGTTCTCTTATAAGAATGCGGAAGCGGCTGATTTATGGCAAGCACTTGGTAAAGCATCAAACAAAGATGTAGCAAGCGTATTAAAGTCGTTCATCGAACAGTCTTCATTCCCACTTGTTAAAGTGACTCAGCAAGGTAAAACGCTGAGCATTAATCAAAGCCGCTTTACTAATGCAGGAGTTGACGCGCCAGCACAGCTTTGGAATGTACCTGTAGCAATAAAATACGGTGCAGGCGACAAAGTTAAAACCGCTAATGTATTACTAAGTAAAGCCAACCAAACTGTTGAGCTTGAATTTGAGCCAGAGTGGATTTATCCAGATCAAGGCGCCTTGGGTTATTACCGCTGGGTAATGGATGATAAACAATTTGCTTCACTAATTGAGCATGCAGCCGAGTCACTCACTGTGCGTGAGCGCTTAGCGTTGCTCTCTGCCGCTGATGCATTATTGGATGCCGGTGTTATTTCAGCAGCCCATTTAATGCAAACGTTAGAAGTATTCGTAAGTGATAAACACCCTCGCGTTGCCAACACTGCACTAGGGTATTTAGCTGCGCAAAAACGTACTTTTGAAGATGAAAGCAACCAAGACCTGTGGCCTGAATTTATTCGTAAAAGCATCATGCCTGCAGCAAAACAATATGGTTTAACTGCGAAAGTCGATGAAGATGCTGCCATTGCACAATTGCGTACGCAAGTAGTGACCCGCTTAGGCTTTGATGGTGAAGACAAAAGCGTGATAAACACCGCCAAAGCACAAGCCCGTGTATACTTAAACAATCCTGAAAAAGTTGATCCATACTTAGCATCAACTTACTTAAATTTAGCGGCATTTCATGGTGACCAGAACTTACTTGATGCCTATATAAATACCTTTAAAACCACTAAAGATCCGCAAGTGCGCACAAAAATGCTCGCTGCAATGAGTTACTTTGGTAAAGCAGAGCTGCAAACTAAAGTGTTAAATTACAGCTTAACTGACGATGTTACTGCATCAGATATGCGTACGATCATGTCGGGTCAAATGTATAGCAAACCCCGTGAAAGCTTATTTATCAATTGGGTATATGAAAATTACGATAAAGTAGCGGCTAATTTGCCACCTTTCTTTGTGCCTAACCTACCTTACTTTACAACTTCAGGTTGTAGTGCAAGCAGCTTAGCGAAAACGCAAAGCTTCTTTATGAGTAAAATTGCTGACGAACCAGGTTATGCGCGTACTTTAAGTAAACTTGAAGAAAGCGTGAATAATTGTATCTCACTTAAAGAGCGTGAATTAGATTCTGTTAATAGCTTCTTAAAACGTTAATTTATATATCAACAAAAACGGCAAGCCAGTGGCTTGCCGTTTTTTATATCTATTACTTAGCTTTACTATCAATAAGCTCAAGCTAGCCGTTAATAATTTTGATGAGTGAAGTGATAAATTCTTTCGCGCCTTCAACGCTGCTCATTTTAAAACCAATACCATAGTGAATTGGGTTGGTGCTTTTAAATATACGAGTTGGAAAGCGAGTCATCTCACTACTATGAAAAAAACCTGCGATGCGGCTAACACCCTCTATTTTATTAAAATCATCACTAAAAACTTCTAACGCAGGGCGAAGTACTAACTTAGCTTGCCCCCCTTCTATATGCAGATAAATAGCTTCTTTTGATTTAGGTAACATGTATTCAGTAATGTTTTTAATTTTAAAATTGCTGCGGCATTCTAATGCTATTAGTTGCTCATTGATTTGCTCTGGACTAGCTGACATTATTATCCTTGTTTCTCATTAGGCTGTTAGCTGTAAACTACAGTACAGCTAAGTTCTTGCAAAGTATTATCTTATTTAGCACATACAAAGGCGAGCTGTTCATTTAAATAGCTCATACGGGTAATATGACTATCGCAGTAAGGCGTTAAATCAAGCCACAGTGAAACCGGTTCTGGGTTAGTTAACCGGCGTTGGTAGACACGGCCACCGACGGCATAAATAACCGTGTTAGCGTCTTTAAATGCGTAATCTTGCACATGCTGTGGTAAACGAAACAGATCAGTTACGGCATCTTGTCGCGGATCATAACTGGCTAACCAGTGCTGGTTTGCTTTGTTATAACTAAATGTATAAGCCCCAAGAGTCTGGTTGAAAGTCAATGTACGCCCTATATTCTGCGCAACAACCTTAGGCTTCGCCGCTGCTACTTGAGTATATTGTAAGGTATGAGGTTCGCCTAAAATAAACATTACCATGTCATTTTTAGCTCCCCAAGCATGGTAACCAACTGGCTCTACCCACTCAAAAATACGACTCGGTGTTATGTTATGATCAAACGGGTATTGCCATAATTTTTGCTTTCCATCAGCCTCAACCACAATTGCTGAAAGTGCATCACCAGTTGGGGTTAACGTTGGCGAGTATTCACTGACAGGCGTATTTGTTAAGTTTACAACTTGCTGATTACTAAAATCATAAAAAGCCAGATCGGTTTGGCTTTGACCATCGATTAGCACTTCTTTGGTAAAATAAATACCACTTTGAGTAAGTAACGGTTGGTTATTATAAACATCATTATTAGTTATACGGCTTACTTGTAACCCGTATTCCGTGTTAAGTTTAGCAAGCAGAATTTCGCTCTTTGGCATCGCTGCCAAAGCTGTATAAGGGGTAGTTACAAGGGTGGCAACTAAACTTAACCAAGGTGAAATCAATTTCATGTGGGTCTCTCGTTATTATTCTCACTCTATAATAGCGTTAATTAACTCCCTCTGTCACTTGACCTACTCTACTAAGCCCTTTATAAATGACTAGACCATAATAACGAGAACAATTATGTCAGCTAAACACCCTATTATTGCGATCACTGGTTCATCTGGTGCAGGTACTACCACCACGACAAGTGCTATTAAGCATATATTTCGTAGTCTTAATATTGAGGCCGCATTTATAGAAGGCGACAGTTTTCATCGCTATACTCGCCCTGAGATGGATAAAAAAGTTCGCGAAGCACAGCAAGAAGGTAAGCACATAAGTTACTTTGGTCGTGAAGCGAATGATTTTGCCGCTCTGGAAAGCTTATTCAGCACCTATGGCGACACTGGCGCAGGTAAGTTACGCCGTTATTTGCACACTTTTGATGAAGCAGTACCATACAATCAATTGCCCGGTACGTTTACGCCGTGGCAAGAATTAGAGGCAAGTACTGATATTTTATTCTACGAAGGGCTGCATGGTGGCGTTGTCGATGAAAATCATGACGTAGCAAAACATGTTGATTTACTCATTGGCATGGTGCCAATTATTAACCTTGAGTGGATCCAAAAACTGATCCGCGATACTTCTGAACGTGGTCACTCTCGAGAAGCCGTAATGGGCTCAATTGTGCGCAGTATGGATGATTACATTAATCACATTACGCCACAGTTCTCACGCACGCACATAAACTTTCAACGTGTACCAACTGTTGATACTTCCAACCCATTTAGCGCAAAAGATATTCCATCGCTTGATGAAAGCTTTGTGGTTATTCGTTTTCGTGGCATAGATGACGTCGATTTCCCGTATTACCTACGTATGATTGAAGGCAGCTTTATGTCACGGATCAACACCTTAGTTGTACCAGGCGGAAAAATGGGACTTGCCATGGAGTTAGTATTAACACCACTTATCAAAGATATCATCCTTAAAAAGCGCGCGCTTGCCGAATTAGCCCCGGTTGATTTACCAATTTAAGCTCAAGGTTAATTTATTTAGCTACTGCCCAGCTGATCAGAAAACTCCCTTGCTGAAATAAATAGCTTATGTAAACTGCTGACTTCATCATAAAAGGAGATGTCAGCATGGCACAATCATTACGCATTCTTGTTGGTTCAAAAAATCCGGTTAAAATAAATGCCGCACGCAGTATTTTCTCTCTCTACTATCCTGATATGACAATTGATTGCCAAGGGATTGATGCGCCTTCACAAGTACCAGATCAACCAATCGGTGAAGATGAAACCCGTATTGGCGCAGAAAACCGTGTACTACATTGTCAACAGCATCACCAAGCAGATTATTACGTAGCAATGGAAGGTGGTGCTGAGCAGTTTAGTTATGGCCCAGCAACCTTTGCATTTGTGGTGATCGCCAACACCCACCAGCGCGCAATTGGTCGCAGCAGTAACTTGCCTTTACCACCAAGCCTGTATAACGCGTTATTACAAGGCAAAGAACTGGGTGATGTGATGGATAGTGCATTTAATACCACCAACATCAAACAGCAAGGTGGAGCAATCGGCTTATTAACCAATCATATTGCCACCCGAGAAAGTACCTACACCCAAGCACTCACTCTTGCCATGGCGCCTTTTTTACACCCTGCACTTTATGCTAAGGAAGTTTAATGAAATATACCCACGTATTATTTGACGCCGATGAAACACTATTCAGTTTCAATGCCTTCGCGGGCTTAAACAGAATGTTCTCCAATTACGGTGTGGATTTTACTGACAGTGATTACCAACATTACCAAGTAACCAATAAATCACTGTGGCTTGCCTATCAAGACAATAAAATCACAGCGTCGCACTTACAAATAACACGTTTTAGTGAGTGGGCAGCTAAACTAAACGTGCCAGCTCAAACACTCAATGATGATTTTTTAACAGCAATGGCTGAAATTTGCCAGCCCTTACCTGGTGCTGTAGAGCTGCTCACTAAACTTAAACCTCATGCGAAGCTTGGTATCATTACTAATGGCTTTACGCAGTTACAAGCCCGTCGCTTAGCGCACACGGGATTAAAAGATATGTTTCATTGGCTGGTTATCTCAGAGCAAGTAGGGATAGCAAAGCCTGCTGTAGAAATCTTTGACCACACATTTGAGCTTATGGGTAACCCTGCTAAAGAGCATATTTTAATGGTCGGTGATACTGCCAGTAGTGATATTCTCGGTGGTATGAATGCAGGTATAGATACCTGTTGGTTACAGCACCCAAATATAGAGTTACCTGCTGATATAAAGCCAACCTACCAAGTAACTGAACTGGTGCAGTTACAAAGGCTTTTAGGCTTGTAGAAAAAGCAAAAAAATGACGCTATTAAGCGTCATTTTTTATAACTGTGGTAAGCGGTTGCGATTAAGCTATCGCTACTTCTAGGCCCGGTGCTGGCATAGTAACTGGGGTATCAAATGTAGCCCATTCCCATGCTGACTCAGTTGCCATAATTTTACGCAGTAACTTGTTGTTTAAGTCATGGCCTGACTTATAGGCAGTAATTTTGCCTAAAATGTTGTGACCTGTCATAAACATGTCACCAACACAGTCTAGAATCTTATGCTTAACAAACTCATCGCTGTAACGCAGACCGTTAGGATTAAGTACTTTAAACTCATCCAATACTACCGCGTTATCCATGCTGCCACCTAAAGCTAGGTTGTTGGCATGCATATATTCAATGTCTTTCATAAAACCGAAAGTACGCGCGCGGCTAATTTCTTCAGTGAAGCTTTGTGCCGTAATATCTAAACCGATACGTTGGCGGCTTTCATTAATTGCCGGGTGGTCAAAAGCAATTTCAAAGTCGATATGGAAACCATCATAAGGTTCGATCTCGGCCCATTTATCGCCTTCTTCAATACGTACTTTCTCTTTAATACGAATAAAGCGCTTAGCCGCATTTTGCTCTGCAATGCCGCCTTTTTGTAACAAATATATGAATGGTAATGCACTACCATCCATAATTGGCACTTCTGAGCTATCTAATTCAACGATCAGATTATCAATACCCATTGCCGCTACTGCCGCAATAAGGTGCTCAGTCGTAGATAAGCGAACGCCATCTTTGTTAGTTAAACAGGTACACAATTGCGTATCGCCAACGGCTTCAGGCGTTGTTTCAAAATCAACAACCGGATCAAGGTCGACACGACGAAATACAATCCCAGTATTTGCGCTCGCAGGTCGGAGAGTTATTGTGACCTTCTCACCTTTATGAAGTCCAATTCCTATGGCTTTGACTATTTCTGCAATCGTACGCTGTTTAATCATAGCTTCGCTCACTTATAGTTACAGTTAGACTACCGATTGTATCACATATACGACCAGCTGCCAAATTCGATTACTTTTCAAGCAAAATAATTTTATTTATTTGCTTAATCGGCCTGTTTTCTTAAAAATGCAGGGATGTCGAAATAATCGCCACCTTCTGATTTATCAGACTTTTTACTGCTTTCACTCGTTTTTGATAAACTACTATTACTTTGCGTTGTCATGCTTGACTCATGTTTTTCAACACTGGGTGCAGCGGTTACTTCTTCACTGCTACCTTGGCTGGCAAAACTTGGCACATACATGCTGCTTGTTTGGCCTGCTGAACCGCTAACATCAGAGCCTGATGCTTTTTTAAAGCCGTTATCAACAATACCAAACTGTGGACGACGATCGCCACCTAAGCCAGTAGCAACAACCGTTACACGTAATTCATCAGTCATTTCAGGGTCAATCACGGCACCCACAACAACCGTCGCGTTTTCTGACGCTAGTGCTTTAACGTGGTTACCAACAATTTCAAATTCTTCAATCGCGATATCCATACCGGCGGTGATATTAACCAAGATACCTTTAGCACCTGTTAAATCAACGTCTTCAAGTAATGGGCTTGAGATAGCGGCTTCTGCTGCTTCTTGTGCACGATCAGGACCAGACGCTGACGCTGTGCCCATCATGGCAGTACCCATTGCTGACATTACTGTACGTACGTCGGCGAAATCCACGTTGATCAAACCAGAACGAGTGATCAGTTCCGCAATACCTTGTACCGCACCAAATAGCACATCATTCGCTTTAGCGAACGCATCTAATAGTGTAGTCCCTTTGCCTAATACTTTAAGCAATTTATTGTTAGGAATTGTAATAAGAGAATCTACAATTTCTGACAATTCGTTAATACCTTGTTCAGCCGCTGCAGCACGCTTTTTACCTTCAAAATCGAACGGACGCGTTACTACTGCTACAGTTAGAATGCCTAACTCTTTAGCTATTTTTGCAACCACAGGTGCAGCACCAGTACCAGTACCACCACCCATACCAGCGGCGATAAATACCATATCGGCCCCTTCAAGGCTGGCACGAATAGTTTCCGCATCTTCTTCTGCTGAATTACGGCCGACTTCAGGATTTGCCCCAGCACCTAAACCAGAGGTGATCTGCGTGCCTAGCTGTACGGTAATATCTGCCGATGAATTACGTAATGCTTGTGCATCCGTATTGGCAGCAATAAAACGTACGCCTTCAATTTGTTGCTTAACCATGTGCTCGACTGCGTTACCGCCGCCACCGCCCACGCCAATTACTTTTATGACAGCTTCTTCGCTGTGTTGTTCCATCATATCAAACATGTTTACTCTCCGACTTGAGTATTAAAACTCGCCTTGGAACCACTTCGTAATACGGTTCCACCAATTGTTATCGCCTTCAGGTTTCGATTTTTGTGCATTCATCGATTGCATTGTGCGGCCATACTGTAATAAGCCCACCGCCGTTGCATATGAAGGGTCATCTACATAATCAGTCAAACCAACCATCCCGATTGGTTTGCCTATTCTCACTGGCATCTGGAAGATGTCTTCTGCCACTTCCATCGCGCCAGCCATTTTAGCACTACCGCCAGTAATGACGAGTCCTGCTGCAATTTGGTCTGCTAATCCTGAACGATGAATTTCTTCCATCGCCAGTTCAAATAATTCTCTAAAACGTGGCTCAACCACCTCTGATAAGGTATGACGCGACATTAATCGCGCAGGTCTACCGCCAACACTTGGTACTTCTATTGTCTCTTCGCTGCTGGCCATTTGGCTACTTGCACACGCGTATTGTACCTTGAGTGATTCAGCATGTGATATCGGTGTACGAAATATTTTTGCAATATCGCCCGTCACTTGATTACCCGCTACAGGGATAACAGCTGAATGACGCAGCGCACCATTGATATAAATGGTGATATCCATAGTGCCGCCGCCGATATCGAGTACCGCAACACCGAGTTCTTTTTCATCATCGGTTAATACCGAGTAACACGAAGCAAGCGCAGTGAAAATCAGTTGATCAACCTCAAGACCACAACGCTCTACACATTTTTCAATGTTTTTCGCCATATCGTTTGAGCAAGTAATGATGTGAGCACGGGCTTCCATTCGTACGCCACTCATACCACGCGGGTTTTTAATCCCTTCTTGCATATCAATACTGTATTCTTGCGGTAGCGCATGGAGCATTTTTCGCTCAGCCGAAACCGGTACTGAACGAGCAATATGAATTACATTCTCAATATCTTCGTCGGTGACTTCGGTGTTATTGATTGCCACCACACCACTTTCGTTTTGACATTGAATATGTTTACCCGAAATCCCCAAATACACAGAGCTGATACGGCAATCAGCCATCAGCTCTGCTTCATCGATTGCACGACGAATAGACTCAGACACTAAATTAAGATCGTTTACGCCGCCTTTATCCATACCATGGGATACTTGGCTGCCAACCCCAACAATGCTGAGTTTGTTATCTGCGGTGATTTCACCAACCGTGGCCACTACTTTTGAGGTGCCAACGTCTAATCCAATCACGAGGTTTCTTTCTGCTGACTTAGTCATGCCTTACTCTTATTTTGTAATTGCGCTTCTTCCAGGAGCTTCCAGCTCACCGCAAGGCCGGTATCATACCGTAAATCCACTACATCTACTTGTGCATCTGCACGTTTTTCCATCCGCGGGTAAACATCGATAAACCGCTGTACCCGCTTAGCTTTCTCTTTGCGCCCTAATTTAAGGCGAATACCGTTATCAAGCCATAATTGCCATGAGAATCGCTCCGACAATGCCAAACTCGTTAACTTCAAATTGTTCACTTTAAGCATGTCATCAAACTGCTTAAAGGCGCCCCATGCTTCAAGCTCGCTACCTTCAGGGCCATAAAGTTGAGGCAATTGCTCTGCGAGCTTATCGCTACTGGCTTCAAACACTTCACCGCTTTGGTTCAGTAATAAATCACTGTTCCAAATAGCCACTGCGTGATGCTCAACCACATACACTTGTAATGTATCTGGCCACTGTTTACGCACTGATGCTGTTGCAACCCATGGCAAGTCCTGAACTAAATGCTGTATTTTTTTTACATCTAAATCAAAAAAACTCGATAAGTCGGCTTTTTTAATCGCACTAATAATCGCTTTTTCGTCGGTATACTGAGGCTTACCCAATACCGATAAATGCTTTATTTGTGCGTCTTTATTTTCAACCAACCACTGCCTAACGCCACTGGTGATTTGCACTATGCTAAAAACCACAACCAGAAAAAAACTTACTCCAAAAATCAGCGACCAATTTAGTTGCTGTTTTAATTGTTGCGCTTTTTCCAAAAAGGGATGCATATTAAAGTGTTTGCCCCAAAATGCGAACAACTAATTGTTCAAAGCTTGCGCCATTTGCTTTCGCAGCCATTGGCACTAATGATTTTTCGGTCATACCAGGTACGGTATTTACTTCTAATAAGTAAAAGTTGCCATCAGCATCTTGCATAGCATCAACGCGTCCCCAACCACTAGCACCTACTAATTCAAATGCTTGTAGTGCCATTGTTTGTAACTTTTGCGTATCACTTGCTGATAAATCAGCAGGACAATGGTATTGCGTGGTATTTGATTGATATTTAGCTTGGTAATCGTAAAAACCATTCGGTGTGGTCATTTCAATAACTGGCTGTACATCATCGCCTAAAATTGCCACGGTAAATTCACGGCCTGTTATCCACTGCTCTACTAACACTTGGCTATCAAATTTAAATGCTGCCGCTAATGCATCTTCTAGCTCTTGTGCGTTATTAGCTTGTGCCATACCGATACTTGAGCCTTCATGTGAGGGTTTAACCATCACTTTTTTAAGCTCATCCATAATCGTATTCGCATCAAAACCATATTTATTATCAACAACCGCATACGGCGCAGTACTCAAACCTGCTGATTTAAATAAATGCTTACAGCGAATTTTATCCATCGCCAGCGCTGAACCTAAAACGTTACTACCGGTATACGGTAAGCCCATAAATTCTAATGCGCCTTGAATAGTACCATCTTCACCGCCTCGGCCATGCAAAGCAATAAAAACACGCTCAATACCTAATTCTTTTAATTGCCATAATGGCTGTTCTTTTGGATCAAACGCGATGGCATCAACACCAGCATTTTGCAATGCGTTCAATACGGCTTGCCCTGATTTTAGTGATACTTCGCGCTCTGCTGAGTTACCGCCGAGCAACACCGCCACTTTGCCAAATTGTGTGTTTAATTGCGTCATACCTTTACCTGCTTAAGTTGCTCAATTGATAGCGATGTCGCTGCCAATGTTTTTACTAATTGACCAATATTACCAGCGCCTTGGGTTATAACTAAATCATTATCTTGCAATGTATCAGCTAAAACCCCAGCAAGCTCTGAGCTACTAGCTACATGCAATGGTTCTTTACCGCGCTGGCGTAAACTGCGGCACAGGCTCTTACTATCCGCACCAACTATTGGCTCTTCACCGGCGCTGTACACATCCAGTAGTAGTAGTTGATCAACATCGGCAAGTACTTTTACAAAGTCTTCATATAAATCACGTGTACGCGTAAAACGGTGCGGTTGATAAATCATCACTAAGCGCTTATCAGGCCAACCCTCGCGAATTGCAGCAATGGTCGCTGCAACCTCTGAAGGATGATGGCCATAATCATCAACTAACATCACTTTGCCACGCTCGTTTTCATAGTCACCATAATGCTGAAAACGACGGCCGATACCTTCAAATTTCTGCAATGCTTCTAAAATTGCATGGTCGGCAATTTTTTGATCTTTTGCCACAGCAATGGCGGCGGTTGCGTTTAACGCATTATGTTTACCCGGCATATTTAAATGCACAGTTAACTCATCACCTTGCTTGTTACGTACTTTAAACTGACTGGTATTAGCTGTTTGGCTAAAGTCAGTCATACGGTAATCGGCGTCAACCGTTTCACCGTAAGTGATCACTGGGCGAGCAAAGCGTGGGATAAGCTCTGCCGCCACTGCTGAGTCAATACACACCACGGCTAGGCCATAAAACGGTAGGTTATGAATGAAATCCACATAAGTGTCTTTCATTTTTTCTAAGCTACCGCCGTAGGTATCCATGTGATCTTCTTCAATATTGGTGATCACCGATACCATAGGTTGTAAATGCAAGAACGACGCATCACTTTCATCAGCTTCGGCGATTAAAAAATCACTTTTGCCCACCTTGGCATTACTGCCAGCACTATTTAGTAAGCCACCTATTATAAACGTTGGATCAAGCCCTGCTTGAGCATAAATACTGGCAATTAAACTGGTTGTTGTGGTTTTGCCATGCGTGCCTGCAATGGCAATACCGTGGCGAAAACGCATTAACTCGGCCAACATTTCTGCACGACGTACCACAGGAATACGTGCAGCTTTTGCCGCAATGATCTCAGGGTTAGCCTCATCAATCGCACTCGATACCACCACTACGCTGGCATCTTTTACATTACTTTGATGGTGACCAATAAACACTTCGGCGCCAGCTTGGATCAAACGTTCAGTCATTGCACTGTGCGCTATATCAGAACCGGTAATACGGTAGCCCTCAAAAGCGAGTACTTCGGCAATCCCTCCCATCCCTGCGCCACCAATACCAATAAAGTGGATGGTGTTAATACGGCGCATTGCCGGACGAGTACTTTTCTCTGTTGACGTTTCTTTCACTTAATAATCTCTTTTTTCTGTAACTTGCTGTGCAGGTGGAGCAACACCGGCCGCATCCATACAATGCCATGCGACATTAGCGGTAGCGTCAAGTGTTGCCAGCTGTTTTGCATTATCAGCAAGTTCACTAATTAATTCTGGTTTGGCTAAATATGGGCGTAATAGTTCAACAATACTCTGTTCGTTAAACTGCCCCTGCGGCATTAATAATGCAGCTTTGCCATCGACTAAAAACTTTGCATTGGCGGTTTGATGATCATCCACCGCATGAGGAAATGGTACAAACACCGCCATTTTGCCAGCTGCGGCAATTTCGCTGACAGTTAAAGCACCAGCGCGGCAAACTACAATATCAGCCCAGCCGTATGCGGTATCCATATCATCAATAAACTCTGCCACTTTCGCTTGCTCAACACTAAAACCTTGTTGCTGGTATGCAAGTGTTACTGAGCCAAGCTGTCCTTTACCTGTTTGATGCCAAACATTAAGTTGAAAATCATCATTTAGCTGCTTAAATGCCGCAGGTAATGTTTGATTTAGTACTTGTGCGCCCAACGAGCCACCAACAACTAGTATGTTTACAGGCGTAGATGCCACGCGTGTTGCCACACTCGCCACACTAGCACGTACTGGATTACCGACAACGTCGCTGCGACCTGCTGCAAATGCTTGCGGAAATGCCGCCAATACCTTATTAGCAACCTTAGCGAGGTATTTATTACTCATACCTGCTACCGCATTTTGCTCATGGATCACCAATGGAATTCCTAAGCTTTTTGCAGCCATACCGGTTGGCCCTGTTACATAGCCCCCCATTGCAAGCACAACATCTGGACGTTGTTTTTTTAATACTTTACGTGCTTGTAAAATCGCATTTATAACCATAAATGGTGCTTTTACTAACCGCGCAAGGCCATTGCCTCGCACACCTTTAACATTAATAAAATCAATATCAATGCCATGCTTTGGAACCACTTGCGCTTCCATACGGTCGGCCGTGCCAATCCAACTAACCTGCCAACCTTGTTGCTTTAAGTGATCTGCCACTGCAATACCAGGAAAGATATGCCCACCCGTGCCACCAGCAACAACGACTAATTTTTTGCTCATCGCTTACCTCCGCGAGATGTTGCTTGTTTAGTGGCCATTTTAGTTTCAAAATCCACTCGTAATAAAATAGCTGCCGCTATGGTCATGATAAGTAAGCTAGAGCCACCATAAGACACAAACGGTAAGGTGAGGCCTTTGGTTGGTAAAATACCGGCACTTGCGCCCACATTCACCATGGTTTGAAACGCAAACCAAATACCAATCGCGAATGCAAAATAGCCTTCATACTCTTTGCCGCACTTTAATGCTTGTTGACCAATTAATAAGGCTCTAAATACAAAGGTGCCAAATACCATCAAAATGCTCACGATGCCGATAAAGCCGAGCTCTTCGCCTATAACGGCAAAAATAAAGTCATTATGGGCTTCTGGTAAGTATTGTAATTTTTGTACGCTGTTACCTAAACCTTGACCAAACCAGCCACCTTGGCTGTAAGCCATTAACGATTGCACTAACTGATAGCCTTTACCAAATGGGTCATCCCAAGGTTCTAAAAAGCCCACCACTCGCGCCATACGATACGGCTCAATAATGATCAGTAAAACGACCAAGCCAATACCCGTTAAGATCAATACAAAAAACTGCCATAACTTAGCACCAGCTAAAAATAATAACCCTACCGTGGTGACAAACATCACAACGACAGTCCCTAAGTCGGGCTGCAATAAAATTAATGCCGCGTACACTGCAAATACCGCAATAGGTTTAGCAAAGCCTTTAATGTTCTCTTGTACTTCTTCGCGCTTACGCACTAAATAACCAGCGATATAGCTGAAAAAAAACAACTTAGCCGCTTCAGCAACTTGAAAGCCAATCGGACCTATTGGGATCCAACGTTTTGCACCGTTTACCTCACGTCCGACAATAAGCACAATAATCAACAGCACCATGCCGAGCATTAATAAATAGGGGTTAGAGCGCTTCCACCATGTCATAGGCACACAGCAAGTGATCCAAAACAACACAAAACCCATCGCCAAAAACATGCTGTGGCGAATAATAATATGATACGGATTATCAAACAGCCGATCGGCAGTGGGCATAGAGGCACTGGTCACCATTACGAATCCCAAACCGATGAGCATAATCACGCAATACAGTAGAGGTACATCATAAAGCTGCGCCGATGGTTTAGGGGTCAACGTGTCACGAATATCAGCAAACGCAATCATAGCGCCTCCGCTAAAACACATTGACTAAAGTGATCACCACGTTGCATGTAATTGTTATACATATCGATGCTGGCACAAGCAGGTGCAAGCAAAACAATATCGCCGGCTGTGGCTAGTTGCTTGGCAAGCGCAACCGCTTGTTCCATGTTATTTGTTAAGTGTCCTTTGTCGCTCAACGCAACCAAAGCTTTGGCATCTTTACCAAAACAAATTAACGCTTTAACTTGTTGCTGCAAATACGGCTTTAAACTATCAAGATCCGCGCCCTTAGCATCGCCTCCGGCAATAACCACGAGTTGCTGAGCTTGATCCGCTAAGCTTTCTATCGCCGCAATGGTCGCTCCGACATTAGTGGCTTTAGAGTCATTAAAGTATTTAACGCCCGCTTGCTCTGCTACAAACTGACAACGATGAGGCAAACCAGTAAATTCACCAAACGCCTGCGCATATTGTGCTGGGGTAATATCAAACGGGCTAAGTAAAGCCATAACCGCCAAGGCATTAAGCTGATTGTGACGACCCACCACAACTAAACTGCTCACCGGTAACAGTGGCGTACTTTGATAACTAAAGTACTGCTCGCCTTGGTGCGACATTAAACTGTAGTCACCGCTGTCTAAGCCAAAGCTCAGCTGTGGCATGACTTGGCTATGCGTTGCCGCATCAGCGCTATTAACTACTGCCAGTGCCGTATTGGCATAAATCGTTTGTTTGGATTCTATGTATGCTTGATAACTGGCATATCGATCTAAGTGATCTTCTGAAACATTCAGTACCGTAGCGCTTATTGGTTTTAAGCTACGTGTGGTATCAAGTTGAAAACTTGATAACTCTAATACATAAACATCAAAATCATCGTTTAATAAGTCCAGCGCTGCGGTGCCAATATTGCCACCAAGGCCGACTTTATAACCGGCGCTTTTTAGTACTTGATAGGCTAGCGTCACCACCGTTGATTTACCGTTAGAGCCAGTTACTGCCACCACAGGTTTATCAGTTAAGCGGGCAAATAATTCAATATCACCAATTACTTCCACGCCAGCTTGCAGTGCCGAGACAACTGCTGGCAGGGTCAAGCTTAGGCCTGGGCTGATAATGATCATATCAGCACTATCAAGCTTTGCCGAAGCTAGATCACCAAAGTGCGTATTTAAATTTGGGGCATGTTGTTGCAACCAATCACAACCTGGTGGCGATTGGCGGCTATCAACTACATTCGGTGTCAAACCTTGAGACAATAAAAAACGCACAATGCCCAGACCGGTTACACCGAGTCCGAGCACTGTTAGTTGTTTATTTTTTATCTCGTTTAAATACGTCATTTACCTGATCTTTAATGTCACTAGGCCAGCAAGTACTAGCACGATAGAAATAATCCAAAACCGCACGATCACACGAGGCTCTGGCCAACCTTTTAATTCATAATGGTGATGAATGGGCGCCATTCTAAAAATTCGTTGACCGCGTAATTTATAAGAGCCAACTTGTAAAATGACTGATAACGCTTCCATCACGAACACGCCACCCATAATGATTAGTATCAATTCTTGGCGCACCAATACTGCAATAATTCCCAGCGCACCACCTAATGCCAGTGAGCCTACATCGCCCATAAATACTTGCGCAGGGTATGTGTTAAACCATAAAAAGCCCAAACCAGCACCAACAATGGCAGTACATACCACCACTAATTCGCTAGCCAGTGGTAAATGTGGAATATGTAAATAAGCAGAGAAGTTCACGTTACCAGTAAGATAAGCAATAATAGCCAATGCCGCAGCCACCAAAATAGTTGGCACTATGGCTAAACCATCAAGGCCATCTGTTAAGTTAACGGCATTCGATGTACCCACAATGACAAAATAAGTCATAACTATGTAGAACAAGCCTAATTGCGGTAACACATCTTTAAAAAATGGCACCACAAGTGAGGTTTCATTGGCGTGATTAGCGCTAAAAAATAACGCACATGCAACGACTAACGCGATCACTGATTGCCAAAAATATTTCCACTTCGCGATAAGCCCTTTTGGATCTTTACGGATCACCTTGCGGTAGTCATCAACAAAGCCAACAATTCCTAAAGAGCCAATCACAAACAAGGTAGCCCAAACATATTTATTCGCTAAATCAGCCCACAGCAAAGTGCTGGTAAAAATGGAGGCTAAAATTAAAATGCCCCCCATCGTGGGTGTACCTTTTTTAGAGAGGTGAGATTCAGGTCCATCGTTACGAACTACTTGGCCAATTTGCATTCTTTGCAACGCACGGATCAATTTAGGGCCAAAATATAAAGAAATTAATAGTGCCGTTAAAATACCAAATACAGCACGCACCGTTAGGTACGAAAACACATTAAAAGCGCTGTAATATTGAGTTAAATATTCGGCCAGCCAAACTAACATTGAGATACTCCATTGCGGCCAATTTGCTGGCTGTTAACTAAATCTTGTACTAATAATTCCATTCGAGAACTGCGTGATCCTTTCACGACGATAGTGGTTTTTTGTGCTGAATCAGTTAACTCTGCTTGCAACTGTTGCAACAGTTCCTCACGGCTTGAAAAGTGCCGCTGTGGTTTAGCAAATTCATCACTTGCGTATTGACTTAATACACCTAAGCTATACAGCTCATCGATACCTTGTTGTTTGGCATACACGCCAACTTGTTGATGATAAAGTGCGGCTTCATCACCTAGTTCGCCCATATCACCTAAGGCCAAAATACGCTTACCTTGTAGATCTCGTAAAAGGTCTATTGCGGCCTTAACTGACTGCACGTTGGCATTATAGGTATCGTCAATCACGGTTAAGGTGTCATTAACTGGAATTATATTTACTCGGCCCTTCACTTCAGCCATGCTTGCAAGTGCACTGGCAATCGCCTCAAGCGATACCCCAAACTCACTAGTCAGTGCTGCTGCAATCAGCGCATTAGTAATATTATGACGACCAGGCAGTGCAAGCGTTACTGGCACACGTTGTTGCTCAGTACAGATATAAAAGGAAGCATGTGCTTGTGCATCTAAGCTGATATCTTCAGCCCAAATATCCAATTTTGCAGTGCTTGATAAACACTTAACTTTGCGCCCGGCAAGCTTACTAAGCCAGCCGTCGCTAAATTCACTGTCACAGTTAACAATCGCAGTGCCGTGCTGTTTTAAGCCGTCGTAGATTTCACTTTTAGCGGTAGCTACGCCCTCAAGCGAGCCAAAGCCTTCAATATGCGCTGCTGCTACATTACATACTACAGCCACATCGGGTTTGGTCATCGCAGCGGTGTATGCAATCTCACCAAGATGATTAGCACCCAGCTCGATAACGGCATACTTGTGCTGTGGTTCAAGGCGTAACAAAGTCAATGGCACGCCAATATCGTTATTAAAATTGCCATTAGTTGCAAGTACATCACCGTGAGCGGCTAAAATAGCGGCGCACATTTCTTTTACTGTGGTTTTACCCACACTACCGGTGATTGCAATAGTTTGCGGGGCGACACTGGCCATAACTGCAGCGCCTATTTCGCCAAGCGCAATGCGCGTATCGTTAACTAAAAACTGGGGAATATCAACGGCAACTTTTTGACTCACAATGGCTGCGATTGCGCCTTTGTCTTTCGCTTGTTGTAAAAATTTATGGCCATCAAAATTAGGGCCTTGCAGCGCTAAAAACACCTCACCCGCGCAAACTGTACGAGTATCTGTATTAATATTTTTTACGGGTTGATTATCACCTTGATAATCGGTTGCCAGCACTTTCGCCAGCCAATCAAAATCCATAGGGATCATAACTGCGATCCTCTGAGTTGTTGTTCTTGTAAATCTAGCTTTTGTGCTTGTTGTAAGTGCTGCTGAACAAACTTTCGATCGCAAAAATCAATCCGTTGCGTACCAATGATTTGATAATTTTCATGGCCTTTACCCGCAATTAACACCACGTCTTGGGCATTTGCATTATCAATAGCAAAGGCAATAGCAGCGGCACGATCCGCTTCTAAATGGACTTTCTCTGGTTGGCTAAAACCAGCGGCAACATCTTTAATGATCTGCCACGGATCTTCACTACGTGGATTATCACTGGTGACAATAAGTTGATCGGCATATTGCTCAGCTGCTTTTGCCATCATCGGGCGCTTGCCTTTATCGCGGTCGCCACCACAGCCAAATACACAACTTACGCCACCTGGCACATGTTGTTGTAATGCTTGCAGTGCCAATGCTAAGGCATCAGGTGTGTGAGCATAATCAACAATACACGTTGGTTGATTTGGCGCGCTAAATGCCTGCATCCGACCCGCAACAGGTTGTAAACTGGCACAGCCAGCAGCTAGTTTCTCAAGCGGATAACCCATACCCAGTAACGTAGCCATGGCTGCGGCTAAATTATATAAATTAAACTCGCCAAATAATGGACAAGTGATGGCAATATCACCCCAACTTGTGGTTAATTGTGCCGAAATGCCGGTTTTATGATAATTAACATCAGTAAAATAAACAAACCGCGCATTTTTAGGCACTAACGCTTTACGGCCATAACATACTAAGTTACTAAAATCGTACTGCTCTAGCCATTGTTGTACTTGGCTGTCATCTTGATTGAGTACCACCAATTGCGCATCAAAGTCGCGCATTAGCATGAGTTTCGCGTCAGCGTAACTTGCCATATCACCGTGGTAATCTAAATGATCGCGGGATAAGTTAGTAAACACCGCCGCTTTAAAGTGGGTATTAGCAACACGCTGTTGCACAAGTCCATGGGATGATACTTCCATCGCCACTAAGTTATTATTTTGCTCAGCCAATTGCGCTAATATTCTTTGTAAATCAACACACGATGGCGTGGTGTTAAGTAATTCAGTTAAATTATCTGGCTGGCCATAACCTAATGTGCCGATAACCGCTGATTGGGTGTCGCAAAACTTAGCTAAATGAGCAAGCATTGCAGTGGTGGTTGACTTACCATTAGTGCCAGTCACACCTATCACATCTAAATGCTTACTTGGCTGCTGATAGAAATGGCTCGCTAATGCGGGTAGCTTTTTATCCAAGTCAGTAATTAAATACAGCGGATCGAAATCCGATTCAAACTCACATAAACGATCGGCAATAACTGCCACAGCACCATTATTAATGGCTTGCTGGATAAAATGCCCACCATCTAACTGATGACCTTTAATCGCTACAAACACGTCTCCAGGGGTGACATCGCGGCTATCTAGACGCAAATGTTTTACTAGCAAGCTTGCAGCTGCCACTTCTATTTTTTGTAAAATTATTTTTAAATCACGCATCATCATCTATGCCCTTCACGTAGGCAACCGAGCCTTTATCAGGCGCTACGTTTAAAATTCTTAATGAATTAGAAATTATTTCAGCAAACGCCGGCCCTGCCGTTGCGCCGCCGTAATAAACATCTCCACCGGGCTCATTAATTAATACTACTACAGCTAAACGTGGGTTACTGGCAGGTGCTAAACCAGCAAAATAACCAACATACTCATCCCCATAACCACCTACGGCGGCTTTTTTAGAGGTGCCTGTTTTTCCTGCTGCGCGATAGCCATCGACCTTTACACGTCTCGCTGTACCATCGTCTTCAAATACGCTTTCCATCATATGTACAACAGCTTCAACATCTTTTTGTTGAAATATTCGTTCACCTTCAGGAATACCCTCTTGCTTTAAGATTGTAAGTGGACGATTCACACCGCCAGCACCTAGCATGGCGTAAAAACGTGCCATTTGAGCGGTGCTTACTGCAAGGTTATAGCCAAATGATAAGGCTGCTATTTCATGATCAGACCAACGTCGATTTGGATAAAACAAACCACTGCTTTCTCCCACCATACCGGTGCCTGTATCTGAGCCGAAGCCCACTTTTTGGAATAACCCAACAAAGTAATCCTTCGGCACTGTTTGACTAATTTTCGTCACGCCCATATTACTGGAGTACTTTAAAATCTCACGCAGCGTCATTTCGCCGTGGTTACGCGTATCTGACACTAAACTACCGCCTAATCGCATCCAGCCTGGATAAGTATCAATTTTATCATCCGGTTGAATTGTGCCGTAGTCTAAGCCAGCTAAAATGGCTAGAGGCTTAACGGTTGAGCCTGGTTCGAACAAATCAGTAATTGCGCGATTACGGCGCTTATGTGGCGCTGCATCATTTAAATTATTGGGATTAAAAGAGGGGCTGTTAACCATAGCTAACACTTCACCGGTTTTTACATCCACAACCATTGCAGAGCCAGACGTTGCTTTATAGGTAAGCACAGCTGATTTAACCGCTTTATAAGCGATTGCTTGAATACGTTGGTCGATACTGAGTTGGATATTTTCAGGCTCAATACGTTCACGCTCATCAAGCACTTCTACTTCACGCCCTTGTGCATCTTTACGAATAGTACGACGCCCTTCAACACCGGTTAATGCGCTTTCATACAGTTTTTCGATGCCTTCAATCCCTTTACCGTCAATATTGGTAAAGCCAAGTACATGCGCAGTTACTTCTCCAGCAGGATAGTAACGTTTTGATTCATCTAATAAATGAATACCTGGTAGGCGTAAATCACCAATATAATTGGCAACGGCTGGGGTTACTTGGCGTTTTAAATACACAAAACGGCGGCTGGCATCATCACGTAAACGGCCATTTATTTTTTTCGGTTCAATACGCAGTACATCAGCAAGTTCGCGCCAACGTAAGTCATTTTTGTAATACTCGCTAATGCGCTGGTCAAGCAATGCTGTATTTTCAGCTAACGCTTTATCGTCTTCGCCGTTTTTACGCGCCTGTTTAAGTACTTTGCCACGCAATGATTTATGCAATGCTTTAGGATCAGCATACACACTCACTACTGGCACACTCACCGCCAGCTCTTTACCATGGCGGTCAAAAATCATCCCACGCTGCACATGCAATTTTTCAACCCGCACGGTACGCTTATTACTTTCTGAACGTGCTTTATCAGGCTCGATAACTTGTAAGTACGCGGCACGTGACACCAAGGTTACAAAAACGAGCAGCACAACAGAGCACACCAGCATAAAGCGCCATGTGATCAAACTATTGACTGGTTTTTTCCCTCTGCTTCTCATGGCAGTACTATCACCTGTTCATCTTGGCTGGTAGGCCGTTTCATCTCAAGTTGCATGGTGGCAATTTCTTCAATGCGCGCATGCTGCGAATAAAACTCTTCTTCAACTAATAAATAACGCCACTCTAAATCCAGCTCATCACGCTCTTGCAGCAACTGATCTTGTTCAATCAGCTCTTGGCGAGCAAAGTGGGTGACCTGCACCACACTCAAACTTGATGCAAATATCACAACCAACAAGGCCGAGGTAAGCTTATTTGCTCCTAGGCCTTTGAGTATTTCTACAAATAAATTGGGCTGTCGATGACTCGCTTTTGGCTTCATCCCAATCTCTGAGCCACTCTAAGTACTGAACTACGTGAACGTGGATTACGCTCAATTTCAGCTTGGCTTGGCTTAATAGCTTTACCCACTGCTTTTAACGTTAGATTTTGATTTATTTGTGCATCAGTTAAAGGCAGACCTCTGGGTAATGCTGCTCCCTTACTCTGTTTTTTAATAAACTGTTTAACAATACGATCTTCAAGTGAGTGAAACGAAATCACCACTAAACGGCCACCAGGTTTTAACACCGCTAAGGCAGCTTGTAATGCCGTTTGAATCTCTTCTAACTCGCTATTGATATAAATGCGGATCGCTTGGAAAGTACGCGTAGCAGGATGCTTAAACTTATCCTTTACAGGCACAGCTTCATCAACTAATTCTGCGAGCTGTTTAGTCGTTGTGATCGGTGTATGCGCACGTACTTCCAATACTTTGTGAGCAATACGACGACCAAATTTTTCTTCGCCGTAGGTTTTGATCACATGCACGATGTCTTCAAGCTCAGCTTCAGCTAACCATTGCGCTGCGCTGCGACCACTAGTTGGGTCCATACGCATATCGAGTGGCCCGTCTTTCATAAAACTAAAACCACGCTCGGCATCGTCTAGTTGCGGGGATGACACACCGATATCTAACAAAATACCATCCACCTTACCTAACAGATCGTTTTCCTGCGCTACTTCGTACAAGTTAGAGAAACGTGTATGCGCAATAGCAAAACGGCTGTCGTCTGCAAATTTTTCAGCTGACTTAATGGCCTGTGGATCTTGATCGATCGCTTGCAACCGACCATGTTCACCAAGGCGCGCCAAAATTTGTCCAGAATGTCCGCCACGGCCAAATGTACCATCCATGTAGATGCCGTCTGGCTTAATTGCTAGCGCATCGATGGTTTCGTCCATTAGTACGGAAATGTGTTCAAATTGCGCTGTCATTAGCTATTGTTTGCCTTTTTATTGTGTGATCAGAGTGAGAAGTTATCTAAGTCTGGTGTAGATTCAAATTCACCGAGTCGTTCTATTTCGGTGTCTTGACGCATTTGCTCATGCCAACGCTCTTCATCCCAGATCTCAAATTTATTCATCAAACCAACCAACATGATTTTTTTGCCTAAATCTGCATGAGCCCGTAACGATGGCGCCAGCAAAATTCGGCCATTTTTATCTAATTGGTATTCAGTTGCGTTACCTAACAACATCCTTTGCATGCGTCGAGCGCGTGGATTCATATTAGAAATTTTAGCAAGGCGATCTTCTATATCTTGCCATTGCGCGAGTGGATACAACCACAAACAAGGCTCGTTCAGTGCAACGGTACAGATCACCGTGCCCTGATCTTCAGACAACAAAGTATCTCGGTACTTAGTAGGTACCGCAAACCGTCCTTTGTCATCCAAACTGAGCGAACTCGCGCCACGGAACATAAAAAGCCTATTCTAAAAGTTGATAATTAATCTATTTTGATTAATTTGATCCAATTTGATCCACTAAAAACCACTTTTTACCACAGTGCTCCAGTTTAGGGCTTGACAAGCGGTTTTGTCAAGTCGGTAAAATCCTATTATTGACTGTGAAAGCCAGAAAAAATAAGGCCTCACGCAAAGCTACTGAATTACGTGGGAAAAAGTGGATAACTTCAAAAAAAATATTTTATTCTCAGATAAAAACAAATAAACGCAGTGAAGTGATTAATGAATAATCAATGAATAGTTACAAAATAAACAGTACTAAATACCTACTCACCAGCGCTTGTAAAATTTACGCGATCGTTTTGCAATAGTTACTTAAAACGCTGTTATTTTAAGCATGGAAATTTTAAATGAAAAAAATAAACCCATGATTTTAATGTGAAATTTTTTGAAAGCAGAACTGGTACGAAGGATGCAGCAAGTATTGCACTATTTAATTTTAATATTTAAGGAATGATTATTATGGCTACTTCAACATCAAGTACTAATTCAGCTTCAGCAGCTAACAAGAAAGTGGAAGATCTTGCACCTCATACTGATGCACCACTAACTGATAAAGCAACTTCAGCAGCGCACCTAGCGGTTGACGCGCTTTCTTCGAGAGCAGCAACAGCAGAGCAAGGTATCCGCCATGGTGCAGCCAGTTCAGCTGAAACACTGTCTGAAAAGCAAAAAATAGCACGTGAAAAATTGACCGAATACAGTGGTAAAACACGTCAACTAGCGTCAGAAAACCCGCTTGCAACAGCAGGTATTGCATTTGCCGCTGGTATGCTAGTTACTGCGCTACTACGTCGCAAGTAGGTAGTTATGCAACAAGACACTGATCTTAAAGATAACCAACATCAGGATCAGGCCACTGATCCTGCACAGCAAAGTGCAGATCAGTGGCAAGATCACCTCGCTAAACTAACTCAATATGGTGAACAACTTTATCAGGACTATCGCCAGCAAGCAGGTATTTGTAGGGAGTTAGCCAGTGCTGAATGGCGACTATCAACTCGCTCGTTAGCACTGACAATTATTTTGTTAGTTAGTTTTGCAGGTGGCTTGGTACTTTTATGGGCAGGCTTACTAGCCACACTTGGCTTAGCTATTTTTGCCTTTAGCCAATCAATATGGCTCAGTGCCCTGTGCTTAATTAGTTTGCAATTGATTTGTTTATTTTGGTTGTGGAAAAACATTGGCTATATCAGCAGTAAGATTGGCTTTGATAAAACCAGCCATAGCATTAAACAATTGCTCAATATTTCCAAGGAGTGATAAATGCTGATTGATTATTTTATTCTCAAACCAAATCGGAAAGTGGCTCATTTAACTCAAAAAATGAACACCATACAAAGTTTAAAGCAGCAACATCATCAAGCTTTAAATTACCGACTAAAACGCTTTGCGGTAACCAAAGTGGGTATTGCTAGTGCATTTACAGCTGGTGCAGGTTATCAAGCATTAAGCGGTAGCAGTGGCAAAAGTAATAAACTCTCTCAGCTTGGCCAGTTTAGTTGGTTACTCCGCTTGCTATAAATTTTTACTATATGAATTTTATAGCAAGCAAATTAGCCTGTTACTTATAAAAATTTACTGCTATCCAAGCTCATAACCTATTCATACTCATTCTATTAATCACTTACTTCTCATTGCTTTAATCGATAAATGAGGAAATTTCATTAATTATGTTTAAAGCAGCTTTTCATTACCCAGTTTGTATATTAAATTAACCTTATAATAGATATGGTTATTTAGGCAATTTTTGGCTACAATTTTGGGCCAAAAGTACATTAAAAAGATGCAATTATTTTTACTCTATCGTTAAAACATCGATTGTACCGCTTGTTTATTTTATTAAGCTTGCCTGGACTTATCGTAATTTTGTTTAGCCTCTGGCATGCAAAGGAAACTGCGCTGCAAGAAAGTCGGCAGCAGGCTTTAACGATCGCCAAACAACTTGCTGAACAACAAACCGAGCTATTAAGAGAAATTGAAAACTTTACGGTGCAATTAGCGCTGTTAAGAAACGTGGACGTCACCAGCAGTAACCAAGGCTGCCCTGATTATTTGTCGAAAATACAAAAATTAAAACCTGAAATAGCCAATATCGGCATTGTTAATTTACAAGGCGATGCGACCTGTATTATCAAAGGCCGTGCAGATATCAACATTGCGGACCGCGAGTATTTTCAAAATGCCATAGCAACAAAAAGCTTTGCTATTGGCTTTTTCCAAAATGATCGCAGTATGAATATTCCCTCAGTCAACTTCGCTTACCCTTTAATAGATCAGCACCAGCAAGTATATGGCGCGGTTGTTAATGTGATCACTTTAGACTGGTGGAGCCAAGAACTGGCTAATTTTCATTTACCATCAGATGCCTTAGCAGTTATAACAGATGATAATGATCGTATTATCGCTAACTACCCAAACGATCCATCACGCTTTGGTAAAAACATTAGTATTTATGGCTTTAACTCTAACTTACCAATGTTGAGTAGCACCATTGATTTGCAAGGTATTAATCATGTTCTGCACAGTAAAACCATGTATCAAGATGCCACCGAAAATAGCTTAAATGTCTATGTTGCCATACCATTTAATGACGCTATCAACGCCGCTAATCAATTATTTGTGAACACCTTAATCGCCTTTATCGGTATGATTATAGTCTTATGTATTTTTGCCTATATAAGTTTAAAACGTGATGTATTTAAGCCAATAGCGCGCCTTACACACGCAATTGGGGAGCTCGCTACAGGTAAACTCCCAAAACAGTTTCCGCTTAATAGCTCAGAGCTCAGTACGCTTTACTCACATTTTAAAGAAATGGCAAAAACTCGCCTAGCGGCGGAAGCGAATGTAAAACGCCAACACGATGAGTTAAGTAGCTTATTAAATGCCCTACCTGATAGCTATATTCGCATCAATGTCCACGGTGACGTACTTAACTTAGGTGGCAATATTGCACTGTTAAACCCAGCAAACTTTAAGCGCACTAAATTACACCTTAGAGAGCTGTTTGACGAAGAAAGAAGTCGTCTTCTATTAAGTCGCTTGCCGACAAAAAACGACACCTCGCAATTTGAGTTACCAGTGCCAAATAGCCCAACCGAACAAATATTTGAAATGCGTATCAGCGCTCAATCCAACAGCAATGAATACACAATTGTAGTGCAAGATATTAGCCATCGAAAACATGCTGAAAAAGCCTCCCACTTAGCTTCATTAGTGTACTCCAACAGCAGTGAAGGCATGGCAATCACCGATCCCAATGGCCTGATACTCGACGTAAACCCAGCTTTTTGTGCCGTCACCCTTTATAGTAAAAGTGAAGTCATCGGCAAAAGCACCTCAATATTAAGTTCAGGCAAGCACAGCAAAGCGTTTTATCACGCAATGTGGTTACAACTTCAAGAAACAGGCCGCTGGCAAGGCGAAGTAATAAACCGTCGTAAAAATGGCGAATTGTTTACTGAATGGCTGACTATCGATACTGTTTACAACGAACACCATGAAGCACAGCGCAGGGTGGCTATTTTTACTGATATCACCGAGAAAAAAGCCGCAGATGAATTAATTTGGCATCAAACTCACTTTGATCATTTAACCAATTTACCGAATAGAATCGAACTCAAAAAGCGTTTAAATCAATACTTAAATAACGCATTAAATCCTGATGAACCACTGGTGATCATGCTCCTCGATGTTGATCATTTTAAAGATATAAATGACACCTTAGGTCATTTTTACGGTGACGAATTGCTTAAATTAATCGCCATACGTTTGCAGCAAGAAATTGTTGATATTGAGTTTATTGCACGTATTGGTGGTGATGAATTTGTGATAGTACATGCTAAGTTGGTCACTGAAGAACACATCAAAAAAGTAGCCAACGACATCCTTACTACAATGACAAAAGCATTTACACTCGAAGGCGAAGAATTGCATATTGCCACCAGCATCGGTATCGCTATTGCGCCCACAGATGGCAATAGCTCAGAGCTGCTATTAAAAGCTGCCGATCAAGCTATGTATCAAGCCAAACAAAATGGTCGCAATGGCTTTGAGTTTTTTAATCTCAATTTACGTGAACAAGCACAAGCGCGCATGGATTTACTTAAAAATATGCGCAGCGGTATTGAGCAACAACAGTTTGATCTTTATTACCAGCCTATTGTGAACCTTGATTCTGGGCATATTCATAAAGCGGAAGCCCTGATCCGCTGGCAACACCCGACTCGCGGCATAATTAGCCCCGCAGAGTTTATACCTTTAGCCGAAGAATCTCGCTACATCAACCCATTAGGACAATTTGTATTTACTCGAGCATTACAAACCCTAACGATTTTACGAACACAGGTTGATGCAGACTTCCAACTTAGTATTAACGTCTCGCCGGTGCAATTTAGTTGTCTTGATAGTGGTATTGATCTGTGGCCAACGCTATTAAAAGACGCTAACTTGCCACCAAGTGCAATTGTCGCCGAGATCACCGAAGGGTTAATGATAGCGCCCGAACAGCTCACTCAACAGCGCTTAAAATCACTGGTAAAATCAGGTATGGAATTAGCACTGGATGACTTTGGTACTGGCTATTCATCCCTTGCCTACTTACAACAAATGGACGCCGATTATTTAAAAATTGATAAATGTTTTGTTGATCATATTCAAGCGGGCAATCAAGATCTTGCGTTATGCAAAGCCATTATCACTATGGCCCACCAGTTTGGTTTAAAGGTCATTGCCGAAGGCATTGAAACCCCAGAGCAACAACAATTACTACTCGGCTTAGGCTGTGATTATGGCCAAGGCTATCTATTTTCAAAGCCATTACCCGAACAAGAATTTTTAGCACTAGTGAAAGCAATTAAGCAATAGTGATTATGTAATAGATTATGAGGTGTTAATCGACTTAATTGGAAACTCACTTTTGTGATCTGACAACTGATAGCTAAAATCTGATAGCTTGTTTGAAGCACAAAAAAGCCCACAGTGTTAACTGCGGGCTTTTTTGTTGAATGAGTGAGTCAGCCGTATAAGCCGGGTTCTGTCCTTTCCGAAGAAAGTGATAATCATTCGTCTAGGCCATAAATCGCTCTATGGCTCAAGCAACCTACCCGGTTCCAACGTGGGCCACGCCATAAGGAACCCTATTTGGTCTTGCTCCGGGTGGAGTTTACCTTGCAACCAACTATTGCTAGTGGCCCGGTGCGCTCTTACCGCACCCTTTCACCCTTACCAACCGAAGTTGGCGGTCTCCTCTCTGCTGCACTTGTCGTAGGCTCACGCCCCCCAGCCGTTAGCTGGCACCCTGCCCTATGGAGCCCGGACTTTCCTCCCCCTGCGCATTTTCGTTGCAGGCAGCGATCATCTTGGCTGACTCGGCGCGCAGTATACCTGAGCACAGACTTATGTGCAGTAAAGATTTAGCCTTTTTCGTCAATAATTGTTTTATATAAGGCGTTTTTCTTCATACCGAAATAATCAGCGACAATTCCACAGGCTTTTTTCATTGGCATTTCATTTTCAAGTAGCGCTAACATTTTACGCGCTTCTGGCGGAATATCATCAACCTGCTTAGGATTACCAGGTAACATAAGCACAATTTCACCGCGTTGCTTAGTTGGATCGTCGGTTAAAAACTGCTTTAGTTCGCTGACTGTGCCATTAAAAAACGTTTCAAAGGTTTTGGTGAGCTCTTTGGCGAATACCACTTGTTGTTCACTACCAAGGGCAATCTCTAAGTCATCTAGGCTTGCCATAATGCGATGGGTACTTTCGTACATAATACTGGTTATGTTGGAATTAACCGCTTCAATAAAAAAGTCTTGGCGCGCTTTGCTTTTTGCAGGGGTAAAACCAATAAACTGAAAGCGATCCGTTGGTAAACCTGAACAACATACAGCTGTTATGGCGGCGCATGCTCCTGGTATGGGGGTGACATGTGCGCCTTGCTCACGGCATAAGTTTACAACTGCATAGCCGGGATCACTAATAAGCGGTGTGCCAGCATCAGAAACCAGTGCTATATTTAAACCTTGGTTGAGCTGGTCAATAATTTGTTGCGCTTTTTGTTTTTCATTATGATCATGTAAAGCAAAGGTTTTAGCTTTAATGCCAAAGTGACTGAGCAGCTTACCGGTATGGCGCGTGTCTTCAGCAGCGATTAAGTCTACTTGCGATAATGTCGCGATTGCACGCTGACTTAAATCGTCAAAATTGCCGATTGGGGTGGCTACAATGTAAAGAGTGCCGATTTTCTGTGAATTCTCCTCATTTAACATTGAGGTCTCCTGCGTCAGTCAGTAATATAAGCAAATCGCGTTTAACGTATTGGGAAATCATTGTGCGACTTAAACTTGTTAGTCTAGTTATCATATTGTCAGGGTTATCGGCCTGTAGTACAACCGAAAAACCGACTAAAACCACTGAAAATCTCAGTTCAGCGAATAGCACGTCACAAATTCAAGCGACTGATGCACAATCACTGTACCAACTAGCTTTAAATCGCCAAGGTGCAGACAAAATTCAACTCCTTTATAGCGCACGCGATGCCGCTATCACCGAGCAGCAATGGCCGCTACTAGAGCTAGTATGTACTGAATTAGAACGTACTCCAAGCGTAGACCAAGTGCAAAATAAGCTGTATATCGCTTTTGCACAAAAACAACAAAATAAGAATACAGAAGCGCTGGAGATTTTAGCCAGTTTAGACAATCAACTAACTCAGCCTGAACATTTTGCTTGGCACCAATATTTAACCGCCAGTGTGTATGCGTCACAAAATTTACCTAAAGAGGCCATGACTTATTTCTTTCACGCCTCTGAAACCGCCAGTAAAAATAATTTAACGATCCCACAACTCAACAAAGATCTATGGCAAAATCTACAACAATTATCATCCTATGCGCTGGAGCGCTTTAATCGCGGCTCTGTGGTACAACAAGGCTGGGTTAATTTAGCACTTTATCACCAAGTGTATTTAGGTGCGCCGGTAGAACTTGATCAAGCGATTAATAATTGGCAGCGCCGCTACCCTGGACACCCTGCAATTGATGTCTTACCGAAGAAAGTGGCCGAGTTAATGGCGATTGAGCCGCTTAAGATTGAGCGCTTAGTGGTGTTACTGCCGCAATCTGGCGCGAATGAGCGCTTAGGTGATGCCTTAAAAGCAGGCGCATTAGCTGCGTTAGATAATGCATCAATTGGTGAAACCATTTTTATTGACGAAATGCTCAGCCCTGCAGAGATTTCGGCAAAGCTACTTGAAATACAACCCAGTTTTATAGTTGGGCCGCTACTTAAAGGTAATATTGATAAGCTTGCAGTTAGTAAAACATTACTTGATTACCCTGTTTTACACTTAAACTCTTATGATGGTGAACGCCAATCTGCGCAACATTTTTTCTTTGCGCTAAACCCTGAGCACGAAGTACAACAAGCTCTGGAGCACTTTTTAACAGTTGGCTACCAAAAACCTCTGCTTTTAGCACCGAACAATAGTGCAGGACAACGCTTAGTTGATTTTTTCAACATGCAATGGCAGCGCTATAGCGAAACCGCTCCACAAGTCGGGCTCTATAATGATAAAAAAGATATGCCTACCACCATTGTTAGCCTGCTCGAAGTAGATAAATCAAAAGAGCGAATTGCCACTGTTAAAGCATTATTTAAACAAGAAGTAGAGAGTGAAACTCGCTCTCGCCGCGATATTGATGTTATTTATATTCTTGGTGATGCGATAGAAACACGGCTGATAAAACCGTATTTAGATGTCAATGTTAGTACCTTTGCTGATCGCATACCTCTTTACGCCAGCTCAAAAAGCCATAGTAAACAAATTGATAGTACGGATAAAGGCGATCTTGATGGATTATATTTTACTGAACTGCCATGGATGCTCAGCGGGCAAATAACCGATCATGCCCTGCGTCAGCAATATAATTCACTGTGGCCTGAGCAAGCCGATATAAGCCAACGTTTATTTGCTATGGCGTATGATTCGGTGGCGATGCTAGGTAATATTACGCAATTAAGTATGATCCCAGGTAAACGATTTAATGGTTTAACCGGTCAATTAAGCATTACCAGTGATGGACAAGTTAGTCGCAACCTAAATTGGGCACAGTACAAAGACAGTCAGATCCAAGCCGTGCAATTAGAAACAACAGCGCCGCTGCCCCTATTCATGCAGTCAGCGACTACCATATCAGACAGTGAGTAGTTACTAGCTAATTTATAAAACAAGGATGTGGTCATGTCGTGGTTTAAACAGCTGTGGCAAAATAGCCGAGAGAAAGGCCAGTATTATGAGCTAGAAGCTCAAAAATACTTAGTGACGCAAGGGTTAATACCAATAGAGCGTAACTATAACTGCCCTTACGGGGAGCTAGATGTAATAATGCGCGATGGCAAAACCTTAGTGTTTGTGGAAGTGAAATTTCGCAGTAGTCATGTTAAAGGTGGCGCACTCCATGCTTTAGGTAAACAAAAGCAGGAACGTTTAAAGCGCACCATTTACCATTATTTAGCAGCTAAAAAGCTGAGTGATCAAGCTATAAGAATTGATTTTGTCGCTATAACCGGCGAAGCATCGCAACAACTTAATTGGATAAAAAACGTATTTTAATATGCAAGATACCATTAAAGAAATTTTCACAGAAAGCATTCAAGTACAAATCGCTGCAGGTGAAGTACTCCCTAGCGCCTTAGAAGCAGCTGCATTTACTATAGCGCAAAGTCTGATCAATGGTAACAAGTTGATTTGTTGTGGCACTGCAAGCTGTCACATGCTTGCTCAGCATATGGCTGGCGTATTGATCAACTATTACGAAACCGAGCGCCCTTGCTTGCCTGCGATCGCGCTTTCTCAAGAACATATTAATCTTGGTCAAAGTAATCAAAGTGACGACCAAGAAACCTTCGCTCGCCAAATTCGTGCCTTTGCTCAACAAGGCGACTTACTACTAGTGCTAGCAATCAATGGTAATGAAAAAAACATCATCAGCGCTGTTGAAGCGGCACTTACCAAAGATATGAAAGTCATTGTGTTAGTTGGTGATGATGGCGGTGAATTAGTCGGTTTATTAGGCGCTAATGATGTAGAAATACGCGTGCCATCAAAACGTCCGAGTCGCATTATAGAGTCTCATTTGGTTAATCTTCATTGTTTAAGCGAACTCGTCGACTTAACCCTATTCCCACAGGAAGAAAATTAATGTTGAAACAATCTCTTATCGTTATCAGTACCGTTTTATTATTACAAGGTTGCGCCGCGGCTGTGGTTGCAGGTACCGCCGGTGCCGTTACTGCGGCCAATGATCGTCGCACTATTGGTTCGCAAATAGATGATAGCAATATCGAAATCAAAGCTGGAGTGGCAATAAACGATGTGCCTCGCCTTGCTGATCATGCCAATATCAGCGTGGTTAGCGTTAATGGTATCGTACTACTAGTTGGGCAAGTAGCTAATCAAGAAATGAAAGACGAAGCTCAGCGTGTCATTGAGGGCCTGCCTGCTATACGTAAAATACATAACCAGCTGCGCATTGGCTCTAACATTAGCATGAGCACCCAGACCCACGATTCTTGGTTAACCTCAAAAGTAAAAACGCAATTACTCACCACTGACAATATCAGCAGTAACAATATCAAAGTGGTAACTGAGAACGGTGAAGTGTTTTTAATGGGCTTAGTGTCTGATGCCGAGTCAAACACAGCCGTAGACGTTGCTCGTAATGTATCTGGTGTAGAGCGTGTAATTAAAGTATTTGAATATTTGTAAAGGTATCAGGTTCGAGGTTCGAGGTTCGAGGTTCGAGGTTCGAGGTTCGAGGTTCGAGGTTCGAGGTTCGAGGTTCGAGGAATTAAAAAGCCTTGCAGTTAATATCGCAAGGTTTTTATGGCTGTAGGCGCGAGTTTACCTCGCGCAGCTCTTGGCATTAAACCAATCTTAAAATCATAACGTAGGAAATGGCTTTAGCCATGAATGGTATAAATTTGCGCGGCATAAAGCCGCACCTACGCAAATCCAAATACCAATGCCAACCCGTAGGCGCGAGTTTACCTCGCGCAGCTCTTGGCATTAAACCAATCTTAAAATCATAACGTAGGAAATGGCTTTAGCC
>NZ_JBALXK010000020.1:0-92493 GCF_036960685.1 Pseudoalteromonas sp. | reverse complement strand
ATGATGTACCTTGATCACTTGCTTCATTGTTATACCTTAGTGATTAACCTAGAACCTAGAACCTAGAACCTAGGCTCTAGATCCTAGTTTTAAAATTAAAGAATAAAGCGGCTTAGGTCTTCATCTTCAACTAACGCACCTAAGTGCTGCTCTACATAAGCGGCGTCAATCACGATGCTGCTGCCTGCCTGCTCGGATGCATCATATGAAATTTCTTCCATTAGTTTTTCCATCACAGTGTGTAGACGACGAGCACCGATGTTTTCGGTTTTCTCATTTACTTGCCATGCAGCTTTGGCAATGCGCTCAATGGCATCGTCGCTAAACTCAACATTTACTTGCTCTGTTTTAAGTAGTGCATGTTGTTGCTCAGTTAATGAGGCATGTGGCTCGGTTAAAATACGTTTAAAGTCGTCAGCGGTCAGTGCTTCAAGCTCTACACGAATAGGTAGACGACCTTGTAGCTCTGGGATCATATCTGATGGCTTTGCCATTTGAAATGCACCTGAGGCAATAAACAACATGTGGTCGGTTTTCACCATACCGTGTTTAGTGCTCACTGTTGAGCCTTCAATAAGAGGCAGTAAATCGCGCTGTACGCCTTCACGGCTTACGTCTGGACCTGATGACTCACCACGCTTACAGATTTTGTCGATCTCGTCGATAAATACAATACCGTTTTGCTCTACGGCGAAGATTGCTTGCTCTTTTAGTTCTTCAGGGTTTACTAATTTAGCGGCTTCTTCTTCAACTAACAGCTTAAAGGCTTCTTTGATTTTAACTTTACGTTTGCTGCGCTTGTCACCTGACATATTTTGGAACATGCTTTGTAGCTGGTTGGTCATTTCTTCCATACCCGGTGGCGCCATGATCTCAACGTTTGGTTGTGCTTGAGCTAAATCAATATCGATTTCTTTGTCATCTAATTGGCCTTCACGTAGTTTTTTACGGAATACTTGGCGTGTAGATGAACCTTCATCACGCTGGCTTTCACCTGATGAATCTTTAGCTGGTGGCAGTAGGGCGTCTAAAATACGCTCTTCTGCGGCTTCTTCTGCGCGATGTTTAAACTTTTTAGTTTGCTGTTCGCGGGTCATTTTGATTGAAACATCAACCAAATCACGAATGATGGTTTCAACTTCTTTACCAACATAGCCGACTTCAGTGAATTTAGTGGCTTCAACTTTGATAAATGGCGCGTTGGCAAGTTTAGCTAAACGACGGGCAATTTCAGTTTTACCTACACCTGTTGGGCCGATCATCAAAATGTTTTTCGGCGTTACTTCTGTGCGCAGGTCTTCATTAAGTTGCATGCGGCGCCAGCGATTACGAAGTGCAATGGCCACTGCTTTTTTTGCTTTAGCTTGACCAATGATATGTTGGTCAAGTTCATGAACGATTTCTCTGGGAGTCATATCAGACATAGCAGTTCCTATTACAATTCTTCGATGGTTTGGAAGTTATTTGTGAATACACAAATATTGCCTGCAATGGTGAGGCTTTTTTCGACGATGTCGCGCGCGCTAAGATCGGTGTTTTCAAGTAAGGCTGTTGCCGCAGATTGGGCAAAGTTACCGCCACTACCGATCGCAATTAGGTCGTTTTCAGGTTGCACAACATCGCCGTTACCGGTGATGATCAAAGACGCGGTGGAGTCGGCAACAGCAAGTAGTGCTTCTAACTTTCGCAAGGCGCGATCGCTGCGCCAATCTTTGGCCATCTCAACCGCTGCTTTGGTTAAGTTACCTTGGTGCATTTCAAGTTTGCTTTCAAAACGTTCGAATAGGGTGAAGGCATCAGCAGTGCCGCCAGCAAAACCGGCGATCACTTTGCCATTATATAGGCGTCGAACTTTACGGGCATTGCCCTTCATTACGGTGTTACCAAGTGAAACTTGGCCATCGCCACCAATGACGACTTTATCGCCGCGACGTACACTTACAATAGTGGTCATGTTATTCCTCATCATCGAGCCGCAGGGGCGACCCGTTAAAAACGATTGATGATGAGTTAATATGGGTTAATGGACTAAAATCAAGTCCAATTCCAAATTCCACAACCAGTTATTTTACTGCGCTTGAGTTTATTTTTATCGCTTTCGGCTAAACGTTTGGTTTTGTAAGGGCCTAAGCGTACTTTGTACCAAACACCATTGGTGCCCGTTGTTTCTCTAATTTCGGCAATTAATCCGGCAAATGCAATTTTTGCTTTGAGAGTTTCAGCTTGGCCATGAGTTCTGAACGAGCCACATTGCATTACATAGGGGCCTTTTTGTTCAATTTCTCTTACTTCAACCTGAATTTCATGTTCTTTGATTTCTTTAATAAATTCTGGAGGACGCGGTTTTGCTAGTTGCTCTTTTACTTTTGCAGGCATTGGATTTGCTTGCTGTTCAACCAGTTTAGGATCGGCATTGGTCTTTACATACCATAAACCAAAACTAAAACCCGCAACTAGCAAGATAGCTACAATCACCAATAACACCGGAAATGGCTTTTTTGGTGGTGGTTGTTTTTTGCGGTTATTTGGCTTTTTATTTATAAAATCGTGTTGTGCCATGGTTATGTGGACTTCTAACCTTAAATCATATCTATTGGATCTACATCTAAGCTCCATCGCACCTTTTGCGCTAATTTACTGGTACTTAAATAGTCGACCATTTGCGCGAGATATTGGTGTAATAGAGGGCGTTCGAGCGCTTGAATATGTAATTGAAAACGATATTTCCCTGCAATTCGCTCGAGTGGTGCAGGGATCGGACCCAGCAATTGTATACCAGTTAGGCTCTGAACTGGAACTAAATCTGTTAAAAAATCGACCACTTGCTTGATGTTGTGACCTTCAGCGCGAACAATCGCCATATTGGTAATGGGGGGCAGTTGCGCGTCATCACGCTCTTGTAGTGCAAAGCGGGCAAAATCTTGATAACCATTATTGACTAAATCTTGCAGTAATGGGTGCTCAGGGAAGTGGGTTTGTAATAATACCTGACCCGGCTCACCACTGCGCCCAGCGCGTCCAGCCACTTGTGTTACCAACTGCGCTAAATGTTCGGTTGCGCGAAAATCACAGGAATACAAGCCGCCATCTACGTCGAGTATTAGTACGAGGCTGACATCAGGAAAGTGATGACCTTTGGCCAGCATTTGTGTGCCAACTAAAATTCGTGCGCCACCTTGATTGATATCGTCTAAGGCTTTTTCTAAGCTGCCTTTACGGCGCGTTGAATCGCGGTCAATGCGGCTAATGGGGGTATCTGGAAACTCAGTTGTTAAGAATTCCTCTATTTGCTCGGTGCCTTTACCATTAGGGAATATTTGTGTGCTGCCGCAATCAGGGCATTGATGTGGCACGCGTTCTTGCTCGCCACAGTGGTGGCAAATCATTTGACCAATGGCTTTATGGAAAGTCGCACTGGTGCTGCATCGTTTGCATTCACTGAGCCAGCCGCATTCATGGCATATCAAGGTTGGTGCAAAGCCGCGTCGATTTAAAAATACCATCACTTGTTTACCACGCTTTAAGTGCTGGCGAATAGTGGCTAAGCTGCCTTGTGCGATGCCAGCTTGGTCGGGTTGACCTTTCATATCCAATAATTGAAACTGATTATCGGTGCTGGTTTGCGCGCGTTGCGTGAGACTTAATAATTGGTATTTATTGTTAAGTGCCTTATGCAAAGTCTCAAGGGCAGGAGTGGCTGAGCCTAAAATAAGCGGAATCTTATGTTGAAACGCGCGGTAAGCGGCTAAATCTCGGGCGTGGTAACGTAACGTGTCTTGTTGTTTAAAGGAGCTGTCATGCTCTTCATCTACGATGATCATGCCGAGTTTTAAAAATGGTAAGAAGATACTTGAACGGGTGCCGATCACTATGGCGCAGCTAGCTTTTTCACAAAAGCGCCATGTTTGCAGGCGTTCATTATCGGTCAGCGCAGAATGCCACAGCATAATGGGGGTGTCTGGAAAACGTCGACGAAAGCGGTTGACGGTTTGTGGAGTAAGGCCTATTTCAGGCACTAGCACTAACGCTTGCTCGCCACGTTTTAAAACGTCTTCAAGGCATTGTAAATAGACTTCAGTTTTACCGCTGCCAGTCACCCCTTCAAGCAAAAAGCTATTAAACCCTTGTGCTTGATTTATTGTGCTGCAGGCAACCGCTTGTTCTTTATTTAAAGTGGGTTTGTTGCCCACTGTAGGTATTTGTTGCTGCCATTGATTGTCGTGCTCGATGGTTTGGCTGATCAGTTCTTTAGCCAGTAAGCTGTCGATGGTTTTTTTACTAAACCCCAATGCTTTTAATTCTGTTAAAGATGATTTACCTGACTCGGCCAATTGCTTGAGTAAGTTTAATTGGCTTTTTGCTTTTAAAGACGGAAGCTTAGCGCCTTTGTCGGTCAGTGCCACCATATTGATACTGCTTTTATCAGGGCATAACCCTTGGCGTAGTGCACCGGGCAGGGCAATATGAATGGTTTCGCCTAATGGATAGCAGTAATAACGTGCGGTAAAACGCAATAATTCGATATGTTGCGGCGATAGAATCGGTTCATCGTCAATGACTTCAAATAGGTCTTTGAGTTTGTCGGCGGGCACGTCGCTGTGTGTTTTTAAAGCCAATACCACGGCAACTTTACGTTGATTGCCAAACGGTACCATGACACGAGCGCCCACTTGAGGCGGTGTTGATAAACCGCTAAGTTGCGCTGGGATGCGATAATCAAAGGTGCGCTGCAACGGAACTTTTATAGCAACTTCAACAAAACTCATAACAACCCAAACAATAACTAGCAAGGAAGTTAATGTACTAAAATTACAGCTAAAAACCTAGCGGCGAATCTCGGCTTTAAAGTTTTTGTTTAATTTATTAGCAAAAACACTATTTAAAGCTTGTAGCAAGCGGGGTTGTTGCATAGAATACGCGTCCTAAATAATTTGTTTTAACGACGTATGGTGCCAGACTTCGGGTTTGGAGAGCGATGCGGCCTTAACTAGAGGTTTCTATGAAAGAAGGTATTCACCCTAAGTACGAAGTAATTTCAGCATCATGTTCATGTGGAAATAAATTCGAAACTAGTTCTACACTGTGTAAAGATATTCACTTAGACGTATGTTCTGCGTGTCACCCGTTTTACACTGGTAAGCAAAAAGTTTTAGACACTGGTGGCCGTGTTGATCGCTTCAACAAGCGTTTCGGTTCACTTAGCAGCAAGTAATTCTTGTTGTTTTGTCGGAAAAAAGCACCTTAGGGTGCTTTTTTTTATGCCTGTAATTAAAAAAACGGCGTCCATCTTGCCCTTAATTCCCGCCCATTTAGAGTTATTTACTGCATTCATTATGTTGTGACTATTTCCCACTTTTATAGCCAGTATAGCGAGCAAATAACAGACAAATAGTGATTTATTCTCTATATTGATTATCGTGTTAAAACGCTAGATTAAATGCTTTAGTCGATAAAGTTGGTCTTTATGCTGCTAAATGCTGTTAACGTCTTGCTTATGCAAATATCTATTTTCATTGCTAGGTTTTGCTTTAAATACTCACATAACAAGCATTTTTAGTTGGGTTTTTTGATGCTTTATGAGGTTTTTATCGCTTTAAATTGAAGCTTTTTTGCAAAACTTGACGATAAAACGCATAAAATTAACGGATATAGCATATAACAGGATAGACCTGATATTGCTTGAATTTAATTATAATATAGGTATCGTTCCCTATAAGAACTGCTTACTCTCACTTTCAACTTAACTTACTTGCAGGATAAAATCGCGTTATGTCAGATTTTCGTGAACAAGCTTTACATTACCATTCGCATCCCGTTCCAGGAAAAATCAGTGTCGAGCTAACCAAGCCGGCTGAAACAGTCCAAGATCTCGCTTTAGCATATAGCCCTGGTGTTGCAGAACCTGTACGTGAAATCGCTGCTGATCCTGCTAATGCCTATAAATACACAGGTAAAGGCAATATGGTCGCGGTTATTACTAACGGTACCGCAATCTTAGGTTTAGGTAACTTAGGGCCATTGGCATCTAAACCTGTTATGGAAGGTAAAGCCTTATTATTTAAACGCTTTGCAGGCCTTGATTCGATTGATATTGAAGTAAAACACAATACCACTGAAGACTTTATCAATACGGTGGCAAACATCGCAGATACGTTTGGTGGCATTAACTTAGAAGATATCAAAGCGCCAGAATGCTTTGAAATCGAAAAGGCATTGATCGAACGTTGTAGCATTCCGGTGTTCCACGACGATCAACACGGTACTGCGATTGTTACAGCCGCAGGCATGATCAATGCACTCGAAGTGCAAGGTAAAGATATTGAAGATGCCATTATCGTATGCTTAGGTGCAGGCGCGGCTGCGGTTGCATGTATGGAATTGCTGATTAAGTGTGGCGCATTGCGTGAACATATTTATATGCTAGACCGTAAAGGTGTGATCCATACTCGTCGTGATGACTTAAACGAATATAAACAGTTATTTGCTAACAATACTGATAAACGTACTTTGCAAGATGTAATTGCTGATGCCGATGTTTTTGTTGGTGTATCTGGGCCAAACCTATTGGCAGCGGAAGATCTGAAACTGATGGCTGATAGACCAGTGGTATTTGCTTGTTCAAACCCAGATCCAGAAATATCACCTGAGCTTGCTCACGGTGCGCGTAATGATTTAATTATGGCGACGGGTCGTTCTGATTATCCAAACCAAGTAAATAACGTATTGTGTTTCCCGTTTATTTTCCGTGGTGCGCTTGATGTACGCGCCAGCAAAATTAATGATGAAATGAAAATTGCGGCGGTTGATGCTATTCGTAGTATTGCTAAAGAGCCAGTACCTGCTGAAGTGTTAAGAGCAGCGGGTGTTGATAAGCTTGAATTTGGCCCTGAGTATATTATTCCAAAACCGATGGATCCGCGTTTATTACCGCGTATCGCTAAAGCTGTCGCGCAGGCGGCAATTGACTCTGGCGTCGCACGTATTGATATGCCTGAAAACTACATGGCGTAACTTATTTGCTGGTTAATAAAAAAACCTCAGTAACGTATGTCGCTGAGGTTTTTTTGTAGCCAATCCCTGAAGTATATTTTTGTTTAATCTTCGTTGAGTACAGGTACTTCTAAGCCCATCTCAAGCATGATTTTCTTCACTTCTTCAGGTACTTTCTCTGGATTATCTTTACGTAAGTCTTCATCGTTTGGCAATGGTTGGCCAGTAAATGCGTGTAAAAATGCTTCACAAAGTAGTTCGCTATTTGTTGCATGGCGAAGATTGTTAATTTGACGGCGAGTACGCTCATCAGTTAAAACTTTTAATACATTTAACGGGATCGAAACGGTGATCTTTTTAACTTGTTCTGATTTTTTCCCGTGTTCTGCGTATGGGTGAATATATTCACCATTCCATTTAGCCATAGGATGTGTCGTTGCCTCAGGTTGTTAATTGTTTGCGCGACCTTTTGCTGCGCAAAGATGCCGAAATTCTATCGTTTTAAATAAGATAGTCAAATACTAGTTATTTAGCCATCTAGCAACTTAAATGTTTTTACTGCCATGCCTGCACCTAAAACAGCATAAATGCTTTGACTTCTTAAATCCGATCCTCTAACCTTTTAGACGTCTAAACATCCATTTAATTGTAGGTGACGTTATGAGTCAAAAGAACAAAGCAACTATTGCAGTGCGTAATGGCATTGATGCAGATAAACATCACGGCGCCGTTGTGCCTCCTATTCATTTATCGACCACCTACTCATTTGCCGATTTTGATACCAAGCGCCAATATGATTATGGCCGCAGCGGTAACCCAAACCGTGACATTTTAGCTGAAACCTTAGCAAAGCTTGAGGGCGGCGCAAAGGGTATAATTACTGCAACCGGCATGGCGGCAGTGCATTTAGCCACGCAATTACTTAATAGTGATGATACTTTAGTGATCCCACATGATTGCTACGGTGGCAGCTATCGTTTATTTACCTCGCTTGAAAAGCGCGGGTTATTAAAATTAGTGGTTTTAGATTTAACTAAAGCTGAAAACCATCAAAAAATTCTTGAGATCAAACCAAAGCTTATTTGGATTGAAACACCCAGTAACCCAATTTTACGCTTAACCGATATTAAAGCGATCACCACAATTGCCAAGCAGTGCGGTGCATTAGTTGGAGCTGATAACACCTTTTTGTCACCAGCGCTACAGAATCCTATTGAGTTTGGTGTAGATATCGTGGTGCATTCAACCACTAAATATATTAATGGTCATTCTGATGTTGTCGGTGGTGCTGTGATTGCAGCAACTCAGGAGCTTGGTGATGAACTTGCTTGGTGGGCTAATAACATTGGTATTACCGGTGCGCCGTTTGATAGTTACTTAACTTTACGTGGTTTGCGCACTTTAAATGTTCGTCTGCGCCAACATCAAGAAAATGCCTTTATCATTGCCCAGTATTTAGAAAACTCACCTTTCGTGAGCCAAGTATATTACCCTGGTCTTGAGTCTCATCCACAACATGAGTTGGCAAAACAACAACAACGTGGCTTCGGTGGTATGGTAAGCTTTGATATTAAAGGTGATGTTAATGATGCAGCGGCATTTTTAACCAGCCTTGAAGAATTCAGCTTAGCGGAATCACTCGGTGGCGTAGAGAGTTTAATTTGTCACCCTGCCACCATGACTCATGCCGGGATGGAAGCAACCGCGCGCTTAGCTGCCGGCGTAGGTGATACGTTGATCCGTATTTCGGTCGGTATCGAAGACGCTAAAGATTTAGTGGCTGATTTAGATCGGGTTTTTAATAAAGTGAAACCAGGTCAAGGTCAACATACAGCAACTACAGCAACATCGGTTTCGCAACAACAAGATCAAGAGCAATCAAGCTCATTTAAGCTGACTCCAGCACATACGGCTTTGTGGTAATAGAAAATGGTAAATATAGTTCATAAATTTGGTGGTTCAAGCTTAAGCTCAGCCGAGCGATATCAGGCTGTTGCTAATATTATTTTAGCGCATACTGAAGCGGGTGACTGTGTGGTGGTTTCTGCTGCCGGTAAAACCACCAATACGTTAGTTAAGCTATGGCAAAGCTACCAGCAAAGTGATCAACAAGCAGTAAGTGATATTTTACTACAGCTTGATAATCATCAGCGTACGTTGATTGAGCAATTGTTAAGCCCTACGGCGCGACATGCAGCATTAAACGTACTTGAGCAAGAGTTGGCCTTAATAGCGCAACAAACACAACAGCACAGCTTACAGGAAGCTGCATTACTTGCTCATGGTGAAGTGTGGTCGGCACGATTGTTAGCAACTTATTTGCAGCAACTCGGTCTTGCTGCGAAAGATGTCGATGCGCGTCAGTTATTTACTTTAAATGATGGGCAGTTATTACATCAAAAAAATCAACAAGCGTGTGCTGAGTTAATCTCGGGGCATTGTATTAATGTGGTTACTGGGTTTATTGCCGCCGATTGCCAAGCGAATACGGTAACGCTTGGGCGTAATGGCAGTGACTACAGTGCTACTTTGTTAAGCAGTTATTGCCATGCTAACCAAGTGTCTATTTGGACTGATACCCAAGGGGTATTTAGTACTGATCCGCGTAAAGTTAAAAAAGCCATAAAGTATTCAAAAGTATGCCGCGGCCAAGCTAATTTGCTTGCACGCTTAGGCAACCCTGTATTACACGCTAAAACCTTATCACCATTGAAAAATACTGATATTAAGTTAGTGGTTCGTAGCAGCTATGATACAGAAGCCAGTGCGACAGAAATTGTCAAAGAAGGCTACAGCAAGGCGAAGCGTTTTATTACTACCTTAGAAAATATTGATTTATTACGTATTGATCAGTTACGAGGCGGTGAAATTGGTGAATTAAGCCAGCTAATTCAGCATAGTTTGCATCACTTTGTGCAAAATGGTGATACTTACTTATTAGTGCCTGCTGATGCAACTCATCAAGTGGTCAGTCACTTACAAGGGCGCGCTAATATTATTGAATCTAATTTACATGGCTGCGCTGTCGTCGCGCCAAGTAATGATGTGGCGCAATTATTTGAGCAAGCAACTGGAGTACTTACTGAGCAAAGCTTAACCCCTCGTTTTAGTCATCAAGATACCGACTATATTTTACTTCTTACAGATCAATCAATTGATAGTGATGTATTGACCATATTGCATGATAAGTTAATCAACAAAGGTCAAGAATTAGCAATTATCGTGGCAGGCTTAGGTAATGTTGGTGAGGTGTTTATTGAGCAACTTACTCAGCAACTGAACCGTTTACAGCAGCATTTTAGTGTAAAGTTGGTTGGTTTATTACGCTCACGGGCAATGTTGTTTAGCCCAAGTGGCATTGCGCTTGAACAATGGCAATCACAGTGGCAAAACGAAGCGATTGACTATCAGCAGGATGATTTATTAACCCGTATCAGCGAACTAGATTATGAACATAAAGTGGTGATTGATATTACCGCTAGTGAAACATTTAGTGAGCTATACCCGGCGTTTGTGAACTTAGATTGCCATTTGATCAGCGCTAACAAATACGCGGGCACAGCCAATAATGATTGGTATCAAAGCTTGCGCCGCAATTTAGCCGAGCGTAACTTGCTGTGGCGTTATAACACCAGTGTTGGTGCGGGTTTACCAATTAACTTTGCACTTGCTGATTTACAGAACAGTGGCGACAGCATTACCCACATTGAAGGGGTGTTCTCGGGTACTTTATCTTGGTTGTGCAGTAGTTATGACGGCAGTGTGGCGTTTTCAGATTTAGTCCTGCAAGCGCAAAAAATGGGTTACACCGAGCCTGATCCCCGTGAAGATTTATCAGGGCGTGATATGCAGCGTAAGCTACTTATTTTAGCCCGTGAATTAGGCTTAACGTTGGAGCTGGACGAAATTGGTTTAACACCGTTAATGCCTGAGCAATTAGCGCAAGGTGATTGGCAATCTTTCCTTGATAACAAGAAGTTGCTTGATGACTTTATTGCTGAAAAAGCCGCTGATGCCGCTAAAGATAATAAAGTACTGCGTTATACCGGCGCGCTGACAATTGCCGAAGGCAAAGTAACCGCTAAAGTGGGATTGGCATACGCAACCCAAGGCGATGCCTTAGCTAACTTGACTCCTGGCGATAATATTTTTGTGATCAACAGCCAATGGTATAGCGATAATGCCTTGGTGATCCAAGGCCCAGGTGCAGGTAAAGAAGTCACCGCCGCGGGCGTACATTCCGACTTATATTGGTTAGTACAGAATTTAAAATAAAAAGCATGCAATAAAAAAGCGCCAATTGGCGCTTTTTTACGTAGCAGCGATTTTATATCGCGACGATTAAAACAGTTCTTCTTCTGTTTTAGTTTCTTCTTCAAAGACATTTTCCACATGTTGCATTACATACTTCGTTGGCGATGTGCCTTTTTCAAAGTATTCAAAGCGACTGGTATAATCGTTCTTTTGACTCAGTAAACCGGTTGCTAAATCGATTCTTACTGACACGAGTCCTTCTGGTGGCTCAATTGGTGCTTCAGGTTTACCGTCGAGGGCAACACGCATAAAATCAACCCAAGCTGGCTGAGCTGTTTTGGCACCAGACTCCGCGCCGGATATTTGGTTTTTATCCATATTGTTGTTATAGGTTGAACGACCAAGCGGATTACCTGGGTTATCAAATCCTACCCATACTGAGGTCATCACGTTGCGATTAAAGCCACTAAACCAAGTATCAACAGAGTCATTAGTAGTACCTGTTTTACCAGATAAATCGCGACGATCTAGTGCTTGAGCACGCCAACCTGTACCACTCCAGCCCGTTTTATGTGCCCAGCTACCGCCGCCCCATATTGCGCTGTGCATTGCATCTGCAATTAAGAATGCATTTTGCTTTGATATAATTCGCGGCGCACAATGATTCGGTATAGGTTCTTGTGCGTTAGCAAGCTCGGTTGTTAACTCAAATTGTTCAATGGTTAACTGAGGGGTGATAGGATCACAGGCCAACAATGGCTCGGTTTTGAATAATACATTACCCGCTGAATCTTGAATTTCATTAATGAAGTATGGCGTGATCAAGTGACCGCCGTTGGCAAAGGTACTCATACCACGAGCAAGCTCAAGCGGGGTAATTGACGCACTACCTAATGCTAATGATTCACTACGATTAATGTCACTATTTTTAAAGCCAAACTTTAATAAGTGATCCGCGGTACGTTGTAAGCCAACACCACGCAGTAAGCGTACCGAGATAACGTTTTTAGATTGCGCTAAAGCGCGACGAATACGGATCGGGCCATTGTAAACTGCGGGGCTATTTTTTGGACGCCATGCTACGCCTAGGCTCTTATCCCATTGGTTAATTGGCGCATCATTCAAAATAGACGCTAAGGTATAGCCATTATTTAATGCTGCAGAGTAAATAAATGGCTTAATGTTAGAGCCGACCTGACGTTTAGCTTGCACTGCACGGTTATATTGGCTTTGCTCAAAACTATAACCACCAACAATTGCTTTAATACGACCATCATTAGGATCTAATGAGACCAATGCGCTAGATGCCTCAGGCAACTGACTAAGTAAATAACTGCCATCGTCATTTGTACGTAGCCAAATTTGTTCGCCTGGGTTGAGTATGTCGCCAGCCGTTTTCGGTGGAAACCCTTGACGATAGCGGGTGATATATTTACGCGCCCATTTTAAGTTGTCCCAATCAAGATTAGCTTGCTCACCATTTTTTAATAACACGGTAGCGCTTTGTTCGCCCACTTCAAGTACGGAGGCAGCTAATAATGGGCCGATTTCTTTTACTGGTCTTAGTTTTTCCAATATTTCGCTATGGCTCAACGCTGTTTGGGTTTCAAAGTCCCATAACTGTTGTGCTGGGCCTCGGTAGCCGTGGCGCATATCGTAAGCATGGAGGTTATTAACCAGTGCGCTTTGTGCTGCTGCTTGTACGTTAGATTCAACGCTGGTGAAAATTTTAAAGCCAGTATTGTAAGCGCGCTCATAGCCATATCGGGCGACCATTTCGGCGCGTACCATTTCAGAAATATAGGGCGCATACAACTCAATTTCTGCGCCATGGAATTTCGCAGTAATAGGCGCTGAGGTGGCTTCGTTATATTCGGCTCTTGAGATATAGTTCTCATCAAGCATACGACCCAATACCACATTACGACGAGCTTTTGCACGGATTGGGTTTCTGATTGGGTTTAATGCCGACGGCGCTTTAGGTAAGCCCGCAATCATCGCCATTTGCGCTAAATTTAACTCGTTAAGATCTTTACCGTAATAGACTTGTGCTGCGGCGCCGATACCAAATGCGCGATTACCTAACTCTATTTTATTTAGGTATAAAGTCAGTATTTCATCTTTACTAAGTAAGTTTTCGATATGCAATGCAATAAAGATTTCTTTGACCTTGCGAATATAGGCTTTTTCGCGTGTTAAGAAAAAGTTACGAGCTAACTGCATTGTAATAGTACTTGCGCCTTGTTTTTTCTCGCCAGTTGAAATTAATACGAGCGCTGAACGCAAAATACCTATAGGATCTATGCCGATATGATCATAAAAGCGATTGTCTTCAGTGGCTAATATGGCATTTATGAGCGGTTGTGGTATTTCATCGATGGTCACAGGAATACGGCGTTTTTCACCGAACTGGTTGATTAATAAACCATCTTTAGAAAATACTTGCATAGGAGTTTGTAATTGCACGTCTTTTAAAACTTGCACACTGGGGATATCAGATTTAACGTAATAATAAAGGCTTACTAAGGTAATGAGCCCCAAAAACGTGCAAATGATAAAAAATTGTAAAGTTCGTTTTAATAAAATCACTTATATTTTCCCTAAATGGACTCCCAATTAGAATCGGAGACTGCTAGTATATATTGATTAAAAAGTGAATAGTATTTTTTCATATAAAAATTATAACTTGTTTATTCTTAAAACAAAGGCCAAGTTGCAAACATGCTAAGTCAACTATTGAGTAAGTCTTCATCGATGATGGTAGGGATAGATATCGGTTCACATGCTATAAAAGCGGTGTTACTGAATGAAACGGATAGCGGCTATAGGCTTGAAGCGTTAGCAATTGAGCCAATGCCAAAAGGCACCATGGCCGAGCGCAATATTCAAGATATTGAAGCAATTGGCAATATTATTACTAAGTTAAAACGTAAATTGCCTAAATCAATCAAATCTGCTGCGGTAGCGGTGTCTGGACAAACAGTGATCACGAAAGTGATTTTTATGGATGTGACACTCAGTGATGCAGAACTTGAATCACAAATTGAAATTGAGGCAGATAGCCTTATTCCTTACCCTTTAGATGAAGTTAGCCTAGATTTTGAAAAACTAAGCACTAACGAAGCAGACCCTTCCAAAATGAATGTGTTGTTATCTGCTGCGCGTACTGAAAGTGTTGAAGCTCGCGTTGGCGCGCTAGAATCAGCCGGTTTAACTGCGAAGGTGGTTGATGTTGAAAGCTATGCGCTGAGCCGTGCTATGGATGTTTATTATCAGCAATTACCGAGTGATGCATTTAATAAATGTGTTGCTGTAGTTGATATTGGCGCAGTACTTATGTTGGTCAGTGTGGTGTTAGGTGGTGAAACTATTTACACCCGCGATCAAGTATTTGGCGGCGACCAATACACCAACAGTATTGTGGCCTATTATAATAAAAGCTTTGATGAAGCTGAAATCGGTAAGACCACTGGCGATCTACCGCCTAACTATACCTTTGAAGTATTGGCACCGTTTCAAACTTCATTGTTACAACAAGTACGCCGTGCAGTGCAGATGTTTTTAACCACCAGTGGTAAAGATCAAATTGATTATATTGTCCTCACTGGCGGTACTGCGATGATTGATGGGCTAGACAGACTGCTAATTGAAGAGCTAGGTATTCACACCATAGTGGCAGAACCGTTCGGTAATATGGATATTTCTGCGCATGTTGATCGCAATGTTTTACAACGCCATCGTACTCAATTTGCAATCGCGACGGGTTTGGCACTAAGGAGCTTTTCATCATGCCACATATAAATCTACTGCCGTGGCGCGAACAGCAACGAAAACAATCGCAAAATAAATTTGCCACTATTTTGTTTTTAGTGGTGCTTGGTAGTTTTATGAGTATGTATTTATTAAGTACCTATTACGGTAATCTGCGAGATGGGCAAAATATTAAAAATAATTATCTTGCCAATGAAATTGGCCAATTAGATAGACGTATTAGTGAAATTCGTGAGTTAGACAAAAAGAAAGAAAACTTACAACAGCGTATGCGCTTAATTGAAGAACTGCAAAGTAGCCGTAACTTGGGCACTCAGATCATGGATGAAGTGGCTAAAATAGTCCCAACCGGTGTTTATTTAACCAAGTTAGAGCGCCGCGGTAGTGCTATTCATGTTGTTGGCCGTAGCGAATCGAATAATCACCTTTCCAATATGCTGCGCGAAGTGCAGAACTCTTACTTGCTCGAAAAACCAACTATGCAAGGTATTGTTGCAGGGGAAAAGTCATCACGATTATTAAGTGATTTTAATATGGAATTTTACGTAAAAGCCTTTGATAAAATTGGTGAGGTTAAACAATGAACCTTGATATCAAAGCGTTAACTGAAATTGAATGGAACGAAATAGAGCTTGAAAATATTGGCGATTGGCCAATTGTGGTTAAAGTAATTTGCTGTACTTTTGTTGCTGCCTTGGTGCTGTTTTTTAGCTACAGCTTATTGGTTTCAGATGAAATTGATAGCTACAAGAGTGCAGTGAGCAAGGAAGTTGAGTTACGTAGTACCTACCGAGTGAAATATGCGGTTGCCAGTAACTTAGAAATTTACCGCCAACAAATGGTTGAAATGGAAGAGAAGTTTTCTTTGCTGTTAAAACGCTTACCAACCTCAAACGAGACACCGGGCTTGTTAGATGATTTATCGTACGTAGGCACTACAAGTGGTTTAACTTTCCTTAAAATCGGTTGGTTACCAGAAGTTGAAAAAGAATTTTATACTGAATTACCAATTAAAATTGAAGTAATCGGCAGTTATCATGAGTTTGGTGATTTTGTCGGTAAAGTGGCGCAGCTACCGCGTATTGTTAGTTTGCATGACTTTTCAATTAATAGTTCGGATTCAGGCAAACTGACCTTTAGTGTGGTCGCTAAAACTTACCGCTATGAAGGTGGCGTGAAAAAAGTAGGAGCTAAAAAATGAAAAAATTAGCTTTTGTTTTATTTAGCGGTGTATTACTAAGTGCCTGTAACGATGATACCTCAGAACAAAAAGAGTTTATTGATCAAGTTAAAGCCAGTACCACGCCTAAAGTTGAAGCAATCCCAAAACTGACACAGTTTGAACATTTTGAATACAATGCTCAGCAGTTACGCAGCCCTTTTGTTGCGCCACAGCCGGAAATTATTCAAAATAAAATGATTCAAGTAAAAAACTGCTTACATCCAGATCCAGAGCGTACGCGTGAGGTGTTAGAAAAATATCCATTGGATAACCTAGCAATGAAAGGGACGCTGGGGTCCGGTGGGCAAACATGGGCATTAATTAAAGCAGCCGATGATACTTTGCACCGAGTCACTGTAGGTAATCATATTGGTTTGTATCACGGTGTTGTACAACAAGTAAAAAGTGATTATATAGAATTGTTAGAATTAATCCCTGATGGGTCTGGTTGTTGGAAAGAGCGCGTGACAAAGCTTGAAATGTTAGAGGCGGCTTCTAATGGCACTAGTTAAAAATAAAAAAGGTAAAATTAAAATGCAGAAGGGAGTATCGTGGAATAATCGCATTCATCAGGCTTTGTTTGTTGTTATTGCCCTTTTTATCACGCAATCAGCAATGGCGACACCGCTGTTGTATGACGTTCGTTATAACCCGTTAATGGCTGGAGAAACACAGTTACAGCTCGTATTTGATGAAGAATTGACAGCAGAACCTAACGTTCAGGTATTCAATAATCCAGCCCGTATCGAAATGCGCTTTAAAGCAGCAGATGTTGAGCAAGGTTTAGGTGATGTGCCAATTAATCAAGCTGGTATTGAGAAAGTCAGCAGTGTGACAACGGATGGTACATTAGTTGTTACTGTGCATTTAGAGCGTTTAAAAATTTACCAAACAACGGTTAATAACAACCTTGTTTCATTGCATGTATCGGATAACCCACTTACTGCACAAGAGGGCAGTAACGCAGCTCAAGCTACGACGGGTAATTACATTAACTCAATTCAGTCGCTTGATTTTCGCCGTGGTGAAAAAGGTGAAGCACGTGTATTAGTGTTCTTACAAGATACCCAAGCTGCCATTGATGTACATGAAAGTGGCGGAAAAATTATTGCTGAGTTTCACCATACCAATATTTTAGATGATTTATTGTATGAGTTAGATGTGCTTGATTTTGGCACCGTGGTAAGTTCAATTGAGACATTTAAAGAAGAGAACATGAGTCGGGTGGTAATTAGCCCGAATAGTGCGTTTAAATTTACCTATCAGCAAATTGAAAATATTCTCACTTTGACTGTAGAAAGAGATGACACGCAACGCTCTTATTTAGAAGGTGGTAAAGAGTACCAAGGTCGTCCAATGACCTTAAACTTTCAAGATATCTCAGTGCGTGCTGTATTGCAGATCATCGCCGGCTATAACGATTTTAACTTAGTAACCAGTGACTCGGTCAATGGCAATATTACTTTGCGCTTAGACGGTGTACCGTGGGATCAAGCTCTTGATGTGGTATTGCGTGTTAAAGGCTTAGATAAGCGTATGGATGGCTCAATCTTGATGGTGGCGCCTTCTGAGGAGCTTGCCGCCCGAGAAGCGAAAGAGCTCAAAGCCAAGCAGCAAGTTGAAGACTTAGAGCCGCTTTACAGCGAATATATTCGCTTGAACTACGCAAAAGCGGAAGAGTTTGCTGATCTACTAAAAACAGATACCAATAGCATTATTAGTGCGCGTGGCAGTGTGTCAGTTGATAAACGTACCAATACCTTATTGATTAAAGACACTGCAAAAAGTATTGAAAGTGTGCGTCGTATGGTTGAGACCTTAGATATCGCAGTCAGACAAGTAGTGATTGAAGCGCGCATGGTCACTGTACGCGACAACGTTAAAGAAGATTTAGGCGTACGTTGGGGGTTTAGCGACCAACAAGGCACCGATGGTATTTCGGGCACTTTAGAAGGCGCTAACACGATTTCTAACGGTACTATCCCAAGTATTTCTGACCGCCTTAATGTTAACTTGCCTATCACTGGCGCCGCTGGCAGTATTGGTATGCACGTTGCTAAGTTAGCTAATGGCACTCTGCTTGATTTAGAACTAACCGCGCTTGAAGAAGAAAACCGCGGTGAGATTATTGCAAGTCCGCGTATTACAACCGCAAACCAGAAAAAAGCACGAATTGAGCAAGGTACTGAAATTCCTTATGTTGAATCTGCTTCAAGTGGGGCAACCACAGTTAGCTTTAAAAAGGCGGTGTTGAGCCTTGAAGTTACACCACACATTACTCCTGATAATAAAGTGATTTTGGATTTGATCATTACTCAAGATACACGTGGTGATACTGTGCAAACTGGAACAGGACCTGCGGTTGCAATTGATACCCAAGAAATTCAAACCCAAGTACTGGTTGAGAATGGTCAAACCGTGGTACTTGGTGGTATATTCCAGCAGCAAATCATTAACTCAGTTAAAAAAGTACCATTATTAGGTGACATTCCTTACCTTGGCGTACTGTTTAGAAGCACAAGTGAGTTTAATGAAAAGAAAGAATTGCTGATTTTCGTTACTCCGAAAATCCAAATAGAGTAATTTTCACTGATTTATTCTTACACAATGGGCAATTATTGACTTTAATTGCTCGTTAATTGGCTTTTTGTTCTAATTGACTTGAAATACCCAATCAATTACTGAGATAATCCCCTCCTTAATTTTGGGGCCAGGTCGTTAGGCGGGGTTTTATTTCAAATTTTAGAGTTCGTTTGTACTAAAAGATATGGCTGAAAAACGTAATATATTTCTAGTTGGTCCTATGGGGGCTGGCAAAAGCACAATTGGTCGTCACATTGCAGACCAATTGCACCTTGAATTCGTCGATTCTGATCAAGAAATCGAACGCCGTACCGGTGCAGATATTGCCTGGGTGTTTGATCTTGAAGGTGAAGAAGGCTTTCGACTTCGTGAAGAATCTGTCATTGGCGATCTAACTGAAATGCAAGGTATTGTACTTGCAACAGGTGGTGGTTCAGTGATGAGTAAAGAAGTACGAAACAAGCTTTCGGCTCGTGGTATCGTTGTATACCTAGAGACACCGATCGAAAAGCAAGTTGCACGCACGCAGCGCGACAAGCGTCGTCCGTTATTGCAAACAGAAGAAGCACCTCGTGATGTATTAGAGCGCTTAGCAGAAGAACGCGAGCCGCTGTATAAAGAAGTTGCTGACTTTACTGTACGCACTGATGAGCAAAGCGCTAAAGTTGTTGCTAATCAAATCATTGAGAAATTAGATTTTTAAATACCAATAAGAAAGGATACTAGCGATGCTTGAATTAACAGTTAATTTAGACGAGCGAAGTTATCCTATTTATATTGGTCAATCTGCACTTCAACAGACTGACAGGCTGCGTCATCATATTGGTGATTGTCGACCTATCATTATCACTAATGACACCATTGCACCTTTATACCTAAGCGATGCAATGGCGTTGTTAGCTGATTTAAATCCGCTAAGCTTTATTATTCCTGATGGTGAGCAATATAAATCACTAGAATGGTTTGAGAAAATCTCAGCATTTCTACTTGAAAATAATTGCGGTAGAGATACCTGCTTAATCGCCCTTGGTGGCGGTGTAGTTGGTGATCTTACTGGTTTTGTTGCGGCCTGTTATCAACGCGGTGTGCCGTTTATTCAAGTACCTACTACCTTATTATCGCAAGTTGACTCGTCAGTAGGCGGTAAAACTGCGGTTAATCATCCTTTGGGTAAAAACATGATTGGGGCATTTTATCAGCCGCAAGCCGTGTTTATTGATACGCAATCATTGCATACACTTCCTGCTCGTGAATTTGCAGCCGGTATGGCTGAAGTTATTAAATATGGCTTAATTTACGATACAGAGTTATTTAGTTTTCTTGAAAACAACACTGCGCAACTACAGGCATTGGATGAAGAAACTATTCAACATGTAATTTTCCGTTGTTGTGAAATTAAAGCACTGATTGTCGCCCAAGATGAAAAAGAAGCAGGACTGCGTGCTCTGCTTAATTTAGGTCATACCTTTGCACATGCTATTGAAGCGCAAATGGGCTACGGGCAATGGTTACATGGCGAAGCTGTCGCAACCGGCATGGTCTTAGCTGCAAAACTTGCACACATTCGTGGCGATTTAAACGCTTCACAAGTTTCAAGAATTATTACTTTAATCGCACAATATAATTTACCATGTGATATTCCTGATGTGATGAACAGCGAACACTTTTTACATCACATGCGTAAAGATAAAAAGAATAAAAAAGGTACAATCCGTTTTATTCTTCCTACTGCGTTTGGTCAATGCGCGCTGGTTGATGATGTTTCAGATCAACAGGTTCGAGATCTAATAGGGCGCTAATGCAATCGCAAATCTTACCTAGCCGTTCGGCTTTGGTTGATCGGATTGCCCTGCAGTTTGAATATGGGCAAAATCTAATTGTTTTACTGGGTCCATCTGGGCTTGGCAAAAGTTATCTTCTCGAAACTTTTATTACTGATAAATATAGTGATTTTAATAAAGCATTTGTGCAGCTAAGTGCGCGTATGAGCGATGCACAATTAATGAGTGAGTTGCTTGAACAAAGCTTCCGCTCGCCATTAATTGATCAAAACTTAAGCCTGTCAGAAAACTTTTATCAACTTGCTAAACAACAGAACTGCGGCCCATGCTTATGGGTATTAGATGGCGGTCGGCATCTATCTGATGAAATGGTGCAAGAACTTACAACGCTTTCCAAACAAAGCCCCACGACTTTATATATTTTACTGGCATCACAATCAGTTGGGCAGTTTCAAAGCTCGGTCGAAATTCATTTAGAAGCACTTACGCTGGCTGAAAGTAAGCAGCTAATGCAGTGCTACTTTACTGATTTACCATACGATGAAGATCCTGTCTTTCAAACCTTTTTGCAAGAAGCCCATGGTAATCCAAGTTTATTATTAGCATGGCAGCCGACACAGCATACTGCCAAAGTAGCCGTGGCTGATAAAGTATCTTGGCGAGTACAGTTGATTGCATTGCTGGTGATTATCATGCTGCTGATCATTGGTTTTTTATATCAATCAGATATGACCCGTTGGTGGCAAGATTTTTATCAGCAGCAACCAGAAACCCCAGTGGCGACCGCAATTGCAGTTGATACATTAAAGCAAGCGGCAACAGAGCCTGCGCTGACAACAGCTCCCTCACAAGAGCGTACAGCTGAGCAATTAGCTGCTCAACAAGCTCAACCAGAGTTGGCTAATGATAATCCTCTTGAGGAAAATAATGTCGCGGCAATATTAGATAGTTTGGCGCCAGCCGCTGAGCCTGTCGATGTCACAACGAGTTTGGCTGATGAGGTTATTGAGCCCGAAGTGAGTACTGCAGCAGAAGCTAGTATGCCTGTTGATAATGCCTGGTATTTACAGCAAGGTGATGATCAGCTTGTGATCCAGCTACTAGCGGTTACTCAACAAACAATTGCTGAACAGTATGTGGTTGAACAAGGGTTACAACCACTTGCTAAAGTATATCAGACCCGCCGTAATGGTAAATTGTGGACTCTGGTAACTTATGGCAGCTATGATAACTTAACAAATGCCCGAGAGGCGTTATCGAAGTTACCTGAAACAGTGCGTAAAAATCAGCCATTTTATAAAAAAATCAGTAAAATAAAACAAGAAATCGCGTTACTAGATCAGTAAACTTACTTTGATTAGTGTAAAATCGCGGCACACCAGTTTGAAGTAAAGAGCCGATGCAGAAAAAGACCAGAGCCTTCCTTAAATGGGCTGGCGGAAAATACAGCTTAGTTGAAGATATTAGCACACGCTTAAATGAAGCGAGTAAACACGCTGATACCTTAGTTGAACCGTTTGTTGGCGCTGGCTCGGTATTTTTAAATACAAATTTTAAACATTATATTCTCAATGATATAAATGCGGATCTGATCAATCTTTATAACGAGCTAAAAAACTCTCCTGACGAATTCATTAGTGACGCTAAAAAGCTATTTGTTGATTTGAATAATCAAGCTGATGCGTACTACGATTACCGCGTACAGTTCAATCAAAGTAATGATATTTATGAGCGAGCGATTTTATTTTTATACATGAATCGCCATGGTTACAATGGCTTATGTCGTTATAATCTAAAAGGCATTTTTAATGTGCCATTTGGTAAGTATAAGCGGCCGTATTTTCCTGAAAATGAAATGTATTTTTTTGCCGAGAAAGCGCAACAGGCGACATTTACATGCTTAGGTTACGATGATGTATTTAAATTAGTGCCAGGTAATGCGGTGATCTATTGTGATCCACCGTATGTACCTTTGAGCAAAACGGCTTCGTTTACTTCATATGCAAAGGGTGGTTTTAATTTAGATGATCAGGCAAATTTAGCGAACCTTGCTGAGCAAGCTGCATTTGAGAACAAAACACCGGTATTGATCTCAAACCACGATACGGTCTGGACTCGTAAAATATATAGCCAAGCAACTTTGGCAGAAATTCAAGTCAAGCGTACCATTAGTCCAAAAGGGGGATCACGTAATAAAGTGAACGAGCTAATGGCTATGTATTTAGCACCCAAGCCACCACGCCATAAATAGCGGCAACAAAAATAATAAATAATATAACGGCGATAATGATAATACTAAGCGGGGAGTGTTGTTTGAAGTCAGATTGACGTTTGTTTTCAGATTGCACACCAAAAAATGCCGCAATAACACTTTGCAAGGCACTTATCAGCTGTTGCATTTAATTAGAACCGCGGGCTAAGAGAACGCGCTTTTTGTGGTTCATCTGAGCTAGTTAATAGCTCAAGTAAATCTAAATAATGAAATTGTGCACTGCGGCTATCACCAGTGAGCCATGACATCCAAGTTGAATCTTGTTCGACCTTCATACATTGCACTGAATTATTAATTGCTAGGTGTCCAGAGCTACATTGGCAATCGTTTGCCACCATAAGTTCATCTTCATTTTGTGAAAAATAACTTATAGTACTGATAGTTATAGCAGTCGCAGTTAAGATCCCGATTTTAAAAGCACGCATTTGACTAAGTCCATATATAGTGTAACTCACTAGAGCATACATAAAAAATGCTTAAATAACAAACTTAATTTACCCTTAACAATTATAAATTTTTAATAAAATTAAATGCTTAAGGTAAAAATAATGTTTAAAATTAGTTGCTTTAAATTTAACCATTGCATTTAACTAAATAGAATAAAAACTTAAATGAGTTCATTGCTCCGTTTACTATTTTGTACATTATTTGGCTGTTCTACAAAACATTACATATTTATTTTCCCGCGTTCGGGTTATTTGTTACATTAAGCGCATTAAAGGCTTTGTAACTCAACTTACGTGCATTTTGAATACACACTAAGGATTGTCTATGTTAGAAACACTGCAAAAGTACCTTATTGCTCCGTCTATTTTATCTGCTGATTTTGCTCGTTTGGGTGAAGATGTTGATCGTGTTTTAGCCTCAGGTGCAGATGTAGTTCATTTTGATGTAATGGATAATCACTATGTGCCAAACCTAACAATTGGCCCTATGGTCTGCAAAGCACTACGTGATTATGGCATCACAGCGCCTATTGACGTGCATTTAATGGTTAAGCCAGTGGACAGTTTAATTCCACAGTTTGCCGATGCTGGCGCGTCAATTATCACTTTTCACCCAGAAGCCAGCGAACATATTGACCGCTCTTTGCAGTTGATCAAAGATCATGGTTGCCAAGCTGGGCTCGTATTTAATCCAGCAACGAGCTTAAGTTACTTAGAACACGTAATTGATAAACTAGATGTGATTTTACTCATGTCAGTTAATCCTGGATTTGGTGGCCAGAGCTTTATTCCTCATACGTTGGAAAAACTTCGTCAAGCGCGAAAAATCATTGATGATTCAGGCCGCGCAATTCGCTTAGAAGTGGATGGCGGCATTAAAGTTGACAATATAGCCGCAGCCGCACAAGCGGGGGCCGATATGTTTGTTGCCGGCTCTGCTATTTTTAATCAACCAGATTATAAAGTGGTGATAGAGCAAATGCGCGAACAGTTAAATGGTGTGAAATAATGAAATACGAGGCTGCTTTATTTGATTTAGATGGCACTTTAGTTGATAGCGTTTATGACTTATATATCGCCATGAACCTGACATTATCTGATTTAGCATTCCCTATAGTGAGTCAAAGTTTAGTGCAAAGCTGGGTTGGCAACGGCATTGAAACCTTAGTAAAACGAGGTTTAAGTGGTGATATGCAAGTTAGTGAGCATTTAGACACTGAACTTGCAGATAAAGCAATTGCGTTGTTTTATGGGCATTATGAGCAACTCGTTGGTGAATACAGTGTATTGTACCAACATGTGGAAACCGGCTTGGCGGCATTGCGAGGTATGCCTAAAGCCTTGATCACCAATAAAGCACGATGTTTCACGCTGAAGCTACTCGATAAACTTGCGCTAACGAGTCACTTTGAGGTGATCGTCTGTGGTGACGACATGGCTAAAAAGCCCTCAGCTGAGCCGCTGTTGTTTGCTTGTCAGCAATTAAATGTACCCGTTAGCCAAGCAATAATGATCGGTGATTCAAAAAGTGATATTTTAGCTGCACGAGCAGCCAATATCGATATGCTTGCGCTAACTTATGGTTATAACCAAGGTGAAAACTTGAGCGACCACAATCCGCAGTACCTCTGCGATACATTCTTAGATATACTACCCGTTCTTAATCAGCGGTAAACGACATTTAATTTAGCGTTTTTAATTTTAGTATTTTTTATTTTAGTAATATAAAGGAACATCATGAGTAAACCAGTAGTGTTAAGTGGCATGCAGCCAACCGGTGGGATGACAATAGGCAACTATGTTGGTGCTATTAACCAGTGGGTAAAGCTACAGGAAGAATATGACAGTCACTTTATGTTAGCCGATTTACACGCCATTACCGTACGCCAAGACCCTGAATTATTAAGAGCGCGCGTATTAGACGGCATCGCTTTGTATGTCGCCTGTGGTATTAACCCTGAAAAAGCCGCGCTATTTGTACAATCGCAAGTGCCTGAACATGCACAACTAGGTTGGGTATTAAACTGTTATGCACAAATGGGTGAGCTAAACCGCATGACGCAGTTTAAAGACAAGTCAGCAAAGAACACCAATAATGTGAATGTTGGTTTATATGCATACCCAGTACTGCAAGCGGCTGATATTCTACTTTATCAAGCGGCACAAGTACCGGTAGGCGATGACCAAAAACAGCATTTAGAGCTTACGCGTGACATCGCGACACGTTTTAACAACGTCTATGGCGAAGTGTTCACTATTCCAGAACCTTATATTCCTGAGTTTGGTGCGCGGGTAATGAGCTTGCAAGATCCGCTGAAAAAAATGTCTAAATCAGATGAAAACCCAAATGGCTTTATCATGATGTTAGATGAACCGAAAAAGATTGAGAAAAAGCTGAAAAAAGCAGTAACTGATTCAGACGAGCAGGCACGTATTTATTTTGACCGTACTGAAAAACCAGGTGTATCAAATTTATTAACGCTAATGTCAGTAGCAACTAAACGCTCAATTGAAGAGTTAGTGCCAGAGTACGAAGACAAAATGTATGGTCACCTGAAAAAAGACACCGCTGATGCAGTGGTGAGTATGATTGAGCCGATTCAAGCGCGTTTTAAAGAAATTCGTGAAGATCAAACTATGCTTGATACCATCATGAGAACTGGCGCCGAAAAAGCCAGTGCCCGTGCAGAGGTAACCCTAAAGTCGGTTTACGATGCGTTAGGTTTTATTCCTCGCCCGTGACCTCGCTTTAGTCGATAAAAAACCGCTTTTGAATAGTATTCTAAAGCGGTTTTTTATTTTTAAATTAGTATATTTTAGCTGCACTAACAGATGATAAGTGCAGCTTTTTTCAAAGCGCATTACGCTTTATTTAATTTATCAGCTAACTTTTTATCAATTTGTTTTTGTAGCTCATTCATTGATTTTTCTAAGCTCATATCTAATTTTGTATCTAATTCATTTTCGAACGCTTGATTTTTTGCTTGTGCTTTTTGCACCATTGATTTTGATACATGCACGCTGCCTAATTGTTGCATAACTAGCTCTGGATTACCGGCAGCCATTGCTGAAGATGTACCAAAAGTAGCTGCGATTAAAAATACTGGTAATGCTTTTTTGATTAAATTTTTCATGATTAAACCCTTTTTAATTTTAAACTTTAAGTTAACTATTAACTGCAAATGTTGAGTTACGCTATTTGCTAGTAACCATGTTTGCTGTTGACGGTGATAAGAATAGCGCTGACAATTGATAAAGTCGCTTATCTAGTTATGAGCAATTAATTGATAAGGTTTTTTGCATTATTGTTATTTATAATCATTAAGTTAACTTTAAATCTTATATTGCGATATAAGGTTTAACTACATAAATAATTGCCTCTGTGCTAGGGTTAGTAGATATAAAAAAAAGAAATGCAGACTATGAATTATCAAATCGGACCTTGGCAATTTATTAAAAACCGCTGCGTGGTGGTTGCAGGTAATATAGAACGAGAGTTAGACCCGTTACTGATTAAGCTGCTCATGCACTTTATCAGTAAGCCTCAGCAGATCATTGCCCGCCAAGAGTTGGTTGAGCAGGTATGGCAGCAAAGTTTTGTTGATGATAATGCGATTAACCGTGCGATTTCAGAGCTACGTAAACAACTTGCTCATCCCGTTGAAAAAGCCCCCTTACTAAAAACTCACTATCGTAAGGGCTATAGCTTGACTGTGGTTGCCACACTTTTAGCTGAGAGTGAGCCGCAGTTACAGCCAACAATTGTGCCCTTGGCTGATAATACCAATGAGCTCCAAAGCCGCTCAGAAGTGACACCTACGCTTGCTGTTGATAGTGATATACAAAGCCAAGCAATAGCACCTAATAAAAGCAAAACCAAGCAATTTACCATAGTCGCGGGCGTGTTTTTACTGATTTTAATTAGCGCGATTGCCTGTTGGTTGGTGATAGTAAATTTCGAGCAACATCCCCCTCAGCAAGATAAGATCATAAAAACAACGGCGACAATTATTCCAAGTACATGGAATGTTGGGGCTGAAGCCGTGCCAGTAATTTCTTTTGATAAGCAATATTTAGCATACAGCAATACTGATTTAACAAATCAACAGCAGCATGCTTTTGTAAAACGTATTGCCGATCAACGAGAAGTCGAACTGCACTACCAAGACTTTAATGTCTCTATTCTTTCGTGGCAGCATAAGCAGCATAGTGTATTGCTGCAGGCAACTAAGTTGTCTGAACAACAATGTGTAATGGTATTGGTTGATTTAAGCGATTTTTTAAACCCAACTGCTGGGCAGGTGATACGTGAGTGTGATTTACGTTATACCGGTTATGCTCAACTGGATGAAAGTGGAACATTTTTATATTTCACCGAGTTTAAAAACAAGCGTGGTGGCTCTGGCCTTTTTCGCTATAACATTCATAGTAAAAAAGAAACTACCTTAGTACCAAGTTCTGACTTATTGTATGGCGCACTTATGCCGCGTATTTCACCTTCAGGTCAATACATAGGGTATATTCAATCGCTGCAAGGCCAGCCTTTTTCGTTTTTTACCTACAATTTACAGACCTCAGAGATAAAACGCTTTTTTCAAGCGCAGTCGAAAAACGTTAGTTTTGCTTTTGATTGGTTGCCAAATGAAGATCGCGTGTTTGTTTCGGAGTATGACCGGCTAACCACTATTAATGTTGTTGATGGCAGCCGCATGGTACGTGAAATATCGCCTTATATATCGGCTTATTATATCGCGGCTCAATCTGCTAATAGTTTTTACTTTTCTCCATCGCAAACCCAGCAACTGTCTATATTCAAAGTCACTGATTTATTTTCACCAGCTATGCAAGGGCATCATTTATATGCGTCTGAAGGCAATAATTACAACGCATTACCACTACTTAAAGGCCAGCAGCCCAACACTTTGTTTATTTCTAGCCGCTCTGGTAATGCACAAATTTGGCTTGAACAAGGTAACCAGCAACTACAATTGAGTAACTTTACTGCCGAGCATGGCACGCCTGACTTTGGCTTTGTGAGAATGGCCAGTAATGGCAAATTTTTATTATTAAAAATTAATGAAGAGCTTAACTTTTTTGATGTGCAAACAAAAAAACTACACACTATTACGGAGCTTAAAGGACGAAAAATTAGCAGCTATGCGTGGTCAGATAACAGCGAGCAAATATGGCTTACTGAGTTGCAAGATAAACGCTATCAGTTATGGCAGTTTAACTTGGTAACTCGCGAACTGACGAAGCGTAGCGATATAGCTCCATATGCGCTACTTAATAATAATCAAGGCGATAGTTTTGCAGTCACCAGTGATGAACTGATCAGACTCGCGGATGATAAACGTTGGCAACTCCCTGATGCAGCCCGCACAACTTCTTTTCATGCAATTAATGCCGATTATTTATATATCAGCGATGGCATTTCACGTGTCGCTCGTTTTAATTTAACCACCCATGAGTTTGCTGAAACCCATGTCGATTTTAAATCGTTCGCGTTTAATGTCACCGACAACAACGAGCTGTTATTTAATCGCCGAGATGTAAAGGACACACAAATTAAACTAGTCAGTTGGTAAGGAGCAGATGAAAACTCCATAACCTAATATCTAAAGCTTACCTCTGCTTGGGTAATAATCATGCTGATGAAGCAACCTTAAATTTCAGAATGGTAGTTAAGCTTTATTGTTACTATATAAAAACATGGCTCTTTGTAGTAAAGGAAATCCAAATATTGTTTACCTATTTTGTATTTATACATTGATAGAATGTATAAATACAAAAGTAAAATAGATAAAACTACAGTTACTGATTTCAATTTAGATTAATTTAGTTAATATATATTTAACTTAAATGAGTAGAAGGAAGTACAAGTTGTTAATATATGTAAATCAATTTAATTTAATTGGAAGTAATGAGCAGGATGTAGTTTTTTCAACGTTATCCGGATGGATAAAGCAAAAGACTCAAAGTCATTTTTCTATTGATCAGCTCAAAAGTGGTGAAACATATGAAATGAATAGAGTGACGATCTCCACGTATGTCTCTACTCAATTTGAACCTGAGCTATATTCCGTGGTATTACGTCACCCAGATACAAATGTTCATGGACGTTTCTGGATGACAGAAATAACCATTAAGGTCGAAAATGGCAAAACTCAAGTTTTTGTTTTAGTTGAAACAAGTGAAACCAGCACTCAAGTAAAAGAAGTTCCAATTACAACAAGACCTTTATTTGTGCAATTCCTATTACAGAATGCTAAGTTATCAAATTCTACTATAGGGTTAGAATATAAAACATTGAACAATTTAACCGATGAATTTAAAGGGCTAAGCTATGAAATTGAAAGTAAGAATAGAAAGCACCCTCTAGTTTTACTAAGCTGCGTTAAAAATGGAAAGCCATTCGTTAGACCTGAAGCTTTACAGCAGCAATTAGTCGGTTTAGCTCAAGTTATATACTTGGACCATACTATTAATAGTTACGATTTAGCACATGAATTAGGGGATAGATATTCTGCTTGGGATGGCGCTATTAATATAATTTATCCCTCAAAAGGCAAAGGGGTGTGTTATAACAACTTGTTGACAAGGGTTGGGATTGAAGAAATTGTGGGTAGAGGTGAAAATATAGTTCACGAAATTCTTTCTTATGTAACTCACTCTACAAATGGTTTTAATAGGAGAGGGCATATTGGCTCAACTGATGTTAAAGCTAAGCGACAAAAAGATCAGCGTATAGCACTCAAGCAAAAATTTAGTAAATTATCTCATGATGGTGAGTATAAAGATCTTGCAGAGCAAGCATTTAGTTACTTAGATAGCCAAGAAGAAGTTTTTGAGCAAAAAAAATGTGAATTGGAAGGTGCATTATCTCATGTTGAAGAACAGTTAGATAAAGCTAATCAAGATAATATTGTTCTACAATCTCGAATATCTGGTTTTATAAATGATAAAAAGGAGTTTGGTACACCACTACTTGTGTATGGGGAAGAAAGAGACCTTTACGACAATGAAATACCTAATATGGTTATAGCTTTACTGAATGAGAAATCATCAAGTGTTCAGGAATACTCCAGAGTGTTTGATGTGGTTAAGGATCTATTACACCACAACCAAGGTACTGATAGTAGAAGGGACTTGAAAGAAGTATTCAAAGTCACGTTTAATAACTACCAAAAAGTGACGCCTCAAATCAGATCTGAGTGGAAGTCAAATGGGTTTGTATTAAGTGAAGATGGACAACATTATAACCTCAAGTATAGTGGAGAAGAACGTTATAAGGTCACATTTGCAAAAACACCAAGTGATAATAGGGCGGGTAAAAATATTGTATCTATAATAAACAAAATGTTTTTCTAACTACAAGAACACTCAGTTATTCAATTTATGATTTTTTGAATCATGGCTGCTAAATGAGTGTAGTAGGTTTTTTTGCTTGGATTAACTTCGTTTGTACTTATTAACTTAAAAATTACCGTTAGATATAAAAGTTGGCTTGATATTAATTTTACGAGACTTAATGGCACGTTGATAGTTAGCTACTACTATGGCGCTTTTATTCCTGCTGAATCACAGGCTTTTACTGTAAAACTGTAGCCGTAGGGTTTGCTATTATCTAAGGCAATTTCGACAATTTCATAATCATTTAATTCAACGACTTTGCTATCTGGCGATTTTTTACAACGCGAGTAACTATTAGCCTCAAAGCTGTAGGCAAAAATAGCGATTAGGCGTTTACTGCGTTCAAAATAGCCTTTGGTATCAAGAAAAGAATACACGGCATTGGAAATATCGGTATCACCTTCTGAAGTCGCGTCGATAGTAACTAACGGTTGCTTGGCGGTTTCTTGTTCAGACTCAGTTTGCTGCTGTATTTTTTCTGATATTTGCTCTATAGCTTGCTCTTGCTGCGCTTTTGGCTTGGTAGATAATTGCTGACTTTGAGAAAATGTGGTTGTTATATCATCAATAACTTCGGTTGTGGGCTTACCATCAACAAACGAAAATATATTTAGGATCACCACACTTGCAAGTACAAAGCGCAGTAGGGCTGTTAGCAAGGGCGAATAACTTTGGGTAATGAACTTGATGCGATCAGAACCAAAAGGTTTGATCAACAACAGTGCGAGAATATACAGAGGTAAAAGTAATTGCAGGGCAAGTAATGTGGCAAGCGTGATCCCCAATGCCCATGGCGGTAAATAAATTAAGGTGGCAAAATTATGAGTGTAATTTAACTGGCTTGCCGACACCATAGTGACTTCGTTAACAATGCCACTGGCACTGGCGAGGACAAAGTTGGCAATGGTTGCATAGAAAATTAATATCAATGCTTTACCAGCAAGTGAATGCCAAAGGTGATTAAACTTAGGCCAAAATTCAACAATTAAAGCAATAATACTCAAGGCAGTGCAAAGCCAACCTGATTGCAACACAACGAGGCTGGCTAATGCGAGTAAATACAGCTTTTGTGCGGTACTTAAATTAAACCAAATAGCCTGGCCGCGTTTAAAAATACGCTTTACGTGCACTTGCCAGCTCGCGTGTTGTTGCTTGAGCTGTTTATTAGCGCGCCATTTGATTATTTTTAGATACCGTTGCACATTTTTCCCAATTTATAAAACTGCTTAAAGTAGTGGCTTTAAGTAATGACCTGTATGTGAACGCTCACATTCAGCAACCTCTACAGGAGTGCCTGCAACAAGTATTTCACCACCGCCAGCGCCACCTTCAGGGCCTAAATCAATGATCCAGTCAGCTGTTTTTATCACATCTAAGTTATGCTCAATAACCACAATGGTATTGCCATGGTCGCGCAGGCGATGCAGCACAACTAATAATTGCTCAATATCAGCAAAGTGCAAGCCTGTAGTTGGCTCATCCAAAATGTATAAGGTTTTACCTGTGTCGCGTTTTGATAGCTCACGGGCAAGCTTAACTCGCTGCGCTTCCCCCCCTGAGAGTGTGGTCGCGGCTTGACCTAAGCGAATATACGACAAGCCAACATCCATTAAGGTTTTTAGCTTACGTGCAATAGCGGGTATTTTGTCAAAGTAGTCGTGTGCGTCTTCAACCGTCATCTCTAGTACCTGGTGAATATTTTTACCTTTGTACTGTACTTCAAGGGTTTCGCGGTTATAACGCTGGCCTTTACACACATCACATGGCACGTACACATCCGGTAAAAAGTGCATTTCAACTTTAATTACGCCATCACCTTGGCAGGCTTCACAGCGACCACCTTTAACGTTAAAGCTAAAGCGACCCACTTTATAACCACGCGAACGTGACTCTTGAGTACCCGCGAACAACTCACGAATACCAGTAAATATACCTGTATACGTTGCCGGGTTTGAGCGCGGCGTACGGCCGATTGGGCTTTGATCGATATCGATCACTTTATCAAAGTGCTCAAGACCACTGATTGATTTATACGGAGCCGCCTCTGCGGTGGTTGCGCCATTTAACTCCGTATGTGCGAGCTTAAATAAGGTGTCATTGATTAGGGTAGATTTACCAGAGCCTGATACGCCAGTGATACAGGTCATCAAACCAAATGGTATTTTTAAATCAACATTTTTAAGGTTATTACCGGTTGCGCCAAATAGCTCTAACCATTTGTCGTTAATTTTATGACGTTCGCTTGGCACATCAATTTTACGTTTACCCGATAAAAACTGCCCAGTAACAGACTCTTCGCTTGCCAAAATATCATCACGAGTACCTTGGGCTATGACATAGCCACCATGTACACCTGCGCCTGGGCCAATATCAATAATGTGATCGGCGGCGCGAATAGCGTCTTCATCATGCTCTACCACAATCACGGTATTACCTAAGTCACGTAAGTGAATAAGGGTTTTTAATAAACGGTCGTTATCGCGTTGATGCAAACCAATAGACGGCTCATCAAGTACATACATCACACCAACTAGGCCTGCACCAATTTGGCTGGCTAAGCGAATACGCTGGGCCTCACCGCCTGAGAGTGTATCGGCACTGCGCTCTAATGAAAGGTAATTAAGCCCGACATTAATTAAGAACGATAAACGGTCGCGAATTTCTTTTAGGATTTTCTCAGCAATTTGACCTTTTTGACCGGTTAAGCTCAGGCCTTCAAAAAAGTCCATAGCTTCACCAATACTCATCGAGGTAATGGTTGGTAGATTAGTTTGGCCGATAAACACACTGCGTGCTTCTTGACGTAGTCGTGAACCTTTACAGCTTGGGCATGCTTGACTGGTTTGGTATTTAGCCAGTTCTTCACGTACTGAGTTTGACTCGGTTTCACGGTAGCGGCGGTTCATATTATTGAGCACGCCTTCAAACTCATGGTTACGAGTTATTAAGTCCCCTCGGTCATTGCGATAATTAAAAGCAATTTTAGTATCACCAGAGCCATCAAGAATGACTTTTTTAGCGTCTTTACTCAGCTCTTGAAAGGGCACTTCTAAATCAAATTTATAATGCTCGGCAACCGCTTGCAACATTTGGAAGTAGTAAAAGCTGCGTTTATCCCAGCCTTTGATTGCTCCACCAGATAAACTTAATTCAGGGTTTTGAATCACTCGGTTTGGGTCGAAATACTGACGTACCCCTAAGCCATCACAACTTTGGCATGCGCCTGCTGGGTTATTAAACGAGAACAAGCGTGGCTCAAGCTCGCTCATAGCATAGCCACAGGTAGGGCAAGCAAAATTGGCTGACAGCAGCAACTCTTCGGCGCTGGCATCATTCATTGAGGCAATTGTTGCAACCCCCGCTGACAGCTCCAGCGCGGTTTCAAATGATTCAGCTAAACGCTGTTGCAAACCATCTTTTACTTTAAAACGATCAACAACGACTTCAATGGTGTGTTTTTTATGTAGTTCTAAAGTTGGTGGATCTGAAAGGTCACACACTTCACCATCAATACGAGCGCGAATATAGCCTTGGCTGGCAAGCTGCTCTAATAACTTAACATGCTCACCTTTACGTTCTTTCACCACCGGTGCAAGTAGCATCAATTTGCTACCTTCAGGGAATGCCAACACAGTGTCGACCATTTGGCTCACTGTTTGTGCTGCAAGTGGTAAATCGTGAGTTGGGCAACGTGGCTCGCCAACACGGGCAAACATTAAACGTAAGTAATCATAAATTTCGGTAATGGTACCAACGGTTGAGCGAGGGTTATGGGATGTTGATTTTTGTTCAATTGAAATAGCTGGTGACAGCCCTTCAATGTGATCAACATCCGGTTTTTCCATTAAAGATAAAAATTGTCTGGCATAAGCCGATAAAGATTCCACATACCGACGTTGCCCTTCTGCATATAAGGTATCAAATGCTAAAGACGATTTACCTGAACCAGATAGGCCGGTGATAACAATTAATTTATCACGGGGAATGGTTAGGCTGATGTCTTTTAAATTGTGCGTGCGGGCGCCTCGGACTTCAATGTTTTCCATGCTATCTCGTTTCATTACCAAATTGATTTACTGAGTATCTCATAATACGTGAGAAGATTAATCCTTGATCAATGAAAAATCATCAGTTTGAAACGATTATTTCTTGTTAAGCTTGTGCTAGAATCCCTGCTCGAATTTTAATAGACAGCAAGAACACGCGAATCATGACAGCATCTTCACTTAATTCACGAGAAAAACGCGCCGCAGTATCGCTCGCGAGTGTGTTTGCATTTCGTATGCTTGGCTTATTTATGTTAATGCCAGTGCTGGCTATTTATGGACAAGAGTTAGCTGGGTTTTCACCGTTATGGATTGGTATTGCCATTGGTGCTTATGGTTTAACACAGGCGGTGTTACAAATACCGATGGGTTGGCTATCAGATAAAATAGGCCGCAAAAAAGTGATTGTTGGGGGCTTGTGTTTATTTGCTTTAGGCTCGGTTATTGCCGCGACTGCGGACTCCTTGCAAATGGTTACTGTTGGCCGTGCATTACAAGGAATGGGGGCGATTGCTAGTTCATTACTTGCTTTTGCTTCTGATCTAAGTCGTGACGAACAACGTCCAAAAGTGATGGCCGTTATCGGCATGAGTATTGGTATGAGCTTTGCTGTTGCCATGCTACTTGGCCCGATGGTCGCCGCTGCTTGGGGCATTGCAGGTATATTTTGGTTGACGGCTGCATTGGCTATCTTGGGTATTTTTATCGTGCTATTTTTAGTGCCTAAAGCTGTTAATAAAGCCCCCAAAGGCGATACATTAGCCAGCTTCACTGATATTAAAAAGTTGATTAAACACCCACAATTAGCACGTTTAGATGTAGGTATTATGTTGCTACATTTAACTCTAACGACTATTTTTGTTGCCCTACCAGGGCAGTTAATTACTAATGGGCTGGTGGCATCAGCACATTGGCAAATATATATTCCGGTATTGATCTTTGGCTTTTTGTTAATGGCACCGATGATGATCATCGCCATTCGCAAAGAAAAAGAAAAACAGGCCTTTATCGCTTCAATTGCATTATTGACTATGAGTATGACCGCAATGGCGTTATGGGTTGATAGCATTATAGGTATGGCATTATGTATGTTGGCCTATTTTGTGGCATTTAACTTTCTTGAAGCGACTATGCCTGCATTGGTATCGCGCTTTTCACCGGCAAATCAAAAAGGCTCAGCGATGGGAGTATTTTCGTCTGCGCAATTTTTTGGTGCTTTTTTAGGTGGTATTTTAGGAGGTTACGTTGCGCAATCAACAACTGCTCAAGCAGTGTTTGCCGCAGCCGCAGTTGTTGGGTTAATATGGCTTATCCTTGCGTGGAATATGCAAGTCCCGCCAAGAAGTAAAATGATAAGCTTAATGACAGAATTAAGTAATGAGCAGCAAGCGCAAACCCTTGCATCTCGTTTAGTTGCTTTACCAGGTGTAATAGAAGCAACGGTAGTATGCGAAGAGAATCGCAGCTATTTAAAGATTGATGATAAAGAATTTGACCTAGACCAAGCCCGAAAAGCGGCTGGTTTAATATAACGTTTATAGGAGAAAGGTCCATGGCACGCGGTGTGAACAAAGTAATCTTGGTTGGTAATTTAGGTCAAGATCCAGAAGTACGTTATATGCCTAATGGCAATGGTGTAGCGAATATTACCTTAGCAACGTCTGATAGCTATAAAGATAAAAACACCGGTCAAATGGTTGATAAAACAGAATGGCACCGTGTGGTATTTTTTGGCAAATTAGCTGAAATTGTCGGCGAATACTGCCGTAAAGGTTCACAAATTTACGTTGAAGGTAAATTACAAACGCGTAAATGGACCGATCAACAAGGCCAAGAAAAATACACAACTGAGATCGTAGTAGATGGTTTTACTGGCCAGATGCAAATGTTAGGTGCCCGTGGTGGCGACCAGCAAGGTGGTGGTTATCAAGGTGGCCAACAGCAAAGCCAAGGCGGTCAATCTCAAGGTGGTTACGGCCAACAGCAGAGTGCTCCGCAGCAAAGCGCTTCACAACAAGGTGGCGGTTATCAGCAAAGTGCACCACAGCAAAGTGCACCACAACAAAGTGGTGGTTACGCGCCAGCTGGACAACAAGCACCAGCTCGCCAGCAAGCCGCACCAGCACCGCAGCAAAATAACCAATACCAAAGTGGCGGTTATGCTCCACAAGGTGGCGGTCAACCACAAGGCGGTTTTGCACCTAAACCACAAAATGCCCCACAAGGCGGCGCATCAAACCCGATGGAACCACCAATCGACTTTGATGACGACATCCCGTTCTAAACGGATGTGAACTATCAGTAATTATTATTAAGGGTCTGTTTTTACAGACCCTTTTTTATTTTTGTTAGCAAAAATCACATGCCAACAAATTTTTGTCTGTTATCCACTTACTTGATTACATTTTTTATTTGAAACCTTAAAATTCATAGGTCTTTAAAAAAGCGTCAGTTTTGGCTTTTTTACTCGAACTATCGAATCCAAAACCATCTTTAATCATGCTGTAGCCTTGTGTTTATAAGGATCTTGAACAACACTTTAGCTATTAGTACAAACAGCGTAACAGCCATGGTGACTCAATTTAAAAATGCACAAGTACGGATGCTAAGTATTTATGTGATTGCTTTTATGCTTTTACTAACGATATTTAATCTCTTATTAGGCGAGATATTGCATCAAAAAGTACACATCGAAGGCAGCCAATTAGCGAAGCAAGTATATAACCTAAAACTAGAGCAAGTCGCAGATCGAGATATCATTGCTGCACTTGCTGACGATCATGGTTTTATGCTTGAGCCAGGGCGTATGCCGTTTCATTTTTCAGCCTTTATGACGGAAGATAGTGAAACCTTCAACTATAAAACGGTGAGCTTAAAGCTCTATCATTGGCCTTTTTGGATTGTAGAAAGTCACCTGTTTATTTTATTAAATTTAGTGATGATTGGCGCGATTCTATGGGGATATCGCTGGTGGCGAGTGCTTTTTAAACGCCGCGATACAGTTGCTGAAATTAACGATTTTAACGCTTTGAATACACAGCTGGCTGTGAACTTACCTGTTAATAATATGGCGATAGCTGGCGACAATACTGTTGCGACAAAACCGCAGCCGGTATCTTCAGATGATGCAGCAATCAAAGGTATGTATGGCATTCAAAATAATTATAACCACCTCTTTGCTCTACTTTATTGGGCGCAGCCATTTCCAGCTAACGTGGACTTAGAAAGTCACTTTAAACTGATTGTAGTTAAAGGCTTTAAAGAACTGTCGCGGGTATCTGTGAAGTTACTATCATCAGGCGGTTTGGCAATTACCTTAGAGAATATACCTCAGACTGATATTGATACTTACACTAAGCGCTTACACCAAACTATTTATCAGGCATCTTTGCTCTATCGTGGCGATTTATCCCGTAAAGAAATTAAAATAGGAGTGTGTAATTACCGTGATGGTGCTGACCAAACAATCGTGTATCAATTAACAAGATCAGCATTAACCCTCGCAAAACAAAGTGCCTGGCAGCATATTCATCGTGTGCCATTTAATTACACGCGCTCAACAGTGTTGGCTAATAGTTCTGAAAATCTATCTGATTACATTGGTAAAAAGAAGTTTATGCTTTTTTTCCAACCGCTGTTTGAATTTGCCAGTGGTGATATATTGCAACATGAAGCGTTGATCCGAGTTCGTCATAAATCACTGGGTATGTTGTCGGCTCGGCAATTTATTCCGCAATTGAAAAGTGATGACGCAATTACCTTGTTGGATAAAACGGTATTGGAACACGTTATTAAATTATTAAAAAGTGAGCCAAGCTCTTTAACGGTAAGCATTAACTTACATGCTTTTAATTGGTTTGATGATGATTACTGGCAGTGGTTTGGCGAAATAATGAAAGATGTGCCAGCGACTAATAAATTACAGTTTGAGATATCTGAAGTCGATTTTTATCAACACCGACAGTTGTTGAAATTTGCTTTTAGTACGATTGGATCGGTTGGCAGCTCTGTGCTAATTGATAATGTATCATCAAGCGATAAAATCCCTTTATTAACGCATTTTAAAGTGATTAAAGGGCTAAAACTAAGCTACGATTTAATTCACAATATCGATAAGAACCTAAAACAACAAAAACTGGTACGACAAATTGTCACCAAGGCCGAGCGAGTAAATCTACCCGTATACGGTGTTGGCGTGGAAACCCAACAAGAACTCAATATGCTTAAAAAGCAGGGCGTGCTTGGTGCACAAGGGTTTTACTTTACCGAACCTTTGCAAGAGTTTACAAATGTGACGGTAAATTGATTTTTAGCTCATTAAGTGCATGAACTCAAGTTATTAAGCCACGATAACGCAGCCCGTTTAATCCTTGCAGGCCACCGGTATGAATGGCAATGATATTACTGCCTTTAGGGAAATAATCCTGAGCGATTAGCTGCCATAAAGCGAACATCATTTTTCCTGAGTAAATAGGCTCGAGCGGAAGTTGCTGTTGGCTTTGCATCATTTGGCAAAATTGCCAAAGTTCAGGGTTAAACTTACCATAACCACCACCATGAAACTGGGTGAGTAATTGCCAGTTTTGTTGTTGTGCTGCTACTGGGCTGAGCGATTTTATTTCATCGATTAAATACTCAGCTTGCTTTAATACCGCGACTCCTAAAACCTGAGTGCTGTTATTACACCCTTCAATTAACCCAGCCAGTGTGCCTCCGCTCCCCGTTGGACAGATAACATAGTCGGCGACGGGTAATGATTGGGCAAGTTCTTTACAGCCTAGCAAAGCGGCTTTGTTTGTACCGCCTTCTGGCAATAGGTAGGCATTAGGAAAGCGATTTTGTAATTGCGCTAAATAATCAGCATTGTGTCGCTCACGATACTCTAAGCGGGTAACTGGGTGCAGATGCATACCGCATTGTTTGGCGAATTGTAAGGTTGGGTTTTGCTGGTCAAGTTCAGGGCCGCGGATAATACCATGGGTTGTTAAGTTAAAATGCTTTCCGGCAGCCGCACAGGCATGGATATGATTTGAAAATGCACCACCAAAAGTGAGTAATTCAGTTTTTTGTTGCGCTTGCATGGCAATGAGGTTGTATTTAAGTTTGCGCCATTTATTACCACTGATCAACGGGTGTAGTTGATCGTCACGTTTTATTGATAAGGATATTTTTTTTTCACTTAGCAATAGGCTAGTGATTGTTTGCAATGCAGACTCAGGTATTAAATTCACAGTGGTAACTTAAAATAAATGGCAGGCAAGATTAACAAATTAGGCAAGGACAAGAAAATGATTCGTGTTTGGAGTGGAAAATAAGCAGTTTTCAAGCAATGAATCGGTTATTTACTGGAATGAAGTGCGGGAATAGTTGTAAACTCAGATAATTTTTGAACAAAGCTTGTGTTTTGCCTTGCAAGTACATAGCATAAGAGTTTAATTATAAAAAATAAATAATGACCAAATAATTGCCGCTTTTTGGGAATGGAATATATGCGAATTGCTCCTTTATCTCTGTTAATTTCAGCTAGCTTGTTTGCATCGAGTGCATTTGCACAAGATACAGCCACAGTAACTGGAATTGAATCTGAGATCAGTATTAAACAAGCTGAATACGATAACGCTACACAGATACTTGAAAAACACTTAAAAGAAGAAAGTCAGTTACAAAGCCAACTTGATTTATTAAGAACTCGCTCAACTGAACTAGATAAAGAAAAAAATCAAGCACTTGATGCCATGAATGAAATGTATCGTCGTTTAATTGACGATCCCACGATTGATATTAGTGCAGCACAAGCGCGCTATCAGCAGGCTGTGGTTGATCACAAGCAAAATAAAGATGATATCGCGATGCAGTTGGCGGCAATTGCATCCCACCGCAAAGACATTGAACAAATTCGCGTAGCAAAACATACCCAGTTAAATACACTCGAAAGCCTAAAAGAACAACTAACCACAGCCCGAGTTGAGCGTTTACGCAACGAATTTACCCGAGAAGGCACATTAGAAGTTAATCATACAATCAACTGTAAACGGACAGAAACGTTAGCAGCGTGTGAGCAACGTGGCCAGCAAATGGGCCTGCAAAAAGCCACCAAACGTTTTGTTGATCAAATCTTTGCTAACTTAACGGAAGAGCGTTTAGTCGAGCCCAAGCGTAATATGGCGGGTGCTCAGGTACAGGTTTTAAGTAGCCATGTGGTTAACAGTGCATTTAGTGGTCAAGGTAATTACAACGTAAACTTAAGTGTCACTATGCGTGGCGATGTAAACAGCAGCCGTTTATGTAACTTATTGAGCGTTGATAATCGTTATTGCTCAGAGTATGGCACACCCCTTAGCACTGGTTATCAAACCAGCTACGAGACGACTTTTACTGATAGTCAGTTAACATTCAGTGATAGTAAGGATAATGCCAATGTTTCGGTGTCGCGTATGAGCGAGCAACCGATACATGATTATTCAGTTAAACCTATGCCAATGCCGACGGTTAAGCCGCAGGTAGACGCAAATAAAATGATTGAGTTTACACTGCGTTCAAATGTGTATGATGACGAAGTGTTTATTGATGGTGTTAGTTTTGGTTCAACACGTTTGGCAACGACTTTACCAAGCGGTATCCATGATGTTGAAGTGCGTAAGCAAGGGTATCAACCTTATCGCGTTCGTGTTGACTTGCGAAAGCCGCAGACAATTCACGCTAAGTTGGTAAAAAAGCCTGAGTCGATTGCTGCACCGACATACACTAGCGAGCAACGTAATACGACACCAGTAACCAGTACTGCGCTAGGTGGTAATGCCGCTGCTGCAATGGTTGTAATTCCAGCTGGTAAGTTTGAAATGGGCGATATCAACGGTAATGGTCTTGCCAATGAACGCCCCGTTGTTGAAAAAACCATTGCAAGCTCATTTGCTATGCAAAATAAAGAAGTGACAGTAGGCGCTTATCAGCAATTTGTATCTAATACGAATTATAAAACAGAAGCTGAACGCAATCGTGGCTGTGCTTATTATTTAAATGGCGAACCAGTGTGGGAAGTTAATTTAAATTGGCGCAATCCAGGTTTTGAACAAAGCAGTGATTTTCCTGCTGTGTGCTTAACTTACAATGATGCAAAAGCATATGCGGATTGGTTGTCTGGACAAACAGGTCAGCAATATAGATTACCTAATGAGGTGGAGTGGGAGTATGCAGCACGCGCTGGTACGAAGACTGAATACCCATGGGGTAATGAAATAGGTAAGAATTTAGCCAATTGTGGTTGGTGTGGTAGTGAATGGTCAAACAAAAGTGCAGCGCCAACTGGCTCATTTGCACCTAATGCGTTTGGTCTCTACGACACGGTAGGAAATGTATGGGAATGGACTCATAAGTCAGCTGAACAATCGGATGTAACTGTTCGTGGTGGGGCGTGGAATTTTGCGCCTAGTTTAGCTCGTGCCTCAACTCGTTTGATTTTGGCACCAGACTTTCGTGCAAATTATATCGGTTTTCGTCTTGTACGCGAACGGTAAAAAATAATTTAAAAAGGAAGCAATGCTTCCTTTTTTACCCAATTAACAAAGGTAGCTGTACTTTTTATTGCCGAACTGATTCAGCATGTTAAAGTGCATTAGCTAACATAAGAACGTTTTTCAAAGGTCATCCAGCCTCATGTTTAAAAAGCTCCGTGGTATTTTTTCAAACGATCTATCGATCGACTTGGGTACAGCCAACACCCTAATTTATGTCAAAGACGAAGGCATTGTCCTTAATGAACCATCTGTAGTTGCGATCCGTCAAGAGCGCGCTGGTGGTCCTAAAAGTGTAGCCTCAGTAGGTACTGAAGCTAAGCAAATGCTTGGCCGAACGCCTGGTAATATTAAAGCTATTCGCCCAATGAAAGACGGTGTAATTGCTGACTTTTATGTAACTGAAAAAATGTTACAACACTTTATTAAGCAAGTGCATAATAATAACTTTATGCGCCCAAGCCCACGTGTCCTTATTTGTGTACCATGTGGTGCAACGCAAGTTGAAAAGCGTGCTATTCGCGAATCAGCAATGGGGGCCGGTGCTCGCGAAGTGTATTTAATTGAAGAACCAATGGCTGCTGCTATCGGTGCTGGCTTACCTGTATCAGAAGCAACCGGCTCTATGGTTGTTGATATCGGTGGTGGTACGACTGAAGTTGCTATTATTTCACTTAACGGTGTGGTTTATTCATCATCAGTGCGTATTGGCGGTGATAAGTTCGACGAAGCAATTATCAACTACGTACGCCGTAACTTTGGTAGTTTAATCGGTGAAGCAACTGCTGAAAACATCAAGCATCAAATCGGTTCTGCATTTAAAACGGATGAGCCGATTGAAATTGAAGTACGTGGCCGTAACCTTGCTGAAGGTGTACCGCGTTCATTCACGCTTAACTCGCATGAAATCTTAGAAGCCTTACAAGAGCCATTAATGGGTATTGTTAGCGCAGTTATGGTTGCACTTGAGCAATCGCCACCAGAGCTGGCGTCAGATATCTCTGCTAAAGGTATGGTGTTAACGGGCGGCGGTGCATTGCTTAAAGATTTAGATCGTTTATTAATGGAAGAGACCGGCATTCCAGTTGTGGTTGCTGATGATCCATTGACCTGTGTAGCACGTGGCGGCGGTAAAGCCCTTGAGATGATTGATATGCACGGTGGTGACGTATTTAGTTACGACTAATGAAATTAATGTTTGGGCGTACCATTTCTTTACAACTGCGGCTTTTTGTCGCAGTCGTATTGAGTGTTATGTTGATCGTAGGCGATCGTTATACCCAAGGAGGCACTACAGTACGCACCAGTTTAAACACGCTAGTGAGCCCGTTACTGTATTTAGCCAACCTACCTTATGAAGTCTTTAGTCTTGGCGCTAAAAGCTTGCACACGCGCGATCAATTGCTCACAGAAAACGAAGCGCTCAAGAAAAAGCAATTACTGCAAAGTGAACAACTCCAGCAATATCAATTCTTAAACAAAGAAAACCAAAAGCTACGGGCGCTATTGGGTTCTTCAGCTAAACATTCTAATCGTAAAATAATCGCACAAGTACTCTCGGTACATTCAAATCCTTATAGTCATCAAGTGGTGATCAACCGTGGCACCATTGATGGGCTTAGTGAAGGACAAGCGGTTATTGACGAAATGGGTGTTGTTGGGCAACTTACCAAAGTTGGTTCTACAACTTCTCGTGTATTACTGATGACCGACACAACCCATGCCACACCAGTGCGTATTTTACGTAATGATGTGCGTACTGTGGTTGAAGGTATTGGCAAAATTAATTCAGTTAAACTCTCCCACGTACCGCACAGTTTAGATGTACGAATTGGCGATGTGTTGGTGACTTCAGGGCTTGGCGGTACATTTCCTGAGGGTTACCCTGTTGCAGTGGTAACTGAAATAAATCGCGATGAAGGTCAGCCATTTGCACAAGTTTACGCAGAGCCAATTGCACAGTTGGATCGCATTCGTTTATTAGTGGTGTTATGGCGCAATCAGCAGGAAACTATCAGCAATGAATAGTCGTTACTTTTTATTGATTGCCGTGAGCATCTTTTTTGCGTTGATCATGGCATTGATGCCATTACCATTTTCGTTTGAACCATTTCGCCCAGATTGGGTGTTATTGGTGTTAATGTATTGGTCTTTAGCGGTACCGCATAGATTAAATATTGGTACTGCGTGGGTGGTTGGCTTATTGATTGATTTGGCTACTGGCTCACCACTGGGTATTAATTCACTGACTTATTCAATTTGTATTTTTGTCACTGCCAGTAACTTTCAAAAGATCCGTAATTTTTCAATTTGGCAGCAAGCGATTCTGGTTGGCTTATTTTTAACGCTCTACCACTTAATGCAGTTTTGGTTGAACCACTTTTTAATGGATGTTTATTTTAACCCGCAGTATTTATGGCCGGTCGTAACTGGCATGTTAAGTTGGCCTTGGATTTTCTTATTGCTACGTAAATATCGCCGTCATTTCAGGATCAGATAATGCAAACCGCCATTTATTTAGCGTCAGCTTCGCCTCGGCGCAAAGAGTTGCTAACTCAGCTTGGCGTCGAATTTTCACAATTTAGTGTTGATGCCGATGAAAGCCCATTAGTAGATGAAACCCCAGTTGAACTTGTAGAACGTTTAGCGCGTTTAAAAGCCCAAACAGGGGTTACGATGGGATACATCGATCGCCCCGTGCTTGGTAGTGATACTGTGGTGGTGATTGACAACCAATCTCTGGGTAAACCTCGAGATAAAGCCGATTTTATGGCAACTCTAAAACGCTTGTCAGGTCGCAGCCATGAAGTGTTAACCGCTATCGCCTTTGCTACTGAGCAACAGGTAATGAGTTGTGTTGTAACTACGCAAGTGAGCTTTAAAACACTCTCAGAACAAGAATTAGAAGCCTACTGGCAAAGTGGTGAGCCACACGATAAAGCCGGCGGCTATGGCATTCAAGGATTAGGCGGGCGCTTTGTTACTCATATTTCGGGTAGCTATTTTGCGGTTGTCGGCTTACCTTTATATGAGTGCGAAAAATTATTAAGCGAATTCTTAAGTAGGTAACATGAGTATAGAATTACTGATCAACGTCACCCCAAGTGAAAGCCGTGTTGCCCTGATTGAAAACGGTGTACTGCAAGAAATCCAACTAGAGCGCATTGGTAACCTAGGTATTGTTGGCAATATCTACCTAGGCAAAATAAGCCGTGTATTACCGGGTATGCAAGCCGCATTTGTAGATATCGGTTTAGATAAAGCTGCTTTTTTACATGCCTCGGATATTGTTAACAGCGCCTCGATTGTTGAAGGTGTTGACGAGCAGCCAATCAAAAAAGTACAAGACATTCGTGAACTCGTTCGCCAAGGCCAGTACATTATGGTGCAAGTGGTTAAAGACCCGTTAGGGACTAAAGGCGCACGTTTAACCACCGATATTACAATTCCTTCGCGCTACTTAGTATTTATGCCCGACGCCACCCATGTTGGCGTGAGCCAGCGTATAGAGACTGAAGAAGAGCGTTCGCGCTTAAAAAGCATTGTTGGTGAATATGGCGACGAAGATGGCAGCTTTATTGTCCGTACTGCCGCAGAGGGGGCCAGTGAGGCTGAGTTGCGTCACGATGCAGAGTTTTTAAAAAAACTCTGGAAAAAAATTGTCACTAAACGTAAAAAAACCAGTAAAGAAAGCATTCTTCATGAAGACTTAACACTAGCGTTTCGGACCTTACGTGATTACGTAGGTGAAGATATGGAGCGTATTCGGGTTGATTCAAAGCTTACCTATGAAGAGCTGAAAAGCTTTACCGCAGAGTTTGTGCCTATTCTTTCAGAGGCATTAGAGTATTACCCAGGTGAGCGGCCTATTTTTGATTTGTTTGATGTTGAAAATGAAATTCAAAAAGCGCTACACCGCAAAGTAACCTTAAAGTCGGGCGGCTATTTAATTATCGATCAAACTGAGGCGATGACCACAGTTGATGTAAATACGGGGGCATTTGTAGGTCACCGTAATCTTGAAGAAACCATTTTTAATACCAATGTTGAAGCAACCTCGGCGATTGCTCGTCAACTTAGGCTACGCAATTTAGGCGGCATTATCATTATCGACTTTATTGATATGATAAGCGAAGAGCACAAACGCCGCGTATTACATTCATTAGAATCGGCGCTGGGCAAAGACCGCGTTAAATCAAATATTAATGGTTTATCTGCGCTGGGTTTAGTGGAAATGACCCGTAAACGTACCCGTGAAAGTCTTGAGCATATTTTATGTGATGTGTGTCCGGCTTGTTCTGGGCGTGGTTCGCAAAAAACCGTGGAAACCGTATGCTACGAAATACTGCGCGAAATTGTCCGCGTAAACCGTGCTTACGCTGCAGATAAGTTTATGGTCTACGCCGCACCTGCGGTCAGCGAGGCTTTATTAAATGACGAATATCATAACCTAGCAGAGCTTGAGCTCTTTATTGGCAAGCAAGTAAGTATTCAAACCGAAAGCCTCTACAGCCAAGAGCAGTTTGATGTGGTTATGATGTAATGAAAGCAAAAACGGTCTGTTTTTTTTGTATCCGTAAGTTATGGCAAGCATGTGCCATAACACTGGTATTGCTGGCCGTTGTTGTTTCAGTTCTTAAATATACACTACCTTACGCCAATGATTACAAAGGTGACCTTGAAGATTACCTGTATAACAAATTTGCCGTAAATTTATCAATAGGTGCTATTTCCGCCAGTTGGCATGGCAAAGGCCCTGCCATAGTATTGGAAGAGATAAGCTTTGAAGATAATAAAACCTCACCTATTGCACTGACTATTGCTAAAGCTAGCCTTGAATTAAATATATGGGAAACCATTAAAACCCGACAGTTAAAATCCAGTTACTTTGTGATCAACGGCTTTCATGCCAATGTTGATATGCCGACTATGCTAGATTCAAACAGCGGTGACGTATCGTTTGAGCAAAAAGAGCTGATCGAAGGGCTATTTCTTGGAGAAACCGGGCATTTTGCTATTGAAAATAGTAGCCTAAACTTTATGCTAGGTGATGGTAAAGAGCGCCATTTAATTCTTGAAAACATTGTTTGGCAAAACCAACCAGAGCAACACTTAGGCAGTGGCACACTCGCTGTACCGGGTATTTCAGTGGGCACATTTGATGCGCGCTTGGCGTTAACAGGCTCAACGCTTGAGACCATGCTAGGCGATATTTATGTGCAAGCCAGTAATGTTGATGTCTCGAAATGGTTAGCACAATACATAAATACCGAGAAAGAGCAGTTTAATTCAGATATCAATTTAGAGTCATGGTTAAGCATAGAAAATGGCTTGATCAAAGATGTCACCGTTAAATGGTTACCGAGTTTTATTCATTGGCAACAAGATACTAAAAGTCACCAATTTAGTTTAAGTGAAGGGGGCTTTGTGCTTCATCCTTGGCAACAAGGTTGGCGTTTAAAAAGCTCAGGGCTGACCATCGCAAATGATCAACAACAGTGGCCAGACTTTCAATTTGAAGCACAGCTAGATAACAATCAACAGCAGTTTTGGTTACAACAGCTGGACTTTGAGTTAGTGACAAAACTGGCGCAACTTAGTGACTTTGCTGCATTAGAGCCACTCTTAACTCGACAGCCCAGTGGCCAAGTTGAGCATGCATATTTGCAATTTAGCTCAGCGCAGCAATGGCAATTATGGTTTGAAGCGCAACAGTTAGGTTGGCTTGCTGAGCAAGGAGTGCCCGCAGTACAAGGCTTATTAGTTGATGGACTGCTGAACCAAGACCGTGGTCGGATAAACCTGTTTGGTGAAAATAGTGAACTACTGACCGGTGATACCTTTAGTCAGCCAATTAAATATAACCAGCTTAATATGCAAATTGATTTAGCCAATAGCGAACAAGGTTGGCAGATAAGCAGTGATAATATTTGGCTTGATAATGACGAAGTCACCGTTGCCGCCGAAATGAAGTTAACCTTGGGCGAACAACCGCGACTAGATCTATACGCCGAAGCATTCGCACCGGATGCCAGTATCGCCAGCCATTATTTCCCACGTCCAGTAATGACTAAAAACTTAGTTGATTACTTAACTGGGGCAATTAAGGGGGGCGAGCTCACTCAGGCACAAGTCTTGTTTTCAGGACCATTAACAGGTTTTCCGTTTGCTGATAACTCAGGACAGTTTGAGGTGTTAGCGCAGGTCGATAACGCCAATTATCAATTTGCGCCAGATTGGCCAGCAGTAACTAATGGCCGTGCAAAGTTACATTTTGAAAATCAGCGGATGGACATTTATTCTCAGCAAGGGGAGTTGGTTAATTTAGCTGTTGCTGATGCGGTACATGTCAGTATTGCCGATTTGATGAATGCGGATGTACTGAGTGTAAAAATTAATAAACGTGCTGATGCACAAAAACTGTTACCGTTTTTTCAAGCCACCCCTATTGCGGATCCGTTAGCGAATGTATTTGCAGTGATCCAAGGCAAAGGCAGTGCCAGTGCTAATATTGAGTTACTGGTCGATCTTAATGATCTTGATGTAAAAGCCAAAGGCACTGTTAATTTAAACAATCTGCCCGTGTATTTAGCGCAACCAGGGTTACAGCTTGAAGGCGTAACCGGCAAGTTGCACTTTAATGATGATCAAATTACCTTAAAAAATGCGCAAGCCAGCTGGCTAGGTATGCCACTAAAAGTAAATTTTAGTGGTAAAAATATTGCACAAAATTACCGTGCCGACATTGATATCAAAGCACAGTTAGATGCTGATACCTTAATTTCTCATGGCCAAGGTTTATTAAAAGGTTACTTACATGGTGAAAGTGAAGTTGCCATTAAGCTGGCGCTCAACTTTTTAACTGATGGTTTTAATTACCGCGCTAATGTTAGTTCGCAACTCGAAGGGCTGAGCAGTGAGTTACCTGCCCCCTATGGTAAAATCGCGGATCAGGTTTGGCCGCTAACAGCGGTTGTTCAAGGTGATGATATCTCTAATTTGATCACGGCCAATATCAATAACAATTTATATTTTAATGGCATTTTAGAAAACAGCAGCGGCGTGTTAAACAATGCACACATCATCTTAGGCAAACAAGATTTAGGATTAAATCAGCAAGACTTAACTGTTGCTATAAATTTAGAGCAAACAGATTTATTACCTTGGCTTGATTTGATCCAGCAGATCATCACAATTAGCCAAGCTGAGGGTGAGCAACAAGGTGTGTTGCCACCACTAAAAGAAGTTGTCGGTAACATACAACAATTAACCATAGCAGATATCGCCTTTAATGATTTTGAAATGCGCTTAGCGCCAGTTGCCAATGATTTGAGCTTGCGCCTTAACGCCAAAGAACTCCGCTCACAAGTATTAATACCACTTGATAAATCAAGTCGGCCAATTCATATTGCCAGCGACTATTTGCGCGTTAATTTTATGCCAACCACGGATCAATCAGCGCCAGCCGAAACAGCTCAAGACTATAGTTGGTTGAGCGACTTACCGGCCATTGAATTTGAATGTGCTGACTGTAAGGTAGCAAGTTATCAGCTCGATAAAGTCAGTGCCTCACTTTATGGTGATGGTCATAAACTAACTGTGTCAGAGTTAGTGGTGGATAAAGGCGAGCATATTCTTCGTGCCAAAGGCCAATGGCAAAATAGCATCAGCCAGTTTAGCGGTAATATGCAAAGCGATGATATTGGCGAACTATTTGATGAGTTTGATATTACTACTACAGTTAAAGATTCAACTGCGGATATTAAATTTGATCTCGCGTGGCAAGATGCCCCTTATTTATTTGATGTAGCAAGTTTGTCGGGTGATTTAGATTGGCGCTTAGGCGAAGGACACTTAGCTGAGATAAGCGATGGCGGTGCACGGGTATTCTCATTGCTCAGTCTTGATTCATTAGTGCGTAAGTTAAAGCTCGACTTTAGAGATGTATTTTCGAAGGGATTTTTCTATAACAGCCTACAAGGTACTATGCAGCTAGATAAAGGCGTTGCCTACACTCAGGATACAAAAATGGACGGCGTGCCTGCTGATTTAACCATTAAAGGCCATACTAACCTCAATACCATGGAAATAGATTACGACTTAGCCGTTGCCCCACAAGTTACCTCAAGTATTCCGGTGATCGTAGCGTGGATGGTTAATCCGGTAACTGGGCTTGCTGCACTGGCGATAGATAAAGTAATTCACTCGGCGCGGGTTATTTCAGAAATTAATTTTAAAGTGAGCGGCAGTATGAACGATCCTGTTGTTAAAGAAATCGATCGTAAGAGTCGTGAAGTGACATTGCCACAAGCCGCACAAAATCAACCTCAAGCGTCTACATCACATGAGTTAACACTCAAAGATGCCGCTGCTACAGCCACGCAGTAAGGAGCAAGCTATGATCGTCGCGCTGCAAATGTGCTCCGGAGTGTGTGCTGATGCCAACATTGAGCAACTTAACCAGCTGTTACAACAACTCCCTACAACTCGGCCATTACTTGTCTGTTTACCTGAAAGCTTTTTAGTATTTAGTAAAAGCGGCCAACAGACATTCGCGATTGCCAAGCAAAGCGATGTTTATATACAGCAATTAGCTGACTTATGTCGCCTGTATGATATTTGGTTAGCCGCTGGTACATTACCGATTGCCACAAATAATAAATATTTAGCAGCATCTTTATTATTTAATAACCAAGGTGATGTGGTTGCACAATACAATAAGATGCATTTATTTGATGTAGATGTGGCGGATGGTACGGGGGCGTATCGTGAGTCTAACTATACGCAAGCGGGCAATGATATCGTTGTAGTGGATTCGCCGTTTGGTAAAATAGGCTTAACAGTATGTTATGATCTGCGCTTTAGTGGCCTATTTAGTGCCTTGCAACGTGCAGGGGCTGAAATCATTTTAGTGCCCAGCGCTTTTACAACGGTAACCGGCGCCGCTCATTGGCAGCCGTTACTAACAGCGCGGGCAATAGAAACCCAAAGTTATGTGATTGCTGCCGCACAAGCGGGGCAACATGAAAATGGCCGTGCAACGTATGGCCACAGTATTATTATTTCTCCTTGGGGCGATGTCCTCAGCGAGCTTGCAAATGGCATCGGGTTTATTGGCTGCCAGCCAGATTTAAACCGCGTGCACGCCATTCGTCGAGATATGCCAGTGCAATCTCACCAACGATTTAGAGAGCATTTATTATGAATTCGGTTGAACAGCATTTATTACACGACAGCCAGCTAAATCGAGAAGAACTCGAAAAAACGCTCGGCTTTATTCATCAGCATAGCGTTGATTATGCGGATCTGTATTTTCAATCAAGTCACCATGAATCCTGGGTGCTTGAAGACGGTTTAGTTAAAGAAGGCTCTTACAACGTTGAACGTGGCGTAGGTGTACGTGCCGTGAGCGGTGAAAAAACGGGTTTTTCGTACTCTGATGCGATTAACCTCGAAGCCCTAAATAAAGCCGCAACCGCCGCGCGTAGCATTGCCGAAGCAGGCGAAAGCAAAGCGATTCAAGTATTTAGTGATGTGGCCGCAAAACAACAGTTTGCTCCACACCAACCAATTCAAAGCATGACCGATACTGACAAAGTCAGTTTATTACGTGAGCTTGAAAACTATATTCGCGAACTATCCCCCGATGCTGAGCAAGTGATCAGCTCAATGTCAGCGGTCTATGAAGAAGTATTAATCGCGGCCAGTGATGGTACATTTGCCACCGATATTCGTCCACTTATTCGTTTAAATTGCTCTGTGTTACTTGAAAAAGATGGCCGTCGTGAACGCGGTGGTGCCGGTGGCGGCGCACGTTTAGATTATGGTTATTTTAAAGAGTTAGTAGAAGGTAAGCCTCGTTGGATGGAATATGCCGAAGAAGCGGTACGCCAAGCTAAAGTAAACCTAGAAGCCATTGATGCACCTGCGGGCACTATGGAAGTGGTACTTGGCGCCGGTTGGCCGGGTGTATTATTGCATGAAGCAGTAGGTCATGGCTTAGAAGGCGACTTTAACCGTAAAGGTGCATCAGCATTTAGCGGTAAAGTGGGTGAAAAAGTCGCATCAGAGCTGTGTACTGTAGTTGATGATGGTACTATTGCCGATCGTCGTGGTTCACTAAATGTCGATGATGAAGGCACCCCAGCGGCGTACAACGTACTTATCGAAAACGGTATTTTAAAAGGCTATATGCAAGATAAAATGAATGCGCGTTTGATGGGTGTTAACCCAACGGGTAATGCTCGTCGTGAATCATACGCGCATTTACCTATGCCACGTATGACCAACACTTATATGTTAGGCGGTGATCACAGCCAAGCCGATATTATCAGTACAGTTAAAAAAGGTATCTTCGCCCCTAACTTTGGTGGCGGCCAAGTAGATATTACTTCAGGCAAGTTTGTATTTAGTGCCTCAGAAGCCTACTTAATTGAGAACGGTAAAATTACTCAACCAATCAAAGGTGCTACTTTAATTGGTAATGGCCCTGAGGTTATGCAACAAATCTCTATGGTAGGTAATGATTTAGCCCTTGATAAAGGCGTGGGCGTTTGCGGTAAAGATGGCCAAAGCGTGCCAGTAGGTGTTGGTCAGCCAAGCCTGAAAATAGATAACCTAACAGTAGGTGGCACGGCTTAATTTTTATAACTGTCAAACGCTCTAAATAAAACCTTGAAAGTGCAAACTCTCAAGGTTTTTTTATTAGAGTCTATTATCTTCAAAGTTAAATTTGCTGCTGAAAGAAATCCATAAATGCGACAACTTGCCGTGGCTGAAATTGCCTTGATGGGTAAAGAAACTGCAAGCCAATCTGTTGTTTATCTTTATTACTAAAACCGAGAATATAGTCATCAAGTAACGTCACTAAATTACCGTTAGTTAGATCATCACTAATATCTACCATTGATTTTAGAGCAACCCCGGCACCATCAATTGCCCACTGTCTGATCACCGCACCATCACTGCTACTCATAGCCACAGGCACGCGAATTACCTGATCTTTAAAGTGCCAATCATTCATCGATTGACCAAATCGCTCCATTACTAGGCAGCGATGATTTAATAAATCGCTTGGCTGCAAAGGTTGGCCATGTATTTTTAAATATTCAGCTGAAGCACATAACACGCGTTTATTGGCTTTGATCATTCGGCTAATCAAATTGCTATCGGGTAAGTTTCCAAAGCGAATAGCAATATCAATGCCTTCTTCAACTAAATTGACTAAGCCATCGGTTAAATGCAGGTGTGGTTTAACTTGTGGATTCTGTGCTACAAATTTAGCTATTGCAGGGGCAACAAACTGTTTACCAAAGTCAGAGGGCGCGGTTACTTTGAGACTACCCGAAAGGGTGTTTTTACTAAGCTGAATACTTTGTTCTGCGGCATCAATTTCAGCAATCACTCTTAAACAGCCTTGATAAAATTGCTCTCCAGTCTCGGTTAATTTAATACTGCGAGTATTACGTATTAAGAGTCGGGTTTGATAGTGATTTTCAAGCTGGTTGATACGTGACGTCATACTAGCAGGCGATAAACCGACTTTTCGCCCTGCTGCGGCAAGCCCGCCAGAGCGCACCACATGAACAAAAAGCTGCATATCATCAATCTTTGCCATCGTTCTTTACTCTTTATAGTTCAGTATTAATGAATAGTGTTTTTGATATTAACTCAATTATCAAATTTAAGTAAATAGTTAAACTGGTTGTACTCATTATCAACAGAGAAAGTTTATGCGTTTAGATCATGTATTAATTTCTAGTTGTGATTACCAAGCGATGCGACAGTTCTTTATTAATTCAGTTGGGCTAAGTGAAGGGTATCGTCCGCCTTTTCCTTTCGAGGGAGCGTGGTTATACGGCAGCGATAACGTTGCTTTGATTCATCTGGTTAATGCCGCGGGTAATAAAGCGCAACAGGGGTACTTATCAGCATTTAACAGCAAAATCCAAGGGCGAGGAGTGGTAGAGCACATTGCCATTCGTAGCATGGGTTACCAAGGATTGAAAAGTCGCTTAGCGAAAACAGGTATAAGCTACTTTGAGCGAACCGTGCCAGAGCTATTAGAGCAGCAAGTATTTATACCTGGACCAGAAGAGATAAAGGTTGAAATGCTATTTAGTAGTGATGAAATTTAATTTAAATCCAGATAAACATTATTTATAAGAGAGTTAGTTATGTCTATTGAATCCTTATTTGAAGCTAAAACACTCGGTGGCATGGTCACGCATAATAGAATTGTGATGGCACCTATGACCCGTTCGCGAACTGCGCAACCGGGTGATATTCCCACTGAACTGATGGCCACTTATTATGCGCAGCGTGCTACTGCAGGGCTGATTATTTCTGAAGCTACACAAATTTCTGCTCAGGGCAAAGGTTACTCATTTACGCCAGGTATTTACACGCAAGAACAAATCGAAGGTTGGAAGCAAGTAACACAAGCTGTGCATAAAGAAGGCGGTAAAATATTTTTACAACTTTGGCACGTTGGTAGAATGTCGCACTCTTCATTTCATCATGATGGAACGCCAGTTGCCCCATCTGCACTTGCTCCAGATGCACAAGTTTGGGTGGTAGGCGATGATGGAGAAGGACGGATGCTTGACTGCCCAACCCCTCGAGCACTAAGTGTTAAAGAAATTAAAGAAATAGTAAATGATTATAAGCAAGCGGCAATTAACGCGATTGAGGCTGGTTTCGATGGCGTTGAAATACATGGAGGTAACGGGTATTTAATTGATCAGTTTTTAAGACGTTCAGCGAATAAACGCACAGATGAATATGGCGGTAGCCAAGAAAACCGTATTCGTTTTGCCTGTGAAATTATTGGCGCAGTTAGTAATGCCATTGGAGCTCATAAAGTGGGAGTTAGATTAGCGCCTTTTATCACTCAGCGTGGTATGGATGATAGTGAAGCAATTGACACTATTTTATTAGCAGCAAAGCAATTTGAGCAAATTGGTATTGCGTATATTCATCTTGCCGAAGCGGACTGGGACGATGCGCCCAGTGTAACACCAGAGTTTAGAGTCGCACTTCGTCAGTATTTTAGTGGCGCGATTATTGTTGCCGGTAATTATACCGAGCATTCAGGTGCGCAGCTTATTGAACAAGGTCTTGCTGATTACATTGCATTTGGTCGTCGTTTTATTGCCAACCCAGACTTACCGTATCGTATTCAAGAGCAACTGCCACTAAACACGATTGCCGATGGGAGTACATTGTTTGGCGGTACAGCCAAAGGTTATACCGATTACCCAGCGTATCAAAAGTAACTTTCGTTTTAACTGAAAATATAAGGGCTAAAAATGGTTAATTTTTCAAACTCAGTAGTTACTTTACTGATCAGCGGGCTGTTTAGTAGTGCCAGTTTTGCAGCTGAATTTAGTTTATCGAGCCCTGATTTACAGCCAGGTCAGGCAATAAAGAGTGAGCAATATTGGAATAGCTTTGGTTGTCAGGGGAGTAATGTTAGGCCACAACTTAAATGGCAAAATGCGCCTAAGAAAGCCAAAAGCTTTGCCGTGACAGTGTATGACAATGACGCACCAACTGGCAGTGGTTTTTGGCACTGGGTAGTACATGATATTCCTCTTACTAGTAACTTACTATCTTCAACGACTTTACCCAAAGGAGCCATTGAAGGTAATACAGATATGGGGAAGCCCGGATACTTTGGGCCATGTCCACCAGAAGGACGCAAGCATAGCTACACCTATAAAGTGTATGCATTGGATGTAGAAAAATTAGCTGTTCCACAAGGGGCAACAAGTGCACTTACAGGATTTTTCTTACATCAGCATTCTTTGCAAACAGCCGAGATCACAGTAACGGCAGGACCGCGTTAATTAGTTAAGGAGATAAAAATGAAGGCTTTACCTTTACTCACTCTTTTAATGGCACTGTGCAGCAGTAAGCTATTAAATGCAGCCCCACTACCTGAGAAATCAGATTATTGGCCTGATGATGCACAATTAGTGATTTCTATTTCAATGCAATTTGAAGCAACAGCACAAGATAGCTCTGATGCAGGGCCGTTTCCTCAAATAGAGCAGGGTTATCACGATACTATTTCGCCTACTTGGTATCAGTATGGGATGAATGAAGGGATCCCACGATTACTTGAACTATGGGATAAACATAATATTAAAGTTACCTCTCATATGGTGGGCAGGGCTGTGGAATTAAATCCAGCACTTGCTAAAGAAGTGGTTTCACGAGGGCATGAAGCATCGGGTCACGGCCAAACATGGACACCACAATATTCGATGAGTGTTGAACAAGAGCGCGCTTCATATATTAAAAGTGCAGATATTATCGAAAAGTGACAGGAATGCGGCCAGTTGGCTTCAATGCATTTTGGATGAGACACTCAGAAAATACACTTACGCTTTTGCAAGAGCTTGGGTTTATTTATCATATTGATGATCTATCGCGTGATGAGCCTTCTTTTACACCTTTAAATAATAAGCCTTTTGTGGTTGTACCTTATACTTTTCGTAATAACGACATTGCGCGCTACTCAGGAAGCACAGCTATGACGGCTCGAGCGTACTTGCAAGAGTTAAAGGATGAGTTTGATGTGTTATACGCCGAAGGTAAGCATAGAAGACGGATGATGTCGATTAGTGCTCATGACCGTATTGCAGGAACGCCTGCACGGGTAAAAGCGCTTGATGATTTTATCCAGTATGCAAAACAGCATACAGGTGTTAAGTTCATGCGAAAAGATAACATAGCCCGTTGGATAATAAAGCAAAAAAATGTGCCTACTAATCCAGCACGTACATTTAAATAGAGGAGCCTGATATGTGGTCATTTATTAAACGTTATAAATATGTGGTTGGTTGTTTGTTTTTGAGTCTATTGTGCGCTATTAGTTTCTATTTACAAGGTGGTTACATTGATGAGAATGGCATGTTAGTGGAAGCGTTTTTCTTAATACCATTATCTTGGCTTTTTTTTGTACTTTCTGTAATTGTATTTTTAATCATTAAGTTACAAGGAAGGAAAGTGATAATTAAAAGGTAAAACATCTAGTTACACTTATATTGTTCACTTTATTTAAAAAGTGCTACAAAATGGGTACTTGAATAACCCCTGATACTTTAGGAAGTGAAATGTCTCATCGTTTTTTGTTTTTGTTATTTTTCATAGTGCTATCAGGATGTACTTCTTTATCTCAACAAGAGTGCGCAGAAGCTAATTGGCAGCAGTTAGGTTATAGCCATGGCCAACAAGGCTATACATATGAGCGAGGCAAAGAAATCATATCCACTTGCCGTGAATTTGGTATTACCGCGCAGTTAAATGAGTATCAGGCAAGTTACCAGCAAGGCCTTGCTGTGTATTGTGAACCTGAAAATGGCTTTACTCTGGGTATCCGTGGCGAATCATATAATGGTGTGTGTAATAACACACAGTTTAGAAAAGCGTGGCAAGAGGGTAATGATCGTTATCAGCTTGAGGAAAGAAAAGCTGAAATAGAGCAGCGACTTGATGAAATAGATTGGCGGCTTAATACCATTAGGGATGAATTAAGTGCCGAAACGGTTGGCAGTAATAAACGTAAAGAGCTGCATCGGGAACGAGAAATGTTAGATGATGAGCGTGATGATTTAATAAGAGAAAGATCACTATTGCCATTACTTAACAAGCTTCCCTCATTCCATGTTGAATATGAACTATAATTTACTAGAAATTACCTTATTGGAGTTGTTATGAAATTTTTATCAGTGTTAATTGTGTTTTTACTCCTAGCAGGGTGTGCATCACAAGAGGTAAAAGACGGCTATGAAAACGGGGTTTATGCAGAGCATGAGTGCCTAGGTGGTGAAGTAGAAACAGACTACAACTATACCATTTTTAGCACCGACAAAGATGAGGCAAACAAAAGTACTGTACAAACACATTGCCAGCCAGTGAAAACTGAAACCGAGTTTGAGCAAGATCTTAGAACAGGCGGCTAGTATTAACTGCTTGACTCACTTTGTTTTAATCAAGTGAGTCAAGCAACGGTGTTATAGTTAAAAATTTAACCAATTCTTCTTAATTGTATTTCTGCCTAAGTGGTGGCAGTTTTAGCATCTAATTTTCTTGCCATAATAGAGCTGTTACAGCTTGAAATTTTTCACAATATAACTTTGCGATATCGCTGAAAATAATTCTCCCTTTTAAATAACTTTTACATTTTAGCGACTTTTTAGTCACATTTGCACTGCTAGACTCCTTACATTCATTACAGCGCTATAGTTGATTTTTGTAAGGAGAGTAAAATGAGCAGGCAGTTAAAAGAGGTCGTGTGGTTAACAATTAGGGGGATAGCGATATGAACGGGCAACTAAGACTGCTGTCGTGGCTGACTTTGTTGGTATTGCTAACAGGTTTGCCATTATTTAGCCATGCGGCTGAGGCGCCAGGAGAGCTGACCTTTATAGTGAAAGATCACGCAACTGATAGGCCATTGGCAAATGTGCAGATCACTATCAAGAAACGAGAAACCGCATTCACGCAAACTTTAGCAACAGATCAACAAGGTCGCATCACTGTGGCGCAACTTGACTCAGGCCTTTACTCAGTCAACGTAGCCAAAAGTGGATTTGCTTCATTGTATGAACCGAGCGTGCGTGTTGTTACACGTAAAAATATTAAGCTAGAATTCGCACTTAAAGAACAGACTATTGAAGTTGTAGAAGTGCGGGCACAGCAAGCTGATGTATTTTCATCAGGTTCTAGTACTTACCTTGACAGAGAGTCGTTACGAAGTGCGGTTGGCGGTGGTGCGGATCCATTGCTGTCGTTGGATGGGTTACCAGGGCTTGCATCTGACAGTGAGTTCGCAAGTTTCAGTGTTCGTGGCCGTGGACCAAGAGATAATTTGTTATTCGTAGATGACTTCCCTTTTGATAAAGCTATACATTTTGATGCGACACTAGGTGAAGAACAAGATGTTGGCGGAGGCGGCCGTTTTTCGATTTTTGCACCAAATGTTATCAGCACAGCTGAGTTTTCCCCTGGTGGCTGGGGGCCTGCTTATGGGGGCCGTGCAGCATCACTACTGCAACTTGATGTCGCTGATGGTAATCCAAGTCCTTCAGCAAGCTTTCGTTATGACCTTGCCGGCTATGAAGTAGGTTACGATGGGCCTATGGGTATTACAGATGATGCAACGATGCTTTTTTCTGCAAGACGATTAGATTTTGGTGCTTTGTTTGAAACCATTGAAGAGCTAGATATTGGTGAACCAGTGTTAAGGGATGTGATACTAAAATCAGTGATCCCCATTAATCAAGATAACACCGTTGAAATTCTGCTGATGGATACTCACGAAGACTACACTCGGGGTGTTAAACACGTTGCCGAATCACCTAATTTTGAAGATACAGCGCTGCAAGACTCTGAGCAAGATAGTGATTTATATGGTCTAACTTGGCGAACTTTGCTTGGTGATAGCGCTGTTTTGACAAACAAGGTTTATTATCGCAAAAGTGACAAAGTGAGCTCAGAAGGTGAAGCTTATCCTGATCTTGTACCAGCAGAAACACCAGCCTCTGATTACCCAGTAAGGGAGGATATTATAACCATTACTGAAGGTGAAACTGAGCTTGGCTGGCGAAGCGATTTTGAGACAGTAAATCAATGGGGATTATTTAGTGCTGGGGTACGCATAACGCAAATTGAACTGGACTACAGTACCGTTTTAGATGGTGATTGGAATCGCTATGTCTACGATGAAGATGACTTTAGACCAGATCCAGAGCAATATTTTATCGTGCTAACACCTGAAAGCATCAACTCCACAATGAACCAGAAAGAAACCAGCTATGTTGGCTACGTAGATCAGGTATTTGAATTCGGTGATTGGGATTTTGGTACTGGGTTACGCTTCGAACGGGACGGTTTTGCTGATGAAAGTTTCGCATCGCCTAGATTTAACGTTAACTGGCAGCCGAGTAATACAGTTAGATATTTTGCAACAGCAGGGCTATTTCATCAATCACCACGCTATTTAGAGCTTGCAGCGAACGAGTCCAATGATCTCAAAACCGAAAGAATCACCCACGCGAGTGTCGGTTTCAAATATTTTCCGAGCATTAATTGGTCACTGTTAAGCGAAGCTTATTATCAAACTCTCGATGATCTAGTAGTTGATCTTGATCGAACCAGCGGAACTTATGCAAATATTGGTGATGGCACATCCTATGGTGTTGATTTTGTCCTTAATGGTGCAATTTATGAAGGCCTTTACGCAAGTGCAACCTATTCTTACAATGATGCTGTAATTGATCGTAAAGATGGTCGCGGTGATGTAGCTGCAGAATTTAGTCGTGAGCATGTCGCTACTCTAGGTTTAACTTGGGAGATCAGCGATCGTTGGAAAGTCGCAGGGCGCTACAAATACCTTTCTGGTAGGCCAGATGACGAATTTATAATTCATTCAGACGTATTGGGGCCAGGCCAACCGTTACGTTACTCTAAAGAGATCACTGAGCGTAATGTTGGTCGCAAAAGTGGTTCCGGTTCGCTGAATCTTCGTGTTGACTATCGACGTGCATTTGGCCCCATAGATGTAACCGCCTTTCTCGATGTTATCAACGTAACGGCAGCGTCATCAAGTGACGACACTGAGTTTGACTACCGCCGAGGCATTGAGGTCGTAGACGATAGCGAAGCAGAGCCACTTATAGGTTTGCGATTAGATTATGCCTGGTAAGGGAGTATAGAAGATGGTTAACGCACATAGTGCAACGCCGATCAGAGCTTTGATTGTTGAAGATAACCGCGACATTTGTGAAAACATTGCCGCCTATCTTGAAAGGCACAGTTATATACTGGATTTTGCCTATGATGGTATCAGTGCAATGCACTTAGCGTTGACCAATCCGTTTGATGTGATTGTACTCGATTTGATGCTGCCAGGTATGGATGGCATAAGCTTTTGCCAAAAGTTACGAGCGGACGCCAAACTAGAAACCCCAGTCCTAATGCTAACGGCTAGAGACACACTGGATGATAAACTGAAGGGATTTGCGGCAGGAGCCGATGATTATTTGGTCAAGCCATTTGCATTACAAGAGCTACATGCACGATTGCAAGCGCTGTACAAACGCAGTCATGGCAAGCCCGATAACCTGTTAATTGTGGGCGAACTGACTCTAAATAAATCCACTTTACAAGTTCATCGTGCTGGGCGACGTGTCGAACTCAACCCAACATGTATGAAACTATTGCAGCGCTTAATGGAGCAGGCGCCGTCTGTGGTGGCTCGCGATACGCTTGAAACCTTATTGTGGGCTGACGAGCGTCCCGATGGTGATGCGCTTCGCTCACATATGTATAAGTTACGCCAAGCTATAGATAGGCCATTTGACAGCCCGCTGATCCATACTGTGCATCGTATCGGGTATCGAATTGCCGAGGATACGCAATAATGTATCGACACAGTTTACGCAAACGTGTCGCCATTGCATTTGCACTTTGTGTTGCGGTACTTAGCATTGCCTGGGGCTTCGCTTTTTTTGCAGCGGTCAGGTTAAGTGAAGACCGTGTGCTGACGCAACAGTTACAGGTTGCAGCCGACAACTATCCCTCTATAACAACAAACCTGCGCGGCTATGACAAGGTCGCTAATTTACCCCAATCACTGAAAAAGTGGGCGAAAACAAACCCTGAACTGGGATTGTACGAGTTCGATAGCGAAGAATTGCATGTTGCCGTGATAGCTATCGACAATAAACAGTTACGCGGATTTGTGGTTTTTGATGTTGCAGGCATTGAGGCTTCGTCGTCAGAAGATTGGTGGTTGCTGCTTATTATTAGCAGTGTCGTAGGTACGCTTGGTATGGTTGGTTTTGGGCTGGGCATTATAGTGATGCGACGAGCGGTTGCCCCTGTAACGCAGCTCGCTAAAGCCGTCGGCGAGATTAACCCAGAAAAACTGTCAAGTGAAGACCACAAGCGCATTGATTCTAGCCGGTTCACCGATGATGAGGTTGGTATGCTTGCCAAGACCATTGAGCAGACACTTGAGCGTATCAGTGCCTTTGTAACTAGAGAACGCTACTTTACCAGTTCAGCCAGTCATGAATTGCGCACACCAATTACAGTAATTACAGGCGCGCTTGAACTGCTGGAGCAAAGCCAGCTGTCAGCGACTGATATGAAAACATTGGATCGGGTGCGACGCGCAACACTCGATATGAAAACCACTATTGAGATGTTCTTGTGTCTTGCTCGTGAAACTGACGAGGGCTTGTATGATGAGCAGTTTTTAGTAATGCCACTGGTAAGCAACGTGATAGATCTTCAGCGCCACTTACTAAGTCGAAAGTTGGTCGAAGTTGAAATCGAACAACTCGCAAACCCCCGAGTCTATGGTCATCCACAAGCTTTTTCTATCGCGGTTAATAATCTAGTGCGAAATGCCTTCGAGCATACACTCGCAGGGCAGGGGCCGATCACCATTCGTATAGAGCAACAACAATTGTTAGTCACCAACCAACTGGTCAGTGCCGCTGCTGAGCAATATTCACCAAGCGATGCATCGCCTCATGGCTATGGATTAGGTTTAGGTATTGTGCAACGACTATGCGAGCGTAATGGTTGGTCGTTTTCGCTGCTTGCTGATGAAAAATCTGTAGTAGCTCGTCTCTCATGGTGACGAGCTTGTTGTAATTGTGCTTATATAAATGAATTTAAGGTACGTTTTTTAATTCACTTTTTGCAGCTTCATCGTACCAAAGCTCCATAAAATACTCGGTTAGCTTGTGCTCTATTTCTAGTGCTTGATCGGTTGGGCAGAATAACGTGAAGCTTGCTTTAAACTCACCTAACTCAGTGGTGCTAAAGTGTATTTCAGGTGCAGGGCCAGAAATCTTTGCGTCCAATTTTCGCTCGATAATTGCATTATATCGACTTGCTACATCATGAAAGTCTTCACAATAATGCTTCGCTTTATCGAGTAACGTGGCGTAGATGGGATACGGGTTAAAGCTTTCCTTACGCACAATACTAAAATGATGTGTGGTAAAACGTTTTACAAAGTTTAAGTTTTTAATTGGGCTGGTGATCAGTTTATTATTCGGAATATAAATGGTCTTGCGAGAAAACTGATAGGTATGCATGTCAATTTCATGCATAGTGGTTTTGATCCAATCGGTTTCAGCAATTTCACCGTAATACTCACCAACTTGCACCCAATCGCCAACTCTAAATGGCCGTGTTGTCACCAAGTAGAAAAAGCCAATTATACATTGAATAAACTCTCTGGTGGCAAACACAATGGCTACCGCAAAAGCCGCGATCGACAGCGCAAAGTTCTGGATTTCAGTAGACCAAACAAACAGCAGCAACAGCACTGTTGCTAAGTTAACAAAGTGCTTAATATTGTGCGAAATGTACCTTATATCTCGTTGCTTTTTTTCGGCGCGATGTCGCGCTAACTTATCAACTAGCACCTTTAGGCAAAACGCAATAACGAAAATTGCCAATGAAATTAAAACCGGGTGTAGCAGTATATCTTTACTCATAACTTCCTAATGGGGAGTGCGTTAATCAAAATAGCTCGTAGCCATACTAACTAAATTTTGCTAATTCCACCATGATAGACAAGTAAGAATGTGGCAAAACCGTTATATGTTTATCAACTAATTAGCATCCAAATACCCGCTGCTATCATAAATAAATTCTCACTAAGGGAAATAAAGCCCAGCGGCACATTACTGTCACCACCAACGCACGCACATTTCAGCTCACGTTTATCGATATACACAGCTTTAAATACTGACACAGCACCAATACCACCAATAAATAACGAGAATGGCGCCACCGCTAAGGCCGGAAGTTTGGCTACCATAGCGATGGCAACATAGGCTTCGATAAAAGGATAAACATAAGCATAGGGCACAATCCGCATGGCGAGTAAATCATAGGTAATAAATGAGTTTGAAAAGCTATATAAATCTTGCAGCTTTTGAATGGCTAAAACTGCCATCGATAGTGCAATAAACAGCATTAAGTTTTGCATCGACAATAAAGTATCGCCACTGGCATAGCTAAACCCGCAACTGAGTAATAGTGTGACTGCAAATATAGCTAACACCGGGGTGTAACTTGTGCCTTGTTGACCCGCTTTAGGCAGATTGAAAAAGTCGCGCAAATCATCGTACCCACCTATACGTGTATCATCAATAAAGGTTTGCGGGGTGGTTTTTACATCATGTTGCTGTTTGAATTCATCGGTTTGTTCGCGGCTGGTAAGGTGGCGATCATCAACATCGTAGCCATTACGTTCTAACAGATCTTTTGATTTCAAACCAAACGGGCAAATATGCTCATCGGTAACCATACGATATAAAATTGCAGACTTAGACACAGTGCCTCCTTGTAAAAATGTAAAGCCGACTACGTAATCATTACCGAATTACGCAGTAAACATAAACAAAATGCGCTTGTTGTTCAGTGTTTCTAAGTGAATACAAGGTTTGTGCCAGCTAATAATCATGACTTGGTCATACTTAAAACAACATCCATGACTGACCTTGCCCTGTTAAATAATCATGGATTTAAAAACCTTGCAACAGAGCTGCAAGGTTTCGTGGCGACCTTAATGTAGCGACTGTTTAGGCCTGCATAAAACGCGGCAATGTTAGTTACCAGGCATAGGGATATAGCCAGGTAGCTGCTCAATTCTTTTCATCCACGCTTTAATATGCGGGTATTTATCTACCTCAACATCTCCTTCATGGGCGATGGATATATAGGGATAAATTGCACAGTCAGCGATAGTCGGGCGATTTGCAGCTAACCAATGGTTATTCATAAGGTGAGAATCGATTAATGTAAGTATTTTATTTGATTGCAGCACGCATTGAGCATGATCATACTCGGCTGCAAACTTTTTAATTAACCGAGCTTTATTCGGTCCATGTTGGATTTCATTAGCCGCGATAGACAACCATTGCATAACGTCTGCTTGTAAATACGCTTCACTAGGCCACCATGCTTCACCGCCATATTTATTGGCTAGATAGACTAATATCGCTTGCCCATCTCTTAACACTATATTGCCATCTTCAAGTATTGGAATTTCTCCCCAAGGGTTTAATTTCATTAATTTATTTTGCTTATGCTCGCCTTGCATAAAGTTAACAGGAATAATATTTAATGGTGTATGGATCAGTGAGGCAAATAACCTTACTTTGTAACAGTTGCCTGATAACTCTAAATCATATAATTTCATTTTTTGTCTCCTCTGATAATAATTGATTGAACTCAAGAACATTCCCATCAGGATCTCGGATAAATAAAGCGATTCTTCTCGGGCCGAGTTTTTTTGGTCCCTCAGTGATTGTGATCCCTTCTTTAGATAGCCAAGCTTGAAATTCATTAATGTTATTAATAATGAATGCAGGATGCGTGATCCCTGGTTTTTTTATCGGCTCATCTAGGAGTGTGTTCTTTTGCCCTGTTATTTTTGCACCATTAAAAATAAGATTAATGCGAACACCGCTCGCAGTAACCATCTCATTCGCTTCGCCTTCTGCAATGCGATAGGTTTCTTTGAATCCAAGACGTTCATAAAAGTGGACTGATTTTTGTCTATTGCTGACTCGAATACCAACATGATCATAGGCAAGAGCTGCTTGAGGGTTTACAGGAGATAAAGTGTTCATAGAGTATGTTTCCTATCTTTATTTGATAGCTGCACTATGACATTTTGTTATTTAAAAGATAATACGGTAAATTTGATAAGGATATTTTCAATAAATGAGATAATCAATGGACAAGTTACAAGCAATGTCTATGTTAATTAAGGTTGTGGAAGTTGGTAGTTTTTCTGCGGCAAGTAAAGAGCTAAATGTTCCTTTGCCAACCCTAAGCCGAAAAATATCAGAACTTGAAAACCAGCTCGGTGTGCGTCTATTACATAGAACAACGAGAAAGTTATCGTTAACGGACTTTGGGGCAAATTATATTCGTGCTTGCAAAGCAATTATCGAGCAAGTTGAAGAGGCCGAACAAGGGGTAAAAGGCGAATATTCAGAGCCTAAAGGGGAGTTGGTCATCACTGCACCAGTGATGTTTGGAAGATTATATGTATTGCCAATAGTTACTGAGTTTTTGTCCTTATATTCCAGCATAAATGTGCAGTTAATTTTGTCGGATGGAAATATTAATTTGTTTGATAATGATGTTGATATGGCGGTTAGAATTGGTGCGTTACCAGATAGCTCAATGATAGCCACTCAAGTAGGTGAAATTCGGGTGGTAACCTGTGCAAGCCCATCGATTTTAGCTGCCCACAAAACGTTAAAAACACCGGCTGATTTAACTCACTACCCGTGTATATCACTAAATACGGCGATGACAACTCCACCTTGGAGTTACCTTGTTCCGGATTCTACAATTGCTTTTAATGTAAATATATCATCTCGATTAACGATTACGGATAGTAAATCAGCTGTTACTGCTGCTATAAATTCAGTAGGTGTAACCCAGCAACTACATTACCAAGTTAAAGATGCACTAGAGCAAGGCGCGCTTGAGGTCATACTAGCTGAATTTGAACCCGCGAAAGTTCCTGTGCATTTACTGCATAAATCTCGAAAATATATGCCACAAAAAATGAAAAGCTTTTTAGATTTCGCATCACCAAGATTAAAAAACAAAATTGATGAATTAGCTTTGTAGGTATGGATAGTAAGTAAAGTCACCAGCCAAAACTAAAAAACCTTGCAGCGTTAACTGCAAGGTTTTATGTTTTGAGCCTTTAGCCTTTAGCCTTTAGCCTTTAGCGCTTTAACTAGCGCATCGTCACAAATTCTTCAGACCCAGTCGGGTGAATTGCCACTACTGAATCAAAATCAGCTTTGGTAGCGCCCATTTTCATGGCTACCGCAAAACCTTGGATCATTTCATCAACCGCAAAGCCTAAGCCGTGTAAGCCAACTACTTTTTCATCTTCGCCGGCACACACTAACATCATGTTACATGCTTGGCGGTGCTGAGTAACGGCGGTGTACATAGCTGCAAAGCTTGATTTATACACTTTTACATTCTCGTTGCCGTACTGTGAAATCGCTTCTTGCTCCGTTAAACCAATTGTCCCAATTGGCGGATGGCTAAATACCACGGTTGGTACTAAGCTGTAATCCATTTTTAAATCATCAGGTAGCTCTTTGTTAAATAAGCGCTCTGATAATGTACGGCCTGCTTTAACGGCAACTGGGGTAAGCTCAATACCGCCTTCGATGATATCGCCAACGGCGTAAACGTTTTTAGCGGTAGTATTTTGGTATTCATCAACCTTTACATAGCCGCTTTCGTTAACTTCTACGCCTGCTGCTACTAGGTTAATTTTATCAGTCGTTGGCGTGCGGCCAATCGCCCAAATTACTTGGTCAACGTTTTGGCTATACCCGTTTTCAAAGTGAATGGTTAAGCTGCCATCGCTTTCTTTAACCACTTCTTTTGGTGAACACTCGGTATGCAGCGTCGGGCCTTCTTTAGCCATAATATCAACAAGCGTGTCGATGATGTATGGGTCAAAGGTGCGCAGTGGTTTACTCTTACGAACAAATAAATGGGTTTCAGTACCTAGGCTATGAAGTACACCAGCAATCTCTACCGCGATATAACCGGCGCCCACAACTGCAACGCGTTTTGGTTGTTCATTTAGCTCAAAAAAGCCATTTGAATCAATGCCGTGTTCAGCACCTGGGATATTTGGAATGCTAGGGCGACCGCCTACGGCAATTAAAATATGATCAGCGGTATAAAGCTCGCCGTCTACTTCGACTGTTTTACTGTCAACAAATTTAGCAAAGCCTTTAATGACTGTTACGCCGTTTTTAGCTAGGCCATTGTCATAGCCTTTATGAATTCGGCCTATATAGGCTTCACGGCTTTCTACCAGCTTGCTCCAGTTGAAGTCTTTTACTTCAACATTAAAACCGTAATCTGGAGCGTATAAGTTAATTGCTTCAGCAACTTGAGCGCCATGCCACATTACTTTTTTTGGTACACAACCTACGTTCACACAGGTACCGCCCATGTGTTTTGCTTCAATTAGTGCCACTTTTGCGCCACGCATTGCCGCACGGTTAGCTGAACCTATTCCGCCGCTGCCGCCGCCAATTGCAATGTAGTCAAAATGCTGAGCCATAGTTATTCCTCAAAGATGAATGGTCATATTAGTTCGATGATAGCATAAGCAAGACCCGTTAAAAGCCCCTTGTATTTCAAGAATTCGCCCCAACTTCAAAATCATAATTGCACAGACTTGAGAGCTAACATGACTGATACCCAGAATAATCCTTTAATAGGTTTAGAAGGCTTACCGCCATTTTCTAAAATTAAGCCAGAACATGTTGTTCCAGCGCTAAAAGCAGGCATTAGTGAATGCCGCGCTAAAATTGATGACGTGTTGGCTAAAAAATCGTTTACTTGGCAAGATTTAGTATTGCCACTTGAAGAAGCTGACGACAAGCTTTCACGCATGTTTTCTCCGGTATCGCACATGAATTCAGTAGTGAACTCTGATGAACTACGTGAAGCGTACGAGCAGTGTTTACCGCTTATCTCTGAATATTCTACTTTTGTTGGTCAACATCAAGGCTTGTATGAAGCATACAATGCTCTGCACAATAGCGACGAGTTCAAAACCTTAAATACAGCTCAACAAAAAACCATCACCAATGCCTTACGTGACTTTGAGTTGTCAGGTATTGCTTTGGCTCCTGAACAGCAAAAACGCTACGGCGAAATTAGTGCCCGCCTATCAGAGCTGGCATCTAAATTTGGTAATAACGTAATGGATGCCACACTAGCTTGGCAAAAGCACATTACCGATGAGAGTGAGCTGGCGGGTTTACCTGAATCTGCATTAGCCCTTGCGGCAGATACAGCAGCAAGCAAAGAATTAGATGGCTGGGTATTTACGTTAGATTTCCCGTCGTATTTACCTATTATGACTTATGCAGATAACCGTGAATTACGTGAAGAAACGTACACGGCATTTGTAACCCGTGCGTCTGATCAAGGACCTAACGCGGGCGAATTTGATAACTCAGCAATAATGAGCGAAGAACTCGCACTACGTCATGAAATAGCGCAACTGTTAGGTTTTGCCAGTTATGCAGAAAAGTCACTCGCCACTAAAATGGCTGAAACACCAGAGCAGGTATTCTCATTTTTAGAAGATTTAGCTGCTAAATCTAAACCTCAAGCTGAGCAAGAGCTTGCTGAGCTACAAGCGTACGCCAAAGAAAAACACGGTATTGAGCAACTTGCTGCGTGGGATTATGGCTATTACGGTGAAAAACTAAAACAAGAGAAATACTCAATATCAGACGAAGTCCTGCGTCCGTATTTCCCCGCAGATAAAGTACTAAGCGGCTTGTTTGAAACGGTAAATCGTTTATTTGGTATCAGCGTTAAAGAGCTAAAAGACGTTGATACTTATCATAAAGATGTTCGTTTTTTTGAAATTTACGACAGCAGTAATACCTTGCGTGGTCGTTTTTATCTTGATTTATACGCGCGTGATCACAAACGTGGTGGTGCGTGGATGGACGATTGCATGGGCCGTAAAGTGCGTGCTAATGGCCAGTTACAAACGCCAGTGGCGTATTTAGTCTGTAACTTTAATAAAGCAGTTGGCGATAAGCCGGCATTATTCACTCATAACGAAGTAACCACATTATTCCATGAGTTTGGCCATGGTATTCACCATATGCTAACGCAAGTTGATGCCGCACCGGTTGCAGGCATTAATGGCGTTGCATGGGATGCCGTTGAGCTGCCAAGCCAGTTTTTAGAGAATTGGTGTTATGAAGAAGAGGCACTTAACTTTATTTCAGGCCATTATGAAACGGGTGAGCCATTACCTAAAGAGTTATTGGATAAGCTGCTAGCGGCTAAAAATTATAACTCAGGCATGCAAATGTTGCGTCAAATTGAATTCTCATTATTTGATTTTAGAATTCATAACGATTACCAAGCGGGCGAAGATTGCCAAATTCAAGCGCGACTCGATGAAGTGCGTAGTCACACATCGGTAGTTAAGCCACCTGAGTTTAATCGTTTTCAACATGGTTTTAGCCACATTTTTGCTGGTGGCTATAGCGCGGGTTATTACTCATATAAATGGGCTGAAGTGCTCTCGGCTGATGCGTTTTCTAAATTTGAAGAAGAAGGCATTTTTAACCCACAAACAGGGCAAGCCTTTATGCAGCATATTTTAGAAAAAGGTGGCAGTGAAGAGCCAATGGAACTGTTTAAAAACTTCCGTGGTCGCGAGCCAAGTGTTGACGCATTATTACGTCACAGTGGTATTGCCGCCTAAATCGTAAGTTGATTTTATTGTTTTAAAAGCGCCGTTTGGCGCTTTTTTACTTTTAAGCTAATAATTCTTCGCAAAATAATAGCTCCGTACTATGCTTTTTAGGTAATTAATAAAAAGGAATGGGGCATGACAAAACTGGTACTGGCAATTGATGACGATAAATATGTTCACCATGTAATTGAAGAATCATTAGCAGGTTTTTGTCAGCTAATACATGCTAAAAATGGCGATGAAGGATTAAGACAAGCACAAAAATATAATCCAGATATTATTTTACTGGATGTAGAAATGCCTGGTAAAAGTGGTTACCAAGTATGTACAGAGCTTAAAAGTAATGAGCAAACTAAAGATATCCCAGTGATGTTTTTATCGGGTAAGAGTGAGTTACCAGAGCGGGTTAAAGGCTATAACGCCGGTGCTGCCGATTACATTGTAAAACCTTTTAATGCCGAAGAATTAATGGCACGTATTCGCATCTTGTATCAGTATCGTCAGCATTCGATCAAGCTTAAAAATGATGTTGAGCGGGCGCAGATCACCGCGGAAATAGCCATGACCGACTCAGGCGATATGGGCAGGATCATGCGTTATGTTGGGCAAACTTATCACGCTCACGATCTGCAATCGTTATCGAGCTATTTTTTTGAATTCTTTCGGCCGTTAAACCTCGATGTGGTGGTGGCTTTTTGGTATCAAGATGTTGGGGTTGTGTGTACTGATGACGGTGGTGTTTGTCCGCTCGAACAAGAGCTGCTAGAAAAGCACCGCTATTCAAACCGGTTTGTTGATTTTAGTAGTCGTACAATTATTAATTATCCTAAAGTATCTATTTTAATTAAAAATATGCCCCTTGATGATGCCGCACTGTATGGTCGCTATAAAGATTTATTCCCGCATATTTTGGAAGTCACCAACGCTAAAATTCAAGATATGGAAGTGAACGAAAAAGCCCTAGCACAAGCGCATGCGGTTGGTAATGCTTTTAATCAGCTTGCTTCGCAGTTATTTGTTTGCAGCGAGGCGCGTGAAGATAGCGTAGTAAAATTGGCAACTCAACTATCTGAGCTACGGGCACTGTTGCAGCAAAGCCCCGCTGATAATCAAGCCTTGGCATTACAAGTAACGCAATTAGAGCAAACGCAATTACAGTTAGCCGCCTTAAATGATGATTTAGACTTCATTAAGCATCAACTAAACCATATTATTGATTCGCGTAGTGAGTTGATCGACAGTTTGAGTAAAATTGCCAGCCCCGAACACACTCAAGACGTTACATCACAAACGGATATTGAGCTATTTTAGTGCTATGGCGCTTAGCAGTTGATATACTTCGCGGGCTATTTACGGTCGGAGTTTATTTTGGTTATACAGTGTCCTTTTAAAGAAGTACGTCCTTATCTTAATGAAATAGAGCAGCGTTTTGGGCTGGCTGAGTGGGCGGCAAACACCGCAGGGTTTTCATTACATTATGATGATCAAGGCTTAAGCTTGCGTAAAACGGATGAACCAAAACTCGGCGCTATTAGTGTTGATTTTGTTACCGGTGCGGTGGCTCACCGTCGTAAATTTGGTGGCGGTAAAGGGCAGTCTATCGCCAAAGCGGTTGGTTTAAATAAAGGCGCAACCCCAGTTGTACTTGATGCCACAGCTGGCCTTGGCCGCGATGGCTTTGTACTGGCATCTCTTGGTTGTAAGGTCATTTTGCATGAACGCCATCCAGTTGTTGCCGCATTGCTTTATGATGGCTTGCAACGCGCTTACAATGACGCAGAAATTGGCCCATGGATGCAGCAAAACATGAGCTTAGTATTTGGCTCAAGCCATACTTTACTCGCACAATGCGAAAGTATGCCAGATGTAGTTTACCTTGATCCGATGTTCCCCCATCGAGAAAAATCAGCATTAGTTAAAAAAGAAATGCGGGTATTCCAAGACTTAGTAGGCGCAGATAACGACGCCGATGGATTACTTGAATTTGCTTATCCACTTGCCAGTAAACGAGTGGTTGTAAAGCGCCCCGATTACGCCCCATTTTTGAATGACCAAACGCCCAGCATGCAAATTAAAACCAAAAAGAACCGCTTTGATGTTTATGTAAAAGCGGCGATGATTTAATTCTTGATTCGTATTTTTTAAATTTATTACCAGCAATGTCACTGAAACCATAGTTTGACATAATAAAAACATAGCTTTACAGCTACAGCAGCGACATTGTCTGTCGGTGCAAGCAGTGTTAGCGACATCATGCATTTTTAGCATTCATTCCTTGCTCCAAGGCAATGTCTGGGAACAAAATGACTCTAAAACGCTCTTGTTGAATCCCCCTGAAAGATGAAATAAAAAATTTATCGGGCTGTGTTTTAACTATTGCGAAAGCTAAGTAAAAACCACACTCCCACTATGGAGTGTGGTTTTAAAACGAAGTAACTCAAACCTTCGATCGCTACAAAGAGCTAGCGAAAATAATAATACTTAGTCAAACTTCCTTACATTGTCAGACCTGCTTAATCAGACATTTTTCAATCAATGTCCAACGACAGAACTTTCACTGATACGCGCCCCAGATTTAAAGGCGTGCGAATGATATGACCAAGCTATTAAAAATGCGACTGAAAGTAAGGCCAGCAGAGACCAAGGGAAAGAGCTAACACCTACTGAATCAAGCAGTATCCCGCCAACGATTCCTCCGCCGGCAATAGCTGAATTCCATGCAACAACATTCATAGAAAGCGCCACATCAGCACCACTACCTGCAGCATCGGCCAATGCGGTTTGCAAAAAGGTGGATGCGCCTCCAAAAGTGATGCCCCAAACTACGACACCGATATAGATAATTTCTGGAGATTGAGCACCAAATCCAAATAGCAAAGCAATTAAAGCGAATGCTAAGAGACTTGTTAGAATTGCAATCCGTAAATATCGGTCCACCAGCATGCCTGCAAACCAAATACCGACAAGGGCCGCAAGACCAAAGGTAAGTAGAACTAAATCAATTCGTTTCCCAAGCCCTGCTTGCTCCACAAACGGTGCAATATAGGTATAAAGAATATTGTGGGCTAACATCCATGTGATAACCACGCAAAGTACTGGTCGTACCCCGGGACTCATGAATACTTTCTTCAACGGTAAGCGCTCGTGAGCGGACTGCCCAGGATAGTCAGGAACTTTCGCTATCACCCAGACGATCAAGACAAGTGCCAAACCTGACATGACGCCAAATGCAGTTTGCCAACCGATAGTCGCTCCCATAAATGTGCCAAGAGGTACACCCAAAGACAAAGCAAGAGGGATACCGACCATAGCGACAGCCATTGCACGGCCTTGCTGATGGGGCTGGACCATCCGGCGCGCATAACTAGCTAATAGACTCCAAGCAAGTCCAGCTGCAACACCCGCGAAGAAGCGAGCAACCAATGTTAGAACATAGTTGCTTGATAAAGCGGTAACCGAGTTGAAAATGAAGAAACCGAAGATGGTCAGCAGCAGAACGTTACGCCGCTTCCAGCCACGTGTCGCAATTGTCAAGGGAATGGCCGCAAGCAAGGATCCCAAAGCATATGCCGTTACCATTTGACCTGCTATAGCCTGGCTGATTTCCAGACCTGCACTGATCTGAGACAGCAGCCCCGCAGGCAATGTCTCTGTGACAATACAAATGAATCCGGTCATGGCCAATGCGAGCAGTGCCGACATAGGTAAGCGATCCGGATCTTCATTTGCTTTATTGAGAGAGTTATTCACAAAAAAGTTATCCTTTAAAAAATTGGTGGGTTACACGTTGGCACTTATGTGCCTGTATAGTTATATATCGATCGATACAAATGTATAGCAAGCTACCAAGTCTTGTCAATGATTTATGTATCGAGTAGTATATAAGTCATAGATGAAATGGAGACAAAAATGGCAAAGATGGGCAGACCTAGAACGTTTGATCGCCAGAAAGCGGTTGTGCAAGCTATGTATATTTTCTGGGAGCATGGCTACGAAACGACTTCTCTAAGCCAACTGAAAGCTAATATTGGTGGAGGGATTTCTACACCAAGCTTTTACGCTGCATTCGGTTCAAAGGAGAAATTATTCAATGAAGCTGTACAGTGCTACTTGGAAACTTACGCATGCGTAACAGACGCTCTATGGGACGACGAGATTTCACCCAGAGACGCTGTTGAGCTTACGCTCCGCCGCTCGACAAAAATGCAGTGTGAATCAGGGCATCCAAAGGGATGTATGGTGTCTTTGGGGACAATGAGTGCACCTTCGCCAGAGTTTACTCACGTTGCTGAACCACTTGCCGCCTCGCGATCACGAACGCTTCAAGGGTTTGTGCGATGCGTCGAACGCGCAATAACTATGGGTGAACTGTCCAAAAAAACGAATGCTAGATCTATGGGAATTGCCTTTAATAGTTTCCTTCTTGGTGTATCGATTTTAGCTAGGGACGGAGTGGATGCCTCGGATCTCAACGATTCCATTACAGAATTAATGAAACTATGGGATATTGAATTGTGTCAGTCAAAATAGATACATCATCCGGTAAAGAGCACTGACAATCCCTGCCAAATGCTTTAATCGGGTAACCCGAGTCTCTAACCTCACAGCCCCTAAAAAACTCCCTGCATGCGGCTCTGCACAGGGCATTCCCTTAAAACATTTAAAATACAACAGCACTTCCCAGACTTCACTAGACAGTTTTTAACTCACAATAGTACGATTCTTCAAATTTAGCATGTGGCACACCCCTGTATTTAATGCTGCTTTTCATTAAGTTGTCATAAATAGTTAATAGTGTACGCACAGTTATTTAAAGGAATTTAATTTCATGCGCGTGTCATCATTTACCCGACTACTAGCTATTTTATTGGCATTAGCCAGCCTGCTGTTAGGCGGAACTTTGTACTGGGCAAGTCAAACATTAGTTAAACTTGAACAACAAGACCAATCTTATAATCAATTAAAAAACAAAATACTTGTCGATTTAAAAGGCTTGCTTGAAGACTATTTAGCGCAGGGCGATAGCCAGTATTTAGGGCAAGCGGCGGAGCTTATTAGCCAAGTAAAAAATACCCAGTTGGCCACTTTACCAAGTGACTTAAAACAGCAATTAGATACGCAATTAACTCAGCTTGATACCGATATAAAGGGTAAATACCGTGCCTTGGGTAAGCTCTCAGGTAATGAAACCGCATTGCTTGATAATGCGCTTAGGCAAATGGCGGGTTCTGCTTCTTCTTTAATTGGTTATGCCAACAAAGCGGCGCAACTAAATACACATGCGCCTGATTATTATCAGCTTGCCAGCGATTACTATCGCGAAGTCACAACTTTATCGTTATTTACTTATCAATTATTGCTTAGCTTTGATGAAGATACGCAAGCTAATTTGCAGCAAAGTATCACTAACCTAAATCGTTTAGCGCAGCAGATAGATAACCTTGAAAACCTTGGGGTGATGAGTGAAGTTGATGAAGATAGTTTGTTTATCGACGAAGAAGCTGAAGATTTAGCCGATGAAATTAAAGCAGAACTTAGTAGCTGGCCAAATCGTTACCCTCGAGATTTAGAAAATACCATTGCACAAGCTCAGCAACGTCAAATTGGTATGCAAGCGCTGCGCAAACAAATTAGCACGCTTTCAGGAACGGTAATAAACGCTGAGCAGCAACTTAAAACCGAGCAAGGTATTTTAAAACAGCAAGTGCTGGCGGTGTTTTGCATTGCCATCGGTATGTTGGTGGTACTGGCCATTGGTGTTTACTTTGTGCAGCGTAATCAAGTGTTAGCACCACTTAGACAGTTACGAGATGGTTTTGCTTTTTTAATTGAAAGCAATGAGCTAAAAAATATAGTAAGTAAAAACCCAAAAACCGAAGTGGGTGAAATCGCAACTTACTTTAATCAGCTAATTGAGCGGCAGCGCCACGAAGCTGATGAGCGCGCGCAAATGCTAAAAGTGATTAATGACTTTATGCAGGAGATGAGCGAGCACTTACATTCAATCAGTGAGCAAACCGATGCCAGTCACCATCAAGTTGAGCAAAACCAAGAATTATTGGCTGATATTCAACAGATAGGCGAACAAGTTAATGATATTAATGGCAAAGTAGCTGATAACGCGAAACACACTTTTTCAGCAATGGAACAAAGCTTAGGCTTTGCTGAAAATATGCTAAGTGCCAGCTCGAATACGCAGCAGCGAGTAGGCCAAGGTTTACACAGCCTACAAGAGCTACTCAGTGGCGTACAAGATGTAGGACAAGTTATTGAAATGATCCGCAATATTGCCGATCAAACCAATTTACTGGCACTTAATGCGGCTATTGAGTCAGCCCGTGCTGGTGAGCATGGCCGTGGCTTTGCGGTGGTTGCTGATGAAGTACGTAAGCTGGCTCGGCAAACTCAAGGTTCATTGAGTGATATCAATAATCAACTTAATTTACTCAGTGAAAACTCTAGTATGGTTTCAACGCAAATATCAGCGCTTGCAGAGGATGCTCAACAACAAACAGATAATGCCCAAGAGCTTAAACGTAACTCTGAAGGGGTGGCTGATAATGCCCAAGATGCTAATAAAGTCGCGTTTGAAGCAATGGAGTTAGCAAAACAACAAAATGCATTGTTAGATAACTTTAGTCAGTCAATGCAAAGCATGAAAGGCCAAGTGAGTGAATCTAGCCTATTAGTGGCCGACATTCATCAACGTTTACAACAGCAAATGCACACTATTCGTAGTAGCTTAGGGTTATAGTGAGCGGTATGCACGAAATTCATCGCATTGTAATTACAAGCACACTACACTTAGCTTTCATATTAAAGATTAAGGAAAGAACATGATTTCTCAAGGCCAAGTATTACCAGCAATCAGTCTTACGCAATTAACCGAAGACGGCATGAAAACACTGACTAATGACGATTTATTCGCTGCCAAAAAAGTGGTGTTATTTGCTGTTCCTGGTGCATTTACACCAACGTGTTCTAATTCGCATTTACCTGAATTTATTACCCTTGCTGATAAAATTAAAGCCAATGGCGTTGATGCTATTTACTGTGTATCAGTGAATGATGCATTTGTTATGAAAGCATGGGGTGAAGCACACAATGCCGAGCACATTGAAATGCTTGCCGATGGTGATGCCAGCTTTACCAAAGCACTTGGTTTAGATAAAGACACTGCCGGTTTTGGTGGCGTTCGCTCAACCCGTTATGCGATGATTGTTGAAAACCAAACCGTAACTGGTTTGTTTGTTGAACAAGATAAAGAGTTTGTAGTAAGTCGTGCAGAAGCTATTTTAGAACAATTGTAATAAAAAAAGCCGAGTAAAACTCGGCTAAAAATCACCAGGGGAAACTGGTTCACCAAAGCGCGAGCGTCAGTACAACTGAAGCTCGCGTTTTTAGTTCTTACGGTTGGTATTGCGCATCAAGCGTTAAACCGGCAAAGGTTTTATACGCATTCACACTCATGTGCCAAGTGCCAGCTTGTGGATTGCTGAACGTACATGTTTCAGCGTTACCATTTTTGTAAGGGCGACAATCATAGCTAGAGCTGGTTGGTTGACTGCCAAATTTAACGAATAAGTCAGCATCACCAGAGCCACCAGACGTTGTTACGGTAAAGCTTGCCATACCCGCTGGCACATCTAAGGTATAATGTTTCCATTGCCCAGCACTTGCTGTGATATCAGAGACAGTTCCACCTCCAGCTTGTGGATTACCTGTACCACCAGAGGTTGTTAAATTACCTACTAAGCTCACATTTGCGTAAGCTGAGTAACCGCTTAGCATGACATGGTATGTGCCTGCTGTTGGATTATCGATAGAGCACTCTTCATTGTTGCCATTTTTATATGGACGACAATCATAGGTTGATGTTGTTGGTGCGCTGCCTGCACGTACATACATATCTGCATCGCCACTACCGCCACTCATAGTGAAAGTAACATTTGAAGCGCCGCTTGGTACGGTCATAGTATAGAAAGTAGTACTGCTTGCGCTGCCGCTTAGGCTCGTTAGTGCTTGGCCATCAAGTAACTCATTACCTGTTGGTGGTGGCGGTGTTGTACCACCTGCTGCGGCAACAGCTGCTGCTGCATCAACAATACCAGTACCACAGTTATTACATGATGCTGCAAACGAACGTGTGGTTGATTTTAAAATGCTCTCAATTTGATCCGGCGTTGCATTTGGCTTAGCTTGTTTGATCAGTGCTGCAACACCCGCAACGTGCGGCGCAGCCATTGATGTACCTTGTGAGTAATGGTAGCTATCACTTGAAGGGCTTGATGAACCTGAGTTATGAGTTGAAAGTACACCTTCCGAATCATTCGCAAAACTTTGCGCACCACCTGGTGCAGCAACATCGATAGATGTGCCATAGTTTGAGTAGTAAGCACGGCCACCGTTACGGCCAACCGAAGCAACATTCACTACGCCATTACAGTTGCCCGGATTGTAGTTGTTGGCATTGTCGTTATCATTACCAGCAGCAATAACAATTACAGTGCCGTTATTACGTGCTTGGTTAATCGCGTTTTGTGTGGTTGAACTACACGAGCCGCTGCCACCTAAACTCATATTGATAACATCAGCAGGGTTCGCATTACTAGGTACGCCAGAAACAGAGCCGCCAGACGCCCAAATAATACCGTCAGCAATATCTGATGTTAAACCACCACATTTACCAAGCACACGCACAGGGACAACTTTTGCGTCATAAGCAACGCCGGCAACACCTTCGCCATTATTGGTGACTGCCGCAACAGTACCTGCCACGTGAGTACCATGCCAGCTAGAGCTTTGTGCGCCATGAGTGTAACCACATTCGTTAGCGCTGATCGCATCACCCGGATCGCGCGCATCGCTATCACGAGCGCCCCCATCATTAGCAACAAAGGTATCAGAGATCATATCGTAGCCAGGTAAAATATTGGCATTAAGATCGATATGTGGGCGATAACCTGTATCAAGTACGGCAACAGTTACACCGCTACCTGTGGCAGTATCCCACGCTGTTGGTAGGTTCAACCCGCCAGCTTGCTCATAATAGTGCCATTGATCGTCATAACGTGGATCATTAGGCGTGGCAAATGGTTTTAACATTTGGTCTATTTCAATATATTCTACGTTGCCAGAAGCTATTACTTCTTGCATATATTGTTGTGCTTCGTCTGCACTCAGTTTTTTATTTGCACGCATTACATGGTGGTTGTTCAATGCCATTGCACGAACATACTGCGCCTTAACATTACCTTTTTTGCTGGTAAAGTTTTTAACAAAGCCTTGCGCTTTTTTGTTCATCATTAATGGGCTAGTTTCAGCAGCCGACATCGTGCTCATTTCATCAGCGTTATTTTTATATTTGATGATAAAGCGTGTGCCAAGAGGATCTTGGCCCTGTAGTTTTGCTGTGGTTTCTGCCATTGATGGCATCATCGCTTGGCTTGGATTTGCCATACTAGTCGTTGCAGCAAATAACGTGCTTAACGTTAGCGCTACTGCACATTTTTTAAATGTTGTTGTTGTCATAATGATCCCTAGATTGTTATGGTTTACTCCACGATGGATTATCGTGAAGGGGAACAAAAGTAAATGATCTGTTAAAATAGTTAAAATAACGTTTTATTATTAATGTCTCTAATTTAGTTATATGAGGATGTTTATATGGCTAAATACGCTTTTATGGTTTTTGTTATGCTACTTTATTGGTTATAAAGTATTAATTAATTTGTAGGTTCGCAGAAAGGGGATTTATTTTTTCACCCTTTATTGTTAATAATTAAATAGTGAAATACCGCTCAGTTTGTACTTTTAAATTTGCTACAATTGCAGAAATTTTCTGATGAGACGAACAAATGACCCAAGTAGATGTAATAGTGATCGGTGCCGGCGCCGCAGGTTTAATGTGTGCAGCGCAAGCAGGTTACCGTGGCCGCAGTGTTACAGTACTTGATATGGGCAAAAAGCCGGGCCGTAAAATTCTCATTAGCGGCGGCGGACGTTGTAACTTTACTAACGAAAATGCCAGCCCTGAAAACTATTTATGTGGTAATCCACACTTTGTTAAATCGTGTTTAAGCCGTTATACCCAGCATGATTTTATCGAGCTGGTAGACAGACACGGTTTGGCGTACCACCATAAAACCCTTGGGCAATTATTTTGCGACAACAGCGCGCAAGATATCGTTGATATTTTATTAACTGAATGCGAGTGGGCTGGTGTGAATGTGGCGCTTCGTAACGAAGTGCTAAGTGTTGAAAAAACAGATACTGGCTATCTAGTGAGCACCGAGCAACAATCATACAGCTGTGAGTCACTGGTTGTTGCCGCTGGTGGCTTAACCATGCCAAAATTAGGCGCAACACCAATAGGCTATAAAATTGCTGAGCAATTTGGCTTAAAAGTATTACCAACCATGGCAGCACTTGTGCCATTTACTTTGCATCAACATGATAAAGACCGCTTTGAAGGGTTATCGGGTATTAGCGTGTCTTGTATCGTCAGTAGTGAAGACGGCACAAGTTTTAAAGAAAATATCCTGTTTACTCACCGTGGTTTATCAGGCCCCGCCATATTACAAATCAGCTCATTTTGGCGAGCAGGGCAAGCAGTTACCATCAACTTGCTACCAGAGCTTGATTTAACAGCGCAACTAGCAATATGGCGAGAAACCCAAGCACAAAAATCATTAAAAAATAGCCTCGCCACTATTTTACCAAAACGCTTCGTTGAAATACTTCACGAAAGTAAAGCCATTCCAGATTGCAATGTAAACCAGCTCACCCATAGCCAAATTGACGAGCTCGCTAATTACATTCATAACTGGCAAATTAAACCCAACGGCACCGAAGGTTATCGCACAGCGGAAGTAACCCTAGGCGGTGTAGACACCGACGAACTCAGTTCAAAAACCTTTGAAGCGAAAAAAGCCCAGGGCCTGTATTTTATTGGTGAAGTTACCGACGTAACAGGTTGGTTGGGGGGGTATAACTTCCAATATGCTTGGAGTTGCGGTTTCGCGGCAGGGCAGTATTGTTAGTGACAAAAATTAGAATATATCGAAAATAAAGCAAACATAGCATAATTTTGTGTTTGCTTTATGTTCAACAACAGATTAACATGCGCTCGTTCAATTGTTCAGCACTTACCCTAAGTGTTGGATTCATCAACTAACTGTGAAGGAGAAAATACTATGACAATTACATCAACATCCTTTGCAGGTCTTATCCGATAAGAAACTTGTTACTTAAACACGCTGTTATATATTAAGTACATTTAGGTAAGTATTGCGTTTAAACGCGTTCCTTTCGTTTGATTTCAAAATAGATCCAGACCTGCCAATTCGTATTTCGTTTTAATCCTATTTTTCTAACAAAGAAAAAGGAATTGGTATTATGGGCAAATCCGTCCAAAAAATAACTGATAAAGTTAGCCTTATTGCGTCTGCTGATACGTGGATTGAAGGGCTGGCAATACAGCAACTGATCAAAACATCAGAGTTAAATGGTATGCAACGTGTTGCGGGCATGCCTGATTTACACCCAGGTAGAGGGTATCCTATCGGGGCTGCATTTTTCACTACCAACAAAATTTACCCTGCATTAGTGGGTAACGATATTGGCTGTGGTATGGCGCTGTGGCAAACCACAGCAAAAGTAGCAAAAGTAAATCTAGATAAACTTGCCAAAAAATTTACACATATTGAGCTGCCACTCGATGAAAGTTGGCTCTCAATCATAGAAAGTAGCAAAGCGGCAAAAAATATTACTACCAAGGGTTATGATAGTGCCTTGGGCACCATTGGTGGCGGTAATCATTTTGCTGAGTTTCAAGCTATTGATGAGATATACAATCAAAGTGCCTTAGATGAGTTAGGGCTAAGTAAAAAGCATCTTCAATTATTGGTTCATTCAGGCTCGCGTGGGTTAGGGCAATCAATATTGGTTGAACATATAGCGGGTCATAATCACGATGGCTTATGTGAAGGTGATGCTGACTTTAAAGATTACATGAGCAAGCATGATGAAGCGGTGCGCTTTGCAGAGCTTAATCGTGAGTTGATTGCTAAGCGGTTTTTAGAGGCTATACGAGCCAATGGTGAGTGTACCTTAGATATTAACCATAATTTAGTATCGGCTAAAAATATTAATGGTTGCGATGGCTGGTTACACAGAAAAGGTGCAACACCGAGTGATAAAGGTTATGTAGTGATCCCTGGTTCTCGTGGTGATTACAGTTATCTTGTAAAACCAGTATTTACAGCGTTGAGTGATAATGATCTAGCTGTGCAGGAAAGTATCAATAGCAGTTTATTTTCACTTGCGCACGGCGCGGGGCGTAAATGGCAACGTGGTGAATGCCATGGCCGATTAGGCCATAAATATAAGCGCGAAGATTTATACCGTACAGCGTTAGGTAGCAGAGTTATTTGTGGTAATAAAGAATTGCTATACGACGAAGCACCCCAAGCGTACAAAAAATGTGAAACGGTTATAAGTGACATGGTTGATGCAGGGTTAATAGAAGTGGTCGCTAAGTTACGACCCGTTTTAACCTTCAAAACAAATGGAGGTTGTTGATCATGATATTACTGCAATTATCAGCAGGGCAAGGACCTATTGAGTGCTGTAAAGCTGTCAGTTTAGCGTTAAAAAAGATTAAAAAACAATGCCTAGTACAAGGTGTAAAGCTTGAGATTATTGAGGCTGTTAGCGCAACCGAACGAGACTGTTTAAAATCGATTTTATTGCAACTTGATTCAACAGCCAATAGCAAGGCTAAGCAATTAGCTCAGTCATGGCAAGGTACTATGTTGTGGGTGTGTCAAAGTCAGTATCGGCCTAAGCATAAACGTAAAAACTGGTTTTTTAGTGGGCAACTGTTCGACATTGATGAAAGTAAGCTTGATAAAGGCGTAACTTTTCAAACATGTCGCGCGTCTGGTGCAGGCGGTCAACATGTTAATACCACTGATTCAGCGGTCAGAGCAACCCACACAGCAACGGGTATTTCGGTACGTGTTGAAAGTGAGCGTAGTCAGCATGCCAATAAGCGCTTAGCAAGTGTGTTGTTGTTTCAAAAACTAGAGCAACTAGCATTAGACAAAATGGCTCAGCAAGAAACAGTACGTTGGCAACAGCACTGGGAAGTTGAACGTGGTAATCCTGTAAAAACATTCATAGGTGAAAAGTTTGCTTTAAACCATGACTGCTCAGTTAATGAAGGAGTATATAATTAATGAAGGAACATAGCGTAACAAATGTGCTGTTTATATGTAGTCGCAATCAATGGCGAAGCCCAACGGGTGAACAAGTATGGAAAAACCACCCAGAGCTCGCTGTTAGCTCAGCAGGCACCAGTCCTAATGCAAAGAGAACGGTGAATGCCAAAATGATGCAATGGGCTGATGTCATATTTGTTATGGAGCAAAAACACAAAAATAGACTTAAAGCGCAATTTGGATATTTATTAACGTATAAAGATATTCAAGTATTAGATATTGCTGATGAATACCAATATATGGATAAAGAGTTAGTAAGCATTATAAAACAAAGCGTTGGCAGCTATTTAGGGCTAACTTTAGCGTAGCGTTTTTTATCTTTTTTGTGAATCGGTACGAACAAGATAAAACATTCGCGACTAAAGTCGTTCTTACGTGATATAAGTACTCGTGTGAATGGCTTTAGTCACCAATAAAAGCTCTTTGCGACTACAATTTGAGCAGTTAGCTTGTTGATTGTTAAAATAAAGGTTTTTGCTAGTGACAAGCCAGTAAAAACTTTTTATACTGCAACCCGCTTTAACCGCTGTGGTGGTTAAACGCTTCAAAAATTTAGCCTTTGTTCAAAAAAACAGAAGCTAATACAAAATGGCCCCTTAGCTCAGTTGGTTAGAGCACACGACTCATAATCGTTAGGTCCCCAGTTCGAGTCTGGGAGGGGCCACCACTTTTCAAAGCTTTCCAAGTAAATACCGACTAACAGAAATTATACTGTGTTACCTCTGTGCTACTTTTTAAAATTGCAAAAGGTGACTAACTATTACCTGTTTCTAATCGGCAAAATAATTCAAGCGTGGAAAGTAAAAAAAAATTGATGTACCTTTTTATTTTTATTAAATGAGGGAATGTTATGTCAAATAAAATTAAGATCGCTCGATGAAAAAGTTATTAATTTTATTACTCCCAAGTACATGTTTTGCACAGTTTTCAGACTTATCGTTATGTGAAAACAAACAAACTATGTTGGGAATGGATTTTTATACAAATTGTGTGGGTGTCGCAGATGCCTCAGTACAAAAAATAGAATCCGAGATAACTACTAAACAGCTATATGACTTCATCACTATTGGCATTAAAGACGTTAGCATTTTAGAGCAACATCTTTCAGATGATATGCTAGGCAGAGTACATGCATTAATATCGATTGATCCAAACCCACTTTACTATACTACTGTTGGTAATAATATTTTAGTCAAGACCAAAGAAGGGCTTAATATTTTTGAGAAGCACGATGGTTATTGGTTACAAAAACTAGTCTCTGACAAACAAAGTAAATAAATCAGTCGTTAGATGTGTTGTAGCTTTGCATTTTTTGTAATGAGTGTCACTAAAGCTAGTGACACTCATTATGAGTTTATTATGTCTCATTGCTATGTTAAAAACAGTTTTAAGCACTGTGATTAAACAATAAACCTGAGCTGGTGTTTCCTGCAGACGTAAATAAACTTCCCATCAAGGTTGATACGTTCTTTTTTACGCTAAGTTGGATCGTAACCAGCTCTTTGTCTAACTCTTTTTGTAATTCAGCTTTTTGTGCTTGTTGTTCTGCTGTTGAAAGGCTGCTGTCAGCTTCAAGTGCGCGTATTTTTTCTTGCAGTTCTTTAATGTTTTTAATCATTTGTTGCTGTGTACTTTCTACCGTCTCATTGTTGTCAGTTTTATTTTCAGCCGTGTTTTCATCGTTATTCTCCACTTCAGTGGAAGAAGTTAGCTGTTCTTTGTCATTTGTTTGTTGTGTGCCTGCTTGTATTTGCTTTAAATAGTTTGGATCTGTAAGAAGTGATGAAGGTATATTTGTTAGGTTCATTGCGTGTCCCGAGCGGCAAAAAGTTGACAAGTTCTTTGATTTAAAAAGTTAATGCATTAAGTGTTCCATATTTGGGGGCTTGAAACATGGTTTCTATTATTCAAAGTGCAGCGTTAGGGGGGATTTGCATAGTAAAATACAATGCAGTGATAAAGAGATACTTTACTTGTTTACGTCAGTACTAGAAGCAAATACATTAATTCTATATTTATAACTGTTTAGCTATGCTTTACTAAACTGATGGTAATGATTTTTTAAGCTCTAACATCATCATGTACGCGCTAGCTCCTGATATTTTGTATGGGCTGAATTCACTTGATCCTGAAAATTTCAAATTAATTTGGGCACTTAGCTTTGAAGTAGGTACATAGCCCATTGACCAGTTTGAAAATTCGCGAGTATTTATTTCGCTGTAGTCGAGTAGGATGATTTGTGTATGCCTTTTGTCATTTAGAATTTTATTGTAGGTTTTATTTACGTTGGTGCGAGAGCCTTCAATGCACTGCAAAAAATAGTTACGGTTAAAACAGAGCATGCCAGTTATATCGTTTTTCTCATTATTTGATGCTGCTTTTTCAATGATTTCTTCCAGCGAGGCCGGGTTGAAGTGCTCTGTTTTTGTGCTAGCGTAAATAAGTCGTGTGAGGAACATAGGCTACAATTCTAAATAAAGTTCATTAGTGCAATTAACTATAACGTAGATTTAATAAAGCGCTCACAATTTAACTCTGTATGGCAGAGTTAAGGTAAGGCTGGTTTTCTCTTTTAATTCAACTAGGCTAATAAATTAGACTAAAACGGGTTTTATTACATGAATGACAAACTAACAGAGTGTGAAAAAATCTTTTGTAATAACTGTAAAGACGAAGCAAGCTTAGGGTTTGATTTCACAATGGCATTTCAGCCAATTATAAATTGTAAGGCGCACACTATTTTTGGCTATGAAGCCCTTGTGCGTGGGATTAATGGTGAGTCTGCCTATTCTGTTATTTCAAAAGTAAATGAGGATAACCGTTATACTTTTGATCAACTTTGTCGGATAAAAGCGATTGCTTTAGCCGCTGAATTGGGAGTTGATTCTATGCTTAGCATCAATTTTTTACCCAATGCTATTTATAAGCCTGAGCGGTGTATTCGTACCACCTTAGAAGCAGCTAAAAAATATAACTTTCCTACGCAGCGAATTATGTTTGAGTTTACCGAAGTTGAAAAAATTACGGATAGCGCACACATAAAGCGAGTCGTTGAGTACTATCAGTCATTAGGTTTTACAACCGCTACGGATGATTTTGGAGCTGGTTACTCGGGACTTAATTTATTAGCTGATTTTCAAACGGATATTATTAAGTTCGATATGGAACTGATCCGTAATATTGACTCAGACAAAATACGCCAATCAATAGTTACCCATAGTTTAAATATGCTCCGTGATCTAAATATCACTCCGCTAGCTGAAGGGATTGAGACCCTTGCAGAATATACATGGCTAAAATCCGCAGGTATTGAGTTAATGCAAGGGTATTTATTTGCTAAACCTGGCTTTGAGAGTTTACCAACCGTTGATTTTATTGACTATTGATCACTCTTTGGTAACGCCAATGACAGTAAGGCTGCCAGCGCAATAAAGCAGCTTGAGATCCATAAGCAGGCTTCAAGTCCATATTGTTGATACACCCAGCCCGATAACACTGTACCTATCAACCTGCCCATGGCGTTGGCCATATAGTAAAAGCCTACATCTAACGATACGCCATCACTGTTGGCGAGGCTAACGATTAAGTAACTGTGTAATGATGAGTTAATAGCAAATACAGCGCCAAATAGCAGTAAGCCGATAATAATAGTTGTTTGTATATAAAAGTCGTAACACAGGGCGATGGCAATTAATGCTGGTATGGCGGTTAAATAACTGGCCCATAAAAAGGCGCTACGACCATTAGGTACTTGCCCAGACTTTTTACCAGTAAAAGCAGGCGCAAAAGATTGCACTATGCCATAACCAATAACCCAGCTTGCCATAAAGCCACCAACCCACCAATGCTCCCAGCCAAATGTTGCAGCTAAAAATACTGGTAGTGCCACTACAAACCACACATCTCTAGCACCAAACAAAAATAGCCGTGCAGCAGAGAGTACATTTATTGCTTTGCTTTTTGAGAACAGCTCACTAAATTTGGCTTTATTTTTAGCTTTGCCTAAGTCTTCTTTTAAAGCAAAGAGGCTAAATAGCCAGACCGCAGTGAGCATAATGATCATACTAAGAATTGCGCCGTGGAACTCCAGTAAGTTAAGCAACAAGCCACCTAAAAAGAAGCCAACCCCTTTGAGTGCATTTTTAGAGCCGGTTAAAATAGCCACCCATTTATATAGCTGGCCTTGCGCATCTTTTGGTACTAGGAGTTTTATCGCACTCTTTGCGCTCATTTTGTTGAGATCTTTGGCTATTCCAGATAGTGCCTGTGCTGCCATAACATAAATAACGGTGAGGGCATCAACAGGTACCATGAGCATGGCTAAAGAAACTATTTGTAAGCCCAAGCCAATGTTCATGGTTTTATTGAGGCCGAACCGAGCGCCAAGCCATCCGCCCACTAAATTAGTGATCACACCAAAAATTTCATAAAACAAAAATAACATCGCTATGCTGAGTGGGCTGTAACCAAGCTGGTGGAAGTACAGCACTACAAGCATACGCAGTGCACCGTCAGTAAGGGTAAACGCCCAATAATTACCGGTAATTATTAAGTATTGTTTTATTTGTGGCGGAAGAGCTTTTAATCGATCCACGGTTTTATTCCTTGTCTGCTAAACCAACTTTACGCACAAGTTCAGCTGTACGGTTTGCATAACCCCACTCATTGTCGTACCACACGTAGAGTTTTACTTGTGTGTTGTTGATCACCATGGTTGAAAGTGCATCAATAACACTTGAACGAGGGTCAGTTTTATAATCGATAGACACTAGCGGGCGTTCTTCATAGCCCATGATGTCTTTAAGCTCACCTGCGGCTGCATCTTTTAGTAAGGTATTTACTTCATCAATCGTTGTGCCACGCTCAAGTTCAAACACACAATCAGTGATAGATGCATTAGTAAGTGGTACGCGAATCGCGTGACCGTTTAATTTGCCTTTTAACTCAGGGAAAATATGCGTGATAGCTGTTGCTGAACCTGTAGTGGTAGGAATTAAACTTGTGCCACATGAGCGCGCACGGCGTAAGTCTTTATGTGGGGCATCAATAATTGTTTGAGTATTGGTTATGTCGTGTATCGTGGTGATTGAACCATGTTTGATACCAATCTTTTCATGAATAACTTTAACCACAGGAGCTAAGCAATTGGTTGTGCATGATGCCGCCGTGACGATTGGGTAAGTATCTTTATTATAAAGGTGGTCGTTTACACCCATTACAACATTTAAAATACCGTCTTCTTTTACCGGAGCTGTCACAACAACGCGCTTTACGCCTTGATCTAGGTAAGCTTGCAGTAGTGCTTTTGTTTTAATTTTACCAGAAGCTTCAATTACCACATCGCATTGTGACCAATCAGTCTCTTGTGTTTTAGTATTTTGACTAAAGCCAATTTCTTTACCGTTTATAATAATGGCATTGTCGGTGTGGCTTGCTTCGTGATGCCACTTGCCGTGTACAGAATCAAATGTCATTAAATGGGCGAACGTTTCAGCATTACCTGCAGGGTCGTTAATATGAACGATTTCTATATCATCCCAATCAAAAGCCGCACGCATTGATAAACGGCCCATACGGCCAAAACCGTTAATACCTACTTTTATTGTCATGGTTAAGTCCTTAATTTTATAATTGCGAGTTAAAGTAATTTAGTTGCTGTGTGTTTATTAATGCTTTGGGTCTGATCAATTGCACGTGTTCAACAATGCGCGCCGCAGGCCAGCCATAGGCTAATAAAATAAGCGCAATCACTAAACCTGTGCGGCCAGTGCCGCCTTTACAATGCACCGCAATAGTTGCTTGGTTCTTTAGTGCGTTTAGAATGGCCTCTTTATGTTGTAACCACTGCGCTTCAAACTCTTTATCGGGGGCATCATCATCTAATATAGGCAGTTGCAGCCAAGAGATATCATGCTCTGCGCAAATAGTGGATAGCTGCTCAATGTTATTTTTAGCAATCTCATGGTCATACATTAGTGTAAGTAGCATGCGGGTGCCGGCTTGCTTAAGTGTGATCACTGACTCTTCGAGGGATGCTTGTTTGGTACCAGGGCAGGGCGTAAAAATAAGCTTTGCGCCATTATCTAAAGTTAATGTGTCAAACGGGTGAAGTTGCATTGTAAAATCCTAGATTAGCGACAAAAGCCGGTTTTACTTGGACGGTTACGCATGTTCGCGAGATGGTCTAGGTTGTTAGCTATCAGTGTGAGGTTGTTTTCAGTTGTTTCACTGAGCACTTTTTTGATCCATATAGGTAGGTCCGGGTTAATACGATAGAACACCCATTGGCCATGCTTTCTATCTGTGATAACACCCGCTCGCTTTAAAACAGCTAAATTACGCGACACTTTTGGTTGGCTGTCTTCTTGTAGCGCTTCCATTAACTCGCATACACATAGTTCACCGTGATAATTAGTCAGCATCAGGGTTTTTAAGCGTATGTCGTCAGTTAAGCACTTATAAAATGAAATAGGATCAATAGTAACGGTATCAAGTTCAGAGATTTGTTCATCGATACGCTGGCTTGATGCCGTCTTATTATTAGGCTGGTTTTTGCTTTCTAAAAGTAGAAACATCGACAAGCGATTATTTAATTCACTTAATGTGGTCGCAAAAGGGTTATTACAGCGTCGCTCTTTAGGATCAGGAAAGTCCCAAGCTAATTGTGCTTTGGCGCCAGGGAAGTTACGGCATTCTTGATTTGCTTTATCACAAAGGGTAATAACAAAGTCAAACTCTTGGCCTGAGAACTCATCGACACTTTTAGATTTAAGGTCATCTATAGTCAAACCAAACTTTTCAAGCGCATCTAAGGTACGAGGGTCAATCAATTCTGGTAACGTGCCTGCACTGGAAATATCAAATAGCTCGCCCGCTTTGTGACGAAGTAATGCCTCTGCCATTTGCGAGCGAGCAGAGTTACCAGTACAAAGAAATAAAACAGAACGTTTAGTTGAAGTTTGATTACTCATAAATAACGCCTTACATTTAATATACGATAAAGTGTATATTCGATTTTATGTATATTCAAGTGTGAATGTGCTTTCTAAAGTAATAATTTTAGTTTTTATTAGGGGGAATCTTAGTCAGCCATGAAGTTAACTTGGTTCTTGGGGCTGTTTTGTGACTAGTTTAGCTGTGTTTTTATACCGTTCGCTTGAAAAGCGTACCAAATGCTAATTAAATACAAAAAACTTCATAAAAACGCTTGCGTAAAATTCGCGGCGCCCTATAATGCGACCCCACTGAGACGGCAGACAGCAACGCTTAGCGAGGCAAGAGTCACTTAGTAAGTCGAGTAAAACTTGAGTTTAGATTTTTTAGAAAGTTTAAAATTAAGTGTTGACAAAAAAATAGGAAAGCGTAATATGCGCAGCCCTAGCGACGTAAAGCAAAGCGCTTTAATCGCAACGTTCTTTAACAATATAAAGCAATCATCTGTGTGGGCACTCGTACAGATTGAGTTCTAACAGTCGAACTACTTAGGTAGTAAGACACAAAATTTAGAGTCTCAATGTGTTTTCTCGAAAGAGAAGCTGAGTGACCAACAGAATAGTTATTTTAATAATTATTCAGCACAGTCAATTCAATATCGAAAGATATTAAATAAATTCAGAATTCATTGAGCGTGTCGGCTCTCTTTATGGGAGAAGACAGAAAAAACTTTTAATTGAAGAGTTTGATCATGGCTCAGATTGAACGCTGGCGGCAGGCCTAACACATGCAAGTCGAGCGGTAACAGAGAGTAGCTTGCTACTTTGCTGACGAGCGGCGGACGGGTGAGTAATGCTTGGGAATATGCCTTTTGGTGGGGGACAACAGTTGGAAACGACTGCTAATACCGCATGATGTCTACGGACCAAAGTGGGGGACCTTCGGGCCTCACGCCAAAAGATTAGCCCAAGTGGGATTAGCTAGTTGGTAAGGTAATGGCTTACCAAGGCAACGATCCCTAGCTGGTTTGAGAGGATGATCAGCCACACTGGGACTGAGACACGGCCCAGACTCCTACGGGAGGCAGCAGTGGGGAATATTGCACAATGGGCGAAAGCCTGATGCAGCCATGCCGCGTGTGTGAAGAAGGCCTTCGGGTTGTAAAGCACTTTCAGCGAGGAGGAAAGGTTAGTAAGTAATATTTGCTAGCTGTGACGTTACTCGCAGAAGAAGCACCGGCTAATTTAGTGCCAGCAGCCGCGGTAATACTAAAGGTGCAAGCGTTAATCGGAATTACTGGGCGTAAAGCGCGCGTAGGTGGTTTGTTAAGTTGGATGTGAAAGCCCAGGGCTCAACCTTGGAACTGCATTCAAAACTGACTCACTAGAGTACGAGAGAGGTTAGTGGAATTTCCTGTGTAGCGGTGAAATGCGTAGAGATGGGAAGGAACACCAGTGGCGAAGGCGACTGACTGGCTCGATACTGACACTGAGGTGCGAAAGCGTGGGGAGCAAACGGGATTAGATACCCCGGTAGTCCACGCCGTAAACGATGTCTACTAGCCGTTGGAGGTCTGCGTTTGATCAGACAGACTTACGGTATAACACGGCGGGTAACTCACCAAATTCATCGCTGTGAGTATACTGCTC
>NZ_JBALXK010000001.1:0-476778 GCF_036960685.1 Pseudoalteromonas sp. | reverse complement strand
ACCGCTGACCGCTGACCGCTGACCGCTGACCGCTGACCGCTGACCGCTGACCGCTGACCGCTGACCGCTGACCGCTTTACTTAAGCGCTAGCTGTAGCTCTCGATTACGCTCTAGCTGTGCTAAGAAAGTGTCTGCAATCGGTTTAAACTTAGCAAGTTCCGCGCGTGGTAACGGCTCAGACTTAGGTAGTTTAACCGTTTTAGGGTTACGGTGAACGCCGTTAACCAAAAACTCATAGTGTAAGTGAGCGCCGGTTACTCGACCGGTTGCGCCTACAGTACCAATTTTTTGGCCTTGCTTAACTTTTTGGCCGGTTTTAACTGCACGTTTATTTAAGTGTAAGTACTTAGTTACATACTGTGTGCCATGGCTAATAAAGACATAGTTACCGTTATATTTACTGTAACCTGATTTAATTACTTTACCATTACCAGATGCAACAACAGGCGTACCTGTGCGTGCAGCGTAATCAATACCGTTATGTGGTTTTACGGTTTTAGTTACTGGGTGCAAGCGGCGTGGGTTAAAGCTTGAACTAATATATTTAAAGTTAACCGGAGCACGTAAAAATGCTTTTTTCATACTGCGGCCTTCAGGTGTATAAAAGGTATCATCGCTGTGGCGAATTGCCGCAAAACGTTGACCCTGATTTATAAACTCGGCGGCAATAATTTTACCCGTACCAATAAATTCACCATCAACATAATGTGATTCATAAATTAAACCGAACTGATCGCCTTTACGAATATCGTTGGCAAAATCCACATCCCAACCAAAAATATCAGCAAAGTTCATTATTTGGCGCTCGCTTAAGCCTGCCGCAATACCTGAGGTCCAAAAGCTATTGGTTATTTCGCCACCGGTTGATTTAGTAAGGGTCTCGATTTCTTTACTATCGATTGATGTGTCGTAGTTACCTTCTTCGTTTAAAGTTACAAACAAGGTATCTGTTTTTGATATCACATAACGTAATTGCGCTAAAGAGCCATCTTCAGCGGTGGCAAAACTAAGTGTTTCACCTGGGTGAATTTTAGTTAGTTTGCGAGTTTCTGCATTGGTGTTAAGTAATTTATGAACGGTTTGCGCGTTAAAACCGGCGCGCTTGAAGATAAGTGCTAAATTGTCACCGTTCTTTACTTCAAAATCGATTAGATCATATTCTGGTAATTTTGCTGCGTCAGCTTGCGAATTTAATTCAGTTAATTGTTCAACGTCATCAACTTTAATTTGTAATTCGTAGCGTTTGCCAATTTCTAGCGCATCAGCACTATTGTCTTTAGAGGCGGTCGCTTTTTCTGAAGGAATGAGTGTTAAAGCAGCAATAGCAGAAACCAAGCCTAGAATAAGCAATTTGTGTTTTTTCGGGAGTTTGTGCACAACGCGGACCATAACGTGCCTTTTCCTGCTGTCAAGATAATTAATCACTAATATTGCAGGATATACTTAATAAAGCGTTAATACCAGTGTTTTGTAGATTTAAACTGGCGCTGATTTACGCTAGAATCACCAGATTGACTGAATTTTTTGGAGTAATACACAGTGGATTTACAAACCGCTCTAGCAGAGATAAAACGCGGTGCCGAAGAAATACTAATTGAAGACGAGTTAGTTGAGAAACTAAAGTCTGGTAAAAAGCTAAAGATCAAGGCGGGTTTTGATCCAACAGCACCAGATTTACACTTAGGCCACACAGTACTAATTAATAAAATGAAAACCTTCCAAGACTTAGGTCATGAAGTGATTTTCTTAATTGGTGATTTCACTGGCATGATAGGCGACCCAACGGGCAAAAATGTCACTCGTAAGCCGCTGACTCGTGATGATGTATTAGCAAATGCTGAAACATATAAAGAACAAGTATTTAAAATTCTTGATCCGGCTAAGACCACCGTTGCCTTTAATTCCACCTGGATGGAAAATTTAGGCGCTGCAGGTATGATCAAGCTAGCAGCACGACAAACTGTTGCGCGTATGCTAGAACGTGATGATTTTAAAAAGCGTTATGCTGGCGGACAATCAATTGCGATTCATGAATTTTTGTATCCATTAGTGCAAGGCTGGGACTCAGTGGCGCTTGAAGCTGATGTTGAACTTGGTGGTACTGACCAACGTTTTAACCTGTTAATGGGTCGTGAGCTGCAAAAAGACGAAGGACAAAAACCACAAACCGTATTAATGATGCCTTTGTTAGAAGGTACTGACGGTGTGCAAAAAATGTCTAAGTCGTTAGGTAACTACATTGGTATTACTGATGCACCGAATGATATGTTTGGCAAAATCATGTCTATTAGTGATGAGCTAATGTGGCGCTACTATGATTTGCTAAGTAGCTTATCAATTGACGAAATTGCAGCGCTCAAAGATAAAGTCGCGCAAGGCACTAACCCGCGTGATATCAAAATTGACTTAGCAAAAGAAATGATTGCTCGTTTTCATAGCGATGAAGCAGCCACTGGCGCGCATGATGACTTTATCAAACGTTTTCAAAAAAATGCCTTACCAGATGATATCCCAGATATGACAGTAACGATTGATGAAGAAACTGTTTTTATTACTAACTTGCTTAAAGAAGCAGGATTAGTGGCAAGTACTTCAGAAGCGATGCGCATGATCAAACAAGGCGCAGTTAAAATCAATGGCGAAGAAAAAGTCACTGATACTAAGCTGGAAATTGCTAAAGGCACGACGGCTATTTATCAAGTTGGTAAACGTAAGTTTGCCAATATTACCTGTGCTTAATGGGTAAAGAATGAAAATTCAGTTAGGTATTTAATTACAAAAACCAGCCTCGGCTGGTTTTTTTCTATTTGTTATTCATGCAATTATTTTAACCAGCTCAATCCCAAAGATCACTAATAACCAAAAACCACGGGCTTGGTTGAGGCGATTGAGAAGTACCGGAATATCATCGGCCTGCGGTAAACGCTCTGTGCCAATTCGCATTTTATCAAAACGACTACCTTTATACATAGCAGGCCCACCTAGTTGCACACCAATCGAGGCTGAGCAGCAACTGAGTAACCAACCACTGTTGGTTTGATAAAAGTGCCGACCATAATGCTTGATATAATGAATGCTCAACTTACTCGCTTTACTCGCTGCAATAGTCAGTGCTAACAGTCGGGTGGGCAGCCACTCAATAAAAAATAATAACCAGCTCAGTGATGTTAAGAATGGGCTGTTAGGCAACCTATCTCTGCGCCACGCTTGATGAATTAAGGTTAGCAAGCGATAAGCCAGTGCAGCCATTGGGCCAAGCAATAAGTAAATAAATATAACACTAAAATAGTGACGAGCAACTCTGAGGATCAGGGTTTCCATAACCGCTTTGCAAATCCCAGGATTTGATAATTTATCAACTTGACGGGCAAGTAAGGGCTTTAATAACTCGCGAGCTGTGGCTTTTTGATTTTGCTTAAGCAATCGAGCAATACGAAGTGCTTTGCTTTCTACCGTTCGCCATTCAAGGCTTAAGTAAAGGATTAATCCTGCTAAAAGTTCTGGGTAGTAGGCAAATTCAACCAGCAAGATCACTAAAGTCATGATCACTAAAAGTACTAAAATGAAACACAGCGAAGAGGATAAGTATTGGTAACTAGCGGCTTCTTTTTTGCGATAAACACGTTTGCCGAGTGCGTTAAATACTCCGCTCAAAAAGGTATTCGGGTGATACCAGCTCACCAAAGGTAAAAAGCGCTCACCAAGGAGCGCTAATATAAATACAATAAAGTCCAAATGTTGCTGAACTAAATTGGGCAACACCTTATAGCGTTACCGTTGTTAGTTTTTCTAGTAACGCAACCACCATTTTTGATGAATTAACAGAAGCGGTCTCTAGGTATTCTTCAAACGACTGCGGTGATTCTTTACCAGCAATGTCAGACATTGAGCGGATCACAACAAACGGTGTCTCTAGAGCAAAGCAAGCTTGTGCAATCGCCGCGCCTTCCATTTCTACCGCGAGCATAGTTGGGAAGTCAGCACGGGCTTTATCAATACGAACTGGGTCACACATAAATGAATCACCCGTACAAATTAAACCGACTAAGGTTTTAACATCGCCGATTTGGGCAATACTTTGCTCTGCTGCATCAATTAATTTAGGGTGCGCGGCAAAACCAGCTGGCATTTGTGGAACCTGACCAATCTCATAGCCAAATGCAGTTACATCAACATCGTGATGACGAACTTCTGATGAAATAACCACGTCGCCTACGCTCAGTGATGGATCAAAACCACCGGCAGAGCCTGTGTTGATCACGCAATCAGGCTGAAAATTATCAATCAATAAGGTAGTAGCAATACTTGAGGCTACTTTACCGATACCTGATTGTACTAAAGTCACTGTGTTACCAGCTAATTCACCGGTATAAAAAGTGAAACCAGCTTTAGTTAGAACTTGTGGATTTTGCATTGCTTCACGCAAAATTTTAACTTCTGGCTCCATAGCGCCAATAATACCAACATTCATAATATTTAATTCCTTAGATTGAATGAGATGATTATACGCGAAAATAATAAAAACAAACAAAAAAGCAGGCATTAAAGCCTGCTTTAGTCAATTTTATGACTGCCTATATTTCAGCAAGTGCAGTGGAATGCGCCTTAGCTTGAGAAGGCGATAATACTGCCGGTTTTGTGACCCGGTTGCGAGTAGGGCGAATATTTGCCGCCGCAGGTTTACCAAGCTTAAACATAATCGCATCACGTACTTCTGATGGACGATAACCTGACTTCACTTTCATACGAATATGTGGAATGCCAGCGGCTTCTAATGCGCCATTAACAAACCAATCGCGTTGTGCTTTATGGCCATCTTTGTTGGCGTTATTAACTAAGTCAACAGCCGCCACTATGGTCATTTTGTCTTTGTCGATTAATACATAATCAAGTTGTTTATTTTTGGCTTTTGCGATTGCTGCGCGCTTCGCTTTAGGAGATAAACCTTTTTTACAATCAATAACATCGATTAATTTAACGCGGCTAACAATTTTATATTGGTCGCCCACAGCACGCTCTAAAAGATTAAGAAAAGAACTTTCAACTTGCGTAAAAACACTGGTTTTACGCGTGAAGGGGTAAGGGTTTCCGCCATCGTCGGTAAACTTTGACGCAACAACAGATGCCCCAACAACTAATACTAAAATTGATAATAAAGCGAATTCCATACGGTAACTCCACAACAACAAATTGACACTGTAATTTTAATAGCAATTTACGTGCCCAATTTTTGTAGAGTTACACTTTAATAACTATTAAGTTATGGTTGGTATCCGCCATCAATACCTTTAACGGCAATTGCCACGGCATCATGGGCGTGCAGGGATTCATAATGGTTTATTTGCAACCAGTAATCAGCGTATTGCGCTTCTTCTAAGACGGCTTTGATTTTACGAGCGGCATCTTCGCAGAACATCAAGTTTTGGCCATTTAAACGTGCAAATTCTTGTTCGTCCTCACGCTTAACAGCGGCTTGAACGGGAGTTTTAAGCTCATCTTCTAGTGTGTTGATCAAACTTACAATATCAAATTCAGTGATATTACTATCAAGCTTTATTTTTACATTGGCGATAGAGCGCTGCGAGTGAGGGGTTGCAACAATGCCGTCAGTGCTGCCAAGCCAGTTGAGTATTTGTTCATGATTTAGTGCTTGCTGATCAAATTGCTCTACAAATGCTTGTTGAATAAGCTGTCGCGCTAATGCAGCGGAGCAAGGACAAGTTGATGAATAAGTCACATCAAGGCTTAATTCAAAGCTCAGTACACCGCGGTCAATTTTTGCCTCTATGGTTAACGGGTAGCTTTTCCAACCCGCTTTGCCACTTAAAAGTGACTTTCTGCGCAGTGGCAACTCAAACTTAAACTCTATCTTAGCTTGATCAGATAACCCTTCATGGCTGGAAATAAAGCTATCTAGCGCTTGAGCAATCGTTTGCGGGTTAACTTGTTGCTCGGTTGATAAGGTATCGAGCGCTAAAAACAACCGTGACATATGAATGCCCTTGGCGTCTTCTTTATGTAAGTTTACAAAAGCACGGGCTTTAGCATTGACATGAATAGGTGCAAGATCACGAGATTCAAATATAAAAGGCAGTTCAATATCAGCCATACCAACCCAGTCTAATTTACCTGTTTGTAAGGCGGGCGCTGTATCTGCTATATCGGGCATGTTGCTTTGCATGAAAAATCTCGTAATTGGCAATTGTAAAGCGCGGTATTTTACACGAAATAATTTAAAAATACGTGGTAGATGAAAATTTTCTGTTTTCGTCGCGGAACATGAAAATAGTTAATACAAAAATGCTAAAATCATAGCACTAGTAGTTTTTTTGTAGCTGTGACGTCAGCTGATTTTTTATATACTTAAATGTATTGTTAAGAGACAGATTTATATATGGTCGATTCCTCTTTGAGTCCGTGGGCTCGAATACTTTCTAGTTTAATAACTCGATTCGGTGAATTCAAAACCGCAACTATTTGTTATGCATTACTATTAGTGCTGGCATTGATATTATCATGCATGTTTTATTATGTTGCTGTAGGTACGGTGACGCTTGTAGATGTGTTGGCGGTGATGTTTTTTACAGCCGTTGTGTCTCCCATTATTATTAGTGTACTGATCAACTCTATTCGTCAGCTAGATGCCTCCTACGCCTATTTAGACAGCGCCACAAAACAAGAAAAGTTATTAAACCAAACATTAAAAGATAATATTAATCGGCTAAATGTTGAAATCGATGAACGTAAAATGGCTTTTCATGCCAAACATCGTGCAATTGAAGAACTAAGACGAGAAATTGTTGAGCGTAAGAAAACCCAACAAGAACTTGCGCAACAAGGCATGTTATTACGCTCGATTGTCGACTCATCACCAGATTTATTTTATTACCGCGATAATAATGGTGTGTTTGCCGGTTGTAATAAAATGTTTGAAGAAGTCATCGGTAAGCCAAGCAGTGAATTAATCGGTAAAACCGCCGAGGAGATCTACCCAACCCAATACTTACCAGAAGTGTTGATTACAGATAACAAAGTCGAAAAAACTCACGCTGCATTAACCCTAGATGTTGAATATCCGGTAGGAAATGAGAAACGCTGGTTTGAAATGCGTAAACTGCCGTTTATTAATGACGACGGCGATTACATTGGTTTATTAGCCTTTGGCCGTGATATCACTAGTCGTAAGGAAGCCGCCCAAGCACTTGAAACCGCTTATAAAGATAAAGGGAAATTTATTGCCACCTTAAGTCATGAATTACGCACTCCACTAAACGGTATCGTTGGTTTAACCCGAATGTTACTTGATACCGACCTTGATAAGCAGCAACGCAGCTGGTGTAACACTGTGTTCTCCAGTGCCGAGACATTAGGCAATATATTCAACGATATAATCGACCTAGATAAAATTGACCGAGAACAACTTGATATCGTCACTGACTCAATTAATGTCTCTGACTTTATAAATGATGTGGTTAACTTTGCTGGATTAATTGCAGAACAAAAAGGCTTAGAGTTTGAAATCAAACGTAAAGGTATGTTGGATATTCACGCACAACTAGATCCAACGCGATTACGTCAAGTCGTCTGGAACTTAATTAATAATGCCGTTAAATTTACCCAACAAGGCAAAGTGCAATTAGCCTGTCGTCGCGAAAACCGAGCGGATGGTGCATGGTTGGTTATGAAAGTCACCGATACCGGGCAGGGCATTCCACAAGAGCAGTTACACCGTATTTTTGACATGTATTATAAAGCCCCCGATTTAAACGGCACCAACGCCATCGGCTCTGGTATCGGTTTAGCCGTAACGAAAGCACTAGTTACTGCTATGAAAGGGCAATTACATGTCAGTAGTACAGAAGGTGAGGGCAGTTGTTTTGTGGTGGAAATACCGCTGGCGCTTTGTATTGCGCCAGCTGAGCACAGTTATGTTGGCCGTAGTTTAAATATTTTGCTGGTTGAAGATGTGCCACTAAATGCTGAAATCGCGACAAACTTACTTGAACAACGTGGTCACGAAGTTATCTGGGCTGAAACCGGTGAAGATGCGTTGTCGTTTGTTGAAACTGAAGACGACCTAGATCTAGTGTTACTAGATATGCAGCTTCCAGATATTAATGGTGATGAGGTTGCGCGTCAGATCCGCGCAGATAGCCATTTCGACAAGTTACCTATTGTTGCATTGACAGCCAATGTGCGTAGCGCTGAAGAGGAGTTGCAAGGGATCTCAATTCAAGGCGCATTAGCTAAGCCAATCAATACCACTAAGCTTGATAAAATGTTGGCAGAACTGTTTGATATTAAGCAGCAACAACAGTGTGATGAAACACGTTTAACTGTCAGTAAAGAAGCCAGTGCAAATATCAATGTTGAGTTATTGGATGTTGAAACCATAGAAGACTTCGTTAATTCGATGGGCATCGTGATATTTAAACGCAGTAGCAGTTTATTTGAAAAACTTAACCCGCAATACCAACAAGAATTGGCGACTTCATTAGCGGACGGCGATCGTGAAGAATATAAATCAGTGGCACACAAACTTAAAGGGGCAGCAGGATCTGTTGGCTTAAATGATGTGCAATTACATGCGAAAAAGATGGAACATGGGGCGATTGAAGAAAGTAATGAAGAACTGCAAAGCTGGTTAACAATATTGGCAGATAAAATAAATGAAGGGCAACAAGCCCTTCATTTATTCTTACAGCAGTTAGAACGTTAATGCTGTAGGTATTTGATAAAAAAGATATTAACTATCAATTTTACCAATGAAACGATAACCTTCACCATGGATGGTGCTGATAAGCTCAGATGTGCTGTTATCACTTTCAAAATGCTTTCTAATACGACGGATCGTTACGTCAACAGTACGGTCATTTGCACGAAGTTCACGACCAGTCATATGCTTGATTAGTTGCTCACGGCTAAAAATACGGCCCGGAGAGTCAAGCATTAAACGTAGTGCTCTGTATTCACCTTTCGGTAAACGTTTAGCATCACCATTTGGTGAAGTTAAACAGCGGCTATTTTCGTCAAGTTCCCAGCCATTGAATGTGATCACACCATTTGTTTCAAGGCTTGATTCTTCACCGCCTAGGGCAGTACGAGAAAGCAAGTTACGAGCACGAATAGTTAATTCACGAGGATTGAACGGTTTAGTAATATAATCGTCCGCACCAATTTCAAGGCCTAAAATACGGTCTACATCATTATCACGACCGGTTAGGAAAATAAGTCCAACGTTACGCTTTTGACGTAGTTCACGCGCTAAAATTAGCCCGTTTTTGCCTGGCAGGTTGATGTCCATAACTACAAGGTTCACATCATCATTATTTGTAAGCTTGTCATGCATGTCATCGCCATCAATGGCTTCAATAACTTTGTAACCTTCAGCTTCAAATAAACTAACGAGGTTTAGTCGAGTTACGTCTTCATCCTCTACAATCAGAATGACTGGCGTTTGCATTATTAATTAACCTTTTTCGGAATATTTTATTTACAATTAATTCGGCATTGTATTATAAAACCGAATACTAGTGATTATAGGAGTATATCCAATTGTTAACAAGTAAAATCAATTCGGATGAAATTTAGAAACAGCTAATAACCGAGATTGCACTTTAAAATTGCTGCGCAACAACTGCTGTCTATTGATATACAGTCGGATTTTATTCCCTTCTTGGATCAAAGAAACAACGCCACCTTTTTCTAAAAAATTAATACTCTCACCAACTGTTAAGGTATTTAATGAAATGGTATCGATCCAAAGTGGAATTATATCATCTTCCATTGTTTCATCAATGTATGTGATATCACAAAAGCGAGAAAGTTCAGAAATTTGCTGATTTTTATCAATTAACACAGTTTCAATCGGTGTATTGTTAATTTTAAGGGTCGAATTATTCTTCAATAACTTACCAATTCCATGTTCAATGTCATAAAAACAAAAAGTCACGGCCTTATTATTGTTAGCCTTAGGGAACTCTATGAACTTTGCAATCTGAAATAAAAATGCTGACTTAACTTGTTCAGGTGACTTTGCCTGCAAAACCCCGGGAATAATGCTCATCACAGTTAACAATAAACAGCTTAATTTCATAGTCGACTTGCCTCACTTAGCGGCAAGGTAATAATAAAACGCGTACCTTTTGCATTTTGATCATCAAAATAAACACTGCCACCTAAGGCTTGCGTGACTAAATTGTAAACTAAATGCATACCTAAGCCACTGCCACCTTCGCCACGTTTAGTGGTAACGAAGGGATCAAAAATACGCTTTTTAATACTTTTATCAACGCCAATACCATTGTCATAGTAGTTAAGGATCAGGCTGCTCTCGTTTCGTTCAATCGTGATTTCGATTTCATTATTTTGATTATCTCGAAAGCCATGAATTATCGAGTTACTCAATAATTGCTGTAGTACTTGTTGCAGCGGACCAGCTTTAGTTTCGAACATCAATTGCGATGAGCAATGAATAACGACGTTCGGATTTTTTACGAGTAAATCTGCACGCATTGACAGCATCACATTGGTGATCAGCTCATGCATATTAACCAGCGAATTTAGTTCACCATCTTGGTTAACAGCGACTCTCTTAAAGCTGGAAACAAGCTCAGCTGCGCGATTTAAATTTCGATATATAAGGTCTAAATTTTCTATACCATTATCGATAAAGCGTTTCAATTGACTTGAGGTTAAGGTTTTTTGCTCAAAACCTTGGCTGATTTCTGCCAGCTTATCGCGCAGTAGAGTAGATCCGGTGATCCCCAAACCAATAGGGGTATTTACCTCATGCGCAACTCCAGCAACCATTTGCCCTAAAGAGGCCATTTTTTCACTTTCAACAATTTGGTTTTGGTATTGATGCATTCGCTCTAAGGTTGTTAGTAATTCTTGATTGGCTTCTCTGAGCGCGATAGTACGTTGATTTACTTTTTCTTCTAAACTTTGGTTTAGCTGCTTAATTTCTTGCTTATCATTTTTATGTCGTTCAATTTGGTTTTGCGTGCGTGTCAGCATGATGTTTAAGCTATTGGCAAGCATATTTATTTCGGTAATGTTTGTTTTTGCTGCTCGGGCGCTGTAATTATGATTTTTTGAGACATCTTGCAGCAAGCTACTTAGTTGGTCGATAGGGTCGGCAATGCGTTTTTGAATTCGTCTTGCCACAAAATAAACCAGTACTAAAACGAATAACGTTAAAAAAATATCGATAAGAATTTTTTTGTTGATATAGGCGTTAAGGCGCTCTAATCCACCACGAATATAAACATAGCCTTTCACATCACCTTCGTACATGATTGGCTTGATCAATTCTATGTAGTCTTCGGTGATCCTTGCTTGCTTAAGCTCCTCAATACTATCTACACGCAGTGGTACAGGTGGCGTTTTTTTAGCATTAAAGCTGGTAAAAAATACCGACTTATTTGATATTTCATCAATGGCGTAAATATGGATGTTCTTAACCAGAGGAATACTTTCGAACGATTTAAGTCGTTGCTCTTCGGTTTTTCTATCATCAAACAGTACAGTTACCTGTGCATTGAACGCTATGATTTCTGAGAGAATATTGAGTTTATCGACTATTAGATGTTTTTGCTCTTTAACATCAAGGTAAGTAGATATAGAAATAGATAATGATAAACACAAAGCCGTAACAAACATTACTGCGCTGATCAGAGCTTTACGAATACTTGTTTGCGACGTTGATTTAGGCATTATTGTGATGAAGGCCGAATATATAATTTTGATAGAATTACGCTAAGTCTAGCAAAGACCTATCAAAGTAACTAAAAAATATCCTAAGTTTGTTGAAAAGCTGCCGATTTTCATTTTTGGCAGCTTTATTGATGCTTTGCAATATCGAGCTGGCGCTGTAATTAGCTGCTATATACTGAAAACTTATTGGTTTTATGAACCGTATGATAAGTGCCAAACTGGGTCTCTAAAATTGGAGGGTATTTTAGGAAACAGTTTGCAACAATCGTTAATTTACCTTGCTTAGTTAAGTGTTGTTTAGCACCACTTAGAAATTGCTCAGCAACAGTATAATCAGTAGCAATACCGGTATGAAACGGTGGATTTGAAATAATTAGCTCAAATTTACCCGTTACATTGGCTAATCCATCACTTAATAAAGCTTTACCGCTGACATTGTTAAGTGCAAGTGTTTGTGTGGTTGCATAGGCTGCAAGGGCACTTACATCGGTGCAGGTAAAGTTTAGTGCTGGGTTTTTTAAGCCTAAGAAAGTTGCAATTAAGCCCGCTCCACAGCCAAAGTCGAGTACATTCCCGGATTTAATGGTTGGTGCATTCTCAAGCAGTATTTTAGTACCGCCATCAAGCTCACCATGGTTAAATACTCCAGGAATACTAATCGCGTTAAAATTAATACCCGCAACATCAACATTAAATTGTTTGTGGTAAGCGGTGATCACAAACTCAGTTAATCTAGCTATTTCTGTAAATAAATACAGAGCACAATGGCGGGCGCTGTCAATTTTATTACTGTATTCGCAGTGACTGCTAAATTGTTTTTCAATTGATTTTACACCACTTTTATTTTCACCAACCACCAATACCTCGGCATCAGGATTAATAACTGCGCGGATATTATCCAGCGTCATGAGCGCTTCAGGCTTGGCTTTAGGGTAATAGTAGATAACCAAATCAAAATGTTTAGCTGTTATTTCGTGGCTTACGCAAACATCAATACCTTGGATGTTTTTGGCAAATTCGCCATTCGCATGGTTGTAGCTAAAAGCGCTAATTTTGCTGTTTGGGTTTAATTGTTGTAACTGTGACAAAAAGCCATCTTGGACAAAATTAACCACCAAAATAGTGTCTGCCTTGAGGTTTTCGCTATTACGAAGTAACAATGAACTAGGGTTGGTTAATGCGCTCATAAATGGCTTTGCCTTTGATCAATTAATTTAATTAGCTAATGCGTTCAAACATTAAATCCCAAACACCGTGGCCTAAACGATGGCCGCGTTGCTCAAATTTCGTCAGTGGACGTAAATCTGGGCGTGGTACATAGTCGTTAGTCTGTGATTGGTTTGTAAAATGCTCGGCAGATTGCATTACTTCAAGCATATGTTCTGCGTAATTTTCCCAATCAGTGGCCATATGAAACACACCACCAATTTTTAACTTACTACGAAGGCTTTCAACAAATGCTGGTTGCACAATACGGCGTTTATGATGACGCTTTTTATGCCAAGGATCTGGGAAGAATAATTGCACTGTTGTTAGGCTTTGATCAGCAATACAATCAGCAAATACTTCAACTGCATCATGTTCAAAAATACGTAAGTTGGTAATGCCTGCTTCGTCGGCATCCATTAAACATGCACCAACACCTGGGCGGTGAACTTCAATACCAATAAAGTTTAGGTGTGGAGCGTTTTTAGCCATTTCAACCAATGACTTGCCCATACCAAAACCAATCTCTAAAACAACATCGTTGTCATTGCCAAATACTTGCGCTAAATCAAGCATGCCATTTTTGTGCTCAAGGCCCATTGTTGGCCAGCATTTTTCAATTGCAGCAGCTTGTCCTTTGGTTAAACGACCTTCGCGTTTAACAAAGCTGCGAATTGTACGAATATATTTACCTTCTTGCTTTGCTTGCTCAAGGTTATCGTTACTTGAATCACTCATATATTTTGGCCTGATGAAAACAACATGTCTTAAAATGGTGGCGTATTATCCCTGACCACGGCGTTGATCACAAGACCTTATCTTTTGTGGATGTTTATAACTTGATATTTTACCTAACTGCAATAGACTGAGCGCCATTAAGGGGCGAGTTATAAAAGTAGTAATTTTGAAGTTAAATAACAGTGAAGCAAACTGGTTTTCTCAGCAAGTTGTTGATTGGTATCACCTACATGGACGAAAAACCTTGCCGTGGCAGTTAAATAAAACGCCTTATAAAGTATGGGTGTCGGAAGTGATGTTGCAACAGACTCAAGTAGTGACGGTGATCCCATACTTCGAGAAATTTATGCAAAGCTTTCCAGATATAATTGCTTTAGCAAATGCTGATGAAGATCAGGTGCTGCATCATTGGACTGGGCTGGGGTATTACGCGCGTGCTCGAAACCTGCATAAAACTGCCAAAATAGTTCGCGATCGTTATCAAGGTGAATTTCCAATTACACTCGATGAAGTTGTTGCGTTGCCTGGTATTGGGCGTTCAACAGCGGGCGCGGTGTTATCGCTGTCGTTAGGTCAGCATCATCCAATTTTAGATGGTAATGTAAAGCGGGTACTGGCGCGTTACTTTATGGTTGAAGGTTGGTATGGGGTTAAAAAAGTTGAGAATCAGCTGTGGCAATTAACTGAGCAACTCACCCCAAAAGCAAGCGTAACAGAATTCAATCAAGCGATGATGGATTTAGGCGCGAGTCTTTGTTCGCGAAGTAAGTTTGATTGCCAAGCATGCCCGTTAAACTCGCGTTGTGGGGCATTTAATAACGATGCAGTTAAACAATTTCCTCACTCAAAACCTAAAAAAACCGTGCCTAAAAAAGTGTGTCACCAATTAATAGTGCAATGTGATGAGCAAGTTTTGATGGAGAAAAGACCTAATTCAGGAATATGGGGCGGATTATTTAGCTTTTTTGAGTTTGAGCAAAAAAATCAGTTAGACACCTTTTTAGCTCAGCAAGGCCTTTCAACCACAACTGATGCTATGGAACCTTTTACTCATGTATTTTCGCATTTTGAATTAACGATTAATCCGCATGTTTTAAAACTGAGTAAAATACCAGATGTAGTTAATGAGCGGCAGCTGGTTTGGTACCCACTTGATCAGTCAATAGAGGTGGGTTTAGCTGCACCAACTAAAAAGCTAGTTAAACAAATTAGCACAATAGTTTACACTAGGGCTAAGTCTTAAACGCATATTAGGTAGAGAGCAATTATGGCACGTACAGTGTTTTGTCAGAAGTTACAAAAAGAAGCCGAAGGCCTTGGTTATCAACTTTACCCAGGTGAGCTTGGTGAAAAGATTTTCAATAATATTTCTAAAGAAGCATGGGGTCAGTGGCAACACAAGCAGACTATGCTAATTAATGAAAAGCATTTAAATATGATGGATCCTGAACATCGCACTTTTTTAGAGCAGCAGATGGTCGGCTTTTTATTTGAAGGTAAAGAGGTAGAAATCGAAGGCTATCGTCCGCCAGAAAAATGATTTTCTATAATAAACAAGGGCTGTTAAAGCCCTTTTTTATTATTTAGATTACATCAGATCATCTGGCTCTTGAGCATTACGCACTTGCTCTTTTAAAAATTGCGCAACACGAGAATATTCAATTTCTAAATTATCACGCAGTTCAATCAACTGATCACTGGTTAAATCTTGCTCTTTGCATTGACCTTCAAAATCAGTGGCAAGCTCTGCTACTTTTTCAGCACCGATAGTTTTTGATATCGATTTTAATTGATGACACGCTGAGATGATTATTTCCTTATCTGCGGTCATTACGCCGGTATTTATTTCTTTAGTTAAAGTATGACTTTGCTCTAAATACATTTTAAAGAAGCGCAATTGCTTTGCTTCGTCATTATTGATGTACTTGGCAAGCATCTCCAAGTTAATGGGCGTTGCAGGTTTAGTTGGCTTAGCCGCGATAGGCCCTTGCTTGCTTATATCACTCCATCTATTGAGGGTTGCCTCTAGCGTGTTTAATTCAACCGGTTTAGTAATGAAATCATTAATCCCCGCGTTTAAACAGCGCTCTTTTTCGCCCTTCAGAGCATTTGCAGTTACCGTGATAATATAAGGTTGGGCGTTAATATCCTCAAGCTTTGCGGCTTCATCGCGGATTTTTTCAACCATGTCATAACCAGACATTTTAGGCATGTGTAAATCGGTTAAAATTAATGGGTAATGACCGCTTTGCCACATTTTCAAACCTTCTTCACCGTTTTCAGCAACCTCTACGCCAAACCCAAGTAAATGCAATTGGTCGGTGAGCACTTGCTGGTTCAAAATATTGTCCTCAACGAGTAATACCAGTTTGTTCTCATCGCGAGCTTGCTCAACACTTAAATAATTATTAAGGGTTTTAACCGGCTTAACTTGTTTTGGTGTGTGTAGCCCAGCTGCAACTAATAACGACATCATAAAGTTTGACTTACACAACGGCGCTGCATTGAGGTAAAAAATGTTTTGATGATTGATTGCCGTTTCGTCTAATTTACTAAGTACCACGACTTGCTGGTTATTATCTTCAAGGGTGTACAGCAAACGACGTAATAAGTAATTAATATTATCCATAGCATCAACGCCATCAAGCACCCAAATAATACTGTGCGTGTCTTGATGTTGTTCAACTTCTTCACCCGTTTGTACAGTAATTGTTTTAGCACCCATAAATGATAGGTAACGATTTAGGGTGTGCTTTCTGGTTGGGTGCTCTGTAACGAGTACAACGCGGTGATCTTTTAAAGTATTTTTATGCGCGTACTTAATACTGTTCTCGGTACTAAATGGCAGTTCCACGACAAAATCACTGCCAATCCCTACATTACTCGTTACATTTATTGATCCCAGCATTAGCTCAGTTAAACTTTTACAAATTGATAAACCTAAACCGGTGCCCCCGTACTCCCGGGTAATAGAGCCTTCAGCTTGAATAAATGGATTAAATATTTCCCGAAGCTGGGCTTGATTCATGCCTTTACCGTTATCACTTACTGTAAAGCGCAAAGTGAAGTGATCAGTGGTGTTTTGTGCCACTTCTACCGAAATACGCACATAGCCTAAACGGTCGTCATTACTACTGGTAAATTTAATCGCGTTACTGCATAAGTTATACAGCACTTGGCGCACACGGACTGTATCACCAATTAAGTTAATAGGGATATCAGGCGCAATGGCAAGTTCTAACTCTAATTGGCGTTTTTTAGCCACAGATGACAATACTCTGGCCACTTCCTCTATGGTATCTGATACAGAGAAAGGGATAGTATCTATGTGGAGCTTACCGGCTTCAATTTTGGAGAAATCTAAAATATCATCCAAAATCCCAAGCAGTGAGAATGCAGATTCACGAATAATTGTACTTAGGCGATGCTGGGCGCCATTTAGCTCGGTTTGCCTTAATAAATCAATTGTGCCGATAACGCCATTCATTGGTGTACGTATTTCATGGCTCATAGTTGCTAAGAAGGTTGTTTTTGCTTCGCTAGCTTGTTCAGCTCGTTGGCTTGCTTTTTCAAGCGCTAAAGTACGGTTTTGCACTTCTGTTTCAAGGCTACTTTGCAGGTTCTGTAAATCTTGCTGGGCGATATCATTGTTACTGATTGCATTTTGAACTTGCAGTAATAGTTGGTTGATATTTTTCGCAACAACACCAAGGCCAATATCAAGTTGCTCATTAACGTGTGTATTGTAAGTATTCGATTTAGTGATGTTTTCTAATTCATGAGCAAGGGTATCACTGCTTTTACGGATCCGTGCATTAAGGTAGGCGATAAAAAACAATGCTAGCAACAATAGGCTTACAGCAGCAAATCCAGCAAACGCTATCGCAAGCACTATCGAATGTTGTGGAAGCAAGGCCGCTGCATTGGTTTTTTGTTTAATGATCAATTCACCAACGGGTTGATCATTTAAATTTAATTGATGATGAATAACACCTTGCTCAGCTAAATATTGGTCAAGTTTAATCGCTTCAATTGCAGGCTTATTACTTGCAAATACTAATTGTGCTGGCGCAGTTGGTGTATACCTATATAAGTAGTAATCATATTGAGCATTCAGTGCGAGAGTTAAATCGAGTAGTTTGTTAGCGTTATCTTGCCCAGGGCGCGTTAATGCGTTTACTAAAGGGGTATCTAACTGCTCAGCCAATTGCGCTAAGCTTAGTGAATCTTGTTCTACTTTAGTATCTTGAGTAGGATAAAAAGAATATGCAACTACAGCGAGTGCGGTTATGGCTAGGTTTATAATTATAAAAAGGAGCAATAGGCCTTTTACAGGAGAAGAAAATTTACTCTGCATTTATTATCCAACTTATCTATTATCAACCGCAATCTAAACAGTCGCTTGTGTACTGGAAATCAATCCTATCATTTACCAGAAATAATTCACTACGTTTTTAGGACTGTTGTACACAAAACAGTTAAAATACCTATCCGATAGATAAATTAAAGAGTACTTGCTGTAAAAAACAGCGTACTTTACATTTATTAATCGCTTTGTTGAAAAACTGTGCAAACAGTTATAAAGAATAAAAAAAAAGTTGACTTGAAAGGGCAAAACCAGTTTAATACGCCGCACGCCCAGATAGCTCAGTCAGTAGAGCGAGATGGGAATTGTATAGATTAAAACTGAAATGCCCAGATAGCTCAGTCGGTAGAGCAGAGGATTGAAAATCCTCGTGTCCGTGGTTCGATTCCGCGTCTGGGCACCATTATTAAAGTAATGGTGTTTAAATCAAATGATTAAAACATTATTATGCGTGCCTTAGCACACAGTTTAGTGTGCCGACTTAGCTCAGCTGGTAGAGCAACTGACTTGTAATCAGTAGGTCAACCGTTCGACTCGGTTAGTCGGCACCATTTATTTAAATTAAATGTTTTAAACATTTAATTAGCACTGTTTAAGTGCCTCGATAGCTCAGTCGGTAGAGCAGAGGATTGAAAATCCTCGTGTCCGTGGTTCGATTCCGCGTCGAGGCACCATTTATTAAAAGTAATCAATCTTTAAAATTGAAACGTGCCTTAGCACACAGTTTAGTGTGCCGACTTAGCTCAGCTGGTAGAGCAACTGACTTGTAATCAGTAGGTCAACCGTTCGACTCGGTTAGTCGGCACCATTTATTTTAGATAATTTGAAAGAGCAACTGACTTGTAATCAGTAATTCATTTAAGTTATCCGTTCGACTCGGTTAGTCGGCACCATTTATTTAGATTTATTGTTAGGTTAACAATAAATCAGCACAGTTGATGTGCCTCGATAGCTCAGTCGGTAGAGCAGAGGATTGAAAATCCTCGTGTCCGTGGTTCGATTCCGCGTCGAGGCACCATTTATTCTAGCCTAGCGCTAATATCTGAAATGCCTTTTCCTACTAAAACATAGTTTCCCTACAAAAATACCTAGTTTTCGTCGTAACAGACGGAGGCGACTTTGCGAACGCCAGAAAGCAAAAAACCGCGATAAAGAAACACCTATGAGTTAAAGGCAAGATTTAAATCAGAGGTGACTTTTATGGTCAGTTACTTTATCAGTGCTATAGTTATTTAAAGTAGTGTATTTGGCAGTTAAATTGATGGTGGCTTTAAATAATAGGTTAAATAAATATAAATATTTGCAGTCTTAAAGTAAAAATGGGAACATAAAGCTACAGAAATCAAGGAAGAAAAATTGCATGAATTTAAAGCATGATGTTGCTGAAAATAAATATCAACAATACAGAGATAGAGCCTTAGAGCAGGCACGTAGGAATTTACCAATACAGATAAGGGATAAGGTTAAATTCAGAAATATTGACAATGAAGCATTGCTAATAGCTAAGGTATGGGAATCTTCACCATTAAGAAAAGAGCTTCCCTGGTCATTTGCACAGGGCTTTAAAAAATGGGCGTTTAGACACCCAAATCGCTTGGATCTAGCTGTTTGGTATGAAAATAATTTATGTAGTTTATCAATTGGCTTTCCCACAAAAACAGGGAAGTCTATGAGACTGGATGTTATCGAGAAAAACCCTTGTAATTATCCTTTAGATAAAAGTATTTTTGCGATAAACATAGTTGCTTTTGAAGAGTTCGCAGACTTGATTGGAGCAGATAAAATTAAAATAATGCGTCCTTTAAATGACAGGTTAATCAATTTTTATCGTTCTTACGGATTTATTTATCAAAAAAGTAAGGGTAGTGAACCAGAACATCTGTGGAAATATCTTTAACTGACAGGAGGTGTTTATTATGACTTCTAAAGCTAAATTAGTTTACGTAAATAAATCTAAAGTTAGACCTCCAGAGGGGACTCCTGAGTTTGATGCCTGGATAGAGGCAAGGTCAAAAGCGCGTGCGAAGTTTTATTTTGATGAAAGCAGAGATGTACCAGATTTAGCTGAAAATACTCAGTTTCTATGTGGTTCTTGGGATTTTTTGTCTCAAACAGATGATGAAATAGATGCTGAGAATGAGGCAATGGAAAAAGCTGAAGAATTACGTAAACGTGAAAACTTAAAAGTAATTAAGTAGCGACTTAGTTATACCAGTAAATGAAAAGTCTTAAATTAGAGATAAAACCTATAATTTTTGAAATCACCTTCAATGGTGAGTGAGCATGTATTTTGTTGTGTGAGTGAAATTGACTTCGAGCGCTTTGGTACTGTTTTGGCGTGTGGGTTGAAAATCCTCGTATCCGTGGTTCGATTACAAAATGCTTCCCTGTATTTTGCCCTACGGGCCATCCTTCGGATGTTAAAAATTGTTCCAGACAATTTTTTGCCGCCCCAGTGCACCATTTATACTAAAGCCCTGCATGAAAATGCGGGGCTTTTTTGTTTTAGAGAAAATTAGCACAAGTAAAGTTTGCCAAGTACTTGGCTGTACTTTTTAATTTTAGCACCTAGCACCTAGCACCTAGCACCTTTTTATCTTTAATCCCACAAAACCTGCGCTTCACCGCTGTTTCCCTTAAGCATGTGTAATGTTATGTAAAGTCAGTTGAGCTATTGCTGCACTGGTGCTTGAATTACACTCATAAATAGCAGTAATTCAGGTTTTTATATGATTTGGCAACTTAAGCCGAGTTTAGTGGCGGTGAGTGTGTTGCTGCTCAGTGCATGCAGCAATCAGCTCAATCCTACTGAACGTGCGCAAGATATCGCAAATACCCCAGAGCTTTGGCAACAAGCGACTACGTCTGCATTAAAGGTTGAAGATAATTGGCTGCAGCAGCTAGAAAACCCACAAGTTTTTTTTCTTGTTGAACAGGCATTAGCAAATAACCAGCAAATTTTGCAGTCCGGTTATGATGTTGCTATTAAACAGCAGCAGCTAATTGCCACAGGCGCCGCGTTGTGGCCGAGCTTGGATTTATCTACGCGGACGAATCGCAGCAAAGATAATCGCCCAGTTAGCTACAATAATGCCAGTTCGGCAAATTTAACCCTCAGCTACGAAATTGATCTATGGGGCAAGTTATCTGATGCGCAGCGTCAAGCTAACCTTGAATTTTTAGCAGAGCAAGCCAATTTTGAGCAAAGTAAGCAGCGCTTAGTAGGCGATGTAGTCAGCGGCTGGTTTAATGTCATCAGTGCGCAAAAGCTATTGGCACTGTATCAACAGCGTGAAAAAAACGCTGAGCAAAATTTGGCAATTATTGAATCGGGTTATCGCCAAGGTTTAAATGATGCGTTAGATGTGTATTTAACGCGTAATGAACTAAATACTGAACGCTCGCGAATTGCCGGGCAAAAAGCGACATTAAATCAAGCTATTCGAACACTTGAACGGCTAACTGGAGATTATCCCAAAGGGGCTTTAGCCGTTGATGCAGAGCTGCCATTATTAGATAAACCGATTCCATTAGGGCTACCCTCAGAATTAATCACTCGCAAACCAAGTTTAATTGCCAGTTGGTACCAACTATTAAGTACCGATGCTAATTTAGCGTATGCCCACAAACAACGTTTTCCGAGCTTAGACTTATCAGCAACACTAGGTGATAGCACAGACCGAGTAAGCGATTTGTTTTCTCCGTCGAGTCTGGCATGGTCATTGGTTGGTAGCATTTCTATGCCGCTGTTTGATGCAGGTAGACTAAAAGCAAACGAGGAAGCTGCGCGGTTAGCAGTGCTAAGCCAAGAGCAAAATTATTTAGCGAGTTTGTATGATGCATTTAATGATGTTGAACAAGCTATTTCGCAAGAGCAGTCATTACAACAGCGCTACCAGGCTACGCTTAAAGCGCAAGAAAATGCTATTGCAGCAGAGCAATTATCATTTGAGCAATATCAAAGTGGTTTAGTCACTTACACCACCGTATTAGATGCACAAGACCGCTCTTTTGATGCACAAAGCTCAGTCATCGAAATTAAAAACCAACTTATTATTAACCGTATAAATCTTCATATTGCCCTTGGTGGCGATTTTTCACAGCCAACCAACGCATCAACAGAGCAATAACTATGAACTTAAAAACCAGAAAAATATTGATCCCAGCCGTAGTGATTGCAGCAACCGCAGCAATTGTTATGTTTATTCAAGGTAACCCGCCGCAAGCTAATCGTTTTGCAGCGCCACCTAAAGCACAAATTAGTGTGGCAGTGCAGTTACTAACACCGCAATCATACCAAGTGATGATTGATAGTTTTGGCACCGTAAAACCACGTACGCAAAGTGGCTTAGTTGCTCAAGCATCGGGGCAAATCATTGCGGTTAGTGAGCAGTTTCGCGAAGGGGGCTTTTTTGAAAAAGGGGATGTGTTACTGCAACTTGATGATAGGGATCACCGCGCTGAAGTAAAAGCCGCACAAGCAAACTTATTAACTGCGCAACAGGGCTTACAAGAAGAGCAAGCGCGTGGACGTCAAGCTTTGGTTGACTGGCAGCGTTTAGGTAATGGTGCACAAGCGAGTAACTTAGTGTTGCGCGAACCACAATTAGCCGCAGCGCAAGCACAAGTGTTGTCAGCTCAAGCGCAACTTGAAAAAGCTGAACTTGATTTAGAGCGTACTAAAATTACAGCTCCTTATGCCGGTCGTGTACTCAGTCGCAGTGTTGATCTAGGCCAAGTGGTGTCTAATAATACTCAGCTTGCAACGATTTATGCCATTGATAGTGTGGAAATTCGTCTGCCAATCAAAAATAAAGATTTGCCATTTATAAACTTACCAGAGCAATATCGTGATGGGCAAAAAAATGCACTTGGATCAGCGGTGCATTTCACTTCAGACTTAGTCGGCAAGCAAAGTTGGCTTGGGCAAATTTCGCGTACCGAAGGAGCTATTGATGAAAGCGCCCAACAACTGTACGTGGTGGCACAAATTAATGATCCATACAAAGCAACAGCGCAAAACCAATACCCAATTAAGATAGGGCAATATATTAAAGCGCAGATCAGCGGTAAACAGGTAAACGATGTATTGGTTATTCCTAACAGCACCATTTATCAAGGCAGCTATGTGTATGTTGTTGAGCAAGGCGTACTTAAGCGTAAAGAGATTAGCTTAGCATGGCAAAACGCCACGCAAGGAATTATTGCCAGTGGTTTAACGGCTGGTGAACAGTTGGTACTCACACCGCTTGGTCAGGTGAGCTCGGGTACGCGAGTTAAAGTAATGGGTGAACCCTCAACCTCGACAGAACCTGTGAAAAAACAGCGCCCAAGTCGTGAGCAGCTAGAAGAGATGGCTAAGAAACAGGGTATTACTGTTGAGCAGTTAGTTGAAAAACGCCGCGCAGCAAGATCGCAAGGAGATAAACCATGATAGCTTGGTTTACCAAAAATCATGTTGCAGCTAATTTATTGCTGATCAGCATTGTATTTGCGGGTCTATTTAGTTTAACCACGCAAATACCGCTTGAAGTATTTCCTTCATTTGAAACCGATCGCATTAGCGTTAGCGTATCATTACGTGGCTCAACGCCAGAAGATGTAGAGCAAGGGGTGACGATTCGAATTGAAGAGTCAGTGCAAGATTTAGAAGGGATCAAGCAGATCTCAAGTCGCTCCTCAGAAGGCTCTGCCTCGGTTAGCATCGAAGTTGAAAGCGGTTATGATCCGCGGGAGTTATTAGCCGATATAAAAAGCCGGGTTGATGCGATCAATACCTTTCCTGTTGATGCCGAAAAGCCCGTTGTAGCTCTTGCAGAGCGCAAGCGCGAAGTCATTGCAGTCACCGTTGCCAGCGATTACGGCGAAAAAGAAACCCGCGAATACGCCGAGCAAGTACGAGATCAATTACTACGTTTACCGAGCGTGACGCAGGTTGAACTAAGTGGCGTGCGCGATTACGAGTTAGCCATTGAAGTCAGCCAAGATACGTTACGCCAATATAGTTTAAGTTTAAGTGATATTTCGCGGGCCATTAGCAATTCGAGCTCTGACATCTCTGCAGGGAATTTAAAAACCGAAGGCGGCGACGTACTCATTCGCTCTAAAGGCCAAGCTTACCGCAAAGACGAATTTGCCCAAGTTGTAGTAAAACACCAAAGCGATGGCACCATAATTCGCCTTGGAGATATTGCTAAAATTAGCGATGACTTTGAAGAGACCCCAGTGCGTACCCGTTTTAATGGTAAACAAGCCGCGTTTATTGATGTGTACCGAATCGGCCCGCAAAGTGCTATTACCGTGGCGGATGAGGTTAAAGAATTCATTGAAAACCAGCAAACTAACCTGCCTATGGGGTTTGAGCTGAGTTATTGGGATGATGATTCAGAACTGGTTAAAAGTCGTATTGCCACGCTTACCACTAATGCCTTACAAGGCGGCATTTTAGTGTTGGCTTTACTGACGTTATTTTTACGACCGGCCATCGCATTCTGGGTGTTCATTGGTATTCCAGTATCGTTTATGGGGGCTTTTTTAGCGATGCCATTGTTTGGTGTAACACTGAACATTATGAGCTTATTTGGTTTTATTTTAGTACTGGGAATTGTTGTTGATGATGCCATTGTTACTGGTGAGAATGTTTATACTCATTTAAAAACGGCTGAATCAGGTGAGCAAGCGGCTATTCGTGGTACCCAAGAAGTGGCAACGCCGGTAACGTTTGGTGTTTTAACCACAGTCGCGGCCTTTTTACCTTTGGCGTTTATTGAAGGAGGCCGTGGCGCGTTATTTGCGCAAATTCCAGTGGTGGTGATCCCTGTGCTATTGTTCTCGTTAATTGAGTCTAAGTTCGTGTTACCAGCGCATTTAAAGTACATCAAATTACGTCATCAAAAAGGCGAGCCCTCAAAATTTGATAAGTTCCAACAACGTTTTGCCGATGGTTTTGAGCATGCAATCTTAAAATACTATCAGCCCATTTTAAACCTCGCATTACGCCATAAACTTGCAACGGTGAGTTTGTTTGTTGGTATTTTCTTGATCATTTTAACCATGATCACCAGTGGCTGGACTAAGTTTATTTTCTTCCCACGTATTCCAAGTGAAACGGTACGAGTTAACTTAACCTTGCCAACGGGTACGCCGTTTGAAGTGACTAATAAATATGTCATTGATATGTCGGATAAAGCACGCCAATTACAAGATAAGTACCGCGATGAAGAGACGGGTGAAAGTGTTATTTTAAATATACTCGCCACCACAGGCGGGCGCGGTGGTGCGTCTAATTCCGGCAGTGTTCGTTTTGAAATAACACCCGCTGAAAGCCGCGACTCCGATATTGGCTCGCGCGAGCTTGCCAGCGAATGGCGCGATTTGATTGGTATTATACCGGGTGCAGAGAGCTTAACCTTTAGAGCCGAAATTGGCCGCAGTTCAGATCCGATTGACGTACAACTGAGTGCAACCTCACTCACGACATTGCAAGAAGTGGCTGATCATGTCAAAGCGCGGTTAGCGACATACCCAACGGTATTTGATATTGCTGATAGTATGTCCGATGGCAAAGAAGAGCTGCAAATTGAACTGACAGAGCAAGGCCTAGCACTGGGGTTGAATCGTGTTGATGTATCGCAACAAGTGCGTAATTCATTTTTTGGTGCACAAGCACAGCGCATTCAACGTGGTCGCGATGATGTGCGAGTAATGGTGCGTTTACCAATTGAAGAACGCCGCTCAGTGGCGGATCTAAAAGATATTTTAATTAATCTACCCGATGGCGGCACAGTGCCTTTATCGCATGTAGCTAAGCTGGTGCCGGGACAAAGTCCATCGTCGATTAATCGCATTGATCGCTACCGTACTTTAAATGTCACCGCTGATATTGAAAAACAAAACACTAATATGACAGTGCTGCAAGCTGATTTAAAAGTTTACCTCGACGAACTTGTGCAGCAATACCCTGGTGTGAGCCACTCACTAGAAGGTGAAGCTAAAGAGCAGCGAGAGTCATTTGGTTCACTTGCGTGGGCATTAGTCTTCGTGTTTTTCATTATTTATGGCTTATTAGCAATTCCATTTAAATCGTACTTGCAGCCATTAATCGTCATGAGTGTGATCCCATTTGGCATGATAGGCGCAGTAATAGGGCATTGGATCATGGGCATGGAGCTGACCATTATGAGCTTACTCGGGATGCTAGCGCTGATTGGCGTAGTGGTAAATGACTCTTTAGTATTGGTTGATTTTATTAATAAAAAGCGCAGTGAAGGTGGTGATTTAGTGGAGGCGGTAAAAATGGCGGGCGCATCACGTTTTCGCCCTGTAATGCTAACCAGCTTAACCACCTTTATAGGCTTAATGCCGCTGCTGTTTGAGAAGGCAACACAAGCGCAATTTTTGATCCCGATGGCGGTGAGTCTTGGTTTTGGAATTATTTTTGCAACCTTTATCACCTTGTTACTGGTGCCAGTTAATTACTTGCTGATGGAGCGCTTGCAAGGCTGGTTTAAATAAAAAACTATTCCCCACAGCCAATTAGGTTGTGGGGAATACGCGAAAAATTTCTCAAACTATTTTTTCAAGCTGAGGTAAACTAACCACAAAGTAGTTAAATTCAAAGGCTTCAACATGATTGAATACCCGATTGATCAACTCCCGCAGCTTATTGATGAGCTTCTGCAATGTGATACCACAGAACGTAAAAACAAGCTGTTAGCCGACGCTAAAGAAATTCTCTCAACTGAGCATTTGTCGCTATTGTTTGAAGCATTGCCAAAAGAGCAACGTTTAGATATTTGGCAGCTGTTAGATGAAGACACCCAGCACGAAATATTTATAAATTTAGGCGCGGATAGTTGTCGTTGGCTATTACAATCACTTGAAGAAGCCGATGGCTTTAAGCTACTCGATGAAGTGAGTGTTGAAGAGTTACTTGAACTCGAAGAGATCATCCCTGAGCGTTTTGTTGAATATGCACGGCGCCAGTTAGATGAAGTACAAACTAAGCAGTATGAACTCGCACAGCAATATAATCAGGAGCAACTAGGTCACTGGCTGGATTTTGATGCCATTAAAGTATCAGAAAAGTTAACCGTTGCAGGCGCCCGTAAAATATTGCAAAAAGGCTTACCTCAATACACTGAAGTGATTTACTTAGTTAGTCGTAAAGGCACTCTAATTGGTGAAGTACCAGTTAATGCATTATTTAAAGCCAATGATTCAGATACTTTGCTGAGTTTTGCCGTGCATGATGTTGCCTCTTTACATGCCGATGATGACCTATATGAAGCGGCTGAAGTGGTGATCCACAGCGAAAGAATGGCCATGCCAGTGGTCAATGCTGACAATAAGTTGCTAGGGCGCTTAAAAGTTACTTCAGCCTACGAATTACGCCAAGAAGTAACCGATGAAGCCGCAGCTAAAGCGGGTGGTTTACGCGAGGACGAAGACCTATTCGCCAGCGTTCGTAAAAGTGCTAAAAACCGCGGGATTTGGCTAGGGATTAATTTAGCCACTGCTTTTTTAGCATCATGGTTTATTGGTCTCTTTGGTGCAACCATTGAGCAAGTTGTTGCACTTGCGGTATTGATGCCAGTGGTGGCTTCCATGGGCGGGATTGCCGGTAGTCAAACACTTACCGTAATTGTGCGCGGTTTAGCGCTGGGTCAGGTAACTGATTCAAACCGTAAAGCGTTACTTAAAAAAGAGCTCAGGGTTGGTGCGGTAAATGGTTGTGTATGGGCTATGGTTATCGGTGTACTTACTTATGTGTGGTTCAGTGATGTGATGCTCAGTATAACTATCACAGTGGCTATTTTACTCAACTTGATCGCTGCGTCGTTGTCGGGGGTGGTGATCCCGTCGATTTTAGATAAAATGAAAATCGATCCTGCGTTATCAGGCTCAGTAATTTTAACCACAGTAACGGATATTGTAGGCTTTGTGACTTTCTTAGGATTAGGTAGTCTATTATTACTTTAATCAACTGGTTTATTTTTAAATAAAGGGAAACAGGATGACTAGAAAATTAACGACAGGGCTGGTAGTCGCAATAGCACTAGTAAGTTATAGCGCTGTAGCAAAGGATAATAAACTTTCTGAAGATCCCACCAAAGTAGTTACCCAAATAGGGGCAACTTATTCTGATGAGGTTAAAGTCAGTGGCTCAATGAGCTTAGATGCCGTTAGAAAGTTAAATGCGAGCATTAGCCTTGAAAGTGAAGAGTGGCGATTTGGTGGTTCTTGGCTTTTTGATATTGGTATCGTTAATTTTAACTTTGGAAAACAATCGTTCGATCGTGGAGCAGAAAAAACCAGTTACAGCGTGGGTACCTTTGTGCCGCTAAGTTATTTTGATATTGCCCCAATGGGCTGGCAAATTTTTGCTATGGGCGGCTACAGCCATACCGAAGGCGATATTGCCTGTGAACTTGATAGCAACTCGTGCCCTGTAATAGATATGCCCTCAACCGATGGTTGGGTGCTAGTACCTAATGCAAGTAATGGTGGCTATTTAGGCGCGTTTGCCTTAAAACCATTAGCAGGAAATTGGACACTAATAACCGCTGCGGCCTATTCTATGGGATCAGATGATTATTCCGGCTACTTTGCTGGCATAGGTGCAAGTTACCAAATAGATAAACAACAAAAAGTTAAGCTGTTTGGCGCGACTCAAAATAGTGATTATGGCTCTGATCAAAACTTAGGGATTGGCTATACTTACCAACTTAATTGATTGCAGTTTTATTTCTGTGTGATGAATTTTTGATGAAGAAGTGGTTGTGCGCTATTTTACAATAGTTTTTTGTAATACTGTGTTGTTCCACAAGACGTTATTATTTAAATTACAAGGAAACATCATGTCAAAGAAACCAGAAAAAGCAAAAAACAAAGAAGCAAAATCAATTAAAAAAGAAATTATCGTACGAAAAGAAAAAGTCGCTAAGCAGAAAACAAAAATTGCCAAGTTAAAAAAAGCATTAAAAAAGGCTGCCTAATTTAGACCCTCGTAGATAAAACACCTTTTATTGCTCGGGCAATTATGATGCAAATTCATAATTGCCCAGTCCCACATTTTTACTAACCTAACTAAAACTCCGTTAACTTGGTAATACTTGTTAATATTTTTATGCAAATATGTTTTAATCTAGGCTTGTCTTTACTGCATTAAGTGTTTTCTTAGACTCTATGATCAAAATTTTTAGTGTACTCACTATTTTTATGTGGGCTTGTCCCGCTAGTGTATTTGCATCTGAGCACTTTAGTGATCACGAACAGTTTTGCCAGCAGCAACCAGATAAACAGTGTTTAACCTATATTAATGAGCACATAGCGGATTCAGAGCTAAATTCAGCACAGTGGTACAAGGCTAAGTCTTATTTATTCGATTATTATTATGATAAGAATGATTTTGAAACCCTAAAAGCGATTGTTGAGCCATTTGCTGATCGCGACGATTTACCTAAAGTATTTAAAGTACAAACTTACTTCTATTACGCCAAAGCGTTACGTTATTACAACGAAGGTGAGCGGGCAAAAATATACGCAACAAAGGCTTTTGATGACATACAGCAGATGTATGAATCGTTTTCTGATCCCATGCGGATGCTAGAGCTGGCTAATTTACAGTATGTTTTTGGTAATAAAGAGACTGCCTTTCAAATACTTTTAAAAGCAGAGCGTAAGTTTGGTAAAAGCAAAGATCCCATCTTTAACTTTGAACTGCATTCAAATAAAGCAAATGCTTATCATGGTCTTGGCGATCTAGAAAATGCCAAACAGAGCAGAAAGCAAGCACTCGACTGGATTTTACCGACACAGCATCTAAATAAAATAATTATTGCACAAGGTAATCTGGCGCACACTTATCAACTTCTCTCAGAGTTTAAACAGGCTAATAAATACTATATTGCGGCGTTAGGTAATATGGTGTCCCCGAGCGATGACCTACTTAAAGCAACTTATAAACTAAGACTGGCAGAAATTAGCTGGCAGGCAAAAAATCCACAACAAGCGAGAGCGTGGTTACAAAAAGTGGATGAAAGCCAATTATTATCAAACGCCCATAAAGCGCTTTATGCACGATTAAAAGCTGTGCTGTAAATAAGCGGTGAAAGCGTTGCCCTCACCGCCGTATTTTATTAAAAATTATAGGTTATATTACCATAGATAAAACGGCCATCTAGGCTGTAAGGTGTAAAGGAACTGTAGGTAAATATCTGATTAAAATCGCTATAACCTATGTTACTCACGGTATCTTGTGGGTATTGATCAAACAAGTTATTAGCACCGAGAGCAAACTTCCACTGCTGTGATGGGAGATACGCCACTTCTAAATCGGTGATCCATTTAGCCGCAATAACTTCATCACCCTCAGGTGTGCTTGAGGTATCAACTACTTCACCATAGCGAGTCGCGCGTAAAGTGGTTTGAAATTTATCAATATCCCACGTTGCTGACAAATTCCACTTATCACTGGGGGTGCCTTTTTCAAAACGGGTGATTTCGCGACGAGCAAAATACTCGTAGTCATCGCCTAACGCTTCAAGCTCAGGTGGGTTTTCTTTTACATTAGTGACTTCAGTGTCGTTAAAGTTAACTGCGGCGCTTAAGCGTAAATCACCATAGTTTTCTAAGCCTAATGAGTAGGTCGCAACGATATCGACACCTTGAGTACGAGAATCGATGGCATTGGTAAAGTAACGCACACTTTGTGTATTAAGCTCACCGGCTTGAACTAAAATAGCCTCAACTTCGGGCCCTTGCAGGTTTTCAGATAATACAATGCGGTCATCAATCTCAATACGATAGGCATCAAGCGTGAGGCTAAAGTTACCTTCAGTAAAGATAAAGCCTGCCGTCATGTTTACTGACTCTTCCGCATCAAGCTCACGAGCGCCCAACGCTTGTGCCGCAGGTTCATCCACAGGGAATAAGCCAACTTCACTCGGAACGCCGTTTTCAAATACTGTACTGACTGATTTATATGAAGTTTGCGCAAGTGAGGGGGCTCTAAAACCGCTGCTGATAGCGCCGCGTAAAGATAATGATTCGTTAATACTCAAGCGAGATGCAAGTTTTGCTGTAAAGGTGCTGCCAAAGTCGCTGTAATCTTCAAAACGCCCAGCAAGAACGACATTCCAATCTTCGGTTAAATAAGTATCAAATTCAGCAAATAACGCAACATTGTGGCGGCTTTTATCGGTCTCACTGTCCGGTGAAAATCCCGCTAATACTTGTGCGCCACCAGCTGCGACTGGGATGCCGTTTTCATCAAGTACAGTAATGTAAGAGGCTTCTTCACCGGCTTTGATTTGATAGTTCTCATGGCGATATTCGGCGCCAACAGTAACAAACACATCATCAGGTAAGCCAAAGTCAAAACTGTTGCTTGCATCCATGTTTACTAGGTATTGCTCGTAAATGAGTGAACCGTTATCAAACTCAGTCGGGCTGTCTAAGCCCATAGAAGTGTTTAAGCTGTTGCTCACCCCTAAAGCAAAGTCATTCAGGCCGTAGTTAGTGCTGATATCCCATGTCCAGTCGTTAGTTTCGCCATTGAGGCCAAGTGCAAACGAGTAGTCATCTACATCCGTGTCTATTTGTGGCAAAAAGCCATCGGGGTAAACTTCGGTTAAATTACGCGAATCTTTCGCACGACGATAAAACCCGCCAGAGTTACCTTTACGATTTGAATAGCTGGCAAATGAGTAAAGTGCTAGCGTGTCATTAAAGTCATAACCTAGGTTATAAAACACTGCAATGTCTTCAATATCTGCTTTACCAAAGCGGTGATTGTAACGGTCAAAATCAAACTCGCGTGAGTCTAACGCGCCATTCACATCGCGGTTATATTGTTCGCGCTCATCAATACCTGAGCGATTGGTTGGTTCATTATTACGTGATTCAATTGAAATATTTAAAAAGCCGTTATCAGCAAACGAAAAGCCGGCATTCGCGCTGGCTGTGCGTGAAATACCGTCGTTTAATTTACGGTCACTGCCTTTAGCAAAGCTTAGATTACCAGAGTCATCAGCTGTGGTGCTGAGTAATTGCGGCGAGCCGGCCATTTGTGTTTGGTACTCACCATAGGTGTAGCTAACTGTACCACCGTCATCGGCATCTTTAAGGATGATGTTGATCACTCCAGCAATAGCGTCAGAGCCATATTGCGCGGCTGCACCGTCACGCAGTACTTCAACACGTTTAATTGCAGAGGTAGGAATATTATTTAAATCAACGGCGGTAGAGCCACGGCCAACTGTGCCGCCTAAATTTAATAAAGCACCAGAGTGACGGCGCTTACCGTTTACCAGTACTAAGGTGTGATCGGGTGCTAGGCCTCTTAATACCGCAGGTTTTGCATGATCAGTCCCATCAGCAAGCGTGGCACTTGGGTAGTTAAAGCTGGGTAATTGCGCTGCTAGCACTTGGCTTATTTCAAGCTGGCCGGTGGTGGCTAAGTCGCGGCTTGTTAATAAATCAACAGGTACGGTGCTTTGGGCGATACTGCGTAAACTGCGTCTGGTTCCGGTAACGGAAATTACTTCGATATCTTTTGCTGTATTTACAGCATTTTGCTCAACAGCGATTGCAGTCACTGAGGTAGCCAATGTACTTGCGATAGCAAGTTGCAAGGGTAGTTTGTTAAATAGTTTCATTGTTGATCCCGTGTTGTTGTCATACGCTGCACAGTGTATAAAGCGTAATGGGAACAAACAAATAACATTAAAGTATAGTATATGTGTAATTAAAGGTGTTTGTTAATATTGATAGCTCCTTGTTAGTAAAGTGTTTGTTTGTACTTATGCGCTTACACTGATTTTATTTCTGCCATCAGTTTTTGCTCTGTATAGCGCCGTATCGGCTGCGCATATAAGTGCTTCGCAGGTGCGGTATTGGTTATCAAATTCGCAGGCAATACCTTGGCTCACACTTACTTTAACTTCTGGCGGTAGGCCAATATCTGTAAATGTCATGGCATTAATTTGTTGTTGAATATGTCTGGCAACAACTGCGGCACTATCACGGTTGCAACGTGGCAGAATAACAGCAAATTCTTCACCGCCATAGCGAGCGGCTAAACAGTCTCTTGATGGTATACATTGTAAAATTACTTTAGCTATTTTTTGCAAACATTTATCGCCTTTAATATGACCATAGGTATCATTAAACTTTTTAAAGTGATCAACATCAATGAGTATACTACTCAATGGCTGGTGGCTTTGAATGCTTTCTGACCAGTATTTATTTAATGATTCATCTAATGTGAAACGATTAGCAAGCCCAGTTAAATGATCTGTAGATGCTTGTACTTTTAATTTGTTATATGTTGCTTTGTGAATACTTAAATCATGCAGAATGCAGACATAAAGTTTTTGTGCAGACGCTATACTTTCTGGCATATTAGAAATAGATAAATCGGCTTCCAGTATACTGCCATCCGCTTTATTTATTTTTACTTCATTAGGACCAAAGTTAAGGCGAGTATCTTTTATATCTAACCAGTTTAGTAGCGTATACATGTATTTATCGCGATCAGTTTCGTGTAAAAATTGTAGCAAGCTTTGCCCAATCAATGACTGCTGAGAGTCACCTAAAAGTTGTGCCGCCATCGGATTAACAAACTCAAACGTACCTTGTTCATCGATGATAAAAATACCTTCACTGGTGCCGTTGAATAATTCAATTAAAGCACCAAACTGTAAGTGAGAAAGGCAAGTTGAAAGGCTTTTACCAGTCGTTACCGATTGCTTAATTACACTAAGTATTTTGCTATTTTTTGTTGTTTGCTTAGACACGATTGTTCCTTTACGCTTTCGCATACATTTTTGGTGTCTATAAATTTACTTAAAAAAGTGAAAATAAACCTTCTGGTAACCTTCTGGTTTTAAGTTGTTGATTTTTATTGTTTGTTTTTTTTGATTTGCACAGATTTTTAACTAACCTGTGCAAAGTGTTCAGGCTTTATTTGCCAGTTTTAGTTTTCTTTTTTCTTATTTTCAACTTGTGGGTCGGGGCTTAATCCTAACTCACGCAGGTCAAACCTTGCTTGCTTTACTGTTGGCTCTTGGGCTAACTCTTGCACTCGTTGCTGAAGATTATCAGCGGCAGTTGTTACAACAACAATGTCGCCTACGCGGTGTTTTAGCTGCAAGTCATAACGGGTTGCCAGGTTGGTAAAGTCGGCATCGGTTGTTAATTGCAGTAACACTTCGCCGGTGAGTTGCAGGCCAGTACCGCTTTGGCTATCAGTCATAATATCGCCAAGCTGTAAGCTATTTGCGTTGTTGGATTGATTGGTTAAGCTGGCGAGTATCGAAGCGCCGGGTGTGATACCATACCCGTGGTTGCAGCGTGTGCCAGTGAGGTAATGCATATGGCAAGTAATAAAATAAACACATTCGTTTTCATTATAGTTCCTTTAAATCAGTCTATTCGAATAGTGTTTCGTATGTTAAGTCATAATGCAACTAAAGGTTAATTTTTTATTATGAGTTAGTGATAAAGGATTGGTTGTTGCGGGTAATAATACGTAATTTTTGGCCTTAAGGTGTTTAAGGTATAAAAAATTGCACAGGGATAAATTAGCCCTGTGCAATTTAAATATTAAGCGTTGTTAATTAGTTTTTTCTTTCATTTATAACTTGTGGGTCAGGGCTTGAATAAGGTTTGTCATTACACTCAACGTGAAATATTAAACAGGCCGTGCCAGAGTTTTCATCTGTGTCAGTGATGGTGATTGCTTGGCGGTTCTCGCTTAGTTTATGGATGAAATCTTGAGCACAAGTGCCTACTTTATCAGTGATTGTGACCCCTGTGAAAAAAAAGCCTTGTTGGATTGTTGCTTGAGCTAACGTGTAAGTAGCGGCAATTTCAGATCTTACAATCCCGCCGCCATCAACGACTTTACCATTTTCTGTGTAGCTAAAAATAGCTTTACCGTTGTTAAGCTCAATATGTACTTGAATATCGGCTTTTTTAATCGTGCTTGTCATATTATTTCCTTTGGTATTTATGGTTATAGTTTAAAATCAGTAATGCCTAGTTTTACTAGGCTTACTTTTAGTTTGGGTATTTCGTTTACCCGGTTTAAGCAAGTGTAGGCTTGCACTAGCGGGTACGTTATATGGATGCTTTGGTTTATTTTTGCTGTTTTAGCAATGGCTTTAAGCGCATTTAAGCAAAATTGCTCTCGCTGATTGCTGTTTGCTGCTAATTTGGCTTTAATCAAGTTTACCCGTGTGAGCACTACGTTATCGCCTGTTTGTATTTGATTTGCTCTATGCTGCTGATAGTTTCCATCATTCTCAAGCATAGTTAATAACTCTAGGGCTTTATGCGGCAAATTTCTATCTATAAAGTATTGCATCAGATTAACTTGTATTTCGATAGGCCAGATATTATTGAAACTTTTTGATTTTAAAAATTTAATAGTTTCTTCTATTCTTAAATCAATATTTTTATCGTTAGACAGCATTAATAAGTGCGTCAAAGAGCGATAATACATTAGCTGAAATTTATTATCTTTTGGATCTTGATCTAAAGCCTTGTTTATAATTTTGTTAGCAAAAAGAGCTTTTTCATAGGCTATTCGTTTATCGGTTAAATAGCTAAGTAAGTAACTCTGTTGCATATGTATATTTGCAGACATATAAAGTAGGCTTGCGTCATTGGGGTAGTAATTAGCCATTTCTTTGACTACAGTAACTGCATTTTCCAATATATCTACAGCAGTGTTAAAATTACCCAAACTTTCTTCTGTACTGGCAAGCCAGCTTATGGTGTCTGCTTTATCACGCAGTAAATTTTTGTTATTGGGTTTAAGCGCAAGTGCTTTGTTTTTAAGATTAAGCGACTCTGTGAAGCTCTGTTTTGCAGCAGCATAGTTAAATTGCTTTAAATACAATGAACCGAGTGAGTTATGTGAATACGATAGCTCCATAATGGAGTTAAAATCATTCGGTGCTAGTGAGTACATTGCTTCACTGTAGGTTTGGTATTTTTTAAACATTGGCTCAGTGGTTGCGTAATCACTTTTATCATAACTTAGCTGACCTAACCAAAAGGCATTGGCACCAGCCAGGGTGAGCAGCTCTATATTGTTTGGCTGTATTTTTAAAAGCGCCTCAAGGCGAGTGCGGGCGTTATCAAACGCGGTATAGGCTTCGTCGGTTTTACCTCGGGAATAGGCGACCTCGCCCATAGCCTCAAGAGTTTGCGCATATTGAAAGCGGTTGTTAAATTCGGCTTTTTGGTTGTTAAAACTAAAAAGAGAACTGGGCTCTTCAGCTTGATTGGTAAAGTATTCCAGCGCTTTATTGCTTATGCCATCCAGTAAGTCCATTCTTCTAACGCTACGCAGTTTATCGGCAAATTCACCCACCATAAAGCCAAGTAGGTTTTCGGCTTCGAGTCGTTTTTGCTGCGCGATTTGCTCTGCGTGGTAACTGCGCACGCCCATAAAACTGGCAATAAAACTGAGTAAGACAAGGGCAACCGCAGTGGCTTGCAACACGCGCTTTTTACGCTTTGCCCGGCGGTTTGATGCTTTAATTAAACTCAACTCAGCAGCGCTTAAGCTAAACATCGGATTATTTAAAAGGCTTTGCGCTTCTTGCAGAGGCTTGCCTTGGGCTAATAAAAAGTCGCTGTGTTTTTGCTCGTTTAACCAACGTTCGGTGGCAATTTGTAAGCGACTTTTAATGGCTAAACTTTGTTGATGTTGGTTTATCCAGTTTATGGCGCGTTGCCAATGACGCAGCAGCGCCTCGTGCGCCAAACTAAAACAGGCTTGGTCATTTTTAAGGTGCGATACAAATAAACGGCTTTCAACCATCGCTTGTGCCAGCTGTGTTTGTGCAGGGTCGGTGAGTTCATCCCAACGTGCTGCGCGGCTGGTGAGGGTTTCACCATCGACATGCAGGGTAATGAGCTTTGATAATACCAAGCTCAGCTGGGCTTGTTGTTGCTTGGGCAACTGCGTAAATACTTGCTCAGCTTTTTGGCCAATCGCTCCTTCAATACCGCCTAATGCTTGATATTCAGAGACTAATAACTCATCGTTTTCGCTGCGTTGTAAGTACAGTTGTTGCAAAGTGTATTGCAACATTGGCAAGGCATCGGGGTTATTGGCGGTGTCGTTACAGAGAACTTCATCCAGTGGTGTTTGGTGCTCAGGATCAAGCTGCCAACTAAGCCCCGCGGCTAAAGCCGGTAGACGGATCATTTGCTTTAATTCAGCGCGCGTTGGCGGCAATAAGTCAAAATGGGCGCCATTGGCTTTGCCCGCCATTAAACTGGGTTGATTAACCACTTGGGGGTAAAAGTCATTACGACAGGCGCTAAAAATAATCATGCAGTTACTGGTGGCCAATAACTCAATAATGGTTAAAAAGTGACTGCGCTGTGCTTCATTAAAAATCGGCGATGACAGCAATACTTCCAACCGATCAATAAATAAAAACAAATACGGCTTAATATGGCTGTTTTGCTGTTGGCTTAAAGCCGTTTTACAGTAGCTAATGACGTGCTCGGGCGTGTTTTGTAATAACTCGCTCAAGGTATCGGCACTCAGGTCGGTGAAAACGGGGGCGTCGTCGATTTCTAAATCCAGTAGGGTCGAGGCTAAATCGAGTAATAGCCGGTTTTTACTTATATCAGCAAAATCAAGCTGACAGTATGACTCAACCCGAAAGCCATCAAAGCCCGATTCACTCATTAATGCCGGCAATATACCTGCATTAACTAGCGATGATTTACCTGAGCCGCTAGAGCCAAGCAATAAACTAAAGGCCCGGCCATAATTTATTTGCGCCGATACTCGTTGTAGTAAGGTGTTTATTTGTTTGGTTCGGCCAAAAAATACATCGGCTTCATTGGGGGTGAACGCGCTTAAGCCAACAAAAGGTGAACTGCCTTGCCATTTTATATGGCTTGCTTTGTGTTCTTCATTTAATGGGAAATCTATCTTGGCAATAACGCGGTAGCCACGTTTGCGGATTGTCTCTATGTATTGCGGATCATTGGCTTTGTCATCAAAGACTTTACGTAATTGCGTAATGACTTTGTGTAAGGGGTTATCTCCCACTGCAACAGTGGGCCAGCAGTGATTAATGATCTCTTCACTGCTAACTAACTCTCCTTGTTTTTCGCATAATAACAATAAAACATCCATCGCTTTTGGCTCAAGTTGTTTGATGTCCGCGCCACGTCGTAAGCTATTGGTGGCTGGTGTTACTTGCCATTCACCGACAAAGAAAACAGATTTACTCATGCAGGGCTCATCATTGTTATTGTTAAAATTGAGATTGCTTTAAACAGCTTTGTTTTATCCTACTGCAAGCAATAAATTAATACAATATTACGAGTTTAATGTTAAGGAGCTTTATTAAATCGTGCCTATCGTTATGTATGACTTACATTACTTTATGTAAAGCTTACTTGACTTTATTGCAAGCTTTAACAATACTGAGTCAAGTTTACTTGACTAAAAAGGCGAGAACATGAAGCAACAAACAGAATTAACATTCAAACAACGCAACAAACTAAACACAATTTATCTAGCAAAGTGGACTCTGGCATGGGTTTTAACTTTGGCGCTTGCTGCGCTAGGCCCGAAATCTCTATGGGCAGAGCAGAACACGTTATTTAGTATTGCGGCTGTTATGATCAATATTAGTGCGGGTATCATGATGATTTTGGCAAATAAACGTCATTTAGCTGGCTTAGATGAGTTGCAGCAACGGTTACATTTAAATGCGATGGCGATCACTTTAGGTGGCAGTGTAGTGTTTGGTTTAGCTTATTCGGTATTGCAGACGAGCGGGGTAGTTTCGCTGCGACAAGGGATTTCTCATTTAATGATGTTTATGGGGATAAGTTATTTTGTTTGTATTTTGGTAATGACTAAACAACTTGGCGCTGAGGACGAAGAATGAAAAACCGCCTTAAAGTACTGCGTGCGGAGCATAACCTAACTCAGGCAAAATTAGCTGAGCTACTTGATGTATCAAGGCAAACGGTGAATGCCATTGAAAAAGGCAAGTTTGATCCTAGCTTACCTTTAGCGTTTAAAGCCGCTCGGTTATTTAAATTAAAAATTGAAGATATCTTTCAAGATGAAGATGCATAAGTTCTACACTCTGCGTGCTTAAAGTACGCAGAGTGTAGTGCTATTTATGGGGCAACTAGTTGCGGTTTTTGTTTACCCATTTGCAATGCACTCAGTAACCACATAATAAATCCACCAGCAAATAAGATTGCGGCGACATAGCCAGTTTGATTCGGTTGCGCGCCTTGTGCAATCGCTAAGCCACCAACCCAAGGGCCTATTGCATTTGCAGTATTGAATGCGCATTGCACAAGTGCGCCAATCATTGCATGGCCATGTGGAGATACGTCCATCAACATGGTTTGGATAACGGTGCCTAGCCCGACACTAAAGCCGATAAAAAATATAACCGCATAAAGTAGCCAAATGTTATGGCTTGCCATTACATAAGTTGTAGCAAAAATCACAGCGCCAATAAGTGCTATACCGGTGGTTTTAAGCGGTGCATGATCGGCAGCTTTACCTAAAACGTAGTTTCCTAGCGTGCAGCCAATGCCGAACATAATCATCGCGATTGAGATGGTATAAGCCGGTGTGTGGGTGATCACTAAAATGGTATCGGCAATATAGGTATAAATACAAAACACGCCACCAAAGCCAACAATAATGATGCCTAAGATTGACCAAACTAGCTTGTTTTTTAATACGCTTAATTCACTTAATAACGACGAGGGAGCTGCATTTTTTGTATTAGGGATATATTTCACAATGAGAATTAGTGCAACCAGTGCTAGCACCGCGGTGCCTGCTAAACAATAACGCCAACTAAAATTTTGTCCTATTAAGGTGACCATAGGCACACCAACAATCGTTGCTATGGTAAGTCCCATAAATACTTTAGACATAAAGCTGGCGCGCTTATTTGCAGGTGCAATATCTGCAGCTAATAAAATGGCCACAGCAAAATATGCACCATGGGGTAAACCACTTAAAAAGCGAAATAATATAAGTTGCTCTAACGAATTAGCAAATGCGCTTAAGCCGTTAAATATAAACATCATCGACACAAATAATAGCAAAGCATTACGCTTGCGCATGTTTGCTGTGGTGATCATAAAAAACGGTGCACCGATCACTACGCCAATCGCATAGGCGCTAATGGTATAGCCACTTTGTGCTGGAGTAGAGGCAAATGTTTCGCTGAACAATGGCAACATCGGCATCATCGAAAACTCCGACAAGCCTAAAATAAAAGTACCCAAAGCAAGTACTAACAAAATAGCGGTGGTGCTTAGTGTATTACTGGCAGCGCTGATATCAGCTGACATAGATAACCCTTGTAAAAAGACTGACGATAAAAATGTAAATGATTTATTTAATAAAAAGCAGGAAACTGCAAATTTGAAGAATGAATTAAACCGCAATTGTATGATAAAAATAAGTCAGCGTCTTGCACTAAAAACAGTGTATTTAGTGCAGAAAATACGATTTTAGATTGCAGCGTTTTTGGCTGAATAGGAACGTTCTAATTTTCAATGACTTGATATATTCACCTTGGTTATTAAGCGGTATGCTGATGAAAAATAAATTTTCAGTGGTTGTGGCTATTTTATGTTTTTAGTGTTTTAACAGCCTTTTAAAAGCTATAAGCATGTTTAAAATAAGAACAATAAACATCGAGTCAGAGCCTGGGGTGCGACAATTTGTCGCGTGTTCAGTGATGTCGTCAAGTTATATACTTTGCTTATCTTAAACCTGCTGTAATTAAAGAATAAAATGAGCAACCACAATCCACCTATCAATTCACATTATGCACTTTCTCCGTTAGCACTTTGCATTGCGAGTTTAGTCTCTCCTTATGTACTGGCTGATGATTCAATTGAAGTGATTGAAGTACAAGGCCAAAACGTTAACAGCCATGCAAATTTAGGTTCTGCTGAACAGCTTTTAACTGAGTTAGGGGTAGATTTCTCTGCGGCAGGTGGCGTATCGAGTTTGCCAATTTTAAATGGCATGATGGGCGATAGAGTTAAAGTGCTTGTTGATGGCGCGGATGTTACAGCAGCATGCGGCAATCAAATGAATCCACCCTTATCCTATGTTTCGGCTAATCAGGTATCCTCTTATCAAGTGGTTGCAGGCATTTCGCCAGTAAGCGCTGGTGGCGATAATATTGCTGGCGTTATTCAAGTAAACACCATTGCTCCACAATATGGTGAAAATGATACGCTTAGCTGGCATTCAGGCTACCTATCAGCACAATATCGCAGTACCAATAATGCCCAAGCGGTAGGTGTTGGGGCGCGTTTAGCCAGTGATACGTTTAGCTTAAATTATCAAGGTTCATTTGAAGATGCTGATAGCTATGAAGATGGTAACGGTGATTTAGTTCTAGATACACTTTATCGCGTACAAAATCATGCACTAACTGCTGCACTGCGAGATGATAAACAGCAGCTAGTGGTTAAATTAACCCATCAAAAAATACCGTTTCAGGGCTTTCCTAATCAATATATGGATATGACTGATAACACCAGTTACGGTTTGATCACCCAATATAAACGCACAATCGACAGTGGTGAGTTTCAAGCCCAAGTTAACTATAACGATGTAAAGCACGAAATGGGTTTTTTCACTGATGAAAAAACCGGCATGATGCCAATGAATACCGATGCGCAAGACTTAAGTTATCAGTTAAACTGGCGTTTAAATCTCGACGCTGACACGACATTATTGCTCGGCCAAGAATACTATGGCTATCGTATTGATGACTGGTGGCCGGCTATAGAAGGCTCAATGATGATGGGGCCAAATGATTATGTGAATATAAATAATGGTGAGCGCGACCGCTATACTGGTTTTGTTGAATTACAAAAACAACTCAATAACAAGTGGTGGTTCTCTGCTGGTACACGCATTGAATATGTGCAAGCGAATGCAGGCGAAGTACAGCCATATTCAGACATGACCGACGATATGCATATGGGTGATATGCCTGGTATGAATATGGGCAATCCTAACCTAGCTGCGGCAAAAGAATTTAATGCGATGGATAGAAAGCGCAGCGATACACTCGTTGATGTTAGCTTATTATTACGCTATCAACTGAGTAATGAAGGTGAACTGCAATTCGGTTTAGCGCGCAAAAATCGTGCACCTAATTTATATGAGCGCTATAGCTGGGGTTTAAGCTCCATGTCGACCAGTATGATAGGTTGGTTTGGTGATGGCAACGGTTATATCGGAAGCCCTGATTTAGACCCTGAAACCGCACATACCCTCAGTAGTACATATACTAAATCAGCACAAGACGGTACATGGCAACTAACTGGCAATGCGTGGTACACAAAAGTAAATGATTATATTGATGTTACTGTTGTTGGCAGCACTAACCGCACAGATATGGCATTAACTGAGCGTAATACTCTGCAATTTACCAATTTAGATGCCACACTTTACGGTGCAAAACTTGAAGGTATTATCCGTGTTGTTGATAGTAAAACTGCAGGTACATGGGATTTAACCGCCGCGCTTACTAGCACCCATGGCGAGCGTGATGACAGTGATGAGCCGTTATATCAAATAATGCCACTGCACAGCAAAGTAGCTCTTGAGCAACAACTCGGTAAATGGCAAAACTCATTAAGTTGGCAGTGGGTCGATAGTAAAACCCGCGTTGATCCACGTCGTTTAGAAAACCAAACCGACAGTTATAGCTTAGTGAATTTAGCCACTAAGGCGACATGGGATAAGTTAACCGTTAGGTTGGCAATTACTAACTTACTTGACGAATACTACCAGCAGCCTTTAGGTGGGGTCAGTATTGCCCAGTTTAACGTGGAGCAAAGCCAAGGCTTCAGCCAATTAGCAGGACAAGGTCGCTCACTTAATGCCGGTATCAGCTACGCGTTTTAATAAATAGGAAATTAGTTAAGTTCTTTTAAAGGCCAAATAATTTGGCCTTTTTCGTACTTAAGAAACATTGTTAATGTTATTTTTAAAACATACTATTAGCTCATTAAAAATAATGAATAGTTAAAGGACCTAAGCTATGAAGTTTTACCCTCTTTTATTTGTGTTAATAAGCATATTTAGCATCCCCGGATTTGCCGCTAGTACTTCGGAACAAGAATTTACACGTCAGTATACTGAACGTGCGAAATTGGCACTTAAGCAAGCAACCTTCAATCATATAGATAATCTTGTCATTGAAATCGAGTTTGAAAATGGTTTAAAAGTAACGAGTTATCTAGCAAATAGCTATGCACGTTATATTTCAGGACAAGCAAGTATGGATGAAGCGTTAGCAGACTTTATCGCCAGTCAAGTTGAATACCAAAATTTAGATGAATCAGATGTACTTAATATTAGCCAGTTACGGCCAGTTATAAAATCACAAAGTTATTTAGATGGAGTGAAAAGTCAGCTAGCAGCTGCGGGGGCTAGCGAAATACAGCTGCCTTATTTTGAAAAGTTAACAGGTGAGCTATTGGTGTTTTATGCAATAGATTCACCTGATAGTTTACGCTTTCTTACTCAACAAGACTTTCAAAGCTTAGCGTTATCAAGTCGTAATTTAAGAAGTAAAGCAATCGCTAATTTAGATGAATATTTAAATGCCATTAATGCCAAAATAGAAAAATTAGACATCGGAGACCATGGTGATGTTTATATGTTAGTTGCTGATGAAAATTATGAAGCAACAGCTATTCTTACGCCATCATTCAAAAAGTTACTTAAACAAAAAATTCCTGGGGAGGTTATTATTGGCATACCTAGCCGCAATATTTTACTTATGGCCAGTAAAAGTGACAGTAAGGCAGTAATGTCTGTAGCAGGGATCACTTACAGTCAATACCCTGAGCTTGCTTATGCAATATCACCCTATATCTATACACTCAAAGACGATAGCTGGCAGCAAATTGACCTTTAGAGGCTTACGAGAGAAGCGTGTTCACTTTCACGCTTCATCATTTACTAAAGCATCTGGTTGTTCCTCAACAAGTAAAGCCAATCTTTCACGTTCAGCTTTAGAAACGTAAGTAGGCTTATTACTTTTGTGTAATTTAGCGTTAGCGCGCTTATCTCTTTGATTAAATTTAGTAACGATCTTTTTTCTGCGGTTCATGGTTTATCTTCACGCGCTTAAAATTGGTGGCATAGTATACAGTGTTATTAAAGCTATTAGCTATTTAAATATTCAACTATAAAATCCTGTAGCTATAGGTACAGTGCTGGCTTAATAAAGGTTAACAACGTTACAATTGTAGAGTCGTTTGGTTTATCCAATTCTTGGTCTTTTAAAAAATAGGAATTTGTTTTGAAACAGTTTATTTTAGCCAGTTTGGCACTTTTGACCGCCAATGCACATGCTAACCTTGATACGCGCAGCGATGCTGCGGCGCAATATGCGGTCAATACATATCAAGATGCGCAAATTCATACCTTAGCTAACTTAGTTTCTTACCCGACTGTTAATAAAGACGGCATCAATACACCTGATAACCCAGACTTTATTGGCTTTAAAGCGCTTTTAAAAATGAAAGCCGCTGAGCTTGGTTTTGATTTCCAAGACTTAGGTTATACCGTACTTATAGGTATGGGTCAGCAAACAGATAAAGTAACCATAGTAACTCATGGTGATGTGCAACCAGCGGATGCCAGTAAATGGAAAAATAGCCCGTTTGAGATGGATATAACCTCAGAGCCTGGTAAGTTAATTGCCCGTGGTACTGAAGACGATAAAGGCGCCATTGTCACCGCACTGTATGCGATGAAAGCTATTAAAGATCAAGGTATCACCCTTGATAATCGTATTGAGCTGATGATTTACTTAGCGGAAGAGTCTGATTGGGCTCCGCTTGAAGAGTTTATGAAAACCTACCAGCAACCTAAATACGCAGTGACGATTGATGCGTCATACCCTGTAGTTGTTGCTGAAAAAGGCTGGAGCTTAATCGCGCCAACGTTTGCCAGTACATCAGCGCAAGCAGATGCTTATGTTAGCGATTTAACTGGCGGTGCATTTGTGAGTCAAATTCCTGAAGATGCCAGTGCGATATTACATAATGCAACAGAAGCAGAACTAGCTAAATTACATGATAATGTTGCAAACTTAACGGATGTTAAAGTGGCCATTACTGAACTTGATTCAGCAATTAAAGTTTCCGTAAAGGGTATGTCAGCACATTCATCAGAGCCAGAATCTGGGCATAACGCAATTGCTCATTTAGCAGAAATCTTCAAAGGTATTGAGCTTGAAAATAACAGTGATGGTCAAGCAATTGAGTTTGTAAATCAACTAATTGGCCTTGATTTATACGGCAAACAGTTTGGTGATATTGCTTACGAACATGACTTTATGGGGCCGATGACCGTCTCGCCAACCGTATTAAAGCGTGATGGTAACGACGTTACTTTGTCGGTGAATTTACGCCGTCCTGTTGGTAAAGATGAAGCTGTGCTTAAACAACAAATCGACACCGCACTGACTAATTGGCAGACGAGTAATCAGGTCACTTTAAAAGATACGCAAGTGATTATTGGCACGCCAATGTTGCTCGACAGCGCACCCCATGCTCAAGCATTACTCGATATTTTTAAGCATTTTACTGGTGATCAAGAGGCTAGCTTTGTGTCTATTGGCGGCGGCACTAATGCTAAGTTATTTGATAATGCCGTATCGTTTGGGCCATCAATGCCAGGTAAGCGCTACACCGGCCACTCAGAGCATGAGTTTATTACAATTGAGCAACTTAAGCTCAACCTTAAAATGTATACAGCAATGATGATAACGCTGGGTAATATGTAACTTAGGTTGTCATAGCCACAAAGTAAAACGCCGCTAAATAGCGGCGTTTTGATTTTTCACTCATTAAAACTGTGCGACAAATTTAATGCTATATACCTCACCGTCCGCTCTGTCGAAAAAGTTAGCGGTGAAGTAATATTGACTATTAATAAAGTACTTAGCTTCAAGTAATAATTTAGAATCAGCAACACCTGCACCAACTGCCACATGGCGATTAAAATAATAATTTGCAAGGCCAGTTATATAAGGATTAAAGTTATTATAGTGATAAGCAACATCTAGAGCTAAATAACTATCAGCATAAAGATGTGCAAAATAGCGAGTTGATAAGCTCCATATTTCTAATTCATCGTCAGTTTGAGCTGTAAGGCCCAGATAATCACTATCATTAAGTTGATAGTTATATTGCGCTGTAAATTGATAGATCGTATCGGTATTTTCAAACTCTTGCATTTGCACAGATACTTTTAGATTGTCAGCAAATAAATAACCAACACCTACAGAGTAATCATCTGTTTCACTCAAATCAGAAAATTCTAAGTTTGCAAACCAGTTACCGTAAAAGCCTTCGCCAAATACGCCAAAGCTGTTGGCTAAATCATTATTGGAATAATCTAACTTGATATTTGAATCAGTGTCTAAGTAGCCGTAATCATCCCATACGCCAGAGTTTTGCTGCGGCGCAAAATAGTAATGGCTCGATAAGTACATCGTGTCATAGTCATAACTTGTATTTTCTAAGGTTGTGTATTGAATTGAGTTGAACCATTGACGAGTTTCAGACTGCTGCGCATTAACAGTAGCAGAGCAAGATAACGCAAGTAATGAAATAGGCAGAAAATAACGCATTTGTGTCCTTTCTTGACGATTTAAGTCTAGCTTCGTTGCTATGGGTACAAAAATAAAGCGCGAATGGTATAGCCAATTAATGTTGATTGCTAGTTTTACTCCACTATTAATTTAGCCTTTAAGTCGTTAATTAAGCTAAGTTAACGTTTCAAAGTAGTAGTTCATTTACAATTTTTTATATTAACAACGTTGATTTTCCATAAAACACTTAACATTTACGCGACTAAATGATAAAAAGTTTTATCGCCTAATGCGTTTAAAATAAATGGATAGTTGTAATGATGGAATTTTTAAACTTAGCGCTTACTTTCCCCACCGTTATTTTTTCAGCCCTGTTGTTAGTTGTGATGTTGTTTTGGCTAATAACCCTTATTGGCTTCGCTGACATTGATATGTTTGAGTCAGATCTGGATATTGAAGCCGACGCGTCGCAAAGCTCAGGATTGAGCTCATGGTTTAGCATGGGTTTTGGTGGTATTCCAATTACCGTATCTATTAGTCTCGTAGTGATGAGCAGTTGGTTGATCAGCATTTATGCCCACAAGTTTTTTGCTTACTTGTTAGGGGATGGTATCTGGTTTTATATTTCTGGCGTGCTCATGCTGGGCGTTTGTTTGCTAATTGCTATACCAATTGCGGCCATTATTTCACGCCCCTTACAGCGCTTTTTTAGCAGCGCAGAAACCTCAAAAAGCTCTGATTTACTAGGTTTAGAGTGTGTTATTGCCACTGGCAAAGTAACCAACACATTCGGCCAAGCACGGGTTAAATTTCAAGGCACTGAACAGCTAATTGAAGTTAGAGCTGAAAATGACGAGCAATTTACATCAGGCGACACTGCGGTGTTACTTGAACACCTCAAAGAGCAACATTGTTACATTATTACCGCCAAGCCTTGGTAATACCTTAATTTTTAGGGATAAGTGACAAATAATAAAATCGATAATCACGTTAGGACATAACATGGAATTTTTAGATAACCTCATACCTATATTGACATTTGTAGGTATAGCAATCGCTGTTATTTTTGCTATTTTGCTGATCATTGGTAAGTTTTATCGCAAGGTAGAACAAGGCCAAGCGCTGATCATTAATAAAATGAAAAACGAGCCGGATGTCACCACCACGGGGGGCATTGTATACCCTGTGATCCATAAAATGGAAGTGATGGATATTTCAACCAAGCGTATGGTGCTTGAACGTAAAGATAAGGGCGGCTTGATCTGTAAAGATAATATTCGCGCCGATATCGCCATAACTTTTTATATTCGTGTTAACGAAAACAAAGAAGATATTCTGCGCGTTGCTAAGCAAGTTGGTTGCGCCCGAGCATCAGAGCTCGACACACTACAAGAGCTGTTTGAAGCGAAGTTTTCAGAGGCGCTTAAAACCGTTGGTAAGCGTATGGATTTTGTTGAGTTATTTACTCACCGAAATGAATTTCGCGATAACATCAAAGAGGTGATTGGCCAAGATTTGTCGGGTTATACACTTGAAGATGTTGCTATTGATTATCTTGAACAAACGTCAATTGATAAGCTTGATCCGCAAAATATTCTGGATGCTGAAGGTATTCGCCGCATCACTGAAATGACTGCAGTGCAAAATGTATCTACCAATCAATTAAAGTGTGATGAAAGGGCTAAGATTGAGATCCAAAATCAAGAAGCCACCGAGAAAACGCTGGAAATTGAGCGTCAAAAACAAGATGCCATGTCACGTCAAGTGCGCGAAATTGAAACTGTAAAAGCGCGCGAATACGCCGAAGCTGAAAAAGTACGTCAAGAAGAGCGCTTAAAATCAGAGCAAGCCCGCATTCAAACCGAAGAAGCCATTGGCATTAGCGAGCAAAATAAGCAACGTGAGCTTGATATTGCTGAGCAAAACCGATTACGCGTTTTGGGTATTGAAGAAGAGAAAGTGGCACGCTCACGTGAAATAGAAGTGATCGAGCGCGAAAGAGAAACTGAAATCCTGCGCATCAATAAAGAAAAAGCGCTGGAAGTAGAACGTAAAGAAATTGCCGATGTAGTGCGTGATCGCGTCATTGTTGAAAAGTCAGTAGCCGAAGAAGAAGAGCGCATTAAAGATGTGAAAGTACTCGCAGGCGCGGAGCGTGAGAAAAATGCAATTATCATTCGTGCTAAAGCCGAAGCTGAAGAGTCATTAGTAAAAGACATCGAAGCTGCAAAAGCGCAAGAGCAAGCGGCGGAATATAAAGCCCGTGAGCTTGAAACAATGGCCAATGCAGAGCTTAGAATTGCCAATCAACAAGCTGAATCGAAAAAGATTCTGGCGCATGCGCAACAAGTTGAAACCGCAGCCAAAGGCCTTGCTGAAGCGGATGTTATTAAAGCTAAAGCACAAGCAAATGCAATTCAAGGTGAAACTGATGCTAAAGTAATGCGTCAAAAACTTGAAGCTGAAGCACAAGGTAACCGTGAAATTGGTTTATCTCAGGCGCAAGTACAAACAGCCATGGCTGATGCGAATGAGAAACAGGGTGAAGTGGAAGCGATTAACCTTGAGCGCAAGATGCGCGCCGAAGCAAAAGGCCTAGAAGAGAAGCTACAAGCCTTGAACGCGATGGATCAAGACGCTCGCGATTATGAAAGCTTTACGCTGCAGCTTAATCAGCAAAAAGAGCTGGTATTGGCAAAAATTTCAGCCAGTAAAGACATTGCCGAGCATCAAGCACACATTATGGCTAAAGCCTTAGGTGATGCTGATATCAACATTATGGGCGGCGATGGTCAGTTCTTTAATCAATTTATGAGTGCAATCAGTTTGGGTAAATCAATTGATGGCTTAGTTGATGAAAGTAAAACCGTACAAACCGTATTTAAAGATCACTTAAACGGTGATCGTAATTTAATTGAAGACCTAAAAGGGGTGTTAGCTGGGGCGAATGGTTCAGCCGAAACACTGAAAAACTTTAACATGAGTAAGTTATTAAAGCAGTTAAGTAATACCTCTGCGGCTGAAAAAAGCCAATTACTAAGCATGTTAGGCGGTAATTTAGGTGGTGGCTTAGATGACAAAATTAAGCTAGATCCAAAAGACTAGTGCGCTAAGTTTATTAGCCGTAACAGCGGTTGTTACGGCTAACTTCTATTAAATTTCAGGATAGGTTTCATGACGGACGCAACTCAATACGCGCTAGAGCAAGGCTCGTACGACTTAATTAAACGCCGCTTAAATAATTTTGGTGCTGATTTAAAAACGCAAATAGACGATGTAAATCAACAGCGGATTAACGAATTTGGCAGCACTGAACTACAAGTGAAAGGACGTGTTCGCGTTCGCACTGAGCAAAACTGTACCCCGCGCGATATCGTAATTGTTGGCGATAAAGTTATTTTTGCTTACAACGTATTTTTGGGCTTAAAAAAAGAAACCTCAATCAGCGACGTATTTAGTGTACAAAAACTGGTGGAGCAAGACGACCATTACGAAATTGAGCCTTACCCTGATACGACACGTTTTTTAACCGATAGTCGTTTTATTCGTGATTTTGAAGAACTGTATACCTACTACAAACAAACTAGCCTACAGCATTTATACCAGCAAAATGGCAAGCTGTTTGCGCTATTCCAAATCGGTGACAAGTTATCGGATGTACGGGTTTTTCGCTGGGAAATTCACCCAGACAACACCATTAATTATATCGATAACCGTGGTGAGCGTGATATTCAACACGCACATGACTATGATTTTGAATGGCTCAAAACTGACCGAAGTAACCACATAGAAGGGCGCCACGCTCATATCAACATCGCCGATGAAGTGTTTGTTGAAACGATTGGCGGCTCACTAACGATTAAAATAGAAAACAGCACCGACACCGGTGAAGGGATTTATCAAGAGCCTGTTGATGATAAAAATCAATCCCTTGCTGATAGCGAAGTAGAATACGCGCTGGTAGGCGATTTAGTGCTGTTAAAAATTCTGCCGTACCGTGAAAAAGTATGGCGCTATTTTATTTATAATACCCGTACTCAGCAGGTTATGCGCCAAGATGCAATCGGCAGTGCATGCGTTACTTTACCTGAAGATCACGGCATTATTTTCCCAGGCGGTTACTACTTACAATCAGGACAAGCACGCTCGTTTGAAGAGCAAATAGAAGATTTAGAATTTCACCGACATATAAAGTCACCAAACGGCGAAGATGTTTTATACGTGTTTTACGAGCCAAGCGAAGGCCGTTACGCACTTTTTGCCTATAATATTATTGATAAAAACCTACAAAACCCGATTTATTGTCACGGCTATGCTATTTACAACGATGGTATAACACTCACCTTTAAGGCTGATAAAGACCAAGCGGAGCGAGTACACCCAATTCAAATTTGGCAAAGCCCATTTGTATCCGCCGAGTTTGCAGCTAATGCGCCGCCACTTACTAGTTTTTTTGGCAAAATCGGGAACCCAGATTTAGTTCGCGGTATTTCTGATTTATACAGTGTTTGTAAAGCCATTAGTGAGCAAAGCCCGACTTTATTTCATTACGAAGATTTAATTGCCCTTAGCCGGAATATCTTTGACCGTTACCATTGGCTTAACGAAAGCGAATTTGCAGAAATCGCGAAAAATCTGCATAGTATTTTTGAAACTGCTGAGCAAGTGCTTGATGAGTTTGAAAAAGTCACCGAAATCCAAAACAAAGCCAAGCAAGCTTTGGTAGATATAAATAAGCACTACACGGACGTAACCCGTGAAGTGCGCCCCGATAACTTTAAAACCGCCTCACAATTTGTGCAAGGTATTGATGCTTTAAAAGTACTCAAAGGCCAAGTAATAAGCCTTGAAGACATTAAATATATAGATATTGCAGCACTTAATAGCTTACAAAGTGAAATTGATGAGCACCTGGTGGAAGTAAGCCAAGCAACCGCAGCGTTTTTACAACAAGACAGCGCCTTGGCGCCGTATCACGAAAAGCTCAAACAGCTTGAAGATCTCAGCAGTAAAAGCGAAAGCGTAAGCGAGCTTAAAACCTATATTGCCCAGTTAGATGCGCAAAGTGTTGAGCTGGATTTACTGAATCACACGATGCTTGATTTAGATATTGATGACAGCCGTGTACGAACAAAAATTCTTGAAGATATCAGCGCTGTTTATGCGTTGGTTAATCGTGGTAAAGCGAGTATCGAAATTCGCCAAAAGAGCCTAGGCAGTGTTGAAGCGAAAGCTGAATTTGCTGCTCGGTTTAAGCTGTTTTCGCAAAGCATTACTAATGCATTGAATAATGCCAAAACGCCTGAAGCATGTGACGACCAGCTTTCACGTTTGCTTATTCAACTTGAAGAGCTGGAATCACAATTTAGTGATTTTGACGAGTACCTGACAGAGATCATTGCCAAACGTGATGACGTATACGAAAGCTTTGAGGCACATAAACAAAGCTTAATTGATACCCGCCAGCGCCGCGCTCTGAATTTAGCGAATGCTGCTGAGCGTATATTGCAAGGCGTAAACCGTCGTGCGCAAAGCTTTACTGAGCTTGATGCATTAAACACTTACTTTGCTGCCGATCCTATGATCAGCAAGCTTCGTGCATTGACTAGCGAGCTTAAAGAGTTAGGCGATGAAATTCGTGCCGATGATATTCAATCAAAACTCAAGGCCAGTAAAGATCAGGGCATTCGTTCATTACGTGATAAACAAGATATTTTCACTGATGGCGGCAATACCGTCAGTATTGGTAAGCACGCTTTTAGCGTCAATAAGCAATTACTCGATTTAACCTTATTGCCGCGTGACGAGCAGCTAATGTTGCATTTAACCGGCACAGATTATTTTGAACCAATAACTGACAAGCAAAGCCTTGAAACCTTGCAAAAAAGCCGTCACTTGTGGCAGCAAACTTTGGTATCAGAAAACGATAGCGTTTATCGTGGGGAGTACTTAGCAGCGCAAATTATATTGGCATGTGAGAACAGTGAGCACTCGCTGACTTTTGCGCAGCTAGAGCAGGCACAACGAGATAAACAGTTATTACAGCTGGTTCAAAAATTTGCCGAACCGCGTTACCAAGAAGGTTATGAAAAAGGCATTCATGATCACGATGCGTGTGCGATTATTGATACCTTATTAACGCAAAAAAATAGTTTGGATTTACTTATTTATCCGGCCAGTTGCCGCATTGTTGCGCAGCTGTTTAGTGCGCAATTATCTGCCGCGCAGCAGAGTGAGTATTTCCATCAAGCAAGCAATGCTATTTTGATGGATAAACACTTTGCCGCGACTAGTTTTATCAGCACCTTAACCGCGCAATTAAGTGAACAGATCAACGACTTTTTAAGTCAAGTTAGCAAATTATCAGCACGCTTTGCTGATTTATCCACTGACTTAGCCGCCGCTTATTTAGTGCAGCAATTAGCGCAACAAAAAACCGCGGATCAACAGTTGTTTATCGTCTCTCAGCAAGCTAAAAATTTGGCTGAACAGTTTAGTAGTGACGCTAAAGCTAAAGGTTATAGCAACGAGCTTGCTCAGGCTTGTGAAAACGTAAAGCAAACTGATGAGCGGGCATTATTATTTTTAAGTTGGCTTAATGCGTATTGCTTGCAAAGCCCTAAAGTGTCGGCAATGGTGCAATCGGAAGCGGCTAACTACTTACACCTCAGTGCCACTACAGCATTGCAGTATACCGTACTGGATGCCACGCCGAGCACGCAAGTTGAACACTTAATGGGGCAGCATAAGCGAGTGCAAGAGCAAGTTTTAAATTTAGATTACGCTGAGTTTTATGCCCGCACGCGTAAGTATATTACTGAGCAAGTGCCGGCTTTTGAGCAATATCATGCATTGCGCAGTGATATTTTAGCTGAGCAAAAAGAGCGCCTGCAGCTTGATGAATTTAAAGCCAGGCCGCTTAGTTCGTTTGTACGTAATCAGCTGATCAATAAAGTGTACTTCCCAATTATTGGCGATAACTTAGCAAAGCAAATTGGCTCAGCAGGTAAAAACAAACGCACTGATTTAATGGGCATGCTATTACTGATCTCGCCGCCAGGTTACGGTAAAACCACCTTAGTGGAATACGTTGCTAACCGTTTAGGGCTGACTTTTGTAAAAGTAAATTGCCCGTCGATAGGGCACGATCAGGTGTCACTCGATCCTGCTCAAGCCATTAACGCCACTGCTGAAAAAGAGATTGCAAAAATCAATCAGAGCTTTGAAATGGGCAATAACGTGATGCTGTATTTAGATGATATTCAGCATACTAACCCTGAGTTTTTACAAAAGTTCATTTCCCTGTGCGATGGTTCAAGACGGATTGATGGGGTGTGGAACGGTAAAAGTAAAACCTATGATTTACGCGGTAAAAAGTTTGCTGTAGTGATGGCAGGTAACCCGTACACGGAATCTGGCGAGAGCTTTAAAATCCCTGATATGTTGGCAAACCGCGCCGATATTTATAATCTTGGCGATACTTTAGCAGGCTGCGAGCAAGAGTTTGCCATGAGCTTTATAGAAAATGCGCTAACCTCTAATGCAGTATTAGCGCCATTGGCTAACCGCAACATGGAAGATTTATATAAGTTAGTGCGGATGTGCCAAGGCGAAGATATTTCATTAAATGAGCTTGAGCACGGCTATTCACAAGCGGAAGTTAACGAAATTAAAGCGGTACTCAGCCGATTAATCACTATTCGTAATACCGTGCTAAAAGTGAATGCTCAGTATATTGCCTCAGCCGCGCAAGATAATAATTACCGTACAGAGCCGCCATTTAAACTGCAAGGCAGCTATCGTAATATGAATAAAATGGCAGAAAAAGTAGTCGCTGCCATGAACGATGAAGAACTAGAAAACCTGATTTGCGACCATTATCGCGGTGAAGCGCAAACGCTCAGCAAAGGGTCTGAAGAGAACCTTCTTAAACTCGGTGAACTACGTGACACATTAAGCACAGAACAACAGCAGCGCTTTAGCCAAATTAAAGCTGACTTTGTACGCTTAAATAAACTTGATGGTGCCGGCAGTCCGGTGATGATGGCGGTGGAGCAAATGGGGTATCTGCATCAATCACTGGAAGAGATTGCCAGTAAACTCAGTAAAAACAACCTAAGCCACGATTACAGCCAGTTATTACAAAGCGTTGGTGTGAATATTCAAGGTTTAGATAATAAACAAGCAATTAGTAGCATAGCGCAATCGCTTGATAATGGTTTTGTGCAAACGCCTTATATGGCAAGTTTAGAGCAATTAAGCCGTGCTATAGCTGGTAATAACTGTCAGCCACACTTGCAGGCGTTAATTGAGCAACTTGAAGCCCTTGATAATAAAGAGGCTGTGAATGCGCTAACTGCAGCGGTTACCAGTAACAATAACCAAACGTCATTTACTGAGCTTGTTAATGCAATTAACCAACAAACTCAAGGTGTCAATAATAACAATGTGCAGGCTCAGTTTGAAAAATTGATTGCTGCATGGGGCGCTAAATAACCAGTACATGTTGCGATAATTAACGTGTGCTGGATTTATATGCAAGTTAAATGGCCCGCTTTGTAAAGGCAAAACACAGTGCTGACGAAGCGGCAAAATAAAAATAAGTTGGTTTTGTTGTATGGAATTTTCGATTACGTTTTTTCAATTATTCTTTATTGGTGTTTACCTTGGTTTACCACTATTTACAGTATTGTTTTTTGTGATCACAGGACTTGGTTTACTGGTTGGTAAACTAGAGTCATGGAGTCGCTTTGACTCACTTTATTGGGCATTGATCACGGCACTGACCGTGGGTTATGGGGATATTAAACCAATCAAGAAACCATCAAAAGTGCTGGCTGTTGTTATTGCTTGGACAGGGATACTTTTTACCGGTTTATTGGTGGCTATAGCAGTAAAAACAGCATCAACAACATTAGAAATGTTTATTGATCCAAGTGTTATTGAGCATATAGAAAAGCGCGTAGCTAACTCATAAGCGTATAAGCCTTAGCTTGGAATAGTCAAAATTAGCGACTGGTATTGCTCGTTGCGTTTGTTCACCATATTTTCGCTATGTTTTTGCGGTATGTGGTTGGATCTGGGAACGGTAAGACTACTGCCATTATTTATTTTTAAGTATCAATAATGGCAGTATAATTTTACTCAATTAAGAGATTACTTCTCTGCAGAGTATGGGTCTTCAGCCATTAGATAGGCTCTTAAATCGGCTTTTTGTGGCTGTGCATTAAGCCATTCCCTGAGTTCTTTAACTTTTGCATAAGTGTCAGTGCCAAACTTATCAGCGTAAATATCGCTAAAGTTTTGTTTGGTACTTTGCTCTCTAATTTGGTTTTGCCATTGCTGTGTTACTACTGCATTCAATGTACCAGCTAAGCCTTCTTCTTTTAGTAATTCCCACTCACCAGCATCTAACCAAATCCCACCTACCGGTGCGCTGTAATCTATACGGTGGTCAGTTGATGATGAAATACGAAACTTCCGCATAATGACACCCGATACCGGGCAAAGTAATGCTTTTTTAGTGTCTGTAGAGTCGGCTTCAAATGAGATGTCGTCAGCAAATGCAAAGTTTGGGTTACGCTCTTTCCAAGCTGCAAAATCTTCGATTAGTATCCAGTGACCATTACAGTGCGTGCATGTATGCGAACGAAATTGACCTTCAATAAAACTAGGTTTAAGTAACCCTTTACCACAACTTGTACAATTCATAGTATCCCTTAATTTATATAGTAACTTGAAGAGCTTATATTCTTAAAGTTATTACAAGCCGCTAAAAAGCATCTTATAATTTAGTTTTTATTTGCGTTCAAGTTTGATTACGACAATGGCCGCAGTAAGAAATTGTAATGTTACCGTATTTTTAGAATCAATAACAAAGCTTTGTTCTGTTTAGTCAACTAGTCGAATTTTAAATAGCCTGCTTATTGTTTTTACAGCGCTGCGAGCAGTAAATAACGTTATCCCAGTCGCGCTGCCATTTTTTACGCCAAGCAAAATCGCGTTTGCAAGTGGGGCAGGTTTTTTGCGGTAAAGTTAGTTTTTTATGAGCCATTGTGATGGTTTGTCTTTGTACTTTTTGATCTAGGGGTGATGCTTACATGCTTTTTTAAAATCGCAGGAATAGCGCGCTTAACCTCAATACGTTCGCGATATTGCCAAAGCCTTTCTCTGGCTTCTTTAGACGCTTTGGTTAAATCAATCATCGGTGCTGGGTAATCGTCACCTAGTTTAAAGTCGTTAAATAATGCTTCCATGGGTGTTTGCTCCCAAGGTTCATGCAAGTATTCTACAGGCAGCTTTTCAAGCTCTGGGCACCATTTTTTTATAAACGCTCCGGTTGGGTCTTGATCCTCAGACTGTTTAATCGGGTTGTAGTGCCTAATAGTATTAATGCCTGTAACCGATGCTTGCATTTGTATTTGCGGGTAGTGAATCCCCGGTTCAAAGTCTAAAAAATAGTTAGCCAGCGGCAGGCTTGCATGTTGCCAGCTGATGTTTAAATGATGCGTAACAAAACTAACTAACATAGCGCGCATTCTAAAATTAATATAACCGGTGGCTTTTAAGCAGCGCATGCAGGCATCAATAATAGGAATACCTGTTTGCCCCTGTGTCCAGCGTTCAATATCGCTAGTAACTTGTGCGTCATCACGATATGGAAATGCATGGTAACCCGGATTTAATGCTTTAAATTCCATGCTGCATTCGCTTTCAAACTTTTGCATAAAGTGGCAATGCCAATGCAGCCGAGATACAAATGCAGCAAGCGGGCGCTGCCAACCTTTTTTATCAGCATGAGTGCTATGGTATGCGTCAATCGCCATTTGATACACTTGCCTAAGGCTGATATTTCCCCACGCTAAATAGGGCGATAGCCTAGAGCAATGGGTGCGACTTAAACTTGGGCTGGATATTCCTTTTTGATAACCCTTGCCACGTTCAGCAAAAAAGCTTTGCATTACTTCACGAGCAAGTCGTGGGCCGCCTTGCTGAAAATGTTCATTATCTTGCGTATAAGCTTTGGCAAGCTTAGGTGCTCGGTATTCAGAAAGAGTGAGTGGCTTTATTTGCTTCCAATTAGGTATAGCAATAGGTGCTTGCATGGTTTGTTGCCAGCGCTCGTTCCAATTGTGGCGATTTTTTTTACCGCGTATCACAGCCCCAGTTGGCGACTCTAGCCAGTTGATACCGTTATGTTGACACCATATTTTAATGGCTTTATCACGCTCAAAGGTGTTATTTAGCCCTATCTCTTGGTGGCTAAAGATGTTTGTGATTGCAAACTGCGTATTGAGCGATTCAAGCAGGGTTTGCATGTCTTCATTAAATATATATACGTGGCTATTAAAGCGAGCCAACTGAATGTTTAGGTCGCAAATAGATTGATAGACAAAGCGCCAATGCCGCTCGTTGTAGTGTCGATCTTCAAGCAGTATAGGTTCAAAGTTATAAATTAATAATGTAGGCAGGCCATTACTAAACGCATTTTTTAAAGGCTGATGATCGCTTAGGCGTAGGTCACGCTTAAACCAGACTATGTTTATTTTTTTACGCATTATAGCTTGCTTCGCGGCCAATCAGCGGCATCGTTTGTATCTAATGGGCGAACCTCATTGCCGTGCCAGTGATTTATAAAGCTATTATTCGGGTCATACATTTGCGTTTGTTTAGGCAAATTAAATCGTCTACCAGAGCGAGGATCAGCGCCAACACCAGCAAGATATTGCCAATTTCCCCAATTGGCCGCTACATCATAGTCAATCAGTTGCTGTTCAAAGTAAGCTGCACCAAATCGCCAATCTAGGTTTAATTCATTAACAAGGCAGCTGGCGACCAATTGACGACCTCGATTAGACATATAACCAGTTTGATTAAGTTGTTTCATGCAGGCATTAACAATAGGGTAGGGGGTTGTGCCTTCGCACCAATTCGCAAAGCGCTCGGGGTAAAAACTAGTTAAAGGTTTACGGTGTGTAATCCCTTGAAATGCAAATAACTGACTATCATAACGCAAGCTATAAAGTTGAAAATATTCGCGCCAAAGTAGCTCAAAGTAAATCCAATAGGTGGATTCGTTAGCACCGTATTGTTGTTCGTATGCTTGCAGCGCAGTCATAATTTGCCGCACTGATAAATTACCATTGGCAAGCCAGGGCGAAAATTTGGTTGAATTTATCATGCCATCAAGCGCATTTCGGGTGAGCTTATATTCGCTTGGTGCGGTGCTTGAAAAGTATTGCTCTAAGTGGCGGTGAGCAGCAGTTTCGCCAGCTTCAAATGCAGTACTGACAGCGTTAACTTTAGGCAGTAATTTAGACCAACAAACCGGCGCGATCAGTGGCGCAGGAAAATTACGTGGTAAATCGGTAGCTGGCTTTATATGTAAGTTAGAAGATTCAATTTTTTTGCGGAATTGGCTGAACGTTGCCGGTAGCTCATTAACTACAAACGGCAGCTGATGCAAATCATAGAGCGTAAAAGTATTACTTTGCTTAAGTATAAGAGTGTCATATTTATTGGTGGTCGCTGCCAGTGTTCGCCTTTCATTTAAGCCCACTTGTTCGCTGCAATACAGCACGTGAATATTGTGGTGAGAGTAATAATGACCAATTACGTCTATGGGGGTTTTAAAATAAACCACCAAGTGCTGACCGAATGCATTAAGTTGGTTATTTAATTCATGCAGTGACTTTACTAAGAAAGCCCAACGTTGCTCGCCTAACGTTTGGCAGTTAAAGCAATTGCTTTTAAACCATTTAGGATCAATACAATAGATAAAGCTAATTTTTGAACTTTGCTCACACGCTTGTTGTAATAGCTGATTATCGCGTAAGCGTAAGTCATGGGTAAACCAATATAAAGAGTGTGTCATATAATTAACTTGCCATTTTAGTTGTGCTAATCCATTCTGATTTTTATACGTAATAAACTTAAAACACGTTTAAAAAAGAGCTAATGTATACTTATTTTAATAACTAAGGTGAAGCGAAGGTGTATTTAGATTTAACGGATGACGGCAATAAAATTAATATTTACAGCCAGTTAGTGGGAGGCATTACGCCAAGGCCGATTGCTTGGGTAAGTACCGTCAGCAGTGATGGTGTGGCAAATCTTGCCCCTTATTCGTTTTTTACTGTAGCAAGTGTTAATCCACCTGTATTGAGTGTCACTCAGGTAAACCCTAGTGATAATAAAAATAAAGACACTTTAAACAACTTATTGGCTACAAAAGAGTGCGTGATTAATGTAGTTAGCCATGAGCTGGTGGAGCAAATGAATCAAAGCTGCGGTAATTATCCCTCTTCGGTCAGCGAGTTTATAGCTGCAAATATTGAGTCAACAGTAAGTAAGTTTGTAAAACCTTTGAGCGTTAAAGCATCAAAGGTGCGGTATGAATGTACTCTTCGTGAGGTAATTACGATAAGCAAACAACCTGCTGGTGGTCAAATGATGCTACTAGATGTGGTAGGGGTTTTTATTGATGACAGTGTGCTTGTTGATGGCTATATTAATCCAACTGCTTTACAGAGTGTTGGTAAAATGGGCGGTAATGATTTTGCCACCACACAGCAGTTATTTAGCTTAGCTCGGCCTCAACTTTAAATTTAAAAACACCCATAATACAAAGCCAAGTACTAAGTACTTGGCTTATAGTCTTAAAATTTAACTTAATTGAGGGCCATAGAAAGCGAGATCTCTGCATTCATTAATTTTGAGATTGGGCAACCCAGCTTTGTTTGCTCACACAGCTTATTAAATTCTGACTCAGAAATACCTGCGATTTTAGCCTCGACATGCAGCGCAATATGACTTATTTCAAAGCCGTCATCCACTTCATCTAAACTGACAACGGCACTTGTGGTGATATCATCGGCTACATAATCGGCTTCTGTTAACGCCAGTGAAAGTGCCATGCTAAAGCAAGCACTGTGTGCAGCAGCAATAAGTTCTTCTGGGTTGGTGCCTTGTTTACCTTCAAAGCGGGTATTAAAACCATAGGGCTGGTTTGTTAACGCACCGCTTTCAGTATTTATCTGACCTTTACCTGATTTTATATCGCCAGACCAATGTGATAGTGCTGATTTTTTAATCGTCATTTTCATCTCCTTTGTAATAATTTCGCTAACTGTGAAAAGCTTGCGCTTTTTCAGTGCGAAATGGGCGGTTTACAGAGACTGTTGCAAAACATATACCTATGGACACTAAGTTGGCGAGTTTTATAAATTTCTAGCGGTAAGTTCTAGCAGTAAGTTAAAGTGGGCGAAGTGAGTAAAAACTAAAACGGCCATATCTGGCCGTTTTTCACATAACTAAAAGTTAAAGAGCTGATACGTAATCGGCAATTTCTTTAATAGCAGCGTCTTTACTTTGTTCAGCGCTTGGCATGCTTAAGCCTTCCGCATAAATAAAATCGACATCAGTAATGCCTAAAAAAGCAAAAAAATCTTTTAGATATTTAGTCTGAGTATCCATATCAGTACCTAAGTACATACCACCACGTGCAGCAAGAATAACCACTTTAGTGTTTTCAACTAAGCCTACAGGGCCTGTCTCTGTGTATTTAAATGTAATACCTGCGCGAGCAACGCGATCGATCCATGCTTTTAATGTTGATGGAATACCAAAATTATACATAGGCACGCCAAGCACAATCAGTTCATTATTTTGTAGTTCAGAAACAAGCTCATCAGAAATAGTCGCTAATGCATTTTGCTCATCGCTACGCTCTGAAGGCGATGTCATCCACGCGCCCATTTCAGCTTGCGTAAGATGCGTTAGTGGGCTTGCAGCAAGGTCACGATGAGTCACTGAGATTTCTGTTTTCTGGGTAAGCTCAGCAATAAATTGGTCACTAAGTTGGTGTGAGTTACCTTGTTCACCATTAAGTGATGAGTTGATTAGTAATACGTTTTTCATAACAGTTCCATTAATTGCAAGTTATTAATTTTAAGCATATCCTTTTGTATGATAAATTAATAATGCAATTAATAGGTTTAATCATTCTATTTTAAAGAATGGTTGCTGTTAACGAATAGCCTTTGTTATTTAGTGTGCCAATGAACGACTAGCCAAAATAGTTAATTGCTTTAAAATAGTTGCAAAAAAAACAAAAATGGAATTTTCTATGAAATTTAAACTGCTTATATTATGTGTAATGTTCAGTGTATGCTTTAGTGCAACAGCTGCGAAAAAATTACCTATTGAATCCTTTGCCTCGCTTAAGTCATTTAGCCGCTTACAGCTTTCTCCAAATGGCGAGAACCTTGCCTTTGTTAGGAACGTAAAGGGTGAATTGGTGTTAATGGTTTACAACATCAAAGACGCCAGTTTTAAGTCTATTTTAAAATCTGATGACCATACTATCTTTTTTGATTGGTATAAATGGGCAAACGATGACATTTTATTGTTAGGCGCTCGGTATATTAAACGCCAGCGTGGCGGAATTAAGTACGCATCTACACGCTTGTATAGCTACAACATTAAAAATAATGAATCAATTAAGATGGCGACAAAGCCAGATTATGGCCGTGATGAACGCCAACCTCAATTTGAAGATCAACTACTGAGCTTTTTGCCAGACAAAAAAGATACGGTTTTGCTCCAGGCCGACTACGATGTGCCAAATATGCCAGCAGTGTATGAGCTTGACTTAAATAATCAGCGTAAAAAGAAAGTTCAACGTGCGCGAAGCAGTGTGGTTGACTGGATTGCTGATCGTCAAGGGAATGTACGTATCGCAAAGAAAATGGATGATGATAAGTTTAGTTATGAGCTTTTGAATCAACAGTCTGGTGATTGGGAAACACTATTTGAGTACAGTGCATTTAGCGATAAAAGTGTTGCGATTTTAGGCTTTGATAAAAACCCTAACTTCATTTATATCAAAGCGATTCACAATGGCCGTGATGCAATATTCAAATTTGATATAACCACTAAAAAACGTGAATTAATTTACAATAATGATAAGTATGATGCGGACGGGGGGATTTTCTATTCAGTAAAAACCGGAGAGGTTGCAGGATTTACCGATTCGCATATACCTGATGGTGTGCAATATTGGGATGCTGATTTAGCGGCTTTACAAGCGGCTATTCGCAATGTATTGCCAGCAGATGAATTTTCAGTGGATATATTAAATACCAGTGATGATCAGCAGAAGTATGTATTGTTTATGAGTTCAGACTCAACCTCAGGTACTTATTTGCTTGGTGATCGAGAAACAAGCTCTTTGGCTGTTTTTGCTACTGACTACCCTGATATAGATGAAACGGTTTACCGAGGCAAAAAACATATTAGTTTTAAAGCGCGCGATGGATTAACCATTGAAGGCTATTTAACCTTGCCTGTAGGTTATAAAGAAGGCGATAAGCTGCCGACCATTATATTTCCACACGGCGGGCCAATGGCTCGTGACTACAGTGACTTTGACTATTGGACTGCGCTATTGGCCTATCATGGCTATGCTGTGCTGCAACCTAACTTTCGAGGTTCGAGTGGCTACGGTTATGACTTTTTAATGCAATCGGTGCAAGGGTTTGGCCAAGCAATGCAAGACGATTTACAAGACGGTGCACTGTGGCTGGTAGAGCAAGGCATAGCTAACAAAGATAAAATCTGCATTGGTGGTGCAAGTTATGGTGGTTATGCAGCATTAATGGCGGTAGTAAAACACCCTGAAACCTTCAAATGCGCAGCAAGCTTTGCCGGTGTGAGTGATTTAGAGCATCTAGTTGGGCAAGCACGCTTCTTTACTAATAAAGAAATTGTCAGAAAGCAGTTTGGTACAGATGACGAAGTGCTAGCAAAAAGCTCACCGGTCAATTACGCCAAACAAATAAACCGCCCAGTATTACTTGTTCATGGCAGTGATGATAATGTAGTACCTGTTTATCATAGTCGTGAAATGGAAGACGAGTTAGATGATGAAGACAAAGACGTTACTTATATTGAACTTGAAGATGGCGATCACTACTTGTCGTATCAACCTTATCGGATCAAAACCTTACAAGCGTTTTTAGATTTTTTTGATAAGCATTTGAAAGACGAATAAATAAAAAGGCGACCAAAAGGTCGCCTTTTTATTAATTCGCTAACTCTGAATCGATGTGACGGGTTAAGTTTGTAACCCAATTTACGTATTGGCGATGTATTTTTTCACCGTTGTAATCTAGGTTTATTGAGTCTTTATAATCAATGTCATACTGCGCTTCATTGTAGCTAATATTAACGCGGAGCTGATGTTTACGAATATCTAATACCCCTAAGATCTTACCCGTCTCTTGTATGCGGCATTTCCAAGTAAGTTGTTTACAAGCGAGTAAAACGGCTTCTCCAACACTTTCTTGAGTGTGTGTTGTATTTGCATTTTGTGGCACTAAATTTTCATCAAAATTACGCATCTGCACTAACGTACTGCAACCTGATAATGCAGCGACAGTCGCTGCTAAAATAATTAGCTTTTTCATAGGTAGTCCTTTGCTTTAAAGCACTATGATAACTTAAGTTTGAGTGTAAATGCATCGCCTTAGTGAGTGGATTTAATAAATAATATACTCAAGGTTAAATAAGTGTAAATGTAACTTTCTTAATTATTTAAACCGCAGTAAGCTCTGAATATTAATAAGCTATACATGATATAAAAGGAAATTTAATGTTTGATGTAATTAAACATACTCCACTGTGGGTATTTGCGTTATTTGTAAGCTTAGTTTTGCTTGGTTTAAAGCAGGCACGCGAGCGGGAAGTTACAGAGCGTGCAGTTTATTTGTTGCCACTAGTGATGGTTGGTCTGTCTATATTTGGGGTTTACACAGCTTTTTCGACAGTAATTGCATTTATAGTCTGGTTTGCAAGCTTTGCTTTGGGTTGGGGAGTTACGCAACAATTTGGTTTGCCAACTGGGGTACGCTACTTTAAAGATCGCAATTGCTTTCGTATTCCCGGTAGTAAAATACCACTAATTTTAATGATGGTTATTTTCTTCACCAAATATTCAGTTGCAGTCATGCAAGCAAAGCAATTAATAATTACCCAAAGTATCGGGTTTTTAGTGATTATTTGTATTCTCTATGGCGTGTTAAGCGGTGTATTTGTGGCTCGAGGGTTACACATATTTAAGGCACGAAATAATAATGCTGAGTTACAACCAACATAGACTAAAACGCGGTGTGTAATATTCGCACACCGCGTTCTGACAATTTTTAACTAGTGATTAAAAATCGTTTTTACTATGACGCTCAGCTAATTGCTCATCTTCTGGTCCCCATGTACGATTTACTCGGCGACCGCGTTTAACGGCTGGGCGGCGCGCAACTTGTTTAGCCCAGCGCATTACATGAGTATAAGATTCAACATCTAAAAATTCTGCTGCATCATAAATATCCCCAAGCACTAGTGAGCCATACCAAGGCCAAATAGCGATATCTGCGATTGAATACTCACTGCCTGACATGTAGTCGTGGTCGCTCAAATGACGATTTAATACATCTAGCTGGCGCTTCACTTCCATAGTAAAGCGGTCAATAGGGTATTGCATTTTAACTGGGGCGTACGCGTAAAAATGACCAAAGCCACCGCCTAAATACGGAGCAGAGCCCATTTGCCAAAATAGCCAGTTACGGCATTCGGTTTTACTGGTGTGATCGTTTGGTACTAATGCATCAAATTTTTCAGCTAAGTACTGTAAAATGGCACCTGACTCAAACACGCGAGTAACAGGGGCAGTACTGTGATCCATTAATGCTGGAATTTTTGAATTAGGATTAACGCCGACAAAGCCTGAACCAAACTGGTCGCCATCAGCAATTTTAATCAAAAATGCGTCATACTCAGCTTCGGTAATGCCAAGCTCTAATAGCTCTTCCAGCATGATTGTGACTTTTTGGCCATTCGGTGTTGCTAAAGAATAAAGCTGAAGAGGATGTTTTCCAACGGGTAAATCTTGTTGGTGGGTAGCGCCTGAAATAGGCCGGTTTGTTTTAGCCCATTCACCGCCATTTTCTGCATCCCACTGCCACACGGCTGGTGGGGTATAATTTTCGCTGTTACTCATCAAAACTCCTCAAACGTTGGTTACTTAAATCAAGGTATAGGTGTTATTACGAACAATCCATCCTAATTGATCATTAAGGGCAAGGGAAGCAAAGTTAAATTTCAATGTTTTGAAGATAGCCAAAAAGCACGGCAGTGGTTACATTAATGTTCGTCTGTTAAATATAACGATGTCTAAACTGGCATTTATTTGTTAGCAGTTGCGGGAAATCAATATTAAGTTTTTTCATATTAATCTCCCTATTTTGTAATGTTATCGGCTTATCTTAAAATCTAACTGCACTTGCGCTTTGGCAACTACCGCTGCGCCATTTTCAAATTTAGGAGCATAACGCCATTTTTCCATCGCTTTAATTGCTTCTTTTTCAAATGCTTCACCACCAGTTGACTTTAATACAGTGACATTTTTGACGAAACCGGATGTAGTGACATCAAACTCGACTTGTACAGAACCGTCTTCTCTTCGTTTTGCTTTCATTTTTGGGTATTGAGGCTCTTGACGATAAAGCGGGGTTTGTTCTTGGTTTTTTTGCCACGGCACCATTTTGGCAATAGCAATACAATGCTTGGTAGCTTCGTCGCTTTCGCCTGTTTTTTCATAAAGGTAAACTAGTTTAGAATGAGCACTCAGTTCGGCTTTATGATCAAAACTAAGTTCATTATCAAACACATCCACGACACGGTTTAAACGCTCAATTGCTTTAGCGTATTGCTTTTTACTTTGTGCAAAAGCGGCTACTAAAAAGTCCGCTTTAATCCGTTCAACTGAGTTCTCTGGTAAGTTTTCACTGTAGTACTCATCGGCATCTAAAAGGTAGCTGCGAGCTCGTGAGTATTTTTTTCCACTAAAGCCATAGGCTAAGCCTTGAGCTGCGGCAAGTTGCATATCAGCAACTAGTTTTGGAGACTTTTGAGCTTGCGCAATACTAATTACTTGCTCATATGAATCAACAGCTTTTGAAGTTGAAGTTGTGCTTTCAGCCATACCTAATAGCGGATCAATAAGTTCGATGCTGTTGGCTGGATGATTAGCGGCTAAAATAGTGTATGCCTGCTCGAATAATGTAAAACGCTGCTGTTTAACTTCTTCAGGGTATTTGTCTAACTCATTCGCATAGTTAATGGCTAAACTTGCGGTGTTGTCTGATTTATCACCATAGAGCTCTTTACCTAAGACATAGGCTTGTTTGGCTTCATCCGTTGCCGATTTTTTTTGTTGCTGCGCATCAATATACTGCTGATAAACGACTTTAAATTGGTTTTTAATTGATGAGTCATCGCCGAGGCTGTGACCCGAATAAGTAACAACAAGACACATTAGTAAACAGGTACTTTTCATAATGATCCTTATTATTTTAATTACAATTGATACTATCAAACAGGTATGTTTTTGTCACTAAAGCTGAATTTCAATAAGAAATTTGTTTTTGTAGCGCAGCATTGCTAATTCAGCATCGCGCTAAACTGAGTTATAATGCTTGAATTACTAGCAACTGCCTCAATATAGTTACCACTCATTGCGGTGTTGTATTATTTTCAATGTAAGTTGCTTTTGTGATATTATCACATTTTCAGTATCGCATTATTTTTAAAATTTGGATTTGTCGTGGCGCAAGTAAGAGCTAGAGTCCAGCTTAATGTTGGCAAAAACAGTGATATACCCGCAGAGATCGTGTCATTCAGCGGTTTAAAAGATGGCCAAGAGCATGTAGCTTTGGTATTTAATAATGCGGATAGCGAGCAGTCTGTGCCGCTTATTCGCATGCATTCAGAGTGTTTAACCGGCGATGTTTTCCACTCATCACGTTGTGACTGTGGTGAACAACTTAACGAATGCATTGAGATGATGCATGAACAAGGTGGTATTTTACTTTATTTACGCCAAGAAGGGCGTGGTATTGGCTTGTATAACAAAATTGATGCCTATGTATTGCAGTCACAAGGTATGAATACCTACGAAGCAAATAATCATTTAGGTTTTGCTGATGACTTACGTGATTTTTCTGACGCCGTATTGATGCTAGAAGCGATGGGGCTCACTCATGTAAAACTTATGACTAACAATCCTAAAAAACTAAATGCCCTAAAAGATGCGGGTATTGAAGTTGATTCAGTGATTGGCACGCATGCACATATCAAAGCCGGATTAGCGGGCAATAAAGCGTACCTAGAGACGAAAATTAAGCATGGTGCGCATATGTTAGATATAAAGAAGATTAAAAAACCGTAATTTTACGCGGTCGTCTATGTAATCAGATCCAACGCCGAGTTATACTCGGCGTGTTTTGTTGTTAATTAAGAGCAAGTATGTCAATTGAATTACGAGTATTTAAGGCCGATGCAGGGCTGAAGTGGTTTAAAGCTGGGTGGCTTATTTTTAAAACTCAGCCTTTTACCTTTATTTTTATGCATTTATTTATCGGCATAATTGGTTTGCTGTCGCTATTTCTACCTTTTTTACAAATTATAGCAGCCTTAGCCACCCCGTTTTTAACCGCAGGGTTTTATCAAGCGGTGATCACTAAGCAGCAAGGTGGCAAAATTATGCTGGCGGATATCTTAAAGCCGTTTACGGCTAAGGGAAATCGCCTAGGGTTGTTGCGCTTAGCTCTGTATCAAATGGCGGCAGGTGTGTTAATGGCGTTATTGGCCGGAGGCTTATTTTCCGAAGCGATTGAGATAATGAGTAATCCAAATGTTGACCCTAACATTGCTTTACAGCGAGTGGTTGATAGTATTTCAATGGCAAACGTGGCACTGTTTTTAATTGCCTTATCGGTGTATTTAACGGCTTTTTCTTATGCTGTGCCGTTAGTTTACTTTAATCAACAAAAACGTATTTTTGAGGTGCTAAAAAGCTCATTCATGGTGTTTTATCATAATATGGCACCACTGAGTGTATATGGCGCTATTGCAGCTGTATTGATGATGTTTTCAATGTTCTTATCATTCTTACCACTGTTGGTTTTAATGCCGATTTGTTACATTAGCTTTTTTGTTTCTTACCAAGCTATTTTTATGCCGGTTGTGCCGCCTGCTGATACTAAGCCTGTATCGCCGCAGCATAATGATGATAGCGGTCGTTTTGACGCATAATGGCTGATGAAATGGATGAAGCATTACAAAAAAAGTTAAAAAATTATGTGCTTTGGTTACTTGGTCGACAAGAGTATTCGCGCCGAGAGTTAACGCAAAAATTACAGCAAAAAGAGGCGACGCCGGAATTTATAGAGGTTCTATTAGATTGGTGCGAAGAGCACAATTTTATTAATGAGCAGCGCTATATTGAAGGGTTTGTACGTCGTCATATTGCTAAAAAACATGGCTTAAAACGTATACAAAGTGAAGCTATGGCGAAAAGGATTGACCGAACACTATTAGAAAGTGTCATTGAATCATTCGAGATAGACTGGTTTCAATTAGCGCAGGATGCGTATTTAAAGAAATATTCAAATTCACAGGACGACTTCGATCAGAAAGAAAAAGCTAAGCGCGTGCGCTACTTAATGTATCGAGGGTTCAGTTACGAACAAATTGATTTTGCAATGCAAGCACAGTAAAAATGGGTGAGACGTTCACATGCAGCACATGACTACCGCACAGATCAGGCAACAGTTTTTAGACTTTTTTGCCTCTAAACAACACCAAATTGTTCCATCAAGCTCGCTTATTCCGGGTAACGATGCGACGTTATTATTTAATAACGCCGGCATGGTGCAATTTAAAGATGTATTTTTAGGCGCAGAAAGTCGCCCTTATAACCGCGCAACTAGCTCACAACGTTGTGTGCGTGCCGGTGGTAAGCATAACGATTTAGAAAACGTGGGCTATACGGCGCGTCACCATACATTTTTTGAAATGTTAGGTAACTTCAGCTTTGGTGATTACTTTAAGCAAGACGCGATTAAGTTTGCGTGGGAATTCTTAACTGACGTAGTAAAGCTGCCTAAAGAAAAGCTATTAGTGACGATTTACCATGATGATGAAGAAGCATTTGGTTATTGGGCTAACGACATTGGTTTGCCTGAAGAGCGTATTATCCGAATTGCGACCTCTGATAACTTTTGGTCAATGGGTGACACTGGCCCATGCGGTCCGTGCTCTGAAATCTTTTATGACCATGGCGAACATATTTGGGGTGGTCCTCCAGGCTCACCAGAAGAAGATGGCGATCGTTTCATTGAAATCTGGAACCTGGTATTTATGCAATATAACCGTCAAAGCGACGGTACTATGGAACCACTTCCTAAGCAGTCTGTTGATACAGGTATGGGTCTTGAGCGTATTTCCGCTATTTTACAAGGCGTGCATTCAAACTACGAAATCGATTTATTCCAAGGCTTGATCAAAGCCGCAGCAGAAATTACCAATGCACAAGACATGGATGATAAATCACTGCGCGTAGTGGCGGATCATATTCGTTCATGTGCGTTTTTAATTTCTGATGGGGTGATGCCATCAAATGAAGGCCGTGGTTATGTCCTGCGTCGTATTATTCGCCGTGCAGTTCGCCACGGTAATAAGCTTGGCGCACAAGGTTCGTTCTTCTATAAGTTAGTTGCTGCGTTAATCGAGCAAATGGGTCAAGCGTATCCTGAGCTTGCAAAACAGCAAGAAATCATTGAAAAAGTGCTGCGCATTGAAGAAGAGCAATTTGGTAAAACGCTTGAGCGTGGTTTAACTATTTTAGAAGAAAGCCTAACTGATTTAACAGGTGATGTGATCCCTGGTGAATTAGTTTTCAAACTTTATGATACTTACGGTTTCCCGGCTGATTTAACTGCTGATGTAGCGCGTGAGCGCTTTATGACAATTGATGAGCAAGGCTTCCAAGAGTGCATGGCTGTGCAGCGTAAAACAGCGCAGCAAGCAGGTAAATTTGGTGCAGATTACAATCAACAATTAAAATCAGATAAACACACTGATTTTAAAGGTTACGATGCAACACAATATAGTGGCACTGTGATTGAAATGTTCGCCCAAGGCGAAGCTGTATCAGTATTAGAAGATGGCCAACAAGGTATTGTTGTACTTGACCGTACACCATTTTATGCAGAATCGGGTGGTCAAGTTGGTGATACGGGCACATTAACAGTAGCCGGTGGCGAGTTTAACGTAACCAATACCACTAAACTAGGTAACGCGTTTGCACATCACGGTACTGTAATGGGCCGAATTGGTGTAAATGATAAAGTAGAAGCGAGCATCGATGATGCGCGCCGTGACCGCGTTAAAAAGAACCATACCGCAACGCATATTCTTCACGAAGCACTGCGCCAATTATTAGGTGAGCATGTATCGCAAAAAGGTTCATTGGTAGATCCAGAGCGTTTACGTTTTGACTTCTCACATTTTGAAGCCGTGACTAAAGCTGAACTACGTGAAATTGAGCGAGTTGTGAATGACGAAATTCGTCGTAACTTTGCCCTAAATACTGAGTTGATGGCAATCGATGCCGCCAAAGAAAAAGGCGCTATGGCGTTATTTGGTGAAAAATACGATGACGAAGTCCGGGTAGTGACCATTGGTGATTACTCTATCGAGCTATGTGGTGGTACTCACGTAAATCGTGCGGGTGATATTGGCTTATTTAAAATTGTATCAGAGAGCGGTATAGCAGCCGGTGTACGCCGTATTGAAGCCGTAACAGGCGCAGATGCGATTGCCTACGTTAGTGAGCAAGAACAACACTTAAATGACGTTGCGGCGCTAGTGAAAGGCGACAGCGCATCAGTACTTGAAAAAGTAACCGCCTTACTTGAAAAATCAAAAGGTTTAGAAAAGCAAATAGCTCAGCTTAACGATAAGCTAGCAAGTGCAGCGGGCGCTTCATTGCTTGATTCAGTAGTTGAAATCAATGGTGTTAAACTATTGGTTGCTAATGTTGAAGGCACAGAATCAAAAGCCTTACGTGGTATGGTTGATGATCTTAAAAACAAGATTGGCTCTGGTGTGATTGCGCTAGGCGTAGCCGATGGCGACAAAGTAAGCTTAATTGCCGGTGTTACTAAAGACTTAACTGGTAAAGTTAAAGCGGGTGAGCTGGTTAACTTCATGGCATCGCAAGTTGGCGGTAAAGGCGGTGGTCGCCCAGATATGGCCCAAGCCGGTGGCTCAGAGCCGCAAAACTTAAGCGCTGCGCTTGATAGTGTAACAGCTTGGTTAACTGAGCGTACTTAAGAGCTCAGTACGTAAAGTTGATTTAACACCTTGGGAGGCTCAATTGAGCCCCTAAGGGGTTTATCCTAAATCTGCTTTAACAGCTAAGTCACATCCTAAATTTATAGCTAAAACGGCATACCTTTCTAAATACACATTACCGCATCTTTTATTGCCAATTGACCTTTCCTACAATACGAAGAACTTGCCCTAGGTTATGAATTATCCTTTGGGGGCGCATCACTGCTATTTATATTGAAACTTTTTGCTGATCATAGCGTCCAAGTAGTTAAGATTAATCATAACTTTGAAAAATAGACTATGCTTTATAGTACCTATAAAGATTTTTAGCAGCGACTTGAAGTATTGAGGGTAAATCACCATTATATTAAGTGTAGAAAGATTTCTGGTGGTTACTCAGCAGGCTAAAATTTATTATAGCAGTGAGTACGAGATCACAACTTAGCGCTGCAAGTATGTTTTATAGATTAACGTAAACAGCTATTGAATTAATATTTGATATTAAACTGTTCATTTGAATAGATGAAACAGACTTAAAATTGGCAATAGGCGCATTACAAAGAGTTTTTTTAACAGAAAATGAATCGATTTAGAGTTTTTACTTACTTTTAAGCTTTATTTTCTTTAAGATACAAACGCGGAATCTTTTAATTTATTGGAATACGGGAGCAAGAGAATGCTAATACTAACTCGTCGAGTAGGTGAAACCCTAATGATTGGTGATGAAGTAACTGTCACTGTACTAGGTGTTAAAGGAAATCAAGTACGTATTGGTGTTAATGCACCTAAAGACGTTTCAGTACACCGTGAAGAAATTTACATGCGTATTCAAGCTGAAAAGTCTAACCCGAATCCGGGCAACGCTTAATCAATTTAATTGATATGAAAGAGCCACTATTTAGTGGCTCTTTTTTTTATGTATTCGATAATTTCATCGTTCAGTACGCTATTTGAAATATACTGCATACCGCGGCGGCTTTTTAAAATAATACCGCGGGGAGTAAAAATTACTTCATCGATATCTTGCCACGCCAGTTGATAACTCTTATGTGGGTTAACACTCTTAAAGCCTTCTTTATCTATACTTAAAGTCGCTTCTGAACCCGATGCACGACTGAGCATTTGGCGAGTGACCCACCAAGGCCTGCGATAATAAAATGCCACGCATTCGAGCACAGCAGCCAAAATCAAAAAATTACCTAAATAATGTTTATTCATCGCATAGATTGCGATCAGCCCTAAACTAACCAACAATATTAACAGTGCGTATTTGGGTTTTGCTTGAGCACTATAAGGCAGTGATTCATCAAAACATTCGTAAAAATAAGGTTTATCTAAAGTATATGTGGTGGAAAAAGACATGATCAACTAATTCTGCTGTAACTATGTTGCCATTTTAGCAAGCTTGATAAAAAAAAGCCGTTTATTTAAGTGTTCATTTTATTGCTACTATGAGAGCTTAATATAGTCGTTTTATTATGTGTGAGTAAGGATATCATGATGGGCCTGATCAGCTTAAGCTGGGCGTTGACTAGTAACGCATTTTTGGTGATGGGGGATATGCCATACACCCCAATAGATGAAATCAATTTAGCGCCGGTGGGAGTTTTAGGCAGTAAAATAACCACCACTGAACATGCTTTTTTACTCCATGTAGGAGACATTAAACCAGGGGCTGAGCCGTGCACCAATGAGCTGCTGACGAAAAATAAGCAACTGCTAACGTCGTTAACTCATAAGCCCTTTATTTACACCCCAGGTGATAATGAATGGACAGATTGCGACCGAAAGAATTTAACGCCTCGCTATGATGAATTAGAGCGCTTAGTATTTTTAAAAAGTCTGATGTACGATAGCAGCTATCTTGAAAAAGCCAAACAGTTGGAAAAATTTCAGCGCCAAGCAAGCATGATAGAAAATGCCCGTTGGCAATTCGCAGATGTGGAGTTTATGACGCTGCATATTGCTGGCACGCATAATGGTCGCAGGCAAATACTTAACAGTGATAAACAGCTGGCTTATCAACAAGCTGATGCAAGAGACGCAAATAACCTACGGTGGTTAGCACAAGCAGACCCATCAGCGACAGGGTATGTAATCGCTTTTCAAGCAGATATTTACACACATAAAACCGATCAACCAGCATGCAGTGCTGAACGGCCGCAAGCGTGTGATGGTTTTAAAGTTTATAGAGATGCATTACATGAATTTGCGAATAAGGTTAAAAAACCTGTTTTGGTGATCCACGGTGATACCGGCCCGTATTGTCAGCAGCCTTTATCGAGCAACTTAACAAGGCTAAATGTGCCGGGCGATTACATGGTTAGTGATATTGCTAAGGTCGCACTGGTGCAACAAAATGCCACTGTAACATGGCAGATCAGCAGCTTAAAATCGGGCCAAGCACTTGAGCGCCAGTGCCGTTAAGGCTCAGCCAAACCAGCATCGGTCATTAGATTACTCAGCTCGTCTTGTAACTCAAATAATTCAGGCTCAATATAACTTAAATCACAATCGCCTTTTAATGCGGTTTCTAATGCCTCTGCAAGGGCTTTTAGCTTCGGCACACCGGTATAGCAACAGGCGCCATGAAATTTATGAATAATACTTAAAAGGTGTTCACAATCTTGGTTATCGGTTGCTTCATCAAGCAGGCGTAAGGTTTCAGGCACGCTCAGTAACAACATATTGAGCATTTCGAGTGCTAGCTCGTTTTTACCACCGGCACGTTGCAGTGCTAAAGGCCAATCCAATGAGGTGCTGGTAAATGGTGGCTCAAGAGCCACTAAATCATTACGACTTTTGTCACGTCTGATTGGTGACTGAGGGCTATGATCACTAATAATTTGTTTCAGCATGTCCTCATCAATGGGTTTGGTTAAATAACCTCTAAAACCATCTTTAATAAGCTGTTCTTTTTCGCCCGCTAAGGCATGAGCTGTAACGGCAATAATAGGGGTATCTTCGTTTAACGATGATTCACGGATCAATTTACAGGCGGTAATACCGTCCATGATTGGCATCTGAATATCCATAAAAATAATGTCGTACTTATGGCTCTTACTCAAGCTATAGGCCTGTGAACCATTGTGAGCCGTATCAATGGCTTCAATTTGCTCTTCCAGTAAGGTGCAGATCAACTTTAAATTGGCATCATTATCATCAACGACTAATACTTTTAGCGGCAATAGTTTCTCGTCATTTTCTTCAATATTATGCACAGGGTGATCAAGTCGGTACGGTGCAGCCAACACTTCACAGAGTTTACGGTGGTTAAGCGGTTTACTTAAACAAGCATCAGCGCCGCAGCCAATATAGGCTTCACGCATATTATGAGACACCGAATTGAGCATTAAATAAAGGTAGTCGGTAGATTCGCGCACTGCTTTGATATAGCTTTTTAATCGCTGCATTTCATCAACAGCAGCGACATGACCAATAATGCAAATATCGTAGTTAAACTCTTTATTGAGTTCTAGTAAAAAGCTTTCTTGATCAAAGCAAGCAGTAACTTGAGTTTGCCATTCGGTCAGTAAAGAGAGCACTGCATGGTGGGTATGTTCATGCGGCTCTAGGTATAAAATACGCTTATTCGCCAAAGATTTACTAGGTAGGTCACTGGTATAAGTATGATTTGGCAATCTAAAAACACTGTTAAATGTAAAGCAGGTACCACTGCCTGGCGCCGAGTTTAAGGTAATGCGACCACCCATGTTTTCAACAATGTGTTTAGTGATTATAAGGCCTAACCCTGTGCCACCAAACTTACGCGTAATACTGGAGTCTGCTTGGCCAAATGGGGTGAACAAGGCATCTTGTTTATCCATTGGAATACCAACACCGGTGTCTGTCACTGACACCAAAATAGAGGTGCGTTCTTCATCAAGTAAGCGATGGCCTACATCAATTTTAATAGCGCCTTTTTCGGTGAATTTAATTGCATTGCTGATCAGGTTGATCAGCACTTGTTTAAAGCGTGTTGGATCGCCTGTAATATTATCTGGCACTTGCGCATTAATATAAATTGATAGCTCTAGCTGTTTCTCATGTGCACTAGGGGCAAGTAAAGTAAGTACTTCATTGATGGTATCGCGAAGTTGAAACTGGATCGATTCAAGCTCCATGGCGCCCGCTTCAAGTTTAGAGAAATCTAAAATATCACTGATGATAGTCATTAAACTATTTGCTGAGAGCTCGATGGTATCGAGGTAATCTTTTTGGTGTTTATTTAGCGGTGTTTTATGTAATTGTCGGGTAAAGCCGATAACACCGTTGAGTGGCGTGCGCAGTTCGTGACTCATTTTTGCCAAAAAGTCAGATTTTACTCGGTTGGCATCTTGAGCGTCGGTTTTAGCAATGCTGAGCTGAATATTTTGCGTTTCGTACAGTTCTAATGATTCGCGTAGATCACTGGTAGCTTGATCGATATGCTTTTGCATTTCATCTTTTTGCATCACCATAGTATCAGAAATGGTGTTAAGACCTTGACGCAATAACTCAAACTCTCCCATCATAGGTGCTGTTAGGCCTGTATCCCTTTTCCCTTCGATTAACTTATCGGTAGCGAGTACTAACTTATTAAGCGGGTTCAAAAACATGTAACTCAACCGAATAGCTAAGAACGCGGCCAATACTAGGGCCAAAATAATCACAATACCGCTGACTAATAATGCTTGTTGTTGACCAATAATGGCTTGATCTTTATTAAGCTGAATAACCACAGTTCCAAGAGATGTTTGAAAGGCGGCGTTGTTCCACTGCGCATCTGGGGTAGAGTGGTTGATGATTGGCGTGAAAAAGGTAATCAGATGCTCACTGGTAAGTACTTTAGTATTTTTTCCAACTTGTAAGTGCTCATTATGCAGTAAATTATCAAAGTCACGGTGATAATTACTGGTGAGTACCAGCTCATTATGCTCGTCAAAAATAGCGATGGTTTTGATCGCGGGTGAGTGCTTATTGTGCGCGTGGCTTATCAAGCGGTTTAGCAGTTGCTTATTTTTTGCTAATAATGGCTGCTCAATGGCGATTGAAAGTGGCTCAGAAATAGTCGACCCTTGCTGATATAAAATTTCATCAAGCTCAATGTAACGATTTATTGTAAAATAGCCGCCAAGAAGTAATCCGATAATCACTGTGGGAATGAGTGTTAGCGTTAAAACTGAGTCGCGCAAACCAAGTTTAGTCATAAGTGAACGTTGTTATCATTATTAGTTAGTTAAAGAGTATATACTTATAAGCTAGTAATCAATCACCCTCGTAGAATCAATATTTAAGGTGTTGCCCGATGGCGCAGTTTTTCCAAGCAAAAAAGAAAACCCTTTCAGGGCAATCGTTAACGTTAGCCATTACCGGCATGGATCATCAAGGTCGAGGCATTGCCAAACACAATAATAAAGTGTGCTTTGTCAGTGGTGCACTAACGGGTGAAATAGTAAAAGCCAAATTAACCGAAGATAAAGCCCGTTACAGCGCTGCCAAAACAGTAAAAGTTGAACAGCCCAGTGATGCCAGAGTAAAACCATTTTGCGAGTACTATCAACAATGCGGAGGTTGCCAATTACAACATTTACGCCTTGATCAACAATTAGTGGAAAAGCAATTGGCGGTGAGCCAGTTGTTTGCCAAGTTTGCAAAGCTTGATGCAATGAACTGGCAAACTCCGTTATTGAGTGAGTCAACACATTATCGTCGCAGTGCACGTTTGGCCGTGATGTTTGATAAAACCGCGAAAAAAATGCGCGTAGGCTATCGTGCTCAAGGATCTAAACAAATAGTAAGCGTGCAACACTGTGCGGTATTAAGTGACGCGTTTACGGATATCTTCACTGTATTTGATGACCTGTTAAATCAATATAATGAACTTCGTAGTATCAGCCATATACAATTATGCCAGGCGGATGAACAAAATTATGTGGTGATCCGCCATACTAAAACCATTACTGATAAATTAAAAAATACCATTGCAGCACTAGGGTTAACTTATAAGTGGCAAATAATATGGCAGGGTGAAACGCAACACATTAATCACGATCATGTAGCGATGCCATTTTATCAATTACCTGAACTAGGTTTAAAGTTTGAATTTGGCTTGGAAAACTTTATTCAGGTAAATGCGCAGGTTAATCAGGCTATGTTATCTCAAGCGGTTGATTGGCTTAACTTAAATGGGGACGAGCAAGTGCTAGATTTATTTTGTGGCATCGGCAACTTCTCGTTAGCGCTGGCAAACAATGCAAAAACTGTTGTTGGTGTCGAAGGTGTTGCTTCTGCGGTTGCAATGGCAACGCAAAATGCGCAAACTAACCACATAGCCAATGCTCATTTTCATTGTTTTGATTTAACACAAAACATGCAGCAAGCGCCGTGGTTTAGTAAAGAATTGGATATATTAGTACTCGATCCTTCACGTACTGGCGCACTCGCTATTTTAGAGCAACTGCCTCTTAAGCAATTTAAAACGATTTTATATGTTTCTTGCGATCCTGTGACTTTAGCCCGTGACAGCGCAATTATTACGCAAGCAGCATTTTCACTTGAAAAAATTGGGCTAATGAATATGTTCCCACATACCGGGCATATTGAAACAATGGCGTTATTTCAAAGGAGGTAGAGCGCATTATGGTAGCTACTCGGCAATCACACCAGCACGACAAACCGGGTGATTTCAGCACACGACTTGGTTTACTGAACTTAACGCAAGAAAAATGCGAGTTATTAACTAAAGCGTTTACCCTTTGCGCAGAGCTGCACAATCATCAGCAACAAAATATCGCCATGGAAATGGTCGAAATTTTGGTGGAAATGAACCTTGATGCAGATACCTTAGCAACAGCGTATATTACGCCATGCTTTTTAGCTGATCTGATTGATATTGAAAAAGTCACAGAGGTGATGGGTAGTCATGTGGCAACTCTATTAACCGGTGTTGCGCAAATGGCGACTATTAGCACCTTAGCTCATCAAGGCACAGGCAGCGTTCAAGTAGATAATATCCGCCGTATGTTATTAGCTATGGTCGAGGATGTTCGTGCAGTTGTGATCAAACTTGCCCAACAAGTATGCCATTTACGGGACGTTAAAAACGCCAGTGAAGAAGAGCGCGTTATTGCGGCAAAAGAAACCGCCGATATTTTTGCCCCCCTCGCTAACCGTTTAGGAATTGGTCAATTAAAGTGGGAGTTGGAAGATTTAGCGTTTCGTTACCTCCACCCAGATGTTTATAAAAACATTGCTAAGCAGTTAGATGACAAGCGACTCGGTCGTGAAGCCTATATGGTCGATATGGTTGAACAAGTTAAAAATAAACTTGCTCAAGCAGGTATCAAAGGTGAGGTCTATGGCCGACCAAAGCATATCTACAGCATTTATAAAAAAATGGCGCAAAAAAATTACGAGTTTGATCAGCTGTTTGATATTCGTGCCATGCGTATTGTGGTAGATGAATTGCAAGATTGTTACGGCGCGCTGGGTATCGTGCACACAAATTGGCGCCATCTTAATAAAGAATTTGATGATTATATTGCCACCCCTAAACAAAATGGCTACCAATCTATTCACACTGTGGTGTTTGGTCCAGAAGGCAAAACCGTTGAAATTCAAATACGCACTCATGCCATGCACCAAGATGCAGAGCTTGGTGTGGCTGCGCACTGGATGTATAAAGAAGGTGCGCTGCCAGGGCGTGGTTCTGGCTATGAGCAAAAAATTAGCTGGTTACGTAAATTACTGCAATGGCAAGAAGAAGTGGTTGATGGCAGTGATTTAGCCGAAGAACTAAAAAATCAAGTTGTTGAAGACAGAGTTTATATTTTTACCCCCCGTGGCGACATCTTTGATTTACCACTGGGCGCAACGCCACTGGATTTTGCCTATTACATTCACTCAAATGTAGGGCACCGCTGTATTGGCGCCAAAGTATTTGGCAAAATAGTGCCATTTACTCATCAATTGCATACTGGTGATCAGGTTGAAATTTTAACGCAAAAACAGCCAAATCCGAGTCGTGACTGGTTAAACCCATCGTTGGGTTACATTAAGTCATCGCGAGCGAGAGCGAAAATACATCATTGGTTTAAACAACTCGACCGTGATAAAAACCTCAGCGCCGGGAAAGAAATTCTTGATACCGAATTACAGAAACTCGATCTTACCTACAAGCATTTAGAGCCGGCTATTTCGCGTTATAACTTTAAAGAGCTTGATGACTTAATGGTCGCGATTGGCGCAGGCGATGTGCGCTTAAATCAATTGCTTAATTTTATAACGGATCGCTCTGATGACGAGCCTGTGATCCGCTTTAAAAACCCAACCAAAAGCAGCGGCGATAAAAACGGTATCGTGGTTGATGGGGTAGGTAGTTTAATGAGTCACGTGGCTAAATGTTGCCGCCCAGTACCTGGTGAGCAGATCATCGGCTATATCACCCAAGGACGCGGTATTGCCGTGCACCGTGATGATTGTGATTCATTTAATAACTTAAAGTCGCAGCACCCTGAACGTGTCGTTGCAGTTAGTTGGTCAGACGAAATTAACGGCTCGTATGCGTTAGCGATTAAAATCGAAGCCAGCGATAGAGCAGGGCTTATTCGCGATATCAGTTCCGTACTGGCAAACGAAAAGGTCAATGTGCTGAATATGAATATGGAAACCGTGGACGACCGTCAATTAGCGCTATTTACTATGCAAGTTGAAGTGCATGATTTATCAAGTACCAATCGACTACTATCAAAGTTGCATCAAATTGAAGGTGTACATGAAGCCAAGCGCAGCCATTAGAGGGTAAAATGAATCAGCAAAATGCATTATCTGAGTTATTGACTATTATGGCTAAGTTACGCGACCCTAAAACGGGTTGCCCTTGGGACGTAAAGCAAGACTTTAAATCCATAGTGCCGCATACCATTGAAGAAGCCTATGAAGTTGCCGACTGTATAGAACAAGGTGACTTTTCTGAATTAAAAACTGAGCTTGGTGATTTACTGTTTCAAGTGATTTTTTATGCGCAATTGGCTCAAGAGCAAGGTTTGTTCGATTTTCATGATGTTGTGCAAGGGCTTAATGATAAGTTAATAAGGCGTCATCCGCATGTTTTTGCAAAGCAACAGAGTTTAACCGATGAGCAAATAGCTCAGCAATGGCAAGCTATAAAGGCGCAAGAACGTAAAGAAAAAGCCGCTAATGCCACCCCATCACTATGGCAAGATATACCAGCAAACTTGCCGAGTTTAAGTAAAGCCAAAAAAATTCAGCAGCGAGTTGCAGGGTTAGGCTTTGATTGGCCAAGTTATCATGGTGCATTAGATAAAGTGGCCGAAGAAGTTGATGAAGTAAAAGAAGCGCTCGCGGTTGATCCACATTCAGCACATAGCGCCGAAGAAGTGGGCGATTTGTTGTTTGCGACGGTGAATGTTGCTCGACATATTAAGCGTGATCCAGAGCAACTATTACGCGCTGCAAATGATAAATTTTCAGTGCGCTTTGAAAAAGTTCAAGCGTATTTAACCGAGCGAGGACAATCACTGGATAGCGCAACACTCGAGCAAATGGACGCCGCATGGGAAGCGATAAAAAAGCCAGTGTAAATAAGGATGGACTCTGAGTGCGTTTTTTGTGCAGAGAATTGCTAACTTTCACTGGATTGATGGCAGTGCCTTTGCTATAATTTCGCCCCGTCTTGATTCTATATTTTTCCTTTTAATTCCTGATATTCTAGGGTTCGCATGAGTACAAAATTTATCTTCGTTACCGGCGGGGTTGTTTCCTCGTTGGGTAAAGGTATTGCAGCAGCATCGTTGGCAGCTATTTTAGAGGCCCGCGGTTTAAATGTTACCATTTTAAAGCTGGATCCTTATATCAACGTTGACCCAGGCACAATGAGCCCAATTCAACATGGTGAAGTATTTGTCACCGAAGACGGTGCTGAAACTGACCTTGATTTAGGTCACTATGAACGTTTCATCCGTACCAAAATGACAAGCCGTAACAACTTCACACAAGGTCGTGTATATGAAGATGTGCTACGTCGTGAACGTCGTGGTGAGTACCTTGGTGCAACAATTCAGGTAATTCCACATATTACCAACGATATTAAGCAACGTGTTTATGACGGTGCTGAAGGCCATGATGTGGCAATCGTTGAAATTGGTGGCACGGTTGGTGATATTGAGTCACAACCATTCTTAGAAGCAATTCGTCAGCTAGGCACAGAGATTGGCCGTGAGCGCGCATTGTTTATTCACTTAACGTTAGTGCCATTCTTAGGCCCTGCGGGCGAAGTGAAAACTAAACCAACTCAGCATTCTGTAAAAGAATTACGCTCAATTGGTATTCAGCCAGACATTCTTATTTGTCGTTCAGATCGTAAATTACCAAACAACGAACGTGCGAAGATTGCTCTTTTCACTAACGTTGAAGAAAAAGCGGTTATTTCATTACCAGATGTAGACAGCATTTATAAAATTCCTGCGTTATTAAAATCGCAAGAGCTAGATAACTTTGTATGTCGTCGTTTCCACCTTGACGCCCCAGAAGCCGATTTGGTTGAATGGGAACAAGTGTTATACCAAGAGTCAAACCCTACGGGCGAAGTGACCATTGGTATGGTTGGTAAATACATTGAATTACCAGATGCGTATAAATCTGTAAACGAAGCACTTAAACATGCAGGTCTTAAAAACCGTTTAACAGTTAACATTCAATATGTTGATTCGCAAGATGTAGAAAGTAAAGGCACTGAACTACTTGCTAACCTTGATGCTATTTTAGTACCAGGCGGCTTTGGTGGCCGTGGCGTTGAAGGTAAAATTTTAGCTGCTCAATATGCTCGCGAAAATAAAGTGCCTTACCTTGGTATTTGTTTAGGAATGCAAGTTGCGCTAATTGAGTACGCACGTAATGTTGCCGGTTTGACCGATGCAAATTCAACAGAGTTTAATGCTAACTCAGCAAGCCCTGTTGTTGGTTTGATCACTGAGTGGTTAGATGCTGAAGGTAATATTGAAACACGTAGTGAGAAATCTGATTTAGGTGGCACAATGCGTTTAGGCGCACAAAAATGTCATTTAACTCCAGGCTCTAAAGTACGTGAAGTATATGGTAGTGACGAGATTGTTGAGCGTCATCGTCATCGTTACGAAGTAAACAATAATTTTGTTGAAAAGCTTGAGCAAGCTGGCTTAAGTTTCACTGGTTTATCGGAAGATAAAAAGCTAGTTGAAATTATCGAGAATAAAGATCACCCGTGGTTTATTGCGGCTCAATTCCACCCGGAATTCACCTCAACACCACGCGATGGTCATCCGTTGTTTGAAGGGTTTGTTGCCGCTGCGCATACTCATCAAAAAGCGTCATCGTAATGTGAATAAGCCGTGCTCTATGCACGGCTTATTTGTTTTTAAAACCGACGGCATTAAGGAAAATTAATAAAGTCGGAGTAGACTCACCATTTTGGGAAAAGAGGAATCAAGATGTCAAATATCGTAAAAGTGATCGGTCGCGAAATTATGGACTCGCGTGGTAACCCAACTGTAGAAGCTGATGTACATTTAGCTGACGGTTCTTGGGGTCGCGCTGCAGCACCTTCTGGTGCATCAACAGGAACTCGCGAAGCACTAGAATTACGCGATGGTGATAAAGCACGTTATTTAGGTAAAGGTGTATTAAAGGCAGTTGGTTTCATTAATAATGAAATTAACAGTGCATTAGAAGGTCAAAGTGCATTAGCGCAAAGCACGGTTGATCAAATCATGCTTGATTTAGATGGTACTGAAAATAAAGAAAAACTAGGTGCCAACGCAATCTTAGCTGTATCACTTGCAACAGCTAAAGCCGCTGCACAGTCTAAAAAAGTAGAGCTTTATGAGCACATTGCCGACCTAAACGGTACGCCAGGTGTTTACTCTATGCCATTACCAATGATGAATATCATCAATGGTGGTGAGCATGCTGATAACTCTGTCGATATCCAAGAGTTTATGATCCAGCCAGTTGGCGCTGCTAACTTCCGCGAAGGCCTTCGTATGGGCGCAGAAGTATTCCACAGCCTTGCAAAAGTACTTAAAGCAGACGGTCATTCAACAGCCGTTGGTGATGAAGGTGGCTTTGCACCAAACCTTGCTTCAAACGAAGCCGCGCTTGCTGCGATTAAAGTTGCTGTTGCAAATGCAGGCTACGAGCTTGGTAAAGACATTACTCTTGCTATGGACTGTGCAGCCTCTGAGTTTTATGACAAAGAAGCAAATATCTATGACCTTAAAGGTGAAGGTAAAAAATTCACGTCTGAAGAGTTTAACTACTTCCTTAAAGATCTAACAGAGCAATACCCAATCGTATCGATTGAAGATGGTCTTGATGAGTCTGATTGGGATGGTTTTGCACACCAAACAAAATTACTTGGCGACAAGATCCAATTAGTGGGTGACGATTTATTCGTAACTAACACAAAAATCTTAAAGCGTGGTATCGACAACGGTATTGCTAACTCAATCTTAATCAAATTTAACCAAATTGGTTCACTAACTGAAACGTTAGCAGCAATCAAAATGGCGAAAGATGCAGGCTTCACAGTTGTTATATCGCATCGCTCAGGCGAAACTGAAGATTCAACAATTGCTGATTTAGCAGTAGGTACTGCGGCAGGTCAAATCAAAACAGGTTCATTGAGCCGTTCTGATCGTGTTGCTAAGTACAACCAATTGCTTCGTATAGAAGAGCAATTAGGCGCTAAAGCACCGTACAATGGTCTTAAAGAAGTAAAAGGTCAGTAATTCTTTCATAAGAATTTGATTTAAGCTTTTAAAAATCCTCGCAACTGCGGGGATTTTTTGTCTCTATGGGTTTTTGCAGGCGGGAGCAAACCATGCGCATTTTTTGGCTATAGCTGAAATTGCTGCTTTAAAATCTCCGCGGTAAAGCTGGTTTTTAAGTAAAAGCCGCGGGGTAGGGTTTTAATAGTTTGACCATTAGGGCCAATGGCGTCGGTGACGATTCGGCTGTTGGCAGCTTTTGGGCGAATTTGCATTGCATCCCCTAGGTGCCCAGAGATCTCATCAACTCGCCCGAGTGCAATCAGTTCCATTTGCTCTTCCCAATCTCGTTGTAATTGCGCATCTTGCTCTGCGGTGGGTTGCCATAAAAAGCCACTGCCGATGGTGCGATCAAATGGCACAATGTCCCGCTCGCCAAGTATGGGTAGCCACAATACATGATTGAGCTTTTTGCGCACATTGCTGTGCTGCCATGTCATACCCGTTACATTTAATAATGGTGTAACCGACACGAAAGTAGTCTCTAGTGGTTTACCTTTGTATGAAATGGGTAAAGTTTTTAGCTCTATACCCAGCTCTTCAAAATCAGGGGTGGGTTTTGAGCCTGCTGTAGCCCCCAAAGCATATTCAATTAATTGCCCGGTCCAACCTTTTTCCTTTAATAAATGCGCCGGTGTTTTAAACTGATATTGACTTGCTAATTGGCCTAATGTCAGTCCTGCAATGTTGCTAACACGTTGCATTAATTCATTGATTGAATGTGGTTTTATCGGTTTCATAGGGAATTATTTGGTTGTATAAATTCGCCACTGATGATAGCAAAAGAGTTTAACCGTGGATATCTTTGTGTTTGAGTGTTTTTTGTTCAGTAGTGGGTTGCTGTGTTTTTAGGCAAACTGAAACTTGCTGACTTTAGGCTTAATGCATTGAATTTAATGGTTTTTAACTATTGTACTCACAAAGTCAGCCAGCTTGGTTGGTAACTTGTTGGGATAAATACATAACTATGAACAACGTTATCCACAGAAACTGTGGAAAAGGCGAGTTATTAGATCTGCTATTGTGGATTTGTTTGCAAAATGAGCTGTATAAACTAAAGTTATGCACAAGCTGTGAGTAAGATGCGTAAAACTGGCATTATTGATTGCCGTATCGCGGGTAATGTGGAACAATCATTAAAAATCGACTTACAAATGAGGCACTAAGGTGATTGATGCCGAAGGTTTTCGTGCCAATGTCGGAATTGTAATTTGCAATAATCAGGGGCAGGTTTTTTGGGCCAGACGTTATGGTCAGCACTCTTGGCAGTTTCCTCAAGGGGGAGTTGATAGTGGCGAAACCGCAGAGCAGACCATGTTTCGTGAATTACACGAAGAAGTCGGCTTACGTCCTGAAGATGTAGAAATTGTTGCAAGTTCAAAACATTGGTTACGTTATAAATTGCCCAAGCGTTTGATCCGCCGAGACTCAAGTCCGGTGTGTATTGGGCAAAAACAAAAATGGTTTTTACTGAAACTGCGTTGTAAAGATGAAGACGTTAACTTACTAAAAACACATCATCCTGAGTTTGATGATTGGCGCTGGGTAAGTTATTGGTATCCGGTAAGGCAAGTTGTATCGTTTAAGCGAGATGTTTATCGACGTGTTATGAAAGAATTTGCGCCTTTTGCGATGCCTTTTAATAAACGAGAACAACCTAAAGATAATTGGCGACACAAAGGTAAATAATATAAAGGAGCAGTATTATGCTGGCTACACTCAGAGCTATTGCCGAGTCCGTTTCGCATCAAGCGAGTTTGGATAGTGCGCTAGCATGTTTTGTTGAAATGGTGAAAGATGCCATGAAAACTGAGTGCTGCTCCATTTACTTTGCTGATTACAGCCAAGATAACTTTGTATTAATGGCCACCAGAGGGCTAAACCCTGCTGCGGTGGGTAAATTTAGAATCGGTTTTACCGAAGGCTTAGTTGGCTTAGTTGCACAACGAGAAGAGCCAATAAATATCGCCTTTGCTAAATCTCATCCGCGTTTTAAACTCTCTCCTGAAGTGAATGAAGAAGGCTATAATGCATTTTTGTCTGTGCCTGTGGTACACCAAAAAAAGGTATTGGGCGTTATTGTTGTACAACAAAAAATAGCCCGGGTATTTAGCCAAGACGAAGAGTCATTTTTAATTACCTTATCTGCTCAACTTGCCTCACAATTAGCGCATGCTGAAATCAAAGAAGTACTTCGTCAAGATGAATTTTCCCATCAAACCTCGGTGCTTAAAGGGGTTTCAAGTGCGCCAGGGATTGCGATAGGGCAGGCATTTGTTATTCTGCCAAAGCTTGATTTTAAGTCTATCGAATTAAAAAAAGATCAAAACAACGCTGAGCAACGTCGCTTATTTACTCAAGCTGTTGCAGCGACACGCAAAGAATTTAATACTTTGTCGATGACGCTCAGTGACTCCATTCCTAAAGAGGCGTTGGCAGTATTTGATGTTTATCAGCAGTTACTCGATGCGAAAAGTTTAGGACAAAATGTCGAAGCGCAACTGCAAGAGGGTTGGTGTGCAAAAAGCGCGTTGAAAATAGTAATAGAGCGACTTATATCGCAATTCAATGCCATGCAAGACCCTTATATCAAAGAACGTGCTGTTGATGTAAAAGACATTGGCCTGCGCGTGTTGCATCATCTGGTTAATACTGAGCATGCTGTAAAAAGTTATCCCAAAGATACCGTCCTTATCGCGAACACCTTAACGCCAGCCATGCTTGCAGAAGTACCAAAAGGGCACTTGGTCGGGGTGGTGAGTGTCAATGGCGCAGCCAATAGCCATGCATCTATTTTAACCCGCGCCATGGGGATCCCGGCAATTTGGGGCATCGAAGATTTACCACTGTTGCAGTTTGATGGTAAAGAAATGATATTAGATGCCTATGCTGGGCGGCTGTATATTTCGCCTTCGCAAATGCTACAAACTGAATATTTGCAACTACAACATCAAGAAAGTCTACTCAATGATAAGTTTATAGCTGAGCAAGAGTGTGATGCAGTAACCATAGATGGCGAGCATATCAGTCTGTTGCTCAATGCGGGTTTAGATCTCAATACAGAAAAAGTAAATACCAAGGTGTGCGATGGCGTTGGCTTGTATCGTACTGAGGCGTGGTTTATGCAAAAGGGCCAGTTTCCATCGCAGATAGAGCAAGAAAATTGGTATCGCGAAGTATTAGCCAGTTACCACCCTGAGCCTGTAGTAATGCGGACCCTCGACATTGGTGGCGACAAAGTACTTGATTACTTTGATATTACAGAAGAAAACCCTTTTTTAGGCTGGCGTGGTATTCGTGTTACTTTAGATCACCCCGAGTTATTTTTAGATCAACTCAAAGCTATGGTCAAAGCTAATATTGGATTAGGTAACTTAAAAATAATGCTACCGATGATCAGCGGCACAGAAGAAGTTGATGAATCCTTAGCGCTATTAGAGCAAGCATATTTTGAGCTGGCAGAGCAATACCCAGAGCAAGCGATTGAACGCCCTGAGATTGGTGTGATGTTAGAAGTGCCATCCAGTGTATTTATGCTGCCAGAATGGGCTAAAAAAGTAGATTTTTGCTCTGTAGGGAGTAACGATTTAACGCAATATTTACTTGCTGTTGATCGCTCTAACGCCCGTGTTGCTGATTTATTTAATCCCTATCATCCAGCAGTATTAAGAGTGTTACAAAAAGTAGCCACTGAATGTCAACAATATGAAATGTCATTTAGTTTGTGTGGTGAATTAGGTGGTGATCCAGAAGGTGCGATACTGCTGATTGCCATGGGTTATAGACGTTTAAGTATGAACCACTCATCATTAAGTAAAGTAAAATGGGTGCTAAGGCGTTTAAAAGTCAGTGATATGGAAGCACTGCTTGCAGAGTGTTTAGCACAATCTACTGCAAAACAAGTGCTTAGGCTCACCCGTAACTTTATGATTGAACATCAGTTAGGTGAATTATTTTATACCCCAAATCAGGCTTCTTAGTTATACCAATCGACTTAAATATTTAACCATTCTAGCGTGCTAAATAAAGCGCTAACTGTGTTATAAATTTCTCAGGTAGAACAACTACATGTCGAAATTTATGCCTTGTTATCACTCTATTTATCTGTCGCTATAAATGGCTAATAACTTAACACGATTGGTATTACAAAACGAGTGCTGTAAAGATCCGATATAATCGATTAGTATATGCATATAACATTTAAAATATAAGAGTTTGCTATGCATGATTTAGTCATACTGATCCTCAGCTGCGCGTTATTAGGTTGTGTGGTTGGATTTTTAGCAGGGTTGTTAGGCATAGGTGGTGGCTTGATTATTGTGCCCGTGCTCAGTGCGTTATTAGTGAATTTTGATGTTGTGGCGGTTGATCATGTATTAATTATCGCTATCGCCACCTCACTAGCCTCTATTTTATTTACTTCTACGTCATCTGCATTAGCTCATCATAAAAACAATAATGTACCATGGGAAATTGCGCCTTGGGTTATGTCTGGTGTGGGACTTGGCGCCTTGATCAGCGGCTTTGCAGCAAGTTTAATTCCGGAACAATTATTACGTATCGTATTTGCTGTAAGTGTAGTGTTTATTGCAGCCCGCATGGTGCTGTCAGCTCGTGATAAACCGGTTGCAACTAAACCTATGCCGAGTGGTCCTATTATTGGCGCCGTTAGCGCGATAATGGGCGGTCTCTCCGGTCTAATTGGCATCGGTGGTGGCGCACTGATTGTACCGTTGCTGCATTATTTTTCAGTGGATATTAAAAAAGCGATTGGTTGTGCAGCGGCATGTGGCATTGTAATAGCGCTATTTGGCTCTGTGGGATATATCAGCGCAGGCTGGCAAGTTACCGATTTACAACATGGCTTTGCAGGTTTTGTGTATTTACCGGCATTATTAGGTATAGTAATAACTTCGTGGTTTATGGCGCCAATTGGGGCTAAAGCAACGCATTATTTACCCGTTTCAACGATAAAAAAAGTGTTCGCGGTGTTACTCGTAATTATCGCACTTCAAATGGTTTTTAGTTAAGGTTTAATTTATATGGCTCTTGAATTTCCAGAGATCGATCCGATCATATTTACGGTCGGTCCTCTAAGCGTACGTTGGTACGGTTTAATGTATTTAATTGGTTTTGCCTTTGCGATGTGGTGGGCAAATAGACAGGCAGCTAAACCAAACTCTGGTTGGACAAAAGAACAAGTCAGTGATTTACTTTTTTACGGCATGCTTGGGGTCATTCTGGGTGGGCGTATTGGTTATGTGCTGTTTTATCAGTTTAGTTACTTTATAGAAAATCCACTCTATCTATTTAGGATTGACCAAGGTGGCATGTCATTCCATGGTGGTACATTGGGTGTGATCACCGCGATTTGTATATTTGCTTGGACACGTAAAAAACAGTTACTTGCAGTAGGGGATTTTGTTGCACCGTTAGTACCAGTTGGTCTGTTAGCAGGGCGTATTGGTAACTTTATTAATGGCGAGTTATGGGGTAGAACTACCGATGTACCTTGGGGTATGGTGTTTCCTACTGGCGGGCCGCTTGCACGTCACCCATCACAATTGTATGAAGCGTTTTTAGAAGGCCTAGTACTGTTTATTATTTTATATGTATTTACTAAAAAGCCGCGTCCCGCTGGTAGTGTCGGTGGATTATTTTTACTCGGCTATGGCGTATTTAGATTCTGTGTTGAATACGTACGTGAACCTGATGCGCATTTAGGCTTATTTGGCGGTTTTATTTCGATGGGACAAATATTGTCATTGCCAATGGTCATTGCTGGTCTTGGTTTGATAATATGGGCATACAAAAAGCCACAGCCTGCTGTTGCAAGTAAAGCATAAAAAAGAAGCGAATAATGAAACAATATTTAGAGTTATGTCAGCGCATTGTTGATGAAGGTATTTGGGTTGAGAATAAACGTACAGGAACGCGTTGTTTAACAGTCATTAATGCGGAGCTTGAATACGACGTTGCGAACAATAAGTTCCCAATGATCACCACCCGAAAAAGTTATTACAAAGCTGCCATCGCAGAGCTGTTGGGTTACCTTCGTGGTTACAGTAGCGCAGCGCAATTTCGCGACATTGGCTGCATGACTTGGGATGCTAACGCCAATGAAAACCAAGCCTGGCTAAATAATCCAAACCGTAAAGGTGAGGACGATATGGGCCGTGTTTACGGTGTACAAGCTCGAGATTGGCAGCGCCCAGATGGCACGCCTTTAGATCAGCTAAAAAAGGTGATTGATAACCTTAAAAATGGCGTGGATGATCGCGGTGAGATCATCACCTTTTACAATCCCGGTGAATTTGATTTAGGCTGCTTACGTCCATGTATGCATACGCATACTTTTTCGCTACTTGGCGATACACTGTATTTAACCTCGTATCAGCGCAGCTGTGATGTACCGCTTGGCTTGAACTTTAACCAAATTCAGTGTTTTGTATTGCTTGCCTTAGTTGCACAAATTACCGGACACAAAGCCGGCAAGGCGTATCACAAAATCGTTAATGCCCATATTTACGAGAATCAACTTGAATTAATGCGTGATGTGCAGCTACAGCGTGAACCATTTGCATCACCAACACTGACGATAAATCCAGAAATCAAATCTCTTGAAGATATAGAAACGTGGGTTACCCGTGATGATTTTGTAGTACATGATTACCAGTGTCATGACGCTATTAAATATCCATTTTCGGTATAATCATTAAATATAGTCACTATTTAAGGAAAAATATTATGAAAGCAGTGATCCCAGTTGCAGGTCTTGGTACTCGCATGTTGCCAGCAACTAAAGCTATTCCAAAAGAAATGTTACCGGTTGTAGACAAGCCATTGATTCAATATGTAGTTAATGAAGCTGTTGCGGCAGGTATTAAAGAAATCGTTTTAGTAACCCACTCAAGTAAAAACTCAATTGAAAACCATTTTGATACCAGTTTTGAACTTGAAGCAACGCTCGAAAAACGGGTAAAACGACAATTGCTTGCCGAAGTACAAGCTATATGTCCAAAAGATGTAACTATCATCCATGTTCGTCAAGGTGAAGCGAAAGGCTTAGGGCATGCGATTAACTGCGCTGCGCCTATTATCGGCAATGAACCGTTTGTGGTCATTTTACCTGATGTGATAATTGATGACGTAGAAAGCAACCTTAAAAAAGATAACCTCGCTGAAATGATCGCGCATTTTAATGAAACCGCGCACAGCCAAATTATGGTTGAGCCAGTACCAATGCAAGATGTTGATAAGTTTGGTGTTGTTGACTTAGGTGATGCAACGCTTGAGCAAGGACAAAGTGCGCCAATCAAAAACATGGTTGAAAAGCCACCGGTACACTCAGCACCATCAAATTTAGCGGTCGTAGGGCGCTACGTTTTAAGTAAAAATATTTGGCCATTACTTGCGAAAACCCCTGCTGGGGCAGGTGATGAAATTCAACTTACCGACGCGATTGCCATGCTAATGGAAAAAGAAGCGGTTGATGCATACGCCATTAAAGGGCGTAGCCACGACTGTGGCAGCAAATTGGGCTATTTAAAAGCAACTATTGAATTTGCACTGCGTCGTGATGAATTTAAAGATGAGCTTAGTGACTTCATTAAAACCTTAGTTTAAGTTGATTTAGCTAATCCACTTTAAAAAAAGTGCCAGCATGGCACTTTTTTTATGGCCTAAAATACTGAAACTGGCACTTACTTTGCTTACAATACAGCATTCCTACTTCATGATGCGCTAACAGATGATGTGTTTAAAAAAGCAAGCTTGGTTTACAACTGCATTGATCACTATAACTATTTTATTAAACGGGTGCAGTAGTAATGCGCACGATCCTGAAAAACGACCAGCATTAATATCAGATCAACAAGTAAAAGAGTATGTACAGCAGTGGCACTCCCAACAAGACAGCATAAATCGCTTAGCTGCTATGGAAGCTGACCTACAACTGTTAATAATGGCACTTTCAGCGGACACAAACATAGCTGAAAACCCAGCAGCCCTTCGTCAAAATGATGTTGCCGTTGTACATAGTCGCGATGATATTAATTTGCCACCGTTGAGTGAAACATCAGCTGAGCAAAGCCAAGTTCCTAACAACATTAACCAGTCCTACTTAAATGACTCTCTACCTGGTGCACAACTTGGCCTGTATTTAAAGCCACAGTTGGTCAGAACTAAAATAGCCAGACTACATCGCCAATATCCTAACGCATTTAGCCAATTAAGTTTTGTAATGACTGAGCGTCAAAATAAAGGCGTTACCTTATATGGACTACGTGTTGGACCATTTCAAAACTATAATGAAGCCAATGTTTTTTGTTCATTAGCACAAAATTTAGGCCAAAAATGCCTCAGCGCCCCATTTGTAGGCCAGCCCTTGTAATTAAATAAGTTATTTAGCTTATTTTTCAGTTATTAAGCTTAAAGTAATTGTTCTAAGTGTCGATAATATCTAAGATAGGGGCAACATAGGGTAATGTCCCATCTCTTATAAGGATTTAACATGAAATTATCTTCCCCAATACTCGTTATGAGTATTTTAGCTGTGCCTTTCAGTGCGATATCTGCTACAGAGACGTTTCGAGCAGAAGTAACGGTACAAAATGCTGTTGTGCTAACTAAAGATACTAATTTAAATTTTGGCAAAGTGCGTGCAGTTGCTGATCCTCTAGGCGTTGATATTGCAGAATTGACGGTTAACGCTACACCTGATGCCAGCCCTATTGCTGAAAGTTCAAATAGTACAGATGCTGCTAAGTTTGCGATTATCGAAGATGGTGAGGCTGCTTCTTTTACAGTATCAGAAGCAGTGCCAAGTGCTGTATTGAAAATAATTGATCCAGTTAAAACAAATTTAGAATTTGAGAATGGGCAAGATACTGATCGCCCTGATTTTACTATTGGCGATTGGAAGTATGTGATCACCAGTGGGGATAATAATAACGCCGACTATACACCAGGTACACCTAATCTACAGGTGGGTCAAGATGGCACTGTGTCATTTAATCTAGGTGCAACATTAAAAACGTCTAGTAAGGTAACCTCAAAGCCTTACGCTGATGGTGTATATGCGGGTACTTTCCAAATCGAAGTAGCTTATTAAACCACAGTTAATGCGACTTCTCCTTTATATTATGGCTGTAAGCGTCTTTGTTTACAGCCCTACTAATCTTGCCAATTCTATTGTCCAGCAGAATCTAGACTTTGGTACCTTGGTCATCCCTAGCAATAGCAACATCAGCTCTGTGATTATTAAGGCTGACGCAGAGATAAATACAACAGGTCGTATCTATGTGCTTGAAAAGGGGCAACCGGCTGAGCTATTGCTGACAGATTTTCCAGCCCTTACACAGCTGACTATGCATTTAGTTAATTCTGTAACAGTACAGCACAACGCACAAGGCAGCAGCAGTGCCGATTTTGAAGTACGCCTGAATGGTTTTCCTAAGTCTGTAAGGACCGACGATCTGGGTGAAGCTAAAGTGTTTATTGGCGGCACATTAATAACAAAACCTAGCAGTAAAAGCTATTCAGATGGCGATTACTCCTCAACTACTAATCTAGAAATTTCGATTGACTACTAAGGACTGTCATGTTCAATAAATTAACAGTGATGTGTGTGCTGCTAACAGCACTTTTTAGCCAAATGGCCTTGGCAAACTTATTGATTTCACCTACCCGCGTTACTTTTGACGATCGTCAGCGCAGTGCTAAAGTCACGGTGATCAATAACTCTGATGAACAGCGTACGTATCGAGTAGTTTGGAGTGAAAAACAAGCTTTACCAGCTGGCGGCTATAATAATTTAGCGCAAGTAACAGCAAACAGTTTATCGCCAATGACACGTCTATCACCAAAACAAGTGACCTTAGCACCGGGTGAAAAACAAACCGTTAAAATTGCTATCCGAAAACCGAAAGGTTTGCAGGCAGGCGAATATCGTTCTCATTTATTGTTTCAAGCTTTGCCTAATGAGAATAAAGAGCAGAAGTCGGGAATACAGATCAATATGATTATGAGCTTTAGTATTCCCGTTGTTTATCGCGAGCAGGCAGAGCAGCCTGAAGTAAACATTACTCAAGCCAGTATTATAGAAAGTAGCAATCACCCTAAACCGCAAATTCAAGTTAAACTGCAACGCCACAATAACTTTAGCAGTTATGGAAAACTCAGCGCTTATATAAAAACAGCATCGGGTGAGAATGAGAAAATAGCTGAAATTAGCAATTTAAGCCTCTATCCAGAAGTTGATACTGCTATTGCAACACTGAGCCTGTTTAAAGATAAACAGTTACCAACACAGGGCAGTATCTTCCTCGATTATCAAGGCGCTGAAGAATACAAAGGGATTGATTTTGCTTCATACACACTCGCTATCGAGGAATAATCTTAAGCACTATTAAGTTATTAAAATGCTCCGTATGTTTGCAATTGGGCTGCTACTTTTAAGCCCAATGAGCCTTGCCAGTAGTGTGCAGACTAATGATGTTCTGCGCACTATTAAAGCTATTCAAGCTAAATTAAATCAAGCTCCCTCACAAACAGATGCGCAGCAACATCCTGCGGTGCAAAATGAGTTCAGTCAGAGCATAGTACAACGTATCGCCACGGGTGAGTTTTTACTTTTTTCGTTATCTCTAAACGATGCCTATCTTGGGGAAGTATTTGCAATAAAAAGCGAGCAAGGGGTGTTACTCGGGTTATCGGGTTTAGTCGAAATATTACAACTGGCTATTAATGTTGATGTTGCAAATGGCACCGCTTCAGGGTGGTTTATCAATGAAGCTAATTTATTTTCACTCAGTGCCACTGAACCTGTACTTTTAACTGTTAATAATCAAAATATTACACTTTCAGAGCAGCAACTGTTAATTGATGATGATATCTATATAGATGCGGCCGTTTTAGAGCATGTTTTCTCAGTTGTTATTAACCCAGATTATGCAAACTTAACGCTCGAGCTTACCACAGAGCAACTGTTTCCTGTTACTGCGCAACAGCAAAGGCAAAAGCAATTGTTTAATAAGCAGAATAAAGGGGATAACCAACCAACCCAGCCATGGAAAGCAAGCCCTTATCAGGCGATTTCAATGCCAGTGGCAGATTTACAACTGAATTACCGCCGCGATAACGACAATAGTCGGACAAGTTATTCATTATTAGGCGCACAAGATTTTGCTTATCTTTCTGCTGAATATTTTTTAGCCGGGCGGGAGCAAGACTTATTAAGTGACTCACGGCTGACATTTTCTAAACAAGATGTGAATAACAACTTACTCGGCGCTTTTGCAGCCAGCGAACTGGCGTTTGGTGATATCACTGCAACACAAGTAGGAAGTCGTTATAACGGTCAGTATGGCCGTGGTTTTAAGTTTTCAAATTATCAGTTAGATCGAAAAATAGATAACAATCGAATTAACCTCACCGGCGCTATCCAGCCCGGTTGGGATGTTGAGCTGTATCGTAATGGCATTTTAATTGAGCAACAATTAAGCCTCGCAGATGGTCGTTATATATTTGATAGTATAGATTTACTGTACGGCGAGAATAACTTTGAGCTGATATTTTATGGCCCTCAAGGGCAGGTTGAACGTAAAACAGAGTATTACTTTATTGATGGTAATCAATTAGCACAAGGTGAAGATGCATACGAAATTTCAGTATCAGAGCAAGGAAAACAATTATTAGGTAGTGAAAGTTATACTTCGCAAAGTGGTTGGCTAGCAGCAGGACGATACGAACGAGGCTTGACTGATAATATCGCTATTTACACAGGGGCTATGGCGCAAAAACGTGAGGACGATGAGTTTTACCAATTTGCATTTGGCACCAATATCAACCTGTTTGAAAGACTGTTGCTTAATTTAGATTACGAGCAAAATAATCAGCAACAAAATGAATTAGAACTGACAGCCAGAACCCAAATAGCGGATCAATCATTACTGTTTACCGTCACTGATCGTACTGACCAACAACAAGATTTTCAAAGTTATCAATTTGATATGTCGGGTGAGCTGATGCAAAATCGTTATGGTCGCCTTAATTATCAAAATAACTTTTTATTACAGCATTCAAGCTCAGGCCGAGACCTGCAACAAGCCTATAATCGTTTTAATTATAGTTATTCAGGCTTCTCTGTGAACAACCTTTTGCAATGGCAAAATGTAAATGAGCAAAGCAAAGTGTATGGTGCAACCCGTATTCAAGGGCGAATAGGACGTTTATATAGCCGTTTTGGTTTTGATTATTTAATATCACCAGAGAGTGATATTTTAAGTTATCAAGCTGAATTTAATCGCAGTATCACCTCACAATTACAAGCTGAGCTTACACTTAAAAACACCCTAAATGAGAATATCCAATCAGCAGATCTAGGGCTTAATTGGCAAAATGATGATTTTAATTTAAGCAGTACTATTAATTACGACACTAATGATAATTGGCTTTTTAGTTTATACAGCCGCTTTAGCTTTGGTTATGACGGGGAAAACAACCGTACTTTTATGACAAATCGCAGCCTGACCAACACTGGTAGTTTAATGGTTAAAGTATTTTTAGATCAAAATAACAACGGCATTATGGATCCTGACGAGCAAGGTGTTGCTGGTATAAAAGTAAAAGGGCTGCAAAATTATCGCCAAGCAATAACCGATGAAAATGGCATTGCATTGTTAACCTCAATGCCAGCTAATCGCACCACAGATATTGTGCTCGATAGAGACAGCTTCCCCGATCCGTTTTTTGTGCCTGCCAATGAGGGCTTTTCAATCACGCCAAGAGCAGGATTTATTGAATACATGGATTACCCGCTAAATAACGCCAGCGAAATTGAAGGGGTGGTGTATCAGCAGCAAGGCGATCACACTTATGTGCAGCCTTATGCAAAAATAACCTTGTTAGATCAAAACGATAAAGAAGTTGCCAACACCCAAGCGGCTTATGATGGCTATTATTTGTTTACCGACCTACGGCCAGGGCAGTATCGGGCTGTGGTTGATGAACAGTTCAAAGATCGTAAAGCACTAAAAAATACTCAACAGGTTAAAGTTAATTTATCTCCTAAAGGGGATGTATTACTTGGTGTCGATTTTACCCTCAAGTCTCTTGAGCAAGTATCAGGTACTATTGTTAATGCAGGCAGTTTCTCATCATTAATGATGCTAAAAACCTACTTAAGATTGATTAGCCCACGCTTAACCTTAAATCAGCAAGAAGTATTCTATATTCACGATCAACAGCAAAATAAGTATATACTCGCTTTAGGGTATGCAGAGCATGCTCAGCCTGAGTTCGCTGGCATTTGTCAGTCACTCATAACACAAGGCTTGAAGTGTGAGCTTGAACAACGAACAATACTTCATTAAAGGAATGCCAATGAATATTAAACAGCCTGTTGCCATGATTACCGCTATGTTATTTGCCTTGACTGTTGTTGGGCTAGTCGGGTGTAAAAGTACCGAGACCGAGACACAAAATGCACAAACGACTACAGCAGAGCAGTATGTGCAAATAACAAAGCAAGAGTTACAGCAGTTACAAACAAGTTCAGCGCAGTGGCAAGCAATAAAACCAGATATTGAAAGGCTATTATTAATTGAAAGCGATTTAAACTTATTGATCGCACAATTAACTGCAATCGCGAATGAAGATCAAACTGAAAGTAGTGCACCGGCAGCATCGCAAGAGCAACATCAATCGCCAGCTCATAAAGCAGAATTAGCTCCTATGGCATCTGGCGATCTCCAGGCATTATTTGCACTTCAAATAGTCTCCGTTACCCAACAAGCGCAACTGGCAACCAGCTGGCAAGCAATTCAACAAAAAGCACCTAGCCTATTTACTCGTAATGCGATCACCAATGTTGAAACGGCACAAGTAAAAGGCACCACATATTATCGGCTTAAACTCGGCGCGTATCAGTATCAAAAAAATGCCCAAGCTGATTGCGATAAATTAAAGCAACAACAGCTCAACTGCATGGTGACTCACTATACAGACAACCCAATAAAATTATAAACAGGCACAATACTTGCTTTGTAATTGCCATGTTTAGTAAGGATGGCAATTATGCGCCTTTTGTTATGTTTATTATTGCTGAGTTTAACGGCGTGTAGTTTAACGCAAGAAAAACCACCAGCACCTAGTACCGAAGCCCCAAAAGCGTCGATGGCGCCGTATACGGTTCATCAGTATGTGGGCGATTTAAGCACCCAACTTAGCCACGTAAACGGGCCATTTAAAAGCTCCGCACGGATTGCCGTAACTAGCTTTTACTTAGCCGGTGCGCTTGATACTGAGCTGGCACAAGGGCAAGGGGCAGGGCTGAGCCAACAAATTCAAGAAAGTTTATTAACTCAGTTTACTCAACTAGGTTACAACACTATTGAATATCGCCTTGAAAAACACCTTAACCTAGCTAGTAATGCTGACGGTATGTTAAGTCGCGATATTAGTAAATTACGTCAACGTCAGAATATTGACTTTGTCATCACCGGCACATTAACACGGCAACAACATGCCTATATAGTTAATGCCCGCATGGTAAATACGCAAGATAGCCGCGTTGTATCAGCAGCCAGCACAGAGATCCCCATTAATGTAATGTGGGGCGATGAAAAAATACAACAGCGCGACGGTTACATTTACCGCAGCGAATACTAATTAGGAGCTCTCATGAAACGCTTAATATTAACTTTATGTTTGCCACTGGGATTTGGTTGCGCACAAATGACACAACCGAGCAGCGCACAAGGTATGAATAACTCGCCACAACTGGTTGATGATCAAAGAATGGTTGCCGCTCCTGGGCAAACTAATTCGCTGTATCAAAATAATACCGCGGTGATGAATGATAGCAGCCAAGTTAGTGTACCAACGCGTAAAAATATTAATCACTATGTGCGCGGTATCATGCAAGATATGGCAGAAAACCTGCAATATGTGAACAGCAAAACGCCACTTGCCGTATCGAGCTTTATCTTTTTAGATGACAACTACAACGACGGTACTTTACTGGGTAATCAAATAGCCGAAAGCTTTATGCACGAGTTACACAGTTTTGGTGTCCCCGTAATTGATTTTAAAACCACCGACTTTATGCGCGTCACACCAAGCGGTGACTTTGTATTTAGCCGCGATTATTTAGAGCTTAGCCAAGATCAAAACTTTAACTACGTACTGGCCGGTACTATGGTTAATCACCAAGGTGGTGTACTTGTTAATGCTCGTATTATTGGCTTAGCAAGCAAAGCCGTTGTTGGCTCTGCGCAAGGGTTTATTCCACAATCTGTGGTTGATGCACTAGACAGTAGCTACCGTACAGATGGCGTGATGCTAAAACAAGCGAGTAAGTGAGGCTATAATGAGTAAGTTAAAAGGTAGCACCTCTTTAATAACCACAGGATTACTGCTTAGTACGCTCAGTGCATGTAATATGATGAACAACTCAGCGCCTGTTGAGCCTGTACAAAGCACCACCAGCCAGTACGAGTACGACCTTACTCCATTGCTACAAGCTCAAGCTAATAGCCAAGAGCCACTAGATAACTCAGCGCAATTTATACCAAATAAACACCATAAAACCTTAGTTAATTATGTGGAGCAAATGGCGCTGGATTTGGTTGATACCATGCAAACCGAGCTAGATGTATCGATTGCAGTTACTTCGTTCGTAGATTTAGATGCCAGCCTTAATAACAGCAGCCAATTAGGCAACCAGTTATCAGAGAGCTTTATCCATCAACTGCAAAAGTTTGGCTATGGTATTGTCGACTTTAAAACCACCAACTACATAGCAGTTAATGCCCGTGGCGATTTTGTATTTTCGCGTGATATAGAGCAATTAGCAGATAAACACATTGCCAGCCATGTATTGTCAGGCACCTTGATTTACCGCAGCAGCGGCGTTGAAGTAAACGCCCGTATTATCGATATCAACAGTAAACGCGTCATCGCCAGCAGCAATAAAACCCTGCCATATTACGTGCTCAACAACGCCGATATCCATCTCCAACGCGCAAGTATCAACTAAGGCCGTATTAAGTCCATTTAACTGCTTGATTGTAAATAGGATAAACCGTTATAATTTCCTAGCACCTAGCACCTAGCACCTAGCACCTAGCACCTAGCACCTAGCACTGGCCTCTTAGTTAAATGGATATAACGGCCCCCTCCTAAGGGGCAGTTACAGGTTCGATTCCTGTAGGGGCTACCAATAAAGTCAATGGGTTACGTGTTTTGTTTTTTCTTCCGCCTGTTTTTTATAGCACATTTATAGCATCGTAAATTGAAATATAAAGAATTTAGCGTTGTCTTTTCATTAAAATAGCCAAATTACATTCAGGCTGCTTTGTGCCATGAGCAGACATTGAAGATCTTTAATGTCTGAAATCAAGATTTGGGTGATGCCAATCATACTCATTGCTAGGTCACAAAAAGTGGGACGCCAAGAAAAGCTCGCATGGATAGTCGCCTGTTTGTTTATTAGTTGGTTTTGTTTACTCTTATTTATGTTGATTGCACCACTTAAGCCTAATCAAAAATAGTAATTTGGTGTTGTTCGCGTGTTAAATTAGGTTTTGATTAATGGCTTTTATAACGGCCTGAGTGCGGTCTTTTACGTCTAATTTGGCAAGAATTTGTGACACATGATTACGAATAGTCCCCTCAGAGTTATCTAATTTTTTGGCAATCACTTTGTTTGGCATACCTAAAGACAAACACTGCAATACGGTTTGTTCTTTGTCCGTTAAGCAGAGCTGAGGGCTTAGTTGCTTTTTGAGTAAAAAATCAGTCACCGCACTTTGCAATACTCGCTCACCTGCAACGACCTGCTTTATAGCGCTAATGAGTTCTTCAAGTTCAATGTTTTTAAGCACATACCCACGAGCACCTAGATTAAGGGCTTTGACTAATACATCACAATCTTCAAATGTGGTAATGATCAGCACGGGGGTTTTATCACCCTTCTCGCGCATTTTTTGCAGCACGCCGAGCCCATCTAAATTCGGCATTCTCATATCGAGTAAAGCAATGTCAAAACTATGCTCAGCTAATAGTGCAAGCGCTTGCAAGCCATCTTCAGCTTGGGCTTCTATATTAATGGCGCTATCGAGGTTAAGTAAATTAGCGAGGCCTAAACGAACTAAGGTCTGATCTTCAACTAGTAGGCACTTTATCATGGCTTTTTTCTTCTAAATTTAGTGGTAATGTCATGGTATTGATCAGTGTTTCTTGCTCAAGATGTTGTGAAAATTCACCGCCAAATAGTGTCATTCGCTCATTTAATCCTGCCAATCCGTTCCCTTTTTTAGGTAAATGGGTCTCTGGTTGATTGTGATACGCTTTTGCAATTAACAGCGGGTGTTGGCCAACGTGGGAGACATTCACATGCAAAGTAAAATAGTTTGCTTGGGTATGTTTAAGGGTGTTGCTGATCATCTCTTGGGTAAACCGCAATACACACAGGGCGTAGTCTTGAGGGAGCTGCTCTGTCCCCTTACTTAGTTGGAGATCACAGTGTAAATTAGGTGTTAGTTCGCAAATGGCCTCAAGAGCTTGCTTAAGTATCGTTTTGTCATTGCGTTGAGTGGAAACGATTTCGCGTACTTCTGCCAATACTTCTTGGCTAAGTTGGTGGCAAAGAGAGAGGGTTTCAACGGTGGCTTCATTTGCTGCTCTTTTAGCAAAATCTAAATTAATGCTGAGCGCGGTAAGCTTATGGCCGAGTGAGTCATGCAGCTCGCGTGATATATTTTGTCGCTCTTGCGCTGCATGCATCGCCCCCATCATGTGTTGGGTGGCTTTTAACTCTTTGTAGTTTTGGCGGGATTGGTAATGTGTATTTAAACTTTCGACAATACGCCGGCTAACAAACCAATTCATCAAGCAAAAGAAGAACCAAATTGTAAACGTGATCCAAGGAATGCCATTTTCCCAGCGCGAATAATGCGTTAAACCATAAACCAGCATGGCGGCCACAACACAAGCGAGTATTTTAGGAAGCGAAAAATGAGGACTAAAAACCGCGGTGAACATCACTAGGTGGATAAAAACTAAGGACGTTGAACTCAGTTGTATCATAGCCAAAATAAGCAGGAAATAGCCAAGTGCTACGCCGTGAACAAATTTATTGGGTTGTTTTAACACATACAGCAAAATGGCTAAAATGGAACCACTTACTATGATTTGCAAATATAGTGCTAATTCTGAGTTTGCATAATAGGCACACGCCGATGTCACCCCAAGCCACGATGCCAATGTTGAGAAATGCCAATCGGTTGTATGTCGTATAGTTGATTCCATTACTGCGGCCATATTTTTTTAGCAATTATTGCAGAACTCGCATTGTAAAAACAGTGACATCTGTCATAGCTCGGGCTATGAGCTTTGTGACTAGTGCCATTATGCCTCATTCATTTATGCTTTATTAATAAAAATTAGTTGGGCACATTAATGAATAAAGACAGTCGATTACATTACATTGATAATTTACGCAGCCTCGCGCTATTGCTCGGCATTGTATTTCATGCCGCTTTAGCCTACAGTCCGTTTTTTAGTAATATTTGGTTTACGGCAGACCCAAGTACACATGGCCTATTTGATTATATTACGCATACGCTGCACTTATTTCGGATGCCATTATTTTTTATTATTGCAGGGTTTTGCAGTGCGTTATTAATAGTTAAATCGAGCAACTCGCGATTTTTACGTCATCGCAGTAAACATATTCTACTGCCTTTTATTGTATTTTTACCGTTAAGCTTTGTCGTTTACTACCATGCCTTGAGTTTTGGGGCCGGTATAGCTAATTCAATACCGCCGATTTTTGCTGTGTTTAAAGTTATTAAAGAGCCTGTTGTTAGCACTATGCACTTATGGTTTTTGTGGAACTTATTCCAGTTTTGCTTAATTCACTGGTTGTTGAAAACAACTAACTTATTAGGCAATAAATTCGATGCGCTTAGCGTTCACCCTTTATTTATGTGGGTTGTACTTCCCATCGTGTTAACGTTTTCATTAATGGGGCAATCTATTCCATTTCCTGCTCCTGATAAACTCACGCCACAGTTATGGTCGTATGGTTTTTACGGCAGTTTTTATTGGTTAGGAGTGGGGCTTTATAAAAAACAGCAGCTCATTTGGTCATATTATAAGTACTTATGGCCTCTTATTTTGGGTGTTGCAATATCACTGACTGGTTATTTTTCTCTATTACCAGCCGCGCCAAGCTTAGATGAAGTGATTGCCGCCGCAACAACAGGTTATTTTGCCGCAGCAAGAGAGCTACATGTATTGCATGTTTTATCACAAGGACTGAGTGTTATTTTGTTAACCGCCATAACGTTTTTACTTGGGCATCGTTTTTTAAATCACCAAAGTAAGCTCAGTCGCAGCATCTCAAATGCATCATATTGGATTTATTTAATACATGTGCCAGTGCTGATTTATATTCAGATTCCATTGATTAATACTAATTTGCCAGTTTTAGTAAAGTTTATAGCTAGCGTGGTGGTTACATTACTTATAGGTCAAATAAGTTATTTATTATTAGTTAAAAATACGTGGTTGGGCGCACTACTTAACGGTAGGCAAACCAAGAGAAAGATAATACAGTCAGCTTAAATGTCGTCACTTGGTAATGACTTAAAAGCAGCGCTACATAAAGGGATACTATAATGAATGCAATAACAATCAAATCGACAACCGCCACGATTCAACAAGGGGCGATTAAAGCGGACGGCAGATTTTGGCTAACCAACACCGATATTCATTTTGCACCGTTTAATGCACAATTTGGGTTAGGGCCTTATACGTTTTCACGGCGTGAAATTGTAAAAGTGAGTAAGTGCACTGGTAAGGTTGTGGGTATTTTGCCTTATACACATGATGCAATTGAAATCGTATTAAAAGATGACGCTAAATATCAATTCATTGTGTCGAATCCAATTGAGTGGGTTAAATTAATTAACCAATAGTTTAAACCACAAACGCTGGTAGCCCATAAAAGTAACTATTGTTTTACTGTAACTAATAATGCACGATAAAACATGCCACTATTTTATTGGGTATATAGTAAGCACATGGATTTGATAAATACGCTTTTGCTTAAGCTCGGATTGGGTAAAAAAGCCGAACCCCTCATCGTTTTAGGGAAGAAACTATCAAACAACAATAACGCGGTAGTTAAGTCGCTTGAGTTATATTGTTTTTCGCCTGATGAGTATTTCGACGATATTAGTGAGTTTGAGAAAGACAATTGTTTTATTGAATCTGTAGATGATATAACCCCTGTTGATGCATTAGTGAGAGCGCTGAGTAGTGCAAATGCCGTTGTTTGTGTCGTGAGCCTTTGCTTGTTTTGCCAATACTACAAAAGCTCACGCCCAGTCGTTTTGAAAAAGCCAACGAGGGTCAAATCTTTTCTTAAGACATCAAACTTTTGACTGACCGCTTATCGCTCAAAGCTGACTAAGAAAGCAATAATGGCTTTATTAAGTACAGTTATTTACAGAACTCCAGATAAGACACTCTTTGCCAATGTTGAAATGGCTAGCTAAAGGTAATTTTTGGCTTTGTATTGGTGTTTGATATGAGCTTTGCGAGCATTCGCCAGCCTCTTCATTTACATCGTAATGAAGTTTGATAGGTCTATTTTTTATCAATTTATCAGCCTCAGGTGTTTGCTTACTACATATTCACTATAGTAGAGCGGCAGGACAATATATTCCTTCTCCAGTGGTGATGAACCTTGCGTGCCGGTGAGTTTAATTGTTTTGATGGGCTGGCATTTATTTATGTACGATTGTAGTGATTTTGCTTTGGTGCGTTTACCACTTTTTACTTCGATAGGCAGTATGTTGCCTTCGTCATCAGAGGCCACAAATTCGATCTCCGCTCTTGCATCACCCCATGAATATGTTGGGTCAATGCCTTGTGCAGCAAGTTCTTGTTGTACAAAGTTTTCCGCCACAAAGCCTTTGTATTCATAGCCTTGTTGTTTTATTTCTTTATACCCAATATTTAGCATATGATTTAATAAGCCTACATCAAAAAGAAATAACTTAACGATATTGTCTTTTTTATATGCTGCTAATGGGCTTTTAGGTGTGCCATCAATAGGGTGGTTTTTCAGTATCAAGCGGCATTTATTTAACCAAGAAATAGCGCTTTCAAAATCACCATAGCGAGATTTTTTATCGTGCATCCCTTTAAATTTAAAGCGATTAACCGATTCATCCATAACTGACGATAACTGTGCTGGAACATTATTAAATACAGCTTCGATTAAACCTGCATCTACTTTTCCTGAGTATTTGCCAAAATCTCGTTGATAGCCCTGTACTAAGTTTTTATGAATGTCAGTTACAGCTTGAACGCGGTCAATGATACTGTGATCAGATAAATCGAACCATGTACTTACAGCCTCTGGCATACCACCAGTAAAGTAATAATCAGTGAGTTTTGAGAATAATTTACTATGTGCTGCACTTGAGTTTGTTTGTGCTGCAAATGCCTTAATTAGAGCGGTGTCCTTCGAGGCGATCAGAAATTCACGAAATGTGAGAGGGCGCAGATTATGTTGCTCCACTTTACCAACCGGAAAGGAGTTTAATAAACCGATATTAGAACCACTGGCAGCGATGTGCATATGCGGTGCTTGTTCAGCAAAGTATTTGAGAGATGTGACTGCTTTAGGGCATTCGCCTATTTCATCAAGGATCAGTAGATCAGTATTAGGGTCAAACGTTTTTCCTGTAAGTAGCTCAATATTCGATAGTACGTCATCGGGTGATAACGAATCTGCGAATGCTTCACTCATTTGCGGGGACTCTAAGAAATCGATTCGAATCACGTTTGCAAAGGTACTGCCTAATAGAGTTTGTAATAAATAAGTTTTACCTGTTTGGCGAGCGCCATCAATTAATAATGGTTTTCGTGTTGGTTTAGATTTCCAATCTAATAACTTTTCTAAAATTAATCGTTGCATGGCAGGTCTCACATTACTCATTAGATGATTAATTACACTTTATTGCGCGAATAAATGCAAGTTTTTACACTTTTACGCGCGAATAAATGCGTGTTTTCACACTTTTACGCGCGAATAAATGAGGTTTTGCACACTTTTATGCGCGAATAAGTGTGGTTATGTTGTATGAATTAAATTTACTATCATTTTAAACTGCGATGTTTTACCTTGTTGTGCAGTCGTTTTTAAGGGATAACGAAGATATGGCAAGGCCTATTTCAATAGAAAACGCTGAGCATTATAACTGGGGTGATGACTGCGATGGTTGGCATTTGGTGAAAAGTGCGGCATTGAGTGTGATCCAAGAGCGAGTGCCGCCGGGCTGTTGTGAGCAGTTGCATAAGCATGAGTTTGCAGAGCAGTTCTTTTTTGTACTTAATGGGCAGGCTAGTTTGATAGTGGAAGCTGAAACGCACATATTAAATCCGCAGCAGGGCTTACATGTGCCTGCGGGGGTTGATCATCAACTATGTAATTATGGCCAAGATGATCTTGTGTTTATTGTTACTTCAACGCCGCCAAGTCATGGTGATAGAGTTAACCAATAATACCAAAGGAGGCCTAGACCTCCTTGATTGTTGGTAATATTTTTATCCTAGCAACCTAGCAACTAGTTCCCCGGGCCACATTCCATACATTGGTTAATAATGTCTGGGCCAAATTTAAGCTTGGCGTTTAAATCGCGTAGTGCGGTACGTAGGCCTTCTTCTATCACTGGGTGATAAAATGGCATATCGAGCATTTGCGGTACGGTCATTTTGTTTTGTACGGCCCATGCTAGTAGGTGGGCGATATGCTCAGCTTGTGGGCCAATAAACTCGGCACCTAAAAACAAACCTGTACCTTGCTCTGCGTATAAACGCATGTGGCCTTTGTTTTTTAGCATTACCCGGCTGCGGCCTTGGTTTTCAAAGCTGACTTCGCCAATTTCAAAACAACCACATTCACCAAAACGCTCGGTTATTTGTTTATATGTTTCACCAATCATAGCAATTTGCGGATCACTAAATACTGCCGCTATTGGTGTGCGTCTCAGGCCGTTACGTACATCAGGAAAACGCCCTGCGTTTTGGCCTGCAATAGTGCCTTGATCGCTTGCTTCGTGTAGCAATGGGATCATGTTACTGGCATCCCCGGCAATAAATATATTTGAATCGCCACACTGCATGGTGTGTTTATCCGCGATTGGTACGCCGCGTTCATCAAGCTCAATGCCGGTGTTTTCAAGGCCGAGTTTGTCGGTGTTTGGTACGCGGCCCGTTGCAGCAAGTACGTAATCAAATTGCTCTGTTTGTTTTTGGCCGTTTTTGTCAACATAGCTAAGCTGAGCTTTATCGCCCACTTTTTGCATATCTGAGACATTTGAGTCGGTATCGACAAAAAACTCTTCAGCAAATACGGTATTTGCGTAGTCTTTTATAACAGGGTCGGTAATTGGGCCAATCGCGCCACCTACACCAAATAATTTTACCTTTACACCTAAGCGGTGTAGCGCTTGGCCAATTTCAAGGCCAATAACACCGGGGCCAAATACGGCAACGGATGTTGGCAAGTCCTGCCAATCGAATACATCGTCGTTAATTATTAATCTGTCGCCAAAGTTATTAAATACGCCAGGGTAGGCAGGACGTGAGCCAGTAGCAATAACAAAACGCTTAGCGGTAATAATTGTATGGTCGTCAATCTGTACGCGATTGGCATCTAAAAACTTAGCATAACCTACAATTTTGTCATCAGCGGGTAACTCGTCTACGGCTTCTACTACAAAGCCAGCAAAGCGGTCACGCTCGTTACGTACGCGCGCCATTACTTCAACACCGTTTATAGTTGGTTTTGAGCTGTGCACACCAAAGGCTGGCGCGACGTCAATTGCGTGGGCGGCTTCTGCGGCGGCAATTAGTAGTTTACTTGGCATACAGCCAACACGCGCACAGGTAGTGCCGTATGGGCCAGCTTCAATCATGAGTACGTTGTTAGTGTGTTGTTTTGCGTTGCGGTATGCGCTTAAGCCTGCTGTGCCGGCACCAATTACCACAACATCTGTATTTAGTTCTTTCATGGTGATGTCCTCAATACCAATTTTATTAAAAAACTGGTTTCAAAATAAGTTAATAAAATGGGTATTTACAAAAAGGTAAGAAGTAGGGGCATAATTGCCCCTAATTACGTGCTTAAAGGATTACTTAATTAAGCAAAGTATTTTTCTAAATCATCAGAGCCACCAATGTGCTTACCGCCGATAAATACTTGTGGTACGGTCTCACGGCCTGAGATTGCTTTAAGGCTAGTTAGTGATGCACCTGCACCCATAGTGATCTCTTCAAATACAAGGCCTTTTTCTTCAAGAAGCGCTTTGGCTTTAGTGCAGAACGGGCAACCTGGTTTAGTAAAGATGCTTACGGCTTCAGGCTTTACTTGCTTAGGGTTGATGTAATCAAGCATGGTGTCAGCGTCTGATACTTCAAACGGGTCGCCTGGTAAGTCTGGCTCGATGAACATTTTGTCAATCACGCCGTCTTTAACCAGCATTGAATAGCGCCAGCTACGTTTGCCAAAACCTAGGTCATTTTTGTCTACTAACATGCCCATGCCGTCAGTAAATTCGCCGTTACCATCGGGTAGTAAAGTAATGTTTTGTGCTTCTTGGTTTTGAGCCCAAGCGTTCATTACAAAGGTATCGTTTACTGATACACATACGATGTCATCAACACCATTTTGTTTAAGTACACCCGCTAGCTCGTTGTAGCGTGGTAAGTGTGTAGATGAACAGGTTGGTGTAAATGCACCTGGTAGTGAAAATACAACAACAGTTTTACCTTTAAAAATGTCGTCTGATGTAACTGATTTCCACTCATCGTTTACGCGAGTTGCGAATGTAACTTGTGGAATTGTTTGACCTTCAATATTGTTTAACATGTTTTTAGTTCCTCTTGATTTGTTGATAGCCATTATGTCGTGAAAGTTATAATAGCTCCAATCGTTTGTTTATATTAATATGATAGGTATCACCTATTGAGTTTGAGCTTACTATGAATTTAAAAGATCTTGAATATGTAAAAGCGGTTGCCCATTACAAACATTTTCGTAAAGCGGCAGACGCCTGTTATGTAAGTCAGCCGACATTGAGTGGCCAAGTTAAAAAGCTAGAACAAGAATTGGGTGTAACATTATTTGACCGCTCCACTAAGCAAGTTACTTTAACGAGGCAAGGTGAACGTTTGTTGACACAAATTAAGTTAGTGTTAGAGCAAACCCAAATATTAAAAGAGCTGGCGGCAACATCGAGTGCGCCATTACAAGGTAGAGTAAAAGTAGGCATTATCCCAACTATTGCGCCGTATTTATTACCCACCTTACTCACCTCAATGAAAGAGGCCTTTGCAGATAGTCAGTTTACCTTTGTGGAGATGCAAACAAGCACTATTCTGGCCGCGCTTGATAACGGTGAACTCGACATTGCAATCCTAGCAGATGTGCCTGAACTTAAGCTTTATCATACAGTTAATTTATATAAAGAAGATTTTTTGGTGGCATTGTCAGCGCAAACCCCGTTAGCAAAACGCAGCAAAATAGCCTTAGATGAACTAAAAGCGTGTAATTTATTAATGCTCAGCGATGGTCACTGCTTTAAAGATCAAGCGCAGCGATTTTGTTTTGCTGCTGGGGTTGATGTATCAAACCAATACCAAGGCAATAGCTTAGAGACATTATTAGCATTGGTGGCTATGGATGATGGCGTAACGTTTGTACCAAAACTGGCTTGTATTGAACGCCCAGGTATTGCGTATTTACCGATTTTTCCGAGCCAACAGCGCAGTGTTGTGTTGGCATCTCGCAAGCATTACCCACATTTGGCCGGTGTAGAGTTATTAGCTAATTGGTTAAGTGATCACCCAAGTTTGCACAAGCAGTTGACTAAAGCGCTAGGTTAGCCAGCTCGACCACATCGTTTATTTGAATATTTGGTAAGGGTTGTTTATCTACACTGACCGCTACTGCGCTTTGCTGATAGACCTGCTCAATCTGTACTTGGTTGAGCGTGGTAATGAGGTTGGGCATTTTATTACCGGCGGCATCGGTTAGGTAATTGTGATGGGCAATATTTAATATTTGTCCTTTTTCAATGCCGTGTGCTTTGCCTAAGTTTATAATTAGTTTACTGTTTTCAATGTGTAGTATTTTTCCTTGGGTTTCAAGGCAGGCCATAGCAGCTTGTAAATCATAGCTGAGGGCTTGATTTATATCAGCAATGGTTTGTCCGTAATCGGAGTCCCAAAACTTTTCGCTGAATACATCTATTAATTCTGTTTTTTCGAACGGCCAGATACCTTGTCCACGGTAGCTCTTTTGCCATAAACGCTCGTAGGTGGTGCCATCAAATAAGACAAAATCAATATTGTAAGCGCGTTTATAGGTTTCATCTTGCCAAAAAGCATAGCTATTATTAAGTTTATCGCTGTTAGATATATTTACAATCTGGCTTAGTAATACGTATTGTGAATTACTGCGCGAGGCTATTTCTTCAAGTAGGGCATTACTGTAGTCATATTGCTGAGTAAAAAACTCACCAACACGAATTGGAAAATTAAAGTAAGCAGTAGGGCGGGTACTTATTGGCGATTCATTTAACGTATTGTAGAGGTTTTCGCTGGTGGCTTTGTTGATGTCAAAAATTTGACCCATTTTTGCTTGTTCGCGGTGTTTAAGTTGAGTTTGCGTAATTGCGACAAATTTATTAAAGCTGCTGGCAGGACACTGCTCTTGCTCGGGGAAAATATCTAAACGTAGGGTGATTGCAAATTGATCGCCGTGTCTATCTTCGCTGATCATTTCTATTTTTTGTATTTCACCATGGCTGTTAATTTTTAATTGGTCTTGCGTGAGCACCCCGTCGACTAAGGTTTGCATTGATGTCACGCGCGCGCCTGAAAACACCAGTGCTTGCGTAATTGCGTCTTTTATTGCGACCGACTTTGCTTTAGCAATATCATTATTTTTAATACTGGCATGGCCGGTTGATTCAAACCATTGTGCATAAGCGCTCGTACTCACGCTCAAAGCAAGCAAAGTCATTGCTGTTACAACACACGTTAATCGTTTTTTCATCACAAGGTCCACGCCAATATATTGGTTAATTATCACTAGTACGCAAGGACTATACCAATTGTTAAATAAAGCAAATTCATCGCTCCATTATGGCATCAATCATGCATTAGTGTTGTTATTAACGAATTATTTTAAGCGTGAGAACGGCCATGCGAATAGCAATTTTGTGTACTTTGATAGTCTGTTTTAGTTTAGCAGGTTGTAGCAGCATCTTTGATAAACATGTTGAGTATAACTATGTAGAGCCTGATAGCTATCCGGTTTTAAAAGCAATTGGCTATGCTCCTATTGGGGCACAACCGGGCGATAACGACTCGCAACGAGCGTTGATGGCATTAAAGGCATCAAAGCTCGAAGCTTATCGCGAGCTTGCTGAGCAAGTGTATGGGCAAAAAATTACCGCAGGCACTACGGTGCAAGGCAGTGTGGCACAAAGTGATCAATTACAAAGCCAAGTACAAGGTGTGATAAAAGGTGCGCAAGTGGTAAAAAGCTATCCTGTTGGCGACAGCTACGCAACGGAACTTAGACTTGATATGAAACGTGTACACGATTTATACATAGGTGAAATCAAACCCCGCGAAGTGAAAAAAGTCACTTACTATTAAAGCAAAATATCTCATATTTATCTGTGACTGCTATGCTTGAGTTAACTATTCTTTTTGATTTAAAGCTGTGGCACGACAAGGTTTTTTTTATTATTTATTAAACTTATTACGGCTAAGCTTATGCTTGCTTTTTTAAAGCGAGTTATGGCTTGGCCAACAGGTTATAAATGCTACCTTTGGCAATCAATATTGCTATTGGTGGTGATCAATAGCCTAGTATTTGCTGCTCGCCTACCTATCCAATTTAATATTTTTTTTCAGCAAATGAATCAGCAGTTTGGTCCCACAAGACTGGCTGTAGCACGTAGCTGGCAGAGCATGCTGGTGCAATCACAAAATAAAACAGAGCAGCAAAAAATTTTAATTGTGAATGACTTTTTTGCCCGCAACTTACGTTACCGTACTGATATTCAGCTTTGGCAGCAAAAAGATTATTGGGCTACCCCCTTAGAAACATTAGGCAAAGGTTTAGGTGATTGCGAAGATTATGCAATTGCCAAATATATTAGCCTCAGAGCACTGGGCATTGATGATAATAAGTTACGGCTTATTTATGTTAAAGCTCAAATTGGTGGCCCGCGTTCAAATCGGACCCAAGCACACATGGTGCTCGGTTATTTTGCTAGCGCCAATGCACAGCCACTTATTCTCGATAGCTTAATTACAAAAGTGTTACCCGCAGCAAAACGCACAGATTTAAGCCCTGTATTTAGCTTTAATAGCCAAGGATTATGGGCGAATAATTCAACCAAAAGTGTCGCTAATCCTACCGCGCGATTGTCGCGTTGGCGCCGGATATTAGAGCAAACACAGCAAGAAGGAGTTATCTGGTAATGGTATTATTTTCATTATTTCAGCGTAATAAAAAAAGCAGTATCACGCTTCGTCAAGAGCTCTGGTTTGCCATTCTTATAGTGATATTGGTAGGGTTTATGAGTAGCTTGTTAATAAGTACTTACTCGGCAAAAAGCTACTTTTCGTCTCAACTGTATTTAAAAAATGTTGATAACGCGAACAGTTTAGCCTTAATGATGAGCCAGTTAGATAAAGATCTAGTCAGCTTAGAGTTACTGATTTCGGCAACTTTTGATACCGGCCATTACCAGCGTATTGAATTACAAAACCCTGCTGGAGAGGTGATTGTAAAACGAGAATTTACTGGTGATTTTGATACTGCAACGCCCGATTGGTTTCATCATATTTATCACCTTAATGTTGCGCCAGGGGTTTCTCAGGTTAATGATGGTTGGAGTCAGTTTGGTACGCTTTTTTTAGAAAGTCATAGTCAATATACCGAACAAGCACTATGGCAAAGTGCTGTAAGGTTGTTCTTTAGCTTTTTAGTTGTAGCAATTGTGGCATGTATTGCAAGTACCTACTTTTTAGCAAAAATTTTACGGCCACTGGATGATGTTGTGCATCAAGCAAGTGCATTAGGGAATAAGCGTTTTATAAAGTCTAAAGTACCTAACACTTATGAGTTTGCTCGGCTTGTGAGTTCAATGAATAAGTTATCAACGCGCTTTAGTCGAATAATCAAAGAAGACAATATGCGCTTAGAAGAGTTTAGATTCAAAAGCCAACACGACGAGTTAACAGGTTTGGCTAACAGAGAATATTTTTTAGCGACTTTAGAAGCGCAGTTAAAACAATCGGAAGATCATGCCCATGGTGCTTTATTTTTATTTACAGTCGTGAACTTAGATCAAATAAGTGAACGACTGGGTCGTGTAGAAATGGTCAATTTTTTAAGAGAGTTTACTAAAACCTTAATATTGTTCTTAGAAGAAAATGAAGACCGCTTTTCAGAGAATCATATCGCGCGTATTTCGCATACTGACTTTACCGTGTTATTTACTGATATTGATGACCTACAATTTTTAAGTGAACGTATTTTACAACAGCATAAAGAGTTATTAGCAGGGTACAGCAATGTTGATTTGGCTATTCCTCATAGCTGCACCTATATAGAAAGTGCCGATACACGTTTTAGCTTATTAAAGCGGGTGGATAACTTATTACAAGTTGCCGCAAGTGAACAAAGCACCCAAGCTAAGTGTGCGAATAATAGAAATAAAAATGAGTTATTTGATAACGCCGATAGTTGGCATGAGGCAATTGTTAAGGCGTTAGATGATAATGACTTGGATGTTATGCTTTATCCTGTTTATAGCTTTAATGGTAAGTTGTTACATAATCAATTAACCCTAAGTTTATTATTAAATGGCGAGCTTTACCGCTGGGGCTATTATCATCATTGGGCTAAGCGGTTAAAACTGCTGGCGCGTTTGGATTGGGGGTTAATAAAGTATTTAGTCCAGGTAATCGACGAACGCGAAGATTTAAAACTAATTTCGGTCGAACTATCTGAGCAAACGTTGTTGGATGATAGTGCGCTGGCAGCTATTTTAACTTACCTTTTGGCATTTCCTGATTTGGCAAAACATATTTGTTTTGATATCAAAGAAAGCATTGCTGTAGCTGAACTGGCTGTATTTAGAGATTTTTGCGGTCAAGTAAATAGTATGGGAGCAAAAGTGGCGCTTAAACGTGTTGGCCCAGCATTCACTAAGCTAGAAAACCTCCAAGAGCTAGGCCTTGAAATGATCAAAGTTGATAGTATTTATGGTCATAATATTTGTTGCAGCCAAGATAACCAAACCTTTTTAAGAGGGGTGTGTGCAATGGCACATTCTATTGGTATTAAGGTGATAGCTGAAGGGGTTAATAATCCTGATGATTTAGTAAAACTACAGACTCTTGGGTTTGATGGTGTGGTGTCTCAACCACTTGATGAAGGAATGACAGAAAAAAACGAGTATAAACTTTAATGACCTTTGACCGCTAACATTAGGTGCATGCGGTCGCGCACCTTTAATTTATTAAACACTGAGCTCATGTGTTCTTTCACGGTGCGCTCTGTAATATAGAGTTTTTTGGCAACTTGTTTATTGGTTGCGCCAGTAACAACAATATCAACCACCTGTCGTTCTCGCTTGGTTAAGCAGTCCAAATTACAATCATGTTGATAATTTATAGGCTGCTTTGATAGAACGCCAACTAAATTAGAGAGCAGTTGCCCAGGTAACCAAATACCGCCACTTAGAATTGTTTCGGCTACTTGCTCAATAATAACTTGACTGGCAAAGGCTTCAACATAGCCTCTGGCCCCCATTTGTAGGGCTGCGCCGAGTTCATTAATAGTTAATTCACGAGTCATCACAATAACTGGAATGCGATTTTGGCTATACTTCTTTATTAACTCTAACCACTGAGGTGTGCCTGCTAATATCCAAATAACAGTGTCAGCAGTGATGTTTTTAGGTGCTAAGTGTTTTACCTCGCAATGAGGGTAAGCATTTTTCCAATGAGGAGAAATAAGCTCTCTGGGGCTAATAAAGATATGTAATCGCATCTGCTTCTCCTGAATTATCTGCCTTAGCGCTCAGTCATGGCTAAGGATGTTGCCCGTAAAACAGGTTTGAGCAAGTATTCTAAAACTGTTTTTTTGCCAGTAATAATATCTACTTGCGTGGTCATACCAGGAATAATGGTTAGGTCTTCGGCAAATTGGTTTTTATTGGTTTTTAGTTGCACTAGATAAAAAGTGTTGTCGCGTTCATCGGTTATGGTATCGGCACTGATCTGCATTACTTCTGCATTTAGGCCACCGTAGATGGCAAAATCATAAGCGCTAAACTTTATCATCGCCGCTTGTCCTGGGCGTAAAAAAGCGATGTCTTGAGGGAGGATCTTCGCTTCAACAATTAGTTGATCATCAAGAGGGACTATTTCCAACACTTCACTCCCTGGCTGTAATATTCCGCCAACGGTATTAACCATCAAGCGTTGTACCGTGCCATTTACCGGTGACTTAATTTCTGTTTGAGTTACTTTGTCAGCGAGCCCGGATTCGGTTTCTTTAATTGATTCAAGGCGCAGTAATGCTTCGGATAGTTCATTATTCCAACGGTTGATCATTACCAGCTCAACTTCAGTTACTTTGTTTTTGGCTTCGTTAATGGCAGATAAGCTACGGTTAATGACGGCTTTGGTTCTATTTATTTCACCTTTTAGGTCAATAGCCTGGCGTTCTAAGCGGATGATGTCGATATCTGACACAGCACCTGACTTTAACAGCGGTCGAGTAACTTGAAGCTCTCGGTAGATTAATCGTAGGGCATTGGTGTGTTGCTGTAATGCCGCTTGCGCTTCAATATGATCTTGGCGGCGTTGTTCTAATTGACGTTTATGAATGGCGACCTGCTGATCGAGCTCTTTTTTATTACTGATGTATAGAGCTTGCTCATGTAACACCGCTTCAGGAGAGCTTGTTGTGAGTTTGTCGTCAAAAGTTAATGGTTGTTTTTTGGTGAGTGCTTTTAACCTTGCAACTTTGGCACTGAGGGATTGCACTTTAGATTGGTTTTCACGAAAGCTAGATATATATCGGGTTGGATCTATTTTGATCAACACATCGCCAACATTGACAACTTGTCCCTCGCGGACATTAATTTGCTCGACCATGCCACCATCATAAGATTGCACAAGCTGTAATTTATTAGAAGGGATAACGCGACCTTCACCACGGGCAACTTCATCTAAACTGGCAAATGCGGACCAAACAATCAATAAAACCATACTTAAACAAATTAAATATAATAATAGCCTTGCCTGGGCGGGCTGCTGTTGCATTTTTTCCCATTGCGCATCGACCACCCAATCTTGGCTATTGGGGGGAGATAGCCAATTTTTAAATAGGCGGTTAAACAAAGATGGTTTTTTGCCTTTTGATGCTTCGATTGCACGGCCCATTGATTCGAATGAGCGTTGTTCTATGCTTGGCTTTTTATCGCTCATGAAGCACGCTCCACAGGTCTGTTATTCAATGATGCAATAACCTTATCTTTAGGGCCATCAGCAGCTATTTTACCGTTGTCTAATACAATAATACGGTCGACAAGTTCTAGCAGTGATGTTCTGTGAGTAATTACAAGTAAGGTTTTATCGGCGCTGTGTTGCTTTAAGCTGTTTAAAATTTTGTTTTCACTGGTGTGATCTAATGCAGATGTTGGTTCATCTAACACTAAAATAGGGGGATCGTTAATAAGTGCTCTTGCGATACCAACAGCTTGGCGTTGTCCTCCTGATAATAACCGGCCTTGCTCACCTACTTGTAAATCAAAGCCATCGGGGTGGGAGTTAATTAAATCAAATAATTGGCTTTGCTCGCAGGCTGAAATGATTTGTTCATCCTTGGCATGCCAAGCACTTAGAGTAACATTATCTTTTAAGGTGCCATAAAATAGTGAAATGGTCTGTGGCACATAACCAATATTATGGCGTAACTCGGCGGGATCTATTTGATGAATATCGGTATTATCAATAGATATTGAGCCGCTTGATGGTTCATGTAGCCCTAAAATTAGTTTTTCGAGGGTACTTTTCCCCGAGCCATTACGTCCTAATATAGCCACTTTTTCACCCGCTCTGATTGAAAAACTAATGCCTGCCAGTGCATCATTGCTTTCATCAGAATATTTAAAATGAACGTCCTTAAATTGAATATCACCTCTTAAAACTGGATGGCTTAACCAATGTTTACCAGGTGGGCGCTCTACTTCATGTTCCATAATTTCATTGAGAGAATGCATGGCAATAGCGGCATGATGAAACTGAGCTAGTACAGCCGCAGACTGGCCAATTGGCCCCATAGCGCGTGATGATAATAAGTAGGCTGCGATCAATCCACCTTGGGTAAGATCGCCATTTATGACTAAATGAACCCCGATGATCATGATGATAACACCGACTGATTGTTGCACCCACGCGGCTGTTGTTGTTATGGAGCCTGAAATTAATCTACTTTGTGCGTTTACTCGCGCGATAAAAATAGTGGATTTTTCCCACACGGCTTGAGTTTTACACTCACTGTGAAAGCTTTTTACATCTTCAATATTAGTGAGGCTTTCAACTAAGGTTGCGTTACGCATGGAGCCTGCTTTCATTGTTTGCTCAGATAAGGCTTCTAACTTTCGGTGTGCAGCGAGAGCATAAAATAATAAAAGCAGTGCGCCGGCAATAATAGGGAAGCTTAGTTGTAAACCTATTATGGCTATTACGGTTATGTATAAAAGTACAAACGGAAGATCCACCAGTGCAATTAAGGTTATAGAGCTAAAGAAGTTTCTAACGGCTTCAAATGACTGAATATTACTAGCAAAAGAGCCCGCTGAATTAGGCCTGTTTTTCAATTTCATGCCCAGTACTCGCTCCATGATCACTGCCGATACTTTAACGTCAATTCTGCTGGCAGCAAGTTCGACAAAGTAGCTTCGCACTAGGCGCAAAGCAAAGTCAGCAGTTAGGGCGATTAAAACGCCAATTGCTAATACCCACAAGGTCTCAGTGGCTTGGTTGGGTACGACGCGGTCGTACACATTCATGACAAATAATGGCATGGCAACAGATAATAGCCCTAAGGCAATAGCAGAGATAATGACGTCTTTATAAAGTGAGCGACATTCTTTTATTACTCCCCAAAACCAACCATCTTTAGACAGTTTTTGTAGTACAGGTGAGCGTGCATCAAAGGTAAACTCGGGACGTGCGTAAATAATTATATCGCTGGCGTTTTGGCTTAGTGTTTCAATGCTTAAGTTTACTGCTGAGTCACTCAGCTCTGGGTAGATAACTTCTAGCATCTCGCTATCTGAGTCGAGTGAGGTAATAACACAAGCTTGGTTATCTTTAAGTAATAATATGGCCGGCAATAAAGCTGTGTTGATTTTTGCCAGTGGTTTATTTACGACTTTGGTTTTAAATCCAACTCGTTTTGCGGCCCGTGAAAAGCCTGAAGGCGTGAGGTTACCTTGTTCAAGTGGTAAGCCATTTAAAATGGTTTCACGCGAAAATTCACGATCATGGTAGTGGCATAAAATTGCTAGGCAATCTACTAATACGCCCCCATGGCTTGTTAAGTCATCTATTTCCATGTAGTAACCAATATTAAAATTTAGGTTTTAGTGCTAAACGTTTAGAATCCATTGCTTGCGGCTAAGCTGCTATTACTTTCGGTTATAATTGCTTCTATACGTCTATTTGCTGCATTTGCGCGTACAGATATTTCAGGAATTTTTGGTTGATCTGTTCCGTACCCCAAGGATTTTACTCTGCTTGGGCTAACACCATATTGTTGAGTTAATATTTGTGCGACTGAAAAAGCACGTCTTTCAGAGAGTTTACGGTTATAAAGTGCAGGCCCTTCTAAGGATGCATGCCCCTGTATTTCTACTCTTTTATTGGGGGGTTGCGTTAAGAAGTCAGCGAGTCTTTGAACTTCTTGCATGTATTGCGGACGGACTTCACTTGAGTCGGCTGAAAATGGAATCCCAATTTCTACATTACTGGTGTTAGGTTGATATTTTGTACAACCAGTGGCGTCTACATCGGTAAAAGCGGGTGTTGCTGGACATCCATCATCTTCGTTGGCAATGCCATCACCATCATCATCTTGAAAGTTGCTTGATGTATTTAATGCTGGTGTATCTAGGTACCTTGGCATTGCTGTTACTGACATATATGCGCTATCTTGCAGTTGTTTTTTTTGCAAAAATGCTTGTCGGTCAATTGTTGCGCCAACATCGTATTTAGGGCAAATAGATTCCGGGTTGTGGGCAAGTGGATCATCAGTAAGATCACTTACCTTAGGGAACTTATCTGACGTTACATTGAGAGTCGGTAACAGTTTACCCATTTCGGCTAACATGGTCAGAATGGCACCTTGGCGTTCGTAAAGTGCAGAAATATAAGCGCGAGTTGATTGGAATGATTCGTTCTCTGCATCGAGTACGTCAAGAAGTGTGCGTTGGCCAATATCAAATTGATCTTTGTAGGCAATTTTAACTTTATCCGATGAGCGCTTATGTTGGTTAAGGGAGGGTAGCTTACTTTCTAATACTTTTACATTGTTGTAGGCTATCTGTAGGCTTTGTCTTATTTCTATACACGATTGATCTCGTTGGTATTTTGCAACGTTTACTTCCTGATACGCTTGTTCTAAATTCGCACTATCAAGGCCCCCTCTGTAGAGGTTATAACTGACATCAATACCTACTCTTGCCTCTGTGCGAGTTTCATTAAATCCAAGTTCATCACGGTCTTGGCTGCCATAGCGTGCCGATAAGTCAACATTGGGATGAAAGCTGACTTTTGTGATTCAGCATTCGCTTTTTGTGCGGCGATATTATACAAAGAAGCGTAGAAGTCATGGCTGTTTTTGTAGGCAATATCTAGGGCTTGATTTATAGAGATGGGGATACTGTCTTCACTTAATTTAGCTTCAATCGTGCCTTGCTGTGGCAGTTCGCCTACGATTCTTAAATAGCGGGCACTAACATCATGTAAGTTTGCATACTCAGTCATTACATTAGATTGTGCTAAAGATAGTCGGCCACTAATTTGTTCTAAATCTGCTGCTCTAGCAACACCAGCTCCAACACTTTGCTCTATTTGTTTATATACCGCTTCGTGCTCTTGTAGGTTTCTTTGCGCCAGTTCGACAAGGCGAGTAAATTTGTGCACATCAATGTAGGCGATACTTGCTTGCAGGGCTATGTCTTCAGCCTGTGACATCATTTCAAAATAACGTATGAGTTGGATCCGTTCGAAGCGCTCTACAGTATTTGCAGTTTGAAACCCATCATAAAGCATTTGCCCTAAGGTGAGCTCTGCAGTATTTCGGTTGTACTCATCTTCAATACCATAATTGCGTTTTTCATAGCCTGCGCTGACAGTCGCATCGACAGTAGGTAAATAACCAGAATGCGCGGCGTCAATGCCGTAAACAGAAGCTCTAAACGCATGCCAAGATTGTTGTACTTCTGGGTTATTAGAAATTGCTTTATCGGCAACATAGGTTAAAGGCATTAGGGAGGTTTGCTCCGCTTGCACTTTAGGTGTAGCACCATTTATTGCAAAAAACAGGCTTAAGGTAACGATAACTTTGTTTTGATTTATGCCACTTTTTCTAATCATTGCATCCTCTTAGATCCGTTGAGAGCACCAGTGATTAAGTTTTAGACAAAGAAGTTCATTTCTGCAAATCTAATTATGAAGTAGCATAAAAATTAATTTATACCAGCCATTTGGTGTTTTTTACTAATCCTTTTTAAGTATAACTGTACTTTGGTCCAGTAATTTTTTCTCAAAGCTCACCTAGGCTTTAATTTATAACGTATTTTTTCTTTGACTGGTTTAGGTGAACTCATGGACGCAAATCAATTATTAGTTATTGATGTACAAGGCTCAGTAGGGGTTGTTTTAGATGATGGATCAATTAGGTCGCTCTCATTGGGAGACACTGTAACGGTTGGAGATGTGGTGGTAACTGCTGCTAATTCTTCACTAATGCTCGATGTTAGAGGTTTATCGTTATCTATACCGGCTAATGAAAGGGTTCAAGTTACTCCTGATTTAGTCGCACAAGCTGCTCGAGACAGTTCTGAAACCACGTTATTTGATGAGTCAATAGATGATGCCATCGCAAGTTTAAATGCATCTGACCCTGTTCCTGAGCAGACCGATCAAAATGCCGATGTATCTGAGTTTTTACAAGCGCTTGAAGGGGATGGCGACATACTTGATGCATTAGATGCAACGGCCGCCGGAGGTAATAACCCTGGAGGCTCAGGCGGGGGAACCTCTTTTGTTACACTTACTAGAATAGCTGAAGGAATTGATGGTAATAGTTTATCTTTTGATGATACTTACGATGGTGTAAATAATGATATTTATGCTCTAAGAGACACAACTGATGGCGTAATAACACAAGATGGGTTGCCTGTTTCACTTTCTCTCAATGAATTAGGCTTGATTAATAATGCACAACCAACAATTAGCGGCTCTAGTGAAAATTTAGTTGGCGAAACTGTTACGGCTATCATTACTGATTCCGTTGGTAACAGCCAAACTGTGGTGGTTGCAATTGCAGAAGATGGGACATTTAGTGCATCGGTGGATGAGCCACTTGCTGATAGTCCAATTGTTATTGATGTTACTGTTATAGCCCCTGATGGCAATCCTATTACAGATACTATTACGGCGGATATTGATACCACAGCGCCTGTAGTCAGTATTAATGATCTTGCGGATTCATCTACTGAGATTGTGACCATCAGTGGCTCTGTTATTGGTTTAAATGCGGGTAATGATGTTGTTGTGACCGTTACGGATAGTGCTGGACAAGTCCAAAACTTTATTACTCAAGTTAATCAACAAGGTGAATGGTCATTAATCACAGCGCCTTTATCTGAGGGAAGCTACACTGTTGAAGCTACTGCAACCGATGAGGCTGGTAATCAAGGCAATGATAGCGCAGCTGCTGTTATAGATTTAACCGCGCCAATAATAACAATTGATGCAATAGCACCAACGAATGACACGACTCCGGTTATTACAGGGGTTGTACAGGGCGTACCAGCAGGTTCGATTATTACTATTGTTGTTACCGATGCTAATAATCTAGAGCAAACGCTGACAACGCAAAGTAATGCTGATGGCACTTGGTCCATCGAAGTTTTAGGCCCGGTTGCCCAAGGTGATTATTCTGTTGTTGCAACTGTGACTGACTCAGCGGGTAATTCAAGTAGCGCAACTGCTGTAGGGCTGGTGGATCTGAGCGCACCGTTAATTAGTATTAATGAGTTGGCTGATTCAAATCAGCAAACGCCAATCATTTCGGGAACCAGTGAAGGGGTTGAGAGTGGCACGCTTGTTTCTGTCACTATTATAGATAGTGATGGCCAACAACAAATACTGACTACAACAACTGAGGCTAATGGTGCATGGTCAGTGATACCACTTGCTTTGGCTGAGGGAGAGTATACGGTTACAGCCGAAGTTACTGACCTTGCGGGTAATTCAGCACAAGACTCAGCAACGGCCAACATTGATTTGACGGCCCCAGTTGTTAACCTCAATCCAATTGCAGATACAGCAGATGATACGCCGGTTATCTCAGGAACCGTTACAGGTGTAGATGTAGGTGCAAACGTTAGTATCCAGTTGATAGATGCTGATGGAGTTGAGCAAGTTTTTACAACCACAGTATTAGCTGATGGCAGTTTTGCTGTAGAAGTGCCGCAAAGCCTTGCACAAGGCGAGTATACAGTTACGGCATCGGCAGTTGATAGCGCTGGTAATGAAGGTAATGATTCAATTTCGGCAAATATTGATCTCAGTGTACTTTCTATCAGCATTGATGTCGTTGGTGAAACAAATGATGTGACACCCACTATTTCAGGTAGCAGCGTAAATGCTCAGCTTGGTGACACTGTCACCGTTATAATCACTGGGCTTGATGGTCAAACGCAGACCCTAGTAGCTGAAACAGACGCTAACGGAGATTGGTCTGTTGTTGCTACACAGTCGTTAGTAGAAGGTGAGTTTAGCATTAGTGCAACACTTTCCGATGATTTTGGTAACTCAGCAAATGCCAACGCCACCGGGATTATTGATATTACTGCCCCTACTATTTCGGTAGATATTCTTGCAAGCAGTAATGATACAACACCCACTATTAGCGGTATCAGTGATGAAATAGGGGCCGCTGTAAGTATTGTGGTGACTGATGCAAGTGGCACAGAGCAAAACTTAACATCCGCAGTGCAATCTGATGGTACGTGGTCTGTGGATGTGCCAACAGCTATGGCTGAAGGTGCGTTTACGGTGGATGCTAGTGTTACAGATACCGCAGGTAATACTGCTAGTGATAGTGAAACTGGCGGCGTGATTGATACTCAAGCGCCGACATTTGATATTGACCCATTAATTGCAACGAATGACACCACACCTATTATTACAGGTACTAGTGACGAAGTAGGTGCAACCGTTACTTTAACTGTTACTGATGCTAGTGGCAGTGAGCAAGTTATTTCAGCAATCGTGCAAGCTAACGGTACTTGGTCTACTGAAGTTGTGAATGCGTTAGCTGAAGGAGAGTATCAAGTAACTGGTACTGTCAGCGATGAGGCTGGAAATACCGCAACAGATACAGAAGTTGGCGGATTGATAAATAGTGATCTTCCTAGCTTAGCTATTAATGAGCTAACAGCTACCAATGACACCACACCGAGCATTACCGGTAGCAGTGATGAAATTGGTGCAACAGTTACACTAACTGTTACAGACGCCGCGGGTACTGAGCAAAACTTAACAGCTACAGTGCAAACCGATGGTACGTGGTCGGTGGATGTGCCCACCGCCTTGGCCGAAGGGGCGTTTACGGTAGATGCCAGCGTGACGGATGCCGCAGGTAATACTGCTAGCGATAGCGAAACTGGCGGGGTGATTGATACTCAAGCGCCAATAATCTTGATCGATGAATTAGATAGTACTAATGATGTAACGCCTTTGATTACAGGGCAAGCTTCGGGTGTTATCGAAGGCACACAAATAAGGTTACAAATCACAGACAATGGTGGTAATCAACAGTTAGTCACTACAACTGTAAACGCAGATGGTAGTTGGAGTGTAGAAGTATCTACGGCGTTGGTTGATGGCGATTACACCGTTAATGCCACACTAGAAGATCAAGCTGGAAATACCGCTTCAGATACTAAATCAGGAAATGTTGATACCACACCGCCCACCTTAACAGTGAATGTAGATACCTTAAGTAATGATAATACCCCTGCTATTTCAGGCACTAGTGATGCTGCTGAAGGTGCAAGTGTTACCGTTGTGGTAACCGATAAAGACGGCTTAATGCAAACTCTTAGCGCGACGGTTGATGCCAATGGTGACTGGGCAATTAGCCCAGCGCAAGCGTTACCTGATGGTGAGTTTACTGTGGATGTAAGTGTGAGCGATGACGTAGGAAATGAAACAACTGAATCAGTAACAGGCGTTATTGATACGCAAGCACCAACATTAACCTTACAAGGTGTTGGGGATGGAAATGATGTAACCCCTGTATTAAGTGGAACCAGTAATGAAATCGGCGGTATGGTAGCTATTACTATTGTGGATGCCAATGGGGTAGAGCAGACCTTAACAGCCAGCGTCCAAAACGATGGTCGTTGGTCAGTGGAAGTACCCAATGGCTTAGCTGAAGGGGATTATAGCGTAGAGGCTACTATCACTGATGAGGCGGGTAATCTTAGTGAACTGAATTTAACAGGGAACATAGATACAACGCCACCTGTGGTTACAGTTAACAATAATGGTTTAAATAATAGTGATAGCCCATTAATAAGTGGTGGCTCAACTGAGCCTGCGGGCACTACAGTGAGCATTAATGTACAAGATAATAACGGTGATAGTTATGCACTAAGTGCTATTGTTCAGGCTGATGGGTCATGGCAAGTCGCAGCACCGAGTTTACCTGATGGCGACTACAACTACAGTGCCAGCATCACTGATGCTGCGGGTAATACTGGTACTGCATCTGGCTCTGGGCAGATCGATACTCAAGCTCCAGTATTGACAATTGAGCAGTTGGGGACAATTAACGATACGACGCCAACTTTAGCGGGGACTTCATCAGAGCCTGAAGGAACTGAAATTAACCTTACTCTAACAGATAGCAGCGATGTAGAAACGCTGCTGACAGCCACCGTCGATAATAATGGGAATTGGTCCGTAACCAGTCCTGTTTTAGCGGATGACGATTACACCGTTACTGCAACTATTACAGATGCAGCAGGTAATAGCACTACAGCAGATAGTTCGTTTGTTTTAAATACAAATGCACCGAGCATTTCAATAAATGCCATTGCAGATACAAATGATACTACGCCAACTATATCGGGAACTACTGATGCCGCAGATAATACTATAGTAACCGTTGTTATTGATGATGGTGTTAACCCTATTCAAACTCTCACCGCTCAAGTTTCATCCGGCACTTGGTCAGTTGCTGCCAATCAAGCCCTTGCTGAAGGTGACTTCACAGTAACAGCCTCAGTCACAGTTTCGGGAAATACAGGAAGTGATACAGCTCAAGGTACAATTGATACTGTGGCGCCACTGATAGATATCAATCCTTTAACAACAACTAATGACACAACACCAACTATTAATGGTACTACAGATGCTGCACCTGGCAGCCAAGTAAATGTGACGATTATAGGTTCGGATGGGGTTCAACAATCAGTTTTCGCTACTGTTACAGCAAATGGTAGTTGGTCAGTGGCCGCAGCAACAAACTTGCCTGATGGGGCTTATACGGTCACAGCCGAAGTTACTGATGCTGCAGGTAATACCGCAAGTGATACCGAAACAGGTGGAGTAATTGATACTCAGGCTCCCAGTTTTGATATTGATCCATTAAATACAACAAATGATACCACACCAACGATCACTGGTAGCAGTGATGAGATTGGCGCTACGGTAAGTGTTGTTGTTACTGATGCTGACGGCGTAATTCAGAATTTAACAGCAATCGTTCAAAGCGATGGAAGTTGGTCTGTGGATGTTGCTTCAGCTATGGCCGAGGGGGAGTTTGAAGTCAACGCGAGCGTTACTGATGAGGCTGGTAATACTTCCGCTGATACAGAAGTAGGTGGCGTCATCGACATTAGCGCGCCAATCGTGACAGTGACCGCGGAGCAATTAACTAATGATAATACACCGCTTGCTACGGGCACGTCAGACTTAGCCAACAGCGATATTATCGTGACCTTCACCGATAGCAATGGCAGTCACAGCGTCACTGTACAAACAGATGGCAGTGGTCAATGGCAGGCAGAGGCCAGCCAAGCACTAGCGGATGGTAACTACAGCGTTAGTGTGAGTATCAGTGATGCAGCAGGTAATACAGGGACCGCCACAGACAGCGGCGTGGTGGATACGATTCCACCGGCACTGGCGTTCACACCGACTTTCTTACTCGGGCAATTAGTCACATTAACCGGAACCTCAGATTTACCTGCAGGCAGCACCATTACCATTACAGAGAACTTAGTGGGGGGTGGATTAGGTGTCAGTTATACCACCACCACGGATGCCAATGGTAATTGGTCACTGGTTGGGTTAACTATCCCGTTATTAAGCGTGGCATCCGTGACAGCCAGTGCCACAGATGAGGCGGGGAACACCCGCACTATTAACTCGCTTGATTTTGATGGCACTCCACCGACTTTAACTGTGAGTGTGGACACCTTAAGCAACGACAACACACCGGCCGTATCAGGCACCACCGATGCGGGTGAAGGCGCGACGGTGACCGTTGTGGTGACCGATAAAGACGGTAATACGCAGACGCTTAACGCAACGGTGGACGACACCGGAAACTGGGCGGTGAGCCCAAGCACCGCCTTACCAGATGGTGAGTTTACAGTGGATGTGAGTGTGCAAGATGGCGTGGGTAATGAAACCACAGAGACCGTGACAGGGGTGATTGATACAGACGCACCGAGCCTCACTGTTAATGGCGTGGGGGATGGTCGTGATGTGACCCCAGAATTCAGCGGCACCAGTAATGAAATTGGCGGCACGGTGACCGTGACCGTCACGGATGCAAACGGCATTGAGCAAACCCTTACTGCCACCGTACAAAGCGACGGCAGTTGGTCAGTGGAAGTACCAAACGCCTTAGCGCAAGGGGATTACACGACAGACGTTGTGATCAGTGATGACGCAGGGAATGAAACTCAAGTGAGCTTAACGGGTAATATTGATACCAGTGTGCCCGTGGTCACGGTGAATAATAATGGCTTAGGCAATGACGCCAATCCTATCATTAGCGGTACATCAACGGAGCCTGCTGGCACCCAAGTGAGCATCATGATTGTGGATGCCAATGGCGATACGCAGACTCTCACAGCTCAGGTTCAAGCAGGGGGCGGCTGGCAAGTGGCTGCGGCCAACTTACCGGATGGGGATTACAGCTACAGTGCGAGCATCACCGATGCAGCGGGCAACACAGGCAGTGCAACGGGGGCTGGGGAAATCGATACCCTGGCACCGGTTATCACGCTTGATAACTTAGGCACCATTAATAATGACACGCCGACTATTTCAGGCACGTCATCAGAGCCGGCAGGCACCGTCATCACCGTCACGCTGACCGACAGCAGCGGTGTAGACACTGAGCTTAGCGCAAGCGTGGATGGCAGTGGCGATTGGTCTGTGCAAAGCCCTGCGTTAGCGGATGGCGATTACAGTATCACAGCCAGCGTTACGGATGAGGCAGGCAACAGCAGTCAACAAACTGATGACTTTATTCTCAACACCAATGCGCCGAGCATTACCATTAACGCAATTGGCGAAACCAACGACACAACGCCGACCATTAACGGCACCAGTGATGCAGCCAATGGCACCACCGTGACGGTGGTGATTGATGATGGTATTAACCCAGTGCAATCAATCGAAGGCACAGTGAACGGCGGGAGTTGGTCAATCACGGTGGCAGACATATTAGCCGAGGGCGACTTCACCGTGACCGCATCGGTTACTGAAGGGGGCTTAACCAGTGAAGCTTCACGCACAGGGGTTATTGATACTACGATGCCAGACATCACTATCAATGCGATAGCGGACAGTAACGACACCACGCCAACAATCAGCGGCACAGCCAGTGCACCGCAAGGCAGCATCGTAACGGTGGTATTTAATGATGCCCTGGGTAACGCGCATACCGTGACCACACAAATGACACCATCGGGCACTTGGTCGGTTCCGGCCAGTGACGCCTTGGCTGAAGGGGAATACACGGTGACCGCGAGTGTATCTGACCAAGCAGGTAACCCTGCGAGCACGAGCATGACTGGGTTGATTGATTTAACGCCACCGAGTGTCAGTATTGACGCGCTCGCTGCGGGCAGTGATGTCACGCCATTAATAAGCGGACAAAGCAGCGGTGTACCAGCAGGTACACAAGTGAGTATCGAGGTCACGGCAGCGAATGGGGCGGTACAAAGTATCAGTACCACCACAGGCAGCGATGGTAGCTGGTCAATCGAGGTGGCGAACGCCCTTGCTGAAGGCGACTATAGTGTGACCGCCAGTATCACGGATACAGCGGGGAACACCGGTAGCAATACAACCACCGGCGAGATAGACACCATTGCCCCGAGTGTAAATATTAACGCACCGGACTTAACCAACGACAACACGCCGCTGGTGACGGGCACGTCAGACCTAGCCAACAGCGATATTATCGTGACCTTCACCGATAGCAATGGCAGTCACAGTGTGACTGTGCAAACAGATGGCAGTGGTCAATGGCAGGCAGAAGCCAGCCAAGCATTAGCGGATGGCAACTACAGTGTTAGTGTCAGTCTCAGTGATGCCGCAGGCAATACCGGCACCGCCACAGACAGCGGCGTAGTGGATACAGTAGCACCAGATTTAAGAATTATACCGTCTTTTGCTCTTGGCAACTTAGTGTCTTTATCTGGTGAGTCAGACCTTCCAGAAGGTAGCATAATAACTATTACGAATCATTTAGTTGGAGGTTTAGTTGGGCTGCCTTATACCGCAGTTACAGATGAAAATGGCAACTGGCAAGTACTAAATTTAACCTTGCCGTTATTAAATTTAGCTCATGTAACTGCAAGTGCTACTGACGCCGCAGGAAATACGGCTACTGTCAGTACACTTGATTTTGATAATATAGCGCCAGAATTAACTGTAAGTGTTGAGCCATTAACTAATGACACAACACCGGTTATTTCAGGTGATACAGATATGGGCGAGGGAACCCTCATTGAGCTTACTGTGGTTGATAGTGACAATGTTAGCCAAACATTCACAGCAGCAGTTCAAGCTGATCAAACATGGTCAGTGTCTGTACCGCAAGAGCTTGCACAAGGTACTTATACCGTGACCGCGGCTGTGCGTGATGGGGTCGGTAATTTAACCACTGAACAAACCAGCGGAGTGCTGGATAGTGTTGCGCCCACCTTAGTGGTCAATAACTTACAGCCAACAGCCGATACAACGCCAACTATTTCAGGCAGTAGTAATGAAATTGGTGGTTTGGTCTCGGTTCTGATTGACGGGCAAATTTTGCAAGCAACAGTAGCAACTGACGGCACATGGCAAGTGACAGTGCCAACTGCATTGACCGATGGTGATTATTCTGTTGATGTGAACATCACCGATGATGCAGGCAATCAACAAAGTGTATCAAGCACATTGTTGGTAGATAGTATAGTGCCAGTATTGACTATGGCCGAACTTAGCCTTGGTAATGATGCAACGCCTGAAATATCAGGGACTTCAACAGAGCCGCAAGGTAGTGAAGTGGTTATTGTATTAGTAGATGCAAACGGTGATAGTCAGCAATTTACTGCTCAAGTTCAAGCTGATGGTAGTTATTCCGCCAGTCCAAGTACGGATATTGCTGACGGAGACTTTACTGTCACTGCAAGTATTACGGATGCTGCCAATAATGTTGGCACTGCTCAAGGAGCGGGTACTGTTGACACATTAAACCCAAGTTTAACTTTAAATGGGCTGGGTACATTTAATGATAGTACGCCCGTCATCTCTGGTACTAGCGATGAAATTGGCGCTACGGTGGCACTAAGTGTGAGTGATAGCTCAAACAGTTCTCAACTTACTGCGATTGTGCAAGCGGATGGCAGTTGGTCAGCACAGGTTGTTGATGCCTTGGATGATGGAGAAATTACGCTAACTGCTACTGTAAGTGACGCAGCTGGTAATCAGGCTTCAGCTTCAGGCTCAGCCACTTTAGATACAAATGCACCAACTATTTCGATTGCGAACTTACAACCAACAATGGACACAACGCCAACAATATCGGGCACAACGGATGCAGCCGATGGCACTGATGTGACAATTCAGATTATTGCTTCAGGTGTGGTTGTACAAACATTGACTACACAAGCTTTGGCTGGCCAGTGGACGGTTGATGCCAGCAGTGCACTTGCACAAGGTAGCTATACTGTGAATGCCAGTGTCAGTGAGGATGGCTTAACAGGTTCATCTAGCACTAATTTAGATATTGATTTAACCGCGCCGACATTAGCTATCAATACCCCAAGTATTAGTAATGATACGACACCATCAATTAGTGGCACCTCAGACGCGGCTCCAGGTACTATAGTTAGCTTATTGATCACAGATAGTAATGGCGCAGAACAAACCGCAAAGGCCACGGTTAAAGCAAATGGCACGTGGTCAGTAGCGCTCGACAGTGAGCTGGCACAAGGTAGCTATAGTATTGATGCAACCATTGCAGATATTGCAGGCAATACTAATTCGGCACAAACTACTGGTGAAATTGACTTAACTCCTCCGACGGTAATTATTGATTCACTAAATAGCACGGCAGATAAAACGCCTGCTGTTTCAGGGGAAGCGTTAGATGCAATTGCTGGCAACACAGTGGCTGTTACATTTACAGATGCGCTAGGTACTAGCCATACCGTTAATACGACCTTAGGGGCTGATCTAACATGGCAGGCAGAAGCTTCGCAGATACTAGCAGAAGGTAATTATACAGTAACAGTGGTGGTTACTGATACTGCAGGTAATGAAGGACAACAAACTGCCAATGCAACGATTGATAGTATTGCTCCTGAAATCAGCATAGATCAAAGTAGCTTGGTATTAACACAAGATACAACGCCATTGATTACAGGTACATCAGATGAAGCGAATGCCACTGTGGAGGTCACTTTTACTGATGCAAATGGTATTGAGCAGATTGTAACCGTTACTACGGATGCTCAAGGTGATTGGCAAGCAGCAGCAAACACGCCATTAGCGGAAGGGGTTTATTCTGTAAAAGCAACAATCACCGATATGGCAGGCAATCAAGGTGAAGACAGTAAAACTGGCGGAGAAATAGATATAACGCCACCTGAACTGGATATCGTCCCGTCATTCTTATTGGGTAATTTGGTGTCCTTGTCAGGAACCTCTGATTTACCTGAGGGTAGCGTAGTCACAATTACAAATCATTTAGTGGGAGGCGCAGTAGGTTTACCTTATACCGCCACTGTTGATGCAAATGGTGACTGGAGCGTATTGAATCTATCAGTTTCATTGCTAACACTTGCTTATGTTGAAGCCTCAGCAACTGATGCGGCAGGTAATACCACTACCATCAGTACCTTAGACTTTGATAATACAGCGCCTGAACTTACGTTATCTGCCCCTGCATTAACGATGGATAGCACCCCAACGATTAGCGGAACCACAGATCTAGGTGAAGGTGCGCAAGTAACACTTGTGGTGACAGGACAAGGAGTAGCAACACAAACCTTTAGTGCGACAGTGCAAGCGAATGGCAGCTGGTCGGTTTCTGTACCGCAAAGTTTAGCGGATGGTCAATATTCAGTAAAAGCAAGCGTACGCGATGGCGTTGGTAATCTAACCGAACAGACAGCCAGTGGCGTAATTGATACTACAGCACCAAGCTTAGTCCTTAATACAACCGCGATCACCAGTGATGATACACCGCTTATCAGTGGCACCAGTAACTTAACTGATGGTGAGGTTACTGTCACTATAGACGGGCAAACCTTAACAGCGACGGTGGCACAAAATGGCCAGTGGCAAGTGTCAGCTAATACACTCACCGATGGCACCTATACAGTCACTGCAACGGTTACCGATCAAGCAGGAAATAGTACAACCCGTACAGGTAATATCAGCGTAGATACAGTTGCACCAAATATTACAGTGGCTAGCCAAGGCTTAGGCAATGATGCGACACCAATAATCTCAGGAACGAGTGATGAAGCACAAGGTAGTACGGTTTCGGTGGTAATTGTTGATGGTAATGGCGATACACATAATTTGACCGCAGTAGTTGATAGTAACGGTGATTGGCAAGTTGAAGCCGACGCTCTCCCAGAGGGTGAGTTCGATGTTACAGCATCAATTACCGATGCGGCAGGGCTCACTTCAAGTGCCACAACAGCCGGTGAAATAGATACCGTTGCGCCAGTTGTGACTGTAGATGCTGTAGGCACAATAAATCTTGCAACCCCAACAATTACAGGTAGCAGCGATGAGCCCGCGGGTACAGTGATCAGTGTTGATGTAACTGACAGTACACAAACCTATAGTTATACAACTCAAGTACAAGCTGATGGTAGTTGGTCTATCGATGTTCCAGATAACTTAGAGGATGGTAGTATCAGTGTTGTTGCTTCGGTTACCGATTTAGCTGGCAATACAAGTACATCAGATAGTGTAACTGGTGTGCTCAATACGAGTGCCCCAAGTATTGGCATTAGTCCTTTGGCTGCTACAAACGATACCACACCTGAAATAAGTGGTACGAGTGACGCCCCAGATGCAAGTATTATTAATTTGGTGATCAGTAATGCAAGCGGTGATGTACAAAGCTTTACTGCCAACTTAAACGCTGGTGTATGGAGTGTTGATGTTCCTTTAGCATTATTAGAGGGAAGTTACACTGTGACAGCCAGTGTTACTGAAGCTGGACTAACGTCATCAAGTTCAGCTTCTCTTGCAATCGACTTAACAGCACCAACCCTAGAAATAACATCTGCGCAATCTTCAGCAGATTCAACGCCGCTTATTTCAGGTACTAGCCTTGATGCACCGTTAGGGTCAATTGTTGAAGTAACCATACTCGACAGCAGCGGTGCTACTCAGGTTGTATCAACCCAAGTACTTGCAAATGGAAGTTGGAGTGTTGCTGCAACCACCGCACTTGCTGAAGGTGATGCTCAGGTCACCGCTGTGATCACCGACACCGCAGGCAACAGCAGCAATGATACAATTACACTCAATATGGATTACACAGGACCTGTAGTTTCAGTAACAGCACCAGCGATAACAAATGATTGGACACCGTTAATTACCGGTACTGTAAGTGATGCTCCAGTAGGCACTTTATTGACAATATTGATCACTGATAGTGCTGGTAGCAAACAAACTTTCACAACCAACTCAAATGCTGATGGTAGTTGGAGTGCTGAAGCAATACAAACCTTGAGCGATGGTCAGTACACTGTGCAAGTGAGTGCCGCTGATGAACTAGGTAATACGACTACGTCATCAACAACAGGGCTTATAGATACACTCGCACCTGTTATTGCAATCACATCAGGATTAGTACTGACAGCGGATACAACACCCTTGATATCGGGAACATCTAATGAACCCGGTGGTATTGTTACGGTGAACTTTAACAATGGCCTTACTCAAGTTGAAGTTACCACAACGGCAGATGCTAGCGGTAATTGGAGTGTTTCAGCAAATGCGAATTTGCTAGATGCTAACTATACGGTTACGGCAGAAGTAACCGATGCAGCAGGCAATACAGGTTCGACTTCGGCGTTAGGTTTAGAGGTTGATACCACACCTGTTGGTTTTGAAGTAACTAACTATTACTGGGGATTATTAGGCATTGGCCTTACCGCAGAAGGGACCGTTGAAGAGGGCAGTAGTGTTTATGTAGTCGGGTCCAATTTACTTGGTTTGGGTTTACTCGATATTGATGTGTTAGAAAGTGGCTTTGAGGTGCAGCCTAATATATTTGGTGAGTGGTCGGCTTTACTGTCTGTACTTGATTTAGGCTCTTGGTTGGATTACAGGTTTGTCACTGTTGACGAAGCAGGAAACTATCTAGTTAAAGACATACTTAATAATGTGATTGATCAAGGGAATGAACCTAGTTTAGCCACTACGAGCGCCGACACTGGTGGTGCCGTATTCGGTACTGAGTTACTAGCAGAGCAACAATCAGAGCCTGAAGCTTCACCCGCAAGTTTAGCGACAGAGCCAGAAAGCACGGTTGAAAGTATTGATCTAAGTATGATATTAGCAAGTGAAGTGGCGACGAGTAATACGATTGAGCCCGTTGATTTAACAATCAATGATGTATTGAGTGATGCTGAACAGCCGGATTTGTTAGCCTTAGACTCTGTGAGCGAAGAAAGTAGTATCGCTTTCAATGGCACCACATCAACAACTGCAGAGCCCGCTCTTGATGTACAAAACCAATCAGAGGAAATGATTAAAAAGTTAATTGAAAGCGGCAATAATCAAATCGATAGTTAATGAGTTAACTATCATGGATATAAAGCGCGGGTAGCTTCACACTTCCCGCGCTTTATCATATTAATCTGCTGAGCAGTTTAGTTACTGCAATAGTTATTACGCAGGGCTTATTTTATACAATCGCAGAAAATCTGTGCAAAGCAATCTTGACTAAAGCTGGGTATGTACTGTTTAGTAAATACAGCTAATCACTAACTAAATAGAATAGGTAAAAGAGGGAAGGAAACTAATAAAGGATATTTTCTAGCAGTTAAAACTAGGCTTTTAAATTATGAACAATTTTGCTGTTGCCATGTACAACACTACCACCTTGGTCATAGGTTGTTGACGTTGGAACGCCAATTAAAATGTCTTTCAATTGCTTTACAGTCAATTGTGCATGATGGGCAGCGTGGGCATTGACATCGTTTTTCTTTTTACATGACTCTAATAATTTGCGTACATCAGCAACTAAGTCAGAGACTTCGGTAGATTCAAGTTCATTACTTGCGAGTAAAGTTTTAAGTTCTTTATCTAAAGTTTGTATTTGACTCAAAAAGCTAAGTTTTTGTTTAGCGATGTCTTTTAAGCCCTCACCACGACGTGATGCGATAGCTGTTAATTCATCATCTAAGATCTCAGCAAGCGACGTTAAGCAATTTAGCTGCATAACAAGTTTAGAGCAGATCAAACTGTTGTGATCAGCCATACACGTCAAACTCAAATGCAGCGATATTTTTGGCTAACTTTTCAGCATCAATTTGATATTTACCTTCACTAATGGCCTTTTTAAGTTCGGCAACTTTATTACTATCAAAACCAGAAGACTGTTGCGCCTTATCTTGTAATGATTTTAATTGCTGAGCCTGAGGCGTCAAACTTACTGAATCAGCAGCAGCTTTAGGCGCATTTGCTTGTGCAGTGTTTGCATTATTGTTTTGTAAATCAACTTTTTGCTGTTTAGCATTGGTCAACACATTAGCCTGTTGCTGACCTTTATTTACTTGGCTTACCATGATTTTAACCTATACGTTACCCAACTTATGCCTAGTTATCGGCATACATATTAGAAACTTTAGCACAAATGCGAAAATTTAGATAATTACCTGTACAGACTCAACACCTTCAACACGGGCATTTAACACTTTACCTGATTTTGCATTTTTCACTTTAACTTGCTCACCTAAAGTACCATCTTCTAGGGCTAAACCGGAAGTTTTTATTTTTAACCCGCGAATGGTTGCAAAGATAGTCACATTATCCCCTTTACACACCATACAAATTTGATTTAAAGCAACGGGGTAACCGCTGCGAATATTTCGTTTACTACGACTGCCAATTAATAGTTCTTCATCTTGTAAATATTGTGCGCGAACAAAATGCTTTGGCTTCATAATTAGGCTCAAATGGTGAGCTTCAATAACTTCACCACGACTTAAGTTTTCACTGGCAACGATAACAGGAGAGAGCTCAATCATCCGCACATGCACATACTGACTCCAGCCATTTAAATCATCACACTTAATTTGTACGGTGATCTGCCGATTAAAAGGAGGCTCGGTTGGAATTGTATAGGAGGGCGCACTCTCGCAACTGCGATCAGGAATGCGACTATCTAAACTTAAAGCGTTAAGTTGTTTATCATCTGCGGTAGCGGGATCTAGCTGATCGTATATATAAGATACAGCGAGTTCTTGCAGTTGCTCTTTACTGTAAGTTTGCGCAGCCAGTGGTGCAACTAGGCATAGGCTAGCAAGAAAATAAAAAACACTGTATCTTCGGCTTTTTTTTAACAAACTCATAATGTTTCGACTATGCTTATGGTTGAAAACAGGGTATAAATATTTAGCGTCAATAAACAGACGCTCCCGTGTAGTTATGTAGCTTTACAGAAAGAAAGCAATTATTGTTCCGTTCTTATATGCTTTCTTTAGGAGATTGAAATGGCAGGCATTTTAGACTCAGTTAATCAACGTACTCAGTTGGTTGGGCAAAACCGCCTTGAATTATTATTATTCAAGCTCAGAGGGCGGCAGCGCTTTGGTATTAATGTGTTTAAAGTGAGAGAAGTACTGCAATGCCCTCCTTTAACAAATATGCCAAAGTCAAACCCTTATATAAGAGGGGTCGCGCACATTCGTGGGCAAACTATTTCAGTAATCGATTTATCGATGGCTGTAGGTGGCCCTGCTATCGAGAATATCAAAGATAGTTTTATCATCATTGCTGAATATAACCGCTCTGTGCAAGGTTTTTTAGTCGGTGGCGTTGAGCGAATAGTTAATATGAATTGGGAAAAAATAATGCCACCGCCATCAGGTGCGGGTCGATATTCGTATTTAACTGCGGTAACAGAAATTGAAAACGAATTGGTTGAAATTCTCGATGTAGAAAAAATATTAAATGAAATCTGTCCGGTAAATACCGAAGTCAGTGCTGAAATAGCAAATGACGGTGAAATTCAAAAAGATTTGGGCGAGCGTATTGTATTTATTGCCGATGATTCTGCGGTTGCTCGTAATCAAGTTAAACGTGCGCTAGAACCATTAGGCGTACAAACAGAGCTTGCTAAAAATGGCAAAGAGGCGCTGATCCGGTTACGAGAGATTGCCGAGCTAGATTGTAAAAATGATATTACCGAGCGAGTAGGGTTGTTGATCTCTGATGTTGAAATGCCAGAAATGGACGGCTATACCTTAACAGCAGAAATTAAAGCAGATCCTAAATTAGCGCCATTGCATGTTATTTTACATACATCACTCAGTGGCGTATTTAATCAGGCGATGATTGAAAAAGTGGGCGCTGATGACTTTATTGCTAAGTTCAATCCGGATGAATTAGCGACAGCAGTGAAGAAATGGGTTCATTGTGACTAATTTGAAAAGGCGGTGTAACTTTGGAAAATAAGCATTTAGAGCAACGCGAGTACGATCAGTTTCGTTCTTTTTTAGAGCAACAATGCGGTATTGTGCTAGGTGATAATAAGCTTTATTTAGTCAAAAGCAGACTTGCTCCGCTAATGGTACGTTTTAATATTGCATCATTGTCGCAATTAGTTAGTAAAACACTGAGCCCACATGAGCGGCAGTTACGTGCCGCTGTGGTCGATGCGATGACCACTAATGAAACCTTGTGGTTTCGGGACCAGTACCCGTTTGAACTATTGCAAAGTAAGTTATTTCCAGAACATAAAGAGTTGCGCCGACCGCTGAAAATTTGGTCTGCGGCAAGTTCGTCAGGGCAAGAGCCGTATTCTATAGCAATGTCAGTTGCTGAGTTTCAAGCTAAACAGCCGGGCGTGTTAAAAATGGGAGCGCAGATCATCGGCACTGATATTTCTAATACCATGTTAGATATGTGCAAACATGCAGAATACGACTCCCTTGCTTTAGCTCGAGGGCTTTCGGCAGAACGCAGGAAGAAATTCTTTAAAGATAGCGGCAATGGCATGGCGCAAGTGAATGAGCCAATCAAGAAACTGGTAAGTTTTCGCCACCTCAATTTATTGGATTCATATGCGTTAATGGGTAAATTCGACATTATTTTTTGCCGTAATGTACTCATTTATTTTGCGCCAGAAGTTAAAGCAAAGATTATTGCGCAATTCGCGCAGGCGCTTAATCCTAAAGGGTACTTATTCTTAGGAGCTTCGGAATCGATGTCGGGATTAAGTGACGAATTTGATATGGTGCGTTGTAACCCTGGCATTATTTATCAAAAGAAATAATCCTAAGTAGCGCTACAAATGAAGTATTAAATATCAAATAGTTTGCATGTAAACTTGAGCGAACAACTCTATAAACGATGTGATTTCACATCGTTTTTCTTTTTAAATCAAATCATTAAACACCTCTTTAAACGCTAACTTAGTTGGCTCACCTTTTGCATTAATCATCCTAAGTCAATTTTTTGGAGATGGTTATGGCTATCAGTTTTGATAAAGCATTTGGGGTTCATCCTCATGCAATGTTGATCCGTTCGCAACGTGCAGAGTTATTAGCAACCAATATCGCTAATGCTGATACGCCGGGCTATAAAGCGAAAGACATCGACTTTGCCTCAGCGTTAAAAGCGGCAAAAAGCCACCAGCAAGGCGGCAATAACATGGTCACAACGGATGCAAATCACATTGCCGGTGGCAGTCGTTATGTTGGTAATAGTGAAATGTTTCGCTCGCCAAATCAAGCAGATACAGGTGATGGTAACTCAGTTGATATACAAGTGGAACGAAACTTGTATACAAAGAACTCATTAGAGTATCAGGCAAGCCTGCAATTTATGAGTGGTAAAATTTCAGGCCTTAAAAAAGCCCTCGGTAGTCAAGGAGCCTAAGCATGAGTTTATATAACGTTTTTGATATTTCGGGTACAGGTATGAGTGCACAAAATGTGCGTTTGAATACAACCGCGAGTAATATTTCGAATGCGAATACCATTAGCTCAAGCCAAGACAAAACGTACCGAGCGCGTCACCCTGTTTTTGCTGCTGAGCTGATGAAAGCATCAGAATCAACTGGCAATAATCAGGGGTCGTCTGTTGGCGTTAAAGTGTTAGGAATTGTAGAGAGTGATAAACCGCTACAAATTGAATATAACCCAAATCACCCAAGTGCGGATGAAAACGGTTATATCTACAAACCTAACGTTAATGTCGTTGAAGAAATGGCTAATATGATTTCTGCCTCACGCTCTTATCAAACCAATGTGCAAGTTGCTGATGCAGCGAAGCAAATGTTAAGTAAAACACTGTTGCTTGGGCAGCGGTAATTGAGGGTTAGATTATGAGTAACGATATCAGCACTGCATCGTCAAGTTACATTGATTCACTTCGCGGGGCGAATAACCAAGTTACTGACGAAAAGAAAAGTGATGCACTAACGCAAGAAGACTTTTTCTCGTTGTTAACGCAGCAGCTGTCGTTTCAAGACCCCAGCAAACCTGCAGACAACGATCAAATGATTGCGCAAATGACTAGCTTTACTATGGCTGAAGGTATCTCAAACCTTAATAGTAACTTTCAGTCGTTAGCAGCATCAATGACATCAAATTCAGCACTGCAAGCATCTACTTTGGTGGGTAAGCAAGCATTGTTAGAATCTGACACATTAGATTTGAATGAAACAAGTGATGCAAAAGGTACTGTGGTTGCTGAAGCTCCTGTAGAGAACTTGTTTTTACGAATACAAGATTCATCAGGCCAACTTGTCCGCAGTATTGACCTGGGTGCACAATCTGCTGGGGCGATACGTTTTTCATGGGATGGTAAAAATGAAGCGGGTGAGCGCTTACCACCAGGGGAATATACTATCAAAGGCGAAGGACAGCTAAATGGAGAATATACAAGCCTACCTATCGCAACGTTTAAAAACATTGAAAGTGTCAATATTAACGGTGCCAACGGCATTATTGTAAACACAAAAGAAGGTGCGGTTAGGCTAGCTGACGTTGCAGAAATCGCGTAAAAATTTTAATTATTAGTTAGCTTTAGGCTAAACATTGACAGATTAGAGGTGAATTATGAGCTTCAATATTGCATTAACGGGCATTGCTGCCGCACAAAAAGACTTGGATGTAACTGCAAATAATATTGCTAACGTAAATACCACAGGTTTTAAAGAGTCACGAGCTGAGTTTGCAGATGTCTATGCATCTTCGGTGTTTAGCTCAGGGAAAACTAAAAATGGTGATGGTGTTCAAACCACGATGGTTGCGCAGCAATTTCACCAAGGTTCATTAAAGTTCACACAGAACTCTCTTGATTTAGCGATCACAGGCGAAGGCTACTTTGCAATGAGCCAAGATTTAGGCGCGCAAGATTTTACGTACAGTCGTGCTGGTGCGTTTAAGCTAAATAAAGATAACTTCATTGTTGATGCTAAGGGTAATTACCTGCAGGGTTTTCCTGTAGATGAAGCCACTGGCGATACTACATCCGTTAGTTTAAGCACGTCTTCAGCATTGCAGATCCCAGATTCATCGGGTTCGCCACGTGCAACAACTAACGTGTATTCATCATTTAATTTAGATTCACGGGCCAGTGCTCCTTCAGTCACTACTTTTGATCCTGAAATTAGTGCATCATATAACAGCTCTACTTCTACAACGGTATATGACTCATTGGGTGAGCCACACGTTTTACAATTTTTCTTTGTGAAAACTGATGCTGCCGTAACGGGTAATGACAATGAGTGGCAAACTTTTGCGACTTTAGATGAAAAGCCATTTAGCCCAGCGGGTGTTGCTGAGACTGCAACGCCTTATACGCCTATCTCAACGTTTCAATTTGATTCAAGTGGTTTACCGCTAAGTACGGATGGTAATGCTAATACGGGAACTACATTTAACCCATTAGCAATTCCTGGTGGTGCAGGTGCCGCTACAGGTCTTTCTGATCTGTTATCCAATGGCGCTAGTTTCCCAGAAGATATAAATATTAATTGGCGTGATGAAGCCGGTACAACAAATAAAGTACCAACCCAATATGCCAGCCGTTTTGAAGTTAAAGCACTTGAGCAAGATGGCGCAACAGTAGGGCGTTTAGCCGGTATTGATATTGGCACTGATGGGAAAATTGTAGCTTCATACAGCAATGGTGATACCTCGTTCCTAGGGCAAGTAGCTATGGTGCGCTTTTCTAACTCACAAGGCTTACAACAAGCAGGTGATACCGGTTGGAAAAAAAGTTTAACCTCAGGTGAACCGATTGCTGGTGAACCAGGTTCAGGTACCTTAGGTTCTATTAATTCATCTGCGCTTGAGCAATCAAACGTTAACTTAACCAATGAGCTAGTTGATTTGATCAGCGCACAACGTAATTTCCAGGCTAACTCTCGTGCACTTGAAGTGAATTCAACACTCCAACAGGCAATTCTACAGATCCGATAATTTCGGTTCTACTTTTTATAATCCGACACCGAGGCCGCTATTTATTAGCGGCCTTTTTTGTTTACCTCATATCTTGCTAGCATTTATCACGTCAATTTATTGTGGCACTTATCTTGCATTTATCATTTTATAGATTTTTAACGTGAGTCGATGTTATGGACAAGATGGTCTACATTGCAGCGTCTGGGGCTAAGCAAAGTTTGCGGGGCCTAGAGCTTAAAGCAAATAATTTAGCAAACGCGAATACCACAGGTTTTAAATCTGACTTCGCGCAAGCACGCTCGATGCAAGCGTTTGGTGAAGGTTTACCAACACGTGTTTTTACTATGCAGGAACGTCCAGGTTCGAATATGACATCCGGCGGTATCGTTGAAACTGGTCGTGATCTTGATATTGCGATGAGCGATAAAGGTTGGTTAACAGTACAAGATGCATCAGGTAACGAAGCCTATACCAAAGTTGGTACGCTGAATATTACCCCTGATGGCGCTTTAATGACTAGCCATGGCCGTCAAGTTGTTGGCGAAGGTGGACCTATTATTTTACTGCTGCCAATTGAAAAAATTGAATTCAGTGAAGATGGCTCGATCCAAGTACGTCCGCAAGGTGCACCAGCTAACTTTTTAGAAGTTGTCGACCGTTTAAAGGTAATTAAAGCGAACAACTCAGAGCTTGAAAAAGGCAATGATGGTCTATTTCGACCAAAACCTGAGTTACTGGAAAATGATATATGTGGATTTTGCGACATTGCGACTGATGTAAAAGTGCTCAGTGGCACCTTAGAGATGTCTAATGTGAATCCAGTACATGAAATGGTGGACATGATAAGCCATCAACGCCAATTTGAATTACAAGTTAAGCTAATGAAAACGGCAGAAGAAATTGACGAACGACATACTCAATTACTGCGTATTGTTTAACTTTATTGAGAGGACATTAGTATGAATCCTGCATTGTGGATAAGTAAAACTGGGCTTGATGCTCAACAAACCGATATTTCGGTTATCTCAAATAATTTAGCCAATGCGAGTACTGTTGGTTATAAGAAAAGCCGTGCTGTATTTGAAGATTTGCTGTACCAAAATATCAATCAGCCGGGTGGCCGTTCATCACAAGATACCGAAATGCCTTCAGGTTTAATGCTCGGTGCTGGTACTAAAGTTGTTGCTAACCAGAAAAACTTTTCGCAGGGTAATATGTTAACCACAGAAAACTCATTGGATTGGATGATCTCCGGTCCGGGCTTTTTTGAAGTATTACAACCTGATGGCAATATTGCCTACTCTCGAAATGGTCAGTTCACTACCGATGAAGATGGTCGCATTGTAACTGCGGGGGCTGGTTTTCCCGTACAACCAGAAATGAATGTTCCTGATGATGCGCAGTCAATTACCGTATCGCAAGATGGTGAAGTATCTGTACGTATTGCCGGGCAGCCTGAAAATGTGGTGATTGGTCAGCTGACAATCAGTGACTTTATTAATCCATCGGGTCTTGAGCCGGTAGGACAAAATTTATATACCGAAACAGCCGTCAGTGGTGCTCCTGTACAAGGTAATCCCGGGCTTGAAGGATTAGGTACTGTTGTGCAGGGTGCGCTTGAAACATCTAACGTAAATGTAACCGAAGAATTAGTTAACCTGATTGAAACTCAACGTATTTATGAGATGAATTCAAAAGTGATTTCAGCGGTTGATGAAATGATGAGTTACATCAGTCAGCAACTTTAACTAATTTGGAGCAGGATTATGCGTAATTTATCAATAGTCTTCACTGGCGCATTTATCTTGAGTGGTTGTATGACGACTCAAAATCTTCATGTGGTTCAAGATGATCCATACTATGCTCCTATGTATCCAGAGCCTGCTGCTGAGCAAGTAGTACCAACAGGTTCATTGTTTGATAGTTATCTATCAAACGATTTATATTCGGATAAAAAAGCCTTACGTACTGGCGACATCATCACAGTAAAACTGCAAGAAGCGACCCAAGCAACTAAAGCGGCAAAAACTGAAACAGATAAGGAAAGTGACGCAAGTCTCGATCCGGTGATTGGTTTAGGGGGATTACCTGTCAATATTGGTGGTGACAGTATCCAATTTGGTATCGGCAGTGACTCATCGTTTAAAGGTGATTCAAAATCGAATCAGTCAAATAGTTTGTTTGGTGATATATCGGTCAATGTGATGCGAGTATTGCCCAATGGTAACTTAGTGATCCGTGGTGAAAAGTGGTTAACTTTAAACACCGGTGAAGAATTTATTCGTCTAGAAGGGCTTGTTCGCCCGCAAGATGTAACCGCAGATAATACTGTGACCTCTAACAGAATTGCCAATGCACGCATTCAATATTCTGGTAAAGGGCAAATACAAGAGACACAAAGTGGCGGATGGTTAACACGATTCTTCAGTAGTGCTCTGTTCCCTTTTTAAAGGATGTTGATAATGAATAACTTAAAAGTGTTGTTGTGCGTATGTTTATTGGGTTGGCATTATAATGCCAGCGCTGAACGTATCAAAGATGTATCAATGGTTGAGGGTGTTCGTTCAAACCAGTTAGTCGGTTATGGTCTGGTAGTTGGTTTACCGGGCACAGGAGAGCAAAGCCGTTTTACTGAACAAAGCTTTAAAGCCATGCTGAATAGCTTTGGCATCACCATGGCTTCAAATTTAAAACCTAAGATTAAAAATGTGGCAGCAGTGGCTGTTCATGCTGAATTACCTGCATTTCGAAAACCCGGTCAAACTATTGATATTACCGTATCATCTATTGGTAGTGCCGGTAGTTTACGCGGTGGCACATTATTGCAAACTTTTCTAAAAGGGGTTGATGGTAATACTTATGCGGTAGCACAAGGCAGTTTGATCGTAGGTGGTTTAGGCGTTGAAGGTGCTGATGGCAGTAAAGTGGTAATGAATACACCCACTGTAGGGCGTATACCAAACGGCGCAACAGTCGAACGCGCCATTAAAAGCCCTTTCATGCAAGGTGATTACATTACCTTTAACCTGAATCGTCCAGATTTCACTACTGCAAAGCGGTTAGAGCAAACGATTAATGATCTTATTGGCCCAGATAGTGCCCATGCACTTGATGCCGCATCTATTCGGGTGATTGCACCGCGTGATGCATCACAGCGTGTGGCTTATTTATCGACTCTTGAAAACCTCGAGTTTAAACCGGCAGATACATCAGCAAAAATTATTGTCAACTCACGGACAGGGACTATTGTAATAGGCAAAAATGTTAAATTACAAGCAGCGGCAATTACTCATGGTGGCCTGACGGTTACCATTGCAGAACAACAGAATGTATCGCAACCTAATGCGTTAAGTGAGGGGGAAACTGTTGTTACTAACCAAAGTATAATCGACGTTGACCAAGATGACTCACGGGCATTTGTGTTTAACCCTGGCGTGAGCCTTGATGACTTAGTACGCGCAATTAATGAAGTCGGTGCTGCACCAGGTGATTTAATGGCGATACTCGAAGCATTAAAAGAAGCGGGTGCAATTAGCGGCCAGCTTGTGGTAATTTAATTATGAAAGGCCCTAGGTTCTAGGTTACTAGAATTTAGGGTATATTCCGCTTTCCTTTTCTGCATAGTAACTTCTTATTGGCGCAATTTTTGCATTGTTAATTTCATTATTAATCACTGTGTCAAATTGCTGATGGATACTAATCATCTCGATAAACAAAACTTCTTTGATTTAGGCAATCTTAATACGTTACGTCAAGACGCCTTAAAAAGTGACGCCTCGCCAGAAGCATCAAAAGAAGCATTAAAAAAAGCAGCGGCACAATTTGAATCTATTTTTACGCAGATGTTGCTTAAAAGCATGCGCAAGGCCAATGAAGCGTTTGAAGATAAAGACAGCCCATTCAATTCCAGTGGCGTAAAGTTTTTTGAAGAAATGCATGACCAGCAGTTATCAGTTGATCTTTCGTCAAAAGGCTCATTGGGCTTAGCCGATCTGATTGTGCAACAACTCTCTCCTGATGCAAAAGGCTTTACCCCAAGCTCGGTGCTACGTACCACTGATAATTTCAGTAGTGATCAACGTGCAAGCGGTAAAAGTGCTGATAGTTCGCCTGACATGGCTGCTGTCACTAGCAGTTCATCAACAGCGAAGAAGCCGCAATTTGAAAATGCAGAAGATTTTATCAGTAGTGTTTGGGAACATGCCAAAACGGCGGCTGAAAAAATTGGTTTGAACCCTGCAGTAATGGTTGCCCAAGCGGCGCTTGAGACGGGGTGGGGTAAGCATATTATTAATAAAAGTGATGGTAACAGCAGTTTTAACTTATTTAATATCAAATCAGATAGAAGCTGGCAGGGTGAGAAAGCCAATAAAATGACACTGGAATTTGAGCAAGGCACGCCAGTTAAAAAACAAGCCAGCTTTCGGGCTTATGAATCGATTAAAGACAGCGTGAATGATTTTGTACAGTTTTTAACAGAAAACCCACGCTACCAAGAAGCATTACAAAATACCGCAAAACCAGCTGCCTTTTTAGATTCACTTCAAAAAGCTGGTTATGCCACAGACCCCAATTATGCTGACAAAATTAAGCAAGTACTGAATCACAGTGAGCTTAAAACATTGGCGACATCATTGGTTCGCCAAGGAGTAAATTAACATGTCGTTTAACTTATTAGATATTGCTAATTCAGGTGTTCGCGCCAATTCAGAATTACTGCAAACGACCAGTAAAAACATTGCTAATGTGAATACGGTTGGTTATGTACGCGAACGTACAGAGCACATGACCATGATTGACAATCAAGTGGGTCGTGGAGAAACGTATCGCTTATTAAATGAGTTTGCCCAAAAGCAACTTAATCGCGACACCTCAAATAAAACCTTTTTTGATCAATTTGTAACAGAAGCAAGTCGGGTCGATACTTTGTTTTCAGAAGAGTCAAATAGTTTGTCGACCAGTGTTAATTCGTTATTTAATAATATTCAAGAAAGTTTAAATCAGCCCTCATCTTCAGTCGCGCGTTCATTAGTAATGACTGATGCCGAGAATATGCTTGATCAGATGGACAGGCTTTCAGGTATTGTGTTTGATCAAAAAAATATAGTGAATGAGCAGTTAGATATTTTCTCAGATGAAGCCAATACTTTAATTCAAAATATTAGTGATTTGAATAAGCAAATAGCAGCAGTTAATGGAACTCGCAATGCTGCAGATTCAAGTACTATATATAACGAGCGAGATTTAGCTATTCGCAAGCTATCAGAATTAATCGATGTAGAAACACTGGATGGCCCCAATGGTGAAAAGCTGGTTTTTATGGGCACAGGTGAGTCATTAGTAATGCAAGATGGTGCGTTTAACTTATTTTCGATGACTGGTGATCCGGATCCTAACTTTAAAGAGTTACGCCTTGATGTTAATGGTGGCAAAGCGGTGCCGCTTGAAGTTGATGCAAGTAAATTAAAAGGTAAAATTGGTGGCTTGTTGGCATTTCGCGATGACATTTTAGTACCAGCACAAAATCAGCTTGGTCAGATGGGCTTAGCAATTGCTGATGCGTTTAATCAACAAAACCGTTTAGGTATGGACGGCAATGGCGAACTCGGTGGGGATATTTTTGCTATTCCGACTGTGGGAGCTTATGCCTATCAAGCCAACACGGGTAATTCAAGTATGACGGCAACCTTAGAGCCAGGCAAAGGTAGTGAAATACCTGCCAGTGATTTTATTGTTACTTATACTAGTGGTACAACCGTTGAAATACAGCCTGTAGATAATAAAGGTGAGCCATTAGGTGCTCCTTCAACCGCGGATATCGTGGCTGGCGTAATTGATTCATCGACTATTACAGGCGGGGAATCGTTTGGTTTACAATTAACTGTGTCGGGTAGTGGTAATGCTGGTGATCAATTCTCAGTGAAGCTTAATGCAGAAGCTGCATCAAGCTTAACGCTTGCGACAAATAGACCTGAAGCGTTAGCATTAGCATCCCCAATCCGTACTGCGGGTAATATAAATAATACCGGTAATGCTAATATATCGGTTGGCACAGTGAGCAGTGTAACGAGTGGTGGGTTTACAACGACAAGCCCACCTGGTTTAGCAAATGGTGATATCAGTATTGTTAAAACCGCAAACGCAAATGAATACACGCTAACAGATGGAAGTGGTACAACGACATTTACCATCACACCTCCTGCTGAGAATATGCTTGCTCAAGCTGGTGCGCCTTACGACACTTACGGATTTGATTTTAACATTGAAGGAACCCCCGCTATTGGTGATAGTTTTTCATTAGAGTTTAACGAAGGTGGCTTTGATGATAATCGCAATGGCTTACTGTTGGCTGGGCTACAAAGTGGTGAGTTAGTGCGGCAGAATGTGACCACAACCGCATCGGCTGATAATCATAAAACTTTTAATCAAGCTTATGCGGGATTAGTCACTGATATAGGTGTGGTAACTAATCAAGCAATGACTAATGGGGCTGCATTTGAAGCCTTAGCTCAACAATCTGAAGCCTGGTATGAATCCCTGTCAGGGGTAAATTTAGATGAAGAAGCTGCAAATTTGTTACGTTTTCAGCAGTCTTACGCAGCCTCAGCACAAGTGCTTTCAACGGCTCGTACAATTTTTGACACATTACTTAGTGCTGCGAGGTAATTATGCGTTTATCAAATAACCAAATGTATCAAAATAGCCTAAATTCTATTTTGAATAACCAACAGAATGTTAATAAAGCGCAAGAGCAAGTAAATACTCAAAAGCGAGTACTGACTGCGTCTGATGATCCATCAGCAACCGCCCGAGCTTTACTGTATACCGACCGTATTCAAGCAAATGAACAGTATAGTAAAAACATTACCATGCTGACGAGTCGCTTAAATACTCAAGAAAGTGTGCTGGAAAATATTAAAGGCTCACTTGAAAAAGCTTATACATTGGCAATTCAAGCCGGTAATGGGGTTTATACGGATATAGACCGTGAAGGCATTGCAGAGGAACTTAAATCAATACAAAGTAGTGTGCTCGATTTAATGAATGCTAAAACTGAAGATGGCAAATATATATTTTCGGGTTATCAAGATAACACGCAAACCTATTCTCTCGATTCATCAACAGGCAAATATGTTTATGGTGGCGATCAAGGCCAGCACAAGATCAAAGTAGCAGAAGGGGTTGAGATAAAATCAAGTGATAACGGTTTTGATACCTTCGAAAAGGTCAATGCGCGTTTAAATGTTGCCTCTAATGATGGTGTTGCATCTGGTGGCATCACCAGCGCCCAAGTATATATACGAGAGCAAGCACAATTTGATGCATTTCATAAAGCCAACTATAACGCAGATCCTAGCGCTGCAGCTGGAGCAAACACGTTTAATATTATTACAACCGCTGGCAGCCCAAATTCATATTCAGTAGAGCAAGGCGGTAATGTCGTTACGTCAGGCACATTTGATGGCTCTCCACTTAAGTTTGCTGGTATGGAAATCAGTATGAACCCTGTTGCAACCGGGCAAGTGGACTTTACACTTGAGGCTCCACAAAAAGAAAACGTGTTAAATACGCTAAGTGACTTAATCGCAGGTCTCACCGATCCAACACTAAGCCAAGACGATTATGATCAAGTACTCGCTGCTGCGATGATCCAAATTGATAACAGTAAAAATACTGTATCTTTAACTCAAGCAGGATTAGGAGGGCGATTAAATACCACTGAAAAAATCACCCAATCGAATAGTGATCTGGATGTCAATAATAAATCATCGCGAGCAGATTTAGTTGAACTTGATATGGCAGAAGCAATCACAGAGCTCACCAAGCAAGAAACGGCACTGCAAGCTTCACAGGCAACTTTTGGCCGCTTAGCTAAACTCTCATTGTTTGATTACTTATAAGTAAGCTATAAGAACACCAAGAGTAAGGCAAAACATTGCCTTACTTTGCTATTTACCCACCTTCTAAGACTCTTATCTTTATTATTTAATTACTTAGCTGATACTGAACTAGAACATATTTAGTTAACCGCATAGCGTTGTTTTCGGTGTGTGATAATCTTTTTATGTGACTAAAAGTTAATTAATAACAATCAGATAATAAAATAATTAAAAAAAACTTAAAAAAAAGCTAAAGGATTTTTCGAGCAGACCGATAACTTAATTAACCAAGCAAAGCGTTGTAAATAACAACCACTGCTTAATCTAAGTAAGTTTGAGAGTAAATGATAAGTTTACTTCGGGAGAGATAATCATGGCTTTATATGTAAATACAAATGTTAGTGCATTAAACGCACAAAGACAATTAAACAATTCTGGTAATGCACTAGATACATCATTCCAACGTTTATCATCTGGTTTGCGTATTAATAGCGCAAAAGATGATGCGGCAGGTCTACAGATTTCTGACCGTTTAACATCACAAATTAACGGTTTGAATCAAGGTAACCGTAATGCAAACGATGGTATTTCATTAGCACAAACGGCTGAGGGTGCACTTGACGAAGTTACAGCAATGTTTCAACGAGTACGTACTCTTGCACAACAAGCAACTAATGGTTCAAATACTGACGAAGACCGTTTAGCGATTCAAGAGGAAATTAGATCTTTGTCTGCTGAAGTCAACCGAGTTGCAGAAGATACGACTTTTGGTGGTCAAAACCTATTAGATGGCACATATGATGCCAAGTTCCAAGTTGGCGCTGACGCGGTCCAAACGATTGGCTTTAGTATGCAAAATGTAGGTGGTACCGCTACAACTAACAGTATCTCTACAAATGGTGGATTTACTATGTCAGGTATCGCTGGGGTAGCCAGTGCCGTCGGTGGTAAAGGTTTAACTACGCTTGCCGCTGGTGTATCTGATATCGCAGGCTCTGCGATTGGCGCGACTAGTGACTTTGCTACTAAGTTTACTGAAACAGGTATCAGTGTTTCATCACAAACAAATGCTCAGTATGTTTTAGCTGGTATGGATGCAATGATTGCTGTAGTTGACAAAAAACGTGCTGAATTAGGTGCGGTGCAAAACAGATTCCAGTCAACTATTCGTAACCAATCAAATATTGCTGAAAATTTAAGCGCTGCAAAATCACGTATTAAAGATACCGATTTCGCCGCTGAGACCGCGAACTTAACTAAGATGCAGATTTTACAACAAGCTAGCCAAACAATCTTGAGCCAAGCAAATCAGCGTCCACAGGCTGCATTAAGCCTACTTGGATAAGATTAGGAATTGAGTCAATAATTTGACTGAAAAGAAAAGCGCCTTTGTCTAATGGGGTATTAACAAAGGCGCTATTGAAGGATTGTAAAGCGGAGGCTTAAAAATCCATCTGTAGTGTTCTAACATTTGTAAGAACATAATAAATAAAGCATAAAGTGTGCCACTTCATTGCTTTTGAAAACCCACTCTCAAACTTATCTTTCAAAGGCTTCTTCTAGAAGCCTTTTTTCATTGTGTATCCTCACATACTATTCTTTGTGCAACTATAAAAAGTTGGCCTAAAGCTTGCTCTACTCTTATTAAGTTTTTAAATAACCTGCAAAGTGGCAGTTTTTTGCCCCAGGCAATTAAAGTTTGCCGTTGTAATGAGTCACTTTGTCAAATACTACCATCTCAAGGTGGTGGCTTAACTTTGACAGATAAGAAGAGAGTTTATTATGGCTTTATATGTAAATACAAATGTGAGTGCATTAAATGCACAAAGACAACTTGAAAGAACTGGGGGCGACCTTGATACTTCATTTAAACGTCTATCTTCAGGTTTACGTATTAACAGTGCTGCAGATGATGCGGCAGGGTTGCAAATCTCTGATCGCTTACAATCGCAAATCCTGGGTTTAAACCAAGGTAACCGTAACGCTAATGATGGAATTTCATTAGCGCAAACAGCTGAAGGTGCAATGGATGAAATTACGTCGACTTTTCAACGCATCCGAACACTAGCACAACAATCTGCTAATGGTTCAAATACTGATGAAGATCGTTTGGCAATTCAGGAAGAGATCCGTCAGTTATCTTCAGAGGTAAATCGAATTGCTGCTGACACCACATTTGGTGGACAAAACCTTCTAGATGGTAGTTATGCAGCGAGCTTTCAAGTTGGCGCTGATGCTGTACAGACAATTGGTTTTAGCATGCAGGATGTGGGCACTACTGCTGGAGGGGCAAATAGTGTTTCTGCCAATGGTGGATTTACTATGTCTGGTATTGCGAGTATTGCTTCAGCCGTTGCAGGTAAGGGGATGTCTACATTAGCCGCAGGTATCAGTAATGTTTCCTCTTCATTAACAGAAGCGACAGTAGGCTTTAGTAGTATCACCGCAGCTAATATTAGTGTGTCTAGTCAGGTGAATGCACAACAAGTTTTTGCCGCTATGGATGCAATGATAGCTGTTGTTGATAAAAAACGTGCTGAATTAGGTGCTGTACAAAACAGATTTCAATCGACTATTCGTAACCAAGCTAATATTTCTGAAAATTTAGCTTCTGCAAAATCTCGAATCAAAGATGCTGACTTTGCAATGGAAACTGCAAACCTAACTAAAAACCAAATTTTACAACAAGCTAGTCAAACTATTTTAGGTCAAGCAAATCAAAGACCTCAAGCAGCATTGAGCTTATTACAAGGTTAAAATTAAATAAAAGTTAAATTATTTTACAAATAAAGCTAAAGCTTTCGCTTTATCAGACGATAACTGATTTAGAGAACTACAGATCTAGGACTCTATGTCGACTTAATAACTGGGTAGGGGTATCTCGTTATTGAGTTATAAAATGATAAAGCGGAGGCTAATATGGCTATCTATGTAAATACTAATGTGAGTTCACTGAACGCACAGCGCCAGTTAATGAAATCTGGTAATCAGCTTGATACATCCTTTCAACGTCTATCATCAGGCTTACGCATTAATAGTGCAAAAGATGACAGTGCTGGTATGCAAATATCTAACCGTTTAACTGGTCAAGTTAATGGTTTGAATCAAGGTAACCGTAATGCTAACGATGGCATTTCACTTGCTCAAACGGCTGAAGGTGCTCTGGACGAAGTAACAACAATGTTCCAACGAGTTCGTACTCTTGCTCAACAAGCAACGAATGGTTCAAATACTGATGAAGATCGTTTAGCGATTCAAGAAGAAATAAGATCATTAGCTGCTGAAGTTAATCGTGTTGCAGAAGATACTACCTTTGGTGGGCAAAACCTTTTAGATGGCAAATATGATGCTAAATTTCAGGTTGGTGCTGATGCGGTCCAAACTATAGGTTTTAGTATGCAAAACGTAGGTGGTACTGCAGCTACAAATAGCATTTCAACTAATGGTGGATTTACTATATCAGGTATTGCCGGTGTTGCTAGTGCTGTAGGTGGTAAAGGTTTAACCACGCTTGCTGCTGGTGTATCTGATATCGCAGGCTCTGCGATTGGTGCTACAAGCGACTTTGCAACTAAGTTTACTGAAACGGGTATCAGTGTTTCATCACAAACAAATGCACAGTATGTTTTAGCTGGCATGGATGCAATGATCGCAGTAGTAGATAAAAAACGAGCAGAGCTAGGTGCTGTGCAAAATCGTTTCCAATCAACGATTCGAAATCAAGCTAATATTTCTGAAAACTTGTCTGCGGCACGCTCGCGTATTCAAGATACTGACTTTGCATCAGAGACAGCAAATTTAACTAAGATGCAGATACTACAACAAGCAAGTAGCTCAATTCTCAGTCAAGCAAACCAGCGTCCACAAGTAGCGTTATCGTTACTAGGGTAGGCAGCTATTAGGTCATTATTGGGATTTTATCTCGATAATGACTTATACTTTGTTTGTATTTTGAAGGAGAGCTACCATGGCTGACTTAGGTGCATTAATTAAATCGAGTGAAAATTTCACCACTAATTCAACATTTATAAATAAAAATGAATTAAATGAGGCAAGTAAAAAAGCAGTTATTGAGCAGACAGGTATAAAAACTGCTGATAGGGAGCCAGTGTTTGTTGATGACAGCAAGCAACTTGATTCCAAAAGTGAAAGAAAAGCACTAATTGATGAAGTGAAAGAAAATTTAGAGAAATTAAATAAGTATATTCCCGTTACTTCAACAAATTTGAAGTTTGAATTTGATGAACAAGGGGATCCGCCAATAATCAAAGTATTTGATAAAACCAGCGAAGAAGTTATTCGCGAAATTCCCACTGAAGAGTTTAGAGAAGTTGCTAAAGCTTTAGATGAATTTGCCGATAAACTTACTAATAAAGGTTTGTTATTTAATCAAACAGTATAATATTTTTTGGAACAGATAGTAGGAGAGAGGTATGCCACTTATAACATCCGCAGGTATTGGATCTGGGTTGGACCTTGAAAGTATCATTCAGGCAACTGTTGATGCCGAAAATGTTCCAAAAATGAATGCTTTTGCAAAAAAAGACAAGTCACTAGAGGTTGAAATATCATCAATCGGAGAGATCAAGTCTGCGTTATCCAAGCTACAAGACACAATAAAAAAACTAGCTGATCCTGATAACTTCAATAAACGCATTGCTAATATCACTCAACCAACAAGTGATGACGGTGATCTCGTCTCCGTTACTCCAACAAAAGATATTACGCCTGGTAATTTTAAAATTGAAGTTTTAGCACTGGCTCAGGGTAGTCGTGCAACGTCAAACGACGCTGTACCTCCTTTATTTTCTTCTACTGACGATGTAGTTACTGCTTCTGGAGGCACCTTATCATTTGCAGCTGGAGACAAAAGCTTTGATCTAACTCTCGATGCGGGTGCAACATTAGCTGATTTACGTGATGCAATTAATGACTCCGATGATAATTTTGGCGTAACAGCAAATATAATAAACACTGGTACTGAGTCAAAGTTGGTACTTACTTCGAGTGTGAGTGGTGCTGGTAATGACTTGGTAATCACCAATGATAATGCTGAGCTTGATAATGTATCTACTGATGCTAATGGAGGAGCTCCTGGTAGTGGTGGTATTGGTATAACAGCTGGAAATGAAGCAAAAAGCGCAGTAATTAAAGTTGATGGTATTGAAATTACTAATGACACAAATACGTTTAAAGATGCAGTGCAAGATATGACTATTACTGCTAAGCGTGAAAGTGTCGATGGAGAAACTGCAAAATTAGCTGTTAGTTATGACCGAGAAAGTGTTACAACATTAATTGATGAATTTATTGCTAATTATAACAATGCAATAGGGCAGTTAGGCCTGCAATCGAGAGTTGGTAAACCTTTAAATAGTGATGCAACCATTCGTACGTTGAGCTCGCAGATGGTCAATATGCTTTCTACAAATTTAACTGATGCAGGGCCGTTTACAAGTATTTTCGATATTGGTTTGGGTGTTGATAAGAAAGGTTACCTAGAAAAATCAACTTTAGTCCGTAGTTTAAATACAGCAATGGATGAGAACTTTGACAATATTGGCAAGGCCTTTGCAGGTGAAAATGGGGTTGCCAAACAGTTCGAATCTTTTTTAGATAATTACGTAAGTTCAAAAGGAATATTGAAACAACGAGAAGATAATCTAAACACGCAGGTTACTGATCTAGAAGATGATGTGCTAAAGCATGAGTTTAGAATGAGCGAATTAGAAGGCAGGCTTAGAAAGCAATATGCGGGCTTAGATGTGTTGCTGGCGCAAATGCAGTCAACACAACAGTACTTAGGAGCCCAGCTTGCAAGTTTGCCTGGATTTACAAGAGACAAATCATAATAAATTTGATTTAAAAGGGTTTTAATATGTATAACGCCAAAGTGAAAAATTATCAGAAAGAAGCACTCAAAACACGAGTTGCTGGTGCTGATCGTTATGAAATTATTCAAATGCTAATGGCTGGTGCAATTGAAAAGATGGTGCTATCTAGAGTTGCAATTGAAAAGAAACAACTTGAAGCAAAAAGTGAACACTTATCCAAAGCATCGGCAATTATAGAGGCTTTACGTAGCTGCTTAGATTTTGAGTTAGGCGGTGAAGTAACTGAAAACTTATATGCGCTTTACTCTTATATGATTGACCGTCTTATTGATGCTAGTATCAAAAATGATCCTGAAATTGTCACTGAAGTTTCTAATTTATTAAAAGAGATCAAGTCTGCTTGGGACGCAATTCCGCACGATGTTAGGGAGCAAACACTTCGTGAAAATGGTGCTGATGCCAATGTCGGATGAGCGTTTAGTAGACATAGAAAAGCAAATTAAAACTACTGAGCAGTTATTGGATACGAGTGATTTTGAAGTATTGGCAGAAGCCGTTACAAATTTAGAGCTTGCTATTAGAACGTTTTTTGAAGACACACATCTTTTAGATAATTCAGAGCTACCTGCCTATCAAAAAATATATGATACATTCTCTTTGTTAACACTAAAGGTAGCATTAAAAAGAAGAGAGCTTGCAGAGGCATTAGGTAATCATTTAAGTACGAAGAAAAAGCTCAATGTTTATAAAAGTATAAAATAGGTCACGTAATGATGGCAAATAATCAGTCAGTAGAAGAACAGTTAGAATTACTTTCAAGTAAAATTGATGACACATTGACGCAGCAAAAAAGAGAACAAGAGTTTGCAAACCAAGCGAATTTAAAGTTTGAAGAAAACCTTCTCGCTTTTAAAAAATATTTTCCTGATATTTTTGAAAAGTTTCAAAAATATCAACCAAACGAACAGTTTCAATTTATTTTAAATGATAATGGCACTGCTAATATTATTGACTATGACACTCAGGTACCTATGTACTCTGAGGACCCCATCAAACAAGCTATTGAACAAGTTAATAATAATATTAAGTCGCCAATTCTGGGCAAAACAGATCACTCGGCAATTTCCGCAATCCAAAACCCCTTAGATTTTATCCATATTGATTTAATGAATAAAATGGGGGAAGTGTTTGGCGAAGCTAAGGCAAATTTACGAGATAATAGTTGTTTAGAAGAGAAGTTACCAAGTTTGATGCTGTTTGGAATTGGCTTAGGTTATCATTTACCAGAGTTAATCGAGAAGCGAGAAATCAGTTTTATTAATATTATTGAGCCAAATGAAGATTACTTTTTTGCAAGTTTATTTGTAGCTGACTGGAAAAATATTTTAGAAAGTATAGATAATAATGGAAGCTTCCTTTATTTGGGAATCGGCATGTCCGAAGATGAGGTATTCAAAAATATTTATGATCGAAGTCGAAATGTAGGTATCGCTTCGGTAAGTTATACTTGGTTTTATCAACATTACCCATCCCAAAAAATGAATAAATGGATTGATGAGTTTAAGGTGAACTTCCATCAATTTTTTACTGGCTTCGGTTTCTTTGATGATGCAATGATGGGGATAGCTCATACTCTTGGTAATCTAGAGAATGAATTTAACCTAATGAGTGTGCAAAAGCCGATGAAGCATGAGATGGCTGACTTTCCTGTAGTCATTATTGCTAATGGACCTTCTCTTGATCAAGAAATTGAATTCTTACAGCAAATACAAGATAAGGTTGTTATTTTTTCTTGTAATTCGGCATCTACAGCTTTAGTTAAAAAAGGGATCATACCTGATTTTCATGTCGCTTTAGAAAGAACAGAAATGACATATGACTTTTTAAGGGATTTTTTACCTGAAGAAGCACGTCAAAAAATGAATTTATTGGTCACAAATGTTATGCATCCAAAGGTGGCTAGTTTGTTTCCATGGACAGGTTATGGATTAAAAGGAAATGAATCTGCTACTCAATTAGTACATTTATCGCAATTTATTAATCGAAAACCAATCACTGAAATACTTTCGTATTGTAATCCATTGGTGGGAAATACAGCGTTGAGTTATGCATGCCATCTTGGTTTTAAGAATATCTATCTCTTTGGGGTAGATAATGGTTATGTTGATGAAGATTACCATCATTCTAAATCTAGCTTTTATTATAATAAAGAAGGTCAAGTAGAGCATAAACCATTAAAAATCGGTAAGCAGATTGCACTTCCAGGTAATTTTGTTCCTACAATACTTACTGATGAGTTTATGAGTGTGGGTAACATCCAAATGGAAAAGCTTATAAATTCATTTAAAAACGAAGGCATTAATTTTTATAACTGTAGTAACGGTGCGAAAATTAAAGGTGCAACGCCTCTTCAGTCTGACTACATTTATTTAGAACCGACTTCATTGGATAAATCAAATGTAGTTGAATATGTGAAAGAGCATCGCTTTTCTACAAGAGTTCAACTTAGCGAAGTTGAAGCTTTACTACATTTTGAAGAGTTTACTGAGTTCTGTAAAACAATGGCTGAGATATTAAAAGAAAATACAGCGATCCGTTCTGATGCTCTTAATAATCTGTTAAAAAGTGTTCGCTATCTGTACTCATTTAAAAATTCCGCGAAATATTTAAACGTATTTTTGTTGTTTGAAGGTGAAGTTCTTTATACAGCTTCTTTGTTAGTATCTTTACTTTATAACTATGGAGATGAAACGGAAATTTTAGAATATTATAATAAAGCACTTAATTGCTGGGTTTCCTTTATTGAAAGTGCTCCTGACTATTACAAAGAAAATGTACGGTTATGTAAATAGATACTTTAAAAAGAATTTTATCTTTATATTTAATCGTTTGACGATGAAAATCTTGGGCTTGATATATTTATTGCTAGAGTCAGATACTTAAATATATCAAGTGGATTATGCATTCCCTTCATCAGAAGAATTTAAGATTATGACCGCAAAAAAAACAACAAGCAGCATCGCTCTTCAAAAAAGGGCTAAAAGTATTATCCCTGGCTTAACTCAATTGCTTTCTAAGCGACCAGATATGTTTAGCACCAATATTTGGCCTGGGTATTTTTCTAAATCAAAAGGATGCCAAGTTTGGGATCTTGATGGTAACGAGTACCTCGATATGTCGATTTCTGGTATCGGTGCAAATATTCTTGGTTACGCGGTAGATGAAGTTGATGATGCGGTTATTAACTCTATTCGAAACGGGGTTAGTTCTAGCTTAAATTGCCCAGAGGATGTTGAGCTTGCTGAGAAGTTATTAGAATTACACCCTTGGTCTGAAGAAGTTAGATATGCCCGTTGTGGCGGTGAAGCAATGACTGTCGCAGTGCGTATTGCACGAGCAGCAACAGGTAAAGATAAAATTGCTTTTAGTGGTTACCATGGATGGCACGATTGGTATTTATCAGCCAATGTTACAAGTAATAGTAATCTTAACGACCATTTAATTCCTGGCCTTTCACCTAAAGGTGTTCCAAAAGCGCTCGCAGGAACAGCACTCCCTTTCCCTTTTAATGATATCGAAGCTCTAGAGCAGTTAGTGGCTGAAAATGGTGATGAGCTTGCTGCTATCGTGATGGAGCCAATGAGAAATTTTGCCCCATCTGAAGAATACTGGCAAAAAGTTGAGGCCATTGCTGCGCAATTAAATATTCCATTAATTATTGATGAAATATCTATGGGCTTTAGGATCAACTGTGGTGGATCGCATTTGAAGCTGGGTATTAATCCTGATATTGCTGTTTTTTCTAAGGCAATGGCTAATGGCTATGCGATGGCTGCCATCATAGGCAAGTCTAAATGGATGGATGCAGCTCAAACGAGTTTTATATCTAGCACTATGTGGACTGAACGAGTAGGGCCAACAGCTGCATTAGCAACGATTAATTATTACGAGAAACACCAAGTCCATGAGCATCTAGCCGTAATCGGTGCAAAAATTAAGGATGGTTGGCTAAGTTTAGCGCAAAAGCATGGCCTTGAAATTCATGTGTCTGGTATTGATGCCCTTTGTCACTTTAGTCTAAAAAATGAAAACTTTTTGACGCTTAAATCTTACTTTATTGAGAAAATGTTAGAGCAAGGTGTGTTAGCAACTAATATGTTTTACTGCATGTATGCGCACAAAGAACACCACGTTGAGACTTATTTAAAAGCGGTTGATAATGCGTTTTCGGCCATAGCCGATGCGATTGAAAATCCTGAGTTACTGACACATGTTATTCCATCAACGTCAGGCTTTAAAAGGCTGAATTAAGATGAATTTACTGACTTCAAATAGGTTTAAACTAAGATACTTAGAAGCAGCAGATGCATCTGCTAAGTATTTAAACTGGTTGAATTCAGGTGTAAGCGAATTCATCCTAAATAAACCAGAGTCTAACAGTGGCCTTGTTGCATATATTGAAGAGCAGCTTGCAGATAAAGATGTGTATTTTTATGGCATTTTTACTCTTGATACTGATGAGCATATTGGAAATATAAAGTTTATCATCAAAGGAAAAAACCGCGATTGTGTTGAAATGGGTATTCTGATTGGTGAAAAAGCGTGGCATGGCAAAGGTGTTGCAAAGGAAGTAATTGAATGTTTTGCACGCCATGCAAAGCAGCAATTAGGTATTACTAAAATGCAGCTTGGTGTTGACTCAGCCAATACTGCTGCCGTTTCGGCTTATTATAAAATAGGTTTTAAAGTTGTAGATGATGGTCGAAATGATGGCGGTCTAACAATGTTATGGGAGTTTTAAGTTGTTGAATACTTTTACTGAACAGCTTGTTTCAAAGCTTCTGGACAACGATTTTTATATTGTAATTCAAGCTAGAATGACGTCATCTCGTTTACCTAAAAAGGTAATGCTGCCTCTTGGAACAAAGCCTGTATTAGAAGTGATGCTAGAAAGATTGGCTCCTTTTAAAGAGAAAATCATTATTGCGACAACAGATGATGGCACTCAGCGACCGATCACTGAGTTGTGTGAACGACTGGGTGTGAAATACGTTGAAGGTGACACTAACAATGTATTAAGTCGCTATTACCTAGCTGCACAGTCTGTAAATGCAAACTCAGATACTGTGATTATTCGTTGTACCAGTGATTGTCCTCTCATTGATTTAACTGAGACTGCACGTGTTATAGATCACTTTTATAGTGTGCGCAGTGAGTATGATTATATTTCGGCTGGCCCTCACTGTGGTTTCCCTAATGGCTTTGATACAGAAGTGTTTACTTTTGAGGCGCTTAAATCAGCCTTTGAATGCGCAACAGAAGATTTTGAAAAAGAACATATGACGCAATATATTTGCAGAAATATGAAAGTGGCTGACTATAAGAACGTCGATGATTTCAGTCATTGGCGTTTAACTTTAGATGAGCCCGCTGATTATGAGTTAATTAAAGCCATTTATAGTTTGTTTGATTACCGTACTGATTTCACATTTGATGAATTAAAACAAATGCTAAGCTCTCATCCTGATATACTTAAGATCAATGAGCACGTAGAACAAGTTCAAGTTGGGTAATATGTTTAAGAAAGAATTTAAAATAGCTGATACATGGGTAGGGCACGATCACCCTTGTTATATCATCGCTGAAATGTCAGCTAACCATGGTCAATGTTTAAATAAAGCTAAAGAGTTAGTTCATGCTGCTCATGAAGCCGGTGCTGATGCGATTAAGCTACAAACTTATACCGCAGATACGTTAACCATGGATTGTAAACTTCCGCACTTTGAAGCGACAGGACCATGGCAAGGTCAGTACTTACATGATTTATACAAGACAGCCTATATGCCTTGGGATTTTCATGCGGAATTGTTTGAACTATCAGCAAAACTTGGACTTACTTGTTTTTCATCACCATTCGATAAATCGGCAGTCGATTTATTAGCACAGTTTGATGCACCAGCCTATAAAATTGCTTCACCTGAACTCATTGACCACCAATTAATTCGTGATGTAGCCGCTACCGGTAAACCCGTAATTATGTCTACAGGTGGTGCGACGTTAGTTGAAATTGCTGAGGCGGTAAAAGTCGCTGAAGATGCGGGTGTTACTGAACTTGCATTGATGAAGTGTACAAGCACTTATCCTGCTCCTGCAGAGACTATTAATTTGCGAACTATCCCTCATATGCAACAGGCTTTTGAGTGTCCGGTTGGTTTATCTGATCACACACTGGGAAATGATGTGCCACTGGCTTCAGTTGCCGTAGGTGCATGTATGATAGAAAAGCACTTTGTATTGGACAAAACAGATAATACCGCGGATAGCTTTTTTTCAATGACGCCATCGGAGCTTCAGGCCCTTGTACATGGCGTAAGACAAATTGAAAAAGCACTGGGCAAAGTTGATTATCCATCCGTTGCCTCAAAAGCACGTCGCTGTGTATACATTATCAAAGATATTAAAGCTGGAGAGCAGCTTAGCCCTGAGCATCTAAGACAAATGCGTCCAGGGGGCGGCGAAATTATGCCAAAAGAGCTGCCAAACCTTATTGGACGAACAGTTAATAAAGAATTGCGTTGTGGCACTCAATTGTCTTGGAGTGACCTAAAGTGAGCGATATGAAACAAGACTTAATCCAATCGGTTCAGCAATTTTTATTAGAACGCGGCGTATTTGTTGAAGATGCTGACATTGCTGAATATGACTTTGTAGCTGCAGGGGCGTTAGACTCATTTGAGATACTGAGCCTTATTATGAGCCTAGAAACCGAATATGGTATTGCTGTTCCTCCAGAGTTAATGGTCGACAGTGAAAATGCAAAAGTAGGAAATTTAGCGACTGCGTTAGTGAAGTTAAATGATAGCAATTAGAGTCGATACACTATGTGGCTTGGGCCACTATATGCGTTGTAAATGGCTCGCGTTAGAGTTGCAATGTTTAGGTGAAGAGGTTGTTTTTTTAGTCGATACACAATTGTCGGATCATTTAACTAAAGAACTCGGAAATATACATTTATTACCCTATGCAATAACACAGATAGAAGATGCGGCTAACTGTGTTCAGCTTTTCAACGAGCAACAGCTCATCATTGATAAATTACTTATTGATAGCTATCGTTTTGATATTGTATGGGAATCAGAGATGGCTAAACATGTGCCATCGATTATTGCGGTTGATGATCTTGAAAGAGAGCATTTAGCAGAGCTGGTTATCGATAGTAAATGGAATGCTGAAAAGACTTCGTCACGTTATCAAAGTACGGCACTTGAATCACAAAACTTTTTACTTGGTCCTGATTTTTCGATGCTGTCTAGGGCTTATCGAAACTGCTCGCAAACAGAGCGCTCAAATAAAGAGCTTATGTTTTCTCTCGGCGGTGGTGGCGATTGGAAACAGCTTACTGAAATCATACGATTAATTCTTGAAACAGCGCCAGAGTATAAAGTTAATCTAATTATAGGCCCTAATGCTACATCCGTTACTCAGCTACATGAGTTAGCTTTAGGTAACTCACAATTAAATTTAATTGAAGCACCTAGTTGTTTAGCCAAATACTATAAAAGCTGCACCTTGTTTGTTGGCGCTTTAGGCACATCTTTGTATGAGCTGGCCGCGACTAAAACACCTGCATTAACGTTCTCGATTGCAAAGAATCAAGAAAATCAACAAGCTGCGTTAGATGATTTGGGGCATTATTTCCATATCGCAAACTTAATAGACTATCCGCCAGAACAGGTTTTAACGCTAATTTTAGCAATGCTACAAAATATAGAGCGCATCCACCTAATGCGTGAAAACGTTGCTGTAAAAATTGATGGTGAAGGTGCAAGTCGTGTTGCCAAGTTAATTACTTCAGAGCTTGCTTCTAGTCAGATTACTCAAGCCAATAGCAACCTAATTGAAAGTCAGCATCAGCATTTAACCGACACAATCACGTTAAGGCGAGTGGTTGATCAAGACATAAACCGCTATTTGGCAGCGAGAAACTTACCGAACAATGCTTGGCGAATGACGATCACAAAAGATATCGATCAACTTGATCATTATTGCTGGTGGTTTGCTAATCGTCGCGACTCTTATGTTATGGAAGTTAAAGGCAAGCCGTTACTTTACGTTTGGCATCAATTGTATGAAATAGAACAGCAAAATTATTTAATTGGTGGCTGGTTTGCAGCAAGTGACGATGTTAATTTTGCCCATGCTCAACTAGTATTAGATTGGCAACTAAAAGAGACTGAGCAAACATACCCAGATGCAATGTGGGTAGCCGTTATTAATAAAGAAAATAAGTTTGTAAATTTGCTTAATCAGCGAGCAGGATTTAAATCTATTGCAGGGGATGCGAAAAAAATGGCAGTGACCCAACATTTATTTCCAAATGCTTCGATTGATGATTTTAATTTTGTAGGAAAAGGGTGAGTAAGTGGATAAAGGTATTTATGAGTTATTTGCTACGAATGTCGCTAATACTCCCACTAAGGTAGCTGTTGATTTTCAACAGCAAAGCGTAACGTATGATGAATTAAATCAGCAAGTTATTAAGCTTACTAGCCATTTTTTAAAACAAGGTGTTAGGCAAGGCCAACGTGTCGCAATATTTGCACCTAACGGTATCGAATTTATCGTTTCGCTGCTGGCAATCGCTAAATTAGGTTTAGCCGCAGTGCCGTTACCTGTTAGTTTAAAAGGTCTTGCTCTGACTGTTGCTCTTAAGAAAACCCCCGTTGCTAAGGTGATTGCTTGGCCGACTATTAGCAAATCACTGCTTGCAGATAATCTGATTGAAGCTGAAAATTTAATTACATTAGGCCAAAGTGTTGCTAATGAAACAAATTGGCTTTGTGTTCAACAAACTGAAGCAGAATACTTTTTTAGTGATGCGATTGATACGCAAGCACCTTACATCTTAACCATGACTTCTGGCTCTACCGGTCAACCTAAGCCAATAGTGTTGAGCCAAGCATGTAAAGTAAATAGAGCATTTGATGCGACCATAAACTACTACGGATTAACGTCCGATGACGTTATTCTCGTAGCGACTCCTATGTACCACTCGCTAGCTCAGCGTGGTGTGCTCATGCCGTTGATGCTTGGTGCAACAACGGTTGTATTACCAAAGTTTAATTTGAAGCTCTGGCTACAAGCAATTGAGCAGCATCAAGTGAGTTTTCTATTTGCCGTTTCATCTCAATTAGTAAGCTTAATTCAAAACGGTGTTGAAGGGCATGACTTGAGCTCTTTACGCTGCCTAGTATCCTCTTCGGCGGTATTAGATAAAGAGAGTAAACAAAGCTTACTTTCATTATTTAGTTGCCGCTTACATGAGTGTTACGGTGCTTCAGAGGTTGGTGTTGTGACTGATTTCGCTGTATCAGAACATCCTGAATTGAGCGGCAGCGTAGGCAATGCTTTACCATTTGTTACTGTGAAAATTACCGATGAGCATGGCCAAGAATTAGCAGCAACTGAAGTTGGAGAAATTTGTTGTAAAACAAAAACTGGGTTTAGTGGATATCATAAATTACCGAACAAAACGCGAGAAGCTTATTATCTTGGTGATTTTTTCAAAACCGGTGATTTAGGTTACCTTGATGAGCAAGGCTATTTATACTATGTCGGCCGTAAAAAAGAGTTGATCTCGAGCGGGGGGATCAATGTATATCCTCAAGATATTGAAGCCGTGATAAAAATGCATCCAGACATCGAAGATTGCGTCGCTTTTTCTATTCCAGACTCTCAGTTCGGTGAGGTAATAAAAGTTGTTTATACGACGCTTTCGCCGTCAGTAAATGAAACAGAATTAAAGAAGCTGTGTTTACAGCAATTGACCGATTATCAACAGCCTAGAGTGTTAGAGCAGATTGATAGTTTTGAAAGAAGTAGTTTAGGCAAAATTCTTCGTCAGTTGGTCAAAGAAAAGTATTCCCAATAATTCAGTACATAGCGAACTCTATTAAAATATATGTGTATTAAATACTTAAATAGATTTTAGCAACATGCAATCTTTATAAGAGAGATAAGCAAATTATGAACGTAAATTTTCTACAAAAGTATTTTGAGAAGAATACAAGACGTTATATTTTCGGTGCAACCTATGAAGCTGAAGTGTTAATTGAGATACATAAAAATAATGGTCTTGAAGTTGTTGCTGTTATAGATAACTTTTATCAACAAGAATCTTTCTTAGGGCTGCCTTGTATAAAACTTGAACAAGTCCCTAAAGGTGCTTTGGTTGTTTCAGCTGTCACAAATAGTAGACCTGTGGACGTAAACAATTTACTTGAAAAACATAGATTGAATTACTGTGACTATTTCTATTTTTACCGCAACTCGGGCTTTCAATGCCCCAAAATAGAATTTTGGGAGGGTGCCCTAAGTCACTGGGAAAGCAATCAAGAACATTACAATGAGGTTAAAAGTTGGTTTGAAGATGATTGCTCTGTAAATACTTTTGAATCAGTCGTTAATTTCCGCAATAAATATGATTTAAGCTTCATGAAAGAATTTAAGTTTGATATTACAAATATGTATATCGAACCTTTTATTACTCCATTTGAGGAGCAAAGCGTTTTTTTTGATCTAGGAGCATTTGATGGTAGTGATTCAGAGCGATTTTTAAGGAACTGTCCATCGGGAAAGGCATACCTTTTTGAACCTATACCGAGTCAAACTGCAATCCTTAAAACAAAGTACCAACACAACAAAGCTATTCAGGTCGTTCCGGTTGCTGTCGGAAGTATAAATAAGACTGTCAATTTTTCATTATCAGGAACATCTTCAAAAGTTGTTGAACCAGGCCAAAATGAAGATGTAATTTCAGTAAAACAAATTAGCATCGATGATTTTTGCATTGAAAATAAAATCTCGCCTAATTATGTGAAAATGGATGTTGAAGGTGTTGAATTAGATGTGCTTCATGGTATGGAAAATACTATTTTAAGATATAAGCCTAAGTTGGCAATTAGTGTTTATCATCGGGCAGAACATTTGATATCAGTTCCACAGTACTTGAAAAAGTTATGCCCTGAATACAAGTTCTATTTGAGACATTACACCCAAGGCTATAGTGAAACAGTTCTATTTGCTGTGTAGTAATTATATTTTTGGAATTGCGTATAATATTATTTCCAAACCAAAATCGCCATGGCAATGAAGTTTGTACTCATAATTAGGGTTGTAGTTTTCTATTTGTTGAGCTATTTGCCAAAGGTGCTCAGGTTCATGATAGACGGAAATAGCGAGTAGGGGAGATTGGTGTGTTATGATTTCTTTCGCTCCCTTTAATGCTTGAGGCTCTGCGCCCTCGATATCCATTTTAATAAAATTAACCGCAGAGGCTATGCTAGTATCATCCAGCGCTATAACAGGCAAAAGTAGATTGTTCTCTGTGATTTGCTGTGAGTCAGCAAACTTGCCTTGTGAAAGGTCTGCACTGAAGCTTAATATTGTATTTTCTTCCCATACACCACATGGAAATAAATAAGTCTTAATACCTTGAGAGACGAATTCTTTCGCTGTTTTGTTTAATAAGTGGAAGTTCTTTGGATCAGGCTCAAAACATTGCATTGTGTTTAACTGTATATCTGCTTTTTTTAATACTTGTGCTGCACTTGCAAGTGTATCGCCGATATATGAACCGCAATCAATAATGTTAATCCCATTTTTCCAAAGAGGAAGTTTCAGTAACCAAGGTGGAAAGTATTGGATTTGCCAGTCATTTTCAACATAGCTTTCGCTTGAAGGGGAGCTGCGAAATGCGATGATATCATCAAGACACTTTTTGCTCTCATCATCGCTTAGTCTTTCTTTAAGCCAAGCTAACTGTTCTTTGTCGTTCTCTGTGCTAGAAATTAGTTTTGCTCGGTAATCTTTTGAGATAAAACGTTCTAAAACGTATGGATAGCGATTAATGATTTCATTCATGTTTAGGCATTCTTGAACACCGACTCCGAGTAAATCCTGCTTAATAGCTTCACTTGTACAAGATACCGATACAAGCATGGTTACATTTTTATTGGCAATATTGTCAGGTTTGTAAATTGGACAGCCTTGATACTCAGTTTCTTGTGTGTATAAATCGACAAAAAACTCTATTTTAATTCCATGCTCTGAAAGTGCATGATAGATTTTTTGCCCATTACCACCGGCGCCATAGATTGCTATAGGAAGGTCATTCATCATAATCTAATTACCTCTTTTAAGCTTTATCCACTGCGCTGACTCGACTGATTCTTGCGCTGCTTTAAATAAGTTTAAGCCGTCTTTTGCTTGCTCTAAGCCAAATACATAGTCATTTTTTTTGTCTGTACCAGCTAAGTAACAGCAAAGTTCTTCGTAAATATCTGTATATAAATTAGAAAAAGCTTCAACAAATCCTGTTGGGTGACCTGGCTTCATTCTGTTATATCTAAATTGGTTGGCATACTCACACTGTCCGGCTCTATCTAAGATTTCTCTGCGACCGTCATTGTAGTTTAACTCTAATTCATCAGGGTTTAGTTGGAACCAACGCGCGCTTCCTTTGTCACCGTATATTCTGATTTGAAGTCCATTGCGGTGGCCAATAGCCGTTTTTGACATCCACATACTACCCTTTATGTTATTTGGGTAGTTCAGCAACATATTTACATCATCAATTAAATTTGGGTATTGAGAATGGTTAGTAAATTGTGCGATTGTTTCCGTTGGCTCCATTTCAAGTAAGTATGTTGATAAGTGGTGTAAATGCACCCCTAAATCCAAGCAAATGGTTGGCACTTCAAAATCTTTTAAACGCCATGCTTGTGGCATCGATGGTTTACCTGCAATATCTGGCGGCCTTCTGAATCCCTCTTGTGGCATTTCAAGGTGAATTTTTTGGATAGTGCCAAGCGCGCCTTGCTTTACTAGGTGTTTCAACTCTCTGACCATCGCATAGCCACTGTAGTTGTATGTAACAGCTAGAAAGTGTTTATTTTTATCATAGCAGGCTTCAATTTCAGCGACTTCTGTAGGGCCGGTAACAAGGGCTTTTTCGCAAATAATCGGTAAATTCGCCTTTAGGAGCGTGGTTATTACCTCAATATGATGGGGTGTTGGTGTCAGTATAACAAATGCATCAACATGGTTTTTCTCTTGCTCTACAAGCTCTTGCCAATCGTTGTATAAATGCTTTTCTGAAACTCCCCATCTTTGCGCTGTTGCACTATTTTCATTGGGATTTCTTGAAAAGGCACCTGCAACAACTGCAAACTTGTTATCGAGTTGACTTGCGGCGAAGTGAACATAGCCTACAGCTGAGTTATTGCCACCGCCAATAAAGGCAAGTTTTAATTGTTTATTGTTGTCATTCATATATATCTGCCTTTTTTGATCATAGCCATTTATCGGCAATCAATCATTTTTCTAAACTATTTATAGTTGCCAATTTGCTGGATTGGTGAGTCTTGGATCATTAACCGTCATTTCTTTGAGCACTTCGTGAGAGATTTGGATGCTGCCCTGATAGGCTTCTAAAATTTGCGCTAACTCAGACTCTGAGTTTACACCGACAACAACTTTATCTATCTCATCTTCTTTTAAAGCATATGCAAGGCTAAGTGTTAGTGCCGACACATCAAGATGCTGCGCTAACTGATGAAATGATAATAAATGTTGCTTCCAAGGTTTAAAGTAACTAGCTAACTCATTGATGGGCATTAATAACAAGCCCTGTAAAAAACAAGATCTAGCGTGCACTTGTGCCTTGTTTTTACTTAGTAATGAAAGAGCGCCAGTGTGCTTAAAGTAGGTATCAAATGCATTATAGGGTATTTGCACAAGGTTAATTTCACTTAGTTGCGTGAAGCTTTCGAGCTCCGCACCTGAATACAATGAAACACCTTTATTAGCTAATTTATTTTCTAATTGTAGTTCTTGTAAATATTCCAAAACAGGCGCTACACCTTGCTTTTCAATGTCGCTTGCTTGGTGGAATAGAATTGCGTTTAGTTTTTCAGTTTTAAAATCTGAAAAACATTGGTCAATTAACGCAATGTAATGGTCTGCGTCCTGATTAGAAAATTGCTCTTTTTGTAGAGGAGGTAACTTAGTAATTAAGTTAAAGATGTCATTAATCGAAGGGTAGGATGCCAATACTTGGTGACTCTCACCGTAACCAAGCGCTGAATCTAAGGTCGTAATGCCAGCGTCTTTTGCAATATCTAAAATGGCATGAGCCTTGGCAATGCTTGGTTGACCAAGCTTATTACTGACACCGTAGTTTAAGCCAAATTGCACTGTGCCTAAAGCGAGCTTCATACTAAACCAATCAATGTATTGATAACAAATTGCTGCTCGTCTGCTGTCATAGTTGGATGCAGAGGAATAGTAACCGCCTGTTTGTAGTAGGTTTCAGCATTAGGAAAATCACCCTCCGAAAAGCCTAAAGCCTGATAATAAGGCTGTAAATGGATCGGTATATAATGCAAGTGAGCAATAATTCCTTGCTCGCGCATGCCTGTAATAACGGACTTGTGTTTTTCTATGTTACATTGCGTTAAACGAACAATATATAAATGGTAGCTAGAGTAACAATCATTTGATTGTGTTAAATGAGCTACTGTCGAATTTGCAAACGCATGGTTATATGTTATTGCTATGTCGTTTCGCACTGATACAAAGTTATCTAGCTGCTTTAACTGACTTAGCCCCAAAGCAGCTTGCATGTCAGTCATTCTATAATTAAAACCCAGTTCTAACTGTTGGTAATACCAAGGGCCATGACTTGGCTCGGTCATTTCTTCAGGAATATTAGTAATACCATGGCTTCGCAAACGGCTCATTTTTTTGTTGAGCTCAGCGCAGTTGGTAACCGCCATGCCCCCTTCAGCTGAAGTGATGATCTTGACTGGATGAAAGCTAAAAACTGTAATATCTGAGTAATTACAACTGCCAACAGGTTTGCCTTTATACTTTGCGCCAATAGCATGCGAGGCATCTTCAATGACCTTAAAACCATACTCTTTGGCAAGTTTATTGATTGCTGCCATATCGCATGACTGACCTGCTAAATGAACAGGGATCACGACTTTAGGGAGTCGCTGGTTTTGTTTGGCAATGGTTAATTTTTCTTCGAGGGCACCAACAGACATGTTGCCTGTGTCAAGGTCGATATCAACAAAGTCGACTTCTGCGCCACAATACAGCGCGCAGTTACTCGATGCGACAAATGAGATTGGTGACGTCCATACGATGTCACCTTTACTAACACCTAAAGCAAGGCAAGCAATATGTAAGGCTGAAGTGGCACTGTTAGTCGCACAGGCGTAGTTGGCATTGCAATACTCAGCAATGGCACTTTCAAATGCCGGAACAGCAGGCCCTTGTGTTAACCAATCAGATTTTAATACGTCAATAACCGCATCAATGTCACTTTGTGAAATAGTTTGCTTACCGTAAGGAATAACTTTATTTTTCATAGTCGTGTTTACAACAAAGCTTGCACATTAAAGTCTTTTATTTCTTTAAGAGTCATATAGTGTGGGTTACTTAAAGAGTTATATTCAAAACCTTGTTTTACTTTCTTGCCTTTTTCACCTAATGCATTAACAGTATAATCATTGCTACGGCTGCTAAATTTAATTCCAGGTGCAATCACAAAGTGATCGTTGTATTCGTAGGTTTCAAAGCATAAATCGGCAGGGCACATAACTTCATGAAGTTTTTCACCTGGGCGGATACCAATAACTTTAATGGGTAAATCAGGCGCCATCGCTTTGGCAAGATCAATAATGCGAATTGAAGGTATTTTAGGCACGAAAATTTCACCGCCTAACATTCGTTCAAAGTTTGTCAGTACAAAATCAACACCTTGTTGCAGGCTTATCCAAAAGCGCGTCATTTCTTCATGAGTAATGGGAATGTGGTCGCGGCCTTGATCGATAAACTTTTGAAAAATAGGTACCACCGAGCCACGTGAGCAAACAACGTTACCGTATCGCACTACAGAAAAAGTGGTTTTATGACCACCTGCAATATTATTTGCTGCAACAAATAGCTTATCTGAAGCAAGCTTTGTCGCACCATATAAGTTTATTGGATTAGCAGCTTTATCTGTTGAGAGTGCAATTACTTTTTCAACATTGTTATCAAGGGCTGCATCAATCACGTTTTCAGCACCATTAATATTGGTCTTGATACATTCCATCGGGTTATATTCAGCCGCAGGTACTTGCTTAAGAGCTGCAGCGTGAATTACATAGTTGACGCCGCGCATTGCCCGTCGTAGCCTGTCTTTATCTCGAACATCACCGATAAAATAACGCATGCAAGGTTGGTCAAAGTCTTGTTGCATTTCAAATTGTTTTAGCTCATCGCGTGAAAAAATAATAATTTTTTTAGGATTATATCGTTCAAGCAAGGTTTTTACGTATTTCTTACCGAATGATCCGGTACCACCGGTAATTAGAATCGTTTTATTATCGAACATAGTGTTACCCAAGTTGTTTATCATTGGCGCTTATAAATACGCATTGTGAGAATTTTGACACATTTCTCAGTAATTTAACTATTAACAAGGTGACTAGCAAGCTCGGTGCCAAGTTAATTTAGTTTAAACATGGTACAAAGTACAAAATTTGGCAAATTAAGCTATAATTTAACCATTCAGCGTGTCGGAGCCTGTTATGAAAATTCAATCACCAGCAACTAACTTTTTAAACCAAACTCAGCAAACTTCAAATAAGCTTGCAGAGCAACTTGCTACGGGTAAAAAAGTAAACTCAGCGGCGGATGATGCCGCAGCTTTGCAAATCATCGATCGATTAATATCGCAACAAGATGGTTATGGGCAAGCTGTTCGCAATGCTTACGACGGTATCTCTTATTCGCAAGTGACGGAGTCAAGTTTATCTGGGGTTAATGATGCTGTATCGCGTATACGTGAACTTTCTATTCAAGCGGGCAGCGGAGCCCTTAATGATAGTGACCGTGCAGCATTGCAAGAAGAAGTAGTACAGTTACAAAGCCAAATTACTGAGACGTTTGAAAATGCTTCTTTTGGCGGTAAACCATTGTTTGATGGTCAACCGGTTTCGTTTCAAGTAGGGCCTGATGCCAATACCACGCAAACAACCACGCCTTCGGACGGCAGTTTTGCATCAGTAATATCAACAATTGATATTTCTACCCAAGCAGGTGCTCAAGCTGCCATTGATATTAGTGACCAAGCGGCGGAGGAAATAAACGGCCAGCGTGCTGAACTTGGTGCTTTTCAAAATACTTTGGCTAGTACTATTAAAAGGCTGGGTACGCAGCAAACAAATATTGCCGCGAGTCAAAGTCGTATTCAAGATACCGATTATGCTCAGGCAATATCTCAGCAGGCATCAAATGATATTTTAGCACAAGCTTCTATAGCACTTCGTGGCCAAGCTAATCAATCGGCTGAATCCATCTTAGGCTTACTTTAATATTAATGATACAGCAGTAATTATTAAGTATTACTTACAATTAGCTCAGTGTCTGTTTTTTGGCATCTATGTCAAAAAACTGCCGCTTTGTGCTTGCATCCCTGTCAAACTCGCTTACAATTTAAATTATTAATAGCTGTAGTAACTGTGGTTCGCTAAATAATGATCTTGATCTTAGATAATAATAATAATCGTGCGATTGGTTTACATGCTGCGCTAACATTTATAGGTGAAGCAGTACATCTGGTTGCCGATACAAATATTGACCAAGAATGTGAAAAGTACCAAAAACAATCATGTATGGTGATACTTGGCGCTCTGCAAGACTCAGATCATGAAAGCCTGATCAAGCGCTATCCTACATTACCTTTCTTACTAATTGGCGAAACGCTTAAACCACTATTAAGTATTGCTAATGTTGTAGGCCTTATTTGTGAGCCGTTTAATCATGATGTTACTACCCAATTACTTCATGATTGCCAACAATATCAACGTATGCTGCCAAGTGATCACAAGCATACAAAACCACACAAAACTTTTGATGGCTTAGTTGGCGAGACCGAAGCGGTTAAAGATGTACGTTTTTTAATTGAACAAGTCGCTAAAACAGATGCGAATGTACTGATTTTAGGTGAATCTGGTACTGGTAAAGAAGTGGTGGCCCGTAATGTTCATCTATTATCAAAGCGCAATTCAGGGCCGTTTGTGCCAGTTAACTGTGGTGCTATTCCTGCGGAGTTACTTGAAAGTGAGTTATTCGGTCATGAAAAAGGGGCGTTCACCGGGGCTATCTCCGCCCGCAAAGGCCGTTTTGAGCTAGCTCAAGGCGGCACCCTATTTTTAGATGAAATAGGCGATATGCCACTGCAAATGCAAGTTAAGCTGTTACGTGTACTGCAAGAGCGCAGTTATGAACGGGTTGGCGGGACCAAAGCTATCCAGGCTGATGTAAGGGTCATTGCGGCAACGCATCGTGACCTTGAGCTGATGATAGAGCAGGGTAGTTTTCGTGAAGATCTCTATTATCGGCTCAACGTTTTCCCCATTGAAAACCCATCACTAGCAGAGCGCGCCGATGATATTCCATTATTATTAAAAGAGTTAATGCGCCGCATTAGCGAACAAAGTGGCACAACTGCTAAATTTACTGAGCGCGCCATTGATAGCCTTAAAGAACATACGTGGCCGGGTAATATTCGTGAGTTAGCTAATTTGGTTGAGCGCATGGTGATCATGCTGCCAGATAAAGTGGTTGATATTCCTGATCTGCCTGCTAAATACCGTTATATTGAAGTAGATGCCTACGAGCCTGAATACCCTGAAGAGCTAATGGAGCGAGATGCGTTTAACGACATTTTTAGTACTGACTTTAGTGATTATGAAGATGAACCTGATGATGAAGCAATACAACCTTCACCTGAGCTGCTTCCTGAAGAAGGTATCGAGCTAAAAGATTATTTGGCTGAACTTGAGATCAGTTTGATCACCCAAGCGTTAGAGCGTTATGATTATGTTGTTGCGCGCGCCGCGGAAATTTTGGGTGTACGACGCACCACCTTAGTTGAAAAAATGAAAAAATATAATCTATCACGAGATTAACAGCTAAGAGCAGATTTTAGGTGTCAGGTAGTAGGTTTTAGGCAAAAATTAACCAAGCACGATGGAGATTACACCTGTAGAGTGGTTTCGTTATTACCCGTAGGGGTTAAGCTTGCTGACGCGCGCACCGTCTTTAATACGGGGGTGTGCTATGGTGAATATCACTAAAAACCTTTTGCACAAAGAGAAGACAATGAGGGTAAATGAGAAGAAAAGAATGCCACGGGCTTCGAGCTTCGAATACCTTAAAATCTAATACCTTTATTTTTACCTCATAAGCGCAGCGTTCTTTTAACTTCTTTGTGAATAAATTTTAATTGCGCGGGGTAAACCCGCGGCTACAAGATTAATTGCGCAAAGAGAATATTTTCTAGCACTTAGCATCTTTCACCTAATACTTCTCAATAATTTCTTGTTTCCTAAAACAATCGTTACTGTGATCGTTAACCATGCCACAGGCCTGCATATGAGCGTACACTGTGGTTGGGCCTAAAAATTTAAAGCCTCGTTTTTTTAAGTCTTTAGCAAACGCTGTGGATGCTTCTGTAATGGCGGGGTAGTCACTGAGTTTATCTAACTCATTCACTATAGGCTTACCACCAACAAACTGCCATTGATAGTTACTAAAGCTGCCAAACTCTTGTTGGATCTCAATAAAGCGTTTTGCGTTATTAATCGTAGCTGCAATTTTTAAGCGGTTGCGCACGATGCCTTCATCCAACATTAATCTTTCAACATCTTGTTCGCTCATTTGCGCAACTTTTATGACATCAAAACTCAGAAACGCGCGTCGATAGCCTGCTCGTTTTTTCAAAATTGTGTACCAACTTAACCCAGCTTGTGCTGATTCAAGGGTAATGAATTCAAAGAGTGTTTGGTCGTCATAAACGGGTACTCCCCACTCATCGTCATGATAGGCGACATAGTCATCTTTGCTGGTATCGAGCCAAGGGCAACGACATAACTTCGCTGAATTCATAATAAGTCCTTTCTCTAAATAAACTGTTCGTCATTTTTCTGTCGCGCTAAAAACACGCTAACCGAATGAAAATGTTGACAATAATTATTGGTACAATTTGTGCATTTAGCTAGTTAGATCCCGTAAACGAGAATACATTATGGCTTTAGCTAATGTCTTAAAACCACAATTTATCACAGCAACTCAGTATAACCCATGCTTACAACAAGAAGAGTATATTGGTGAATTAAGTGAATTGCGCCAGCAAGCGAGTTGGTTAAGTCACTTAGTTGATACCATGCCAGCAGGTGTTGTTGTGCTTGATGGTCGCGGTATGATTGCAAAAGCTAATCAAATCGCTATTGATATGCTGGGCGAGCCACTTGAAGGTGAAAAGTGGTTTAGTGTGATCCAGCGCTCGTTTCGCCCGCAACAAGATGATGGCCATGAAGTATCACTAAAAGATGGTCGTCTTATTAAATTAGAAATAAATGCCTTAACCCCTGAGCCAGGGCAATTGATCTTAATGACCGATTTAACCGAAACACGCCGTTTGCAAACACGTGTTGCGCATATGCAACGCTTAAGTGCACTTGGGAAAATGGTGGCATCGCTTGCGCATCAGGTACGTACACCACTGTCAGCGGCTATGTTATACGCTGCGAATTTGGGGTCTAAACGTTTGCCTGAGAGTTCGCGAGGAAATTTTCATACTAAGTTGATGTCGCGCTTAAGAGATCTTGAAACCCAAGTAAACGATATGTTGTTATTTGCTAAAAGTGGTGATCAACAAGTGGTTGAGCATGTGTCTATGCAACAGCTTTTAACCGAAGTAAAAGCTGGTGCTGATGCCATGGTGGCATTGAATAATAGTGAACTTGAAGTGAGCTTACCAGAACCAGACATCGAAATAATGGGTAATAAAACGGCCCTTGCCAGTGCGATTCAAAATCTTATTCACAACAGCATTCAAGTGATCGGCTCACAAGCACATGTGCAGCTAAGCGCACAGCGTGATGATGACACTGAGTTGGTACGCATAACCGTCAGTGATAATGGTCCTGGTATTGATTTAAGCCAAGCAGACAAATTATTTGAACCGTTTTTTACGACACGAAGCCAAGGCACAGGATTGGGATTAGCTGTGGTCAGTTCAGTGGCGAATGCACATCAAGGTAGGGTTGAAGTAACCAACAACGCCCAAGGCGGAGCAAGTTTCAGCTTACTACTGCCAATTTGTACAGAGTCAAAATCAGTGGAGGCACTATGAACAACACGATTTTAGTCGTCGAAGATGATGCAGGGCTACGTGAAGCCCTAATTGATACGTTAGAAATGTCAGGCATTGATTGTGTCGCAGCCGATAGCGCTGAGCAAGCGATGGTACTGCTGAAAAAAGAGTCGTTTTCATTAGTCGTCAGTGATGTGCAAATGGGCGCGATGAGTGGCCTTGATTTATTGCGCAGTATTAATCTTAATTACCCTGACTTGCCTGTGCTCATGATGACTGCGTATGCGACTATAGATGATGCGGTGGAGGCGATGCGCCTCGGTGCCATTGATTATATGGCTAAACCATTTGCACCTGAAGTATTGCTTAATATGGTCAGTCGTTATCTACCTGAACCTGAAAAAGAAACCGATGGTCCTATTGTCGCAGACCCTAGTAGTATTCAGCTACTGGAACTTGCCAGTCGAGTTGCTAAATCAGACGCCAGTGTGATGGTGCTTGGCCCCAGTGGTTCAGGTAAGGAAGTACTGGCACGCTTTATCCATGATAAATCAGATCGTGCAGAGCAGCCATTCGTTGCTATTAACTGTGCAGCTATTCCTGAGAATATGCTTGAAGCTACCTTATTTGGCTATGAAAAAGGCGCCTTTACTGGGGCCATTCAAGCTTGCCCGGGTAAATTTGAACAAGCCCAAGGTGGCACTATTTTACTTGATGAAATAACCGAAATGGAATTGGGCCTACAAGCTAAATTATTACGTGTACTTCAAGAACGCGAAGTTGAGCGCTTAGGCGGGCGTAAAACCATTAAACTCGATGTGCGAATTTTAGCAACCAGTAACCGAGACTTAAAAGAAGCGGTCGCTAAGCATCAATTTAGAGAAGATTTATACTATCGTTTAAACGTATTTCCGTTAATGTGGCGCCCTCTATGTCAGCGTCCAGGCGATATCGTTGTATTAGCTAAGCATTTAATAGAGCGTCACCTTAATAAAAGTAAAGAGCCAATAGCTCAACTTAGCGCTGCAGCACAAACAAAACTATTAGCCCATGCTTGGCCGGGAAATGTGCGTGAACTTGATAATGTCATCCAGCGTGCGTTGATTTTACGCCATGGTGATGTGATTGATGAGCAAGCTATTTTTATTGAAAACTTAACTGAAGCGCCACTAACCACGGCTTTATCTGAAAATTTAGCAGCGAATAATTCAGCATCAGTCAATATACCACTAGTCAATACACCAGCGACAAATTCGCCAACGAGTGATGCTTATTATGATGTGCAAGCACCTGCGATTAAAGCGACTGCTGAGTATAATCAACCTCTGGGTGAACTGCCAAGTTTAGATTCTGGCACCTATAAAGATGAGCTTAAAGACAAAGAGCACCGTATTATTTTAGAAACTCTTAATCGTTGCCAAGGTAAGCGCAAGGATGTTGCTGAGACACTCGGCATTAGTCCGCGTACACTACGCTACAAGTTAGCCCAAATGCGAGACTTAGGGATCGCGTTACCTGCTTAATCAACTACCTATCTTAAAAGCTTACGCTCAGCCTTGCTGAGCGTAAGCTTGTCAAAACTCTGACAATTGAATTTAAATAATAAGGCATTGATAAATAAGGCTTTATTTGTTGGCATGTTTTGTGCTTTATTAAGTTATTAGTAAACTGCACCGTCAGAGACAATTATGAAAATTCAAAACAGCGCATTATTTCAAGAAATGCAATCTATGGCTCTCGAAGCTGGCCGTAGCAATCAAGTCAATAACTTACCAACACAGGCTCAGCCAACGTCAAGCGCACAATTTGGTGATTTACTCAGTAATGCACTCAATACTGTCAATGACCTGCAAGCAAATGCGAAGCAAAAAGTCACTGCGGTAGAAATGGGTGACCGCAATGTATCACTAGCTGATGCGATGATCGCATCGCAAAAATCGTCGGTGGCTTTTGAGGCTACAGTGCAAGTTCGTAACAAACTTGTCGAAGCCTATAAAGAAATCATGAACATGCCTGTTTAACTAGGTAGTGGAGAATTATTGTGGCGCAATCTAATCAATCAACCGATCTTGCTTTAGCCGGTGGTGGTATCGACCAAAGTGATAACGACGATCAACAAGAACAAAAGTCAGGCTATTTAAGTGCGTTAAACGGCGTTGATGTATTGCGCCAGGTTACCCTAATCGTGGCCTTAGCGATTTGTTTAGCCATTGCCATCTTCGTGATTATTTGGGCTCGTCAGCCTGATATGCGACCACTTGGAAAAATGCCGACAGAAGAGCTTATTCAAACGCTCGATTTTTTAGATGCACAAAAAATAGAATATCAGCTTGATGGTAACGTGGTGTCTGTTGCTGAAAGCGAATATCAAAACATTAAATTGCTAATGACCCGCGAAGGCATTGAGCAAGCGCCAAGCTCAGGCACTGACATTATTATGCAAGACATGGGTTTTGGTGTAAGCCAGCGCTTGGAGCGTGAACGCTTAAAGCATGGTCGTGAGCAACAGCTTGCTCGTACCATTGAAGAATTACAGAATGTGACACGTGCAAAAGTATTGCTAGCTATTCCAAAAGAAAATGTATTTGCTCGTCGCGAGAAGAAGCCATCAGCAACGGTGGTGTTAACCTTAAAGCGTGGCCGTACACTTGATAGTGAAGAAGTGGATGCGATTGTAGATATCATCGGCTCTGCAGTGCAAGGTTTAGAGCCTGCACGCGTGACGGTAACAGATCAAAACGGCCGCCTGCTAAACTCAGGTTCACAAAGTTCATTGGCCTCACGCTCACGTAAAGAGTACGAAGTTGAACGTAAGCGTGAACAAGAATACTTAGAGAAAATAGACAGTATCCTCATACCTGTACTTGGCTTGGGTAATTACACCGCACAAGTTGATTTAAGTATGGACTTTAGTGCAATTGAAGAAACACAAAAACGTTTCAACCCTGATTTACCGGCGGTACGCAGTGAAACGACCTTTGAAGAAAACAACATCGGTGGTTTAGCTATCGGTATTCCAGGTGCACTGACTAATCAGCCGCCAGCAGCTTCAAATATCCCAGAAGTGGCAGGCCAAGGTGGCGCAGGTTCTGGTTCGTCGCCAAGTCGAAGTCATAAAGAAGCAACGCGAAATTATGAACTTGATACTACTATTTCGCATAAGCGTCAGCAAAGTGGAGTTATACGTCGTATCAGTGTCTCAGTCGCAGTTGATTACATTGCAAGTGCGGGTGAAAATGGTGAAACCACTATGGTTCCTCGCTCTGTTGAAGCCTTGTCAAATATCCGTCGTTTATTACAAGGTGGGGTTGGCTTTGACTTACAACGTGGTGATGCGCTTGAAGTTGTAACCGTGCCGTTTGTGCGTGAGCCAATGGACTTAGCAATTGAAGTGCCGCTTTGGGAACAAAATTGGTTTATGAAAGTGGTTCGTTTGGTGCTTGGTGCGTTGGTTATCATTGTATTGATAATGGCGGTGGTTAAACCTATGCTGAAACGCCTAATTTACCCAGATGATACCCTTGAAGAGTATGATGATGATGCACTTAGCTCTGGTGTTGATATTGGTGATAACACCTTAGATATGCTAAATAAAGATTTTGATTCTGCTTCGGTTGGCTTCTCAAGTGATGGTACACTACAGTTACCAGACCTACATGGCGATGAAGACTTATTGAAAGCAGTTCGCGCCTTAGTAGCGAATGAACCGGAACTCTCCTCACAAGTTGTGAAAGCGTGGTTAACTGAAGATGACTGATCAAGAACAAAAACAACTGCCAGCAGCGTTTGATGTTGATAAATTAGACGGTGTAGATAAAGCGGCAATCTTACTGCTTAGCTTATCTGAAGAAGATGCAGCGCAAATACTAAAACACCTTGAGCCAAAACAAGTGCAAAAGGTAGGTATGGCAATGGCGGCGATAGATGATCTATCGCAAGCCAAAATAAGCGCTGTACATAACTTGTTTATAGAGCAAATACAAAGCTTTAGTACGATAGGTTTCCAATCGGAAGACTTTATCAAAAAAGCATTAACCGCAGCACTTGGTGAAGATAAAGCGGCGAGTTTAATTGACCAAATTGTAATGGGATCTGGGGCTAAAGGCCTAGATTCACTAAAATGGATGGATTCAAAACAAGTTGCCAATATTATTCGCAACGAGCATCCACAAATTCAAACTATTGTTTTATCGTACTTAGAGCCGGAGCAATCTGCTGAAATTTTGGCGCAATTTCCTGAAAAAGTGCGCTTAGATTTAACTATGCGTATCGCTAACCTTGAAGAAGTACAACCTGCTGCCTTGCAAGAGTTGAACGAAATCATGGAAAAACAATTCGCCGGACAAGCTGGTGCGCAAGCTGCGAAAATGGGCGGCTTAAAAGCAGCCGCAGACATCATGAACTACCTCGATACTAATATTGAGGGTCAGTTAATGGATTCAATCCGCGAGCATGATGAAGAAATGTCGCAACAAATCCAAGATCTGATGTTTGTATTTGAAAACTTAATGGATGTAGATGATCGTGGCATTCAAGCGATCTTGCGTGAAGTACAGCAAGATGTGTTGATGAAAGCAATCAAAGGTACTGACGATGCATTAAAAGAGAAAATTCTCAGCAATATGTCCAAACGTGCCGCAGATATGCTAGCCGATGATCTAGAAGCTATGGCACCGGTGCGAATTAGTGAAGTAGAAGCTGCACAAAAAGAAATCCTATCGACAGCGCGCCGTTTAGCTGACTCAGGTGAAATTATGCTTGGCGGCGGTGGCGGTGAGGAGTTCTTGTAAACCATGACAAAACCTACTAAATACCAAGGCCGTCCTTTGCACGCAAGCGAAGCGGTTGATGAGTTATTAGAAAACTGGCCAATCCCTGATGTTACGCAAGACACCCGAAAACTTGCGGGGCGCTCAACCGCGTTTGGCACGCCTCTGGCGGATTTATATCGTAAAGAGCTTGAACAAAGCGCAGCAGATGTGGAGTCTGAAGAGCCAGAACTGCCATCACTAACCATGGCTGAACTGGAAGGTATTCGTCAAGATGCTTATGAAGAGGGTTTGAAGCAAGGCCATGAACAAGGTTACATTGATGGCTTTGAAAAAGGTGTCGGTGAAGGCAAAGAAGCTGGCTACAAAGAAGGCGTTGAACTTGGTAAAACGCAAGGTCAAGAAGATGTAAAGCCACTAATAGAAGAGCAACTCACAAGCTTAAAAAGCCTGTTGGATAGCTTGTCAGCACCACTTGAAAAAGTAGATGATGAGGCTGAAAAACAGCTAGTTCAGTTAACTGTTATGCTAACCGAAGCACTTGTTTATCAAGAAATCAAAACATCTCCAGAAATTGTGCTACAAAGCTTAAAGCAATGTATTGATGTATTAGCCAATGAGCAGCAAAGTGTGCGTATCCATTTGCACCCTGACGATATTGAGCTGGTAAAAAGCAGTTATGGTGAAGCGGCTTTGGCAGATAATCATTGGCAATTGGTACCAGAGCCTACGTTAGAGCGTGGTGGTTGCCAAGTTAAAACCCCACAGTCATCTATTGATATGACCATTAAAACCCGCGTCAAAGAAACATTGGATAGTTTTTTGCATAGTAGTGGTATCTAACGCTATTTTTGGTTTGCAATGAGCTCTCAACCTCGTCCATTAAGTGAACGCTTACAACAGTATCAACAGCATATTCATAGCCAAAAACCCGCCGTTGCAGGAATTTTAACCCGTGTTGTAGGGTTAACTTTAGAAGCGAAAGGGTTACGGGCACCTGTGGGTAGCCAATGCAAAATTGAGACGATGCATGGTTTTGTTGATGCTGAAATTGTCGGCTTTAACGATCAAACACTGTATTTAATGCCCAACGATCATATTTCAGGTGTATTGCCTGGGGCACGGGTGATCCCACAAGTAAATGACACAGGGCTACCTGTTGGTATGTGTTTACTTGGCCGCGTTGTTGATGGGCTCGGGCGTCCACTTGATGGTCTTGGAGCAATCAAGGCTGAGCATTATTTAAAATTTGCGCAAAACACTATTAACCCGTTATCACGACGTCCAATCACCCAGCCAATGGATGTTGGCGTACGCGCAATCAATTCAGTTATCACCGTAGGGCAGGGTCAGCGCATGGGGCTATTTGCAGGTTCCGGTGTAGGTAAATCGGTATTACTGGGCATGATGACGCGCGGCTCAGAAGCTGATGTTATCGTGGTTGGTCTAGTGGGTGAACGTGGCCGCGAAGTAAAAGAATTCATTGAAGAAATACTCGGTGTGGAAGGGCGTAAACGCTCAGTGGTGGTAGCAGCACCTGCAGATGCTTCTCCTTTGATGCGTTTAAAAGGCTGTGAAAGTGCAGTCACTATTGCTGAATATTTTCGGGACCAAGGTTTAAATGTTCTATTATTACTAGATTCGGTAACGCGTTATGCCATGGCACAACGTGAAATAGCGCTAGCAGTCGGTGAGCCTCCAGCAACAAAGGGCTACCCGCCTTCGGTCTTTGCCAAGTTACCTGCGCTGGTGGAGCGAGCCGGTAATGGCGGTGAAGGGCAAGGATCTATTACGGCATTTTTTACTGTGCTGAGTGAAGGTGATGATATGCAAGACCCAATAGCCGACGCTGCACGAGCCATTTTAGATGGCCATATTGTGTTATCGCGAGAGCTTGCAGATAGTGGTCATTACCCAGCCATTGATATTGAAAAATCGATATCACGGGTAATGCCGCAGGTTGTTTCAGAGCCTCACATGCAGCAAGCTCGGGTGTTAAAACAAGTGTACTCAATGTTCCAACAAAATAAAGACATGATCACCTTAGGGGCTTATCAAAAAGGCACCGACCAAATGCTTGATCAGGCGATTAATATGATGCCAAGAGTGAATGCCTTTTTACAACAAGGCATGAAAGATGTGATCAGTTATGACGACGGCTTGCAAGGACTTGCTCAATTACTAGGACAAGCGTAATGGCGAATAATAAGCTCGATTTATTGCTAAAAATAGAAAACGAGAAAGAAGAGTCGTTACGGATGAACTTTCTGCAAGCGCAGCAAAACTTGCAAGTTAATCAACAAAAGCTGCAAGGATTAAATAACTTTAGGCTGGAGTATACTCAGCAATTACATCTAAAAGGACAGTCTGGATTAAGTAGTGCTGGCTTTAGCCAATATCACGCTTTTATAGCCAAAATTGAAGAAGCAATTCGTCAACAAGGTAATACCGTGAGTACCGCGAAACAAGTTGTTTCGCAACGACAAAGCTTATGGCTAAAACAGCAGATAAAAGCCAAAGCAGTCGCAAAATTAATAGAGAAACAACAGCTTAAAGCGAATGTGATAGCGCAAAAAAATGAGCAAAAAATGTTGGATGAATTCTCAGCAAATCAATTCTACCAAAGACGGCGCAGTTTATAATTCATTGCGCTTAATTGGATTATTTACATATTCTAATCAGCTTAGGCATATTACTTGCTTATTTAATATATGAAGCATTTATTCTGGCAAACTGCGGCGGCAAGTTGCCACTTTTAATCTAGGTGAGTTATGGCTATTAGTGATCTTTCAGTGTTTATCTCAACTGATAAGGATGTTCAGTTAAGCAAAAAAGACAGCGCTAAAGGAAGTGCAGCAACAGATGCTGAAAGCACTCAAGGTGGTGATTTTTTTAGTCAACTACAAACAGCACATGATCGTGTTGAACCCCTTGCAAAAGAGCCTAGCAGTATTAACGCGGCAGCGAATGAGTTAGTTGAAGCGCAGGAAAAAACTGAAAAAACGGCAATCGATAACGACATTGAAAATGACGATACTGTTTCTGACGATGTTATTTCCGGTGATGATATGCTCGCACAGATCAGTGCGGCTAATAATATGGATACCAGCGTCAAGAGTACCTCTGCTAACAATTCTGCACTCGCAACAGGCTTTGCTAGTTATCAAGAAGAAGCAGTTGATCCTGATACACTTATTGACTTAAAAACACCGCGTCCTATTGATAAAGTTACCCCTATTATTGATACGCCACTAGAGACTGATGAGCCAGTTGATAAGCAATTAAAGTCAACGCTGTTAACAGAAAAAACCGTCGTTGCAGAAGCTATCGATAAACAATTGCAACTGAAAAACAATACTGACCCTGGTGATGCCGTGACACCTATTATTGATGACGTGCAATTGGTAAAAGGCAGGTTATCCGATAGAGAAATTCAGGCAGCAAAAGATATGGCGCTGAATAAAGCGCAGGCTCAGCAATCTACTGAGCTATCAGACACAGCATCAGCGAAACAAGTTGACGCACATGGTGAAAAAGTAAAGCCGGGCACCAGCGCAGCGTTAACAGAGGCTGCTGCAGCTATTAAAGCTGCTATAACGAAGGATGAGGCCGGTAATACAAAGCCAGTTAATCCTCAATTAGCCAGCGCAGCGGAGCAGGGCACAGAGCAGCCTGCAACATCGGATAACGCAACGTTAGATCAAACCACCAAGTTATTGTTGAGCGCACAATCTGCAGAACAAAAAAATGCAGATCCATTATTAGTTAGCTTAACTACAGAGCAACGTCAACAGTTGCAAACACAGGTAAATGCTATCCGTGAGCAAGGTATAAGTGACACTAATGTGGCTTATTTAAAACAAACGCTAACAGAATTTCTTACATTAAATAGCCAAGCTGCAACTAAGCCTGCAGCTACTGTGCTTACAACCCCAGCAGATGTCGCTCAGTTAAGTAAACAGCTGTCGTTATTAAGCACGGATCAAAAACAAGCGCTTAGTCAGAAATTACAAGATTTTATAGCCACTGAGCAGCCCAAAGGCGCGTTATTAGCGAAGATCAATACTGTGATTGATGAACTTGCGCAAACCAATACCAGTGTAAAATCAATGGATGGCAAGCCTCAAAGCATGCCTGTGATGACAGGCAATACCTTAGCAAGCATAGATAATGCAGTGAAACCTCAAGATTTAGTTGCCGTGGTTAATAAATCAAACGTTTCGCAAGATGCGCAGCCTGATAATAAACAACCAGCAGGGCAAAAGGTAGCGAGTGAAGCGCAATTGACGAAGCAGGCAATGCAAGAGAATGAACTAAAAGCCGATACGTTCACTGACAATACGAAAGCAGAGCAAAGTCAATTACGTGAAAGCGCAACTACTCGTGTCAATCAGTTGTTTGGTCAAATTACTGGGCTTGCAAGTACACTTAGCGCAACGGCGGTTTCTGAAGCTCGAGAGAAAAGTTATCAGCAAGCTCTAGCTGACATGCAAATTATGCATGTTCAACAAGCAAGCCCTACATCAGTCACGAAACAAGTAAATCTTGATCCTACGGTATTACAAGCGTTGAATATTGTAAAAAGTGACGCGGCGAAGTTATTACAAGAACGAGTAAGTGCTTTATTAAGTATCAACAATAAAGAAGCTGAAATACGTCTAGACCCACCAGAAATGGGCAGTATGCAAATTCGTATTCGTAGCGATGCCGAGCAAGCACATATTAATTTTGTTGTGCAAAATCAACAAGCCAAAGAAGCGCTAGAGCAATCATTACCCCGCTTACGTGAATTACTTGCACAACAAGGTATTGAATTAGGTGAAAGTAGTATTCACCAAGGTAATAGTCAGGCTGGACACGGTGACGATGGCCAACAAAATAGCCAAGGTCAACTGGCAAATCAGCAACAAAATGAACCGCAGGATAGCGTAACTCAGCAGCCATCAGCTACAACTGGGCAACAATCTTCATCATCAATAGATTACTATGCCTAACACCTGCTATTATAAGACTATAAAAATAAATAACTTGATGGTGTGTAGTGACACTCGTAATATCACTATTATCAAGGCGTAAAGGAAATTGGCATGGCTGAAGAAGCAAATTTAGAAATTGAAGACGGTAGCAAAAGTAAAAAGAAGTTGATCATCATTATTGTTGCGGCCGTTTTAGTAATAGGTGGTGCAGTCGGGTATTTCTTAATGTCAGGCTCTGATGCTGCTCCAGAAACACTTGCCGATGAATCAGTAGCGTCAGCCGAACCCGCTGCCAACAGTGGCGATGGTGCAAAAGTCGGCAGTGCTTTGTATGTTGCTATGCCACGACCTTTTATATTTAATGTCCCAGGCGCCAGTCGTGATCGTATCGTGCAAATTAAAGTGCAATTGTTGGTACGCGGTGATGTCAATGAAGAAATTGCTAAAAAGCATATACCACTGATAGAAGGTACCTTGCTTGGCGTATTTTCAACCACCACCGCCGATGAACTCGGCACCAGTGAGGGAAAAGAAACACTACGAGTGGCAGCGCTTGATAAAGTACAAACTGCGCTTACCGATGTAGAAGGTAGTAAAGTAATCGAGCGGGTGTTGTTTACCGGCTTTGTGATGCAATAAGGGGTCAGCGTGAGCGATTTATTATCCCAAGATGAAATCGATGCTCTCTTACATGGCGTTGATGAAGTCGAAGAGGAGGATTTACAAGACGGTGATGATGGCGGTAGTACGCTGCAATACGACTTTTCATCACAAGATCGTATTGTTCGTGGCCGCATGCCGACTTTGGAGATTGTTAACGAACGCTTTGCAAGGCATATGCGCATCAGCTTGTTCAATATGATGCGTCGTACTGCTGAAGTTTCTATCAATGGCGTACAAATGATAAAGTTTGGTGAATACATCCACACTTTATTTGTTCCTACCAGCCTTAACATGGTGAGGTTTCGTCCACTTAAAGGCACTGGCCTGATCACCATGGAAGCACGTTTAGTGTTTATTTTGGTTGATAACTTTTTTGGTGGCGATGGTCGCTATCATGCCAAAATAGAAGGCCGCGAATTTACGCCTACCGAACGACGTATTGTGCAAATGCTACTAAAAATAATCTTTGAAGATTACAAAGAAGCGTGGGCACCGGTAATGGACGTGTCTTTTGAATACCTTGATTCAGAAGTAAACCCAGCGATGGCGAATATTGTTAGCCCAACAGAAGTGGTGGTGATCAGCTCATTTCATATTGAACTTGATGGCGGTGGCGGTGATTTTCATATTGCCTTGCCTTATTCAATGCTTGAGCCTATTCGTGAATTGCTCGATGCAGGTGTGCAATCTGATACAGAAGACACCGATTTACGTTGGAGTAAGGCGCTACGTGATGAAATTATGGATGTGGAAGTTGAAATATCAACACAATTACTTGAAGTTGATTTAAGCTTAGCGCAAATCATGGAATTAAAAGCAGGGGATATTATCCCTGTTGAAATGCCAGAGCACATCACGGTATTTGTTGAAGAATTACCAACATTTAGAGCCAAAATGGGTCGCTCTCGCGATAATGTTGCTCTGCAAATCAGTGAAAAAATTAAACGTCCTGAATCGGTTAAATCAGAACTGCATGTCTTTACCAAAGGCGGCAAAAAACTTGATTCAGATGCGGAATTAGCAGAACTAGAAGATGATTTACACCTGTCGGAAGGTGTGGATTTAGACTGGTAAGAGAATAAAAAGGTTTAATAGTATGAGTGATGACCAAGATACAATGGACGAATGGGCTGCAGCATTGGCAGAAGCTGAAGGTACGGATAGCTCTGACGGCGCCAAAGTAACTGAGCTTGATGAATTAAGTGATACTAAACATGAAATGAGTGGCGAAGAAAAGCGCAAACTCGATACAATTTTAGATATTCCGGTCACGATTTCTATGGAAGTCGGGCGTTCAAAAATCAATATTCGTAACTTATTGCAACTGAATCAAGGCTCAGTGGTAGAGCTTGACCGCGTGGCAGGTGAACCATTGGATGTACTGGTAAATGGGACGCTTATAGCGCATGGTGAAGTGGTTGTGGTCAATGATAAATTTGGTATTCGTCTCACTGACGTGATCAGCCAAGTTGAACGGATCAAAAAATTGCGATGAGCAGTTGGCTATTTTTATCGACCGCAGCCGGCGCAGCGCTGCCTAGTGGCACACCGATGGGCGACTTATTGTCAATGTCGATGTCTTTAATCATGGTGCTAGTACTGATTGTAGTACTGGCATTTTTGGTTAAAAAGCTAAACCCTAATTTAGCCAATTCGGATGAGTTTAAAGTGGTTCGTAGTTTACCGTTAAGTACACGAGAGCGATTGATGGTTATCGAAATTGATAATTGTCAGCACTTACTTGGCGTGACACCACACAGTATTAACTACTTGCATAAATTAGAAACTCCGTTGAGCGAGAAAGAGTTACCCGCTCTGGCAGAGCGTTTTGGTAAGCTTTTAAATCCACAAACTAACCACACTAAAAAGAACTAATAATATGATTAAGTGGCTGCTACTATTTTTTGCACTGATTTTCATACCGTCAGTTAACGCCGAAGGTATTGAAGCATTGAGTATTACTACCAATCCTGATGGCTCACAAGATTACTCAGTAACGCTGCAAGTACTCGCCATTATGACCGCGCTGAGTTTTATACCTGCGGCGGTGATCATGATGACCTCATTTACACGGATCATTGTGGTCTTGGCAATTTTACGTCAAGCCATCGGCTTACAACAAACGCCGTCGAATCAAATACTTTTAGGTATGTCATTATTTTTGAGTATTTTTATCATGGCGCCTGTGTATCAAAAAGTGAATGAGCAAGCAATTGAACCGTACTTGAATGAACAGGTCACATCAATTCAAGCGCTAGAGCTTGCCAAAGAGCCAATGAAGGCATTTATGCTCTCACAGGTACGTATTAAAGACTTAGAAACGTTCGCTAAAATTGCCGGTTATGATCAACTGGATTCTCCTGAAGCGACACCATTAATTGTACTTATTCCTGCTTTTGTGACCAGTGAATTGCAAACCGCGTTTATTATCGGTTTTATGTTCTTTATTCCATTTTTGATCGTCGATTTAGTCGTCGCGTCGGTATTAATGGCAATGGGTATGATGATGCTATCGCCGATGATCGTATCCTTACCATTTAAAATTATGCTGTTTGTACTTGTCGATGGGTGGAGTTTAGTCATGGGTACTTTAGCTAAAAGCTTTGGTTTGGGTACCTGACATGGCAATACAACCCTGTGTAAAGCACGGCTAGGAGCACAGCATGGAACCTGAAATTTTTGTTGATATACTCAGTGACGCCTTATTCTTAGTGATTAAGTTAGTCTCTGCGATTGTTGTACCTGGTTTATTGGTCGGCTTAGTGGTAGCGGTGTTTCAAGCCGCAACTTCAATTAACGAACAAACGCTCAGTTTTTTACCGCGTTTATTAATTACTATTAGTGCGCTAATTGTTGGCGGTCATTGGTTAACCCAAGAGCTGATGGACTTTTTTACGCGGCTAATTATCCTTATTCCAGAGATCGCAGGCTAATATGGAGTTCCCTTTTTCGGTCATCATCCAGTGGCTGAGTGATTTTTTACTGCCGTTAGTGCGTATTAGTTCGATGATCATGGTGATGGCAGGGATAGGCGCTAAAACTGTGCCCACGCGGATAAAAACGGGACTGGCCGTGGTGATTACCTTCTTAGTGGTGCCTGTGTTACCACCTGCCACCTTTAATAACTTATTCTCCTTTGAAATGATTTTAGTGGTCATTCAACAAATGCTAATAGGCGTCGCAATTGGTTTTGCATCATTACTAATGCTAAATACGTTTGTGTTAGCGGGGCAAATTCTTGCAATGCAAACCGGCTTAGGTTTTGCTTCAATTGTTGACCCCTCCAATGGTATGAGCGTGCCCGCAGTGGGACAGTTCTACTTGATTTTAGCAACGCTGTTATTTTTTGTCTTTAATGGTCATTTAATGATGATTCAAATGGTAGTGCACAGCTTTGACGTTTTGCCGATTGATGGTAATTGGTGGGCGGTGGATCACTATTGGGACATAGTGACGTGGGGTGGCTGGATGTTTACTACGGCACTGGTGTTAGCATTGGCGCCTTTGACCGCTATGTTAGTGATTAATATGTCGTTTGGTGTAATGACTCGAGCTGCACCGCAGTTAAATATTTTTTCTATCGGTTTTCCGTTTACCTTAGTGGCAGGGCTGGTAATTATATGGGCGACGCTCGGGAACTTTGTTACTCAATTTGAATTTCAATGGCTAAAAATGGTTGAGTTAATGTGTACTTTAGTTGGTTGTTCCCCTTAGGAGAGAGTGATGGCTGAAGATTCTGGTCAAGAAAAAACCGAAGAACCCACCGGGAAAAAAATAGAAGAGTCGAAAAAGAAAGGCCAGATAGCGCGATCAAAAGAGCTGGGCACTATGTTTGTGCTTATTTTTTCGGCTATCTCCTTGTTGTTGTACGGGCCTGAAATTGGTAAAGGTTTGTATAACATAATGGGCAGAACACTGAGCCTTAACCGTAACGAAACGTACGATACTACCAAGATGTTTTCAGTCTGGGGCGCTGTTGCAGATGCGCTGGTATTTCCGATGGCGATGTTTGTATTTATTATCGTTTTAGCAGGAATTATAGGTAACACTTTACTTGGTGGCTTTAATTTTAGTTGGCAAGCTGCTGCGCCAAAAGCCAGCAAAATGTCGCCGGCTAAAGGCATTAAACGGATGTTTGGCCCACAAGCAGGTGTTGAGCTGGTTAAGTCGATTTTAAAGTTTGCGGTGGTGGCTGGGTTTGCCGTTTTTTTGATCAGCACCTTTTTTGATGAAATCCTTCACTTAAGTATTGAAAGCGCGCCGGGTAATATTATTCATGCCTTAGAGATTCTAGCGTGGATGTTTTTAGGATTAACCTGTACTTTAACTATTATTGCCGCCATCGATGCGCCATATCAAAGCCATAAACACCACAAAGAGTTAAAAATGACTCTGCAGGAAGTGAAAGACGAATATAAAAACTCTGAAGGTGATCCACAAATTAAAGCCCGTATCAGACAAACGCAAAGACAAATGTCGCAGCGAAGAATGATGCAAGATGTACCGGATGCCGATGTGGTGGTAACCAACCCAACTCATTACTCAGTGGCATTAAAATATGATACTGAACGCGCTGGGGCACCGATTGTGGTTGCCAAAGGTGTAGACGAAATGGCGATGCAAATTAGAAAAATAGCCCTTGGTAACGAAGTACCGATTGTGGAATCCCCGATGTTGACGCGGGCACTGTATCATACCGCTGAGGTGGGTGATCAAATTCCAGATCAACTATTCACAGCTGTTGCGCAAGTACTTGCTTATGTATTTCAGCTTAAGCGTTTTCAAAAAGGCCGCGGTAAACGGCCAACAAAATTGGATAAAACCCTACCAATCCCTGATGCCTACAAATACTAAATCAGCCTAATTAATAACTTGGAATAGTTATTGCAAATTCCGTGTAGTGTCAATTTTTTGAAATTGTAGAATTATGGAATTTAAAGCTGTATTACAACAACTTAATAAAGATAAAAAAGAGTATTTGAAAGGCGTTGGTACGCCTTTACTAGTACTTGCAGCGCTGGGGATGGTGATATTACCGTTACCGCCATTTTTACTCGACATCCTTTTTTCGTTTAATATAGCTCTAGCCTTGGTGGTTTTGTTGGTCACTGTATATACCATGAAGCCTGTTGAGTTTGGGATGTTTCCTGCTGTGCTGTTGATTGCAACCATTATGCGTTTAGCACTTAACGTTGCCAGCACCCGCGTGGTATTGCTAGAAGGACATAATGGCGGGGATTCCGCCGGTAAAGTAATTGAAGCGTTTGGCTCAGTGGTGATCGGTGGTAACTACGCGGTTGGTCTGGTGGTATTTCTAATCTTGATCATCATTAACTTTGTAGTAATTACCAAAGGGGCTGGGCGTATTTCTGAAGTATCAGCGCGTTTTACCCTTGATGCGATGCCTGGTAAGCAAATGGCGATTGATGCTGATTTAAATGCGGGTTTTATTAGTGCCGAGCAAGCTCGAGATCGTCGTGAAGAAGTTACCCGCGAAGCTGATTTTTATGGCTCAATGGATGGTGCGAGTAAGTTTGTAAAAGGCGATGCAATCGCCGGTATCGTTATTTTGATCATCAATATTGTTGGTGGCTTATTTGTTGGTATGATCCAACACGATTTAAGCTTTGGCAACGCCATGGAAGTGTATACCTTACTAACCATTGGTGATGGGTTAGTTGCTCAATTACCCTCATTACTATTATCAATCGGCACAGCAATCGTTGTAACCCGTCAAAATGAATCGCTCAATATGGGCGACCAATTCAAGAAACAACTCGGTAACGAAAAATCATTATTTATTGCTTCAGGTATTTTGATCGTAATGGGCTTAGTGCCGGGTATGCCACATTTTGCATTTTTAAGCTTAGGTGCGTTACTTGGCTATCTCGCCTATTACGCGCAGCAAAGTAAACTTAAAGAAGCTGCAGCAAAAGAAGCGGAAGCTGCCAATGGTGGCGCTACAGGCACCGGTGTAGCAAATAAACAAGAACAAAAAGAGCTTGGTTGGGATGATGTTCAGCAAGTGGATGTTATTGGTTTGGAAGTTGGCTATCGGTTAATCCCATTGGTTGATCAATCACAAGGTGGCGAGCTGTTAAATCGGATCAAAGGGGTACGTAAAAAACTATCTCAAGAACTAGGGTTTTTAGTACCACCGGTGCATATTCGCGATAATTTAGAACTTGATCCTAACGCTTACAGAATAACCATGATGGGTGTATCAACTGGGGAAGGGGAGCTTAAACATGGCGATGAACTGGCGATAAACCCAGGGCAAGTGTTTGGCCCAATCAAAGGGATTGAAACAAAAGATCCTGCCTTTGGTTTAGATGCAGTTTGGATCAAACCAGATCAAAAAGATGAAGCGCAATCGCTTGGTTATACCGTGGTTGATTCTGCAACCGTTGTGGCAACTCATATTAGTCAATTACTCACAAACAGTGCGGCATTATTACTAGGTCATGAAGAAGTACAAAACCTACTTGATATGCTTGCCAAAAGTCATCCTCGTTTAGTTGAAGGACTCGTGCCAGATACCTTGCCACTGACGGTTATAGTAAAAGTATTGCAAAACCTATTGAATGAAGGCGTTGCTATTCGTGATATGCGCTCAATTGTGCAAACCCTAGTTGAGTATGGCCCACGCAGCCAAGACCCTGATGTACTAACAGCTGCAGTGCGTATTTCACTACGTAGATTAATCGTTCAAGACGCTGTGGGTATGTCATCAGAAATCCCTGTCATAACCTTGGCGCCTGAGTTGGAACAGATGTTGCATCAGTCACTTCAAAATGCAGGTGACGAAGGGGCCGGAATAGAACCAGGACTTGCAGAGCGACTTCAACAATCTTTAAATGAAGCGCATCAAAATCAAGAAATGGCCGGTGAACCTTCGATATTGCTAACGTCAGGAATGTTACGCACTGTGTTATCTCGTTTTGTTAAGTACACCATTCCAGGATTGCGAGTGATGTCTTATCAAGAGGTACCAGACGAAAGACAGATCAAGATTGTCAGCTCAGTAGGCCAATAATCGGATTTTAAAGGGGTTGAACCATGAAAATAAAACGTTTTTTTGCTAAAGATATGCGTACCGCACTAAAAGAAGTTAAAGATGAACTCGGTGTTGATGCGGTGATCATGTCAAATAAAAAGTTAGCCAACGGGGTCGAAATTGTCGCCGCGGTTGATTATGAAAAAGCTGCCCCTAAAGCACCTGTACAGCCACAAGCTACAACGGCGCAAGCGCAAAGCAATGCTAATTTTGTTAAACCTGCGCCGCAACGAAGCCAGCCTGAACCACAAGCGCCGGTCGCAGACAGCCTACAAGCATTATTAGAGCGCCAATCTCCTCGCCCGCGCTCACCAGAGCTTGCTTCTATGTTTAGCCAATCAGGTATCGACACAACAACCCAGTATCAGTCGCAGCAACAACCGCAAACACAGTCTGCGCGTCATGAAGCACAAGCTCATCATGATTTTGCACGTCGCGACAACGCGCCGCGCCCACAAACTCAAGCCCACAGCCTAGGGTTTGATGATGAACTAGAAAGTGGTTTTGATGATTTAGATATACCAATGCCAAGCAAAAGTGCAGCTAAAGCAGATGAAATGACCGCCATGCGTGATGAAATGGCTGCGATGCGTCAATTACTTGAATATCAAGTCTCTGGTTTAATGCAACAAGATATGGCTCGTCGCGATCCAACCCGGGCTTGCATGATTGACCGCTTAGTGGGTATGGGCATCGATAGTGAAGTCGCAGAGCAAATGGCCTGTTTCATTCCTGATGATGTGTCGCGTCAGCAAGCATGGCAAGCACTACTGCAAATGGTTGAAAACCAAATGCATACCACTAATAACGAAATTTTACGCCAAGGCGGCGTTTATGCACTGGTAGGTCCAACTGGGGTTGGTAAAACGACTACGGTTGCTAAACTTGCAGCCCTTGGTGCACAGAAATATGGCGCTGATAAAGTGGCACTTATTACTACTGATACTTACCGTATTGGTGCTTATGAGCAACTAGCCACTTATGGCCGTATTATTGGCTGTGGTGTTAAACAAGTAAAAGATGCTAATGAATTAGCAGAAGTTTTATATCATTTACGTAATAAGCGTCTAGTATTAATAGATACGGCTGGTATGAGCCAACGTGATTTACGTTTAACCGAGCAATTAAACACGCTAATGCGTAATCAACGTGTCGATATTCGTAATTATTTGGTTCTTAGCGCTACAGCACAAATTAACGTATTACAAGAGACGGTAAGACACTTTAAAAAAGTACAATTAAGTGGCTGTATTTTCACTAAATTAGACGAATCGTTAAGTTTAGGTGAGATTATTAGTATAGCGATTCAAAATCGCCTCCCAATAGGGTATCTTACAAACGGTCAACGCGTTCCTGAGGACATTCGGGTCGCTAATGCAGAGAAATTAGTAAAAAAAGCTGAGCAATTGTATTTAAAAAGAACAAAAGCGCAATATTCACGACGTCAAGCAGTAGCGTCAAGCACAGTAGGGATGTATGATTAACACAGTATTAGATCAAGCAAGTGGCCTGCGTAAAATGAGTCAAAACAATAATAACGGCGTTAAAGTTATCGCTGTCACCGGTGGTAAAGGTGGGGTAGGTAAAACAAACGTCTCACTAAACACTGCGATTGCGTTAGGTCAACTCGGAAACCGAGTCTTAGTACTGGATGCCGATTTAGGTTTGGCAAATTGTGATGTGATGTTGGGGCTGCGAGTAGAGCGTAACCTATCTCATGTATTATCGGGTGAATGTGAACTCGACGAAATTCTGGTAGAAGGTCCTGCCGGCATAAAAATAGTGCCTGCTACATCTGGCTCACAAAGCATGGTCGAACTTTCTCCCTCTGAGCATGCTGGCTTGATCCGTGCTTTTAGCGAATTAAATACCGAATTTGATATATTAATCGTTGATACTGCCGCTGGTATTTCTGACATGGTGTTAAGTTTTTCGCGCGCAGCGCAAGATGTCATGGTCGTAGTATGTGATGAACCAACCTCAATCACCGATGCTTATGCACTCATTAAAGTCTTAAGTCGCGAGCATGGTGTGTATAAATTTAAAATCGTGGCTAATATGGTGCGTAGCATGCGTGAAGGCCATGAACTATTTGCTAAACTCTCAAAAGTAACAGACCGCTTTTTAGATGTATCTATGGAGTTAGTTGCAACCGTTCCTTATGATGAGAACATGCGTAAAGCAACACGCCGCCAAAAAGTGATTGTTGATTTATTTCCAAACTCTCCAGCAGCAATAGCATTTAAAACATTAGCGACAAAAGCAGTTAAATGGCCTATACCTAATCAACCTTCTGGTCATTTAGAATTTTTCATAGAAAAACTAGTAAACGGCTAACTATGACGGCATCGGTGAATAAAGCGATGGGATATCAATCTACACAAAATTTAAATGTGATTGTTGAACGACATGCTTCACTTGTCAAAAAAGTGGCGTGCCATTTAATTGCTCGTTTACCTGCGAGTGTGCAACTCGATGATTTGATTCAATCAGGAATGATAGGGTTAATTGAAGCATCAAAAAACTTTGATGCAAGCAAAGGCGCAAGCTTTGAAACTTTCGCTGGCATTCGTATTCGTGGTGCTATGCTTGATGAGATGCGCCGTGGTGATTGGGCCCCTCGCTCTGTGCACCGTAATAGTCGCCGAGTCGCTGAGGCTATTAGTGAACTTGAAAGCGAACTTAATCGCGAGCCTAAAGACAGTGAAGTTGCTGAAAAACTTGATATTACACTAGATGAGTACCATCATATTCTTAGTGATGTAAATTCTAGTAAAGTGCTTGGAATAGAAGATTTAGGGGTTGATGAAGATGTTATTACCCCAGTCGGACATGATTTAGCGCTAGACAAGCCCTTTAATAACGTTAAAAATGAACGCTTTAATCAATCATTGTTAGCAGCTATACAATCTTTACCTGAACGAGATGGGTTAGTATTGTCACTGTATTATAACGATGAAATGAATTTAAAAGAGATTGGACATATACTCGATGTAAGCGAATCGCGTGTGAGTCAGATACATGGTCAGGCGATGATTAAGCTCAAAGCAAAAATCAATGACTGGATAAATTAGTAGTAAGTAAATATAGGTTCAGACCTCACCGGAGGATGTTTTGGATAAAAACATGAAAATTCTTGTTGTTGATGATTTTTCGACGATGAGACGTATTATCAAAAATCTGTTAAGAGATTTAGGTTTTACAAATGTACAAGAAGCTGATGATGGCTCAACAGCGCTACCGATGTTACAGAATCAAGAATTTGATTTTGTAGTAACAGATTGGAACATGCCAGGCATGCAAGGGATTGACTTGTTGCGCGCTATCAGGGCTGATGACAGCCTTAAACATATTCCAGTTTTAATGGTAACAGCAGAAGCTAAAAAAGAACAAATTGTTGCTGCTGCCCAAGCGGGTGTTAACGGTTATATCGTTAAACCATTTACAGCTGCAACACTTAAGACCAAATTGGAAAAAGTGTTTGAGCGTTTAGGTTAAATAAATAGGAGAGGCTTATGTCAGCACCAGCTGCGCCTCAGATCAGTTTAGAACAAGCCCGTCAGCTTGTGGTTTACCTTGAAAACGGTGAACAAGACAAAGCTGATCAATTAATTATTGATGCGGCGTCAAAAGAGCAATCAGAATTATTTGCCGAAGTAGGCAAATTGACGCGTCAGCTTCATGATGCGTTGAAAAATTTTGAGCTTGATACACGTTTAGCTGATTTAACTACCGATGCTATCCCTGATGCTAAGCAGCGTCTTAATTATGTTATGGAAATGACAGAAAACGCTGCTAATAAAACCATGGATGCGGTAGAAGCAAGTTTACCTATTGCTCAACAACTCGCCGATGAAATTTCACATATCAAACCGACATGGGATCGTCTCATGAATCGTGAAATAGAGCTGGGTGAGTTTAAAACACTGTGTCATAGCTTAGATAAGTTTATGAATAACTCACAAACTAAAACGGATGAATTGCAAGGGCTAATGACGAATGTGTTAATGGCGCAAGACTTCCAAGATTTGACTGGCCAAGTTATCCGCCGGGTGATCGAATTAGTTAGAGAAGTTGAAGACAGCTTGATCCACTTGTTAACCGCATTTGGTAGCCAAGATGATAGCGAAACAAAAATAGTAGCACCAGCCATTGAAAAACCGCCTGCTGAAAATACACTTGCAGGCCCTGAAGGGCCAATTATTGATAAAGAATCTCGTGATGATGTTGTCTCAGGGCAAGATGATGTAGATGATTTGCTATCTAGCTTGGGCTTCTAAGAGGAGAAAACTGCATGAGCTTTGAAGTCGATGAAGATATTTTACAAGATTTTCTAGTAGAGGCTGGAGAAATTCTTGAGCTTTTGTCAGAACAGCTGGTGGAGCTTGAAAATAACCCAGATGATACCGAATTACTCAATGCAATTTTCCGTGGTTTTCATACGGTCAAAGGCGGCGCTGGCTTTTTAAGTATGACCGAGTTGGTTGATGCTTGCCATGGCGCTGAGAACGTGTTTGATTTATTACGCCAAGGCGTACGTAAAGTTAATTCTGAGCTGATGGATGTTATCCTGCAAGCGCTTGACACAATTAACGAAATGTTCGCGACGATTCAAAGTCGAGAAAAGCCAGAGCCAGCTAATCCTGAATTACTCGCCGTGTTGCACAAACTAGGTTTGCCACCCAGTGCTGATGAAATCAGTGGTGGATCTTCTGTTGAGGATACACCGGCTCCGGTTGTCGATGCTGATGCTATTTTAGATGATGAGGATCCATTTGCATTTGACCTATTATTTGATGGTCAGGTTGATAGCGATGCCAGTGATGTGCAAATTGATGAAATTACTGAAGATGAATTTGAAAGTTTACTTGATGAGCTACATGGAAAGGGTCAAAGCCCAATAACCACAACCGGCTCAGTGACAAATGATTCATCGAGCAGTGATATTACAGATGATGAGTTTGATAACTTATTAGATGAATTACATGGTGTTGGCAGCTTTGGTATGGTGAGCAATAATACTGCAAGTAACCAAGTCGCAGCTCCAACCCCGAGCTCTGCGCCAGTTGAAGCGCCGAAAAGCACCAGCCCTGATGAAATCAGTGATGATGAATTTGAAGCTTTACTTGATGAGCTACATGGTAAGGGAAGTGCTCCGCAGGCTACAGAGTCAACACCTGCGGCCACACCTGCAGTGAAGCCATCCGCTCCAGCTGCTGTTAAGCCTGAAGTTAAGCCTGAAGTTAAGAAACCAACTGTAAGTGAAGCAAGTCAAGTAGTTGAAAAGCCAGCCTCTTCAGCACCTCCTGCGCCAGCATCAGCCCCTGCTGCAGCTAAAAAAGCACCACCACCACAAGCGGATACCACGGTACGCGTTGACACTAAGCGCCTTGACCAAATAATGAATATGGTCGGTGAGTTAGTATTAGTGCGTAACCGCTTAGTGAGCCTTGCAACCAATACCGAAAGTGAGGCAATGGGTAAAGCCATTTCTAACCTTGATGTAGTGACTGCAGATTTACAAGGTGCAGTGATGAAAACGCGGATGCAACCAATCAAGAAAGTGTTTGGTCGTTTCCCTCGTGTGGTACGAGATTTAGCGCGAAGTTTGAAAAAAGACATCAACCTATTATTAGTTGGTGAAGAAACTGATTTAGATAAAAACTTAGTTGAAGCTCTTGCAGATCCATTAGTCCACTTAGTACGTAACTCAGTTGACCATGGTATAGAAATGCCAGATGTACGTGAAGCCGCAGGTAAATCACGTACAGGTACAGTGACATTATCAGCATCTCAAGAGGGGGATCATATTTTGCTTACCATTCGTGATGATGGTGCGGGTATGGATCCTGAAAAGCTGAAAAAAATTGCCATTAGTAAAGGTGTGCTTGATCACGAACAAGCTGCGCGCTTGTCTGATACCGAAGCATACAACCTTATTTTTGCACCTGGCTTTTCGACCAAAGAGCAGATCTCGGATATTTCAGGCCGTGGTGTGGGTATGGATGTGGTGAAAACCAAAATTACCCAATTAAATGGTTCTGTAAGTATTCAATCTGAGCTTGGTGTAGGCACTATTTTAGAAATTAAAGTGCCGTTAACGTTGGCTATTTTGCCAACATTGATGGTTATAGTTGGCGAGCAGACATTTGCATTACCGCTGGCTGGAGTGAATGAAATATTCCACCTTGATCTGACTAAAACAAATGTCGTTGATGGTCAATTAACTATCATAGTGCGTAAAAAAGCGCTGCCGTTGTTTTATTTAGAGCATTGGTTAGTCAAAGGTGCAGATCGTTCACAGCGTAAAGCACAAGGCCATGTTGTGATTGTGCAAATTGGCACACAGCAAGTCGGTTTTGTTGTGGATTCATTGATTGGTCAAGAAGAGGTGGTTATCAAACCGCTTGATGCTTTATTGCAAGGTACACCGGGTATGGCTGGTGCAACAATTACCTCTGATGGTGGTATAGCGCTAATTTTAGATGTGCCAAACCTGTTAAAGAACTACGCAGGCTAGCCCATTCTTATCTTAATGCGGGAGCCTTTTGCGGCTCTCGCAGATAAAATTTAACAAGAGTATGCCGATGGCAGTTAAAGTTTTAGTTGTTGATGATTCCAGTTTTTTTCGCCGTAGAGTGAGCGAAATACTTGAGCAAGATAAGGATATTGAAGTCATTGGTTTTGCGGTAAATGGCCGAGAAGCCGTAGACAAAGCAAATCAATTACGACCAGATGTAATCACCATGGACGTTGAAATGCCAGTGCTTGATGGTATTAGCGCTGTCAAAGAGATCATGGCAGCGAACCCAACACCCATTCTGATGTTTTCTTCATTAACTCGTGATGGGGCAACGGCTACATTAGATGCGCTCGATGCGGGGGCTTTGGATTTTTTACCGAAAAAATTTGAAGATATTGCCCGCAATAATGAAGATGCGATTAAACTCCTACAAAATAAAGTAAAAGAGATTGGTCGTAGACGACTATCACGTTTTAGCCGGCCTGCACCAGCAACGCCAGTCACGCCTTCATCTACGTCTACAGCAACTACCTCGCGACCTGCAATTACTCAGCCGGATAGAAGTTTTAACCGCAGTGCTACGCCGAGCGCTGGTACATCTGCGACTATTCGTGCATCAGGTAAAAAATATCAAATCGTCGCTATAGGTACCTCTACCGGTGGGCCTGTTGCATTACAAACGATTTTGACTCAGCTACCGGCTAATTTTCCGCACCCTATTTTGTTGATCCAGCATATGCCTGCAGCGTTCACGCCTGCATTTGCAGCTCGCTTGAATGGGTTGTGCAAAATACAAGTAAAAGAGGCTCAACAGGGCGATAAATTAATGCCTGGTGTGGCTTATTTGGCACCCGGTGGTCAGCAAATGTTGATTGAAGGACGAGGTGGTAATCGTACTTTGCGAGTGTTTGAAGATGATAGCGCACGGATCACTTATAAACCGAGTGTTGATGTAACCTTTGCCAGTACAGCTAAAGCCTATCAAGGGGATGTACTCGCCGTTGTGCTTACAGGAATGGGAGCCGATGGCCGCGACGGTGCAAGAATGCTGAAACAAGTTGGTGCGACTATTTGGGCACAAGATGAAAAAACCAGTGTCGTCTACGGTATGCCGCAAGCGGTTGCAAGTGCTGGTTTATCATCGGCAAGTATCGCGCTGGGTGATGTTGCTACTCGATTAGTGCGTGAGATTGGTTGTGGATAAGTTGTCATTCTTAGGCCTGTTAATTGCGCTTTTGGCAATTGGCTTTGGTTACTCATTGGAAGGCGGGGTTGTAAGCGCGTTATTTAATGGCCCTGCATTGATAATTGTGCTCGGTGGTACGCTTGGCGCTGTAATGTTGCAAACACCTGCTAGCACCTTCAGTAAAGTATTAAAGATAAGTCATTGGGTGTTTTTTCCGCCGCGTCATGATATTGATGGGGCTATTGAGCAAGTTAAAAGTTGGTCACATAAAGCGCGTCAAGAAGGTTATTTAGCACTGGAAGAAGTGGCATTGACGCACTCTGATCCTTACGTCGCTAAAGGCTTGAGCTTACTGGTTGATGGTCACAGTGAGCAAAAACTTAGAGACACACTTGAAATTGATTTATTATTGGAACGTGAGCGCCTACTTGAAGCTAGCCGTGTTTATGAAGCATTAGGGGGTTATAGCCCAACCATAGGTATTTTAGGTGCGGTGCTTGGCCTTATTCAGGCAATGTCGTTTATCACAGATCCGGAAAAATTAGGCGCTGGTGTCGCAACGGCATTCATCGCTACTATCTATGGCGTTGGCTTAGCAAATTTATTGTTTCTGCCAATGGCTAACAAACTGCAACAGCAAGTTGAACAGAAAATGCTTTACCATGAGCTACTAGCCGAAGGGATTATTGCTATCAGCCAAGGCGATAGTCCAGTCAATATTGAGCTTAAACTTGAAGCGTATCGCGTTGAGCGACCCACTCAGTTACAACAATAATGATGCGTCGCCGCCTTCGTCATTCGTCGAAAAAAAATCAACATACTGAACGTTGGTTAGTTTCCTATGCCGATTACATGACCATTATGTTTGCTTTTTTTGTGGTGATGTATGCCATTGCCATCAATAAAGAAGAAAACTTTCAAATTTTATCTGACTCCTTAGAGCAGGTGTTTGATAAATCGGCTCGTCAGCATTCCCAAGAAGGCCAAGGCGTAACCGGAACCGGTTTATTAACTGATAGAGTAACTCCAGAAAAAGAACTGCTATTTGGTGAGAGTATTCAAAAGCAAGAAGCAGGGCCTGAGTTACTAGATGGTCAAAGTGATACTAGTAATATACAACAAAAGCATTTGGGTAAACCGCTGGATAGTTTACTAACTAAATTACAGTCAGCTTTAATTGATGAAATACGTGATGGTGAAGCCAGTTTAGAACTACACCAAGACTGGTTGATTATTGAATTAAGCTCTGGAATGTTGTTTTCAAGTGGCAGTGCAGTGGCACACTTACGCGCCAAGCAAGTGATCAAACTAGTAAAAGATATTATTGCCCCGGTTGATAATTACATACGCGTTCGTGGTTATACCGACAATGAAACGATTCGAAATGAAATGTTTCGCTCTAATTGGGAGTTGTCGGTTGCTCGGGCAACGTCTATGTTAGTAGAGCTTGAGGCCCTAGGAATTAATCCTGCGCGTATGGCGATTGAAGGTTATGGGCAATATTCACCTTTTGCTGAGAATGACACTGAGCAAGGCCGTGCAGAGAATCGTAAAGTAGTGGTAGCCTTGTCTAAATATGGCCTACCACCACAACCTGAAGTTACAAAAGGGCAAGCAGCACAGCAACGGGCACCAGAGCCGCAACCAATTGAGTTGCCAAGTGACGATAACAGCATTAAAGTGATCCAACTCCCACATGGTGGCATACGAATTACAACGCGCAATGAAAAACAGTAAAGGTGTGATGTGAAAATTTGGACGGTAGCGAATCAAAAGGGTGGAGTAGGCAAAACCACCACGGCTGTGAGTTTGGCTGGCATATTAGCACTGCAAGGAAAGCGAGTATTACTGATTGATACTGATCCCCATGCATCTTTAACCTATTACTTTGGCATTGACTCTGAGGATTTAGAAGTCAGTGTCTATGATATATTTGCCCGTGGTAATACCATGGCCAGTGAAGAAATTTTACAAGCGCTTTGCCCATCAAATATTGATAATTTAGATATTTTGCCAGCGACCATGGCGATAGCCACTCTTGATCGCAGCATGGGTAATAAAACCGGGATGGGGCTGATTTTAAAAAAAGCATTAACTAAAATCAGTGAGCATTACGATTATGCGATATTAGATTGTCCGCCGGTGTTAGGCGTATTAATGGTGAATGCGTTGGCGGCCAGCGAACGGATTTTAGTGCCAGTGCAAACCGAGTTTTTAGCACTGAAAGGGCTTGACCGAATGATGCGAACAATGGAATTAATGCAAAGCTCGCAATCAAAGCAGTATCAATATACCATTATCCCGACAATGTATGATAAGCGCACCAATGCATCGTTAGAGGCATATAAAACATTACAGCAAACGTACCAAGAAAAAGTATGGCCAGGGGTAATACCAGTAGATACGAAGTTTCGTGATGCAAGTTTAGCCCAGCAAGTACCTATTCAGTATTGTCCGCGCTCACGAGGTGTTTATGCATATCGCGCATTACTCGATTATTTGATTGAACAAGGTTAATGAATGAGTAAGCAATTATTTGCTAATGAAAAAGTAATGACCCAGTATCTGGGGGCTTTACTGTGCGAAGAAGAAGAGTCGACGGATTTAGAGCCGGTTGCAAAATTACTCGAACAAGTGTCACCGACGGACACCAGCAATAAAATGCCAGCGAAGGCGTCACAGCAAACGATCGTGCAGCCAAATGCGTTGGACGAGCCAAAACCAACTGCGCAAGCAGAAATACCTGAACAAATTACACCGCCCCTTGAGAAACCGCAGATCCAAGCTAATATCAATGATATAGCTAAAGTTACTTCGCAACTTGACGCCGTTGAGGCGAAAACGCCGGTGCAACGTCAAGAGGATTATTTTGATGGTGAATTTCAAGCATTATTCTTTGAAGTGGCTGGGCTGACTCTTGCTGTTCCACTTAAGGCACTTGGCGGGATCCATCAATTAGGTGAAGTGAACCAATTGTTTGGTAAACCTAAGTGGTTTAAAGGGGTTATGCTCAATCGTGAGGAAAACCTGAATGTGGTTGATACCGCTCGGTGGGTGATGCCAGAAAAATATACCCAAGAGTTAGAAGACAAATTAAACTACCAATACTTGATTACCTTAGGTGATAGCCAATGGGGATTGTTGGCAGAAAAGCTGGTAAATAACATCACACTTCGCAGTGAAGATGTTAAATGGCGAGCTAAAAGTGGCAAGCGACCTTGGCTTGCAGGGGTAATTAAAGAAAAAATGTGTGCCTTGATTGATGTGCAAAGCTTAAATCAATTATTAGAGCAAGGTTTAGATAGCCGCGAGCAGTAGCGATATTCGGAGTACTAACATGAGTGAACAAAGATTATTATCAACCAGTAAAAATACCGATGGCAATGATGAAGTGTTGCAATGGGTTACTTTTAAGCTGGAATCAGAAACCTATGGTGTGAATGTAATGCAAGTGCAAGAAATCTTGCGTTACACAGAAATTGCGCCTGTCCCTGGTGCGCCAAGCTATGTATTAGGGATCATTAACTTACGTGGTAACGTTGTAACGGTTATTGATACTCGCGCGCGATTTGGTTTAATGTCGGCAGAAGCAACAGACAATTCACGGGTTTTGATCATTGAAGCAGAAGAGCAAGTGATTGGTATTCTTGCAGATAGTGTGGCTGAAGTGGTTTATTTACGCAGTTCAGAAATCGACAGTGCACCAAACATTGGTACTGAAGAAAGCGCCAAGTTTATCCAAGGTGTAAGTAACCGTGATGGTGAATTATTGATTTTAGTTGATTTAAACAAATTGCTAAATGATGAAGAGTGGGACGAGCTGAGCGGTTTATAACGCTTACGGAAAAACTATGTTTTTATACTCGTTGTTAGGTGCCTCATTATTACTTGTTTTAGTTTGTTTGGGGCTCATTTTTGTCAATAATAATAAACACGCTGCTGCGTTAAAAAGCCGAACACAGCAATTGCAAGAAGCACAACAACAGCTAAGCATTTTACGCAGCGAAGTTGCTGAAATGCGCACCGGTATGCTCAGTATTGGCAAGCGGTTAGTTGCTGTAGAGCAACGTAATCAGGAATTAGCGCAATTACAAGATGCGCAGAAGTATGACGACCCTGATGCGAAAATTTACTCTCGTGCAGTAAAAATGGTTGAGTTAGGCGCGGATATCGAAGAGATCATTCGTGAATGCGAGTTGCCACGGGCCGAAGCTGAATTATTAATGTCGTTACATCATCAAAAAGGCGCTAATTAGCGCTTTTTTCGTTTTTTTGAAACTATTTTTACGCTTTAATATTTAACTTGCCCTGAAAATCTTGCCAGCCTGGTGGAAATTTTCCGCGCAGTACATATGAAAAAGCGATCAATTCAGCAATAACATAATACAATTCTTTGGGGATCTCCTCACCCAATTCTAAATGCGATAATGTTTTGGCCAAGGCTTCATCTTTGTGGATCAAAATACCTTTTTCTTCTGCTGCCTTAATTATTTCTTCAGCTAATTCGCCAAACCCTTTGCTGGCAACAGTTGGTGAACGGCCTGCTTCGTAAAGTAAGCCGATCGCAGATTTATGGTGAGAGTTATCACTCATGGTCTAAACCTTTATATTAATAATGGCATGGGATTGGTAAAACGCTTGATGCTGTGGTGCGCCTTGACTAAGTGCCAGTTCGCCTACCTGTAAGCCATGAGCTGTAAGTTTATGACGCAGGCTTTCAAGGTGAGGATGCGCCATTGCTGTAACCTCTTGGCTTGAAGCAAGTAATTGGCAATCAAGCGCTTTATCCATTAACTCAGCGGTGATCTGCAACTGTCCAAGTTCGGCATAATCAAAATTAAGTCGCACAAACCAAACATTTTTTCCTTCGAGTTGATCTTTACTGGGTTTTTTATATTGCCCTAATGATATTTCAGTTTGCGCTGCCTCAGGTGGAAGCCGCATAGGTAATAAAAATTGTACCAGCGGATTTGTATCCGGCTGCTGATTAATAGGCGTACTATTTACTTGGCTAATTGCCGTTTTTATTTGGCTGAGCTCCGCAGCTAATGCCTGAGATTGCGGTTGCAGTAATTGCTCTTGTAGTTTTTGCGAATTAGTCGCTTTAAAATTTGGTACTAATACCTGTAGTAGGGCATCTAATGAACTCTGAGCGTTAAAATTTAAGGCACTGATATTCGCTAAGCTCGGTGCAGCTAAAATGCCTACTGTTAAGTGCTCAAGGGATTGACTAAAACTATTCTGCAACGCGCTCGAGGTTAAGCTTTCAGGGCGTAAAACGCTGAGTATCTCTCGTTGAATGGTTAGCGGTTGCAGAGATTGGCTATCAATCATACGACTAAATGCCTGATTAACTAATCGATTCAAATCAACATTATCGCTGACTTTAGTGTTTGCCAGTTTATCGATTTGTGCCGCCACTTGCTGCTTATCAGTTGTCGTGGAGCGGGTAAAGTTAGGCAATGGTTTTTCGTGAGGAGTTTTTAGCAGCGATGCCAGTAATTTGGATTCTAGTGGCAAACTTAGCTGACTTGCTGGCACGGTTGCTTTCAGTGGCCCTTGTATTGGCAATGAAAGCGTTGCGAGCTGTGCTGTTTTGTTGGCACTCACTTTAGCGGTGATTGCCAAATCTGGTTGCTGAGTAGCACTTTGCTTTTGTATGCTTGGACCATCAGCAGTCTTTTTTACTGTTTCAGCGAGGGCTTTGGCGTTGATGGCTGCTGTGCTTACGTCTTTACTTGCACTGCTTGGGTTTGAAATTGGTATTATAGAGCTTGTTTGTTGCTGCTTGTGTGCTGATGCAGCAGCAATATTTTGCGGGTTAACTGTAGGCGCTGTAGGCGCAGCGGCTTTATTCTCCGATTGACTTGCAGACACAACTATCACAGCTTTAGCCTGCGCAGGCGTTGTGGGGGTATTTATATTTGCTTGATCAGCGAGTGCCGCTTTGCTTAATAGTGGAGTCGCTGCAGCCATTTGTAATTGTGTTGATTGTGTAATACTGGCTAAGCTCGCTTTTAATTGCTGCAACACCTGCACCAATGGGGGAGATTGATGGAAGTGTTTCGGTAATGATGTCGCTTGACTTATATCTGCCAGCAATGGCTGGTTGTGATTGATTGCCAGTGCTGCAAGGTTTATTCGAGTTAACGATTTTGGCAATAAGGTGTGTTCTGTTTGTTGTGCCGGCATCACCTGTTGGGGGGATGTAGTGATACTAGATTTACCGCTACTTGGCCTAAGTTGACTAAATGGTTTACTTTCAAAGTAGCGTACGGCGTCGTTGATACGGGTTTTTAAATCAGCAAAACTGTGTTGTAGCCAAGAGCTGATCGGACTACTACTGACCAGCGATGGGCTGGCTGATGTAGCAGGCAAATTTACAGGCGTTGACAGTTGGCTTTTCTGGACCAGTGACTGGAAAGTATTGGCGAGTGAATTTTTTAGTAACAAAGCCATATTAGGCTGCTGTGTTTTAATTATAAGTTGTTCATTAACAGCAATAAGCTGCACTTTTTGTGCAGCTGAACTGGCTTGGCTTTGAGCAGTACGTTGATGATTAGCAGGGGCCTGTATAGCCAGTTTTATATTCCCGTTATAATTATTAAAATTCAGGGTTATGGTGTTTTTATCTAACTGTAGCTGCCCTTGTGGTACTAGCTTGCTTAACCAGAGCGCGAGTTTTGCTTGGCTAATTGGTTGTTGGTGCAAAGTATCTGCAAAACGATTAATTATACTCAAGGTAAAATTACGATTGTTAGGGGTTATAACGGCCTTTAGTCCTGCTTCGCTATGTAATAGTTGTGCGAGTTCTTTATTAACAGTAATACTGGCATCTAATTGGTTTAAGAGTAATTTTGCAGCAGGTTGTAATATGACCTGTACTGATAATGGCTTATTAGTGAGCTGATCACCGCTGTTAATAAAATTTAAAATACTTTGTAATTGATTTGGTTGACGCAGACTTATTTCGGTCTGTGTTGGCAAAATAGTCAGTTGCTTACCATCATGACTGAGTTGAATATTGGCACTGGCAATTTTTGTTTGATTGCTTTGCGACTCAGTGGTGGCCAGGCGTAATGTTTGCCAATGTTTGTCAACATACACTTCCATCTGCACTGAGTCTTTCGCAAATACAATATTTTTAGCACTAAGCGTTTGTTCGCTCAGTGCTGGTAATTGCTGCCCCGCGCCATTGTGCGACGAATGACTGACAGAAAGCGAATTCGCTAATGTTATCTGTGTAGGTTTATTCATTATTTTAAATCAAGTTTTTCATTAATCGGTGCAAAGCATTATTCGTATTACCCTATCATTATGCTAGACTAACGCCTAATTTTGGGTATAGAGAATCATCATCTTGTTACACATTAAGTCCGTCACCTGCATCAAGCAAGACCGTTGTTTGTTTGCGGATCTTAATTTCCGCTTGAATTCAGGTCAAATCATGCAATTAGCAGGCCCAAACGGGGCTGGTAAAACATCATTATTGCGTATAATTGCAGGGTTTTCTGCGCCTGATGAAGGGCAAGTAATGTGGCAGGGTGAATCTATTGCAAAAAATTATGATGAGTTTGCCCGCGAGTTGTTGTTTATCGGTCACAAAACCGGCGTAAATAATCAACTTAGTGCGATTGAAAACTTACGTTTTTGGTTGCAAATTCAAGGTTACAACACAGATCAAGACCTGTATTCATTACTGGCTAAAATTGGCTTAGTAGGCCTTGAGGATGTGCCGGTGCGTACTTTATCCGCTGGGCAACAGCGTCGTGTTGCATTGATCCGGCTATGGCTCAACGATGCTAAATTATGGGTGCTTGATGAGCCTTTTACGGCGCTAGATAAAGCCGGTGTTGCGTTTTTACAGCAACGATTTTTAACTCACCTTGAGCAAGGTGGGGCGATTCTATTAACTACCCACCAAGATTTAACTACGCACTTTGAGCAGTTACAAACCGTGACTTTGGAGTACCGACACTGATGTTACGCCAACATTCATATTGGCAGCTGTTTAGTGCTGTTTGTAAAAAAGACATACAGTTGGCCTTTCGTCAGCGTGCTGAAATTGTTAATCCCATTTTGTTCTTTTTGATTGTTATTACTTTATTTCCGTTAGCTATTGGGCCTGAGCCCGGTCTATTAGCTCGGATGGCGCCGGGTATTATTTGGGTCGCTGCATTACTATCAACCATGTTAGGGTTAGATAAGTTATTTCGCGATGATTTTAATGATGGCAGTTTAGAGCAACTCATTGCTTCTTCATACCCATTACCGCTAACAGTACTTGGTAAAGTAGTTGCCCATTGGTTGATTACTGGTTTGCCATTGGTACTAATGACACCGCTGTTTGCACTGTTACTAAACCTAGACAATCAAGCATTAATAGCGACGGTGCTTACTTTATTGTTAGGTACACCATTACTTAGTTTTATCGGCGCCATTGGTGCTGGACTTACTGTTGGATTACAAAAAGGGGGCATTTTAATGAGCCTATTGGTTCTACCCTTGTATATCCCGGTTCTAATTTTTGCAACGTCCGCTATTGATACCAGCACTATGTCGCTGGATTATAGTGGTCAGCTTGCTATTCTTGGTGCGATGCTCGTCATTGCTATTATTAGCGCACCAATCGCCATATCGTCAGCATTGAAAGTGAGTGTAAGTTAATATGTGGAAGTGGTTACATCCCTACGCTAAAGCAGATCGTGCATATCAATTATGTAATACGTTACTGCCCTATTTTGCCGTGATATCGGTTGTCTGTATGCTCGTTGGTTGGGTCTGGGGGTTAGCCTATGCGCCTGCCGACTATCAGCAAAAAGACAGTTATCGCATTATTTTCATTCATGTTCCTTCAGCTATTTTGTCGATGGGTGCTTATTCATCCATGGCCATTGCGGCAGTGATCGCCTTAGTATGGCAATTACGTAATGCTGAGTTAGCTGTGATTGCTATTGCACCCGTTGGTGCATGTGTGACGGCGATTGCACTAATTACCGGCGCAGCATGGGGTAAACCTATGTGGGGTGCTTGGTGGGTGTGGGATGCTCGGCTTACCTCTGAGCTCATTCTATTATTTTTATACTTAGGTGTGTTGTCTTTATATCATGCCTTTGAAGATAAAAAAGCAGCGGGTCGTGCTGCATCTATTTTGGCAATTGTTGGGGTTATTAACCTGCCAATTATCCATTTTTCGGTTGAGTGGTGGAACACCCTGCATCAAGGTGCCACTATCACTAAGTTTGACACGAAAGCCATTGATTCCAGTATGTTTTGGCCATTAATGGTAAATATAGTCGCCTTTGCTGGTTTTGTTGGCACGGTGACGTTGATGCGTCTTAAAAATGAAATTTTACAACGTGAGAAGCACCGCCCTTGGGTGCGTCAGTTGTTAAATAGGGGCTAGTTATGCAGTTTGATTCTTTTTCTGATTTTATTGCCATGGGCGGTTACGGTTTTTATGTATGGCTCTCTTTTGGCACATGTGCACTGATTTTATTAGGTATTTTAGTTAGTTCTTTAAATGATACCAAGCGCATTATGGCTTCTGTACAGCAACAAGCTGAGCGAGAAGCGCGTATTCAGCAGGCTAAACAGGAGCAACAACTATGAATCCAAGACGCAAAAAACGTCTGTTAGCTGTAACAGCCATAGTATTTGGTGTTGGAGCTGCAATTGGTTTAGTGCTGTATGCGCTACAAGAGAACATTAATTTATTTTATACCCCGAGTGAATTAGTCGAAGGTAAAGGACCAAATAAAGAAAAACCGCACATAGGTCAAAAATTACGTATTGGTGGCATGGTGGTTCCAGGCTCTGTGATCAGAGATGAAACCAGCTTACAAGTCAGCTTTAAATTAATTGATACCGGCCCACTCGTTACGATTAAATACCAAGGTATTTTGCCTGACTTATTTCGTGAGGGACAAGGGATTGTGGCGCAAGGTGTGTTGGTTGAACCTAATGTAATAGAAGCGTTTGAAGTTTTGGCAAAGCATGATGAAGAATACATGCCAGCTGAAGTTGCTGAAGCGGTAAAGGGGATCAAACATGAAAAACCTAAATATAACTTAGAAAGTGGCAATTAAGATGATCCCAGAACTCGGTTATTTCTCCCTAACACTTGCTATGGTGCTGAGTGTTTTATTGTGTATTTTTCCTTTATGGGGCGCACACACTGGCAATTTACGACTAATGCGCGCAGCGCCTTCATTAGCTGTTGGCCAGTTTATATTTGTGCTGTTGTCATTCGCAGCCCTTATTTACGCAAGTTTAACGGATGATTTTACCGTCGCATATGTGGCCTATCATTCAAGTAGTACTTTACCCTGGTATTATAAAATCACTTCAACTTGGGGCGGTCATGAAGGCGCTATTTTGTTGTGGTTAGTGATGCAAGCAGGTTGGACTGCGGTTGTTGCTGTGCGTTCTAATTCACTGCCTTGGATATTACGAGCAAGGGTATTAGGTGTGTTAGGCTTTTTAGGGGTTGGCTTTATGCTTTATACCCTGTGGATGTCAAACCCGTTTGAATTATTGTTACCGTATTTTCCTGTAGAGGGTCGCGATCTCAACCCGTTATTGCAAGATCCAGGTATGATCATTCATCCCCCTTTGCTGTATATGGGCTATGTGGGACTATCAGTATCATTCTCATTTGCTATTGCCGCGCTATTAACCGGCAAGCTTGATAATACTTGGGCTAAATGGTCGCGTCCATGGACCATGACTGCATGGGGCTTTTTAACCTTAGGCATTACAATTGGTAGCTGGTGGGCTTATTCTGAGCTTGGCTGGGGCGGTTGGTGGTTCTGGGATCCAGTTGAAAACGCATCACTCATGCCATGGCTCGTGGCAACGGCATTATTACACTCCTTGTCGGTAACTGAAAAACGCGGCGTGTTTAAATCTTGGACTGTGCTACTTGCTATCGCGGCGTTTTCATTAAGCTTGCTGGGCACCTTTATTGTGCGCTCTGGCATTATTGTGTCGGTACATGCTTTTGCGACAGACCCTGATCGTGGGTTATTTATCTTGGCATTTTTAGCTATCGTCGTCGGTGGCGCATTAACGTTATACGCTTTTAGAGTGTCGCAAGTGCGCAGTGAAGGACGCTATAAGCTGGTATCACGTGAAGTAGCATTATGGCTTAATAATATATTTTTAGTGGTGGCTACATTTATAGTGTTACTAGGTACTCTATTACCTATGGTGCATAAAGAAATGGGCTTAGGCAGTATCTCTATTGGCGAACCGTTTTTTAATAAAATGTTTGCCATTCTTTTGGTACCATTTGCCATTTTAATGGGAATTGGACCCTTACTACGTTGGAAGCAAAATAAGTGGTCTTTTCTGCAAAATAAATTACTTATTGCTGCGCTAATGAGCGTTGTTATCACAGCAGCTTGGTTGTATTCAAGTTATGCCGTTGTTGCACCTTTAACGTTATTAGCAACCACACTGGCAGTATGGATTATCATGACAACCGCTGTTGACCTATACATAAAAGCAACCTTACAAACTAGTTTTAGCCAAGGGCTGAAACGCTTAGGGTTGAGCTACTGGGCAATGGTGTTGGGTCATGTTGGTATCGCTTTTGTTATTGCGGGCGTTACGTTAACTTCGGCATACTCTGTTGAGCGTGATGTCTCAATGAAACCAGGTGAAATTGTACAGTTAAATCAGTATCAGTATCGTTTCGAAGGGGTGAATACTATTCGCGGCGCTAACTACAGTGGCCATGCGGGAGAAGTGAGTGTTCTGAAAAATGATAAATTAGTGACCGTATTGCATGCTGAAAAACGTCGTTATGATATTGGTATGCAATTTATGACTGAAGCGGCAATTGATGCCGGTTTCACCCGCGATTTATATTTAGCGTTGGGTGAGCAGTTAAGTAACGGTGGTTGGTCACTGCGAATTTATCATAAACCGTATGTGCGTTGGATGTGGATTGGTGGTGTGTTGATTTCACTTGCTGGCTTTATGATTTTGGGTGACAGACGCTATCGCACCAGCAAAAAGAAGTCTGATAAATCAAAGGAGCAGTTAGTATGAATCGCAAATTATTAGCGCTTATACCCCTGCTGGCATTTGCTTTAGTGTGTGTGTTTTTATTCCAAGGCTTGTTTTCTAATCCACGAGAAATTCAAACCGGTCGTTTAGGTCAGCCAATGCCGACCTTTGATTTACCTGATTTAATGCAGGATTCAAAGCGTTGGCAGGATAGCCAGTTAAAAGGCGATGTTTATTTACTTAATGTATGGGGCACTTGGTGTCCTACCTGTTTAGCTGAATTAGATTATTTAACCCAACTGCGAGAGCAAGGCGTTAAAATTATCGGGCTTTACTATGTACAAAGTTATGATGCTGATTTCGATGGCGAATTCGACTTACCAGCGCTGCGTGAAGAAGTTAAGTCAATGCTAAGTCGAGCGGGTGATCCGTATCAGTTTAATATTCTTGATTTACACCGCACTTTATCCCTTGATTTAGGCGTATCCGGTGCGCCGGAGACTTTTTTAGTGGACAGTAAAGGGACTATTTTATTGCATCATACCGGCGATATAAATCCGCGAGTTTGGCGTGCTAAATTTGCGCCCTTAATGCAGGAGTTACAGCCATGAAATATTGTTTAGTTGTATTGTTGATGTTTATCAGTGGCGCCGCTCTGGCTGAGCAAGACCGTTATCAATTTGATAATAATGAACAAGCACAACGCTTTTCAGAGTTGACCAAAGAATTACGCTGCCCTAAATGTCAAAATCAAAATATTGCCGATTCTGATGCCGTAGTTGCTAAAGATCTTCGTGACAAAGTCTTGGTATTAGTGAAAGAGGGTAAATCAAAAGACGATGTAATTGAATATATGATTGACCGTTATGGTTACTTTGTTCATTACGACCCACCTGTCACACCTGCAACACTAGTGTTGTGGGTATTACCGGTATTGATTGTGGTATTTGGTTTTGGTTTTATTATTTTTCGTCAGCGAAAAGCGGCGGTTAAACAAACATGGAGTGAGCAAGATGAGGCGCTATTAGCCAAGCTCATTGCTCAAAATGAACGTCAGGAGCAGATTTAAATGATACTAATGTGGGTTGCTTTTGCATTATTAACCTTATTAGCTATGGCGTTTGTTGCCCTGCCTTTTTTAAGTAAAGAGCGCGTACAAAGCCTCACCTATAATGCTAACTCAGAGCTTATTGCTATTTTTCATCAACGCCTTGGCGAGCTGGCGAATGATTTGGCTGAGCAACGTATCGATCAGGTTAACCATGATGAATCGGTGGTTGAACTCAAACGCCGTTTACTAAACGAGTTATCGCCTGAAAAGTCGCTAATGAGTAAAGGTAATAACCGTATTTTTGCATTCACAGGCAGTGCCTTTTTGGTAGCCTTTACCGTGATATTTTATACTGCGACGGGCTCCCAGCAACAATTGCAGAATTGGCACAGTGCGATGGATAATTTACCTGCCTATGGTGAGCGAGCTGTAATGCAGCAAGGTGAGCCACTAAGCCAAAATGAATTACAAGCGTTTGCGTTAGGGTTACGTACTAAACTTGCCCAAAGTGGTGATGACCAAGTGGCCTGGATGTTACTTGGACGAGTTGCTATGTCGCTAAACGAATACGATATGGCACAACAATCATTTGATAAAGTATTGCGTCTGGATCCTGACAACCTCCCTGTATTGATAAGTTATAGCCAAGTGTTATTACTTGAGGGAAGTGATGCGAATATGACCCGTGCCGCAGGTATGCTTTCTAAAGTACTTAAAGATGATCCAACTAACCTTGATGCAATTTCATTATTGGCGTTAATTGCCTACGAGCGGCACGATTGGCTACAAGCAAAAGCCGCATTTGAAGTATTGTTAAAGAGTATGGATAAGGAAGACTCACGTTATAGTATGATTGCTCAGCGGATCTCTGAAATTGAGCAAAATATAAGTGCTGAGAATGAGCAACAAAATAGCCAACTTACACCCGTTGCAACAGCGCAGCAAAGCAGTGATGACAGTTCTGCAGCAACATCAGCAATTAAAGTTACCATTAAATTGGCGCCAGAATTAACGGATAAGTTACCAGCTCAAGGCACCTTGTTTGTATTTGCAAAGGCTGCTAATGGCCCGCCAATGCCATTGGCAGTGGTAAAATTGACGGATTACCGTTTTCCAATTGAAGTGCAGTTAAGTGACAGTAACGCTATGGTTGCAGGTTTAACACTTTCAAGTGTTGAGCAAATCATTTTAACAGCGCGTATTTCAAAAGATGCCTCGGTAATGCCTTCAACAGGTGAGCTAGAAGGGCGCTCTGATGTATTAGAGCGCAGCCAAACTCAGGCTTATGAGTTACTTATCAATGAATTAATACCTTAAAAGGAACAAAGATGTTAAGACAGAGTTTTGTTTTATTGGGTTTACTTGTGCTTGCAGGATGCGCGCAAGTTCCTGATGAAAAAATAGATGAGCGGGACCCACTACAATCCTTTAACCGTCCAATGTATGACTTTAATATGGATGTGCTGGATGCGTATGTGTTGCGTCCTGTTGCGGTTGGTTATGTTGCCGTTACGCCAACGCCAGTGCGTCGTAGTGTTGTCAATTTTACTGATAACATCAGCGCGCCAACCGATGTCATTAATGCTACTTTACAAGGTAAGGCGGGTAATGCAGGAATTAGTATTGCGCGGTTTTTAGTTAATTCAACGGTGGGTATTTTTGGCTTGTTTGATGTTGCTACATCACTTGGTTTAAATATTGTTGATGAAGACTTTGGCCAAACTCTAGGGGTATGGGGAATTGGCGATGGTGCTTATTTAATGCTACCTGGTATGGGCCCTACAACGGCACGTAGCCTAACCGGTGATGTGGTTGATAATTTTGTACTGCCGGAGATTGCCTTAACAACGCCACAGACTGTGCTCGTTTTTGTGCTCAAAGCCGTTGAAGCACGTGCTTCATTAATTCCGCAAGAAAGCTTATTAAATGAATCACTTGATCCGTATATTTTTATGAAAGATATTTATTTTCAACGTCAACTCTATGAACTACATGACGGTAATCCACCGATTGAAAAAGAGCCCGAAGACTTCGATGAGGATTTCTTAGAAAGTCTTTAATATTATTTTTCAGGTTACATAAAAATGCCAGCATTTAAGCTGGCATTTTTATTTTAAAAAAGTAAGCAGGGGTTATCAACTAAGTACTTTCATTTGCTCATTCGCCCAATGGACTGCGTCATGGTAGGCATCAGGTACTTTTTCTGCAGCTAATCCTAACTCATCTTTAATTGCATTCGCGCCTTGCCAGTTAGCTTGCTCATACTGTTTGACTAAGCGCAAATACTGCGCCAGCAAACCTTCGTCATCAACTAATGCTAACTTGATGTCATTTGATAATGGCAGTTTATTCATGACACTTGCCATATCTTCATCAAGTATGGCATCCATTAATGACATCATGCCGGTTAGAAAAGCCATCCCGGTATCTTTGAGTTTATTATGGTTAATAGCCAGCAATTCAGTAAAACGCGCTCTGGTTAAGGAAAGTCGTATTAATTCAGCCGGTTTATCACCTGCAACTTGAGCGGCAAACAATAACGATAAAAACTTTTTAATTTCCTCAGCACCTAACACTATAAGCGCTTGCTTGATGGTGCTGATCTCGGCTCTGCGTTTAAATGCTGCTGAATTGCTGTATCGTAATAATTTATAAGAAAGGTTTACATCCCGCTCAAATACTTCGGTAATTTTCTTTAAATTAACCTCAACAGCAGATGTCTCATAAAGTAGCTCAGCTAAGGCGATTTCTGATGGCGGCAGGGTTTTACTTTGTACCATTTCTGGTTTTGAAAAGAAAAATCCTTGAAAGTAAGCAAACCCAAGATCTAAAGCTAATTGGTACTTTTCGTAGGTTTCTACTTTTTCAGCTAATAACTTTATATGCGGATAAGGTTTAACTTCTTCAATGATGGTATGAATTGTATCCAAGTCACAACTAAGAAAGTCTATTTTTATAATATCAATAAAAGGATAAAAATGACGCCACACAGGCTGATGAATATAATCATCCAACGCTAATGTGTAGCCTTTTTCTTTTAGCTCTTTGACGATTGCTAATAAGCGCTTACCAGGTTGAATTGTTTCGAGTATCTCAACAACAATTTGATCTTTACCCAGCAGTGTTGGGTAGCCTTTTTGCAACGTTTCCAGGGTAAAGTTGATATAGGCTGGTTTGTTATCGGTGAGATCTTCTAACCCAAAATTAAATTGACTGCCTTCAATTAATCGCGTGGTTGCCTCATCACCATCAATATCTGGGAATACATTATCAACGCCGTCACGAAAGAGTAACTCATAACCTACAAGTTCTTTGTTTCGGTCTAAAATTGGTTGGCGTGCAGCATAAAAATACATAAACAATGGATCCACATCAGTTAAACGAGTACTTGGGCAATATAAGTTAAAACAACATAAATAGCATTAACTATATTTGCAATATAAATACTAAAGTATTGATTATTTGAGAAATCATTGATCTAATCCTAGGGCAATTAAGCATTAATTACCATATTCAAATGTGAAATTGTTTTCAACGCGTAAAACCAACTTTACCTCGAACAGTTGTTTGGATATCACAGTAATTGGAGTTATTTACCCTTGGCATGATATAGTCAACTTCTAGGATGGTTTTTACACCAATAATGACTTTGTATCATATTGATTTAATACTGGTTTGTGAGTCATTATTAGGATTAAAAGCCAGATTTTAACTTCAGAGTTGGAGGCGAATTTGGAAACTGGAATGATTATTTCTTTAGCAGCGTATTTTATCGTAATGCTAGGTATTGGCTTATATGCATATAAGCAGTCTACAGCCGACGTATCTGGTTATATGTTGGGTGGAAGAAGTTTATCTCCAGCAGTTGCGGCATTATCTGCCGGCGCATCAGACATGAGTGGTTGGTTGCTGATGGGGTTACCTGGTGCGATGTATCTATTTGGTTTAAGCAAAGTATGGATTGCAATTGGTTTAGTGCTAGGCGCTTGGGCTAATTACTTTTTAGTTGCACCACGACTGCGTGTTTATACTGAAAAAGCAAACGATTCAATTACCATCCCTGATTATTTTGCTAACCGTTTTGCTGATAATAAAAATATATTACGGGTGATCTCGGCAATTGTAATTATTGTGTTCTTTACACTTTATACCTCATCGGGCGTCGTTGCCGGTGGTAAATTATTCGAAAACTCGTTCCAAATGAGTTATGAAACTGGGTTATACGTTACTACGGGAGTTGTTGTACTGTATACCTTGTTTGGTGGCTTCTTAGCTGTGAGTTTGACTGACTTTGTGCAGGGCTGCATTATGTTTATCTCCTTGCTAGCGGTCCCAGTTGTAACATACATGATGTTAGATCAACCGGTTATGGATACATTGGCGAACGCACGTTATGATCTTTTATTGAGTTCACCCAAAGAGAGTGAGATCCATGCACTTAACATGCTTGACTGGTTTGCCGGTGGTTCTACCATCGCGATTATTTCTGCAATGGCATGGGGTTTAGGTTATTTTGGGCAACCGCATATTATCGTTCGTTTTATGTCAGTACGATCTGTTAAAGATATGCCAACTATGCGTCGTATTGGTATGTCGTGGATGACACTTTCAGCAATTGGTGCAGTACTAACTGGGTTATTTGGCGCCGCATATATGATTGAAAACCAAATGCTGATTGACGATAAAGAAACAATCTTTTTAGTATTATCTGAACTAGTATTCCATCCGTTAATTGCAGGCTTTTTACTTGCTGCTATTTTAGCTGCGATTATGAGTACTATTTCGTCTCAGCTATTAGTATGCTCAAGCTCGCTAACTGAAGACTTTTACAAAATCTATTTAAATCGCAGTGCCTCACAAACTGAATTGGTTTTAGTCGGTCGAATTAGCGTATTGCTAGTGGCATTATTTGCTATTTACTTAGCGTATGATCGCGATAGTTCGATTTTAGATTTAGTTAGTAATGCATGGGCTGGTTTTGGTGCTGCATTTGGCCCATTAGTATTGCTTAGCTTGTATTGGAAACGAATGAATCTTCAAGGTGCGATAAGTGGTATGGTTGTCGGTGCTGGTACTGTGTTGGTGTGGATCTATGCGCCAATTACTATTAATGGTGAGACGCTCAGTAGTCTCATTTATGAAATTATACCTGGCTTTATTTTATCAAGTATCGCAATTGTAGTGGTGAGCTTATCAACACCACCTCCGAGTAAAGAGATCACGCAGTTATTTGATGAAGTTGAGGGCTCATTGAGCTAACAGAAAAAAAGGAGCTTTAATAAGCTCCTTTTCTATTTTATAAGTAGGCTATCAGCTCGCTGCTTTGTCAGTGCTTGCTTTTAAATCTGCAACGCTCTCTGCTGTTTTCTTGGTTTTAGCAGGTGCAGCTTTAGCTGGGGCAACGTCTTTAGCGCCTTTAAGTACATTGATAAAGTCGTCTTTACTTTTAGCGATCTCAAGTGCAAGCGATTCAATTTGTTGCTCACTTAAAGGGACATCCACTTTTTCTAGCATCATTTCGAGTGACTCTGCTATATCAAGCATTTTGTCATACGCATCAGCTTCTTTTTTAGTAGTAAACGTCATACGCTCGACTCCGTTTCTTTCTACAACATATTTAACAACAACAGCCATGATTTCTCCTGCCAATTTGCTTGGTGAATAACATGTTCACCTTGATTGATTACTGTTTTTATGTACAGTAATTGTTTGTTGGCCTTTTTGCAAGTTAACATTTTTATTTTTTTACTATCGGTACATTGACAAAGAGGTACAAGTTTACTTTATTTAAATAGTCGCACTTTTTTAGTATGGCTTTATTTGGATGTAGTCCAAAAGTGAGGGCGTTTAAATCAACTATTAACTGAGTCCACGTATGGATATCATGGAGGAGAAACATGAAGTTTTTAACTTTAATAGTAGTAGTGTTTGGTCTTGCTATTTCATTGCCCAGTAATGCAGCTGTAACTAAAGTGGCGGCGACTGAAAGTGCAGGGAAAAACCAGCTAGTAAATGTAAATCAAGCAACAGTCGAGCAACTTAGCCAACTACCTGGTATTGGTAAATCAAAAGCACAAGCGATCGTTGATTATCGCACTAAACAAGGTAAATTTAAGTCTATTGCTGATTTGGCGCAGGTGAAAGGAATTGGCGATAAGCTCGTTGCTAAACTAGAAGGGAAAGTTAAATTTTAAGTAGTTAAATATTAATTAGTTAAACATTAAGAACAGGGCGAATTATTCGCCCTGTGTAAACTCTTCAATTGCTTGCTGTAAATGACCTTTAGCAAACATGATTTCTACTGGCGTAGTCAGCAAAGGGTAAGCTATACCGGTGATCAATAATGCAGGTAACAGTGACCAACCTTCAAAATAGGCTAAAGATAAAAATACAGGGGTCAATAAAAGTAACTTTAAAATACGCAAACTGATTTTTTGCATCGGCGTTAAGCGACTTAAAGCTAAGGCAATAATTTGCTGACGTTGGCGTATTTTAAATGGTTTTAATGGCGTCACTTGGCTTGAAAAAAATGTCATCATCACAGTGACTTTTTAATGATTAAGCGGCTTGCGACAACGCTTATTAGTACTAATGTAAATGCACCAAAAATTACTTCCATCCAAGCGGGCATACTTAAACCAGCAAACTGCCAATCAATATTGCCGCAGTCACCGGTGGCGGCGAAGAACTGTGGTATCCATTCATGTAATGGCACGGGGAAGTTTGGCTCAAACTCACAGCTAAAGGCAAATGGATCCGTAGTGGTTTGCATCTCAATATGTTGACGAGCAATAAAATAGCCCCAAACACTAGCAATAGCCCAGCTCAATAAAGCAGTAACACGGATCACCATGTTAGTGGGGTTGATTGCGCCAATAATGCCTGCAATCAGTAGACCTAGCATCGCGGTTCGCTGATAAATACACATAATGCATGGCTCTAAGCCCATTTGATATTGGAAAAATAAAGCAACTGCTTCAAATGTAAATGCAGTTAATGCCAATAAAACCCAAGGTGTGCGTTGTTGCGCTAAATTTGCTAACCAATTCATAGTATTTCCAAATATTAAAATCAGGTTGGGATTATGACTTAGTACTTAATCAAGGCGCAAGGGGGAAAGCACAGATGATAACTGAAATTGACTTAGTTATTGAATAAAATCGGGTACAATGAAGCGGGTATAAACTTTATACCCGCAGGTCAGTAATTAAAGCACAGGTAACGTTATTTTTCCCGTAATTACTTCATTACTACCCTTTATTACATACTCATAACCTAAAGTCATGTCATTTTTATTTGACGCAGTATTATCGTCTAGGTTTGATATATTGTAAGAAAAATCAAGTGCATACCATTTACTGTCAGCCAGGTTAGTATATTTATCTATTCTATATGACTCGGTTTCGACTCTTTCATTCAAAGCCGAAGAGACAGTGTAGCGAAGAGTTGCGTTGATATTTCCATCATTTACAGCAGATATCGTATAATTTAGTGGATTGCTGGTTCCATTACTTGTGTAGCTGATTAAATAGAATTTGAGGCTTTCTAGTGTTGTGATCGAGCTGGGTAAATATACATTAGCATTGTTTGACTGGTAAGGGTTTATTGGTGCAATACCAGCGGTGTTTGCTGAGACGATCAGGTTGTCATTTGTTTTACCATTATTATTATCCAACTTGATTTGGCTTATATTAAATTTCTCAGGGTGCTCTACAGTAAAGTTTGTTTGAGTTGAAAAATACTTTATTAAATCGGTATCTTTTTCAATAGCACTGGTAAAACGATATTGATATCTCCCTGAAGGCAAGACTGTAGTTGGTAAACTAGTGATAAAACTATCATTGAATGTAAGAGCTGTCTTTATAGGTAACTCAACATCCCCTACGGTGATTTGGGTAACGCCAGGCTCAACGAAATCTGCATCAGAGTCATTACCGCGGGTTACGTTAATTTGCTCTAAGCTAACTAACTTTATACTGTCTTCAACTAGCTTAACTGGCGTATCCATGAATACATAGTAGCCTTGCGTTTTGGTATCTATATCAGCATTTATTATTCTCAATTGCGGATTGGAATTGCTTTCCTTTAGTTGTGAGACTAAAGAAAACACTCCGTTCTCAAGCGGGTAAAAACCATTTAAATTATTATTATAATTTCCTTGAACCGACACACCATCATTAAAAGCAGTTAGGGTTATTTTATTGCTTGTGTAATTTGTACCTTCTGAATCAACATAGCTAGGTAGCACCAAGCTCATGCTGGCAGTTCCTTTATATTCAAATACATATTCATTTGAAGAACTGTCAAAGGTCGGTGTAATTGGTTTCGATAGTTGAGTATATGCAGCAACATTTAGGTCATTTATAGTGTTACCTAATGTATCAATAATACTGAGACGAACAGAAAACTCGGCATTTTCAGCTGTTTTAACTACGTATATACCACTGCCATTACTCAACTCATCAGTATATATACGATTCACATCACTTGGTTGTTGGGTCAAGCTGTAGTCATCTATAGCATCATTATCGATGTCAAAATCGATTACTAATTCTTTATTAAATCCAGCAATTTTAGCTATAGAATACATACCTGTTTGTTCATTGTATGTTGAACGAATAAAGTGCTCATTGCGCTCTTGCCAATCATAGTAACTTTCAAGACTCGTAGAAATTGAGTAATTAAACTCCAAGCCCGGAACAGGTTCATTTGTTCCACTTTGTAGCACTTCAAATTCAATCAACTCTGAATCAGCAACCAACAGTGCGCCTAATTGGCGAATTCCGTAGCTAGTATTTCCGTAAAAAGCTCGTTCTTGAAATGAGTTGTCTGCACTTGAAACTAATAAAGTGAAATCAGCAGCCGCTGGCAAATCGAGTAGTTCGAAAAGACCATTAGTCGTATCGGTTATTTCGCTCCAGGTATTACCTATTTTTATAGATATTTGTGCATTTTCGACAGTGTCGTTAGTTAGTAGGTGCTTAATAGAGCCAGTAAGAGTGGCAGTTTGCATCGCTTCAGCTGTATTATTGTTTTGATTTTCAATTGCTGCAACAAGGTCGTCATTACTATTGTTTTCTACTTCAAGGCAGCCAGACACTAAAAAGCAAGAAGATATCGCCAAAGCGATAGTTGAGTGTTTAAACATGTAAACTCCGTTTATTTTTTTATTCCCCCAAATCGGGGGCATGATCCTATATGACATTTAGATTCCATGCACCACTTTGTTCAAAAAAATATAGCTTCGCAATTACTTTACTTGTTAGTTTTGCTTCATCTGGTACAATCAGTCGGTTAATCGTTTTTAAGTGAAGTAATGTGATAACTCGAGTGGGAATTGAATGAGAATTTTTAAAGCGAAAAGTCCAGCTGGATTTGCAGAAGAGTATATTGTTGAGTCAATTTGGAATGGGGATTTCCCTCCAGGTTCTATACTCCCTGCTGAGCGCGAGTTATCAGAATTAATAGGTGTTACACGCACTACACTACGTGAAGTATTACAACGTCTAGCACGTGATGGCTGGCTAACCATTCAACATGGCAAGCCGACACGCGTAAATAACTTTTGGGAAACGTCAGGACTTAATATTCTTGAAACATTAGCCCGTCTTGATGAAGACAAAATGCCGGAGCTGACAGATCAGTTGCTCTCTGCTCGTACCAACATTAGCGCCATTTATACTCGTGCGGCGATAAAGCTGGCACCAGATCGAGTGATTGAAATCTTATCGCAAAGTGATGAACTTGAAGATAGCGCGCAGGCCTTTGCTGATTACGATTACAAAGTGCACCATGAGTTAGCTGTTGCAGGCAATAATCGTATTTATGTGCTTATTCTAAATGGCTTTAAAGGTTTTTATTCGAAAATTGGCTGTCATTACTTCTCCGATCCGGGCACTCGTCAACTAGCACGTCAGTTTTATAAAGACTTAACTATACTTGCTGAAAAGCGTGAACATGATGGTGCTATTTCAATGATGCGTAAATATGGTCATCAAACAGGTGAAATTTGGCAAAAGATCCGTGGTGATATGCCTGAAAATATTATGGATTAATCATTTTTACTATTTAAAAGCCTGCTCATGCAGGCTTTTTTATTCCCTTTACTTGGTGTTCTGTATTTTCGATGGTAGACATCGGAAAATACGATTGTTCTTTTAAGTCATTACTCTCTAAAATATTTTGACAATTATGCATGCCAGCCCTTGGTATTTTGTTTTTAGATCCCATATTAAAGGCAAGCATTGCGTAAGCAATAAAAAGCAAACTCAAATATTTGGAGAATAAAATGGGTGTATTAGTAGGCCGCCAGGCACCAGACTTTACCGCTGCAGCAGTATTAGGTAACGGCGAGATCGTAGATAGCTACAATCTTCACGAAAAAATCAAAGGTAAAAAAGCGGTAATCTTCTTTTACCCACTAGATTTCACTTTCGTATGTCCTTCTGAACTAATTGCTTTTGACAAGCGTTATGAAGAATTCCAAAAGCGTGGCGTTGAAGTAATTGGTGTTTCAATTGATTCACAATTCTCACACAACGCATGGCGTAACACTGCTGTTGCTGACGGTGGTATTGGCGCAGTTAAATATGCACTAGTTGCAGACGTTAAGCACGAAATCTGTAAAGCATATGACGTTGAGCATCCAGAAGCGGGCGTTGCATTTCGTGGTTCATTCTTAATTGATGAAGAAGGTAATGTACGTCATCAAGTAGTAAATGATTTACCACTAGGTCGTAACATCGACGAAATGCTTCGTATGGTTGACGCTCTAGCGTTCCACAGCGAGCACGGTGAAGTATGTCCTGCTGGTTGGACTGAAGGTAAAAAAGGTATGGACGCAAGCCCAGCAGGCGTTGCTAAATTCCTTTCTGAAAACGAAGGCGACCTATAATTTAGGCCCTAGTTTTTAAATAGAAAACCCGCCAACTGGCGGGTTTTTTTGTTAGCGAGTAAAACTAGAAAGAAAACGACACTTTAGTATAAATATAGCGTCCGCGCGGATTATGCACCGCTGATACATAGCCATATAAATCACTATCGCCATCACCGATAGCGAATGGCGGCTCTTCGTCAAATAAGTTATTTACACCAATCGAAATTTTGGTCGACTCAGTAATACGATAAGCCGTTTGCAAATCAACTAAAACTTGTGAATCAACCATTCTTGATGTGTTGCTATCAAAATCCAGCGTGCCGTCAAAATCAATATCTGGTGTATCTTCAAATTCACCAATATAACTGATATTTACATTAGTATTGAATTCGCCAAGCTCCCAATTAGTTGAAAACATCCAGCGATGTTCAGGGTAACCATATTCACCAGTATAATCGCGGTCGTCTTTTTCAAACTTATCTTGGTATGCCCATTCTAAGTTGAACTTAAGTAAACCTAAATCATCCAATGAGTGGTTATAATTTGCAGAGAAATCAACGCCAGATACTTCTTGCGAAGAGACATTTTCAAAAGTACTGTGAATTTTTTGGATCACCCCTAAACTTTGTCCACCTTGCGGCGGTAGGCGAACGCACACTGTACTATTTTGATTATTACATTCAGCGTCATAAATAGGGCCAAAGGCTTGTTCATCAATTTTGTTATCTTGAGTAATACTCCATACATCAATGCTAAAGCCAAGTTCAGCCATTGGCGCCCAAATAAAGCCAACGTTCCATGATTCAGACTCTTCGGCCTTTAGGTCAGGGTTACCAGCAAATTGAATGTTGTAATCAAGTACATCGCAATCTTCTCCCGTTGCAGCACAGCGATAGCTATCAACAAAAAACTGACTTTCTTCTGAAGGACCTAGGCCAATTTGTGCTAGGGAAGGGGCTCTAAAGCCTTGTGCCCATGAACCGCGAACGGTAATTTCATCGGTAGGAGCCCAGCGCAGTGCTACTTTAGGGTTTGTTGTGGTGCCAAAGTCACTGTAATCATCAAAGCGCCCGGCAAGTTGTAGCTCTAAGCTATCCGCTAATGGAATTGAAAACTCAACATAGGCTGCGTACTGGTCGCGCTCAGCGGCTGCAGAAACAGACTCAGTACCAAAAATTAAACCGCGTTGAAATTGATCATCTGGGATATCGCTGACATCTTCTTCACGGTATTCAATACCAGCAGCCATCATGACAACACTGTCACCAAAGCTAAAAGCCTCGCCGGTAATATTGGCATCAAATGAGGTCATATGAGACTCACCACGGCGTACTAAACTGGTGGTAATACGGTCAATTACCGCTGGATCATTATAAGTGCCGCCAAATGGGTTGTAGTTGCCAGCATCTATTTCTTGCTGTAAAAAATCAGTTCTTACCCAGCCTTGGGTTCTATCACCAGTTTGCATTGATTTACTGCGGCCTTTTTGAACGGCGGCTTCCCAGCTCCAATCGCTAATTTCACCGCGTAGGCCGGCAACAAAACGCAGTGTATCAGATTCAATGTCCCACTGACGGGCACCGGCATCAACAGTTCGGTAACGACCGATCTGAATACCCTGGCCAAAAGGATTGTTCGGGTGACTACCTGGAACAGTTAAACCGGCATCTTCATCTAGCGGTGTAGGTGCACCTGCGGCAATCGAGGTATTATGCTGTACAGCCATTTCCATAAAGGCAGTAATGCCGTTATCAAAGTTATACTCAAATTGCGAAATAGCACCCACTCGCTCAGAAGCAGGAGCAATATAGCCAAATGGTCCATAATCAAATAAGCAGCTGCCGCTAGATGTGGCACTTTCAGCTGGGCAATCCGGATCGATTGTTTTTACGCCGTCAACGTAGAAATAACCTGGGAATCCGCGTGAGGAACGAAAATCTTCTCCCCCATTTGCTGTTTGATCTGCAGTACCTAAGCGACCCATTTCATCTGAAGATAATGAGGTGTTTTTGAAATAGTCAATGATCACTGACGCGCTGCTTTTTTCGTTTGAGGTTCCCCAAACAATACTTGCCGAGGTTTCTTCATAGTTAGGGCCATCAGTGCCGCCATAACCTAAATTCACTTCTAGGCCATCAATATCTTTTTTCAAAATAATATTAACTACACCGGCAACGGCATCGGAACCATAAATTGCAGAGGCACCATCTTTAAGAATATCAATGCGTTCAATAGCAGACACAGGGATGCTGTTAATATCAACAAATGAGTTAGTGATACTCTCAGCAAATGCGCTGATAGCCACTCGACGACCATTAATTAACACAAGCGTTGCATCTGCGCCAAGACCACGCAACGATACTGCCGCAGAGCCATTGGCTGTAGAATCTTGATTGTTGCCGCGGGTAGAAAATGTGCCATTACCGGCAACAGGCATTCTTTCCAGTAACTGTTGTAGGTTGTCATAGCCCATATTATCAATATCGGCGCGACTAATTGATTGTACTGGGGATGGACCTTCAATATCAGTACGTTTTATTCGAGAGCCCGTTACTTCAATACGCTCAACTTTTGTTGCTTCGTCAGCAGCAAATGATTGAGAAGTATAACCCGCTGTTGAAATTGCCAGAGTTACACAAGCGATGAGCTTAGGTTTAAATGGGAGTATTCTGTTCTTCATCCTTAAATCCTTGTTGTCATGATAATTATAAGTGGTACTGAAACCGGTAATATGAATATCATGTAAGTGACTTGTTATCAAACTGTTTTTTTTGTTGTTGTCGATACACTTAGAAGAATTAGGGAGTAGAAATAAAAACGCCTAACTGAGTTAGGCGCTTTTGAGGTTGTTTCGATATATTAAACTTTGTGCTTCATTAACCGTTCTTTTTCGCGAGACCAGTCTTTGTTTTTGCCGTCTTCACGTTTGTCATGCATTTTCTTACCTTTACCTAAGTGAAACTCTAGTTTCACCCAGCATTTTTTCCAATACATGGCAGTGGCGATCAATGAATAGCCGTCGCGCTCAGTTGCACCAACTAAACGGTCCAGCTCGCGTCTGCTTAATAATAACTTGCGATAACGTAATGGATCGCAAATAACATGGGTTGAAGCACTATTGAGTGGCTGTATTTGACTGCCAAGCAAAAACGCTTCGCCATTTTTAAGGTGAATGTACGTTTCAGAGATGTTTACTTTACCAGCTCGGATGCTTTTTACTTCCCAGCCTTGCAGTTCGACACCAGCCTCAAACTTGTCGTGTAAAAAATACTCATGACGCGCCTTTTTATTGAGCGCGATAGTATTACTTGTCGATTTAGATGAATTTTTCTTAGCCATAGTGGCCCATATTATACGTAAAGCTCTGCTTTTTACATCGATTTTTTATTTTTGCCAATAAAAAGTGTCTGTAAATAAAGCGCCAGGAAAGTTTGGGGAAAAACGCAAAGCTTGCTAAAATTCGCCCACACAGTTGGGAGTGAGTATGCCACAAATAGAAAAAAGTGCGCTAGTAATGTATAGCAGCAAAGAAATGTTTGATTTAGTCAATGATGTGGATGCTTATCCTGAATTTTTACCACATTGCTCCGATGCGAAAATTATCGCTCAGCAAGATAATACCATGACCGCCAGTTTAGAAATTTCAAAAGCGGGTATAAAAAAGTGGTTTACGACAGAAAACACCTTTGCAGACGAAAATACCGTGACATTACGTTTAGTGGATGGCCCATTTAAAGCGTTGCAAGGGCGTTGGCATTTTCAGGTGTTGGATGATAATGCCTGTAAAGTGCAGTTACAGCTTGAGTTTGAATTTGCCAATAAGCTGATTGAACTGGCGTTTGGTCGGGTGTTTAACGATGTCGCAAAAAACATGGTGAATGCATTTACACAACGCGCAAAACAAGTATACGGACCAAGATTATGATAAAAGTTGAAGTAGTGTATGCGTTGCCAACAACAGCAACCTGTTTACTGGTTGAGGTGCCTACAGGGACAACGGCTGAAGAGGCGGTGATACAATCTGGTATTCTTGCCAAGTGCCCTGAAATTGACGCTTTAGCGCTCACATTAGGTATTTGGAATCGAACTTGCAAGTTGACTCAGGTGCTTGAGGATGGTGACCGCATTGAGATTTACCGACCTTTAATTGCTGATCCTAAAGATGCAAGACGTAAACGCGCTGAAAAAGCCAAAGACGAAGGCCGCGCAAATAAAATTACCGGTGGGCGACCACTGGATAAAGCGAAATAAGCAAAACAAAAAAGGTTAGCCGCAGCTAACCTTTTTTCTCATAATCGTGAGTGTGTTCGCGATTACTGTTCAAGCGGAGTATTAAACTCGGCTGGTTGTTCGTAGTCACCGCTGATTGATTGCAGTTTTTCATTTTCAAAAACAATGGTCAGTGATTTGCGTTGCTCGTTATCACGGCCAAGGTTGAAAGCATATAAATAGTGCCAAGTGTTTTTATCGAAAGCGTCTTCAGCGACTGGTTTACCTAATACATAAAGCACTTGCTCGCGGGTCATACTGACACGAAGTTTATCAACATCGCTTTGTTCTAAAAAGTTACCTTGTGGGATATTGATACGATAAACCCAACTAGAACAACCTGCGGTTGCACTTAATGTGAGAGCAACGATAAACCAAAGAGAAAAAGTTTTTAACGACTGCATTGTTTGTTTGGATCCTTATTTTTTATAAACTGCATGATACCGATTAGTCACCTAAGGTAAAACCCTTTTAGGCAATTGTTTGTGACTTAATTTTAACTATTGATGTTTGGAGCGTAATTTTGACCTCGCAGTCCGCTAAAAGTTTAACTAACTCTGAAAATAGTACACATATCAATATCTCTATTTGGTCGCTTTATATTGTACAAACACGTTTAGGTCACTGGTATACAGGAATAAGCACGGATGTTGCGAAACGTTTTGCCACACATCAAGCGGGCAAGGGCGCTAAAAACTTAAAAGGTAAAGGGCCATTAACGCTTATTTACCAATGTGAGGTTGGCTCTCGTAGTGAGGCGACTAAACTGGAAATAAAAATTAAACAGCTAAGCAAAGCGCAAAAACGCGAGTTTGTTGCAACTGGTCAGCAGCCTAAAGGCTAGTCATATCAAGCTGGCGGATAAATTGTGCAATATAATTAACTGCTTCAATATATAACGCCTGATCAATATTACTCACTTGATCGGAACTTGTGTGGTGATGTGGGTCATAACCCATGCCAAAATAGATATAAGCAAACCCCGCTTTAGCAAATGCGTAATGATCACTGGCACGGCGCCAATCGATATCTTCGCCCCGGGTTAGTCGGTTCATCATATTGGATGAGCTGGTTACTTTTACTTTGATTAACTCGCTGGAAATATCAGATAATTGGGCTTGTAAAGTACGTCGCTGCGCATTTGATGTAAATGCATACAAGGTTTTTTTCAATCGGCTCACGGCTAACATATCTAAATTAATGTTGAGTATAGTGATGGCGTCGTCAAGGGGTAACTGGCTAACAAAAAACTCAGCGCCATGTAAGCCATTCTCTTCAGCATCGGTGGCAACAAAGCTAAGTTGAAAGGGTGGGGGAGTATCGGTGAATTGTGCGGCTATAAATAATAATGCACTGACGCCACTGGCATTATCATTGGCACCTCCATACATTTTATGACCTTGCTTACCTAAATGATCGTAATGAGCTGTGAGTATCACATGAGCTTTGACGGGGTGTGAGGGCATTAAAGTGGCCACTACATTCTGCCCTGACATTTCAGTAAAAAAACCAGCGGTATAGCTAAACGGTTGTAACCGGCTTTGATAGCCAAGTTGCTGCAAGCGTTGATTAATAAACTCAGCGCTGGCAACGGCATCAGGCGTATTGGTTTTACGGCCATTTAAGGCCGTGGAGCTTAAGTAATTTAAGTCGCTAATGAGTTGCTGGTTTGCATTGTTTGCATAAGCTGTAACAGAAAATAGAATACTCAGGATCAGAATAAATAGCTTAATGGTTATCCACCTTGGCAGTCATTTCACTGAGAGCCTGTAGTTTATTTTGATAACGCTGTTTGTCGTGATCAAAATCAGCGTACTTATTAGCAAAACGCAGTTGCATATATGCTTGCTTAAAATCACCTAATTGATAATAGGTACGTGCTAAACCAAAGTAGCTATCATGGATCTGTCTATCAATAAGTTTGGCTTTGTTAAAGTGTTTAATAGCATCTTGATAGTTTTTAATCAGGTACGCATCGTTACCTAAAGCAACATGATAATATGGATTAGTTTGACGTTTTAAGTCAAGCTTAGTCAAAATCTCATCAGCAAGCTCACCTCGTTCGGTAAGTTGATACAGCAGTGCTAAATTGCCCAGTGCAGTGTTATTGTCAGGGTTTAGTGCTATTGCAAAGTTATAGGCTAGTTCGGCGTTCGCGTATTGTGAATGTAAGCGCAGCAACACCGCTAAGTTCCCCCAAGCACCAGAGTAATTTTCATCGCTTTTTGTAGCTGCTAAAAAGTAGCTGTAGGCTAAGTCGTGCTGCCCATTGAGCATCGCTGTTGCGCCTTTGTTGTTATAAAACATAGCCGTAATTCGTTGTTTGCTGATCGGCGATGTTTTAAATTTTTCACCACGCGAATTTGGATCAAAATCAATGACGAGTGAGTTTTCACTATTATATAGGTAGGTTACACTGCTGCTGGTATTTTTTTCCTGGCGCTGTGTCACAACTAAATTGATATGCCCAGTTAATAAGTTATAGCCGTTACTGACTGCCCAATATTCAGGAATATGCACTGTTTGAAACTGCCCATGCAGGCCTAAATATTCCGCCATACTATAAGCTAAAATCGACAACGATAAACAATTGGCATTTAAATCGCTGTAAGCTTGGTTGGCCGTTAGCGTTGCCCCAGCTTGATATGACAATGAGGCATCACCATTTTCTAGTAAAAAATTTAATAATTTTTTGGTGTTATTTAAGTTACGTTTATTACTTGGGAAGGCTAAATCAAGTTGCTGGGTTATTTTCTCGTCTAATGCGAATATTTCTGCACTATTCTCCACAGGATAAACACTGAAGGCTGGATTATTTGCCACTACGGGCGCAATCAGTGCCGGTTTTTTAGGTGTAGCAGTGCACGCCGATAAACTACACAGCAACAAAATAACGACTAACTTAGCAGGCCACGTTAGTGCTGTCATAATCACACTCCAACTAAATACTGACTAGTTAAGTTTAGTCTATTTTTAGATGGAGTGGATATTAACTGTTACAAACTGTGTCAGTGCTTTTCAAACGTGGCTACTAAACTTGCTAGTGTTTGTGCACTTGTTGCGAGACCTTTGATCGCTTGCTCTGTATCAATTTGCTCTCGCATCGCCATATCACTGATCTCACTGATTTGTTCAATATTACGGCCCACATCTGCAACCACGCTACTTTGCTCTTCTGTGGCTGTCGCAATCAAGGTTGCCATATCATTTATTTCATTGGCTGTATTGGTGATAGCGTCAAGTAACTGCACAGAGCTTTGCATATTGGCAACACTTTGTTGCGCTTTGTTTTTTGATAGCGCAATCTGCTCCACCACATTTGTTGCGGTTTTTGCCAGCTCTTCAATCATTGTTTGAATTTCAGTAGTTGATTGCGAGGTACGATTGGCTAGTGCTCTCACTTCATCTGCGACGACAGCAAAGCCACGGCCGTGCTCACCAGCGCGAGCAGACTCAATGGCGGCATTAAGTGCAAGCAAATTAGTTTGCTCTGATATACCACGAATAGAATCAACGATACTCGCGATTGTTTGAGTTTTATTTGCAAGCTCAGTCACTTGCCCTGTTATTGTATCTATATCACCGGCCAATGCAGTAATACTTTGCTGACTTTGTACGACTTGTTGGTGGCTTTGTAATGTATTCGCTTTACTGTCTTCGGTAAGTTTTGCAGCAGTTGCGGCGCTGTGAGCAATTTCTTGCACGGTTGCACCCATTTCGTTGATTGCAGCTGCAACCGAAATTGTTTGCTCTTTTTGATTATCCATAGCTTGAGAGTTACGTTTTGCTTGGGCAAAAACTTGATCTGAGCTTTGACGAATTTCTAAACTTTCGTGTGAGACTTGGGCAATAGCCGTTTCAATTTTATCAATGAATTGATTAAAGCCATTACTCAGAGCTGCTAGCTCTGGTTGCTCGCTGTGTGGCAACCGATATGCTAAATTAGCGTCCCCCGAGCCTAAGCGGGTAAATAACTCGGCCATTTTTGACAGCGGTGATGACAACGAACGCGCTAATAGAAAGCTGATCACACACGCAAGCAGTGCAATAACAATCGCAAAACTTAAAATCTGCCATTGTAAAGTAGTGATCCCAGCAAACACTTCTGCTTTTGGTACTTGTGCAACTACATACAGTTGGGTGTTTTTAATTGGGCTGGCCGCGATGAAAAACGTATCGCCATTGAGTTCAACTTCTTGTAAGTTAAATTCATTATTGGTTAATAACTGACGACTGACTTGCGCGCCATACAAAGTATCTAGGTTTGTGTTACCTACAATGTTAACGTCTTTGTGGAGTTTAATTAAGCCTTTATTGTCAGTAATAAATACAAAACCAGTTTGCTCTATAGCAAATTTATTCAGCAGCGCTTGCATGTCATCAATGCTTTTTGCGAGTCCTGTTAAGCCAATACCATTAGTTTGTTGATGATTAACAAACATTTTCATATCACCATTAGGTTCTTGATACAGGCTGATAGAATAGGGGCGTTGTGAATTTTTAAAGTCAAAAAACCAGCCATCTTGTTGGCGATCTAATACGCGCAAAAAGCCTTCTTGATTCCAATATTGTGCTGTATCGCGATTAGCCCAGGAAGCCGTCGCTAAATCGTATTGTTTTACCACGCGATTTAGTTCACTCACTAATGTTTGATCATTGTTATCGCCACTTTTTGCCCACGCTAAAATGAACTGGTTACTAGACAGTTGTTCGGCAGCGCTAAGTAATTTATTGATTTCTAAGCTAATGTAATTGTCGATGGCCTGTAATTTACTTGGCAGCTCTGATTGGATCATCCGTTGTTCAATAATGGTCTTGGCTGATAGCAGTGCGGTAATACCAATAAAACTGGCAACGGATAACGCAATGACGATCCCTAAAATAGTGATTTTACGGGTGATACTGAGACTTTGATAAGACATTGTGGGCACTAAAGTTACAAATTATTGGGTACATTTTAGCATGGTTTTTTCAGATAGTTCTATCATCTATTAGAGCAATCACTCACTAAGCAATTTATGCTAAGGAGTCGTTTGACGACTACCTAAAATGAAAAAGCCCACAGCATTTGCATGTGGGCTTGGTTTCTAACAAGCGAAACTTTTATTGTCCAGGGTATTAAACAATCTTTTTCATCGCTGACATATAGCCGCGTAATTTAGTGCCAATGATTTCAACAGGGTGCTCACGGAGCGACTTATTGATAGCAATTAAGGTTTGATTATCGACATGATTACAGCGTTCACCTAAACCGCGACCAATCACATCGGTATCAATGTTTTGCATAAAGTCTTGTAACAGCGGTAAGCATGCATGGTTATATAGGTAACAACCATATTCAGCAGTATCAGAAATCGTACGATTCATTTCAAATAACTTTTTACGCGCAATCGTATTAGCAATGAGTGGTGTTTCATGTAGTGATTCATAGTATGCAGATTCTGCAATGATGCCTGCTGCTGTCATGGTTTCAAACGCAAGTTCTACACCTGCTTTGACCATTGCAACCATTAAAATACCGTTATCAAAAAACTCTTGCTCAGTAATTTCAACATCACCAGCTGGGGTTTTTTCAAAATTAGTTTCAGCTGTATCCGCGCGCCATTTTAAAAGGTTTGCATCATCGTTGGCCCAATCTTCCATCATCACACGTGAGAATGTACCGTCAATGATATCGTCTTGATGTTTGTTATACAGTGGGCGCATAATTACTTTTAACTCTTCACTTAATTCAAACGCTTTTACTTTTGCTGGGTTTGATAAACGGTCTAGCATATTTGTCACACCGCCGTACTTAAGTGCTTCAGTTACTACTTCCCAGCCGTATTGAATTAGCTTTGATGCGTAACCGGCATCAACGCCTTTTTCGATCATTTTATCAAAACATAAAATTGAACCGGTTTGTAACATACCGCAAAGAATCGTTTGTTCGCCCATTAAGTCAGACTTAACTTCAGCTATAAATGATGATTTCAATACACCGGCACGGTGGCCACCAGTGCCTGCTGCATACGCTTTTGCTTGTGCTAAGCCATGACCTTGAGGATCGTTTTCAGGGTGAACGGCAATCAGTGTTGGTACACCAAAGCCGCGCTTATATTCTTCACGAACTTCAGAACCTGGGCACTTAGGCGCAACCATTATTACGGTGATATCATCACGTACTTGCATGCCTTCTTCAACAATGTTGAAACCATGTGAGTAGGCAAGTGTTGAACCTTGCTTCATCATCGGCATAATCGCGTTAACAACGGCTGTGTGTTGCTTATCAGGAGTTAAGTTTAAAACAACATCAGCTGTTGGAATTAATTCTTCGTAAGTACCAACAGTAAAGCCATTTTCAGATGCATTTAAAAATGATTGGCGACGTTCAATGATGGCAGAATCACGTAATGTATAAGATACGTCTAAGCCTGAATCGCGTAAGTTAAGGCCTTGGTTTAAACCTTGCGCACCACAACCAACAATAACAAGTTTTTTGCCTTTAAGTGCAGCAACGCCATCGGCAAATTCAGCCGGATCCATAAATTCACATTGTGCTAGTTGTGCTAGCTGCTCACGTAAAGGAAGAGTATTAAAATAATTCGCCATTGTTAGTATCCTATCTATTTCATATTTTGTTAGATGCAAAGCGTTTTGCCTTGCTTGAAACTACCATAAGGAAAATTTAACCTTGCGTAAAATGATATATTTGCATTAGAGTATTTCACAAAATGAAACGTGGCGGTTTTAAAAATCATAATGAGAGAATCGAATGGATCATAAGCGCTTACATTATTTCTTAGCACTTGCGAAAACCTTGCACTTTGCTCGGGCAAGTGAACTTTGCCATATTAGCGCACCAACGCTCAGTCGCAATATCAAGCAATTAGAAGATGAAGTAGGAGTATCACTCTTTAATCGTGATAATCGCAGCGTAAAACTAACTCGCGAAGGGGAGTCTTTTATTGATTATGCCAATGCAACACTTACTAATTGGCAGCGTTTTCGCTCGAATGTACAAGATCCAGAGCAGACGATTTATGGCAAAGTGAGTATTTATTGCTCAGTTACGGCGTCTTATAGTTTTTTACATCAAATATTAGAGCAATTGCGTCTGCAACATCAGCACATAGAAATAAAACTTAATACGGGCGACCCAGCAGTGGCAATTAACCGTGTACTTGATGGCCATGAAGCGATGGCCATTGCAGCAAAACCCGATAAGTTACCTGCACAAATTGCATTTGCGAGTATTGGCTATTCGTCATTGGTGTTTATTGCACCACGTAATGCATCATTGATAACCCAAAAGCTGGCACAGTTTGGTGATAATATTGATTGGTCTGAGCTTGAGTTTATAGTGCCGGAGCAAGGATTCACACGTCAGCGGTTAGAGCAGTGGTGGCGAAAACATGGTATTAATGCCAAAATATATGCGCAAGTGGCAGGGCATGAAGCTATGGTGTCTATGGTCAGCTTGGGGCTTGGTATTGCCATGGTGCCAAAGATTGTATTAGACAACAGCCCGTTAAAAGATCGTGTTCAGGTGTTAAGTGATCAAAAAGAAGCGCCGCCAGGTTTTGAAATTGGCTTAGCTGTGTTACATAAAGCATTGCCTGATGCAGCACTAAAAGCGTTGTGGGAAATTGCGCAATCATTGAAAGATGTCAATAGCTTAGCAAATTGATCTAAGTATTCACGAATATGTTAACTGACGTTATTGTTACCTAAAAAAACGCCACATGTATCAAAAGTGTGAATGATTGTAATCAGCTAGGGATTAGTTATTAATAGCTTGCTATTATACAGTCACTAGCTTAGGTTTTCTTGGCATAAATAATAATAATGAAGTTGAATCTTAATACTCTCACTGCACTTTGCGTGTCTTTGTGGCTTGCAGCGCCTTGTCTTGCGCAGCAGTCAGAAATTGATCCAGTGCAAAACATCACCATGGATGAGTGGCACCTGAGCCTTAACTTTGGCTTAGGTGTTATGAGTAATCCATTACACGGGGGTGATGACCTTCCTTTAGTTGTGCTCCCTGAAGTGGCCTACTATGGCGAACAATTCTTTTTTGATAATGGCCGTTTAGGTTATAGCCTGTCACAAGACTCAGCACATATAGTTAATTTGGTTAGCGAATTTAATCCAGAAACACGTTTTTTTGTTGATTGGCACCCAAGTAATATTTTTGCATTAACGTCTGCTAATTCGTTAACAACCAGCAATAATGAATTGCACAGCCAGCAACCTCGCCTAAATATAGAACAGCTTGATAAACGTAAGTGGGCACTTGATGCTGGCGTGAGCTATCATTATGTGTATCAGCAACATGTTTTCTCAGTGCAAACACTAGCAGATATATCCGGTGTATATGAAGGGTGGCGTAGTGCATTGCAGTGGCAAATGCATAACAAAATTGGTGAGCTACTTATTAAGCCAAGTGTGGGGATCTGGTATAAATCACCAGCACTGAATACGTATTTTTATGGTGTATCGGCAAAAGAGTCACCAAATGGCGCAATTGAGGTTGGTAGTAGCTGGCAGCCTTATGCTAAAATAGACGCCCGCTGGCCCTTAAATGAAGCCAACTCATTACGTTTTCACTTGGCTTATTATGATTATTCGGCCTTAGATGACAGTCCGCTGTTTGAACAAACGTATTCAATGACTGCCTTTATAGGATTCGATCATATTTTTTAATATGAAGTATTTACAACTTGGTTTAAGCATCGTTTTTTTGTTGGTATGGCCAAAGCTGGCAGTCGCAAAAAAAGATATATTAACAGTAACTCCAAAAGTCTGTGTGGTTTCCGAACAACAAGAATTTTGCGATCTTGATTTGAAATTTGCTTTAAATATGCCCTATAAAATGGATGTATGTTTGTATCATGAAAGGCAACAATTGCAGTGTTGGCAACAAGTTACCACTGAACAGTTTAATCATAAAGCGCGTGTTCAGGTTGAAACAATATACTCCTTAGTCAATCCTCACACGGATGAACTACTGGCGACAACACGCATTGAAGTACAGAGTACTCGCGCTAAAACTACTCGGCGTCGATTACGTTCACCGTGGAGCTTTTTTTAATCTTGGAGCTGCAAATGGCAAAGATCTTACTTGTAGAAGATGATTTAGGGTTACAGCAATTAACGCGTGATTATCTTGAAAATAACGGCCTTGAAGTGGCGGTGTTAGACCGTGGCGATGAAGTATTTACTTACCTTGAAAACAACCCTGTTGATTTAATGATCCTTGACGTTATGCTACCGGGTAAAGACGGCTTTAGCGTTTGCAGACAAGTGCGCGATAAATTCAGCTTGCCTATTTTAATGTTGACTGCCAAAGGTGAAGACTTTGACCAAGTAATTGGTTTAGAGTTAGGTGCCGATGATTATGTTATAAAACCTGCAGAGCCAAGAGTATTACTTGCCCGTATAAGTGCGCTATTACGCCGTGGTCAAGCATCTGTAAAAGCACCAGAAGAATTACAATTTGGTGATTTATCAATTGATAAAACCAGCCGTATTGTGCGCTTAAAAAATAACGAAATTACCCTGACTTCTCATGAATTTGAATTACTCTGGTTATTAGCTTCAAATGCTGGAGAAGTACTGAGCCGTGAACATGTGCATCAACACATGATAGGTCGCCAGTATGATGGCTTAGATCGCACAGTTGACGTGCGTGTATCACGCATTCGTAAAAAGTTAGGCGATAACAGTGATAAACCATACCGTATTAAAACTGTTTGGGGGCAAGGTTACTTATTTGTCTCCGACGCATGGGGTATGTAACTGTTAATGGGGAAACTATTCGCAAGTTTATATTTGTATATTATAGTTTCCCTGTTTTTAGTCAGTGGGGTGATTGAGCAACTTTGGCCCTACGAAGATACCCAACAACAACTCTCCCTCGATGATGAATTCGGCCAATCTCTCTGGCTATTAACGCAAAGCCCTGAAGGTATCGCCAATATAGCCTCGCGTTTTCAAAGTAAAGTCGTGAAAAAACAAGATCTCATGTTGCCACAAGAGCAACGAGAAGCTCTTATTCAACATCACTATATCTATGTTTTTGACCAGCAACAACGTGCTATTTGGTATGTTTCACTCGATGCTGGAACATTATTGCAAGTGGGTCCCATTACTGTGTTATCACCGGTATTTCCATCGGTTTGGCCTTATCTGTTATTGTTGTGCGTTGTGGGAATTCCGGTTGGTTTATGGAGTTTTTTATTATGGCGAGATTTTGCCAAATTACGTTTAGCGTGTGAAGCTGTCGGCGGCTCACAAGACTTTGAACTGAGCGCGACCTCTAAATCGTTTTTTTTACCAATAACAGACACTTTAAGCGCGATGCAACAACGCATACAACATTTATTGACTGCGCAACAAGAGCTTACGTCATCGGTTTCTCATGAGTTCAGAACCCCGCTGGCGCGGTTAAAGTTTGCTCTAGCCATGTTAGAGGATAAGGTGACTGATGAAAAAGCATTTGATTATATCGATAATATGCAATTGGATATTGTCGAGTTAGAATCATTGGTAAAAGAAATGCTCGATTACGCGCGTCTTGATAGTCAACAGCCAAATCTGACTGTGCAAAAATGTGATTTAGTACAGTTGTTAGAAAGTGTTATTACCAAGCTTGATTTTGCAACCGAAATTCAGCTTAATGCACAATTACCGCCAAAGTGTAGTTATATTTGCGATAGTCATTTTATTGCCCGTAGTGTGCAAAACTTAGTGGGCAATGCCCTTAAATATGCTCGTCATGAAGTCAGGGTTAGCCTAACCGAAAATGCCCAGCAAGTGATTATAAGTGTAGAAGATGATGGTCCTGGTATTGATCAAGCGCAGTGGGACACGGTATTTAAACCCTTTGCCCGCCTTGATAAGAGTCGCGATAAAAAAACCGGCGGGTTTGGACTCGGGTTAGCCATTGTGGCAAAAATAGTGTCCTGGCATCAGGGCAGCTGTGAGTTATCTCACTCACAACTCGGTGGGGCTAAATTTATAATTAGCTTACCTAAGTAAGCAGGTTAATACCAATCGTGTTATGTCGATAGGTGTAAGCTAAAAAGTTTAACTTTCTATTTTACTTCCGTACGCACGGCAAAAAAAAAGCGCCATATAGGCGCTTTTCCACGGTTAAAACCAAAATCAACAAGTAGCACATTAATAGACCGACTAAATGCGACTTAGTTCCATACATTTTAATTTCTTTTGTTATTTTCTAATAACGGCATTAGCATTTCTTCTAAACCATTGAGTTTAACTTCATACATCATCGCTAATTGTGCACCTAAGGAACCCTGTGGGAAGCCCTGTTGCTTAAACCAAACTAAATAAGGCTCAGGCAGTAACAGTAAAGGGCGTCCTGCATATTTCCCGAACGGCATTTTAGTATTGATTGCTATTTTTAGTAGTGCTGGATCCATGAGAGAACTTTGGCAGCTGAATTAGCTAAGCAGTGTATTATAAAATAGAGGAAGAAAATAGGCTGTGACGGGCATGAAACAGCCTATTTAATGAGGGGAGTAGGCCCTCATTTTTTACTAGTGGATCTGATATTGCTGTTTTTTAGAGAATCCGAGTTGTTCGAGTCTATTTATAATTGACGGATCATCAATACGATTAGGGGTCTCACTATCACGCAAGAAATGATCTTCAGGCACTTGGTAAACATCAAGCATTTTTTGAAATAATACAGCACGCATAGTTAACGCTGTCATTCCATTTCTTTGTATTTCATCAAGGCGATTTTGAAGTTCAACCAGTTTTGGGTTGGTTACATCATCCGCCACTGCTTGGAACTGTGTAGCAAACTTATTTTTCATCTAAAAACCTTATTTAATAGCAAAGGGTAAAATGCTGATGAATACGTATGTAAAAGCACTAAAGGATTATTTATGTGCTAAAAAGAGATACTTACGGATTAACCAACAAACGCAGTGTACTCTTTTTTTATGGGTAATTGCCAATCTAGATGTAAAGCTTTGTAAATGCGCTTGACTCTTATTTAGGGACTTTTAAGGAGGTGTTTTAGACGTCTAGATGTAAGATTATGAAAATTAGATGAAAATAGTTCTCAGTACCTTACACAGTACTGAGAACGGTATTTACGTTAAGGAAATAATTTTTGTTTTACATGTTCAGCAAAGCCACTACCGGCCTCTAAATAGAAGTTGTAGGTAGAATCTACCCCCATATCTTCTAATTCTTTTTGCTGATCGGGATAGTTCGCAATCGCCGTTACTTGGCCCTGATAACCCGATGCTCTTAATTGCTCTAAAGCAAAAATGTTTTGCATATGTTTAGGCATTGCCAGCATGATCATTTCTACATGAGAGTGGTTTACTCGTTGCCAAAAGTCTGGATCGGTGGCATCGGCTAACAGCGCTTTACGGCCTCGACTAACATGTTTTTCAACTACTTCGGGTTTAATATCCACACCGGCAACAACCCCAGGGTGAGTAATATTAATTGTTTCATATGCACCTGTACCAATGCGGCCCATACCAAAAATAACTATTTTGGTATCATTTAAATTCACGGGGAGTTCTTCAGCTAAGCGAGTTGGGCTTTCAAAGCGTAGTAACCATGCTTCAACCTTTACATAAATTTCGTTTGAACGTTTATTCAGTGGGGAAGCAATAATAAAGGTGATAGAAACCGCAATCGCCATCACGGCAAGCCATTCCGCCGTAATTAACCCACTACTGGCTGCGACCATACATACGATCAGACCAAACTCACTGTAATTAGCAAGGCTAAACGAGGTTAATAAAGAAGTACGAGCACGTAACTTAAGGGCATTCGTTAATATATAATATAAGGCCACTTTAACAGGCAATACCAACACGATAATAGTCGCTATCATTAGTGAATTAACAGTAAGCTCAGCACCTAAGCCAATTGTTAAGAAAAACCCAACTAAGAGGATTTCCTTTAGGTTCAGTAATGACTTGGCAAGTTCGCCAGCTTTTTTGTGAGGTGCAAAAATCATCCCTATGATCAATGCCCCTAAATCGCCTTTTAAGCCTGCAAATTCAAATGCGTGATAACCAACAACCAGCGCAAAGAAAAAGCCAAACAATGGCAGCAGCTCACCGTGTTTAGAACGGTTCAACACCCAAAACATCACAGGACGTAACAAAGGCAAGGCTACTAGGAGTGCAAAAGCCCAACCATTGGGAGTTTTGCCTGTGCTGATAGCAAGAAAAATGACCGCGAAGATATCTTGCATAACCAAAATACCAATGGCAATTTTACCGTGGAGGCTGGCCATTTCTCCGCGCTCTTCAAGCACTTTCACGGCAAATACAGTACTGGAAAAGCTAAAAGCAAAACCAACAAGTAATGCGCTTTGCCAACTAAGATCTACAAATAGCGGTAACGAAATAGCACCGAGTAGTAGCATTAAACTGCAAAAAATAGCGCTGCTAATAATAATATGCAAAGAAGCTGGAGCCCAGACTTGTGGCTTAACAAGGTGACTCACTTTTAGTTTTAACCCAATACTAAATAGCAGTAATGTGATCCCTAAATTTGCTATCGTATTAAGTAGTTCGGTGGTTTTAAAACCTGATAAATTGAGTACAAAGCCTGCGATCAAAAAACCTATCAGAGGAGGGAGTTTAAGTTGATAAACGGCAAAGCCACACACAAATGCGACAGCAAAATATAATAGTTCCATAATTCTTAATATCACTTCATTTGGGTGATCAGTGTAGCGAAATATCTGCATTTTTGAAAATCATTCGTGCATATTGCTTATATAAATTGTGCATATAAAGGTATACCTGTGTATGAAAAATGCGCGTTTAACGAATTATTTCTGTAAAAAGTCAATAAATAGCTATTTTTTCACTGACAGCAGCTTTTAAATATGGTTAAGATGCGGTAACAAAGGAATTTAAGCGTAATTTAGATTTAGGTGAATTAGGCTTAAGGAGAAATAGATGTTTAAAAAAATACTAGCATCAGTCGGTATTGGTGCAGCAAAAGTGGATACTGTGCTTGAAACTGAGCACTTGCAACCTGGGCAACTATTTAATGCCCAAATCGTGATAACCGCAGGAGATGTAAGCCAAGAAATTGCAGGCCTTGATTTAGCATTAATGACGCGAGTGAAAGTTGAAGGTGAAGACGGCGCATATTTCACTAATCATATTATTGATAAATGGCGTATCACCGACATAGGCTGTATTGAGCCGGGTCAGCAGAAACAGATACCATTTGAAGCTCGTTTACATTCTGAAACCCCGATCACCGAAATTAATGCGGGTTACAATCAATCCCATGTCTGGCTTGAAACTGGGCTTGATATTGATTTAGCGCTTGATCCTAAAGATAAAGACCCGTTGCATATTTATCCAAATGATGCAGTCACGACATTTATGCAAGCAATGGATAGACTCGGTTTTAGTTTGCTTAAAGCCGATGTGGAGAAAGGCTTTTTACGCGCCAGCACATTTAATTCTGTTTCTGGCTGTTATCAAGAACTTGAATATAAGCCAAATAGCCGCAGCTTATTTGGCATCCAAGAAATTGAATTGTCATTTGTGCCAGAAGCTCATAAAACCCATGTTTTAATTGAGCTTGACCGCGGTTTTCGTGGCGATGGTTATGTCGATTTAACCATTGAGCATGACCACGTAAACTTATCGCATTTATGTGATCAATTAGAACGTTTGCTTGCTTAATTGGTAATTAATAGCTTAGGTATAAACTAAGTAAGCAAGAGATAGCCCAGTATTGACTGGGCTTTTTTTATGTTAGGAGTTTTAATGCAATTAGTCAGTAAGGCCTTTTCAGAGCTGAGTACACACGAGTTGTTTGCTATTATGCGCACACGGGTTGATGTGTTTGTGGTTGAGCAACAATGCCCGTATCCAGAGTTAGATGATGTCGACTGTATGGCAAGTACTGTGCACCTGTATGGGTTAGATGCGCAGCAATTAGGTGCCTATGCACGATGCTATGAAAAGAATGAACAGTACAGCGCCATTGGCCGCGTATTAGTAGAGCAATCGCAAAGAGGCAAGGGTGTCGCTCCGCTGTTGGTGAATGAGGCAATCCAGTTGTGTTTTACGCGTTGGCCAGATAAAGACATCTATATCGGAGCGCAAACATATCTACTCGGCTTTTATCAGTCATTGGGCTTTCAATGTACTGGCGAGGCTTATTTAGAAGATGGTATTGAACACCAAGATATGATTTTAAAAAACCGCTCAGTATAAAGAGCGGTTTTTAAGTCAGCTAGTTAAGTCAGTTAGTTAAGCTACTATTGAACTTACGAACACTAACCCAATAGCTATTGGGCAAATAAACTTAATGTACCATGGCCATATTTTCCAAAACAAGCTGTTAGCAACGTCTGGGCAACCTTGCTTGATTTCATCAAGCAGTGAATTACGATACCAGATCCAACCGACAAATAAGCAGCACATCAAGCCAAGAATGGGCTGACCAAACTTAGTGGTTAGCGCAATAACCAAACCAAATAAACCTTCAAAATTTAATAGGATGGTAAAGCTTACCAAGGCAATAACACCGCCAATTAACCAAGTCGCAGCAACACGACCCATAGTAAAACGCTCTACCGCGTAAGATACTGGTGCTTCTAACATTGAAATAGACGATGTTAACGCAGCGATACTCATCAATGCAAAAAAGGCGAAGCCAACAAATAACCCTATGGTTCCCATGCCATCAAAAAGCGCTGGCAATACTTGAAATACTAAGGTGTCTTCAGACAGTAACTCTCCACTGGCCGAGAATATTTCCACTCCTTGTGCTTGTGCAACATACATTGCAGGGATGATCAGTAACCCGGCTACAAAGGCGATAAACACATCAATCAGAGTCACGTATGCACCAAGGGAAACGAGGTTTTCCTTTTTACTGATATACGAGCTGTAGATAATCATTACGCTGGTGCCTAGTGATAATGAGAAAAAAGCTTGGCCAAGGGCACTGACCAGTAATTCAGGGTTTAAAATCGATTTAAAATCAGGCACTAAGTAGGCTTTTAGGCCGGCCATAGCGCCTTCTTGCAGCATTACATAAATAATCAGCGCAAATAAAATAGATAACAACGCTGGCATTAAACGTTTAGACCATTTTTCGATGCCGTTTTCAACGCCGCGACTAATAATTGCTACAGTAAGAATAATAAACCCAGCTGTAAATATAAGGTTTCTTGACAGTGACTGTTCACTTAACCATGTTGCAGCCGTATCGCTGCCTGCTAAAGTAGCAATCGGTTCAATGGTCGCACTGATCATCCAGCCGGCCACAATGGCGTAAAAGCTAAGAATCAGACCCGCACAAATAATGCCGCCAAAACCAACTACAAATGCAAACCGTTTTTGGGTTGGTGAATTTGAAATTTTGCGTAATGAACTCACCGCATTCGCTTGACCATGACGGCCAATGGTAAGCTCAGCCATCAAGGCCGGATAGGCTAAACAAAATGCTAAAACAAGGTAGGCAATTAAAAAAGCGGCGCCCCCATTGCTAGCGGTTTGTGTTGGAAAGCCCCAAATATTACCAAGTCCTACAGCAGAACCTGCTGCGGCCATAATGAATCCAAAACGGGAGCTAAACTCCCCTCTGACTGCGCTCATAATTATTCATTCTTCTCTATTTTGTAACGGCGCTGACAATCTACTGTAATTGTTAAAAAATAAAAAGTTCTTATTGAGTAGATTTTCAGGGCAAACTAAGAAATTGTGAGATGTAAATAGCTGTCGCTATTTAGTAAAACCCACAAATAAATTCTATCTATTTGTTTTTAATCGATATACCTTGAATTAACCACTGTAAAGTGTAACATTAAAGTTACAATTTATGGGCGTTATGTATTTTCAGCGTAAAACACGCTCCTGCAAGTTTTTTACTGCGATTCACAGTTACTACGCCATGATGCCAATCTACTACCTTTGCAACAATAGCTAGCCCTAAACCATAACTTTTATCTGCACGGTTACGGTGAGTTTGCTCTTGAAAGAAGGGACTGAACACTTTATGCCAATTTTTTTCCGCAATACCCGGGCCATCATCTTCAACGGTTATAATCAGCGCCTGCTCGGTGCTGTATGCATTTAGGATGATTTTTTGCCTCGCAAAATCACAGGCATTGGATAATAAATTTGTAATTGCACGGGCAAGCCAATGTAAATCTGCATGGATCTGGCTGTTATCGCAGATAACTTGTAAATCAAGTTGGCGCTGCAGTAATCTGGGTTCAAGTTGCTGTGCTATAGTGTTTAAGTAACTGTTTAGCTTAGTCTTTGAGTAGGTTAATTGGTTGGCTTTTTGTTCTAAAGTGGCAAATGCTAAATAGCTTTTTAGCATTGATTCCATTTGGTCTAAGTCAGCTTCCATACGGTGTAGGTAGTGTTTTAGCTTTTCTTCGTTAGGGCTGTCTAGCGCAGCATCCAGGCCAAACCGTAAGCACGCAATAGGCGTGCGTATATCATGGGATAAGCTAGTCGCCATGAGTTTATTTTCATCAAGTAGTTTCTCAATTTGACTCGCCATACGGTTAAAAGTAAGTTCAACATCTTTTATATAAGTAAAATGTGATACTCGAATACGGGCATGCAAATCGCCATTGGCAAATTTTTTAGCGGCTTCATTGACTACCCCTAATCGTTTCGCTAATGGCGCAATAATAAACCCCATAAACACACATAAGCCTGCATAAAATAGCAAGGTAAGCAGCATATCATTTTGTTGGTCTTGCTCATGAGGCTTCTCTAAGCGCAACTTTAGATGAAAAGGGGCGAGTGCATCATTACTGTAAAGGAGATAAAACCCTTCTTGGTCTTCTAAGATCAACCCGCCTTCGGCGTTAATTTGCTCTAGCAACGAAGGCGGTAGTGCCAACGACTGGGTGGCGCGGTAGCTAAGTCCTAATGAAAATTGCTCTGCTAGCAAGGTTGTGTAGTCAGCGCGTTGTTGTTCGGCTTGCGCGGCGATTTGTTGGCTAAAGCCCATTAACAATTTGCTTTGCAGAGCAAATTCATCTTCACTGGTGTGGGTTTGCTGGCTGAATGCATCAATTAACCAGCCTAGCGCCACGATTGACAGTAATGCACTGGCTAGTAAAGATAGATAAAACTTTTTCATAGCATAACAAGGCCCGTTTTTTTAATGATCGTTACCATGCGCTTGCGACCAGTAAATAGCCTCTTCCCCAGATTGTTTTAATTTTTTCAGGGTGTTGCGGATCATCATTAAATTTTTTGCGCAGAGCTGAAATGAGCACATCAACGCTGCGATCAAGGCCATCGTACTCTCGGCCCTTCGTGGCTTTAAATACAGCATCGCGCGACACTACTTGACCGGCATTACAGGCTAAGTAATGCAGTAATAAATATTCAGCGCTAGAAACACCTTGCTCAATGTCATTTATAAAGACGTTGCGAGATTGGGTATCGATTTTTAAAGAGCCCACTTGCACAAGCGTTTCATCTGCTTTTGGCTCAGAGCTGTCACTTGTTGTACGCAAAGCTGCTTTTATGCGAGCCAGCAGGGCACGCGGGCGAACAGGTTTCATGATGTAGTCACTGGCACCGACTTCAAGGCCAATGACTTCATCCATTTCTTCGTCTCTGGCGGTTAGCATAATAATAGGGCTTTGGTAAAACTGGCGCAGCTCACGACACACACTGATACCGTCTTGGCCGGGTAACATAATATCGAGTAAAATTAAGTCAGGCTTGAGTTCCTTAACATGACTCACCACCTGATCGCCGCGTTCACAAATATGGGTTGTGTAGCCTTGATCAGTTAAATACTCTGCCACCCATTGGGCTAAAGAGCCATCATCTTCAACAAGTAATATTGTGCCGTAATTATTCATACTATTCTCGTTTTAAAAAAGGCGCCAGCGGCGTTTCTTTTGGCGGTTTTGATAAACCCATTGCAACTGTACTTGTGTTGCTGCAATGGTTTTACCGGTATCGCTGTTAATTAATTCAAATGAAATACTTTCAACAGAGTCAAAAGCGTAATTTAATTGACCACTTTTTTGTCTAAGCCAACATTGCATTATATGTTTCGACGTGGCGTCGCGTAGGCAATAATTCCCGATACTGTCTTGTTGCCAATTTAGTTCAATATCAGCATAGCAGTTACGTCCTTCACGCAGTGCTACACAGGTATCGGGCAAAGCGACTAATGGCGAATCGTGAGTCTGCTCGTCACTGGCTAATAAGGGCTTAGCACTTAATAGCAAACAGACGATGGCTGAAGCTTTAAAATACATAGCGCACGCCTATCATGGCTTTGTGCTGATAGCCTTGTGATACGATAGGGCTGTTAGTAATCTCATCTGAAAACCACGTAGAAAGCCAGCCACCAAGAAACACCCAGTGTTGATTTAATGGGTACTCAGCATGGAATTCAAAAATAACACTGACAGAGGCATCTGTTTGGTAAACTGGCCGAGTTGCTGTTGCTTCATCTGCGGTGATGCCAAAATAATAGTTTGTAAAATCAGCAGAGTAAGCACTTATGCCAACACCGGTACGAAACTCCCAGTTTTGCCACGGTAGAATATGACTAAAAAAGCTATTCATAACCCAGCCGTTGTGGGCATTGGAAATGTCGTGTAGGTATTCAAAAGAAATTTGTGAGTTTTCAAAACGGCGGGTAAGTCGTAAGCCGGTATCAAAGTCATATCTGCGGCTTCGTATGCCATCAAGTTCTGGGACCGTGCCACTGTTATAAAAATCGAGACCGGTTTCGTCAAATCCAGCTTGCACATTAGTACCAAGAATATCCAGATCCCAGTCATACTTATTGATGATGCTATAACCGATAATAACCCCGCCACTAAGTTGGCTATGGTCAATATCTAAGTAAAAACGTTCGTAGGAAACAGCAAGGTTAATATCAAGTTCTAGACCGTCACTGTATGAGTCCATGCCAACTAGATAAGAATCTTCAATATAATAACCGGCACCGGCACTCCAGTCCCATGCAAAGCCTGAAGTGGGTTCTAAGGTATTGTCAGCATAATAACGGTTACTGGCATTGCTAGAAGTGCTCCATAAACCGACACAGATCAATAATAACAGTAGTTTCTGTAGAGTGTGTTGGTTACGTTGCATCCATGATCCAAATAAATTAAGCAGTTATTAAGTGTATTATATTGTCAAAGAGTGCCCTTGAACTGTAAAAAATTGTAGCCAGCAGCCATTATCTGAATCGTAACTCAATGTACTTTGATTTTATCGATTAAAATGCTGCTTAAATAATAGTGCATCATCGGGGTCAGCGCACTGACTTCAGTGCGATTACAAGGACCTTGTAATTTCGTTAAACTAGTCATTTTTGAAATTGTCTTATAGCTTGGGATGCTGACATCTTGAGTCGCTCTGGCAAGGCGTGCTTGGTCGGTATTTTGTTGATGAACAAAGGTAGCCACTTCTAACTCATTACTGATAACTTGTTCCTGGCTAAAGCTAAAGATAAGTGGTTCACGGTGGAAACTTGCGCTATCAATTGATGATTTACCAAACCAAACTACATCACCAGATGCACGGTGGATCAGTCGCATGCTAACTTCGCCGTTAATAGTTGCGCACTGTTGGATTGGATACAGTTTGGCAATATCAGCAAATAAAGGATACGGTTTAACCGGTGGCTGAACTTGGTATTTGGTATCTTCAATAAAGTTTAACTCAAGCTGATGGATAGCAAGTGTGTAATCGCTATCGCCTTGATCCACAACACGTAAACTCATTGTTGTTAATGCATCGCTAATTTGTTTAAACAGGGTATCAGTGACACTTGCTTTGTCTGCAACCACTCTCACCGTTTGGTTACGCGTTATTTTATGCGCAGGTAACTGGACTGATTTTACTTTAGGTGAAGCGTGCTCTGTTTCATAGGAAACTTGAAACGTTTGACTTTTTAATTGCGGCTTGGCCGGCATTTCTAAAGGTGCAGCTGGCTGCGGTGCAGTAACACAGGCTGTTGTCATGGAAGTGAAAAGCACAATTGATAAATAACGAATAAACACTGTAAAACCCTTTAAAAACTCAATAATCGCGATATTGTACGTTAGTCTTGGTAAAACTTCATGGTATTATGAAGTCAGAAACGTCTTAATTTAGATTAAAATAATAAAATAATGAAGACCCTAGAACCTTTTATGCATGCTTTTTTTATACTTGTCTGTTTTGTGTTATTTCAGACGCACGCCTATGCGCGTGACCAACAATGGCACGACCTTATCAGTGACTATAACCAACACCTTGAACATAAATTAAAAAGTAAAGGCATCCCAGGAGCTGCATTGTCGATAGTCCATGGCCCAGATGATAGCTTCGTACAAGGTTTTGGTGTAACCAAATTGAATAAAGGGCAACCCGTTGATACTCATACTCGGTTTCGTCTAGCGTCAGTCTCAAAAACGTTTGCAGGCTCGTTAACCGCAAAGCTTGCCAGTGAAGGGAAGTTTTCTTTAGATGACCCTGTTAGTAAATTTATACCTGCTTTTGCAACTACTGACTATAAAAATCATTTAAAAGTTTTTCACTTACTTAGCCACTCCAGTGGTTTGGTCCCTAATGCGTATGACAATTTGATTGAATCGAGAATGAGCTACCCGGATATAGTCGAAAAGTTACTCAGTGTAAAACCCATTTGTCAGCCTGGGCAATGCTACGGTTATCAAAATGTAATGTTTAGCTTAATTGATGAAGTGATCAAAGCCAGCACGAAAATGGATTACTCACGCTGGCTGAATGAATTTATTTTCTCACCACTTAGTATGAATGATGCCAGTCTTGGCTATGCGGCCATGGTAATTGATGATAATTATGCGTATCCCCATGTAAGAGGGCGCAAACGCTGGCATACGGCAAGGTTGAAAAAAAATTATTATAAAGTACTGCCTGCCGCAGGAGTTAATGCCAGTGCCAGTGATATGGCTATATGGTTAAGAGCACAATTAGGGTATTACCCAACCGTATTATCAAGTGATGAGTTAGCCACGCAAACCAGGCCTTACACACATACTAAAAAAGAGTTACGCAGACGAGTATGGAAAAAACACCTAACAGAAGCCTATTATGGTTTAGGTTGGCGGGTATACGATTATGACAATGAAACCCTCTATTATCACAGTGGCTGGGTGCAGGGTTACCGGAGCGACCTTGTTGTGATACCGCATTTAAATATCGGTTTTAGCCTTATTCTTAATGCTGAAACAGGGCTTATTAATGAGTTAACCACAGAGTTTATTGACCGTGCATTAACATATAAACGTGCACAGCAAGTTGCAGCGTACCAACAGGAAAATAAATGAAATATGTTTTAGCGAGTTTATTATTACTATTTGCTGCTAACCTGAGCGCAGAACCAGACACTATTTTTTTATTTCGCCATAGTGAAAAGTTAACCGGCAGCGATCCTCACCTATCTGAAGCAGGTAACAATAGAGCAAAACAGCTGTTGAATTTGTTCAGTGGGGAAAAACCAAACGCTATATATAGTACTGCTTATAATCGCACGATTGAAACGGCAACGCCTTTGGCTGAGCATTTCGGCTTACGAATTAAAACCTATGATCCACGTGATTTGGCCGAGTTTAAACAAACTGTGATGGCAGAAAGTGGTGTCGTTGTTATTGTTGGGCATAGTAATACCACGCCAGAATTAGCGGCATTAATAGCACAAGTCGCGGTTGAAAAAATGTCAGAAACTGAGTTTGATCGCTATTTTATGTTACAAAAAACACAACAAGGTTTTCGGTTAAGAAGTATAACGATGAATTTTTAATCACGGCAATATATTTCTTTACAATTTATTGGCGCTTAGTCTCAGGCATAAAAAAACCAGCAACAGCTGGTTTTTTTGCAAAGCATAAAAATAATTAATTACGTGGTAATTGAATTTTCTTTTCTTCACTTTGACGATAAAGTACCAGCGTATGACCGATTGTCTGTAATTTCTCTGCACCAGTTTCACGAATAATAGCTTCAAAAATCAGGGCTTTAGTTTCACGGTCATCAGTAGGTACTTTTACTTTGATAAGTTCGTGAATTTCTAAAGCGCTTTGAATTTCAACTAATACACCTTCTGTTAAACCGTTAGAACCTAGTAGTACTACAGGTTTTAGAGAGTGTGCTTGACCTTTTAAAAACTGCTTTTGTTTGTTCGATAATTTCATGTTGTTACAAATTTTGCTGAATATGGCTTGAATTAAGGGTATTCTAACGCCATCTAAAGAATATTACTAATTAGTTGCGTGATAATTTATGACGAATAAAAAACTTTCGGCCAGTTCACAGCGATGGTTGAAGGAACATTTTGATGATCCTTATGTTCACGAGGCACAAAAGAAAGGTTGGCGTTCTCGTGCGATTTTTAAACTCGACGAGATCCAAAATAAAGATAAATTACTACGCCCAGCCATGACTGTGGTTGATTTGGGAGCTGCCCCGGGAAGCTGGTCACAGTATTTAGCAGAAAAAGTAGGCGATAAAGGACAAGTGATAGCTTGTGATATATTACCTATGGATTCACTGGCTGGCGTTGATTTTTTACAAGGAGATTTCCGAGAAGAAGCTGTTTTAGATGCGTTATTAAATCGCATCGATGGTAAAAATGTTGATGTGGTGCTCTCAGATATGGCACCTAATATGAGTGGTAATAGCTCAGTTGACCAAGCTGGTAGTATGTATTTAGTGGAATTAGCATTAGATATGTGTAGCCAAGTTTTAAAGAAAAATGGTGCATTTGTGGTTAAAGTATTCCAAGGTGAAGGCTTTGATGAATTCTTAAAAACAGTGCGTGATAGCTTTAAAACTGTAAAAATCCGTAAACCCGACGCCTCACGTCCACGATCACGTGAAGTATATATAGTAGCGACAGGCTACAAACTGTAGTACAGTTGTCAGGCGTTTAGTTGAATTTAAATTAATTGGATACAAGAGGTTAACCCCTTGAGCGATATGGCGAAAAATCTAATACTCTGGCTGGTCATTGCAGTAGTGCTAATGTCAGTGTTTCAGAGCTTTAATGGTGGCGATCAAGTAGATCGTCAAACAAGTTACAGTCAATTTGTAAAAGATGCCCGAAGTGGCGCTATACAAGAAGTGGCAATAGAAAGCACCAGTGGCACAATTACTGGTACTAAAACCAATGGCGAACGTTTTCAAACGATCATGCCTATTTATGATAAAGACATTCTTAATGACTTATTAAAAAGTGACGTGAATGTCAAAGGTGTTAAGCCTGAAGAGCAATCGTTCTTAGCTAGCATCTTAATATCATGGTTCCCAATGTTATTACTGATTGGTGTATGGATTTTCTTCATGCGTCAAATGCAAGGCGGCGGTGGCAAAGGTGCGATGTCGTTTGGTAAAAGTAAAGCACGCTTAATGAGCGAAGACCAAATTAAAACCACTTTTGCTGATGTTGCAGGTTGTGACGAAGCAAAAGAAGATGTGACAGAGCTGGTGGATTTCTTACGTGATCCGTCAAAGTTCCAAAAACTCGGTGGTAGTATTCCTAAAGGCGTACTAATGGTAGGTCCTCCTGGTACAGGTAAAACCTTACTGGCTAAAGCGGTTGCCGGTGAAGCTAAAGTACCGTTTTTTACTATCTCAGGTTCTGATTTCGTAGAAATGTTTGTCGGTGTAGGTGCATCGCGTGTTCGTGATATGTTTGAACAAGCGAAAAAAGCAGCGCCTTGTATCATCTTTATCGATGAGATTGATGCCGTAGGACGTAAACGTGGTGCTGGCATGGGTGGTGGTCACGATGAGCGTGAGCAAACACTTAACCAAATGCTTGTTGAGATGGATGGCTTTGAAGGTAACGAAGGGATTATCGTGATTGCCGCGACTAACCGTCCTGACGTACTTGATCCAGCGCTACTTCGTCCTGGTCGTTTTGACCGTCAAGTTGTGGTTGGTTTACCTGATATTCGTGGTCGTGAGCAGATCCTTAAAGTACACATGCGTAAAGTACCATTAGGTGACAACGTTGAAGCGTCAGTTATTGCACGTGGTACACCTGGTTTCTCTGGTGCTGATTTAGCAAACTTAGTCAACGAAGCTGCGCTTTATGCCGCACGTGGTAATAAACGTGTTGTTAGCATGGCTGAATTTGATGCCGCTAAAGATAAAATCATGATGGGCGCAGAGCGCAAGACCATGGTGATGAGCGAGAAAGAAAAAGAAATGACTGCGTACCACGAAGCGGGTCACGCAATCGTTGGTCGTATCGTGCCTGAGCATGATCCTGTTTATAAAGTATCTATTATTCCACGCGGCCGTGCCCTTGGTGTGACCATGTACTTACCTGAACAAGACCGTGTTAGCCACTCTAAAGAGCTACTGGAATCAATGATTTCAAGCTTATATGGCGGTCGTATCGCTGAAGCACTGATTTATGGTGAAGATAAAGTAACTACAGGTGCAAGTAACGACATTGAACGCGCAACAGATATTGCCCGTAAAATGGTTACTCAGTGGGGTCTAAGTGAGAAGTTAGGTCCACTAATGTACACTGAAGATCAAAATGAGATGTACATGGGTGGCGGCGGTGGCCGTGCTATGAGCATGTCAGATGAAACGGCTAAAGTTATTGATGCAGAAGTTCGTTCGTTATCAGATCGTAACTATCAACGTGCTGAGCAAATCTTGAAAGATCATATTGATATTTTGCACTCTATGAAAGATGCATTAATGAAATATGAAACCATTGATGCAAAGCAAATTGATGACTTAATGGCGCGTCAGCCTGTACGCGAACCTCGTGATGCACATGACCGTCGTGATAACACAGACAAGAAAACAGCGCCTGCGGAAACAAAAGCAGAGCCAATTGTTGATAAAGACGACAAACCAGCGCAAAAAGATGAAACAAATCTTGATGACAAAGCTGAATAACCGTTAAAATAGCAATACAAAAGCCCCGATTGTCGGGGCTTTTTTGTAGCTGAATAAATAAAGTAGAAATATCAATGCAATGGATGTATTGAAGGTGATAGATGACCACAGTTGATTTACCCAGAGGTCGCAGTTTACACCTCGACACCCCAGTGATAATGGGGATTTTGAATGTCACTCCTGATTCTTTCTCAGACGGCGGACGCTACTATCAAACAGACAGCGCTGTCATAAAAGCTCAAGCCTTATTAGCCGATGGCGCTACCATACTCGATATTGGTGGTGAATCAACGCGTCCAGGCGCGCCTGATGTAAGCCTTGAAGATGAATTAGCTAGAGTCATACCCGCAATCGAGGCAATTCGGGCCCACAGTGATAGTATTGTCAATGATTGCATTATTTCAATTGATACCAGTAAAAGTGAAGTAATGCGTCAAGCTATTCTAGCTGGAGCCGATATTGTTAATGATGTTCGTGCCTTACAAGAACCAACTGCACTGACAACAGTTGCACAGTTTCCAGACGTCGCAGTGTGCTTAATGCACATGCAAGGTCAGCCCCGTAGTATGCAAACTTCTCCGCATTACGATGATTTATTTAGTGAAATAAATGATTTTTTTGTGCAGCGCTTAAGCGCTTGTGAAACAGCGGGTATTCAGCGAAAGCAGCTTATTCTAGACCCCGGATTTGGCTTTGGTAAAACCCTTAGTCACAATTTTCAAATACTGGCGCGGTTTAATGAATTTAACCACTTTGGTTTACCTGTTTTGGCAGGACTCTCGCGCAAGTCAATGCTTGGCAACTTATTAAATAGACAAACAGACGAACGCCTTGCAGGTAGTTTAGCTGGGGCATTAATTGCAGCGCAAAACGGCGCAAAGATTATTCGTGTACATGATGTAAAAGAAACCGCAGATGTGCTTGGCGTATGGCAAGCCTGTGAACAAGGAATTAAAAAATGAATGAAAGAAAATATTTTGGCACCGATGGTGTACGTGGCATGGTGGGTGAATACCCAATTACTCCTGAATTTGCGCTTAAGTTAGGCTGGGCGGCAGGTAAGGTGTTATCAAAAAATGGCACTAAAAAAGTCATCATAGGTAAAGATACCCGTATTTCAGGTTACATGTTAGAAACATCCCTTGAAGCAGGCTTAATTGCCGCTGGCATCGATGTTGTGTTACTTGGCCCTATGCCAACACCCGCTGTTGCGTATTTAACACAGACGTTTCGTGCCGAGGCAGGTATTGTGATCAGCGCATCTCATAACCCATATCATGATAACGGCATCAAGTTTTTTTGTGGACGAGGCCTAAAACTGGCTGATGAAGTGGAATTACAAATTGAAGCGATGCTGGATGAGCCGATGACTTGCGTTGCATCCGATAAATTAGGTAAAGCTCGTCGGCTAGAAAGTGCCGATGGTCGTTATATCGAGTTTTGTAAAAGCCAGTTTCCTCAAGGTTTATCGTTGGAAGGGTTAAAAATAGTATTAGATTGTGCCAATGGCGCAACTTATCATATCGCACCATCAGTAATGCGCGAGCTTGGCGCTGAGATAATTTGTCATGCTTGTGAACCAAATGGTGTCAATATCAATCTTGAATGTGGTGCAACCCATGTTGATGCACTAAAGCGTAAAGTCTTAGAGCATAATGCGGATGTAGGTATTGCCTACGACGGCGATGGCGACCGTGTAATGATGGTTGATCATAATGGCCGTGTCTTTGATGGCGACGATATTGTTTACATTATTGCATGCCAAGCAGCGAATGATGACATGCTAGGCGGTGGCGTTGTGGGTACTGTTATGTCAAATATGGGGCTTGAAAATGCACTCAAGGCTAAAGGTATTGAGTTTGCCCGCAGCAAAGTGGGTGACCGCTATGTAATGGAATTACTGCAAGAGAAAGGCTGGAAAATCGGTGGTGAAAGTTCAGGCCATGTATTGAATCTTGACTTGATCAGCACCGGCGACGGTATTATCTCAAGCTTGCAAGTGCTTGCCGCAATGGTTGCTCAAAACCGCACCCTAAAAGATTTAGGGGCAGGCTTTGTTAAATACCCAATGAAGATGATTAATGTACGCTACAAAGCGGGCACTGATCCAACGCAAGCACCAGAAGTGATTGCCGCCGTTGCTCAAGTAGAAGAGCAACTTGCTGGAAAAGGCCGGGTATTATTACGTAAATCGGGAACTGAACCGGTTGTTCGCGTCATGGTTGAAGCCGAAGAAGAGAGAGTTGTGCTTGATAGCGCACAAAAAATTGCCGCAGTTGTTGAATCTATGAGCAAACAAACTGATTAAGAACAATAAGCTCTTGTAACTTTGGGCGAGTCGAGTTACTATCTCGCCCGCTTTCTAATGTGGAGTGGAAAAATGGCAATACGCAAGCCAATGGTCGCAGGCAATTGGAAAATGAACGGCTCGAAAGAGTTAGTACAGCAATTATCTGACGCAATCAACAACGTAAAATCAGCAGAGATAGACGTTGTGGTGTTTCCACCTTACCCATTGTTACCTATGCTAACAGCAACTGGTGTAACAACTGGGGCACAAACGGTTTCTGAAAATGAACCGGGTGCATTTACTGGTGAAGTTGATGCACAATTGATTAAAGATTTAGGTGGCGAATATACCTTAGTTGGCCATTCTGAACGCCGTAGTATTTATGGTGAAAGCAATGACACTGTTGCAGCTAAGTTTGCTCGCGCACAACAAGTAGGTTTAACACCTATTTTATGTGTAGGCGAAAGTGAAAAACAGCGGGAACAAGGTCAAACTGAATTAGTGGTTGCTGCACAAATTGATGCAGTAATTGATAAATTAGGTCTAGCAGCACTGAAAGATTCTGTGATAGCATACGAGCCCGTTTGGGCCATTGGCACAGGTAAGACTGCATCGCCTGAACAAGCACAACATGTGCACAAATTTATCCGTGATAAAATTGCTTCAATTAGCAGTGATTTAGCACAAGGGCTGACCATTCTTTACGGTGGCAGCGTAAATGAAAAAAATAGCGAATTATTATTTGCACAACCAGATATAGACGGCGGACTGATTGGTGGCGCTAGTCTAAAAGCAGATTTATTTACTGCAATCTGTGAAAGTGCAAAAGGGACCGTATAAGATGTACGAAATTTTATTAGTAGTTTATTTAGTTGTTGCTTTAGCGCTTGTTGGTATGGTTTTAATTCAACAAGGCAAAGGCGCAGATATGGGTTCATCATTTGGTGCTGGCGCTTCTGGAACTGTTTTTGGTTCATCAGGCGCAGGTAACTTTATGACTAAAACAACCACAATCTTAGCCAGTATTTTCTTTGTGCTAAGTATTGTACTAGGTAACTTAACTGCAGGTCAGATAAAAAAGACTGACGAGTGGGAGAACCTAGAAGCAGCACCAGCAGTTGAAACAATTACTCCTGCAGCTGATGATGTTCCAGCAACATCAACAAAAGAGAAATCTGACGTACCAAATTAATACTTGTAACAAGTATTGTTAGACGATTTATTCTCCTCAAATAAATCATTGAGTTTAACACCTAAAGCGAAAGCTTTGACAATGCGGTTGTGGTGGAATTGGTAGACACGCTACCTTGAGGGGGTAGTGCTTTCGGGCGTGGGGGTTCAAGTCCCCCCAACCGCACCATATTAGAAAAGCCAGTAACATTAATGTTACTGGCTTTTTGCTTTTTTATAATGATTATAATTTTAGGATAATCATCATTAAAACGCTATCAATCAACGTATGCTGTTTATATCTCACCTCTATCAAATCCCTTATGTTCAGTATTTAATATATTGATTTAGTTTTTATTTTACTAAGCTGTTTAATCTTGTTAATTCGATAAGAAAAAAATCACATTTAGAATATAAACATTTGTGTAAACTTTAATTAGAGTATTTAGCTTTGTTGGTATATTTGCATATTCCACAATAAACAAAAAGCAACTGCCCAATATGTTGTTTTACTCCTATTATCTACCCAACTTAGCAAGGCAGCGATTAGGGTTTAACAAGGATGATGAAAGCGATGCTATTTTCACTTGCTTGTTACATTCCTATGAGTGGCGCAAGTGATGAAGTCAATATAAGGCTAGAAGGGAAAATCACACCACGGTGTGAGTTTTCAACCGCTGCCGAATCACTTCTATTTGATGCCACCGGTTTTGCTAATACAGAACTAACTATAAATTGTAATGCGCCAATAAAAATTGCTTTACTGTCAAAAAATGGTGGTTTGCGTCATCAACAGAGTAATTTAATTGAAGCCTATTTCTTAACGATGAGATTACCAGGCAGTGATATGGATATCACAGAGCAGGCGAAGGACCTTATGCTGGAAAAGTCATACGTTATAGATGAAATATTTTTCGATACAACAGCGCAATTAGAATTTCAGTTAGAAAAACCACTGCTATTTGCCGGAGAATACAATGATGTACTCCGTATAGAAGTGACTCCATCAGCACTAATAGGTGGCATTTAACCGTTAGGGCAAAGATTATTTAAAAAATTTTAAGGAATAATAAAATGAAAAAATTACTCGTTTTAACTGCTATCGCGACTGCTTTCACTGGTTCTGCAATGGCTGCAAGTGTTAGCCTAAGTGGTGTTGTTGAGCCTGTTTGTCAAATTTCAGGCGTTGACTCTGTTAATACCTTTAGTGCACTAGCAATTGGTCATACAGCGCAACATAACATCACAGTTCAATGTAATGACTCTGATGGTGCTGAAATCACTCTTAAATCAACTGAAGGCTTATTAGAAAGCTCTGATCATGAAGATCAAGGCATTGCATACCAAGCTACATTTAAAGCGGGTGATTTTGATTTTGCTTTAATTCCTACAAACTGGGCTAATGGTGACAATGATCTATCAGTTACAGGCACTAGCCCTGGTTCTGTTGCTTTAGCGCAAGGCGTACCAGGTACTTTAGTACTTGAACTACTTGAAGAAGCTGTATTCGCAGGCACTTACACAGATACATTACAGATTGCTATCACTGCTAAATAACTTTTCTTCTCCTTTAAAGGCAGCTTTTGCTGCCTTTTATATTTAAGGTTCCCCCAATGAGACTGTTACTTGTCACTCTTTTTTTATGCACTTGCTTTAATGTGGCCGCCTTTCAAGTTAAGCCTATGGTTGCAGAATTAGAAAGCTTAGGCTCACAATCGCAACGCACAATGCGCATACTTAATACGTCAAAAGAACCGCTTACGGTGGAGATAAGCGCTAATAATTTAACATTAGATGCAGCAGGAAATGAGCTGCTCTCTGAAAATGAAGATGATTTTCTTATTCTGCCAATGACGACCGTTATTCCTGTAGGTAAAAGCCAATCAGTATTAATTCGTTATATTGGTGAACCAATGCTTACAGAGTCTAAGAGCTATCGCATTATTGTTGACCAAGTAGCCGTAGACCTAGCACAAATGAACACATCCGGTGTGGGCATGACATTGAGCTTTCAAACTTTATTTAATGTAGTCCCAAAAGATGCTCAGGCAAAGATTGAAATTATGGGTAAAACGATGGTTTCTAAAGGTGTGTGGGAAATTGAGTTAGAAAATAAAGGCAACCGCTACGTTAGACTTGCGCAAGAGAAATGGTTAATTCAACAAGATAGTGATGTCTATACCTTAGAAGGTAGAGAGCTTAGTGATGCACTTGTAGGAAAGTTTTTAATGCCAAACTCTAAACTCAAAGTAAAACTCAAAGTACCTGAAAAATTTGATATTTCTCGCAGTCAATTAGAGATAAAGCTGGATGCGACAACTAACTAAGTTTGTATATTTAAGCTTCTTATTTATATTCAATACTGCAAATGCAATCGAATTATCACCGATGGTACTCACTATCGATGCTAAAAACGGACCTTTTAGTGCAAGCAGCATTATTACGAATACACTAAATCGTGATTTTGCCTTTGACGTTGAAGTTTATAAAATTAACTTCCTAGCCGATGGGCATTTTTTAGAATTGCTTGAAGAGCCGCCTTTTTTCATTTTTCCCCCTGCTGCTTTTTTAAAAAAAGGCCAAAGCCAAAAAGTGCAAATTCAATGGCTGGATAATAGACCACCTGACAGCGATGAAAGTTATATGGTGACACTTGCAGAGCAAGCTGTTGGTAGTGACTCATCCGCAAATAGCGTAAAAATGCTATTTAATTTTAATTTGATTGTTCATTTAGAAAACCCAGTGTTGGATGCTAATTTGCTGCTACGTAAAAGTTGGATAGAGCAAAATGAGATAGTTGCGCTTATCGAAAATATGGGCAAAGGCAATGCTAGGTTGAGTGATTATGAGATTGCGTTTGCAAATAAAGATGGGTTAACCGAAACCCCTACTTTTATAACTCTTTACGAAAAACAACAATTAAAACGCTTAGGAATCGAAGTGTTTTTCGCACCAGGGACGATTAATACGATAAGGATACCATTACCGAGTTCTCTTAACGACTCACGACAAGGGTTGCCACTTAATTTACGCTTGGTTCCCTGATGAAAAAGTTGTTGTTCTTTTGCTCGTTATTTTTAGTCAGTATAAATGGCTATAGTAAGATTAATCCTAGTAATAGAACGATTGAACTTACTGTTGAAAGCTATATAAATAATGCGCCAATTGGTCAAGTAACCTTGAGTATTTCTCCAAGCGATGAGTTTGCATTGCCTTGGCCTGAAGTCGAAGAAAGCTTTGATAAATTTATGTATCCTAATGAAGTGGGGGAGCTGCGCAGTTTAGTTACAAATCAAATAATAACGGGCGAACAACTGCAACAGCTTGGCATTGTGGTTGATTTTGATATGGCCAGTTTCTCTTTATATTTGAGTATTCCCTCTGCATTAGTTAAACCGCAAGCACTTAGTTTAAAGCGCAAGCCTCGTAATTTAAAAGTATCTAAACAAGCTAAAATAAGTGGCTATTTAAACTGGTATGCCAATGCGATCCGCCAGAAAACAGATACCGCTGAAACAGATCAACAATTAAACTCACGCTTTGAATCCGTAGTTAATATTTCGAACGTGGTTTTTGAAAATGAATATGAATATTTCTCCAGCTCTAACAGTACAGATGCACACAGTAGACGAACATCTTCACGCATTATTTATGATTTACCAGAGTATGGCACCCGGCTGTCACTTGGCGATAATTATGGCATTGGAAGCTACTTTCAATCTTCGGTTCGGTTTTTAGGGCTGGCACTGGCGAGAGATTTTTCGATGATGTCAGATCGGCAAATAAAACCCACTGCATCGCAAAGTTTTACTTTAGAGAGCACTTCTTCAGTGGAGATTATTGTTTCAGGCGTTGTTGTCGACAGACTTAACCTATCACCGGGTGTTTATTCCTTAAATGATATTCCCATAGAACAGGGCAGTAATCAGATCCGTTTACGTATAACCGATAGCGCGGGTATAACGCGAGTAGTTGATTTTGATGTCACCACTGGTTTAGATTTATTAGCTGAGGGGGAGCTAGAATACCGATTTAATCTTGGTATTCCCTCAACACTAGCAATTGATGGTTTAGAGTATTTAACTGACGAACCATTTGTAAGTAGCTACTTTGATTATGGTGTATCGCCGAGTTGGACCATTGGTGCCAGCCTACAGGCAAATAGCTATACTCAGCAATTAACGGCTAAAAATATTCTAGCCATTGAACTTGGGCAAGTCTCATTTGAAGGAGCGCTCAGTTACGCAGAAGATCTGGGTAGTGCATTTAGGTTTGTATATCAAAACTTCACTAATGGTAGCAGCTCAAATCATAATATTAGTTTGGGTTATGAATATTTATCTGAAGATTTTACGGCTTTAAAAGCTGAACCGAACTCACTGTTAACAGTGCAAACCATAAAGCATACTCTGCAAGGCAACTATAACTACTATTTTGGTGAGTCGATGCAATTTGGATTAAGTGCGCGACTACAGCAAAAATATCAAGAAGACGAATTTACTCAAGCTTATGGTGTATCAACTAGTGGGCCATTTTCTAAAGGCTGGCGATGGGGGGTGCGTGCTAACTGGGATAACTTAAATGAACAAAGCGACTTAAATTTTGCGTTATCAATTAACTACCGATTTGACCAAAATACGCGTTATAACCTAGCTCTTGACACCCGTAATGATAAACAAAGGTTAGACTATAGCTATACCGGAAACCAACAATTCGTCGATTCTAAAACCGTGCGTTTGGGCTTAGAACGTAATGATACACAGCAAGCAGCTATTGATTTTAACGCTCAATACAATGCGAATAGGTTTTTAATTGGCGCTGATCATGCCAGTGATTACACGCAGCTTGATGAATCGGGTATTCATCAGTCTAGGGTTAATTTTTCGACCGCTTTAGCATTCGCGGAAACTGATATTGCATTCGGTAAACCAATTAGTGATAGCTTTGCATTGGTACAAGCCCATCAGTCGATTCAAGATAAGAACATAAAGCTTGGTCGCTCCCAAGAGTATTATCGTGCCGCAAATGATCAGTTAGGCCCCATCTTATTTAGTGATATTAATTCTTACGATGAAACAACGTTAGCGATTGACATCGATGACTTAGAGCCAGGCTATGATTTGGGCTCAGGTATATTAGCATTTAAATCAAGCTATAAGTCAGGCTATACAGTTACGATAGGATCGAATGCGAATATAACGGTTGTGGCAAAAGTTATAGCTAAAGATGGCTTACCAATAGCAGCCGCTGTCGGCACTGCTAGGTGTCCTGAACAACCCGAGTTTAAAGAAAAAGTGTTTTTTACAAATAAGAAAGGGCGATTTGCTATTACAGGCTTGATCCCATGTGATTATGTTATTACTTGGACTGACAAAACGCTTAAAGAGTTTAAATTAACGATTGTTGATGGTGAACAATTACAACGTTTAGGAGAGATCCATGTACAGTAAAAGTCTTTTATTTTTAAGCGTGTTAAGTGTAAACAGTTTTGCCCAATGTGATGCGCGTTTTGCGAATATCAGTCAAAACAATGATGACATAGCTGTCTATCGACAATCACAGTCTTATGACTCAAAGATTGAGTTTTCGGTGAAGGCCATTAACAATGACCAATGCCAACTTAAAGTGATGGTTGAAAGTGAAAATCATAGTTTTTTTATCTCCGATAATAATCGTTTCGAATTTTTTATTGAATCGTCCACAACGAATACCGGCAGTGTAAAACAGCCTGTTTTTAATATAGAGCAATTAGAGTTAGCAGTTAATTTAACATTAAAAAGCGGAACATTTGTAAAAGCAGGCGCGTATTCTGACATGCTCACATTTAGATTACTTGATGACAAGCAGCAAGAGCTGGATGTACAAGAAATATCAGTTAATACTTTAATAGAACCCAATGTGAGTCTGTCATTATTGGGCTTTAATAGTACAGACCATACGGTTCAATTAGGTGAACTGTACTCAGGGCAAGAATATACAAATTTACCCACTTTAAAAGTAGTTACCAACTCAGATGTACAAATGACCATTGATTCTCAAAATGCTGGGTTTTTACAAAACACCTTATATAAACAACAGTACCAGATCGATTATCAACTTAATGTAAATCAAACCTGGTATGAACTGAACAAAACCCAGTTGTTAACTATTAAGAGTAGTGTGTCATCCGCGGACGTATTTTTACCACTCAAAGTTTTGGTAAAAGATATTAGTAAACGACCCGCAGGGAGTTACGAAGATACAATAAGGATCAGTATTAGCCCATTACACTACTGATCTTATCGCTATTATGCTGACACCACTTAATAGCCTGCTGTTTATTTTTGACGGCGAGTTTGGTATAAATTTTATGTAAGTGAACACGAACAGTACCTTCACTTATGAATAGTTTATCAGCGATTTGAACGCTACTTAAACCATTGTTTAAATGGTTTAATACTTTGAGCTCTTTGGTGGTTAAGTTAACTGACTTTGCGTTACTAAGCTCTTCGTTAGCTAAGTATTCGCGCATCCAATTATCGGTGATCGCTCGAGGAAACCACAATTCACCTTGGTTTATCGCTTGTAGACCTTGATTAATCACAGTCAGGTTCGTATCTTGATAAAAAATTCCTTTAAGATTTGGCCAATCTTTCAAACTTTTAGGAAACTCTTCTTTTGGCACATCAAAAATAGCTAAGGATACGCAATCAGATAATTGCATAAAATTAGCGATTTGTTCTTGGCTAGAGAGTGTAGAAAGTGAGGCGTACTTTACCATGAGTACGTTATATTCTTTTGAGACGATAAATAACGGCGAAAAACTACCATCGTTGTAAAAAGATAGATTACCCTGATTGTGCTGTGACAGTTTATTGATGTCCATAATGATTCCATTCCCTGAAAACCAATACTATATTACTAAAAAAACTCAAAATCAACGTGTAACTATTATGTAGTATGGGCACATTTGGGTGTGCCCGCTATTTTTATAACGAACCACCCATACCAATGCTTGGGTTTACGTAAACTGGGCCCACCTTAAAAGGGGCGCTAACATTGAGGCTAGCGTAAGGGCTGCACGAAGCTAACAATAGTGTCATAGCGCTTACGCTGGCTATTTTTATCAATCGTTTTTTCATTTTAGAGTCTCCTGAATTACTAAACCAGCGCCCGCTGGATCACGAATTATTGCAACAGTACCGTTACGCACAGCATCATCAGGGGCCATCAGCACTTGCCCTCCAGCGGCGGTTACTTTTAATATCGTTGCATCAACATCGGCTACTTTAATATAATTTACCCAGGTATTGCCTATTTCCGCATCTGGTTTTTTTACAAAGCCAAAAGCAGGGCTGTTGTTGATTTTTAAGAACGAATAGTTAGTGCCAAACAAGGTTTTTTGTGCCGCACTATAACCTGCAAGCTGCTGATAAAAGGCGCTGCTGGCAGCGGGGTCATCGCTCCAGACTTCTTGCCAAATCCAGCTATTATCACTTACTGTTAGAGCAGGATCTCCATTGATTGTATTTATCACTGAGAATAAAGCACCTTGTGGGTCCTCTAATACCGCAACCTCACCACGTCCTGCAATGGTTGTTTTAGCAATCAACGTTTTACCGCCAGCGGAATGTGTGGCTTTGACCACACCATCAACATCTGCGACAGATACCAGCGCCAGCCAATGACTATTATTTTGGTTGTTATCAAGGGCAGCCATACCGGCAATGACTTGACCATTTGTACTAACCAGCAGATAGTCATCGTTGACTGCTTGAAATTGCCAATCAAAAACCGCTTTGTAAAAAGCTTGAGATTGTTTTAGATCCGGTGTAACTAAATCATGCCAAACAACCTGTCCTAGCTGTTTAGTGCCACTATCACTGATCGCGGGTAAACTGGTTTGCGTAAGCTGACAGCCAGTTAAAGCGCCAGCTAACGCGGCGCTTAACAGCAAAGGTTTTAAAAAGTGTTTAATAGCCAAGGTGATACTCCTTTCATTTATATTTCCAGCACAGTGCTAATCTCTGCACAATCTCAATAGTCAGTTATGCTTATTGAGGCAGTTTGTATCTATATTGCCAATCTTGGCAAATAATTCAACGATTAAATAATAGTCTATAAATCGCAAAGTAAGCGGTTGATTTACAAATTTAGTTTTCAGTTAAGTGAATCGCTATAGTCCTTTTTTGCTGTTTATATGCTTTTTAGGTGGTAAAGCTAGATAAATTACAAATATAGTTAACACTTATAGTTATTAGGCCGATAATACACACAGTTAAAATAATAAGGTAAATAGCATGGCTTCAAGTTTGTCTTTTCAAAACCTAAGCATCAGTAAAAAAATTCACGCTATAACAAGCATTGCCGTTATCGCGTTTATGGTTATTGTATTGATCAATTACATTGCGATGGGAGACAACCGGGGTTCATTGGACGAACTTGAAAAAACATCTTATCAAGTGGTAAAGCTAACCTCTGCTAATGTTGGATTACTTGAAAAGTTAGATGAGCTGTATACGCAAGCAGTTACCTTTGGTGAGCAGGATCTGGTTGTTAAAGCAACAGACACGTTGACATTGTTAACAGCAAACCTTGATGCGATAAATAACATTAATAGTAGTTACATTGATAGCCAAACACGCACACAGTTAACTGAATACGCAGCGATATCATCAAAAATTGCTAATGATATGATCAGTGGTACAGCGGACTTTAGTAAGATTCAGCAACAAGCTCAAACCAAAACGAATATGTATAATTCAGTGTTGCAAAGCCTCAAAGTAGCACAGCAACGTGCCGATGATCGTTTTTTCGAATTAGTAAAAAGTACCAAGTCACGCTCTGATCATGCATTAACCTTAATGTTAGTTGTTTCATCGGTATCATTGTTATTACTATTATTTATGGCGATTTGGATTGCCCGCGGTATTGCAGCAGCAGCCAGTGATGCCGCCGCAAACTTACGCTTGTTAGGTGAGGGGAAAGGGTCGTTGAGCACACAACTTACCGTTCGTAATGAAGATGAAATTGGCCAAGTATCTATTAACTTTAATGCCTTTATTGCGCTGCTAAAAGAGTCAGTATTAGAAGTGATGGCGGTATGTGAACCTTTGATGGAAAATTCAACTCGCTTAGTTCAGGGGATGGAACAAGCAGAAAAAGCCACGAGTAAGCAAACTGCTGATGCTGAAATAGTTAAACAATCAATGGAAGAGATGAAACAAAGTGTAGGAGATATTTCACACTCAGCAGCAAGTGCTTCACGGGCAGCACAAACGGCTGAACAAGAAGTAGCGCAAAGCCGTTCGCAAATTCAAACATCGGTATCGCAGTCGCAAACTTTAAGCGCTGAAATTAACCGTGCCGCCACGACGATTAATAAATTAGCGGACGATACAAAAAATGTGACACAAATACTCAATGTGATCACAGCTATTGCAGAACAAACAAACTTATTAGCGCTTAACGCCGCAATCGAGGCGGCAAGAGCCGGTGAGCAAGGGCGTGGTTTCGCAGTCGTTGCAGACGAAGTGAGGGAGCTTGCTTCACGTACCGCAAAATCTACCAATGAAATTCGTGAGTTATTAAATACGTTAACCAGCGCTGCAAATGAATCGGTTAGTGCCATGACATCAGCACGAGATATGGCCAGTAATAACGCAAAAGCAGCAGAAAACACCGGCGTCTCAATTGAAAAAATTGCAGAGCAAATGCTTGAAATTAATGGCATGAATTCACAAATTGCAGCTGCAACTGAGGAGCAAACATCGGTCGCGGCTATGGTCGTTGAAAACGTATCTAACATGCATATGTCGTTCGAAGATACGATGGCGTCGCTTACTGCGGTTCGTGATGTTGCGAAAAACTTGCATTATCTATCTGATAACCTATTGGATGCGACGGCTAAATTTAAAGTGGAATAAACTGGACGTCTAATAGCCCAATAGTTCAAAGTAAAAACGCCTTGTGGTTTACAGCCACAAGGCGTTTTATATTGTATTAAAATGTGTGTTTAAAATGCTAAAAAGTAGCGACCACTTTTACAGCGTTAGTTACTTTGCTACTATCGATATAGCCAATTGCATCGGTATTGTTTGTCACAAAGTCGATCACTGCTTGGTCGTTGTCTAGTTTTTCTGGCGGTGTGCCTTTACCTGTAAAAACCAGTTTTGACCAATACGCATTAAGCTGACTGCTTGATTTACCAACGACTTTGTCATTGAATTCATCCGCTACACCATTACCGTTTTGATTGACCGGGTTTACTTTCACACCATCAGCAAACGATTTGCTTTTACCAAGATAGATTTTTTTTATTTCATCTTGATCTACGCTATTGCCATTACTTGCATTCACAATCACCGCAACATCAGCCAACACGCTAAACGAACAGGCAGAGAGTAGACTTGCAAAAATTAGTTTTTTCATACCATTCCCCTTAAAAAACTAAATCAACAGCAACGGCAATCACATCCGTTTCAGTATCTGAAATATCATCATTAAAACGACTAAAATCAACTTTTAGTGCAGCTGACGGATGAAAGTCGTAGCGCGTGCCAATAGTGTATACGTTGCTTTGTGCACGTACGCTATTCAATGCTTGGTTAATACCGTTATTGAGAGGAGGGACTTGTGTTATTTGATCAAAGCGTGAATTATCGTGTTTGTCGTCATTATCTTCATATGTAAAATGCACAATCCACTCATCCATTCGATAACCCACCGACGCATAATATTGCGATTGCTTGGCTAATATACTGTTTTCTACTTCAAACTGGGTATATTCGGCATCAAACAATATATTGTTGTAGTCAATCGACACACCTACGCCGATAAAAGTACCGTCGTCTTCATCAATAGCGAGGTTATCAGCTTGAGCGAGTAAACCATTGTCTCGTAAGAGTTGCTCTAGACCATTAATTGCTTGGCCGCCAAGTTCGTCATTACTTAAATCAATCGAGGTTTCAGCAACTAAGTAAGCGGCGCGTACACTAAACCAATCATAAGATAGGGTCCAGTTCACTCCGGCGATATCATTTAGTTCTGCTTCATCATTGTCAGTTACCGCTGCAATGTCACCATCAAAGCCACCGTAAATAACTTGCACTGTTGAATCCCAGTCACCTAGTTGCGATGTGTGTAGTAAGCTCAAGCCTTCATAAGTCGAAAATGGAATGTTATAGACTGATTGAGGAGGTCTGACCCAACGATAGGCGTAACCCACATCTAAAAAGTCAGAATAACGATAAAAAGGCACACGCATTTTACCTGCACTGAGTTGCAGCTCATCAGTAAATTCGTATGTTAAGTAAGCCCATTCAAATTCGGCATCAAAATCATTTTCACCGCGAGCAACAATTTGTGCTGTGGCACTGAGCTTATCCTGTAAATCAGCTGATACCTGTAAAGCAAATACGCTTTCATTTTTAAATGAAATGTCGTTGTCGTATCCATACAGTGAAGCATCGTCATCCAAAGTTTTACCACCAACGATAGAGGCAAAACCATTAATGCGTACTTCCGCATATGAACTTGCAGATGCACATATAGCGCACAGTGCTATTGCGATAGGCAGTTTTTTCATTGTGTATCCTACTTATTTTGTATGTTGATTTCAGCTGGAGTATAGGAGTAAATGCGTAAATTATCGATAATTTAACGCTGTCTATTTGATTTTATATGAATATTTTTTAAAGCTGAGACATTGCACTGGAGAATACGATGGGAATAATAAATGTAGGTGTGAAATATAGGCTGCCCTTACAGGCAGCCTAATCAATTATCTAAATAGATTAATTATTTTCTTTTTCGCGCTCTTCACGGGCTGCTTTTAATTCGTCAGCAAGTTCTTGCGCTTTTTGTTTGGTTTTCTCTGTCAATTCGCCTGCGGCTTCTTTACTTTCAATCCAAGCATCAAGGGCAACTTCTTTGCCATCGTCGTACATATCAAGGCCCAGTTTTTTGCTTTCTTGCAGTAGTTCATCAAGAGATTCACCTTTAAATTCATTGGTGGTTTCTTTTACTTCATCCCATGCATCACTGATCGCTTGTTGAGCTTCTGCTTTTGCTTCTGCGGCATCTTTTTTTACCTCGTTGGCATCTTCACAGCCCGCTAACGCCACACACCCTAATAAAACTAAGCTTGCTAATTTTTTCATATTGGTTCTCTAATAAAAAGATTTATTTACTAAGGAGGTTTTCCTTAGGTACAGTATTAATGACAATCTAAAAACAAGCAATATACAGGTTCTAAAATGAATGTACCTCGAACAGCACGGCTCAATTTTAAATTAATGGATGAAAATGACGACGCATTATTATTTGAGCTGGACAATGACCCTGCGGTCATGGAGCACCTAACGCGGGGTAAGGTAAGCACCATGAACACCATCAAAGAAGTATTTATTCCTCGGATGCAAGCTTATCGAAACCAACAGCAAGGGTGGGGGTTATGGCAAGTTAATCTCAATGAAAGTGATACTTTTATAGGATGGATTTTGATTCGGCCGATGAAATTTTTTACTGAGCAACCAGATTATAGCGATATTGAAATTGGTTGGCGCTTTAAGCGTGTAAGTTGGGGGAAAGGGTATGCCAGTGAAGCTGCCGCCGCTGTTGCCGATGCAGTTACACAACACACAGATGTCAAAGCACTTAGCGCCACGGCACTCAAAGCAAATTATGGCTCTATTAAGGTAATGAAAAAACTCGGTATGCAATTTATAGAGCAGTATACTCACAGCGATGAATTTGGTGAGTTACCCGCCGTGTTATACCGTAAGTCTGTCTGATCAAACGCAGAGTCGTTTGACCCATATACACAGAGCGTGTATTAATGATTTAATAAAATAATTAAGAACTATAACGGATAAGGAATTTAATATGTTCGCAGGTGCTAAACATTTACTGATTTTCAGTATAGTCGTTATGCAATTACAAATAATGGTAGTGGCTAAAGACAAAACTTCGCAAGCCGCTGTTGCCATGCCAGATAGTTACAGTAGTGACACCGCAAGAGCTATTTTAGAGCAAGGCGGTAATGCGGTAGATGCAGCAATTGCAGCCCAATTTGTATTAGCGGTTACTCTACCTGAAGCGGGTAATATTGGCGGTGGTGGATTTATGCTGATCCAAAAAGACGGTAAAGGCGATTTTATTGATTACCGTGAAACCGCACCAAGTGCCGCACACCGCGATATGTATTTAGATGATAAGGGAGAGGTCATTACCAATAAATCGGTATACGGCATCCACGCCAGCGGTGTACCAGGCAGCGTTGCTGGTATGTGGCTTGCCCATCAAAAACACGGCACCCTTGAGTGGAAAACACTGGTTGAGCCGGCCGTTAAGTTGGCTGAGCAGGGTTTTATTGTTCATCCAAAGCTTGCCAGTAGTATTGAACGCTACATTGCTCGCATGGCTAAAAAAGACGTCACAATTAATTTTGCTGATTACTTTGCAAGTGCCAAAGCCAATAAAAACTTTAAACAACCAGAGCTTGCAGCGACATTAAAACGAATTCGCGATCAAGGTAAAGCCGGCTTTTATCAAGGTGAAACAGCTAAAATCATTGCCTATTTTATGGCTGAACATGGCGGGATCATTACGCAAGCAGATTTAAAAGCGTATCAAGCTAAGTCACGTATTCCGATCAAATCTAATTGGAACGGTTATCAAGTACTTACATCTCCACCGCCTAGCTCTGGCGGGATTGCAATTTTACAGTGGTTAAAAATGTACGAGCTAACTAAGCCAAGTACAGGTCTTGAACATAACTCCACACCATATATTCATTTATTAGCAGAAATTGGCAAACGCGTTTTTGCCGATAGAGCAGAGTACTTAGGCGATCCGGACTTTTATGACGTACCAAAGAGCGAATTAATCGCAGCTGATTACCTTAAAAAGCGCAGTAGCACTATCACGCTTGATAAAATATCCACCACCGAAGACATTAAACCAGGGCTTTATGAAAGTGAGCAAACTACACACTTTTCGATTGTTGATAAATGGGGCAATGCGGTCTCTAACACGACCACTATTAATTTAGGCTACGGCAGTGGTGTAGTTGTGGCAGGCGCAGGCTTTTTGCTAAATGATGAAATGGATGACTTTAGCGCCAAACCAGGGGTGATGAATGTATTTGGTGCTCTCGGTGGTAAAGCTAATGAAATTCAGCCACATAAACGCATGCTCAGCTCAATGACACCCACTATTTTACTCAAAGACAATAAAGTTAAAATGGTCACCGGCTCACCGGGTGGCACTACGATTATTAGCTCAGTGTATGAATCTATCTTAAATGCTGTGGAATTTAATATGAGCGCAGAGCAGGTCGTGAATAGCCCGCGTTTTCACCATCAACTTTGGCCTAAAAATGTGATCCGCTATCATGCAGGGTTAGATGCCGACGTTGTTAAAGCACTAGAGAAAATGGGTTATACACTCGACGAGCGCCGTTTTGGTGATATGCATGTGATCATCGAACGTGATGGCAAACTAGATGCCGGCTCAGAAGCGTCAGGGCGCGGTAAAGCGATGGTATTTTGATCCGAGCTTTAAGCGGTAAGTCATAAGTTGTAAGTTGGCACGGTGTTAAATTAAGCGGTTGTAGTTGGGTTGAGCATAGCCAAGCCCAGCTACAAAAAGGTTTTAGGGGCTAGGTAACTAGGTGCTTATTTATAGGCCGCAAATATGTGTTTGCTGTTAGCTAACAAACGATTAAATAACAAGGGACGCAAAGCAGCTGTCTTGCGTTCTTTCGTAGCTAATTTTAGCTTACTATTTTGCGCCAATTAAGCGAGGCGTTAGGCGTAATCGATGGTTCATTTTAATAAAAAAAGAATTGAGATAAATGGAGTCACTATTGAGTTGCCATACTCAATATTGGATGCCGAAAAAATTTGAACAGAATATTTTAGTCATTTTTGACTACATGGAGTTTAATCAAAGCTCTATAGCACGTAACTTACAGTGCCTTAGTCAAGACGGCTCTGTTATATGGTTAGCGGAGAATCCAACAACTCAAAGCTGCGACGCATACGTTAATTTCTCAGGTTTTGATTTGGTCAATAACTTCGTGATCGCTAATAATTTTGCTGGCTTTAAATGTTATATAGAGCTAACAACAGGAAAGTTGTTGAAAAGCGAGTTTACAAAGTAGCGCCTAGCAAGCGCATCAATGGGCGTTGTACGCATAAGGAAAGTCATGATTAAATCTATTTTGATATTGTATACACTAATTTTAGCTAACTTTGTTTTTGCCGAAGAAATTGCTGATGTATCTGAGTTGACTAAGCGCTTAGACGCTGAGATACCGAAGATTTTAGAAAGGCACCAAGCTCCAGGTGTGGCACTGGCATTCGTCAATGGAAATGAAATCGTTGAATTTCGCTCTTATGGTTTCGCCGATGTAGCGACCGAAGCGGAAATAACCGTAAACACAATGTTTAACGTTGGCTCTATTTCTAAGCTGGTTACTGCTTGGGGGGCAATGCAACTTGTCGCACAAGGCAAAGTAGATCTAGACGAGCCAATTAATCAATACCTCAAACGCTGGCAGATCCCTAATTCCAAGTTTAATGTAAAAAAAGTAACGTTAAGAAATATCCTATCCCACACTTCAGGTTTGTCGCTGGGGCCTTATGCAGGTTGGGACTCTCGCGAAAAGTTATCATCTATTGTTGATTCACTTAATGGAAATAATAACGGTGCTGGACTCGTTGAGCTTGTTCATGCACCCGATACCAAGTGGTCTTACTCTGGTGGTGGGTATTCTGTAGTGCAACTTTTAATAGAAGATGTATCCGGCTTAGCATTTGAAGATTATATGCAGAGAAACGTGTTCGAACCGCTAAACATGACGAACTCTACTTTCAACATTACTGAAAACGTTTTAAACAGGTCGGCAACCCCTTACGACGAAACTGGCAAAGTAACGGGTATGGTGTACTTTAATGAAAAAGCAGCCGCAGGTTTACAAACAACGGCTTTAGATTTAGCGCGTTTTAATATGGCAGTATTACGCAATAAAGATGGGCATTATAACGGTGCAACGTTATTGCCAGAACAGCTAATCGATCTAATGATAAAACCAGCTGAGAATACTAACGGGCGCTGGAGTATGAGCTATGTAGTTGACGCAGAAAATAATAGTCTTGGCTTTGCCGGATTTAACCGAGGCTGGGTCTCATTAACACGTTCTATTACAGACCTAAATTTTGGCTATGTGATATTAACCAACAGCAGCATTGGGGCTGTGAATAATGAAATTGATAGCCTGATTCTTTCGGTTGTAAAACAAAAGCGCAATTAAAACGCTTTGTTGTTCAAATACACTAACGCGTTTTGCCCCAAAACCGTTAGTGTAATTATTTCAAAGCTCTGCTTTGAGCGAACCGGACACTGAACAAATTAAATTTATTGCTACTTCTTTAAGTAGGGGGCCTAACTTTGTCCGATAACATTATTAACCGCCGTTTTGGGGCAAAATAACATGCTTAATTCCTAGCTTTTTTAATTACCTGTTTACAAAGGTAATTATTGGTGAAATTATCAGGGTATGTAATATACGCCGTTTTGGTGTGTTATAAGCCACCAGAATGGTGTTCAATAAGATGTTATGTTCTTAGGGTGGAACCATGGTAACTCCAATAATAATTCTTTTAATTCTTTCTTCTCCGCTGGGTATGGCCTTTGCTTACTCTAAATTCATGAAGGTGCCTGTTGATATTAACAAGTATGCTTGTTGGGGTTTGGGGCTAGCATTTATTTTTTTCTTTGTAGGTCACATCGTAAAAACAGATGGAATGGTTGAAATGCTTCCTTCTTGGGTACCTTTCAAAGTTTCATTAATATATTTTACGGGGGCTCTCGAATTATTAGTTGGTATTGCTCTTTTCAAACCTAAGCTCCAACCCATTGCTGCGAAACTTGGTATTCTCATTTTTGTATTGTTTTTTCCTGCAAATATATACGCTGCATTAAATAGTGTTGGGCTAGGTGGTCATCAATGGGGAGCTGTTTATTTGTTGATACGAGCACCATTGCAAATCATATTAATCGCATGGGCGTATTTCTTGTGCGTAAAGAACATAACAAGGCATTTAAACGGAACTAAAACAGTTGGTTAGGTTCCGCTTCGCTACACATTATAACCAACTATTTTAGTCCGCTTAATGCGGCGTTATGCGACCACGGAGTGTTATGAATCGTTCAGTAGAAATAACGGATAATACATTTTTTTCTATTTTCTCAGATGCAGTTTTACTTTATGAACTTGCATCTTCGGAATGTGATAAAAACACGCAAAATACATTGTCAAAATCTAGTATTATGTCTGTTAACTATGCTCTAGAAGCGGCTGCTAATTCATTTCTTACATCAGTTGAAATAACCTCGAAAATAAAAGACAAAATTGATAAATTTTCGACCTTAGACAAACTCGATTTTGTACTCCAGTGGCATAAAGACGAATCGTTGCCGCGTGGGGAAAAAGAAACACAGATTGTTAAAAAGTTAATTGATCAACGCAATTCATTGGTACACCCGAAAGTAAAAACATTAAAGCAGGAGGTGTCTACTGTTGCTGGTAACGATGGTATTGCTTATTATCATAAAGCACTTCAGGATGACTCAAATGAAAAGTGCAAAATAACGAAGATGGCACTTAATTCAGAGTATTACTCCGCAGAAGATTCTCTTATCGCTTTAAAATCATTAGTAAACTTTTTGAATATATATGTTGAGACTTGGTGGGGAATTGACGTAGAAAGTTCTGCAATATTATTAATGAGATCGTGGAATGGTTCAGTGCAAGCTAATTCGGTTATGTATCAAAAGCATGAGTTAGAAATAGTTTTAAAACACAATGATAAGTTAGGTGTGAGGTTTGTAGGCTTATACGGCATACTCGAAGAGTTCGCATAACAAGCAATTAAACAGGGATTAAAAGCAGCGGGCTTTTCGCTTTGCTCAATTTTAGCCCACTATTTTTAACTCGTTAATCGATCGTTATGTGCACAAAGAATGGGTGTAATTTTGAAGCATTTATATGAAATTGACAAAATCGATACGATTAATAATGTCAAATACGTCTCGGACACAATAATTAAAAGATTATATTCTAGTTTCGACTCTGTTGACGCTGAGTCTCAAGTAGTTGAAGAAACAGCATATCAAAATTCAGCTAAAAGTTTCGACCCTGAAACCATGGGTGAGACGCATGGATTGGAAGAGGCGTTTCAGGAAGGTGTGAGCCATTACCTTATTCACACACACATGAAGCAAGAGTTTTTAAATAGTTCAATTACTTGGCTGTTTCACCAATTTGAAAGGGACTGTACTCGTATCTTCCAAACAGAAGACGGGAATGTTAAGAAAAGTAAATTGACCGCATTAAATGTAGATACCTCGCCAAATTCTAAATGGAAAATTTGCAATTCAGAGCTTAGAGATCTAGCAAATGCTATCAAGCATGGTGAAGGGAAATCATTAAATAGATTAAAGTCTGCGCAACCAAATCTTTTTAAGAGTGGTACCAATCAAATAGAAGTGAAGGTTACTGATGTTGAAAGGTATACCAAGACTTTACTAGATTTTTGGACGGATTTCTTTAATGCTGCTATACGGTAATTAAAGTGCACATTGAGCGTATTTGAAAGATACTCATATGATGCCGTCGTGGCCTTTTTGGCTTTTGTAAATTGTATTTATTATTTTTATTGCAAGGATTTATTATGAGCATAATAGTGTATGGCGTACCGCTTTCTCCATATGTGCGCAAAGTGCGTTTTTGTTTAGATTACAAACAACTTGATTATCAACTTGAAATTGTGCTCCCATTTGATCAACCTGATTGGTTTAAAGAGATGAATCCTTTAGGGCGCATTCCTGCGCTAAAAGAGGGCGATTTAACCTTGGCTGACTCCAGTGTTATTTGTCAGTACATTGATGAAAAATATTCAAATTTACCTTCTGTACTCGGTGAAACACCTGCGCAGCGTGCACAGGTACGTTGGCTTGAAAAATATGCAGATTACGAACTAGCGCCTTTAACTACGTTTACGATATTTCAGCAGCGTGTTATTTCTCCAAGCATGCAAAAGCAACCAGATGAAGCGTTAATACTTAGTGCCTTAACTGAAAAACTCCCGCCGCATTTTGACTATTTAGAAAATATACTCGGTGATAATGAGTTCTTCGTCGGTAACAGTTTAACTTTGGCTGATATTGCATTTTGCTGCCAGCTTATAAACATGGAGCATGGCGGTGAGCAAATAGACGCACAACGTTGGCCTAACCTTACTGCACTTTATAAGCGTATTAAGAGCAGTGCTGCTATCCAGAATATGCTTGAGGGTGAACAAAAAATATTGAACACATTCAAAAGAGGATAAACAATCAAAGTAGTGCTTGCTATCAATTTGCAGCGGTCATAAGATTAGTTGAAAATCATATAACTGCTGCTTGTTGACGCATACCCACTACTTGCTATTAGGGGTTAGCCGCCGGCAATTTTTACTTTGAACTTCAGTGCTTCTAGGATGGCTTTGAGTTTATCGCGGTCGTCACCTTGTACTTCGATGATGCCGTCTTTTACTGCGCCGCCTTGGCCCATTTTGCTTTTAATTGTTTTGGCGAGCTTTTTTAAGTCGTGTTGTTCGCTGTCAATACCTGTTATCAGCATCACGCCTTTGCCTTTACGGCCTTTGGTTTGGCGTTCAATGCGCAGGGCGCCGTCTTTAAATACCTTGCCTGCGACTTCTTTAGTTGGCTTAGGTTGGCTAATACGACCAGTTTCTGTTGAATAAACTAAATTACTATCACTCATGCTTTGCTTAACCTGCATTGAAAACGTTAAATAACAATAGTCGCTATAATATCAAATCTAATAACAAATTTGCGCTTAGGTGTTTTTATTTTTGGCTAATTACTTTTAAGCAGTTATATTTAATACTAATTAAGAATGGATAATCTGAGCAGGAGTGAAGTAAATGAGTCTAAGTAAGAGTGCATCAGCTGATGGTGCTACGCTGACTATTCAAATTAAAGGGAAGTTTGACTTTAATTTAGTACAGTCGTTTCGACAGGCGTACGCCGATATAAGTGACAAGACCGGTAAGATCGTTATTGATTTACGTGAAACAGATTACATGGACAGCTCTGCGTTGGGCATGTTGCTAAATATGAAAAAAACCTTGGGTACTTCAGTTGATGCAATTCAAATTAGTAATTGCCAACCGCAGCTCAAAAAAATCCTACAAATATCTCGTTTTGATAAAAAGTTTGATATTGATTGATGCACGTTCTCGTTGTTGATGACCAACCACTTAATTGTACGCTGTTAAAAGTGATGCTGGAGCAACAAAATTATCAGGTATCTGTTGCTAGCAATGGGGTTGAAGCATTAGCAATATTAGATCAGCAAAGCATTGATATTGTATTACTCGATGTAATAATGCCAATTATGGATGGCTATGAAACGGCAGCTAAAATTAAGCTGCGCCATAATGAAGTTCACCTACCTATTATTTTTATAACGTCACTGGAAGATCAAAGCAGCTTTGAGCGCTGCTTAGAAGTGGGTGGCGATGACTTTATTCATAAACCGTTTGATAAAGTAATTTTAACCGCAAAAATAAAAGCCCACAGTCGTACTCGCAAATTAAGTCTCAAAACCCACGAGCAAAATAAGTTATTAGAATATCATTACAATCAAACCGAGCGTGAACACGAAATTGTTGAGCACATCTTTAATAATGCACTAGAGAACCAAGGTCAATTTACCGACAATATTGATTTTCATTTGTCGCCCGCGTCTATGTTCAATGGTGATATGTGCTTAGTAGGGCAAAGCCCAATTGGTAGTCTGTATTGTATGTTGGGTGATTTTACCGGGCATGGTTTAGCTGCTGCGGTGGGGGCACTGCCTGCATCGAAAGTTTTTTATACTATGGTGAATAAAGGCATGGCGGTGAGTGATATTGCTGCTGAGGTGAATGCTGTATTAGCACAATTACTGCCTGGGCATATGTTTTGCGCTGCGACAATTATCGAGTTGAGCAGTTCAGGGAAAAGTGTCTCGGCTTGGCTAGGCGGTTTACCTGATGCTTATTTAATTGATCAACAAGGTAAAGTATTAAAGGTTTTAGAGTCGCAACATATGGCGCTGGGAATTTTAGAACGTGATGAATTTGAGCGCGAATTAGTACATTTTGAAGTTGATACCAGTATGCGGCTGGTGCTTGCAACCGATGGCATAATAGAAACCACCAATGCTGAAGATGAGTTTTTTGGCGAGCAGCGCTTTATCCAAACACTCGCGAGTAAACGCAAAGTGAATAGTCACGATGTGATAAGCCAAGTCACACAGTTTGCCCATGGCAGTGCACAACAAGATGACCTTAGTTTAGTGTTGTTTAATTGTGTAGCAGTACCTCCTTTGGCTGAAGATAGCGAGCCGTACTCTCGACTACCGTTTAATTTTTCCTTAACGCTTAATTCTCGGCAAATTAAACAAACAGATCCGGTGCTTGAAATTGTTGAAGTAATAACGCAAGTGGGTGGATTAACTGCGCATCGCTCGGATATTTTTCTACTGCTTTCTGAAGCCTATAATAATGCACTTGATCATGGCGTGTTAGGGCTCGACTCAGAGATTAAAAACAAAGAAGATGGCTTTATTGAGTATTATCAACTTAGAGAAGCCACGCTTGCTAAGCTAGTGGATGCGTTGATCATTGTTGACATTCGTTATTGCCCTGACACTTTGAGCCTTTATTTTACTATTTGTGATTCTGGTAATGGCTTTGCGAGTACGGATAGCACTGCCAACAGTAATAACCGAGAGCACGGCCGCGGGCTGTCTATTTTAGAAGAAATAGCCGAACAAGTGACTTATAACGCATCCGGCAATCAAATCGAAATGTGTTATAAACTGCTGCAGTAACAAAGCTAGTCGCGGTCGTTGAGCCATGCTATGATTCGCTTCTTTTAGATGTTTGGATGGCTAAATGGTTTCTTCTTATTTATCTCTTGCGCAATTAGATGTGCCTGCGCAGTTAGTCACTGATGAGCTTACTCAGCTCGAAAATTATTTATCAAGTAACTCGCTTCCTAGCGTTCGTTGGCAGTATCAAATCCCAGAGCTGGGCGAGGGCGGCGGGTGCAGTTTATTTGGTTATTTACAAGATGAGCCGTTTAAACTCACTGATTATGTAAACCAAGATCAACACACCACAGAGAAACTTGCTCAGTTACAATTGATAGTTGATTACGTGGTCGCGAAAACTCAGGTTGATTGGTACGGCATTTACCAAAGCACAGCAACGCCTGAGGGTGAGCAATTACTTAAACTGGCTTATTTTGGCGCGCCAAGTCGACCGCTTTTTCCACTTACCGAAGCATTTGCAGCAGGTAGTAATAATGTGCAGGTTGCACTGAGTAGTAAAGGGCGAGTGATCAACAATGTTGAGCAGTATTTAGCAGGCGGTGGTGAATATTACACCTGCGATCCAAAAGTAAAATCGGAAGCATGCTTACCACTTTTTAACAGCGACAATAGTTGTGTTGGTATTGTTGATGGTGAAGCGTTTAATAACGATTTTTTCAATCAGCAAACATTAGCGCTATTAATTGCGTGCTGTATTAAAATTCCTCACTTTTTAGTGTAAATATCACTAGTCAATCTAGTGAGCTTTTATGTTAAGCTTAGTGCAACAGCTAACCCCTAAATAATGAAAGAGATAGTCAATGTTCTCAGTATTAAAACCATTACCAACTGATCCTATTCTTGGCCTTATGGCGGCCTATAAGCAAGATACTAACCCAAATAAGATTGACTTAGGGGTTGGTGTTTATAAAGACGAGCAAGGTAATACGCCAGTATTAAAAGCAGTAAAAAAAGCTGAAGCGTTCCGTCTTGAAAACGAAACCAGCAAATCATACATTGGTTTGGCAGGTAACTTAGATTACTGTCAAAAAATGGAAAACCTATTATTAGGTGAGCACCAAGCATTATTAGCTAATCGTGTTCGTACAGCACAAGCGCCAGGTGGTACAGGTGCATTGCGTGTTGCTGCTGAATTTATCGTTCGTTGTAATCCAGGTGCGACTGTGTGGGTGACTAATCCTACATGGGCAAATCACATTAGCTTATTTGAAGCGGCGGGTCTGACAGTTAAAGAATACCCATATTACGATTATGAAAACAAAGACCTATTATTTGATGAAATGATCGAAACCCTAACGCAAGTGCCTAAAGGTGACGTTGTTTTATTACATGCATGCTGTCACAACCCAAGTGGTATGGACTTAAACGAAACCCAGTGGAATACGGTTGCTGAACTTGCAAAAGATGTTGGCTTTACACCACTTGTTGATATCGCATACCAAGGTTTTGGTTCAAGCCTTGAAGAAGATGCAAATGGTTTACGTATTCTAGCAAATGCGGTTGATGAACTAATTATTTGTTCGTCATGTTCGAAAAACTTTGGTCTATATCGCGAGCGTATTGGTGCCTGTTCAATTATTGCGAAAGACAGCGCAACAGCTGATATTTCAAACTCAGTATTATTAAGCGTGGTACGTAGTATTTACTCAATGCCACCTGCGCACGGTGCAGATATTGTAAACACTATTTTAAGCAGCACCGAGCTTACACAGCAGTGGCACAGCGAACTTGATGAAATGCGTAACCGTATCAATGGATTACGTACATTGATCAAAGATAGCCTAGCGACTAAAGGCATTGCGCAAGATTTCTCGTTTATTGACCGTCAACACGGTATGTTCTCTTTCTTAGGAATTAATAAAGAGCAAATCGATCGCCTACAAAAAGACTACGGTATTTATATTGTTGGTTCTAGCCGCGTAAACGTGGCAGGTATCAGCCAAGCAAATATCGATTACTTTGCGAATGCTGTTGCAGACGTTTGTAAATAACTCTATTTAAATAGTTTTATTGGATAATAAAAAACCGCACAACAATTGTTGTGCGGTTTTTATTTTTTTTACCTATCAGCTAGGTTTAACTATCAATTAAATCTTCAACACCGACAATTAGCCAAGGTGCATCTGCGCTGGTGGCACGTTCTAAATGTCATATCTCTAAGATAGGCTGTTCTTTATTATCACCAAGATCACGATACTTATCTTAGATTAACGACAAGTTGCGTGAGTAGATTAATGTAACCAGCGGATTGCATGGTTAATACGATCATTGTAGTGCTCTAGTGGCACCCCTAAACTGGCGACTAAAATAGTGTCGGCATCAGCACCACGATTTATATGGCCTTCAAAACGTTCATCTTGAAAATCATCTTCACCGATGCCAAATGATTGATCCTTCGATGGCACAATAAATACTGTCATTGGACCGTGCTCTGATTCAAACACTAAATGCAGCCCTTTTTGGCCCTTAAAGTCACAAAACATTAAATACGTTACTTTACCAGGAAGCTCATTTAAATGGCCGCCAAGCTCTGCAAATTTTTTATTGACGGTTTCTAAACTGATCGCTTTAGTTTTCTGTAACGAATTAATTTCATGATAAACATGGGCAAGTGCATGTTCGCCTGCACCATAAGTAATATTTTGTTCACTGCTAAACAAAAAAGCACCTACTGCAACCAGTAATGAGGCTGCCATTGCAAGCGGTAAACGGCCTAGTTTAAAGCGTGAGCTTGCCTCAACCACATTATCTATTGGTTGTTGCATTGGGGCATCGGTTTGCTCTGTAAAACGCGGCTCCATAGTTGGTGCTTCATTTTGTTCATGCGCTGCGGTATTTGCTAAAATACGCTCAGCAAGACCCTTTGGCACAGGTATATCAAGTGCCTGGCTAATTTGTGTATCAAATGCTTGCATCTCATCTATAAATGCTTGTCGCTCAGGATGCTGCTCTGCAAACTCTAAAAGCTCCTTTTCTGTACTGCTTGGCTGTGCGCTAACTCGGCGACGAAACTCGAGATCATCCATTATTTTGATGCCCCTTTAAGTTGTTCATCATCACGGCTTAAAGCCTCTTTCAACTGGTTTCTGGCGCGGTATAAACGCGTCATCACGGTGTTTTTATTTAAATCTAATATTTCAGCTATCTCATCACCAGAGCAACCCATAACTACTTGCAGTAGTAATGGCTCACGGTATTCATCAGAGAGCTTAGCGATTTGACGCTGGATCACTGTTTGCTCCATTTCGTCATCTAAGGTGACGCTTTTATCATCAACTAAGGTATCGTTTTCAACATCGCTATAATCAAATTGTTTGCGTTCAAAGCGACGGGCATTTTCCCGGCGCAAAATCGTCAATAGCCATGGTTTTGCTGCTTTTTGATCTAATAATGAATCAAGAGAGCGCCAAGCACGTAAAAACGTTTCTTGGACAAGATCTTCGGCTATATTAGGATCACGGCATAACCAATACGCAAAGCGATATAATTCGCTATGATAAACATGAACAAGTTTTTCATAGCGTGTTTTTTTCTCTGCCATATCAACTAAGACCTGACTACTCGCGTTTTTATTTCCAAGCATAAGCACTTTTTTATTTTAAGTAATTCGCTGTCCGAGTTTTAGGGTAGCCCTATATACTCAAACTCTATTTATAAAGTCCTTTTAATACTGCTTGTTGAGATTTCCCTTGGGTATTACGCTGCGCTTCTAATAGCTGCACAATGGCAGCCAAGTCGACCTCGCTGCTATTAGGACTATAGAGGGCAGACTGCAGTTTAGCAATCTGTTGACTCAGTTGAATATTATCAAGGTCTAGCACTAACTTGTCTATCGCACTATGCGGTTGTTTTGTCTGTTGTATAGCGTAACGGTTCAATGCCTGATAGAACGCGTTTATATCATTGTTTTTGCTTATTTTATTAAGTTCATCTAATGACGTTGACGATTCTTTTTTTACTACTTTAGGCTGACTACTAACAACAGTGCGTAAAGAGCGACTACGTAACCATAAAATTAACGTGATCAACCACAGTAAATAGCCAATAACACTTACAATAATCAACCATAGTGGGATGTTGTTTACCAGTACTGGCTGTTGATTTAGCGAGGGCGAATCTTCCGTCATTGGCAACGTCGATGTCGGCGCTGCTGGTTGCGGATTTACAGCGTCGTTACGGCTTGGTGTGACGGTAATGGTTCGAGCAGGCAAGGTTGCATAGCTAATACGGTTAATTTTAGTGTTATACCAAGGTACGCTCACTTCTGGCAGCGTATAAGTGCCTGGCAATTGTGGCAGTAATGCATACGACGCGGTTTGTTGTGATATCACACGGCCATCTCTGACTAAGTGGTTATTTTCTTTTTCATCTGGGTAGCTGCGAATACCTTTTATGTCAGGCAGTTCAATATCGGGTAATTGCTCTTTGGTAATGCCAAGTGCGGTTAAAGTCAGCGTTCGAGTAATCGGCGTGCCAACTTCTACAGTGTCATCTTCTGGCTGCCATTGTTCATCTAAATTCACTAACTCGCTTGGTAACCATGCGCCTTGATAGTCGCTTGGAATGGGTTTGATCTCAATGTTGACATCTTCGCCCAACGCAGAGACATCTAACTGGCGGTAGTCTTGACGAATACGGCCTTGAAAAACAGGGGCTTGAATCGTATAACTGCCACTTTTTTGTGGCTGTACCAAGTATTCACGGGTGATGACTAAATAGCGTTTGCCATCGATCAGCTCGTAATCTTCAGCTTGTTTACCAATTTGGCTCAGCTGCGCATCAGGCATAGAGGGAGTACTTAAATTGCCATCAAGTAACTCTTTGGCAAGATAAAGCTTTACCGTATATACACCAGCTTCTTGGACAAATAAGCTGTCACTAGAGAGTGAGGCTTTAATAAAAATATCATTGTTTTGCTGCGCATCTTGACTGCGCTTTGCAACTTTTAGTGCTATTGGCTCAGAGCTGACACCGGCAACACTAAATGCAGGAATAGTATAATCGCCAGCACTGCGAGTCATTAGTTTAACTGACCAGTTTGTTTGCTTAGAAATACTGCCATTGACAATGTTGGTGCGCGTACTGACCGAAGTACGGCCAACCACAAAGTCTTTTAACAGTACCGATGTATCAGGTTGATCATCTTTAATGGTGTCGTCGGCGCTGATAGTGAGCATAAAAAATTCACCAGCTAACACTGGGTTTTTATCAACACTGGCTTGTAGTTGTGTGACAGCCCACGAGGGCATAGCGCTGATAAGCAATAAACAACAGATTAATCGCATTACCATGATTTTTCGACTCCTTGTGGACGGCGTTGATAGTTTCGTTTTTGGGCTTCTAAGTGCATTTTGTTGCGTAATAAAATAGCGGGATCATCGGGTACTTTGCGCAACAATTGACTTAACTGTTGAGCTTTCTCTTTTTCCTCATTGCTCAGCTCGGCTGTTTGCGCTTGCATGGCTTGCTGTTTCGCCGCATCTTCTGCTTGCTGCTGTTGCTCAGGGGTCATTTGCGGTTGTGCTGATTGCTCCTCGCTTGCGGAATCATCCTCAGGCTCGCTTGGCTGGTCTTGTTGTGCATCAGCGTTATCGCCTTGCTCGGGTTCAGCTTCCATTTGTGGGTCATTTTTTTCATCAGCTTGCTGATCGCCAGGTTGACCATCTTGTTGTTGATCATTTTGCTCTGACTCATCCCCTTGTTGCGATTGCTCATCTTGGGAAGGTTGCTCACCTTGCTGTGATTTATCTTTATTTTGCTGATCTTGACCTTGCTCGCCATCTTGAGAGTCTTGATCTTGATTTTGTTCGCCGTCTTGACCTTGTTGCTCCTGCTGCTGTTGCAGTAACTGCTCAACTAACGCTTGATTTTCCTTTGCTTCGGTAAAGTTATCTTGCAACTGTTGGGCTTGCTGGTAGGCGCTAATTGCTTCCTCTAGTTTGCCTGCTTTGGCTAGTGCATTGCCGAAGTTATATAAACCAGTGGCGCTTTTATCTTCGCTAAACTGCGATAGCGCAGCGTCAAAATTACCTTGTTGGTAAAGCGCCGCGCCTTTTAATTGTCTCGATTGCGCGCTAGCAGCTTGCTCATACTCACCTTGTTGGTAGGCATCCAGAGCACGCTGATCTTGGTTTTTAAATACCGAAGGCAGCTCGAGTGCATAAGCATTTTGCTGTGGTAAAAAGCTGCATACTACTATTACCGCAGCAAAGGCACCGCGGCGGAAGATCCACATCATCATAGGTAGTAAAATAACTAGCCCATAAATGCCAGCATCAATACGCCATAACGCTTGGCTTTGTTTCTCATTTTTTAGCATTTCACTGTTAGCACTTGGCGCAAAAACTTGAATATCACGGGCACTTGGTTGATAAGTCGTAAACTTTCCACCACTGTTCTTAGCTAAACTATTTAATATACTGATATTGATGGTCGGCACCACAATTTGGCCGTAATTATCTTTTAAAAATCCCCCCTCAGGGAGTTTGATTGGCGCACCTTGCTCGGTGCCCACGCCATAAATGTTGAGGCGATAAGGGCTGTTACTAGTAAATTGGCTGATATCGCTTTGTTCATTTTGCTCAATGCCATCGGTGACTAAAATGATGTCGCCTTCGAGGTAGCCTGCTTGGGTCAATAACTCTTTTGCAGCATCAAGCCCCGCAAGTACATTAGATCCTTTATCAGGCATGATCTCTGGACTTAAACTGGGAATTAAATTTTCCAGTGTAGCGGCATCATTGGTCAGCGGAGAAATGGTATACGCGGTGCCTGCATATGCAACTAAAGCGGTGTCACCTTCTTTAAACAATTTAATCATATCTAATGCTTTAAACCGTGCTTGCACTAGGCGGCTAGGGGCGATGTCGGTACTGTACATAGACAGCGACATGTCCATTACAATCACACGGGCATTTTTGCTTTGAAACACAGGAACTTGTTTTTCTTCAAAGCTGGGTCCTGCGCTAAAAATGACGGCCAAAATTGCAAACAATGCAATCAACCAAATAGGCTGGCTTTGCTGTTGGTTATTTGTGTTGATCACAAATTTAGCTAAATGAGGCGCAATTAATTCACCTTGATTATTTTTTTTGTGTTTCAACATTGCAATAGTAAACATTAAACACACAGGCACTAATAGCCATAATACTGCTGGGCGAATAAACTCAAAGTCCATTAGGCCTCCTGTCTGAATGTTTTGGCGGTGGTGAGCATAACGCGCAAACCAACCAAGGCTAGTGCAATGAGTAATGGGTAATAAAATAACGCACTTTGTGGGCGAAACGTTTGTTCATCAGCGCTGATCGGTTCGAGCTTATCCAGCTCTTGATAAATTTGTTGTAAGCCGGCGACGTCTTTGGCACGAAAATACAAACCACCGGTTTGCTCAGCAATACGCTTTAGCAGCGATTCATCTAAGCTACCGCCACTCATGCCACCCATATTAAATAGGCTAAAACCACGGGGATTATCGGAGCCTACGCCTATGGTATACACTTTAATTCCTTCTTCACGGGCCAGCAGTAGGGCTTCTTCTGGGTCTAAGTTACCAGCGGTATTTTGGCCATCGGTAAGTAGCACAACAATACGATTACTTTCATCTTTACTGGCAAAACGTTTTACTGATAAACCCAGTGCATCACCAATAGCTGTGGCACGCCCAACTAGACCAATTTGTGCTTCTGAGAGCATTTGACTCACTGTTTTTACGTCCCGCGTTAGGGGGGTTTGCAAAAATGCAGTATCACCAAATAAAATCAATCCTAAACGATCACCTTGGCGCTGCTCTATAAAGTCACTCAATACCGCTTTTACCATCGTTAAACGGTCAACATATTGGCCTTGATAAGCCATATCTTGCTCGGTCATTGAACCTGATAAATCCACTGCAAGCATAATGTCGCGGCCTTCATTAGGCAGGGTGATTGGTTCATCAAGCCAGGTTGGATTAGCAATAGCGCAAACTAACAATACCCAAACTAACCATTCAAACACGCTGATGCTGCGAGTATGTTGCTGGGCAACCTGTGACGCTAAGTTAAGTTTGGCAAAACCAGGAATACGTAAGCGGGTGCTGCCCTCACTCGCTAAAGGCTTAAGTAAGCGCAATAACCAAGGTAAGGGTAATAATACAAATAGCCAAGGCCAGCTAAATTCAAACATTCAGCGGCTCCTTTAATTTAAATTGCGCAATGGCGAGTTTTAATTTATTAGCCAGCGCAGTTTGATTACTCTGTGGTTGATAAAGACTCATTAACTCACGCTCAGTAAATTGTTGTCCGGTCAGCTTATTTAGCGTGTTACACCATTGTTTAGTGCCTTGTGATGCCGCACTTTGCGCGTAGTAATGTAAAACCAATCGCTTAATTAAAATATGTAATTGAGGGGCATCGTCATTATATTGTTCACTCAATAACACGGCATGTCGTTTGGCTTTTTTAAACTGGTATGCTTGATACAAGCGGTAACTTAGATAGCCGATAGCCAATAATAATGTGCCAATAATGACCCACCAAATGGGTGCTAATGGCCACCAAGACACTTGGCTTGGCACAATCACATCATGTAGGCCATCTAAAGGAGAGGTTTGCATGTTACTTTCTCACTAATTGCAGCTCAAGAGGGATGGCTGCATTGAATGATATTAAATTAAGACCTGATTTTGTTAAGCGTTGTAAACGTGAAGCGAAGGCTTGCTCAGCCGTTTTCGCAAACTTATCACGAAACCCTTTATCCATTAGCGGCAGGGCAAAATCGCTGCCGTTGGCGCTTACAGTCACTGTTTGTTTAAAAGCAGGCAATTGGTGTTCAAATGGATCGCTAATATGGCAACCAATGAGCTCACAGTGACGACTCAGTATTTCGAGTTGTTTAAAGCTTGCATCATCTAAGCTACTAAAATCTGACACCAGATAAACCAAGCTGCCAGGTTTGGCTAAATGATTTAAACGCTTTAAGTTATCACTGAGTTTGTTGGGGGCTTCATCGTCAATTTTATGCAGAGCTTGTTGGTGACTGGCACATAAGTTGTGGCATAGTTTTAACACGGCTTTTTCACGAGCACTGGGTTTGAGCTCTAAATGAGAATGTTGATTAAATACAATCCCACCAATGCGATCGCCACGTTGACACGCCGACCATGCAACTAATGCGCTAATGTGCGCAGCTTGCACAGACTTAAGTAATAACTTTGAACCAAACAACATAGAATTAGAAAAATCGCTAAACACAAATACCGGGCGTTCTTTCTCTTCTTGAAAAAGTTTAGTGTGAGTTTCGCCTGTACGTGCTGTAACTCGCCAATCAATCGAGCGAATATCATCACCTTGCTGATAATGACGTACTTCGGCAAATTCCATACCGCGGCCTTTATGAGGGGCAAGATATTGGCCGGTTAGGCTGTTTCTAATTTTTACTTTTGGGGCAAGTTCGAGTAAGCGAGCCTTTGCTTTATAATACATTAGCTCTTTTAGCCCAAGCTCAACCCCATGGCTATGACTTAAATTCAGCCACTGTTGATTATCTAATTGGCTTTGCATAGTTTATGGCACGGCAACAAGTTCTAAAATACGGCTAATGACTTGGTCTTTAGTAACACCATCAGCTTGGGCTTCGTAACTTAAAATAATACGATGGCGCAACACATTGTGCAGTACGGCTTGAATATCATCAGGTGCAACAAAGTCCCGACCTTGCAACCAAGCATGAGCACGGGCACATTTATCTAAGGCGATGGTGGCACGCGGACTCGCGCCATATTCAATCCAACTACCTAATTGGGCGTCTAGTTTTGCTCCTTCACGGGTGGCAATAATAAGTTGCACTAAATATTGCTCAAGCGGCTCTGCTAAGTACAGACCTAAAATTGCTTTACGAGAGGCAAATAAATCGCTTTGACTAATTTGTTGCGCAGGAGCTTGGTGTTCGCTCAAGGCTTCCCCACGGGTCAGACGTAAAATATCTAGCTCATGCTCGGCGCCCGGGTAATCAATGCTTAAATGCAACAAAAAACGGTCTAATTGCGCTTCAGGCAGGGGATAGGTGCCTTCTTGCTCAAGCGGGTTTTGGGTTGCCATTACCATGAATAAATCAGACAGCGGATAGGTATTTTTGCCAACCGTAACCTGGCGTTCAGCCATGGCTTCTAATAAAGCTGATTGTACTTTAGCGGGAGCACGGTTGATTTCATCGGCTAATATAAGGTTATGAAATAAAGGGCCTTTTTCGAACACGAATTCACTGGTTTGTTGACGATAAATATCTGTGCCAGTAACATCCGCAGGTAATAAATCGGGTGTAAATTGGACCCGTTGGAATGAACCTTCAACCCCTTTAGCAAGAGCATTGACTGCACGGGTTTTAGCAAGCCCTGGAGGGCCTTCAACTAATAAGTGACCATCGGCTAAAATAGCAATAAGTAGTGCTTGCGTTAATTCTGGCTGACCAATGATTTGGCTATCTAAATAAGTTTTTAATTGTGAAAATACGTTAGTGGCCATAGTAAAAAAACTGTCCTGATTTGCAAGGTTTATAAAAGCTTAACTAGTAATATGGGTAAATAGTTTATAACACAAGTGTTAGACCTGAATTTACAAAATAGTTCGTTATTTTTTAAGGATTTTTACCCTAGCATACAAATTGCACTATTTTTTGTAAATACGTTAAAAAAAGCCTATTGTTGATAACTAATTATACTATTTTCAATTTCACTATTGGCTTTAGTACACGGGTTGTTTAGAATCGAGGAAAACAAACAGGTCAGACCTGTCAGCGGGAGAGCATTAATGTCTGAGCAAAACATACTAAAAACAGCAAAGGGCGATCGTATCGCCATCGTCAGTGGTTTACGTACACCATTCGCTAAACAAGCGACTGCATTTCACCATGTACCGGCCCTTGATATGGGCAAGTTAGTGGTTAACGAAATGCTTGAGCGTCTTAACTTTGATAAATCAGAAATTGATCAATTGGTATTCGGTCAAGTAGTGCAAATGCCAGAAGCACCAAACATCGCCCGCGAAATCGTTTTAGGTACTGGCATGCCAGTCTCTGTTGATGCCTATTCTGTATCACGCGCATGTGCCACCAGTTTTCAAGCGATTGCTAATGTCGCCGAGTCGATTATGGCAGGCTCCGTGCAAGTGGGTATTGCTGGTGGTGCTGATTCATCATCTGTATTGCCAATCGGTGTGAGTAAAAAATTAGCCGGTAGTTTGGTCGATTTAAATAAAGCACGCACTTTTGGTCAGCGTTTAAAAATATTTTCAAAGTTGCGTTTAAAAGATTTATTACCAGTACCACCAGCTGTGGCTGAGTATTCGACGGGTTTGTCGATGGGGCAAACTGCTGAACAAATGGCAAAAACGCACAGCATTAGCCGTGCCGATCAAGATGCGCTGGCTCATCGCTCACATACACTAGCAAGCCAAGCTTGGGCAGATGGTAAGCTTAGCGAAGAAGTAATGACAGCCCATTTACCGCCATATAAAAGCTTTATTGAGCAAGATAATAACATTCGCCATAATTCAACCGTTGAAGGTTATGCTAAATTAAAGCCTGCTTTTGACCGCCAACATGGCTCTGTAACTGCTGCTAACTCAACACCATTAACGGATGGCGCAGCGGCAGTGTTAATGATGAGCGAAAGTAAAGCAAAAGCTTTAGGTTATAACATTTTAGGTTATGTACGCAGCTTTGCCTTTTCAGCGATTGGTGTACATGAAGACATGCTTATGGGGCCTGCTCACTCAACACCGATTGCATTAGCCAGAGCGGGCATTACACTCGCAGATCTTGATTTAATAGAAATGCATGAAGCATTTGCAGCGCAAACGTTGGCGAATATGAAAATGTTTGCGTCCGATAAGTTTGCTCAAGAAAAACTCGGTCGCAGTAAAGCGATTGGTGAAATTAACATGGATAAGTTTAATGTATTAGGCGGCTCGCTTGCATATGGTCACCCATTTGCAGCCACCGGCGCACGACTTATCACCCAAAGTTTACATGAACTTAACCGCCGCGGCGGTGGTTTAGCACTTACGACTGCATGTGCTGCAGGCGGGTTAGGTGCAGCCTTTGTATTGGAGAGTGCGTAATGACAGATTCAGTATTTAGTTTAGAAATAGATGAGCAAAAGCTTGCTGTTGTAACTATCGACGTGCCGGGGGAGAAAATGAATACCCTGCGCGACAGCTTTGCTGATGACTTAACAGCATTGCTTGATGAAGCTAAGCAGCAGTCAGTGAAAGGCATGGTTTTTATCAGTGGTAAAAGCGATAACTTTATCGCCGGCGCAGATGTAAAAATGCTTGATAACGTTGAACATCGTAATGATGCATTAGCTATCAGCGAACTATGCCACCGTGCTTTTTTTGATATGAAAGAACTCCCGTTTGCAACGGTGAGTGCTATTCATGGTGCGGCATTGGGTGGTGGTTTAGAATTTGCCTTAGCCTGTGATTACCGTATTTGTTCAGACAGCGACATTACCAAACTTGGCTTGCCAGAAGTGCAACTTGGTTTATTACCGGGTGGCGGTGGTACGCAACGATTACCAAAACTGGTTGGTTTGCAAAAAGCCCTTGAGTGGACTTTAACAGGTAAGCAAATTCGCGCTAAACAAGCTAAAAAAGCAGGCTTAGTGGATGACTGTGTACCGCAAACTGTATTACTGCGTGTTGCTAAAGAGTTTGCGGTAAAAGGTAAAGCAAAAACAACTAAGCCAAAGCTTGACCGTTTAAGCCAATTACTAGAATCGAATCCGTTTGGCCGTAATATTATCTTTAAAAAGGCACAAGAAAATGTGCTGAAAAAAACCGGTGGTCATTATCCAGCGCCACTGGCTATCATCAAAGCAATACGTGCAAGTGTTGAACTTGATGAACTTAAAGCCTATAAAACAGAAGCTGAAGGCTTTGCTACGTTAGTAATGAGTAGTGAGTCTAAATCATTACGTGGGATCTTTTTTGCAACCACGGAGATGAAAAAAGAATGGCGCAATGATGACGCGCCAGCAATCACTAAAACAGCGGTGTTAGGCGGTGGTTTAATGGGCGCAGGTATTGCCCATGTTAGTGCCGTTAAAGCCGGTGTGCCAGTGCGTATTAAAGATGTAGCCGAGCAGGGCATTAGTAATGCCATGAATTACAGCTATAAGATTTTAGATAAAAAGCAAAAACGCCGCATTTTATCTAAAGCTGACCTGCAACAGACTATGAACAGAATTACCGGTACTACTAATTACAGTGGCTTTAAGCACATTGATTTAGTGATCGAAGCGGTATTTGAAGATCTTAGCCTAAAACAAGGTATGGTGGCCGATGTTGAGCGTGAATGCCAAAATAACACTATTTTTGCTAGTAACACGTCATCACTGCCTATTTCACAAATAGCAGCGCAGGCTGCTCGCCCTGAAAATGTCATTGGTCTGCATTATTTCTCACCTGTTGAGAAAATGCCATTGGTTGAAATCATTCCACACGAAGGCACTTCAAAAGAGACCATCGCGCGTATTGTGAACTTTGCTCGCAAGCAAGGTAAAACGCCCATTGTGGTTAAAGATAAAGCGGGTTTCTATGTTAACCGTATTTTAGCGCCGTATGTGAATGAAGCCGCTAATTTATTATTAGCAGGTGAGCCAATTGAAAAGATTGATGCAGCTTTAGTCGAGTTTGGTTTCCCTGTTGGGCCATTAGCGCTACTGGATGAAGTAGGTATTGATATTGGCTCTAAGATTGCGCCAATTCTTGAACAAGAACTCGGTGAGCGTTTTAAAGCACCGGATGCATTTTCACGTTTAATTGATGCCAAACGCTTAGGCCGTAAAACGGGTCGTGGTTTTTATCTTTATGATAAAAAGAGCAAAAAAGTGGACGAATCAGTCTATGAATTGCTAGGTGTTAGCCCATCGCCACGTTTAAATAAAAGCGAAATTGCGAAACGTTGTGTATCGCAAATGCTTAATGAAGCCGCACGTTGTTTAGATGAAGGTATTATCGCAAGCCCACGTGATGGTGATATTGGCGCTATATTTGGTATTGGCTTCCCGCCCTTCTTAGGCGGTCCATTTAGTTATATGGATAAACTTGGTGCGGATAAAGTAAGCTCAGAAATGGCCACGTTTGCGAATTATAATACGGTCTTCGCACCGTGCGCGCCTTTAGTTGCGATGGCAGATGCTGGGGCAAGCTTTTACCAGCTTACACCTGTACAGCAGGCTAAACCTGCAGCAGAGGTTGAAGAGGCAGAGCAAGTAACTGTCGAGCCAAGCACAACCAGTGAAACAGATAGCGAACAGCTTGAAGAGCAACATACGCAGGTGTCAGCAACTGAGGCTGAAGACGTTGCAGTCACTGATACCGACGAGAGTACAAAAGAAAATAAATAGTCTTTTGGCTTTATTTATTATAAAAACGCACTTATTACAGTGCGTTTTTTTATGCTTATTACTTTTATAGACTACATACTCATGAGCAAAGGACGACTTTGGAATATTATTATGATGCTCACTACAGCTAGGCTGACCCTAAGGTTACTAACGGCTGACGATTGGCCGCTTTTCTTTGCATTGCATATCAACTCTCAAGTGATTGAGAAGTGCTTTGATAAGCCACCTGAGGCGCAAATACGCGCAAAATTTAATGAGCGTTTGAAGCCGTGGAGGCCCGCTTCAAATCAACCTTTATGTATGGTTATTAGCGAGAATAGTAGCGGCAAGCCAGTTGGTGTAACGGGCTTTACCGCATCGCAACTGGCAGATATTCAAGAAGTCGGGTACTTATTATTGCCTGAGTTTTATGGGCGGGGCTATGCTACGGAATCACTTAATGCATTTTTAACATGGGCAAAAGGAGAGTTTAATATTCAATTAATAAAGGCAGTGGTTAGCGCAGGTAATATTGGCTCTGAAAAAGTGCTCGAAAAATGTGGTTTTAAGTTAGTGAAAGTTGAGCCATTAGCGTATGAAATTGGTGGGGTATTAATTGATGATCACTATTATTTGTTAGACTGTACAGAAAAAATCTAAGTTGTACTGTTCAATCGCCTGAACAGTACAACAGATTATTACATGTGGATTTCAATTGCCTTACGATCTTTTTCAGGCATATTTGCAACCACTAAGTTAAATGAATTATCGATCATACGTTCAATTTCACCTTGTGGAATTGAGCCATCTAGAATAACAGTATTCCATAACCGTTTATTCATATGATAACCAGGTATTACCGAAGGAAAAATATCCCGTAAAGCTTGCGCCTCATCGGGGTCACATTTTAAATTCATCCACCAAAGTGGGTTGCCATCTTCGTCTGTTTGCCCTTCATTACCAACGGATAAGGTGGCAAACATTTTATGGTTTACTTTATATACATCAACTTCTTGGCCAAAAGGTTTGGTAACCATAACCAGAGGTTTTTTAGATAAATACTCGTGTGCTGTGTGCTGATCCATGATCCAGTCCTTGAAGTCATTTATGGTAAATTAACAATAGCAGCTTTTTCGTAGTTTAGTCATGAAAAATCGGCCAATAGGTAAAATTTATTAGTAAATACAAGCTATAAAGCCTATTTATCTTTCGAGGTTGAATTGTTAGCAGATATTTGGGTTTTTATTGGGCACTGGGCGGCTTGGCTCTATTTTTTACTTAGCAGATAGAAAAACCGCCATAAGCGCTATTTTCTTATTGAAGAAAACCCAGTTCGTGGTATGTTTCTCGGGATTTATAAATTATAGGAATACACTAATGCCAAAGGCAAGTGAAGTTAAAAAAGGTACTGCTATTGAGTTTAATGGCCGCGTTTTAGTGGTTAAGGATATTGTTCGCTCTGTGCCACAAGGCCGTGCTGGTGGAAGCTTATATCGCATGCGTTTGTACGATGTTGTAACAGGCAGCAAAGTAGACGAAACATTTAAAGACAGCGACATGCTTAAACTTGCTGATTTAACTCGTCGCGAAGCTATGTTCTCGTACGTAGATGGCGAAGAATATGTGTTTATGGATAACGAAGATTACACGCCATATAACTTGAGTAAAGAAGCGATCAGCGAAGAAATTTTATTCGTAAACGAAGAAACTCAAGGTGTGCACGTGATTGTTATTGATGGTGCGCCAGTAGGCTTAGATTTACCTTCAAGCGTTGAACTTGTCGTTGAAGAAACAGACCCTTCAATTAAAGGTGCTTCAGCGAGTGCACGTTCAAAACCTGCACGTTTATCAACAGGTTTAACGATTCAAGTACCTGAGCATATTTCTACAGGTGACCGCATTCGTATTAATACTGCTGAGCATAAATTTATGGGCCGTGCTGAAAAGTAATTACGCCTAGGCATTGAAAAAGCCGACAGCCGCTGTCGGTTTTTTTATATCTCTATTTTTATGTTCATTATTTACCCATGTCACTTTAAACTTATCAATGCTTTCGTTACACTACGCGCTCATTTTTTAAACTGAAAAAGCGAGGCTGCTTTTGTATTTTCTGCTCAGCATAGTATCTATTGTCGTTATGTATTCACAGGCGATTAAAAAAGGTATGCCAGTTAAGCGCTGGGTGTTGCTTGGCGGGTTGTTAGGCCCAATTGCTTGGTGTTTGTTTAATTTACATCATCGTCGCGCTTTGCTGCGTTGTGTGGGTATACAAGCATGTGTTTGGCGGCCTTAAAATAAAAGCGCGTTATGCTTGGTGCACTAAACTCAGCGCCGCTTGGTTTTGTTGCTTCTTCAAAAATTCAGTAAACTCAGCTCGCGAAAGCGGTTTTGAATAATAGTAGCCTTGCATTGTTTCACAGTTAAGTTCTTTTAAAATCGCAATTTGATCTGCCTGTTCGACCCCCTCAGCTACGACATGCAAATCTAAGTTATGTGCGATAGTGACGATAGAATCCACCATATTACGGCCGCGCTCGCTGTGCATATCATCGATAAATGCTTTATCAACTTTTAAGGTATTCAGTGGAAATTGCTTTAAATACGCCAGTGAAGAGTAGCCAGTACCAAAGTCATCCATCGCCAAATGAATACCGCGGGCACTGAGGGATCGCATAATGGCAATCGCATCTTGCGGGTCGTCCATTACCGTGCCTTCGGTAATTTCAAGCTCTAAAAAGTACGATGGTAAGGCATGGTTTTGCAAAATCACATCAATGCGGGTGGTTAAATCCGGTAGGCTAAATTGTTTAGCTGATAAGTTCACTGCAACACGGCCATTGAATAACCCTTCGTCTAGCCAAGCTTTAACATCGCGGCAGGCTTTATGTAAGACTACTTCACCAATTTCAATTATTTGCCCGGTTTCTTCGGCTATAGGAATAAACACGCCAGGGCTGATAATGCCTTTTTTCGGGGTTATAAACCGTACCAAAGCTTCCATTCCGGTAAATTTACCCGTACGAATGTTCATTTTTGGCTGGTAATAAACTTCAAAATGATCTTCTTTTAAACCAAAGCGCATCAGGTTTTCAATCTGTAAACGTTTAACGGCTTGGCGGTTCATAGTGTCGTTAAAGAATAAGTAGCTATTGCCTTTCTTTTTCGCATGGTACATCGCCGTGTCGGCATTTTTAAGCAGTAATTCAGGGGTATTGCCGTCTTCAGGAAATAACACGATACCCACACTGGAGGTGATCACTAATTCATGACCGGCCATCTTAAATGGCGTGGCAATCGCAGCTAAAAACTGTTTTGCCATGCGGGTGATGGTATGAATATCGTTAGTGCCGGACATAACTAACGCAAATTCATCGCCGCCCAAACGATAAAATACATCTTTTTCACGGGTCAGTTTATTTAGCCGCATTGCCAGCTTGGCAAGTAGACTATCGCCTAATTGATGGCCTAAAGAGTCATTAATTTTTTTAAAGTTGTCTAAATCAAACACTAGTAGCGCATGATGGTTGTCTTTTTTGGCAAGTTTTTTCAAGTCAGTAAAAAATAGATTTCGATTTGGCAGGCCAGTAGTACGGTCTCGATTTGATAGGTTATGTAGCTGCGACTCGGCTTTTTTCCGTTCAGTTAAATCTGAAAAAACAATTACATAATTACAAATTTGATTATGTTCGTTTTTAATTTCATCAATTGAAATTTCAATCGGTAGTAATTTACGCTCACTGTTACGCAATTTTACTTCTTGTTGCCAGTGTTCGGTGGCGCGTACAGTATCTTTAATATCATCAATATAGCTTTGTTCGTAACCAGGTAAGTTAAACGGTTTATTTAAGTAATTATCGCGGTTACCGCCAAACTGGGTTAAAAAGCTGGGGTTAAGGTCAACTAAATTAAAGTTTTTATCATATATAGCCAGCGCATCTGTGAGTGATTCAACGCATTTAGCAAATAGATTAAGCCGTGCTTCGGTTGATTTTAATTGGCTGATATCACGCACTGTGCCGGTCATGCGTAGCGGGTTTAAATTGGTGTCTTTTTCAATTATTTTGCCCCTGTCGAGTACCCAATGCCAGCGGTCAAAACTGTCTTTTATTCGGTAACTTGCTTCAAAGAAAGCCGTTTGCTCAGCAAAGTGTTGCTTTAAGAGTAGTTCTACGTGGGCAATATCATTTGGGTGGATCAGGGCTTTGTTGGGGGGCACGTCGATGATGGTATTTTTATCCATCATATATTTATCGTTAATACGCAGTACTTCACCGGTTTTTATATTCCAATCCCAAAGGGTGTCACCGCTGCCCTCAACGGTACTTTTTAAGCGTCGTTCAGAAATACTTAATTGGTGTCGTGAGCGACGTAACTTATGAATTGTGAATAACAGGTACGGCAATACCAGCGCAACAAAGGCACTGGGTAAATACACCATTAAGGTTTCTAGATCGACAAGCTGCTCGCTATAACCCAGTGGGCTATAGCACAGCAACAATATGACGAATATGAATGTGTTAGTTATTATTTTTTTTATTATCATTGTGCACTTCTGTTTTCTGCACCTGATAATCTAATTGAAGCGTGCTGTCGTGTCAAAGAGATTGCGAAGAAAGTATTGTTTTTGTCGACTTGTTTGTTTTCGGCTCGCTAGTTAGTTCATATCTTGGTCTATTTTCTAGAAAGGTCTCACGAATATAGGCTACCATCTGCTCTAAACTGAGGCTATCGAGTGCCGCCAATAGTTTTTGCTGCATATGAAAATGATGATCTTGATTACCAATTGCAAGCCATAAGCGTTGCGAACGTAGCCGTAAATTTTTATCTTTTTCGGCAATATGGGTGATTAAACCATGCTTTTGTTGCAGCCATTGGCCTTCTTCGAGTTGTTGTAAAGATTCAAGGTAGTGCTCAATAAATTCATTGTGGCGTTCAAGCAGCGCGGTTGCTGAATAATTTGGTGACTGCACATAAAACGCAATACCAGCTCGGGTATTAAAAGGTGCGTAACCGGCACCAACCAAGTAGCCCAACTGTTGTTTGGTACGTAACTCGTTAAAATAGTCTTGATTAATAAGGTGATTTAGCGCCATCATTTTAACTTTTTCAATAACGTCATCGGTTTGTGCTTGATAATAAATAACCATCGCATAATCATTACAATTAAGGCTTAACTGTGAGCGAGTAACTTGTTTAATTTCAAATAACGGTCGCGTCAAATCTTCGATAGTCGCTGATTTGGCTAAGTGGTGAGCCACTTTCTTTTGAAACTCTATCGCATCACTTTCGCGCCAATTACCATGTAAAAATGATTCAACATGCAAGGCATTGAAAAATTCGCGACGAAAACAATTAAATTGATGAAAGCTGGTATCTTTAAGTGCAACAGCAAGTTGTTCTGGTTCTGGGTTCCAGGGCATTATTTTAGCGCCAAGTACACTAAATAACTCGCCAACGGGTTTATTTTGATTACTGTTACGCCAATGACGGACTAACTGTTTTTTATACTCAGCAAAACGTTTGGCGCAAATATCGACATTGAATAAAGCTTCAAGTAACTCATCAACTAATTCTAATTGGCTCGATGAGAGCCCCGCAGTGTGCAAGGTTAAGCCACCTTGATGTGACGTTAAATGGTAACTTAAACCGGCTAGTTCTGCTGGGTAAAACTGCTCTGCAACACTGTCCATAAATAAATCCGCAAATAAGCGCGTCAGTGCCATATGCTTAATATCTTTAACGGCAAAATCTGAGTCCATTGCTAAATAAAAATGGCCTTTGGCAACTCGAAAAGTGTTGTCTTGCTTGAACCAAAAATCAAACCCCGGCTCTTTTACTAGTAGTCGTGGCTGTGACTGCGGTTGCTCAACATCGTACAGCGACACTTCCTTAGTCAAATAAGGGTTGGCAGTAGGCAGCAGCATTTCAGGTAATGGGGTATTAATCTCACATAATGCTTCAAGCCAGCAGCTCGAAATGCTTTCGATCCGATAGGGGGTATGATACCACTGAGTGGTATGTTCAGGCTCAACGTCTGGGTGGATCAACACTAAGCGCATATTATGTGGGGTTAACCATTGCATTGCGGTTTGGTGCGCGGTTTGATTAAAGCCATCCATCAGGTAGTCACCTTGCACATAATTGGCTTCATCATAGTGCTGCATATTAATACTTAGGTTACTAACCCAATCGATCAATCGCGCTTTTTCTTGGTTATCAAAGGCAATTTGCAATAGGTTCTTTTTATCTTGGTATAAGCGTGGCAACTTTTCGATGTTTTGATTAATTAAACAAATATACTCAAACACCATTTCTACAATGTCTTCATAATATTCAATGCCTTCGTCGGTCAATGCCATGCTGATATTAAAATCTTTAAAGTTACTGCCGTTAATACCACCTCCCGCAGAGAGGGCGTTGATCCAACCTTGTGCTTTTAAAATAGAATACAGCGAGCCTTGACCTTCGTAACCTAATAAGTGGGCAATAAAACTCACTGTTTTGTGGCGATAAAACTCATCAATATTTGGCATGGCAAAACTAACAATAAGTTTTTGCATGTGTTTATGCGGCTCTATATGCAGCACTTTACAAAGATCTTGTGAACGATATAGCGATGCAGCAATAACGGGCTTTGCTTTAGGTTGACCTTTAATATCACTAAACAGGGTATTAACCCATTGCGCCATCGTGTCTATGGCTGCATCGGAGCAAATCACTAGGCTCATCCATTGTGCTTGATAATGCTCATCAAAAAAGCGACGTAACTCTTTACTCACACAGCCATCACGATCAGCTAAGGTTTGCTGATTTCCCACGGAGAATTTTGCAAAAGGGTGGGCCGGGTTAACGGTTTCTTTGTGTGCTTGGTAAATACGGCGGCCATCATCTTTTATTTTTAATTTAAATTCCGCATCAATGGCATTTCGTTCTTTGTCTGTTTCGGCTGGGTTGAGCAAAGGAGCAATGAAGAAACGGCTGAATTGATTTAGTGCCTGCTCAAATTCTTGATTGTTTATATCAAAAAAATAACAGGTGTGTTCAGTGCCTGTCCACGCGTTGGTATTACCGCCTGCTTGGGAAACAAAATTGCCAAAGCCACCGGATTCAGGAAATTGATCTGTTCCTAAAAAAAGCATGTGTTCTAAAAAGTGAGCTAGGCCTTGTCTGTCAAGCGGATCGTCAAAATGTCCAGCATTGACTGCCATCGATGCGGCGGCTTTAGTTGAATCTTTATCTTGCACTAACAGTACTTTTAGACCATTGTCCAGTGTAAGGGCACGGTATGTTCTGTTATCATTGCGGCTGATATTCAAATGATGCTCCTGAAACGTTAAGTTTACTCGTTAACAACAATGATAGCTTCAGGGCTGCGGTTAAATTGCTTAGCGATTTCTACCTGAATATCATAAGCGAAAATGTATGACGTTGTTTTAATATAGCGGACAAACAGGCAAACTGGCTACTGTTTTATATTCTTTAATTGGTTGATTTTTTATGAAAACAATCCTAATAATGCGCCACGGCGAAGCGACTCCGATGCAAGCTGACGATGCAAGTAGAAATTTGACCTCGGTTGGCCAGCAACAGGCTGAAAAAATGGGCTTATGGTTGCAAGCAACCCATGCGCCAAACGCTTTATTGGTGAGTCCTTACATTCGTGCTCAACAAACGGCTGCGGGTGTAAAAAAGCACAATGCATTTTTATTTGAAGAAACCTGCGCGGACATAGTACCAGAAGGCAATCCACAAATTGCCGGGGATTATTTAGAAACCCTAATAGCAATGCACCCTGAATGTGATACTTGGTTAGTGGTGGCACATATGCCAATTGTTAGTTATTTAGTTGATCAACTAAGTGCCGGAAATATGCCTATCTTTAATACCGGTGCCGTTGCCGTGATAAGTTACGACGAACACAATCAAAAAAGCCAATACCTCAGTATCCATGCTCCAGCCAATATCTAAAGTTATTGATATTATTTAATAAGTTAATTTGCTAGATTTAGATAAATTAACTTAGAGAATATATTTATGACAATTGAACGCTTGCAAACTGGTGCGCGAATGAGCCGCATCGTTAAGCACAATGGCACCGTGTATTTATGCGGCCAAGTATGTGCTGACGCAGAAAAAAACATCACCGAGCAAACACAGACCATGCTTGATAAAGTCGAGCTATTACTTAACGAAGCGGGTAGTTCTAAAGAGCATATGCTCAGTGCCACTATTTACGTAAAAAGCATGGAATATTTTGCCGATATGAATGCGGTATGGGATGCCTGGGTACCTGAGGGGCATGCACCCGCACGCGCCTGTGTTGAAGCTAAAATGGCACGCGATGCCTTGTTAGTTGAGATTTCAGTTGTCGCAGCAATCAAATAGTCCTCAAGCAATTGAACGACTTATAAATGTGCGGCGTTGGTTTTCAAGGACATAAAGGAAGCACTATGAGCTCTACTCCCGTGGTACTGATAACCGGCGCTAGCCGTGGCATTGGAGCGGCAACTGCAATTTATTTTGCTCGTCACGGTTATGATGTGTGTATTAATTATAAAACGAATCAACGCAGCGCTGAAAAAATAGTGCTGCAGGTACGTGGCTTTGGCGTCAAAGCTGAAATAGTTCAAGCTGATGTGTCTGAAGAAACACAAGTGCTTACTCTATTTACAAAAGTAGACGAGCTATTTGGCAAACTAGATGTGCTGATAAACAATGCAGGTATTTTAAAACCGCAAATGCCATTACTTGAGATGGATGCCACACGTATAAATGAAGTGCTAACCACCAATGTAACAAGCGCTTTTTTATGCAGTCGTGAAGCGGTTAAGCGCATGACTAATGGCGGCAGTATCGTTAATGTTTCATCTGGGGCGGCCAAAACAGGCTCGCCGAATGAATATATAGATTATGCTGCTTCAAAAGGGGCGATGGACACCTTAACAATTGGCTTAGCTAAAGAAGTCGCTATGCTTAATATTCGCGTTAACTCAGTGCGCCCAGGATTAATCTACACTGAAATGCACCGTGATGGTGGTGAAGCTAATCGGGTAGATCGTCTTAAAGATAAGTTACCATTGGCTCGAGGTGGGCAACCTGAGGAAGTTGCCGCTGCAATTTACTTTTTAGCCTCTGAGCAGGCATCATTTACCACAGCTAGTTTTATTGATGTAGCTGGCGGTTTGTAAAGGTTACAGCAATACCGATAACCAAAAACTAAAGCTAACGACGCTCAATACAGTTGATAAAACCACTGCGCCGGCAAGTGTCACTTGATGTTGGCCTATCTGGCTGGCAATAAGGTAGGCATTAACACCCACAGGAGAAGCGCTTAATAGCACTAATACATTTAAAATCTCTCTTTCTAATTCAAATGCGTATGCACCGATCAAAAATACCCCAGCAGGTAGTAACAAAATCTTCATTAGCGAGGCGATTAATGCAGGTTGCCAATTAGCGGCAATTTTATAAAACGCTAAGTTGGCACCTAATACAAATAACGCGCAGGCAATGGCGGGGGTTGCTAATAGCTCTAAACTCTTTGCTAGGTTATCAAGCAAAACAATGCCGCTGATATTTAATATTAGCCCGCAGCCTATACTCAATACAATCGGATTCAGTACCATGCTCTTAGCAAAATTTGACCATGAAAATGCGTGCTCGCTGCCCTTTGCACCAATTAAGTAAGTGAGTGCAAACAGTAATGTACTGTGAAAGGTAATGATCATAAAAGCGATGGCGATCATTTATTTGCCCAGTGAGGCGATGATAATAGGAATGCCCACCAACACCATGTTTGAGTAACTGGTCGCTAAGCCAAACACACTGTGTTGCTGATAGTTCTTTTGATTCGCTAAATAAAAACGGTCAACTAAAATGCCTAAAGCAAACACCAGTAGCACTGGAATATAAAAACTCAAAAAGGCAGATAAACTAATGCTTTGGTGTAAGTCTATTTGCGACATATTTAAAAATAAAAACGCAGGCAAACTGATGTAAAACGTAAACTTACTCAGTCCTGCAATGTGTTGCTGTTGAAAAAATTTTAACTTACAACAGCCATAACCCAGAGCAACAATGAAGATCAGCGGGAAGATTATTGAAAATATATGCACTTAATTATGGCCTGTAAAAGCAGATGGCTAGCAACGTTTAACGTCTAAATTCATCACTTTGTGGTAAGTTTATTAAAATAAGTACCGCCCCTTTACCACCATATTCAAGCGGTGCTTGGTGCATAGCAATAACATCGGGGTGCTGTACTAAATATTGCGGTACTTTATGTCTGAGAATATGTCCGCCAATGCCATGAACGACACAGGCGCAGTAATAGTGCTTTTTTTTGCATTCATGGATCAGCCCTGCTAATTCATCTTTAGCTAATTCTTTATTTAAACCATGTAAATCAAGGGTTAAATCGGGGATAAAGTCACCACGGCGTAATTGCTTTGCTAAAAAGCGGTCCTCGCCTTCTCGCACATAATTAACCGTACCGTGAGTGTCTATATCGGGCACATATTCATCAGAAAAGAAAAATTCTGACTGTTGTTGCTTTTTTTGCTGGGCAAATAGCTTCGCTTGTGAGATTTTAGGTTTATTAGCAAAGCGGTGAGTATCTTGTTTAAATACACGGGCACCACTGATGCTTTGACGAAACATATCGATGTCGTCGATGCTAATATCTGCGTTTGAGAGAGGATCTTTTTTCATAGCGGCAGTCTAAACAAAAAAACGCTAAAAATCGAGATAAAACAGAGTAAAAACTGTGTGAAAAAGCGTTACAATAGGGCAATCATGGGGCCTTAATTGCGCCTCGATTGAATAGATATTTTCTAAAGCAGCAGGTAGACAACGAACATGAGTGAATTACTAATAGAAGAAGCAACCTTAGATGAAGCTGTAGCAGAACTTTCAACGTTACACGATTGGCTGCGTTGGACGACTAGCCAGTTTGCCAGCAGTGGTATTTTCTTTGGTCACGGTACTGATAATGCATGGGATGAGGCGGTGAGCTTATTACTTCCAGCATTAAGTTTACCGATTGATGCACCAAAAGAATTAATGCATGCGCGCTTAACCAGCACCGAAAAAAACCGCCTCGCAGGTTTAATTGCTGAGCGTATTAACGATTTTACCCCAGTACCTTACTTAACAAATATAGCTTGGTTTGCCAATATGCCATTTTATGTGGACGAGCGCGTACTTATTCCTCGTTCGCCGTTTGCTGAGCTTATCAATAATCGTTTTACGCCGTGGCTTGAAGAGCCTGAGTCGGTTAGCCGTATTTTAGATTTATGCACAGGATCTGGCTGTATTGCAATTGCACTGGCGCAAGTGTTTGATGAAGCACAAGTTGATGCTGTGGATATTTCTTACGAAGCACTTGAAGTTGCGGATATTAATATCACCGACTATCAGTTAAGTGACCGTGTATTACCTATTCAATCAGATGTCTTCAGCGGTGTACCTGGGCAAAAATATGACCTGATCGTGGCAAACCCGCCATACGTTGATGCTGAAGACATGGCCGATTTACCGCGTGAGTTCCACCATGAGCCAGAGCTTGGTTTGGCATCGGGTCACGATGGCCTTGATGTAACTCGTACTATTTTAAGTGAAGCGGCAGATCATCTAACTGATAACGGTTTGTTATTTGTCGAAGTAGGTAACTCTATGGTACACATGGATGCGCTTTACCCTGGCGCGCCGTTTGAATGGATTGAATTTGAACAAGGTGGCTTAGGTGTATTTGTGATCAGCAAAAAGCAGTTAGTTGAATACTTCGCAGATTAGTCACAGCAAGAATTAAAGCCGAGCCTTAGGCTCGGTACTTAGTAGTCATTAGGAATGAGGAAAGTTAATGGCAGGTAATAGCATAGGGCAGTTATTTAAAGTGTCCACCTTTGGCGAAAGCCACGGCGTCGCCCTCGGCGGTGTTGTTGATGGTACGCCCGCAGGTCTTGAAATCACCGAGGCCGATTTACAAATTGATTTAGACCGTCGCAAACCAGGGCAAAGCCGTTACACAACGCAGCGCCGTGAAGACGATCAAATAAAAATTCTCTCTGGTGTATTTGAAGGTAAAACCACAGGCACGAGTATTGGTTTACTGATTGAAAACACCGATCAACGTTCAAAAGACTACGGCAAGATTAAAGACGTGTTTCGTCCAGGCCACGGCGATTATACCTATTGGCATAAATACGGACTGCGCGATTATCGCGGTGGTGGCCGTTCATCTGCCCGTGAAACCGCAATACGTGTAGCCGCAGGTGCGATTGCCAAAAAATACCTAAAACAATTTCATGGTATTGAAGTACGTGCATGTTTAAGCCAACTTGGGCCAATAAAAGCTGAGAACTATGATTGGGATGAAGTTGAAAACAATCTGTTTTTCTTCCCTGATGCTAGCAAACTTGAAGCCCTTGATGAATATATGCGCGACCTTAAAAAGCAAGGTGACTCAGTCGGTGCAAAAGTAAAAGTAGTGGCTAAAAATGTACCTGTTGGGTTAGGTGAACCGGTATTTGATAGGCTTGACGCTGAACTTGCACACTCTCTAATGAGTATCAACGCCGTAAAAGGCGTTGAGATTGGTGATGGCTTTGATGTGGTTGAACAAAAAGGTTCAGAGCATCGCGACGAGTTAACACCTGATGGTTTTACTTCAAATCATGCCGGTGGCGTACTTGCAGGTATCTCTACAGGGCAAGATATTATCGCGTCAATTGCACTCAAACCGACATCGAGCATTACCATCCCAGGCAACAGTATTAATACTGAAAACGAAGCGGTGGAAATGATCACTAAGGGTCGTCACGATCCCTGTGTGGGCATTCGCGCAATCCCGATAGCGGAAGCCATGATGGCGATTACATTAATGGACCATTTACTACGCCAACGCGGACAAAACCCGCATGTTCATCATGAGCATGGGCCAATTAAAGGCTCAATTTAATTGTTTTAGCTTTACACTAAACCGATATATAAATTGAAAGCGCGACTTATGTCGCGCTTTTTTGTGCTTATAGAAACGTGATCAGGGGTATTAAAACTTTATGAGTGGAATAAGGCTGTGCTTTTGATCTGTCCACTGCGTTAATGGTGTTTTTGAATTGGTAATAATAGGTGATAAGTCACTAAGCGTAATCGAATTTAAAAATGCTTGGTTATTAGTCATTACGACCCATTCAGAGCCTAGCAGTGTGCCAGTATATTTAAATTTGATCAGAGACTTATCAAAGCGCTTACTATGGGCTTTAAGTACTGGCATTAAATCTATATGGTTATTGGATATATGTAGGATCAATAAACCATCGCGTGTTAGTCGCTGCCAATAAAGTGCAAATGCTTCTTCAGTCAGTAAGTGAGTTGGAATTACATCACTAGAAAAGGCATCAATGATCAGTGCATTCATCAATGGTGCTTTATTATTTACTTCTTCCGTTAAGGTTATTCTACCGTCGCCAATGGCAACCTCAATTTGTGCAGAGCTATCTGTTAAATATGAAAAATAATTTAGCGCCATGCTATAAACCGCAGGGTTAAGCTCATAAAAACGGATTTTATCGCGTTTATCACCAAATTTTGCTAATACGCCTGCACCTAAACCGACAATACCTATGTTTAAATCTTGCTGAATTTTTAATGCTGACAGTGATTTTGCGATGCCAGTATGTTGATGGTAATAGCTGTTTGTGAGTTCAGTTTGTTTATTTAGCGGCTGTGAGCCATGAATTGTTGTGCCGTCGATTAAACGTCTTTCAGCGAAACTTGCGGTTGTTATATCTTTTACGGTGACATATCCATAGAAGTTTCTTGCAGACGCTAAATTGTACTGATTGAAATTAGCAAAGAGGTAACCGTAACTTGCCCCCCAAACAATCAGCGTGGTGAGTAACGCGGTTTTATAAAGCGTTGATAGGCGCTTTGTTTGTGTGAATTGTGTATAGATAAATAGCATGAGTAGTGCAGCTAACGCGACAATATATTCTGTTATTTGTTCAAATAGCATAGGAGCGAGTATTGCACTGAGTAGACTACCAAGCACACTACCTAAGGCGATATATAAGTAAAATACAGTCAGCAGTGAACCATCGGGAGCGAGCTTTCTAAGTGCGCCATGGCAGATCATACAAACAATAAATAAAATAAAGCTATAAATTAACAGTTGGGCTAGGGCATTAAACTGGCTTCCGAGGAAAAACATAAAAAGCCCTGCGAATACGCTAAGCATCAGCAAATATGCCCAATGAGCGCGATTATAGTTTTTTACCCCCGCAAATGCATAACTGAAGGTCAGTAAATAAATTGCCAGTGGCAAAGCCCAAATTAGTGGCATGGGCGGGATATTGATACTGATCATCTGTGTGGTTGCAATCAACATCATTGAGCTGGTCGCTGAGAATGCAATCCATAACCAGTTAGGTTTGATCAGCAAGCTATTTTTTTGTTTGGAAATTGTATGCTTTGTGAGCTTACCGTTTTTAAATAAAACATAAATCAAGCACAACAACAGCGCACTGTAAGTAAATAACCCCGTGCTCCAATAGTGCTTTTGTTCATTGATTGAAAATGCCACTTCAAAAATAAACGGATAACTCATTAGGGCAAATAGTGACCCCAGATTAGAAAGTGAATACCAATGATAAGGTACGGTTGAGTGAGTTGATTCAATGTACCAACGTTGTAATAGCACGCTGGTGGCACTGAGCAATATAAAAGCAAGGCCAACTTGAAAAAACAATTTAGCAATCACTAACCATGTGGGGGGAAGTGTTAAAAATGCAGCGACGTCAAATTGATTAAAGGTAATGATGCTTGATAAAACCACTAATACTGTATGAGTGAGCAGTTGCTGCTTTAGCTGAAAACGACTTAATAAATGGGCATATATATAGCCGAGTAACAGCATAGTTTGATAAAAAAATAGACTACTAGACCACACCGAAGCGCCGCCACCAAACTCAGGTAGTAACTCTTTAGACAAGATAGGTTGAATTTGAAAGAGTAAAAACGCGCTTACAAAAATAATGAATGTTGATAATATTCGTTGCATCTTTTTTAGTACTTAATAACAGGTGCCCGAACCATCAACTTAACTAATTAAGTCAGCAATGTAATAACCCTTGAGTTTATCTTAAGAAAATCTTAATCTATGATTTATATATATTTATTGGAGTTTTAAGTGACTGGGTTTCGTATAGGAAATTTTACTGTTGATGTTAGTCGGTGTAAAATTTCATCCGCTGAAAGTGAACAAGTTGTCGAACCTAAGGTCATGGATGTACTCCAATTTTTGTACTCCAAACGGGGTAATGTCGTTAGCCAAGAAGAAATTTTTACAGCAGTGTGGCCAAGTTCAGTATTTAGCCCAAGCAATGTGCAGCGCAATATTGCACTGCTGAGAAAAGCATTAAATGAAGATTCTAAAAATCCCAAATTCATTATTACCCACCCGAAACGGGGTTATTGCCTTGCACTTGATGAAGAGAAACCACAAACAGTAACGAGATCAATACTGATTTTTACGACTGTAATACTACTGTGTTTAATTGGCGGCTGGCTGAGCTTGGATCAAGAAGCAGTAAAAACAGATTTTTCGGTACTGGTGCCTATTACGTCAAATGAAGCAAATGAATCCTATCTGTCGCAATCTCATAACGGCAAGTATCTAGCATTTGTTCGCGGCGATGATAACAACCAGCATATTTGGCTAAAAGAATTAGCGACAGGGAAAGAGGTACAGTTATCCCAATATCCATCGACCTACTCTAGTCTAGGGTGGAGTGCGGATAATCGTGCATTGGCTTTTATAGAAAAACAAAATGATATTAGCCAATTAGCGTATTTTAATCTAGATATGGTAAATCTAACGAGTTTAAATTATGTTAAGGTACTGGAACTTAAAGAATATTTAGTTACTAGCCAGCAATTACAATGGACTAATAACAATCAGATTTATTTTATTGAACAACGAAAACACAAAAATGACACACAACTTTCGACCGTCAATATAGAAACTAAACAAAAACAGGTAATTAAAGCCTCTGATGGGCAAGACTGGTTAAAGTTACATGCGTTGTCGCCAGATCAAACGCAATTAGCGCTTGGTTATGAAGCAGGACAAAATAACTACCGTATTGAAATACTGAATTTAACGGATAATAGTAGCAAAGCAATTGCCGTTATCGAAGATGGTATTCACGGGCTTAGTTGGCATCCAAGCGGTGAATACTTGCTGATAAGCAACACCAATAACCTATTACTTATTGATCGCCAGGGTAACTCTACGGATATCGCTTTTAATAACTATAAAATTATTCGTGATGCCAAATTTACACCCTCTGGTGAGGAGATTTTGATGGAATTGGTGAATGTTGATGTTGATATTTTACGTGCAACAAATACGGCCCCTCAGCAGTATGAAAAAATTGTTGATACCTCGTCGGTTGATTTTTTACCGGTGTTTTCAGCTGATTCAACTAAGTTTGTATTTGAATCCCATCGGTTTGGTTTAAAACAGTTATTTTTATATGAGCAAGGTAAACAAACGCTGATTTTTGCAAACCCTAATAATGAAGAACTGTTTGGGGTTGTTTGGTCAAAAAATGGCGAAGAGGTGATCACCGCAAGTAAAGACAAACTGTTTCGAATTGATTTAAATACAGGTGATTATCAAGAAGTGGCTCATCCCCATCATTCGTTTTACCTCAGAGAGAAGTTTTATAATGAAGATGCGATCTTGGTCTCATACCGGGCTGATGATGGCGTTACATTTCATCCTGCAAAATTAGACTTACAAACATTAAGCTTAACACCATTCACAGGCCAAGGAGAGCGATTGGCTTGTTATGCAATGGCTTTAGATAAACACGATCAGATTTATTTTTCTAACGACAAACACGTATTTCGACTCGATCAAGATGGTAATTTTGCACAAGTATGGCACACAGATGATAGTGATATTATTGGTCTGGCGGTCGATGATCAAACATTGAACATTACCTCAGAGCAGGAACAGGGCTATCAGCTCACTCAGCTTAATTTACAAAGTGCCCGCTCAGAAATACACCATATCGCGAATGAGAAGGGGAATATGCTAATTAATGCCTCACACGATAGTACACAGTTTTTATATCTCACTGAACCGAAAAGAACACGAACTTTAGTGAGGCTGCGATAGTCTTTAAACACTTATTAATACCCAAGATTCATAAGGTAAGCGCATAATCTGCTGCTATTAGCTTTACTAACTCTCGTTTTATTGGGTTATGAGCGTGGTTTGCATGTAATAGCACGATATCAATAACGGGTAAGGGTGGCAGGGTTGGATCTGTGATCGTCATCAATCCAAGGGAATTACTTACCTCAGCCATTACACCTACGGCTAAGTTAGCGTTCACCAACCCAGTGAGTGCGCTCACTGAACCGCAGCAAGCAACAATGTTAAATTGGCGTTCAACCTTTAGTAACCCTTCAACAGCCGCTTGATGAAATTTACAATCTCGTTGAAATATTGCAACCGGCAGGGTCATAGCGGATTGATAGTTAAATTCGGCACTTTTAACCCACACACCTTTGCTTGATTGTAAAAAATAACCTTCTTCAGAGTTGGGCGAGCGCGTCGCAATCACCATATCAAGCAAGCCTTGATCTAGCTGTGCTTTGAGCTGGTTGGTCGGCGCGCAACTGATTTGTAAATCAAGTTGCGGTATATGTTTATGTATCAAAGCCACAACTTTAGGTAATACCGTGCCTGCATAATCGTCAGGACATGCTAAGCGCACGCGAGTTTGCCCACCACCGGTTTTAAGTTGTTTATAGGCTTCATCATGCAGTGCTAATAATTGTTTTGCGTAGCTGGCTAAGTGAACGCCACTTGAAGATAGTACAAGCTGCCTGCCTTGTTTGAGAAATAATGGATTACCCAGCTCTTGTTCGAGCTTTTTCATTTGCATGCTCACTGCCGATTGGGTGCGACATACTTGTTGTGCAGCGCGAGTAAAACTACCCGTTTCAACAAAAGCGCAAAAAGTACGTAGGGCGTCTAAATCCATATTTAACTCATCTATCAATTTTACTTATGTATTGTATAAAAACTATTGGTAAGTAATTAGTTTACTACTGCTCTATATTAGGGATATTAAACACTACTAAGGAACGAAAATGCAATTATTTATCGGTAATAAAAACTATTCGACATGGTCGCTTAGAGCATGGTATTTAATGAGTAAATTCAATGTCATTTTTACTGAGCAACAACTCGTATTAGACACCCCAGAGTTTTATGAAACGCTTAAAAACAGTTTTGCAGTACAGAAAGTACCCGCCTTAGTCGATGGCGACTTGCAGGTATGGGATTCATTGGCTATTTGTGAATACATCAATGATGCTTATTTATCTAATGCAGCCTGGCCTACTGATAGTGCGCAGCGAGCAATTGCTCGTAGTTTAAGCGCAGAGATGCACTCAAGCTTTATGGCGCTGCGTAATGAAATGCCAATGAATATTCGTGCAACGCGTAAGGTTGAGTTATCTACGGCGGCGAAAAAAGATCTCGCCCGTATTGATGAAATTTTTGCTACACAACAAGCACGTTACCCAAATGCGTGGTTGTTTGGTGAATTTAGTATAGCTGATGCTATGTATGCGCCTGTTGTACTTAGATTAAAAACCTATCAAATATCATTATCCACTGCCTCTGAGCACTATTGTCAGCATGTTTTAAGTTGTCCTACATTACAACAGTGGATCATTGAATCAAGTAAAGAAACAGATATTGTTGCTTGCGATGAAGCGGGGGTTGATGTTATTTAAAGTAACTTGCCAAGCGCTAAAGTTATGAGGATGTATGGAACAGATTAAATTATCACACCAAGCTGCTTTAAAGCGGTTAGAGAAGTTTAGTCGTTTTACCGACAGCAGTATTGGCATTCCTTTTACTCGGTTTAAGTTTGGTGTAGAGGCCCTGATCGGTATTCTACCAGGTATTGGCGATTTGGCTGGGCTTATTTTATCAAGCTATGTTTTGTTTGAAGCCCAGCGCTTAGGAGTCAGTAAACGTATAAAATTACGGATAGTGATCAATATGCTGATTGATTTTTTTGGTGGCCTAATTCCGCTTGTCGGTGATATTTTTGATGCTTACTTTAAAGCAAATACCCGTAACACCCGATTGCTAAAAAATTATCTAGCAAAGCAACAACAATAAACAAGTTAGTTGTTATCGCTTTGGAAAAAGTACTCTGCAATCACTTGCTTTTGTTGGCCAAATTGGTCTGAAATGCCAATCCCTATGCCGACTATTTTCCCTTCTGCTCGAGGCGGTTTAGCCTGCATTTGTTTATTTAAAATAGCCAGTTGAGGGCTTTTTTCGTTTGCTAATAAAGTTAGGTGAGGTTGAAAGTTTTGAAATACATTAGGACTACCATAGCGTTCAAACGCCATGAGTTTATTCGGATAGTTTTTAACCCAATCGGGTATGGCGGTATTTGGGTCACGTAATGGCTCTATCGCCATTGTTACTTCATCCGATAGCCTTTGCAGTTGCGATGAATACTGTAAGTTAATAAACGCCCAATTACTTTGTGTCACAGTAAAGCCTTGTGCTGTTATAGCAAACGCTTGATGCTGCTCGGTGATAGCTTTTACCGCACGTTTAATTGCCTCCTCAGACCCTTCAGTAAAATCAGTTAAATACAAAGTAGCGTGCACTGGCTTGCCTTTTTCGTAAAAACTGATCATTCCTTGTTTTTTTAAGGCATCACTGGTTTGCTCAACTAGATTAATGATTGGTTTTGAAGGAATTGCAAATACATTAATGCTGATACTTTTTGCAACAGTAGGCAGGGATACAGTTAGTAGCCCAATTAACGTAAAAACTAAAAGCGTAGGTCGTTTAATAAAAGGTAATTTGAACATGAGTTTTATAATTTCATTGTTAAATTTGGATAGCAAGTGTAAAGAGGGTAAGGGTTCTTGCTCAAACAGTAAATAAAAGGAGATAGATTGCAGTAAATAGTTAATTTTTGCCTTATGCATATTAATTAAACTTACGAAATAAAGAACAGCCAACAACGAGAGGTTGCCTAGCGGCTATCCACTTTTACATTCTTGCTAAAAGCCCGTACAATTCGCCTCGTTTTTAATTGTGTTAGCCGCATTTTAGCAAGGTAAATAATCAAATTTTTATGCATCAAATAGCCGACCTGATATCTATTTTTGAAACTACCTTTTATCAAAGCCATAATACGCGTTTGATCAAAGGCGTGCATGAGCCTATTTACATACCTGCTAACGCAGATAGGTCTTATCATCAGATTGTATTTGCCCATGGTTTTTACGCCAGTGCATTACACGAAACAGCCCATTGGCTGGTGGCGGGAGATAAGCGACGATTATTAGAAGATTACGGTTATTGGTATTGCCCAGATGGGCGCGATAAAGTGCAGCAAGCTGAATTTGAAGCGGTTGAAGTAAAGCCGCAAGCCATTGAATGGGCGTTAAGTGTTGCAGCTGGCTTTGATTTTAATGTATCAGTCGATAACTTAAATGGTGAGCAAACCTGTCGATTTGATTTCCAGAAGCGTGTACATCAACAGCTTCTACAATTAATAAAAAATGGCTTTAATCCTCGCACAACCGCTCTTTTAAAAGCGTTAAGCGATTTTTATAATACGCCATGGCCTTTAACTGCCACACAGTTTGTATGGCAACACCCTCAGGAGTTTAGTGATGCAGTTTAAATTAGGGCTAATTGTAAACCCAGTAGCGGGGTTAGGTGGTAGCGTAGCACTTAAAGGCAGTGACGGTATGGCTTACCAAGCAATAGAGCTCGGTGCTGAGCCTAAAGCAAATTTGCGCACCAAGGCCGCGCTTGAGGTGTTATTGCCTTATAAGGATTTGCTTAGCATTTACACTGTTAATGATGCAATGGGCGAGAATACGGCCAAAGAGCTTGGTTTCGCGACTGAGGTTATTTATCACAGCGAGCGTTCGACCACGAGTTCAGATACTGAGCTTGCCGCTCAAGCATTACAGCAGCAGGGCGTAGACCTAATTTTATTTGCTGGTGGCGATGGCACAGCCCGTAATATATGTCACGCAGTGGCAGACACAGTGCCTGTACTGGGTATTCCTGCGGGCTGCAAAATTCACTCGGGCGTGTATGCTATTACCCCAAAAGCAGCAGGTCGAGTTGTTGAAATGCTTGTTAAAGGTGAGTTAGTAACCCTAGCTGATGCAGATGTGATGGATATTGACGAGGATGCGTTCCGCCTAGGGACAGTAAAAGCAAAACGTTACGGCGAAATGCAAGTGCCCAGTGAAGTACGTTATGTACAAGCGGTTAAAAATGGCGGTAAAGAAACCGACGAATTGGTGCTGGCAGATATTGCCGCGCATGTTGTTAGTGAAATGGAAGAAGACACCTTGTATGTGATGGGCAGTGGTTCAACGGTTGAGGCCATCATGCAAGAAATGGGGGTTGAAAATACCTTGTTAGGGGTTGATTTAGTTGAAAACCAAAGTTTAGTTGCACAAGACTTAACAGCGCAACAGCTATTAGCAATTACCCATGCACGCAGCACTAAATTAGTGATCACGCTAATTGGTGGGCAAGGCCACATTTTTGGCCGGGGTAATCAGCAATTAAGCCCCGCACTCATTCGCGCTATTGGTAAAGACAATATTATTGTCGTCGCTACCAAAACTAAATTACAGGCCTTAAATGGCCGACCGCTGATTGCCGATACTGGTGATAGCGAGTTAGATGATCAATTAAGCGGTTATATTCGGGTAACAACCGGATTTAACGACCATGTTATGTACGCTGTGGGTCACCAAGATACCCTGCAAGCACAGGAGAAGTAAAAGTGAGTTTATTAAATTATATTGATGCAGCCCAACAGTATTTTGATGACTTAGTGATCAAAGCTACTGATGATGAGTTATTTGCTGGTGGTTATTTACGAGGCCATTTTGATTTAGCGGTAGGTTATGCGCAAGTTGAAGAACTGAACCTTGAAATTGATGAGCTTAACGAAACCGTTGAAAAAAGCTTAGTGAAAGCGTATCGCAACGGCGAGCTTAATGAAGAAGATAAAACCCTTGTCGTAAGATTATGGGATGAAGTAAAAGCTTTGGCTTAATACTCAGCTCATGCACAAAAAACGGCTCTTTAGCCGTTTTTTTGTGCGCTCGATATAATAATGTCCCTAAAAAGAATATTTTCTATTCACTTAAAATTTACCTAAAGCAGCATTTACGGTAATGTAGCTAAGTATTAATTCTAGGGAACAAGCGAAATGAATAATAACAATGATGCAGCAATGCCGGTAGGGCTAGTTGCACGATTTTTAAACTTTGTAGAGCGGGTGGGCAACAAGCTACCTGATCCGGCAATTATCTTTTTATTTGCCATGTTACTAATTTGGTTGTTGTCATGGTGGTTATCGGGTGTCAATTTTGACGCTATCGATCCGCGTACTGGCGAAGCCATCATAATCAATAATATGTTAGCAAGTGACTCATTAGCCACCTTTTTATCGTCAATGGTAAAAACCTTTACTGGCTTTGCGCCACTGGGCGTGGTGTTAGTGGCTATGCTAGGTGTAGGTGTGGCTGAACATTCTGGTTTTATCAATACCGGTTTAAAGTTAATGCTTAAAGTAACACCTAAGCAATTACTTACCCCTTCAATTATCCTCGTTGCTATTGTCAGCCATACCGCAACTGATGCGGGTTACGTGTTAGTTATTCCACTAGCTGGGGTTATTTTTTATGCCGCAGGACGTCATCCACTTGCAGGTATTGCCGCCGCCTTTGCTGGAGTAAGTGGTGGCTTTGGTGCTAATTTTATTCCATCAGGGATCGATCCATTACTGCAAAGCTTTACCCAAAGTGCAGCCCAAATTATCAACCCAGCGATGTCGATTAACCCGCTTAATAACTGGGCGTTTACCTCAGCCTCTAGTCTATTTATTGTTTTATTAGGCTGGTATATCACCGATAAAATTATTGAACCACGGTTAAAAAATACCGATTTGGATGGTAACAAAGAAGACTTACCTGCGTTTGAAGATGCCCGTAGTGACGAAAAACGCGCATTTTTTATTGCAAGTGCTGTAATGGTCGCAGGCCTTGCATTATTAGCGTTTGTGTCAGCGCCTGCCGATTCAGCAATGCGCAGCGCTGATGGCTCGCTAACTAACTTTCGCTCGCCTTTAATGCAATCTATCGTGCCGCTAATTTTTCTACTGTTTTGGATACCTGGTGCAGTTTATGGTTTTACCGTCGGCACCTTTAAAAGCTCTAAAGATATGATAGATGCCATGAGCAAAGCAATGAGCGGCATGGCGTATTACATTGTAATGGCGTTCTTCTGTGCCTTGTTTATTGCAGCCTTTAGTAAATCTAACTTAGGCGCATTATTGGCAATTGAAGGAGCACAGCTGTTAAAAGCCATGCAATTACCGAGTGCGGTAACCGTTGTTGGAATTATATTTTTAACAGCATTTGTAAACCTATTTGTTGGTTCAAGTTCAGCTAAATGGGCTCTGTTAGGCCCTGTATTTGTACCTATGTTGATGCAACTAGGGATCTCGCCAGATTTAACCCAAGCGGCTTATCGGGTCGGTGATTCAAGCTCAAATATCATTACTCCTTTAATGCCGTATTTCCCATTAGTCGTGGTGTACTGCCAAAAATATGTCAAAGGCACCGGTATCGGGACGCTTATCGCGATGATGCTGCCGTATTCAATCGCCTTTTTAATCGGTTGGAGTTTATTTCTACTCGGCTACTGGGCACTTGGTATTCCGCTAGGTTTAGATGCCAGTTACGTCTACCCAGCAGTCGCGCCATAGTAGGTACTCAAATTAACTTAAACAGGAAGCCTCACAATTAAAATGAAGTGAGGCTTTTTTGTTTTAAATTGTGATAAACATTTCGGTATTTATCTGGTGTACAATTCTGAGAGGTCAACAGACTCTAAAAACTTGTTTGAGTGGATTATTATATTTTAGGCATTAGATTAACTTCATTTCTCATAGCTAATTATAATTTTTTCTGTAGTGGTGGATATAACGCCACCATTTTTATCGAGCATATTTGTTATACGTATGTCTGGTAGACCGTCCCCGGTAATATCTTTAATGATTATTTCTTTTTGATCACTGAAACTGGTAAAAGTAGAGAAAATAAGATTATCTTTCCTATTGATCACAAAAGGAGAGGGGGTAACGCTTGTCTCTTGTATTTCATAGCTGGTATCAGTAAAAGCTAAACTGATTTTAAAGTTATCCGTCCAGACTGTAGAACTTAAGTTATCATTTATGGCTGATATTACCGCAGGATTAGCCTTAACAGCTAAAGTAAATATAATAAGTAGTAGTGCTGTAAAGAGTCTCATGGTTGTTCCTTAACTAGCAGTTTGCGTGTGTTGATAAGTAGAAGATCACCAAAGCATTGTTACTTTGATGATCTTAGATTTTATATTTATAGGCTGATAGTTGAATTATTATTTGAAGTAGGCAGGTTCTGCTGGTTTTGATCTTGTGCGCCAACATCTGTCGATGGGCTTGTTGATGAAGCAATATTATATGTAGCACCAGAAGAGCTTTGGATCTGTAGTACCAGAATATACGCTGTAGCACTTACTTCAAAGCCTGGGATCAAACCGGTTACCATAAGATCAACATCTACAGAGCCGTTAACTTTTTGCTGTTGACTAAGTTCTTGCATTGCTTCTTTGATTTCTTGCTTGTGCGTTTCGGCATTTGCGCCGAAACCAAGCCAGCCCCAAAAGCCACTAACACCCCCTGAGATACTGTATTCAGACACCATTTTTTGATAGGTGCGAGAGCTTTCTAGATTTACAATCGAAAAATCAAACGAGCCAGACATTTTTGCCCAAGCACCTGCACCGGATACCGTTACCCCGACACCTGAAATAGTCCCTTTCTTTTCCGAGATCTGCCAAGTTTCCGCTTCAGTTGATGCAAGCGCGGTTGTATTCGCAGGAGTCGTATTCGCGACTAAGATTGTTTTTGGATTCGGAAGTATAGTAAGTGTATTTGACATGATAAATCTCCATTTTAAGTTTGCTGAGTATTAACTTGAATAAAGAAGTATTCCTTATTCCACAAACTTTATAGCTGAGAAAATCACCATTAAACATTACATACTATTACAAGTAATAAAGTGAGTTTTACCTAGGGTTGAGATTTACTGCTGTAACGCTGCGCCAAAAACAAAAAAACCTTGGCACTTTCGTGGCAAGGTTTTTTTATTAAAGAAGCGTTGCTTATTTAGCTGTGAAGCTTACTGGGCGACGTTCTTTACGAGGACCGCTACGCTTATCACCGCGTGGGCTGTCATCTTTATTAAAGCTGCGTTTCTTATCACCAGCTGGGCGTTCGCTGCGCTCTGGGCGCTCAGAAGCTGCTTCAGCTTGTGTTAGTGTCATACCCATTGGGCGTTTACATATAAACACTTTTTGGAAATGATCTAATACATCTTTAGGCATGTTTTGCGGTAATTGTACCGTACTGTGACTGTCGTGAAGACGAATGTCACCAATAAACTTGCTTGAGATATCAGCTTCGTTAGCAATTGCACCAACAATGTTCTTAACCTGAACACCATGTTCACGACCTACTTCGATACGGTATGTATCCATAGGACCTGCATCACGGCTGTTACGCTCACGAGGTTTTGCATCACGGTCACGAGCAGGGCGTTCGCTGCGCTCGTTACGACGACCACGGTCACCACGATCATTACGTGGGTTACGGTCATTGCGTTCGCTACGCTCACGTTGCTGAATTTTAACTTCTTCAACCTTAATTGGTGATTGTTGCTGTGCTAAACACAGTAACGCACCGGCTAGGTCTTCAGGAGCAAGTTCAAGCTTTTGCGCCATATTTGCAGCAACTTCATTGAAGAAAGTAATGTCTTTGTTTTCAAGCGCGATAGTAAGCTTAGCTTGTAACGCAGCAATACGTTTTTCTTCAACAATTTTAGCCGTTGGTAATTCAACTTGTGCAATATCTGAATTCGTATGACGAATGATATTTTTAAGTAAATAACGTTCGTTATGTTTTACGAAAAGAATCGCTTTACCAGTACGACCAGCACGACCTGTACGGCCGATACGGTGAACGTAGGCTTCAGAGTCTTGCGGAATGTCGTAGTTGATAACAAGGCTTAAACGGTCAACATCTAGACCACGTGCCGCAACGTCTGTTGCGATAACAATGTTCAGCATGCCGCTTTTTAAGCGATCAACAGTGCGTTCACGTGCTTGCTGGTTCATGTCACCGTTAAGCGGAGCTGCAGAGAAACCTTCGCGCTCTAATAACTCAGCAAGTTGTACTGTATCGTTACGTGTACGTACGAAAACAATAGCACCTTCGTATTGTTCTGCTTCTAAGAAACGAACAATCGCTTTATTTTTGTGTACGCTTGCATTCCAAAACACTTGTTCAACAGATGATACTGTTGAGTTACGCGCAGAGATATGAACCTGTTCAGGGTTATTCATATATTTGCTGCTGATGTTTTGAATTTGCTTAGGCATAGTCGCAGAGAAAAGACATGTTTGCTTTTCGCGCGGTGTTTTTTCCATGATGTTTTCAACATCATCGATAAAGCCCATACGTAACATTTCATCGGCTTCATCAAGAACAAGCGCTTGTAAGCTGTCGAACTTGATTGTACCGCGGTTAATGTGATCGATTAAGCGACCTGGAGTAGCGACAATAATTTGCGCGCCACGACGAAGTGCACTTAATTGGATGCTGTAGCTTTGGCCACCATAAAGTGCCAACACTTCAACACCACGAGTGTGTTTAGCATATTGTTCGAATGCCTCAGCTACTTGGATCGCAAGCTCACGGGTTGGTGTGAGAACAAGGATCTGTGGCTGCTTCACAGACGGGTCAATATTATTAAGTAATGGCAGTGCAAATGCTGCGGTTTTACCTGTACCCGTTTGAGCTAGTCCCAGTACGTCCTTTCTTTCTAGCAATAACGGTATACATTGAGCTTGGATTTCAGATGGTGTCTTGTAACCCAACTCTTCAACTGCCTTCAAAATTGCAGGAGAAAGATTTAGAGATTCAAACGTGACTGGTTCTGACATTAATACGCCTCAACGAATTTAAAGAGGCGCGCATTGTATAGGATTTACGAGGCAAATGCTTGTATAAATTACAACTAATTTCTATGTAGTTGATGTTGGTCATAATTTAATCAATTTGATTTTGGGTAAATCAAATTGATTAACAAATTTGATACAGAACTTATTGATAAAGTCCAAGATTCTGTTTTGCATAGGCTTCAAATTCAGTGAAACCGCCGATGTGCTGTTGGTCTACAAAGATTTGTGGCACAGTTGGACAAGGCTTGCCAGCTGATTGTTCTAAATCGGCTTTACTTACGCCCTCTTTAATAATATCAACATAGCGATATTTAAAATCATCGCGTTCATTTGCCAATTTTTCGGCAACATCTTTTGCGCGAACACAAAAAGGGCAGCCTTCACGGCCAAAAATTACAGTTAACATATCGCTCTCCTCGATTTAATTTAAACCTATAATAACGAACCTACTAAAAATATACAGTGTAAAAAAACGATTGGCGTGTTCCATTTTTTAGTTACTTGAGCGCAAGTTTATTCCTAATTCACTGGAATAGCCCATTGCACGTGCGGTTATTTGTAGTTGCTCATTGAGCACATAATAAGTAGGAAAGGCGGTGATTTTATAATTACTTTGCGTGTTTCTATCGCCGAGTAAAATGGGCATTGTTAGCTTAAGTTCGCTAATAAACTGTGCAACTTCTTGCTCATTTTTATAATCAAGTGCAATACCAATTGCATTGATATCAGAATCGAGTAACGCGGCTTCTAGATTTGGCATGCTATAACGACAAATAGTGCACCATGGTGCAAAAAAATAAACGACGGTCGTTTTGCCTTTGAGCATAGCAATATCAATACGTTGGTCTGCGTCATTGAGCATAGGTAAATTAAAATATGGCGCAGGGCTGTGATCAGAGCTGAGTAAATTGCGTTGCTGATAAGTCGTTACGGCAAAAAATACCACAGCTAAGATTATGATGTTTACTAACAAACTTGCTATTTTTTTCATTAGGACCTCTAAAGCTAATGCTCCTAAGTACTCTTTATAGACTTGAAAAGCAAATCTTCTACCCTTATCTATTGTGTAGGCAAAAGCGTATTTTGAAGATTTTTAAATTTTTTTGAAAAATAATCTTGAAAACAATTTTGCCGTCCATATATAGTTAAATGAGGACGCCTGATGGGTCCTTAATAAATAGAAGTTATTGAAATTTATATTATTAATTAAACTTTGTTTGTGCTTGTTCAACCGAAAAGCCCATGCAAAATATCGCTTAAATATGAGGATATTATTATGCGTACAGTAGACTTATCACCACTTTATCGTTCATTCATTGGTTTCGATCATTTAGCATCTTTAATGGATGCGGCGGCTCGCACTGACAAGCAGCCAAGCTTTCCTCCTTACAACATCGAAGCACTTGATAAAGACAAATATCGCATCACTATGGCTGTTGCCGGTTTTAGTGATAATGAGCTGACTATTGAGTCAGAAAACAACACCTTAAAAGTAGCGGGCATTAAAGCCAATAAAGATGAAGGCGCAGAACGTAAATTTATTCATCAAGGCATTGCCGAGCGTAATTTTGAACGCAAATTTCAGCTAGGCGACCACGTAAAAGTACTCGGCGCAGATTTAGCAAATGGCTTACTCAGCATCGATTTACAACGTGAGATCCCAGAGGCACTTAAACCACGCAAAATTGAAATTGGCAGTGGCAACTTGCTAGAAGGTAAATAACCAACCCTTTGACATTATTTTTCCCCTGATTTAATTGTTATTTTTAGCCGCCTCAATTGAGGCGGCTTTTTTATGGCTGCTTAATTAACGTCGCTTGCATGCGCTTTAATGCAGTAATTTTATCAATGGCTACTTGCAGTTGCTGTTGTGAAAGCCCTTGCTGGCGGCCTTTTTCAAGTAAGTTTTCTAAGTGTGCAATTTTTTCATCCGCTGCAACGACAAAGCGTTGCTCAAGTTGAGTTTGTTGCTGCTGATGAAATTTGTTGTACGCTTGGTGATCACTTAATTCACCTTGGTACTGAGCTGCTCTGGTGGGACTTTTTGCGATGACTGGCAGGTATTCTGGTGTGGTATATTCTGGTGTGGTGATTTCTGGTGTAGTAATAGGGGGGATTTGCTGCGAGGTAGTCGTTTTCGCACTCGCTTGACTATCAATCACTGCTTTAGCTGCATTACTGGGAGTTAGTTTTGCTGATAGAGCCGCTGTGTTTACCGAGTTGGCAGGAGTTGAAGCGGATAAGCTAGCAGTCGGGCGGGTCGGGGCTTTTTCATTGTTTGGCTTTGTTGCTAAATTAATGATTATAAAACCGATACAAGCGATGCCAGCGATCAGGAAGATTGTTTTTCTATTCATAAATTAACCGCATGCTGTTGTTGCCAATTCTGCCAGCTTTGCTGATAACGTTGCTGTGCTTGGTGTATTGCAATCGCTTTTTTTGCTTGGTAGCGAACTGTTTCGTCGTAGACAGTAAAATAACTATATTGCTGAGCATTACTTATTATAACCACCCACAAGCCTTCGGGAGAGCGGATCACCGGTGACAATTCACCAGCTTGTTGTGTAAAAGCTAATTGCACAGCCCAATTACTGTTATTTTTTCGAGTTAGTCGGTTGTGGTATTGAGCATAAATATCCTGCTGCTGTGATCTAGTCAGTGCATCTGCAAATGAACTGCTAAGGGCCGCGTTTCTAAAACGCACCGCCTGATCGCGTTGTGTAAACATCACGCCTTGAGCTGTCACTTCACTGAGGTATTTAAAGCGGGCTTTATTTGCTTGGTAATAAGTGTTTATTTGTTGTTCTGATACTTGCTGTTCAAGGTTTTCCAGCAACGGGCTTTGTACATGCATCATGTTTTTAACACCTAACCAACTTTGAATTGAAGGGCGTAAAATTTCGCCTTTAGCCAATTCCTCAAGATGAGTTAAGTTGATCCCTTGCTTAACAAGCAGCGGCGTTGCATTTAGCAGCGCAGCCTCAAACTGCAGTTTCTTTATCACTTCAGCTTTAAATAGGTCACTGTCACCTTGGTGCAGCCGAAAACGCACTTGCATAGATAAAGGAGCAATAAACTCATAGAGGTCCATGGGTTTTGCAAAAAGTGAGCGGAGATCTGTCGCTTGCATTTTAGCTATTTGCGCTGCGTTGTATCGGCCATCTGCAGGGTAGTTAGGCAATGCTTGAATTAGCCATTGGCTATTATACAGTGTGAAGTTAAGCTCTTTAATTCTGCGCGTTGGCGAATTTTGCACGGAGTCAAAAATGGTCATTAAATAACGCTCAACATGGTACTGCGTACTAAAACCGACAGCCGCTTGGCGTACAACCAGTTCTGGCATCAGTTGCTCTGCTTGAGATAATAAAAATTGATTTTCAAACAAACGCTTACGCACTTCTTTAAAGCTAAAGTTGGTATTGCCTTGCTGATAGATTTGCTGCATTAAACGCACTTCAGCGTCAGTGTATTGGTTAAATGATGCCATTGTTAGGCTGCTATAAAGCAATCCTAACAATAACAAAATAGCGGCCTTCATCGCTTTCATTGGCGTGCTACCATGGCATGGTTAAGTAAGTGAACAACCATCGCAATCGCATGTGGGATCACTTGTTTTGCGGTATCTAAACGGTCGTAATGATCTTCTGAATTAAGCACAATACCGCCTTGGGCGTAAGAAAATGCGCCGCCTTGTGTTAGTAAAGGGCGTACGTCTTGGCTGTTTATATCCAGTGGTGAGAATGTTTGCATAGCTTGTGTGATCAAGGCTGAATCGTTTAGCTGTTCCTGATCGTAGTAATCTTTCACCCAGCTTTCCCAGCTTGAATGATTGAGATCTGATGTAGTCCAAGTATGATGTGGTTGTAGTAAGTCAGTGGTATGAAAAACAAAGCCTAACACTTGCGGGTTGCCACTTTGCAAATAGCTTTGATACCAATATTGGCCTAAATTATCAATGGGTTGAAATGGCATGTCTTCAAAGTCATCATACATGTTGTAATTTGATTGACTGTCAATGCGGTAATTGGCCTCGGTTATCCCATAGCTGTTGTACTTTGATGAATCAGCATTAAACCAGCCCGTTTCGCCGCCATTGCCATCATCTAGGTAATCACCTTTTAACCACGCAGAGGCCAAGTTATCAATGGTGCCCCACACAGTTAGTTTTTGATAGTTATAGCCACCAAAATCATTGCCATGTTGATCAGCTCCTTGGGTATGATTTTGAAAATGCCAATAACTTGTGTATTTAACAATACTTTCAGCTGCTCCCCAGACCGGAGCTTGTACACATGAACCAGTTACAGCCCCACAAAAGAACGTATCTTCAAAGTCATCTACATCATAGGCGGCTTGACCTAACACCTCGGCAAGCTGTGTGATGGTCATACTATTTTGTTGTGCATAGCGACTTAACGCCGAAAATTGCGTGCTGCTCGGGTGTTGCTGCATGTAATTTACGGCATCAATAACAATGCGCTTGTGGGTTTCTTGGCTAAACGCGTTTACTTGGCTTGCGCTGAGTAATAATAACGCAGGTAATAGTTTTTTCATTATGTTCTCATAGTGTTGTGGAGTAAGTACCGATATTAGAAAGTAGAGTAGTTACACTATAATGACAAATTAATTAAACATTTATTTAACAATATTACCTATTTTGATACTTAAGTGTTAGAGTTTTTCTATATTATCTAGGCACCACTGCGCTCTATTAAGAATGGCTTGCTGTTGAGCTGTGTCCTGTTTTTGCCAATTTTTATAGACCATACCAATACGGGGATTGTGCGCTAAGCGCGCTTCATGGGTGTGCATAAATTGCCAATATAAGCTGTTAAACGGGCAGGCGGTGGCCTGCGTTTTTTGCTGTACTTTGTAGTGGCAGCTTTTGCAGTAATCACTCATTTTATTTATGTAGTTACCGCTTGCAGCGTATGGTTTTGTGGCGATAAGACCACCATCAGCAAATTGACTCATACCACGAGTGTTGGGCATTTCCACCCATTCAATGGCATCGATGTAAATGCCTAAATACCATTGATCAACATCATTTGGTTGAATACCGGTTAATAAGCAAAAATTACCGGTGATCATTAACCGTTGTATATGATGCGCATAGGCGGTTTCTAAGCTTTGCGTGATAGCCTGCTTCATGCAGTTCATTTTTGTTTTGCCACTCCAAAAATAATCCGGTATTGCGCGGTTAGCATCCAGCTCATTCTTAGTTGCGTAATCAGGCATATTTTGCAAAAAATTCCTCTAACGTACTCTCGCCAACCTAAAATCTGTCTAATAAATCCTTCAACTTGAGCAAGGTTGATCTGATCTTGGCGTGTTGAAAATTCAGCGAGTACTTGCTTAATTACGTGCATTGGATGCAACATTTTAGTGTTCAGCGCAAACGATAATCGACTATGGTATAAGCTCCATTTACTCTCGCTCTGGCAGGTCATCGCATCTTGAAATTGCCCAAAGTAGGGCAGCAGCTGGGTACAGAAGTAATCGAGTAATTGTTTTGCTTGCGCGCGACTGGTTGGCCATAACAAGGTTGCCGAGCAGTCGCCAAAGGTATTTACGTGATGCTTTTTGATGCGTTGTAAAATAGCTTCAATATTATTGGAGAATATTTTTGGTTCTGGGATGGCGGCTAAATCGGTTTTTTTTAATTTGTTACGGTTGTCTTGATCAAAATTCCATTGTCCGCCTTGTGGGGCATTATCTTGCATCAAAATATTAAAGCGCTTACGCATCATGCGATAAAAAAACTCCATTTTCACATGTTTGTCTTTTGTAAAATGGTCGCTGATCTCAGCATAAGGTAATAAAAAATGTTCGCTATCGTAGCCACTGATTATTAAGTTACTGCTTGATTTAAATTGCCGCATTTGTTGCTGCAGACGATATTCATCAGGGTATTGATATTGAATTTGCTGGCATTGATATTGCTCAGCTAAACGGGTTAGCAATGAGCTGAGACAAGCATCGTCTCGGGTATCATCAAGGGTTAAATGAAGGACATTTAATTGGGCTTGTTTGAGTGCAGCGGCAAAGTTCTCCATGGCTGCAAAAAACGCTGCCACTTTTTGTATATGATGTTTTACATAATCAGTTTCTTGTTTTAATTCAGCAATAACATAAAGATATTGTGTTTGATTTGCTTCTTTATACCAACTGTGGCTGGCATTGAGTTGGTCACCAAAAATAAACCGCAGCGTTTTATAGATCATGAATTCTGCCTAAAATAAACCTATACGCACTAAATAGTCGCTTAGATCGCATTTATTAATGCAGATAGCCGTGCTATATAAGTAGCACTACGTAAACAAAGGAATGCCAATCTGTGAGTAAATATCCGTATATCGCTCAAAAACTAAATATTATTTTACCTTGTTGTATTACCCTCTGTTTTATTGCGCCGCTACATGCGAGCGTTTATCAATGTGAAAAAAATGGCGTGGTGGAGTTTAGCCAATTTCCATGTGGTGATGATGCAAAACTTATAACTGTCAAAGAGCAAAACCCAGCCGTGCCCAGTAGTATTGTTACTCACGGGGATATGGATACCACGGAAGTGGATACGTATATTCGCACTAAGCAAATAGATGCGGATATCCAACAGCACCAAGATAAAATAGATACGCTTAGCGAAAAAATGAATGAAGAGATCGCCGGGTTAACGGACCAATCTGATGCGCAACTAAATAATTTATCGGGCGCCAAAAAAGAAACGGCAATCGCGAATCAAATGGCCAGTGTTTCAGAGCGTTATAATGTGTTAATTGAGCGTGAGCAGCGAGATATTGATCGTCTGTCAAAAGAAAGGCTGGCTTTGCAAAGCGTGAAAAGCAGCTCAGAGATTGATGAGCAGTCAACCCAAAGTAAAGATATTGATTCGTTTATTCGCGTGCAAGAAATTAAACGAGATATTGAACAAAGACAATCAAAAATAGATACTTACCAAGCGCAAATGGATAAGCAAATAGCAGTGCTTGAGGCTCAAGCCAGCGAGCAACCGAATAATTTAACGGATGCCACATTTGATAATTCGCTGTCTCGAAAAATGACCGCGTTAACGTCAAAATATGCCACGCTAATCGATGTTGAGCAGCGCCAAATAGACCGTTTATTACAAGAGCTAGCGACTTTGCAATAAGCACTGGGTGTGTTATGAACTCATTTGCTGTTGCACTGACTTATTAATAGCAACAATGTTATTGCTATTAAACAAGTAGCTTTTTACGATGCTTTTAAACATCCTAACGGCATATCTCCAAGCGTTTTCTAACCTTGGCGTAAATTCGCTGCCCAAATGAATTTTTAGTGCTGCGATAAACGCATCGCCCAGTAAATCCACATCCTGACTTGTGAGACCGCTTTTGCTTAACATGTTAGCATGGTGCTGAACGAAAGGTAGGACTGACAATAAGCAGTCTAAGTGGGTGATCGTACGTTCTAATGAACAGTACAATAAATAACTTTTTTCACTTATTTCCTGGCTACTTGGCCATTGCATAGTCAGTGCTTGACGCTTAAGTTGTACATGAAAAGTGACTGTAAAACAGTGAAAGTTGGGTTTTATTATTGCTATGCTCTGCAACAATATTTTTTGATGATGAGCTGATACACCCATAATAAGCCCTCTTAAAAATCTAAACGATGCAGACTGCTGTTGATGCCTAAGTATAGACGCTGGGCTGCAAAGGGTAACTAAATCTAGAAAAAAATGCATTATCTAGGGTCATGACTTCTTTAATCAAATGCGCCTACAGTGGGAGTTCTTGTTAGCTAATTGTACAGGCGAGTAATCTTGCACTTTATAGTCTAGGTATTCTTTACCAGTTTTTGGTTGCTAATTATGCCAAGCCTCTCTATAATAGCCGCCATTGTTTAGCTTAGTTGATTAGCTAAGCAGGTATCTTTGATACCAGTTGGCGCGGGATGGAGCAGCCTGGTAGCTCGTCGGGCTCATAACCCGAAGGTCGTCGGTTCAAATCCGGCTCCCGCAACCAAGTTCTTAAGGCAAGTTAGTCGTTTTTACGATTTTAAGATCTTGTTGCCATACTTATGAGTAGCGATTTTAGTTACTGATTTGAAGTCGCGCATTCTATGTAATGCGCGTTTTGCGTTTAAGCCTTTGGGTTTATTTAGGTGGCGTTAGCTACCCGCAACCAAGCTTGGCCCATGGCCACACAGTTTTATGCTTTAGGTGTGACGCCCCGCTTGGTTCGGGGCGTTGTTGTATCTGCACCACTTGATTTTAAATCAAGGAATAAGCTAAGTATTTTAGGGCTATTAGCCCTTTTTTTGTTTGTATGGAGGATTTTCGTGACAAAACTTGAGCAAGATTTATTAACCATGCTTTCACCGTCAGTTGAGATGTTAGGCTTTGAATTACATGGTCTAGAGTTTGTGCAAGCGGGTCGCCATTCTACGCTTAGGGTCTATATCGATCATGAAGCGGGGATTTCGGTTGATAATTGTGCTGATGCAAGTCGTCAAATAAGCGCGATTTTAGATGTCGAAGACCCAATTACAAATGAATATGATTTGGAAGTATCGTCTCCTGGTGTTGATCGTCTATTATTCAAACAAGATCACTACGAGAAGGCACAAGGAGAGGAAGTACGCGTGCGTACTAAACTTCCACAAGATGGTCGCCGTAATTTTAAAGGCGATTTAGTATCAGTTAGCAGTGATATGATCACACTTTCAAGTGACGGCACTGAACACTTCATCATGCTCAGTAACATTGAACGTGCGAACATAATCGCAAAGTTTTAATTCGAGTGCGAAGGAATAGGGCAAGCGAGGCATAACCCATGGCAAAAGAGATATTATTGGTTGCTGAAGCCGTTTCCAATGAGAAAGCGGTTCCAAAAGAAAAGATTTTCGAAGCGTTAGAGTTCGCATTAGCGACAGCGACTAAGAAAAAACACACGGGTGAAATTGAAGTACGTGTTGCAATTGACCGTAAAACAGGTGACTACGACACTTACCGTCGTTGGCAGATTGCAGAAGTACTTGAAGATGGCTCATTAGAGCACCCATACAGCGAAATTACTTTAGAAGCTGCACAAGTTGATGATCCTGATCTTAAGATTGGTGATTTCATTGAAGAGCAAATCGAGTCAATTAAATTTGACCGTATTACGACGCAAATGGCAAAGCAAGTAATCGTACAGAAAGTACGTGAAGCTGAGCGTGCATTAGTTGTTGAAGCGTATAAAGATCAACAAGGCGAGCTGGTAACCGGTGTTGTTAAAAAAGCAACCCGTGACGCAATCGTACTTGATTTAGGTAACAATGCTGAAGCGGTTATTTACCGTGATGACATGCTGCCACGTGAAAACTTCCGTCCTGGCGACCGTATTCGTGGCTTACTTTACGAAGTAAAACCAGATGCGCGTGGTGCACAGTTATTTGTAACGCGTTCTAAGCCTGAAATGCTGATGGAATTGTTCCGTATTGAGGTGCCAGAAATTGGCGAAGAAATGATTGAATTACGTGCCGCAGCGCGTGATCCAGGCTCGCGTGCTAAAATCGCAGTTAAATCTAACGACAAACGTATCGACCCAATTGGTGCGTGTGTTGGTATGCGTGGTGCACGTGTGCAAGCTGTATCTACCGAGCTCGGTGGTGAGCGTGTTGATATCGTACTTTACGATGACAACCCAGCACAATTTGTTATTAATGCAATGTCTCCAGCTGAAGTTGCGTCAATTGTTATGGATGAAGACACCCATTCAATGGATATCGCTGTTGAAGCAGATAACCTGGCACAAGCCATTGGCCGTAACGGTCAAAACGTACGTCTTGCTAGCCAGTTAACTGGTTGGGAATTGAACGTAATGACTGTTGAAGAGATGCGCACTAAGAACGAAGCGGAATCTGATAAGTTAATTAACTTATTCACAGAAAACTTAGACATCGACGAAGATTTTGCAACGCTACTTATCAATGAAGGTTTCTCGACCCTTGAAGAAGTTGCCTATGTTCCTGCGTCTGAATTCTTAGAAATTGATGGTCTAGATGAAGAAACAGTTGATGTGTTACGTTCACGTGCTAAAGATGCACTAACAACTAAAGCATTGAAGACAGAAGAAAGCCTAGACGGTGCTGAGCCTGCTGAAGACTTATTAGCACTTGAAGGGTTAGAGCGTCACCTTGCGTTTGTTATGGCAAGTAAAGGTGTAGTAACGCTTGAAGATTTAGCTGAGCAAGGTATTGATGAATTAGTCGATATCACAGAAGTTTCTCCTGAAGAAGCTGGTAAGCTCATTATGGCTGCGCGTAACATTTGTTGGTTCGCAGACGAGTAATTTATTAACGGAGGTATTAGAGACTATGGCAGAAGTAAATGTTGAAAAACTAGCCGGGGATATCGGTACAACTGTTGATAAATTGCTTCAACAATTATCGCAAGCCGGTATCACTAAGCAAGCGGGTGATAATGTAACTGAAGCTGAAAAAGCAACGTTACTTGATCACTTAAGCAAGCAACACGGCGGCACAGGCTCAGATGGCCCAGCACGCATGACCTTGCAACGTAAAAGCAAAAGCACACTTAGTGTGACAGGCTCTACGGGTCAAGCAAAGTCAGTACAAGTTGAAGTACGTAAAACACGTACTTACGTGAAGAAAAGTGCTGTTGAGCAAGAACAAGAGCAAGCACGCATTGCAGCTGAAGAAGCCGCACGCCGTGAGCAAGAGCAACAAGCTGCAAAAGAAGCAGCTGAGCTAAAAGCAAAACAAGACGCTGAACGTAAAGCCAAAGAAGAGGCTGACCGTAAAGCGAAAGAAGAAGCTAAACGTAAAGCAGATGCTGAACGTGCAGCAAAACAGAAGCAGATGACTCCAGAACAAAGCGCTAAATCTGAAAAAGACCGCGTTGAAGCTGAGCGTCTGCAAAAAGAAGCAGAAGAGGCCGCATTGAAGAAAGCTGAAGAAGAAGCGAAACGTCAAGCAGAAGAGGCAAGAAAGCTAGCAGAAGAAAATTCAGCTCGCTGGAAGAAAGAAGAAGAAGAACGTAAGAAGCGTGAAGAAACCGCTGATCACCACCTTACGACTTCAACTTACGCACGTGAAGCAGAAGATGTTGCTGATGCCCGTGATGAGCAAGGCGCACGCCGTGCGAAGAAAAAGAAAAAAGCCCCAGCGAAAGAGAAATTCGTTCCTTCAAGAGGCAAGAAAAGCAAGCTAAAAGCACCTGCTTCACTACAACACGGTTTCCAAAAACCAACAGTTGATGTGAAAAACGAAGTGCGTATTAGCGAAACAATTACAGTTGCTGAGCTTGCATCGCGCATGGCTGTGAAAGGCGCTGAAGTTGTAAAAACAATGATGAAAATGGGTGACATGGTTACCATTAACCAAGTGATTGACCAAGAAGCTGCGCAACTTGTTGCAGAAGAAATGGGTCACAAGGTTATCATTGTTAAAGAAAACGAATTAGAGCAAACCGTTCTTAATGACCGCCATGAAGATGGTAAGTCTGAGCCACGTGCGCCAGTAGTGACTGTAATGGGTCACGTTGACCATGGTAAAACGTCAACACTAGATTATATTCGTTCTGCAAAAGTAGCCTCTGGCGAAGCCGGTGGTATTACTCAGCACATTGGTGCTTATCATGTTGATGTTAATGGCAACATGATCACCTTCTTAGATACTCCTGGTCACGCGGCGTTTACGTCAATGCGTGCTCGTGGTGCGAAAGCAACCGATATCGTAATCCTAGTGGTTGCAGCAGATGATGGTGTGATGCCACAAACTAAAGAAGCGGTACAGCATGCGCGTGCAGCTGGCGTTCCTTTAATCATCGCTGTGAACAAAATGGATAAAGAAGGCGTAGACCCAGATCGCGTTAAAAACGAGCTAGCTCAACTAGACGTTATCCCAGAAGAGTGGGGCGGTGATACACAATACGTGCATATTTCAGCTAAAACTGGTTTAGGTATTGATGAGCTGTTAGAAGCTGTATTAATGCAAGCTGAGCTTTTAGAGCTAACTGCACCAAGTGTGGGTATGGCGGCTGGTGTTGTTATTGAATCGCGTCTTGATAAAGGTCGTGGTCCAGTAGCGTCTGTACTTGTACAATCAGGTACGCTTAACCAAGGTGACATCGTATTATGTGGTCTTGAGTATGGCCGTGTTCGTGCAATGCGCGATGAAAACGGTAAAGACATCAAGTCTGCAGGTCCTTCAATTCCGGTTGAAATTTTAGGTCTTTCTGGTATTCCAGCGGCAGGTGATGAAGCAACCGTTGTTAAAGACGAGCGTAAAGCCCGTGAAGTTGCTCTTTATCGTCAAGGTAAGTTCCGCGATGTTAAACTAGCGCGTCAACAAAAAGCGAAGCTTGAAAACATGTTTACTAACATGACTGATGGCGATGTATCAGAAGTTAACGTGGTACTTAAAGCTGACGTACAAGGTTCAATCGAAGCAATCTCTGATTCATTGACTAAACTTTCTACTGACGAAGTTAAAGTGAAGATTGTTGGTTCTGGCGTAGGTGGTATCACAGAAACTGATGCAACACTTGCAGCAGCCTCTAATGCAATCGTCGTTGGCTTTAACGTTCGTGCTGATGCTTCAGCGCGTAAAGTAATTGAGTCTGAAAACTTAGATTTACGTTACTACAGCGTTATCTACAGCTTGATTGACGAAGTTAAGCAAGCTATGTCAGGTATGTTAGCACCTGAGTTTAAACAAGAGATCATTGGTCTTGCTGAAGTACGTGACGTGTTCAAGTCACCTAAGATTGGCGCAATCGCCGGTTGTATGGTTACTGAAGGTGTTGTTAAACGTAGCGCACCAATCCGTGTACTTCGTGATAACGTGGTTATCTATGAAGGTGAACTTGAGTCACTTCGTCGCTTTAAAGACGACGTTGCTGATGTTCGTAACGGCATGGAATGTGGTATCGGCGTTAAGAACTATAACGACGTTCGCGTTGGTGACCAAATCGAAGTATTCGAAACAGTTGAAGTACAACGTACACTTTAATTGTTCGTAAGCTAAGATGATAAATGGGGGCTCAGCCCCCATTTGTGTATTCATTATTTAAATAACTTATTTATATTTCTCAATGAGTTATAAATTTAGAGTAGAGTATAATGAGAGAGTTTTCTCGTACAGATCGTGTTGCTCAGCAAATCCAAAAAGAGATTGCTGTTATTTTGCAACGTGAAATTAAAGATCCACGTTTAGGTATGGTGACAGTCTCGGCTGTTGAAGTATCACGTGATTTATCTTACGCAAAAATCTTTATTACTGTGTTTAACACCCAAGATGAAGATGCTGCAAAGCAAAGCGCTAAAGTATTAAATGAAGCGACAGGTTATATCCGCTCATTACTTGGTAAGCGTATTCGCGCCCGTATTATGCCTGAGCTCAAGTTCGTGGTTGATAATTCACTGATGGAAGGCATGCGTATTTCAAACCTTGTCGACTCTATCATTCGTGAAGACAATGCAAAGCATGTACCTGATGCAGATGAGGTAGATAGCCAAGATCAAACAGATAGCGAAGAAGGCACAAATACAGATGGCAAAGCGCAGTAAAGGCCGCCCAGTTGACGGTATTTTGTTGTTAAACAAAGCAATAGGCATTTCATCAAATAAAGCGTTACAACAAGCTAAAGGCGTGTATTTTGCGCAAAAAGCGGGGCACACTGGCGCGCTTGATCCTTTAGCCACTGGCATGCTGCCAATTTGTTTTGGTGAAGCCACTAAGTTTACCCAGTTTTTACTCGATACTGATAAAACTTATGTGGTACGCGCTAAATTAGGTGAAAGAACAACGACATCAGATTCTGATGGTGAGATTGTTAGCACTAAAGAAGTCAATGTAACGGCTGCGCAACTTAGCGCTGAAATTGCTAAGTTTTTAGGCGAATCAGACCAGTATCCATCAATGTATTCAGCGCTTAAGTATCAAGGTAAACCGTTATATAAATACGCCCGTGAAGGCATTGAAGTTCCTCGCAAGTGCCGAAAAATCAATGTATTTAGTTTAACGCTTGATGAGTTTGACGAAGTGAACAATGAAGTGCAAATGACCGCCCACGTATCAAAAGGGACATACATTCGTACCATCGTTGATGACTTAGGTGAAAACCTAGGCTGTGGCGCGCATGTGATCATGCTGCACCGCAGTGCAGTTGGGCATTACCCTGCTGATAAAATGGTCTCGCTTGAGCAACTTGAAACTTTATTAGCAAAAACCAAAGCAGAAGATATTAGCCCATCGACTTACCTTGATGAGCTGTTACTGCCTATGGATACCGCTTTAGTTGACTTACCTGTGGTTGAAATAAGCAAAGAGCAGGGGATTTCTTTTAGTCATGGGCAGGCTGTGGTGCTTGGTGTAGAACTACCTGAAGGCGCTATTAAAGTGCTGGCAGATGGTGTGTTTATTGGCACTGGCGAAAAAAATGCAGATGGTTATTTGAAGTCAAAGCGCGGCTTATCAAATCAACAAGAAGCAAGCGAGTAAAGTTTCCCTTGTAGTTATTGCCGTAGCTGGTAGAATACGCCCGCTAATCGTTTTGGCTGAATTAGTGATCGGCTAAGACACCTTTTAAATTTTATTTTTGGAGTTACTATGTCACTAAGCAATCAAGAAAAAATCGATATCATCGCAAAATTCGCACGTGCAGAAGGCGACACTGGTTCACCTGAAGTACAAGTTGCACTTTTAACTTTTGATATCAACAAGCTTCAAGGTCACTTTGCTGATCACAAGCATGACTTCCACTCACGTCGTGGTCTGCTTCGTAAAGTAAGCACTCGCCGTAAACTGCTTGATTACCTTAAAGGTAAAGACATTGCACGTTATACTGCGTTAATCCAAGAACTTGGCCTACGTCGCTAAGAACTAGATTTCTTAAAAAGGAGCTTTTTAGCTCCTTTTTTTGTGCCCGAAATACCCCTGCGATTAATAATTAAACTGCTTGAATAATCAAATAAAATCCCCATAACCCAGTACAGTAAAACTAGATAACACAAAGAGTCTAATGCGGTTAGTTTTATCTAAGTCGTGGACTCGCAATTTTGCATTACTTTGTTATATACTATGCGCGTAGATAAAAAGGTTTATCTACGCTTATTCGCATCATTGCCAATTGTAGTACTTAATTGATTTCCAACTGAATACAATTATGTACTGTAATTGGTACTTTGATGACAACTTATTAGAATACATTTAAGGAACATTTTAAGTGCAAGCAATTATTAAAGAATTTCAACTAGGTCAACATACAGTTACCCTAGAAACAGGTGCTATCGCACGTCAAGCTGACGGCGCAGTACTAGCAAGCATTGGCGACACATCAGTATTAGTAACGGTTGTTGGTAAGCGTGAAGCACAACCAGGCCAAGATTTTTTCCCACTTACCGTTAACTACCAAGAGCGTATGTACGCTGCAGGTCGTATCCCTGGTGGTTTCTTAAAGCGTGAAGGTCGTCCTAACGACGGTGAAACACTTATTGCACGTCTTATTGACCGTCCAATTCGTCCACTTTTCCCAAATGGTTTTGTAAACGAAGTACAAGTTATCGCAACGGTTGTTTCTGTTAACCCTGAAATCCAACCTGATATGGTTGCGATGATTGGTACTTCAGCAGCACTTGCTATCTCTGGTATCCCATTCAGTGGCCCAATTGGTGCAGCGCGCGTTGGTTACATCAACGGTGAATACGTACTTAACCCAACACTAAAAGAGCTTGAAGAAAGCCAACTTGATTTAGTTGTTGCTGGTACTGATAACGCAGTACTTATGGTTGAATCAGAAGCTGACGTACTTGCTGAAGACGTAATGCTAGGTGCCGTTGTTTATGGTCATGAGCAATCTCAAGCGATCATCAACGCAATCAACGAATTCAAAGCAGAAGCTGGCAAACCTACATGGGATTGGGCTGCTCCTGAGAAAAACGTTGCTTTAGAAGATAAAGTAGCAGCAATCGCAGCTGGTAAAGTAGGCGAAGCTTACCGAATCACTGATAAAGTGGCTCGTAAAGAAGCACTTGGCGCTGCAAAAGATGAAGTTGTTGCGGTATTAACAGCTGAACTTGCTGAAGGCGAGTCACTAGACAAGCAAGAAGTGGGTAAAGTATTCGGTTCTCTTGAGAAGAAAATCGTTCGTGGCCGCATCACTGCTGGCGAAAAACGTATCGATGGTCGTGAACCAGACATGATCCGTGCACTTGACGTAATGACTGGCGTATTGCCACGTACTCACGGCTCTGCAATCTTTACTCGTGGTGAAACTCAAGCACTTGTAACTGCTACACTTGGTACAGAACGTGATTCACAGTTAATCGACGATTTAACTGGTACACACAAAAACCACTTTATGCTTAACTACAACTTCCCTCCGTTCTGCGTAGGTGAAACAGGTTTTGTAGGTTCTCCTAAGCGTCGTGAAATCGGCCACGGTAACCTAGCTAAGCGTGGTATCCAAGCTGTAATGCCTACATTGACTGAGTTCCCTTACTCAATCCGTGTGGTATCTGAGATCACTGAATCAAACGGTTCATCTTCAATGGCTTCTGTTTGTGGTACTTCACTTGCACTTATGAATGCGGGTGTGCCAATTAAAGCATCTGTTGCAGGTATCGCGATGGGTCTAGTTAAAGAAGACGAAAAATTCGTAGTTCTTTCTGATATCTTAGGTGATGAAGATCACTTAGGTGACATGGACTTTAAAGTAGCCGGTACTGCTGCAGGTATTACTGCACTACAAATGGATATCAAAATTGAAGGTATCACGCAAGAAATCATGCAAATTGCGCTTAAACAAGCAAAAGCTGCACGTTTACACATCCTAGGTGTGATGGACGAAGCGATTTCTGCACCATCTGAAGAGCTTTCAATGTTTGCTCCACGTATCTACACAATGAAGATACCACAGAAGAAAATCGCTGAAGTTATCGGTAAAGGTGGCGCAACTATTCGTCAACTTACTGAAGAGACAGGGACTACGATTGAAATCGGTGATGATGGCACAATCAAAATCGCAGCAACAGACGGTGAAAGCGCAGCAAATGCAATCAGCCGTATTGAGCAATTAACAGCTGAACTTGAAGTAGGTACTATCTACGAAGGTAAAGTGGTACGTATCGTTGATTTCGGTGCATTTGTTAACATTCTTCCTGGTAAAGATGGCCTAGTGCATATCTCTCAGATCAGCACTGAGCGCGTAAATAACGTGACAGATCACCTATCTGAAGGTCAAGAAGTTAAAGTTAAAGTACTAGAAGTAGACCGTCAAGGTCGCGTACGTCTAAGTATCAAAGAAGCAATGGAAGCAGCAGCACCTTCAGCTGACGCGCCAACTGACGCTTAATTGTTGATATTTAATCCAGATATTCTCTGGATAATATAAAAAGGGGCTGTATAGCCTCTTTTTTTATGCTTTAATGAAACCTCTGTGGATAGCACTTGTCTTATCTGTTTGCTACTTATCTTGGTATAAAGGATTTTAATGATACTTAAACACATAGCCTTGGCATCGTTTGCTATTTTGTCTTTAAGCGCCTGTCAATCTACTTCGCAAGCACAACCCTCTGCGATTGTTAATGTGCCTTTCACTGCACCATTGCCTTCTGATTTTCGTAGTGAAATAGCGATAGCTCGTTATTCGGAATTATTGAATCGCGCTGATTTAGCGCCAGATCAACAAGCAAAATTATTTTATGACCGCGGTGTATTATTTGACAGCTTAGGTATGTCTACTTTGGCACGAATCGATTTTAATCGTGCTGTGCAATTAAAACCAGATCTTGCTGAAGTGTATAATTTTCTTGGCATTCACCATACCTTGATGCAGCAATATGAAAAAGCTTATGAATTTTTTGATTCCGCTTTAGAACTCAATGAGCAGCACGAATACGCCTATTTAAATCGTGGTATTGCACTGTATTATGGCGATAGACCAAACCTTGCAGCTGCTGATCTTAAGGAGTTTTTAACTCGTTCACCCAGTGATCCATATCGAGTGTTGTGGCTTTATTTAGCACAAGCGAACGCGGATCCGGTGCAAGCTTTAACTACCTTAAAAGCCAATGCGCAAGGTCTTGACGATAGTCAATGGGCTTATGGCTTAATCTCATTGTTTATTGGCGATATGAGCGAACGTGCCTTTTTAGATAGCATTAGCGAAGGCGTAGCAACTGAACAAGAATATGCACAGCGTCTGTGTGAAGCGTATTTTTACCTCGCGAAAATGTACCAAGCAAAAGGCTTAGATTATCAAGCTGCTGATTTTTTCCGCTTAGCACTTGCCACCAATGTGCATGAGTTTGTGGAATATAAATATGCGCGTTTAGAGCTTGAGTTAATGGCTGGTGAAAACGCTAGTTAAATACCTCATTAGCGTTGCTGTTATACTGATTTTTGGGTGTTTACCAAGCTCAGTGGAACAGCATCGCAACATTGCTTTTTGGCATGCCCAACACAATTCTCACTCTATTGTGGTTAACTATTATCGTTTTGCTGATGAGTTTAATGCGCAATTAAATAGTCTTTCAGATCCCACTTTATACTTATTAGCTTTAAATGCCGTTACAGATGCTCAGTTTGCATGGGCATTGCGCCTATTAAATAATGATCAGCCACGTGCAGCACAGCCGTTTTGGCGTGTCAGTGTCGCTCAGCAAAGTGAACAGAAACGGCGGCAGCTCAGCGCACAGTTACTTCGCCTTGAGCGCTGGGATGATTTAGAGAGCTTAAAAGAGCAACAACGGTTACCTGCCAGTGGTGCTGCTGAGCATTTGAAGTTAAAACGCAGAGTTGCACCGCAGTTTATCGAGCAAGGCTTTGCTAATGATGAAGGGTTTTTATTAGCTTTTTCACAGCTTCAAGCAACGCCTCAATGTCAGTTTAATGTATTGATGATGACAGATCACCGCCAAGGTATTAGCCAACTCAATGCATTTACCCAACGATACCAACAGCAACCACAGCCAGCTCCAGCAAGTTTTTGCTTTAGTAAACCCATTTACTTAGGCAATACAATTGACTGTCAGCAGCAGCCAGACTCTGCGGCTAAATGCGATTGGCAGCCTTTCATAACGCAGCAAAGATGGCCAACAGGCTTTGATTTTATCGTGATGATGACGGCAACAGGGTCAGGTAATGTGCAAGGCGGAATAATGCATTTAAACTCGGCGAGCCATTACGGTTTATTTTTACATGAATTGATGCATTTTAATGGCTTTGAAGATGAGTATGTGTTGCCCCCAGCAAAACAAGCATGGTTATGTGAACAGCGTGGCTTAGTGGCTCCTAATTTGTTTATTGCCAATGGTGTGCCTGCACCTGCTGGCTGGACTTTAAGCGATAGCTGCCAAACGGGAAGTAAAGCTTATAAACCAAGTGCCAAGTGGTCAATTATGCAATATCAAAGGTTGCCACTTTCTGCTCAATATCAGCAGTTATGGCGGCAAAAAATCAGTGAGCCGCACTATCAACCAGTTCGTTTTATTGATTATTTTCAACAAATGGAACCTGCTATGGACTTTATCGACAAAATGCCAAATAAAAATATTGCCGAGTAAAGTTGTGAATAATATGAAATCAGCGTTAAATTAGCACAAAATAGCAGCAAGTAGCTTGGCTGACTATAGACAAAATCGTCCCTGATCAGTATAACTATATATCTATAAAGCGTTTATTGAAGCTAAAATTAAACCATCTCAATGACCAGTACTAAACTAAAACTAACTAGCAGTGTATTGATATTCTTATGACTTCAAAAGGTTTCTCATTATGACTTTGCTCTGGATACCCTTGTTATCCTTAATTGGCAGTGTTATTTCTTCCTGCACCGGAAAACTAACTCGTAATCAATCTACGAGCTTAACTATGCTAGCGCCGTTATGCGCCTTAGCAATTGCGATTTATCACGCGCCAGCAATTTTAGCGGGGGAGACACTGCGCTTTACCGCACAATGGATGCCGGCATTAGGAATAGACATAGCTTTACGCTTAGACGGCTTAAGCTTATTGTTTATTTTTATGATCTTAGGAATAGGTCTGCTGGTAATCTTTTATACTCGTTACTATTTGAGTCCGAAAGACTCAATGTCAAAGCTCTACAGTTACTTAATGCTATTTATGACGGCAATGCTTGGCATTGTAATGTCGAATAACGTTATTCAACTGTGGTTTTTTTGGGAGCTTACTAGTATCAGCTCGTTCTTGCTGATCAGCTACTGGTGGCATAAAACTGAAGCGCGTAAAGGGGCGCGAATGGCGCTGGCAGTGACTGGAGCCGGTGGCTTAGCATTATTAGGTGGTTTATTGCTGATTGGGGACATTGTTGGCAGTTATAATCTCGATGTGATTTTAGCCAGCCGTGCGTTGATCCAATCACACGAGCTATTTGAAGTTGCCTTGGTACTGGTGTTGCTCGGTGCATTTACTAAATCTGCACAGTTCCCATTTCATTTTTGGCTACCGCATGCGATGGCGGCGCCAACACCGGTTAGTGCTTATTTACACTCTGCAACTATGGTTAAAGCGGGGATATTTTTACTGGCGCGTTTCCACCCTGCGCTTGCTGGTAACGACACGTGGTTTATTTTAGTAGCGATGACGGGTTTAACGACCTTATTAGTTGGCGCTTATATCGCGTTATTTAAGCATGATTTAAAAGGCTTGTTAGCCTATTCAACCATTAGTCACCTTGGTTTAATTACCTTACTTTTAGGTTTAGATACAGAGCTTGCTACGGTAGCTGCGATTTTCCATATTATTAACCATGCTACATTTAAAGCTTCTTTATTTATGGCGACCGGTATTATTGACCATGAAACCGGCACCCGAGATATGCGTAAACTTAATGGTATGTGGCGCTTTATGCCTTATACCGCAACTCTTGCAATGGTTGCAGCCGCGGCAATGGCGGGTGTGCCACTGTTAAATGGGTTCTTATCAAAAGAAATGTTCTTTGCGGAAACTCTACACCAACAAGTGCTTGGTTCAATGTCATGGTTGATCCCCGTATTAGCGACCTTAGCTGCTGCTTTTTCAGTGGCTTATTCAGCGCGCTTTATTCATGATGTATTCTTTAATGGCGACCCTATTGATTTGCCTAAAACACCCCATGAGCCACCGCGTTATATGCGCGTGCCAATCGAAATCCTAGTCGTGTTATGTTTGCTCGTTGGTATGTTTCCAAACTTTGTGGTTGATGGCATTTTATCGGCGGCATCTTTGGCTGTGTTAGGGGATGCAACGCCAGAGTTTAAGTTGTCAATTTGGCATGGCTTTAACTTACCTTTGTTGATGAGCTTTTTTGCAACTTGCTGTGGTGTATTTATCTATATTCAGCGTAAGCACCTGTTTCAATTTCAAGCCTCGTTACCCACATTGAATGCTAAAAAGACCTTTGAAAGAGTGCTTTATAGCGTTATTAAATGGAGCCAAGATAAGATCCGTAGTACTGAAAATGGCTCACTACAGCGCTACATCGTTATTATGCTTGGCGTCGTTTTATTGTGCGCGGGCTGGCCATTATTTGAAATGGGGGCATTAGCAGGTACAGCGCCTCTTACGCCGATTGATTTTCATAACGCTATTGGCGCTGGTTTATTGATTATTGGTGCAATCAGCACTGTGATCTGGCATCGCGCTCGTATGGTATCGCTATTAATGATATCCATTGTGGGCTTAATGGTGTCGGTGGCATTTACTCGTTTTTCTGCGCCCGATTTAGCTTTAACACAATTAACTGTGGAAGTTGTGACGGTTATTTTATTGATGTTGGCGCTGTTCTTTTTACCGCAACGTACACCAAAAGAGTCAAGTTCATTACGCATGTTACGTGACTTAGGCATTGCTTCAGCTGTAGGGGTCGTGATTGCCAGTATTTGTTATGCGTTATTAACGCGCCCACTTGAATCAATTTCAGATTTCTTTGTTGCTAATGCAAAAACTGGCGGTGGTGGTACTAACGTAGTTAACGTTATTTTGGTTGATTTCAGGGGTTTTGACACCCTAGGTGAAATTACCGTATTAGGTATTGCTGCATTAGGTATTTATAAATTACTGACAAACTTACCTTTATTTATGCCAGCCAGTGACAGTGAAGGGCGTCCATGGGCACGCGAGCGTTATCCAATACTACTTACTAGTATTTCGCAAAGCTTATTGCCTTTAGCCTTGCTAGTTTCAGCGTATATCTTCTTGCGAGGGCACAATTTACCAGGCGGTGGCTTTATTGCCGGTTTGGTGACTTCTATTGCGTTTATTTTACAATATATGGCTCGAGGTTCAGTGTGGATCACTTCTCGCTTTGATGTGAACTATCGGAAAATCATAGCCTCAGGTATCGCGATTGCCATGTTTACAGGTTTAGGTAGCTGGGCATTTGGCCGACCGTTCTTAACCACATGGTTTGATTACTTTGATATTCCATTTGTGGGTAAAACGGAGCTTGCCAGTGCGATTGTATTTGATTTAGGCGTGTATCTGACCGTGGTTGGTGCCACCTTAATGATTTTAGCAAGTCTTGGTAAACTCACTGCCGATGCAACCAAAGAAGAGGTCAATATTTAATGGAACTGTTATACGCATCATGCGTTGGTGTATTAGTGACTTGTGGCATTTATTTGCTTCTAAGAGCGCGAACTTTTCCAGTGGTGCTGGGATTAACGATGATTTCTTATGCGGTAAATTTATTTTTATTTTCAGCCGGACGATTAACAATTAATAAAGCGGTGGTGCTGGGCACTGGCGCTGATTATGCCGATCCTTTACCACAAGCATTAGTATTAACTGCAATCGTAATTGGTTTTGCAATGACAGCCTTTGTGGTGATTTTAGCCATTCGCGGTCGTGCTGATCTAGGTAATGATCATGTTGATGGTCACCTTGTGAAAAGCAACAACAAGGAGCACAGATGATTCAGCACTTGGCTTCATTGCCTATCTTAATTCCAATGCTTGCAGCCATCCTGCTGTTATTACCGCCATGCGGTAAAAGCATTCCAATTCGTCGTGTAGTGTCGATCGTGATGTCAATTATTACAGCCTGTATTAGTGCTGTATTGCTGGTTCATGTTTATAACTCAGGCCCTATGGTTTATGCCATTGGCGATTGGCAAGCCCCATATGGTATTGTTTTAGTAGCTGATTTGTTGTCGGTATTAATGGTCGCTTTAACGTCATTTTTAGCTTTAGCTGTGGCCCTTTATAGTAGTGTTGGCGATGATGAAAAAGGCAGCTTTTTCCATCCGTTAGTGCACTTTTTAGTACTGGGTGTAAATGGCGCATTTTTAACCGGTGATTTATTTAATCTGTTTGTATTTTTTGAAGTACTGTTAATTGCTTCTTACTCGTTATTGATGCATGCAGGGGATAAACATAAGACGCGTGCGGCATTACAATACGTTGTATTAAACTTGATTGGCTCAAGTGTATTTTTGATTGCCTTAGGTATTTTATATGGCGTATTAGGCACCTTGAATATTGCCGATATGGCGCTAAAAGTATCACAACTACAAGGTGATGATGTCTACCTTGCGAAAATTGGTGGTTTACTACTACTGGTTGTGTTCGCATTAAAAGGCGCACTATTACCGTTGCACCTGTGGTTGCCCAATACATACGCCAGTGCTATGCCGGTAGTGGCAGCCTTGTTTGCGATAATGACCAAGGTGGGCGTCTATGCCATGCTGCGGGTGTATACCGTTATATTTGGTGAGCAGGCGGGTTTATTAAATCACATGGCGCAGCCTTGGTTATGGGGATTAGCAATTGCGACCATTGTGATTGGTGCCATTGGTGTACTTGCAGCACAAGATTTACGCAAACTAACCGCGAACCTGGTGGTGGTTTCGGTGGGGACTTTAGTTGCATTAGTTGCAATTCAGCATGTTAGTGCAACGGCTGCTTTGTTGTACTACCTAGTACATTCAACCATTATTTGTGCGGCGCTATTTTTACTCGCAGATTTAATTGCTCATCAGCGTGGTAAAGTGGCGGATCGTTTAGCCCCAGGGCGTGGTGTTGCACAACCGGTATTATTAGGTGCATGTTTTATTATTGCCGCTTTGGCTGTTGTTGGTATGCCGCCGCTTTCAGGGTTTGTCGGCAAAATTTGGATTTTAAAAGTAACCTTCGATAGTGAGCGTGCACTGCTATTTTGGCCAGTGTATTTAATTGCTAGCTTTGCGCTATTGGTTGCATTATCTCGGGCAGGCACCAGTTTATTTTGGGAGCGTAAGCACCAAGGTCGTGATCATCCAGAAGAAGAGCATGCTAAACCAATGCAAGTTATTGCCGTAATAGGTTTATTAGCGTGTTCGCCATTAATGGTTATTTTTGCAGGGCCTATTTCCGACTATATGATTGCTGCTGCTACGCAATTACATGATATACCGGCCGGAATAAATATGGTTCTTAAGGGAGGCTTATAATGCGTTTAGAATCCCGTTTTCGTTGGTTACCCACGCCATTTCGCAGTTTATTGCTATTTGTCGTGTGGTTACTATTAAATAACAGTGTATCGCCAGGGCATTTAGTTTTGGCAGCACTGTTTGCATTTTTTATCCCTGTGATCACTTTTCCATTTCGTGAACCACAGCCGCTGATAATTAAACCTGGCCTTGCGGTAAAACAATTTTTAATTGTGCTGTTTGATATTATTACGGCGAATTTACAAGTTGCACTGTTAATTTTAGGGCCTGTCAAAAAGCTGCGTCCGGCATTTGTGAAAGTTCCGCTAGATCTAACTCACGCAATGCCGATCACAATCTTGGCAAGTACGGTATCACTGACGCCGGGTACAGTAAGTGCTGAAGTTTACCCGATCCCTGAGTCATTACCGCCAGGTGAAGAGCCAACAGAGCGCTTTTTATTAATACATGTGTTAGATCTAGATGATGAACAAGCATTGATCGATACCATAAAGCAGCGCTATGAAGCCCCACTTAAGGAGATATTTCAATGTTAGAAACGGTTTTTTTAATCGTCTTTGCCATGATAGGCCTATCGCTGTTACTTAACTTGTGGCGTTTAGTGGTTGGCCCTTCGGTTCCTGATCGAATTCTCGCGCTGGATACTATGTATATAAACACGATTGCATTGATCATCTTATATGGTATGAGTATGGGCACAGGGCTGTATTTTGAAGCCGCCTTGTTAATTGCAATGCTTGGCTTTGTCAGCACCGTAGCGGTATGTAAGTATCTGCTACGTGGCGATATCATCGAATAGGGAATACGTATGTACAGTGAATGGGTCGTGTCTATTTTATTACTTATCGGTGGCGCATTTATTTTAATTGGCTCAATTGGCTTAATTAAAATGCCTGACTTTTTTATGCGTTTGCATGGGCCAACCAAAGCCACCACCTTAGGTATGGCTGGGGTGCTGATTGCCGCTATGGTGTTTTTTAGTAATGCACAAGATGGTATCAGTGTGAAAGAGCTATTGATCACTATCTTTTTATTAATCACTGCGCCTATTAGTGGTTATATGCTAATAAAATCAGCGATACACCATAAATTAAAAGCCAAAGACGGCACCAAGGGACTTGATAACGTTGAAGACGATTAAGTAACACTCAGCATGTTGAACTTTTATAAGCCCGTTAATTTACCTTAACGGGCTTTTTATTGGCTGTTATTATTTGTACACTCAAACACATCATAAATTGCTATCACTGATAAATGCTAAAACGTAAAAAACTCATTATCGCGTACTTATTGATTGCGTTGCCACTATTAGACAGCCTATTTATACCGCCCGCGTTTGGTTTGCAATGGCACAATCCAAAAACCATGTATTTACTCAGCGCCTATTTGATACCTGTTAAATTATTGCTGGTGACTATTGGCGGCTTTTTATTAGTAAAACAAGATCGGCAAAATCATGTTCAACCCCGAGCTTGGTATCGTAAATTGGTTGATGGCTTCATTTTTATAGTGGCGGGCGTGCAGTTTATTGTGTTGGCGATTATTAGTGGCTTATATTTAGTGGTGGGTACTCAAGCCGACGACTACCAACAACAAGGCAATATCAGTGTGTATACCTCGGATATAGGCGCGTTTGGCAAAGCGACTCATTATTTTTCTTATCAATGCACTGATGATAATGGCTTTTATACTTTAACACCAATTGTCACTCTTGATTGGCTTGGGCCTTTCACATTCAGTGAAAAAGGCACTGTGTTAATTATCAATCATAATGAGCATACAGATAAAGGCGAGCAAATAAAGCAGGTGGACTTAACAGGGTATAGTTGCCAATAGAAAAAAGTACCAACATCCTTGTGAGTACTTGCTGATTTACAGTTTATTTTTTATCTGTATCTAACATGTCATCATGCTCAGCCATATCCCATGGCAATTCACCTGGACTGTTATCTAAAAAGTGTAAATAATTTTCAAATTGGTCGAGAATATCCTTCACCACATCATCTTCATTAAAACCATATATATCGTAAGATAAGCCACCGCGGCGTAAAAATACCTCTGCACGATAGTAAGGCTGCGGGTCTTCATCTGTAGCTTTTAACTCAGCGTATGCAAAGCTGGGTTTAGCGTGTTCAGTGAGTCTTATATCATAAACAAAATCAACATGTTCATGGCGTACAACGGTTAGAACAGCTCGATTTATAGCATCGTCAAACTCAACCACAGCATGCCATTTACGGGCACTTAGTTCTGTTTTTACAGCTTGCATAGCCTTCATAACTACCTTACTTATAAACGTATGCACCTTTTGCTTATCTGGATAATCTATCATTGCAGTTAAGCGATGCTTCCAGTGTGACAAATCAAGATTTCGGTTGGTTAAAGTATGTGCCTGTAAGCTGGTATCTCTATGCCCTTCAATTCGCAGAGCCCGCCAAAGACCAACGGTTGCAAGTAACATGATCACTGCAAAGGGCAACGCACTGGCGATGGTCATTGTTTGTAACGCACTCAAACCACCGGCAAGTAATAGTACTGATGCAACGGTGCCCTCTAGTACAGCCCAAAAAACACGCTGCCAAGCAGGTGTATCTACATTACCGCCAGAGGCTAATGAATCTATAACAAGTGAGCCTGAATCAGAAGAAGTGACAAAGAATGTAATGATTAAAATGACTGTTAATAGCGAGATAAAGAATGACCAAGGAAGCGCTTCATATAGTTGAAAGAGCGCGACGGCATGATTTGCCTGCACATCAGCAATGAGGGTATTAAAGCCCTCGTTCATTATTAAGTTAAGTGCAGTATCACCAAACACAGAAAACCATAAAAAGGTGAATATAGTTGGCACTAGCATTACGCCCACAACAAACTGCCTAATTGTTCGGCCGCGGCTAATTTTTGCAATAAACATTCCTACAAACGGAGCCCATGCGATTGTCCAACCAAAGATAAATAACGTCCAGTTGCCAATCCAATCACTGCGGCTATAGGCTTGTAAGTTAAAAGTACGCTCAACAATACCACTTAGGTAACTGCCGGTATTTTGTAAAAACGATTCTAAAATATGAATGCTTGAACCGACAAAAAAGACAAATGTCATTAAAGTGATCGCTAACACCATGTTTAAAATAGACAGCCGTTTTACGCCTTTATCCATACCTGCAACAACAGAGATAGTTGCAGCGGCTGTTATCAAGGCGATGGCTATAATTTGTACCGTGGTATTAACAGTAATACTGGGCCATAAGTAATGTAAACCCGCATTGATTTGCGTAACCGACAAACCTAATGTGGTTGCTATGCCAAAGAGGGTGCCTAAAATCGCAAATACATCCACCGTATGACCAATAGGGCCGTGAATTTTATCGCCAATAAGCGGGTATAATGCAGAACGAATCGATAATGGCAGGCCATGACGAAAAGCAAAGTAAGCAAGCACTAAACCAACAATGCCGTATATAGCCCAAATATGAAAACCCCAATGAAAAAAGGCAATTTGCATTGCTTGCTTAGCAGCGTCCACGGTTTCTGCTGCGCCACTGGGCGGGGATGCATAATGTAAAACGGGTTCAGCTACACCAAAATAAAGTAATGCGACACCGTAGCCTGCAGAGAAAAGCATGGCAAACCATTCGGGAAAACTGTACTGAGGTTGTGAATGGTCAGGGCCAAGCTTTATATTGCCCCAACTCGATGCGGCAACAGAGACAATAAACACTAAAAATATAGCGACAGATAACATATAAAACCAACCAAAGGTTTCAGTTATCCAAGATAAAGTAACGCTGAATGCTTCTCCAGCCAATTCAGGGTTACTAATAGTACCGAGTACTAAACACAGAATGATTAACACTGCAGGTAAAAATACAGGCAGCAAAATAGTTGAGCGAAAGGTCTTTTTCATCATATATTAATCCTTAATATTGAGAGCTAAACTTTAAAGCATGCCTATTTACCTTATTACATCTACTGGGTGCTGGCTAATTTAGCCGCTAGTTTTCTTTACCCAAATTAGCTAAAACTACAAAGCTTGGTATTTCCACTGTTTATAAATAACAGCTCTCAATGCAAGTATTGATGCCTAAATGCTAAAAATTAACCGGATTTAACAGCAATGAATAAATTAATTGATCAGCACGGCGAAGCCCAGTTTGGGATGTTTGAGCAAGGGGTTAAGCATATTAATTACATGGATTTTAATTTACGCAATGCGATGGGTAATTCACAAGGGTCATTTGCAAAAAAATTAAAATTTAACCAATTTCAGTTTATTAGCTTTACTTGTGAGCAGCTAATTGTAGGGATCGCTATTGTTGACTTGAAAATTGCCAGTAACTGCTTTGTCTATGTGTATCACCCAAGCAGTGGTGAGTTTGAGGAGTTTAGTTTTACCAATTTATTTGCTATGAGTACTTACATTGATACTAAGCCAAATTCAGGCAAGGCGCATTTTCATAAAGGCGCGAATAGTGTCACGATCAGTGCAGGGTCAGGTTTACGCAAAGTCACAGTATGCTTAAAAGCAGGCCTAAAAATTCATGCTGTCATTGATGAGTCAATAAATTATAACCCACTTGCAGTATGTGCAAGAGCTGGTTTTACTGGTTTTCACTTTACCCAAAAAGCCGCAGCACTGCCTTGCTCAGGTACTATTGAATGGCGGGACAACTGCATTAATCTGGAGCAGGTAAAAGCGCTGGCAAGTGTTGATTGGAGCGCAGGCTTTATGCGCCGTGAAACGTTTTGGAATTGGGGGAGTTTAGCTTGCACGTTAGCCGATGGTCGCCGTTTAGGTTTGAACCTTGCTGCTGGCGTTGTGGAAACGGGCTTTACTGAAAATGCGCTGTGGCTAGACGGCACTTTAATAAAAATAGACATGGTCGATTTTAAGTTTAAACGTTATGCCGATAAACATGACTCCACAAAATGGCAATTGCGTTCAAACGACGGCATTATAAAGCTAACCTTTGAGCCGGTAGGTAAACGCCAAGATAAAACCAACTTACTCATCATCGCCAGTAACTTCACTCAACACTTCGGCCGTTTTTATGGCCAAATAACGCTCGAAAATGAAGTTATCACACTCAATGGCGAGTGGGGGTTAACCGAAGATCATTATGCGAAATGGTAGAGAGGTGCTTTAAGCTTAAAGCGGTAAGTTATAAGTGGTGTGAATTTTGAAAAGAGTGATCAGTAGTGAACATCAATAAAGCCCTAAACAACAATGCTTAGGGCTTTTTAATACAAATACAGGAGCTTTAAGTTTTAAGCGGTAAGTTTTAAGTGGAGTTGATTTTGAAAAGGGTGAATAGCAGTGAACATCAATAAAGCCCTAAACAACAATGCTTAGGGCTTTTTAATACAAATAAAGTTCAGTTGATATTCTAAACAGAGGATAAGCTGTGAGCTCGTGTTATCACACCTACTTACGTTTAACTCAAATCAGCTTATCACTTAAAACTTTACAGCTTACAGCTATGATTTATTCGTCTATCGAACGAAGTAGGGCGTTGATCCCTACTTTTTCGCGGGTTTGCTGATCTACTTTTTTCACGATGATTGCAGCGTAGAGGCTGTGGCTACCGTCTTTTGATGGTAATGCACCAGGCACTACTACTGCGCCTGCTGGCACGCGGCCGTAGTGAGTTTCGCCAGTTTCACGGTCATAAATTCGAGTGCTTTGGCTGATGTAAACGCCCATTGAAATTACTGCGCCTTCTTCAACGATCACGCCTTCTACGATTTCAGAACGTGCGCCAATAAAGCAGTTGTCTTCAATGATAGTAGGATTGGCTTGTAATGGCTCCAAAACGCCACCTATGCCCACACCACCAGATAGATGAACGTTCTTACCGATTTGTGCACATGAGCCTACAGTGGCCCAAGTATCAACCATAGTACCATCATCAACGTATGCACCAATGTTTACATAAGAAGGCATTAAAACGACGTTTTTACCTACAAAGCTGCCTTTACGGGCAACGGCGTTTGGTACTACACGCATGCCGCCTTGTTGAAATTGCTCCGGCGTATAATCGCTAAATTTAAGCGGTACTTTGTCGTAAAATTGGTTTACGCCGTCGTTCATTGGCTGATTGTCACGAATACGAAACGACAGTAAAACCGCTTTTTTAAGCCACTGATGAACTACCCATTCACCACTGATTTTTTCAGCAACACGTGCTGCGCCACTATCAAGTAGCTCAAGTACATCGATAATTGCTTGTTTAACGTCGCTTGATACTGTGCTTGGACTAATGCTATCGCGATTATCCCAGGCGTTTTCAATGGTTGTTTTTAAATCTGACATAAGGTCCTCTTATTCGGTTTCTGCGTTGAGTTTTTTACGCAATGCTTGATGAATTTTTGCTTGTTCTTCGTCGGTAAGCGCTTGGTATTCGTTATTCGATACCACGAAGAAATCTTCTGCACGTTCACCCACTGTGGTGATCCGTGCGGCGTGTATATGTAATAAATGTGCTTGAAATACTTCGGCTATCTTGGTTAATAAACCAGGGATATCCACCGCTTGAATTTCGATTAAGCTGCGATCTTTACGCGGGTGCGGGCGCAAAATAATTTTTGGCTTAATATTAAAGTCTTTAAAGCGCTGTGAGCGATTCTTTTTAAAGCGAATTTTCTTTTTCGGATCGGCAAGGGCTTGATCAAGGCCCCGTTTGATTGATTGTGCTTGAGCACTGGCAATTGGATCGCCACTGACTTCAAGTACCACAAAACTAAACAGCACATAGCCGTCGCGAGTAGTGAGCACTTGAGCGTGTTGGATTTGTGCTTTTTTAGAGCCAATCACACTCACCAAACGGGCAAATAAACCTCCGGAGTAGGGGCTGTAGACAAATATTTGCGTACCGCCGTGCATGGCGGTATTTGATACAGCGACACTGGCTTGGCTTAAATCGTCACAATTGAGTAAATGTTCGGTGTGCCATGAAAGCTGTTGTTCACTAAAGGCAGTAAAGTAATTGGCTTTAAAGCGGCTCCAAATTAAATCTATCTGATTTTCATCATAGCCATTGTTGATGAGGCGTTGTTTGGCCTGATGCTTTTTATCGCGAATTTGGTCGCGCTGATCCATTGGGTTTTCAAGGCCAAGCCGTAAAGCTCGCTGAGTATGCAAATACAGCTCACGCAATAGGGTGTTTTTCCAATCATTCCACAAATTATCATTGGTAGCGCGAATATCTGCCACCGTTAAGCAGTACAGGTAATCAAGTTGGCGCTCGGTTTTGACTCGGGTAGCAAAATCTTTAATTACATCTGGGTCGTTAATATCTTTACGCTGTGCTGTTACAGACATAAGTAAATGATTACTAACCAGCCAAGCTATCAATTTGCCATCGGAAGTTGAAAAACGGTGTAATTTGGCAAACGCAATAGCATCGACAGAGCCAAGCTCGGAGTGGTCGCCACCACGGCCTTTGGCAATATCGTGGAAAATACCCGCTAAGTACAGTAGCTCGGGTTTGTCCATGCGGGTGACAATTTCACAACAAATAGGAAACTCTGCGACGTTGTCTTTACCAAAATACTGGTAAATATTATTGATCAATTTATGGGTGTGCTCATCCACGGTATAAGCGTGAAATAAATCAAACTGCATTTGCCCAAAAATATTACGCCACTGCGGTAAATACGCCGCTAACATGCCGTGTTTGTGCATCAGTGTAAATGCGCGGCCCATGCCGTTAGGGTGTTTTACTAGGCGTAAAAACGCTTCACGACAGGCTGCATAGTCTTGCAAATCGCCCAAAAGACGACGGCGTACCTGGCGAATGGTGCGAATAGTACTTGGATAAATATGGGTGATTTCAGGGTTGTCGGCAATGTGTTCAAATAATACAAACAGTTGGTCACGGCGGAAAAATACCGACGGGTTTTTTACTCTAATTTGATGGCCTACTCGTTCGAAATTACGGTCAAGTTCAATCACGGCTTGTTCGTTACTTTCAGGCAAAATACTTTGTTCAAAATACGACAACAGCATTTGATTAAGCTCACGTACGCGGCTCATGATCCTAAATAACCGTTTCATCATCCGTTCAACAGAGGCTTTACCATCGCTACCAAAACCGAGTAAATCGGCGGCCAGTGGTTGGTGATCAAACAGTAAACGGTTTTCCGAGCGACCAGCAGCTAAGTGCAGCGCAAAACGAATGTTCCAGAGGTTTTCTAAACACTCCAACAGCTCTTGGTATTCTTCGTGAGTAAGGTAGCCGTGACTGATCAGTTCTTGTAAGGTTTCGGCTCTAAAATGTTTTTTAGCAACCCAAATAATGGTTTGTAAATCGCGCAGACCCCCTGGGTTTTCTTTAATATTGGGTTCGAGGTTATACGCCGTACCGTGGCATTTTTTATGGCGTAGTTGCTGCTCGTTTACTTTGGCTAAAAAGAATTCATCAGACTGCCAAACTGGCGTGTCGAGAATATGCGCTTTGAGTTTTTCGTATTCGATATGATTACCAAACAGTAGTCGGCTCTCAAGTAAGCTGGTAGCAAAGGTAACATCTTCACGTTTTTGCTCAATAGCTTGCTCAATGGTACGAACGCTATGACCAATCTCTAAATTGAGATCCCACAACATAGTAACAAACTGGCCAATTTTTTCACAGATTGCATCTGATGGTTGCTCAGTAACCAATAATAAAAAATCAATATCAGAATAAGGATGCAGCTCGCCACGGCCATATCCGCCTACGGCGATCAAGGCTAAATCAGGTTCATGAGCTAAATCATAAACATGAAACAGTTTGATCAGTAGACGGTCAATAAACTCAGCCCGGGCATTAATCAAATTACCGACGGGTTGTTTAGAAAACTCGTTTTGTAACCATTTATAAAAATAAGTAGAACAATCGCGGTAATCGGTTAATTGCTCAGCATCGCTGAGCAACTTCTTAACTTTATTTGGTAATGCCACGTGGGCTGGCTCCTTAGTATACTATTTCACCCTAGTTAGGGTGAGTCAGTATTTAATGTTCAATGATCCTGTCTATCGTATCATCTGATCGCAGCGTCAAAATTTCAACACCATTTTCAGTTACTAACAACGTGTGTTCCCACTGCGCTGACAAGCTACGGTCTTTGGTGATCACAGTCCAGTCATCTTTAAGCAATTTACATTGACGTTTACCTGCGTTGACCATTGGCTCTATTGTTAAACACATACCTGCTTTAAGTGCTTCGCCAGTACCGGCACGGCCGTAGTGCATTACCTGCGGTTCTTCGTGAAATTCGCTACCGATGCCATGGCCACAATATTCGCGAACAATCGAATAGTTAAAACTTTCAGCATATTTTTGAATTGCTTCACCGATATCACCTAAACGCACACCTGGTTTTACCATTTTAATTGCTAAGTAAAGGCTTTCTTGAGTTACCTCAGCAAGGCGCTTTCCTTGGATGTTTGGTGTGCCAACATGAAACATTTTTGATGTATCGCCATGGTAACCATCTTTGATCACGGTAATGTCAATATTGACACTGTCACCGTCTTTAAGTGCTTTGTCATTTGGAATACCATGACAAATAACCTGATTTACTGAGGTGCAAATTGATTTTGGAAAGCCATGATAATTTAAAGGTGCAGGAATCGCTTTTTGCACATCAACAATATAATTATGACAAATTGTATTTAACTCATCAGTGGTAACACCAGGGACAACATGCGGTTCTATCATTTCGAGTACTTCTGCCGCTAAGCGCCCGGCAACACGCATTTTCTCTATTTCTTCAGGGGTCTTGATCACAGCGCTCATGGAGGCTCCATTATCGAGTTTTATTGCATTTATCGCCGCACAATTTTTGCACGCGACGTTGAATATTTGTTTTTAATATGGTATAAAGCGCGCCGTCTTTTTACAAATAAATTCTTAAATGATTTTTTGTATTTAAGGCAAACACAATTTTATTTTAACACACACACGTATCGTCACATACACTTGGGTGCATTTCAGTTTCATTTAACTGCGGTGTTGGTGCTATGGGATATGTGGAGGCCTAACCCTAAACTAAACAGAGGAAATACAAAATGGCAAACGTTTCAATGCGCGATATGCTTCAAGCTGGTGTTCACTTCGGTCACCAAGCACGTTACTGGAACCCTAAGATGAAGCCTTTCATCTTCGGCGCACGTAACCGTGTACATATCATCAACCTTGAGCAAACAGTACCAATGTTCAACAACGCACTTAAGTTTTTAACTGGTGCAGCGTCTAACAAAGGTAAAGTTCTTTTCGTTGGTACTAAGCGTGCAGCAAGCGAAGCAGTTAAAGATGCAGCTATCGCGAGTGATCAGTATTACGTAAATCACCGTTGGTTAGGTGGTATGTTGACTAACTGGAAAACAGTACGTCAATCAATCAAGCGTCTTAAAGACCTTGAAATCCAAAGCCAAGACGGTACTTTCGAGAAATTAACTAAGAAAGAAACGTTAATGCTTAACCGCGAAATGGAAAAGCTTGAGAAAAGCCTTGGTGGTATCAAAAACATGGGTGGTCTTCCTGACGCACTTTTCGTTATCGATGCAGACCATGAGCACATCGCTATCCGTGAAGCTAACAACCTAGGTATTCCAGTTGTTGCGATCGTTGATACTAACTCTAACCCAGACGGTGTTGATTTCATCGTACCTGGTAACGACGATGCGATCCGTGCAATCAACCTTTACACTGGCGCAGTTGCAGCAGCAATCACTGAAGGTCGTGAGAGCAATATCGTTGCTCAAGCTGAGAAAGACGACTTCGTAGAAGCTGAGTAATTAGCTGTCATCAAGTCTTCACCTAAATTTAGGTGAAGACTTGCTATTCTTGTAGAGCGGGTAACCCGCTTATCTAAAACTGTATTCAGATTTGAGGATTTACTAATGGCTGTAACTACTGCCCTAGTTAAAGAATTACGCGAGCGCACAGGCGCTGGCATGATGGATTGTAAAAAAGCGTTAACTGAGACTGATGGTGACATCGAGTTAGCGATTGAAAACATGCGTAAAAGTGGCGCTGCTAAAGCTGCTAAAAAAGCAGGTAACATTGCTGCTGAAGGTACTATCATCATCAAGCAAAACGCGGGTGTTGCGGTACTAGTAGAAGTTAACTGTCAAACTGACTTCGTTGCTAAAGATGCAAGCTTCCTAGCATTTGCTAACAAAGTTGCTGATGCTGCTATCGCAGAAACGATTGCTATCGAAGACTTACAAGCTAAGTTTGAAGAAGCACGCGTTGAGCTAGTAACTAAAATTGGTGAAAACATCAATGTACGTCGTCTACAGTACATCGCTGGCGAAACGCTAGTTGAGTACCGTCACGGTGAGCGTATTGGTGTTGTTGTTGCTGGTGTTGCTGATGAAGAAACACTTAAGCACATCGCAATGCACGTTGCTGCTTCAAACCCAGAATACCTAACTCCTGATGACGTACCTGCTGATGTTGTTGAAAAAGAAAAGCAAGTACAAATCGATATCGCGATGAACGAAGGCAAGCCTGCTGAAATCGCTGAGAAAATGGTTGTTGGTCGTATGAAGAAATTCACTGGTGAGGTTTCTCTTACTGGTCAAGCTTTCATCATGGAACCTAAAAAATCTGTTGGCGAAATTCTTAAAGAGAAAAACGCAACAGTTACTGGCTTCGTACGTGTAGAAGTTGGTGAAGGTATCGAGAAGAAAACTGAAGATTTTGCTGCTGAAGTAGCTGCGCAGATTGCTGCCGCTAAAGGTGAATAAAATCTATTTCCTTTGACTAAAAAGTGAGTTAGATGAAATTAATCTGTTATTTGCTTTTGCGTCATCGCTGAAAATTCTTTAAAATAACCGCGCTCTTTATGTGAAAATCATAAGCGCGGTTATTTTTTATCCTTTTTTTATAAAGTTGGCCCAAATATATGACTATCAATCGTAAACCTATTTTTAGACGCGTTCTTCTCAAATTAAGCGGTGAAGCACTAATGGGAGACGAAGGCTTCGGCATTGACCCAAAAGTATTAGACCGTATGGCGCAAGAAATTAAAGAGCTTGTAGAACTCGACGTAGAAGTGGGTTTAGTTATCGGTGGCGGTAACTTTTTACGTGGTGGCTCATTAGCCGAAGCGGGCATGAATCGCGTAGTGGGTGATCATATGGGCATGCTAGCAACGGTAATGAACGGACTTGCAATGCGGGATGCGCTGCATCGTGCATTTGTAAATTGCCGTTTGATGTCAGCTATCCCACTAAACGGTGTGTGTGACGCGTATAACTGGGCTGAAGCAATTAGTTTATTAAAAACAGGCCGTGTGGTTATCTTTGCCGCGGGTACTGGTAACCCATTCTTTACGACCGATTCAGCAGCGTGTTTACGTGGTATCGAAATTGAAGCAGACACAGTGATCAAAGCAACTAAAGTTGATGGTGTTTATAGTGATGATCCGGTGAAAAACCCAGACGCGACACTTTACCGTCACTTGAGCTACAATGAAATCATTGAAAAAGAATTAAAAGTAATGGATCTTGCGGCATTCACATTGGCGCGCGATCATAATATGCCATTAAGCGTATTTAACATGAATAAATCAGGCGCATTAAAGCGTGTAATTATGGGCGAAGAAGAAGGCACGCTTATTTCTTCACAAGCCTCAGATGAAGTTATTAACTAGATTAGGATTGAACCGTGATAAACGATATTCAAAAAGATGCTGCAGAACGTATGCAGAAAAGTGTAACGGCACTTAGCAGTCAATTATCTAAAATCCGTACTGGCCGTGCTCATCCGGCAATCTTGGATGGCATTATGGTGCCATACTACGGTGCACCAACGCCATTAAACCAAGTTGCGAATGTAACAATTGAAGACTCACGTACATTAGCACTTAGTGTATTTGATAAGTCACTTGCACAAGCAGTTGAAAAAGCGATCATGGCTTCTGACTTAGGTTTAAACCCAATGTCAGCAGGTTCTGTGATCCGCGTACCACTTCCTCCGCTAACAGAGGAACGCCGTAAAAACTTAATTAAAATCGTTCGTGGCGAAGTTGAAAGCGGTCGTGTTGCAATCCGTAATATTCGTCGTGATGCCAATGGCGATGTGAAAAACTTATTGAAAGATAAAGATATTTCTGAAGATGAAGCGCGTCAATCTGACGATGCGATTCAAAAGCTTACCGATAAGTTCATTAAAGAGATGGATACTCAACTAGCGGCGAAAGAAGCCGAGTTGATGGAAATCTAAGCTCGTAAATTTATTAGTTTTGAAACGCCGTCTGGGGTATACTAGGCGGCGTTTTTTTATGGAATACTCGATATTTATGGTTCTTAACGCTGATAAAATTTCCCAGCAATGTTTACCCAAGCATGTCGCTATAATCATGGATGGCAATGGTCGTTGGGCACAAGCCAAAAATAGGCCGCGCGTATACGGTCATAAAAAAGGCGTGGATGCGGTTCGTCATTCTGTGCAGTTTTGTACTAAATTGAAAATTGAATCATTGACTCTGTTTGCGTTTAGTAGTGAAAATTGGCATCGCCCAGAAGATGAAGTAAGTACTTTGATGGAATTGTTTTTGTATGTATTAAGCAAGGAAGTAAAAAAGCTCCACAAAAACAATGTAAAATTAACCATCATTGGCGACTTATCTCGTTTTTCAGAGGCTTTACGCAGTAAGGTTGATGCGGCGCATCAATTAACGGCTAATAATACGGGCTTGCAGCTCAATGTGGCTGCTAATTACGGTGGTCGATGGGATATGACCAATGCTGCTAAGCAGATAGCTAAGCAAGTTGCTGCTGGGGCATTAAATCCTGACGATATTACAGAGCACGACTTAGCTGCAAATATGAGCATGCATGATCAAGCTGAACCTGATTTGCTAATACGCACAGGTGGGGATTTACGTATAAGCAACTTTTTATTATGGCAAGCTGCTTATGCTGAACTTTATTTTACCGATACGCTTTGGCCTGACTTCAATGAAGCAGCTTTTGCTGACGCTATCGCTTGTTACGTTGCCAGAGAGCGACGATTTGGTTGTACTGGCGAACAAATAAAACAATTACTCGCCGAAACCTAATTAAAAGGGTAACACTTTGCTAAAACAACGAATTTTAACCTCTTTAGTGCTAGCACCTTTGGCATTGGTATTGGTTTTTTATACTCCACTTACATTGTTTAGTTATATTGCCGGCGCAATTGTTTTATTAGGCGCGTGGGAATGGTCTGCATTTATGGGGCTGTGCGATAAAGTTAAACGTTTTTCGTTCGTGGTATTTATTGGCTTGTTACTGGTATTGCTGAATTGGCACTGGCCAATTGACGAACTGTGGACTGATGGTCAGCTAGTCGGTGATGCAAATTATATCTTCACGCTGTCATTCTCTTGGTGGATTGTCGCTACTTACTTAGTGTGGCGTTATCCTGCGATGGCGAAAGCGTGGAATGAAGGCATCGTCATGCGTGCTATTGCGGGTATTCTAACCTTAGTTCCCTTGTGGCTTGCGCTCAATACACTGCGCAGTGCTAACTATGAACAATCAACCCATTTTGGCTCAATGCTGATTTTGGTCGTATTAGGCATTGTTTGGAGTGCTGACATTGGTGCGTACTTTACGGGTAAAAATTTTGGTAAACATAAATTAATGCCCAAAGTAAGCCCAAATAAAACGATTGAAGGCCTTGCTGGTGGTGTTGTTGCAGCAGTGATTTTTGTATTAGCCTTTTGTCATTTCACCGATGTTGATATGTCTGTATGGCCAATTTATGCCGTTATGACCATGTTTATTGCCTTGTTTTCTGCTATTGGTGACCTACTTGAGAGTATGTTTAAACGCGAAGCAGGCTTAAAAGACAGTGGCTCATGCTTACCCGGCCACGGCGGTATATTAGATCGTCTTGACAGCTTAACTGCTGCTGCACCCATTTTTGTTTTGTGCTACGCATGGACACTTAGTCTATGAGTTGTAAACAACAACTAGTGATCTTAGGTGCAACAGGCTCAATTGGTTTAAGCACCTTAGATGTTGTAGCCCGTAATAAAGAACAGTTTGCAGTATTTGCGCTTGCAGCGGGTAGCAATAGTGAAGCAATGGCGCAATTATGTATTACTCATCAACCACGCTTTGCCGTGATGGCAGATGAGCACGCTGCGAGTCAATTAAGCCAGTTGCTATCTGGCAGCGAGTGTAAAACAATTGTACGTAGTGGCGTTGCCGCGATGAGTGAATTAGCTGCACACCCAGATGTTGATGCGGTTATGTCCGCGATTGTCGGTGCAGCAGGACTGATACCTACACTGAGTGCAGTAGAAGCCGGAAAAAAAGTATTACTGGCAAATAAAGAATCCTTGGTCATGTCAGGGCAGTTGTTTATCGATAAAGTTAAGCAACACAAAGCCACATTATTACCTATAGATAGCGAGCATAATGCCATATTTCAGTGCCTACCAAGCGCACTGCAAGGCTCCAAAGGCGACGCTCAACTGCATGAACATGGCGTCAGTAAAATTTTACTTACCGGCTCTGGTGGGCCATTTTTAACCCGCGATATCGACACTCTAAAAGATGTGACTGTGGCACAAGCCGTGGCACATCCTAATTGGTCTATGGGGCAAAAAATTTCGGTTGATTCAGCCACTATGATGAATAAAGGCTTAGAATTTATTGAAGCCAAATGGTTGTTTAACTGTACAGCTAAAGATATTGAAGTGGTGATCCACCCGCAAAGTATTATTCACTCAATGGTACAGTACCAAGATGGCTCGATACTTGCGCAAATGGGTAACCCTGATATGCGTACTCCGATAGCTCATGCTTTGGCTTATCCACAGCGTATTGATGCTGGTGTAACACCGCTTGATTTCTCTGCCCTTGCTGATTTTACCTTTACTAAACCTGATTTCGCCCGTTACCCTAATTTGCAATTGGCAATAGCGGCTTGTGAAGCTGGGCAGGGGGCAACTACCACCGTTAATGCGGCAAATGAGGTTGCTGTGAATGCATTTTTACAGGGGCAAATCGGCTTTACGGATATTTACCGTATAAATTCACAAACCCTTGATAACACAATAGATGTAAACGTCCATACGTTGGAAGAAATTCTTGAATGTGATCGTTTAGCTCGACTTCAAGCAACACAACTTATAGCAAAGGTGACCCGCTAATATGTTCGATTTTCTGTGGAATTTAGGCTCTTTTATTTTAGCTTTGGGTATTTTGGTCACTGTGCATGAATATGGCCACTTTTGGGTTGCCCGTAAAGCGGGTGTGAAAGTGTTACGCTTCTCTATTGGTTTTGGTAAGCCACTGATAAAATGGCACGATAAACATGACACAGAGTACGTTATTGCTGCAATCCCATTGGGTGGTTATGTAAAAATGCTTGATGAGCGCGTAGATGACGTGCCAGCTGAGCAACGCCATTTATCATTTAATGCTAAGTCAGTGCAAGCGCGTATCGCGATTGTTGCTGCAGGACCAATGGCAAACTTCATTTTTGCCATTGTTGCGCTGGCAGCGATGTATATGGTGGGGGTGCAATCAGTTAAACCTGTTGTTGGTTCTATAAAAGAAGGTAGCCGCGCAGAACAAGCTGGCCTGATGCCGAGTCAACAAATTGTAAAAATTGGCGACGATAATATTGCTACTTGGCAAGATGCTACGTTTGCATTAATGGCAAGTTTAGGTGAAAAAAGCGTGACAGTAACTGTGCGCGATGAACAATTTCAAGAGCAGCTGAAAACACTCGATATTGATGGTTGGAAGTTGGATCAACAAGATGTGCCGCCATTAGCCTCATTGGGTATTGTGCCGTTTCGCCCGCAGGCGACGTTAACGGTCGCCACTGTTTCTGCTAATTCTGCCGCTGCCGCAGCTAATTTACAGGCCGGGGATGAAATTATCGCAGTAAATGGCGAAACAATGACCGATTGGCCCCAATTAGTTAATGTTATTCAGCAATCCGCTAACAAATCATTACAATTTAGTGTAAAAAGACAAGATACTATAGAACGTATAAACGTCACGCCACAAGGGCAGCGTAATAACGACGGTCAGTTACAAGGCTTTTTGGGTGTAGCGCCGGTGGTTGAAAAGTGGCCAGATGGTTACATTGAAACTAGACATTATGGTCCACTCGATAGTATGGTGCTGGGCGTAAGTGAAACATGGCGCTTGATCAGTCTAAGTTTTGATATGATTGGCAACTTAATTACTGGTCAAGTATCAGTGAAAAATTTAAGTGGTCCGGTTGGTATCGCTGTTGGTGCGGGAACGAGCGTGAGCTATGGCTTAGTGGCATTTTTAAGCTTCTTAGCATTGATAAGTGTAAACTTAGGCGTATTTAATTTATTGCCGTTGCCAGTACTTGATGGCGGGCACTTAATGTATTACATAATTGAACTTTTTCGTAGAAAGCCGGTCTCTGAAAAGACACAAGAATTTGGTTTTAAAGTGGGTGCCTTGTTACTCATTTTTCTTACATGTTTCGCTTTGTTCAATGATGTATCGCGATTATAAGTAATTGCGACAGTCTCGAATTAAAAACACGATTGTAAAACACCGTTAAAGTATAGTTTTAAGGTGTTGAGCGGTAATACCGTTGTAAAGGATAAAGATAATAAAATGGCTATAAAAAAACATTTGGCAGTAACAAGTTTATTAGGCGCTAGCTTTGCAGCCCTAGGCCAAAACTCCTTTATTGTTGATGATTTAAAAGTTGAAGGCTTACAGCGCGTAGCGCTGGGAGCAGCATTAACGCATATCCCTATTAATGTGGGTGATAACGTTGATGACTACACAATTTCAAAAACGATCAAGTCTTTGTATAACTCAGGCCACTTTGACAACATCAAGGCACTACGTGATGGCAACAATGTTATTTTTAGAGTAACAGAACGCCCAACAATCAGTATTATTGAGTTTGAAGGCAATAAAGACATCAAAGATGAGCAGCTAACTCAGTCGCTTGATCAACAAGATATTCGCCAAGGTGAACCGCTGGATAAAACCGTGGTTGATAACATTGAGAAAGGCTTAATTGAGTTTTTCCACAGTATTGGTAAATATAACGCTAAGATTGATGTCAGCATTACTAAACTGCCGCGTAACCGCGTTAAGTTAAAGCTAGAGTTTGATGAAGGTGACGCTGCGTCAATTCGTCAAATTAACTTAGTTGGTAACGAATTGTTTAGTAACGAAGACTTGCTTGCGTTGGCAGAATCACAACAAGATTTACCGTGGTGGCAGTTTATGGGCAGCGACCGCTACCAGAAACAAACCATTGAAGGCGATCTTGAAAAAATCCGTAGCTTCTATTTAGACCGTGGTTATTTACGTTTTAATATCGATTCAACACAAGTGTCGGTGAGCCCAGAACGTGAATCGGTATATGTTACCGCAAATATTTCTGAAGGCGTTAAATACAAAGTTAAAGGTTTTGACTTCATTGGTGATTTACTTGGCCGTGAAGAGCTTATCAAAAGTGTTATTCCACTGCGTGCCGGTGAGCTTTACAATGGCTCAGTGGTGACCTCGTCTGAAGAATTTATCAAAAGCTATTTAGCGCGTTTTGGTTATGCTAACGCTGAAGTTCGCACCATCCCGGAAATAGATGATGAAAACAAAGAAGTTCAGTTAACCTTATCAGTGAACCCGGGTCAGCGTGTTTATGTTCGCCGTATTATTGTCGGTGGTAACCAAAATACCGCGGATGAAGTACTACGTCGTGAAATGACACAGCTTGAAGGTGCTTGGCTTTCAAACCAAAACCTAGAGCGTTCAAAATTACAAATTCAACGTCTACCATATATGGAAAGCGTTGATTTTAATGTGGTACCTGTGCCAGGTGTTGACGACCAAGTGGACGTTGACTTTACTGTTAAAGAACAATCAGCTGGTAGCTTTAATGCGGGTCTTGCTTATGGTTCATACTTAGGTCTGCAATTTAACATTGGTGTGACTGAATCTAACTTCTTAGGTACTGGTAACCAAATTGGTTTCAACATCAATACGTCACGTGGTTCTGAACGAGTGAGCTTATCGTATACTGACCCTTATTTTACCCCTGATGGTGTATCACAAGGCAGTAGTATCTTCTACAGTAACTACGATGCAAGTAAATTCAGCCTGATTGATTACAAATCGAAAAGTTATGGTATTGGTACTAACATCGGCTTCCCAATTGATGCGGTAAACCGTATTAACTTTGGTGTACGTTGGATCCAAGAAGAGCTATCTGAAATTGCTGAATACGAGCAAACGCGTGTAATGCGTGAGACTTTCTTAGATCCGAATAACCCAGATGCTGGTTTTGACTTTACTAAGTACGAGCTGAGCGTGGGCTGGTCTCGAGTGACTGTTAACCGTGGTTTATTCCCAACGGCAGGTTCTCGCCAAACACTTAATTTAACGGGCACAACGCCTAATTCAGATTTAACGTACTTTAAGTTAAATTATGATTCACGTTTTTACTGGCCGATCAGCGATAATCATCGTTGGGTGTTCTCAACACGTGCCGCACTTGGTTACGGTAACGGTTATGGTACAACCAACGGCTATGATCAAACTCTGCCATTCCAAGAGTATTTCCGTATAACGGAAATGGAACTACGTGGTTTTGACCGTAATACAATATTACCGCGAGCTATTTCTCGTACGCCACAATTAATTCCAGGTACCCCATTGCCAGATGGCACCTTGACTGGCAGTATAGGCGGCGCGCCTGAGTTTGATGTACTAACACCACAAGGGCGTATTGGTGGTAATGCTAAGGCTGTTGCAGGTATGGAATTAATCGTACCAACACCATTCTTAGATGAAGATAACACCAGCTCTGTACGTACTAGCTTCTTTGTTGATGCTGCAAACGTATGGGACACTGAATTTAACGTTGACCGTTATCAAAATTTAGGGCCGGATGAACGCGCTAAGCTTGAGGATTATTCAGATCCGATGCGCTTTAGGGTTTCAACCGGTTTATCATTGCAGTGGATCTCACCTATGGGTCCTATGCTGATCAGTTTTGCGTATCCATTGCAACAAGAAGAAGATGACGATACGAAGACCATCAGCTTTAACATTAGTAATACATTCTAAAGGAGTTTTTTGTGAAAAAATCATTTAAATCATCGGCAATCGCCATTTTAGCAACACTTATGATGGGTACTTCTGTAAGTGCTTTTGCACATAAAGTCGGTATTGTAGATATGCAAGAAATCTACAAACAAATTCCACAAATGGCAAAGGTTGAGCAAACATTACAAGCTGAGTTTGCAGAGCGTCGTCAAGAACTTGAAAAACTACAAGGCGATATCCGTTTTGAAGCAGAAAAGTTCAAGCGTGAAGCTACAACTATGAGCCAGGCGCAAAAAGATGCGTTACGTGAAAAAGTAGAAGGCATGCAAAAAAATCTTGCTGAAAAAGGTCGTCCTTTAGAGCAAGAAATCAAAGTACGCCAAAACCAAGAGCTTGCTAAAGTACAAGGTATTATCATCAAAGCAATCGAAGATATTGCTAAAGATGGTAAATACGATGAAGTTAAAGTTAAAGATACGACTATCTACTTTAACCCGAAAACAGTTGTTGATTTATCAAGCAAAGTTGTTGATAAAGTAAGTAAGCAATAGAACTGATATATGCATAATTATACGCTTTCGCAGATTGCGGAACTTCTAAGCGCCGAACTTGATGGTGATGGCGCTATAGAAATCTCAAAAATAGCTACACTTGCAAATGCCCGCTCTGGGCATATTGCATTTTTAGCGAATAAGAAATATCGCTCACAATTAGCAGATACTCAGGGCAGTGCCGTGATCTTATCAGCCGCTGATGCACCGTATTACCAAGGTAATAAGCTGATTGTTGCAAACCCCTATGTTTGTTACGCAAAATTAGCGCAGTTACTGGATACTACACCACGCTCGGCATTAGCCGGGGTTCATCCAAGTGCAGTTATTCACCCGCAAGCTACGGTAGCTAATACTGCTGCGATTGCTGCGAATGCTGTAATTGAAGCCGGTGCTGTGATTGGCGATAACGTGCAAATTGGTGCAAATTGCTTTATTGGTGAAAACACTAAAATTGGCAGTGGCACAAAATTATGGGCAAATGTCAGTATTTATCACGACATAGAGATTGGCAGTGATTGTTTATTCCAATCATCAGCAATCATTGGCAGTGACGGTTTTGGTTATGCTAACGACAAAGGGCAATGGATAAAAATCCCTCAGCTCGGTCGTGTTATTATTGGTGATAAAGTAGAGATTGGAGCCGGTACTGCGGTTGACCGTGGTGCGCTTGACGACACTATTATTCATAGTAACGTGATTATCGATAATCAATGTCAAATAGCTCACAATGTAGAAATTGGTTCAGGTACTGCAATTGCAGGGTGTACCGTGATAGCTGGTAGTACCACTATTGGCAAAAACTGCCAAATTGCTGGGCTTGTCGGCATAAATGGTCACATAGATATCTGTGATGGTGTTATACTTACGGGTATGAGCATGGTAACTAAAGCGATTTCACAACCAGGTGTTTATTCGTCTGGCTTGCCACATTCTTCCAATAAAGAGTGGCGTCGTAACATTGCTCATTTACGTAATTTGCCAGAGATGAAAGTCCGCCTTAAAGCGCTAGAGACTCTGACTAAGTCATTAAACGTTGATAATTGATAAGGATGCTATTTTGGCAAACGAATTAAATAGCCTAGATATACAAGAAATTTTAAGTTTACTTCCGCATCGTTACCCGATGCTACTGGTTGACCGTGTACTTGATTACACCCCAGGTGAATCATTGCATGCGATTAAGAACGTAACTTTTAATGAACCTATCTTTACTGGCCACTTTCCAAACCAGCCTATTTTTCCTGGTGTTTTAATTTTAGAAGCCATGGCACAGGCAACTGGTTTATTAGGTTTTAAAACAGTCGAAAATCGCAGTGAAAATGAACTATATTTATTTGCAGCGATTGATAATGCGCGTTTTAAACAACCTGTTACTCCTGGCGATACTATGCATTTACATGTACAGTTTTTAAAGGAACGTCGTAATATTTGGAAATTTGCAGCAGAAGCAAAAGTCGATGGCAAAGTAGTATGTAGTGCCGAAATTATGTGTGCGAGAAGAGAGCTTTAATTGTGATCCATCCTACAGCGATAATCGAACCAGGTGCAAAGTTAGGCAATAATGTCTCAGTTGGGCCTTATAGCTACATTGGCAACGATGTAGTGATTGGCGATAACTGCATTATTGAATCTCATGTTGTGGTCAAAGGACCATCAACAATTGGTTCTGGCAATCATATATTTCAATTTGCGTCTGTAGGCGAAGCGTGCCAAGACAAAAAATACAATAATGAGCCAACCACACTTATCATTGGTGATAATAATGTCATTCGTGAATGTGCCACTATTCACCGTGGTACTATTCAGGATCAAGGTGTGACTAAGATTGGTAGCAATAATCTATTTATGGCTTACACTCACGTGGCTCATGATGCTGTGATTGGCGATAACGTTATTTTTGCTAATAATGCCTCTGTAGCGGGTCATGTGCATATTGGCGATTGGGTTATTCTTGCTGGTAACTCTGGCATCCATCAGTTTTGTAAGGTCGGTTCACATGCTTTTGTTGGTATGTATTCTGGCGTCAACAAAGATGTACCACCATTTGTAACAACCATTGGTACGCCTGCGGGCCCAGTTGCAATCAACACCGAAGGTATGAAGCGCCGTGGTTTTGAAAGCGATGAAGTGATGGCAACGCGCCGTGCTTACAAAACACTTTACCGTAAGAGCTTAGGTGTAGAAGACGCACTTGCGGCCTTGAGTGAAGATGCTGCTAAGTACCCAGCGGTACAAATGATGATTGATTTCGTTAAAAATTCTGAGCGCGGTATTATTCGTTAATTCGTTTACGCTGCGTAAAAAAGCCACCAGTTATTAAGTTAACTTGGTGGCTTTTTTGTATTCATTGTTTTGTATTTACGAGAATTCAGTTGCAGCTCAGTTGATACCTGCTACTTTTATGCATTCTAAAGGAGCGTTGAATTTTGATTAAAGCACTTTTAATTAGCTTATCATTGGCTATTTTAGCGGGTTGTAGTAGCTCGCCTGCAAGTTATTCTGAAACAAACAATGGCGTTACTGAGCAGGGCAAGGCCAGCTTTTATGCCGATAAATACCATGGTCGACTGACCGCAAGTGGTGAAAAGTTTGATCAGCAAGCCATGACGGCGGCGCACAAAAAGCTGCCATTCAACAGTATGGTCAAAGTCACAAACACAGCAAATAACCGCTCAGTAGTCGTTCGAGTGAATGACCGTGGGCCTTTTATTCGCGGCCGTATCATCGATTTAACACAGCATGCGTTTGAAAAACTCGCAGAGCCTAGCGCTGGAGTTATTAACGTAACTATTGAAGTGATTGATTAAAACCGTGTGATCAAGTTTACGTAATCACGGTGCTCTGCTAATAGTTGCTGATGCGTTGCAACTGCTTTTACTTGCCCTTGCTCTAACCAAATTACGTTATCCATATTAGCAAGTAAGGCAGGATCGTGAGTTATGCTGATGACAGTACAATGCTCCATGCTGGTTAATATCGCATCCATAACTTGATGTTTAGATTGATTGTCCAGTCCCTCGGTCGGCTCATCTAATACCAAAATAGCTGGCGCACGCAGTAGTGCTTGCGCTAACGCTAATCGCCTTGATTGTCCCCGTGATAAGTTTCTACCACCTGTACCTAAGCGAGTATTTAAGCCTTGCTTTAAGTCCTTTATCCAATCAGCGAGTTGTGCCTGTTGGCAAGCTGCAAGCATTTGCGCCTTGCTTGCACTGGGGGCTGCATAACGTAAATTATCAGCAATGGTGCCATCAAAAATATGGTGTTGCTGCGCAACAATATTGACAAGTTCGCAGCGGTTTTGCTGACTAATGGCGTTAATCGCGATAGTTTTGTCTGTGGCGGTGAGGTTTATTGCTCCGCCTTGCTGCGGCCATAAACCACTGAGCAAATTAACCAGAGTCGTTTTACCGCTGCCACTTTGACCGACAATAGCCACTTTTTGCAGTGGTAAAATTGTTAAGTTGATATCATTTAGCGCATAGCTTCCCTTATGATAACAATAGCTTAACTGTTCAAATTCAAGTCCTAAAGGCTGTACCTCCACTAGCTCTTCAGTGTTGTGAGTAAGAGGGCGCAGTTTATCTTCTAAATCAAAAATACGTTTTGCAGCGCTCAGTGCCACTGGCAATTGAATAAATGCATTAGGCAGTGTTAACACGGTCTCAAAACTGGCAAGTACAAATAAGCTGAGCATGGCTAATTCAACATTCACCATAGCACCGCTATAAACCAGTGGCGCAATGATCACAATAGCGCCCAACATGGTCAACTGTACTATCAGCAGTGATAAGCCATTACTCTTTGCCTCTGCATTATGACGTGTGAATAACTGCTGATTATAGCGCTCACTGGCGCTACGACACTGTTCAACTTGTTGCTCAGTGGCTTGATAAATTGCCAACTCTCTGAGTCCGCTTAACGTGTCAGATAACTCAGCGCGCAATGTAGCTGAGTACTTTGTCTCGAGTTCAGCAGTTTGTTGTAGTTGCTTACTCAATAGTAAAGGCAGTGCCACACCTACCAATAGCAGTGCAATAAAGCATAGCAGTGCGACATTGGCGTTGTATGCACTCATAAATATCAGCACAATTGGCACACTAATAAGCGCAACAATCATAGGTAGTAACACGTTTAAATAAAACTTATCGAGGGCTTCTACATCATTTTGCATCCGGTTGAATAGATCGGCGCTGCGGCTCATGGCTAAATCAACATTGCTTAGCTGGCTTAGCGTGTTAAAAACACTGACACGAATTTCACTTAATAATAAAAAGGTGGCGTTGTGGGTTACCAATCGCTCGCCGTAACGAGACGCGGTTCTTACAATTGCCAAAAATCTAATAGTGCCGGCTGGTGTGAAGTAGTTCATATGTACGCCGGCTAACCCAGCTGCCGCCATGGCGGCTAAAAACCAACCAGAAATAGCCAGTAGGGCAACGTTTGCCAGTACGGTCAGAGTTGCCAAAAAAGCACCTAGTAACATCGCCCCTAAGTGTGGCTTACATAACTTAAGCAAACGCATAAAGTCAGTCATTTTGTGTGCTCCTAGCATTGATGCTCCTTGCATTCACTAAGTCATATAGCGCACCAGACTGATTGAGCAAGCTTTCAAAGTCGCCTTGTTCAACCACGCAGCCATCTTTCATTACCATTACCTGTTTAGCCTGCTCGATCGTATTTAAGCGATGGGCGATCACTATAACAAGGTGATCTTTCGCATAGTGATTAATGGCTGTTTGCACTGATTGCTCAGTTTGGCTATCAAGGTGCGCCGTGGGTTCATCAAGGACTAAAATAGGCGCTTGTTTTAAAAATGCCCGCGCTAAAGCGATGCGCTGTTTTTGCCCGCCAGAGAGGCCTTCGCCTTGCTCACCGATGTGAGTATCAAAGCCCTCAGGTAATGCATTTATAAACTCCAGAGCGCCTGCTTGTTTGGCTGCAGCGGCTAGTTGCGCGGCCGTGGCATCTGGCTTTGCGAGTAATAAATTGGCTTTAATAGTGGTGAACAATAATGTCGGCTGCTGCGGGATCCAAGCAATATGTTGCTGCCATTGTGTAATTTGAGACTCGGTTAGCTGCTGTTGATTAACTGCGATGGCTGCGATCACCTGTGGGTGAAACCCTAATAAGCAATCAAGTAAGGTGCTTTTACCAGCGCCACTTTGACCAACAATGGCATATAAACCGGTGCCAGCAAAAGTGAGGTTAATATTTTTAACCCCTTCATTACTGTCTGGGTAATGAAAGTTTAAATTGTCGATCCGCAGTTGTTCAATACGCTCAAGGGTTAATGGAGAATACTCGTTGTGCCGAGTTGACGATTGATTATCGCTACCGGGAATTGGCTCATTCAATATTTTTAGCATATCAGCCGCAGCACTGATGCCCTCTAACTTGGCATGGTAATGACTACCCAATTGACGCAGCGGTAAATAAAACTCTGGAGCCAGTAGTAACACGACAAAACCAGTAGCAAAGTCCAATGTGCCAAAAAACAACCGGAAACCAATGATCACAGCTACTAATGCCACGCTGATCGTGGCTAAAAACTCCAACGCAAAGGACGACAAAAATGCAATTTTTAATACACTTAAAGTGGCATGGCGAAAATCATCGGAGATTTTGGCGATTTGTTTTAGTTCACGTTTTGTAGCATTAAATAATTTAAGCTGCGTAAGCCCTTGTAGGCGATCAAAAAAGTAATTACCCAGCACCGCCAGTTGCTGCCAGCGTTGTTGATTAAGTTGCTCAGCTTGGTGTCCAACTAAAATCATAAAAAATGGAATGAGCGGGGCGGTAAATAAAAAGATCAAACCCGCTTTCCAGTCCGTGGGGAAAATCACCATCAAGATAGCGAAAGGGATCAATGCGCTGTACGCCACACTAGGAAGGTAATTGGCGTAATAATCGTGCAGTGCTTCAACACCGTTATGTAAGGTATTTAAGGTTGCACCATGGCCATGTTGCTCAATATAGCTTGGACCAAGCAGTGTTAGTTTTTCAAGTAAGGTATGGCGCATTGCGGTTTTGATTTTAAGCGCCGCTTTAGCGCTGAGCCGCTGCGAAAACCCAAGCAGTACAGCACGGCCTAAGATCAGTGCTGCTAATGGCCAAAGTAAAGGGGTGATGGTTGTTAAATCCGCCTGTTGAAACATCACTAAATGAATCGAGCGGGCCACCAAATAAGCGCTGGCAATCATCAATAAAGCATTAAAAGTGCCTAGTGCAATACTGATTTTTAAAAGGCTACCGGCGTGATCAGAATGAGTTTTTAAAAACGCGCGCAACGTCGTTTGTTGCGCGCGATTTGGTCGGGGGTTAGTCGTCATTTTGGCGATTAAGCCTATCGTGTAATTCTTGTTCGTCGTCAGCGATACTGTCTTTGTTTTGACCAAATTCGTACCACATCACGTTGATCACACCTAATGTACAGGCTAATAAAACACCGAGTATCCAAGCAAAATACCACATAAGTTAAATCTCCTTAGTAACTGCCATGGCTGTTATTTTCAATTTCTTCAACGGTCACTTTTCGCCACATTTTTACATAACACCATGTGGTGTAACATAAAATAAGAGGGACAAAAATAACAACCGCAACAAACATCACATTTAAGGTCATATGACTAGATACTGCATCCCAAATTGTTAAGCTAATATTAGGGAAGTTACTTGATGGCATAATAAACGGGAACAGTGACATGCCCGCAGTTAAAATGACGCCAGCCAGCATCAAGCTAGTACAAATGAGTGCTAAAGCAGGCTTGTTTGCTTTTGATAATAACCACGCCGCGGCGGCCATAACAAAAGCAATAACAGGGAATGCAATACTTAATGGGATAGCTTGGTAATTATTTAACCAAGCACCTGTTGCCGTGGTAACTGTTTTATCAAGTGGATTAGCAAAGCCTTGCTTATCACCCATAGAGACGATTTGATAGCCATCAAGGTTCGCAACCCAAACACCGGCAAGGGCAAATAACACAATAAATACCAGGAGTGCATAACGGCCATATTGCGCCGAACGACGAGCTACATCGCTATCAGTACGCAGTTGCAACCACATGCCGCCATGAGCAAGTAGCATAGTTACGCTGATCAAACCGGCGAGTAAGGCAAATGGGTTTAATAGTGCAAAGAAAGATCCTTGGTAAGTCGTTCTGAGGTATTCATCAATGCTAAACGGCACACCTAAAAATAGATTGCCAAACGCGACACCAAATACCAGTGCAGGAATGGCACTACCGGCAAATAAGCCCCAGTCCCAATTGTTGCGCCAGCGTAGTGAATCAATTTTACTGCGATAATCAAAACCTAATGGTCTAAAAAATAGCGAAAATAACACCAACATCATAGCAAAGTAAAAACCAGAAAATGCCGCCGCATAGACCATCGGCCAGGCTGCAAATAAGGCGCCACCGGCGGTAATAAACCATACTTGGTTACCATCCCAATGTGGGCCTACGGTATTGATCACCACACGGCGTTCGCTGTCGGTTTTACCTACTAGTTTGATAAGCATAGCGACACCCATGTCCATGCCATCGGTGATTGCAAAACCAATCAGTAGTACACCGATGATCACCCACCAAAGTAGCTTTAACGTTTCATAATCGAAAATCATGATTTTGCTCCTTGCTCGTCAGTTATTTGGTCGTGATTTATATGCTCATCGTGCTCAAAGTGATACTTACCAGTGTGCAACGAACTAGGGCCTAGCTTCACAAAGCGCAGCATCAGCCAGCCTTCAACGATAGCAAGGCCAGTATAAAATACGATAAAGCCAGTTAAGCTGATCAATATATCATTGACAGTCAGTGACGAGGTGGCCAAAAAGGTCGGCAGTATTTCTGAGATAGCCCAAGGCTGACGGCCATATTCTGCTACTATCCAGCCAAACTCTATAGCTATCCATGGCAGAGGAATGCTGAACACGGCGGCCCATAATAACCAGCGCTTTTGTTCAATAACACGGTGTGCATTGTAATAAAATGCCAAGATGAAGACGATTAACATAATCATTCCGCAGCCAACCATGATTCTAAATGACCAAAACATTGGACCAACTTTAGGGAATGAATCTTTCACCGCTTGTTGAATTTGCGCTTCAGTCGCATCAACCACATTTGGCGTATAACGTTTTAGTAATAAGCCGTATCCCAAGTCGTCTTTAAGATCATTAAATTTAGCAATATTTTCAGGTGTGTCATCACCACCGCGCAACCTTTCAAGGTATTTATAAGCAATCATACCGTTACGAATTCGTACTTCGTGTTGGTCTTCTAAATCATTAATGCCAGTAACTTGCTCATCTAACGAACGAGTAGCGATTAAGCCCAGCGCATAAGGAATTTTAACCGCGGCGTGGGTCACTTGTTCATCGGAGTCAGGAATGCCCACGAGTGTAAATGCGGCGGGAGCTTCTTCGGTGTGCCATTCAGCTTCTATGGTTGCCAGTTTTACTTTTTGTACTTCGCCTACTTCATAACCCGATTCATCGCCAAGTAAAATAACGCACAAGATTGACGCTAAACCAAAACCAGAGGCAACCGAGAATGAACGTTTAGCAAAGGCAAGATCGCGGCCTTTTAAGATGTACCAGCTACTAATACCCAAAACAAACATAGACGCAGCGACATAACCGGCAGATACGGTATGAATAAATTTAACCTGCGCAACCGGGTTAAATACCAGCTCTGCAAAACTAGTCATTTCCATCCGCATTGTTTGGTAGTTAAACTCCGCACCTACAGGGTTTTGCATCCAGCCATTGGCGATTAAAATCCACAGAGCAGACATGTTGGTACCAATAGCCATTAAAAAGGTAGCGCCGAGATGCTGGCGTTTACTGAGGCGTTGCCAGCCTAAAAAGAACATGCCCACAAACGTTGATTCTAAGAAGAACGCCATTAGTCCTTCAATCGCAAGGGGTGCGCCAAATACATCGCCCACATAATGAGAGTAATAAGACCAGTTAGTACCAAACTCAAATTCCATGGTGAGGCCTGTCGCGACCCCGATGGCAAAGTTGATACCAAATAATTTACCCCAAAACTTGGTCATGTCTCGGTAGATCTCTCGACCGGTCATCACATAGACCGATTCCATGATCACTAAGATCCAGGTCATTCCTAGGGTCAGTGGTACAAATAAAAAGTGAAACAGGGCGGTGACAGCAAACTGTAATCGCGATAGATCCACAAAGGTTTCATCTATCATTTTTTATAGCTCCTTGTATGTGCGGGCGAGTCACAAAACAAATAAAGTAAGCAAAAGTTATTTAATAAACTTTCAGTAATTATTGAAAGTTTATGCAGTATTAACTTTTGCTTAATTTTTGTCAATCACAAAATGGGTAAATCTTTAGTCTCTTTTGTGTTTATTGCAACGCGTAGAGTTAGCATTAGTAAGTGAAACACAGAGTTTAAATATTTGCCAATTTATGTTGGAAAAACAGGCGAATAGTTTTAATTGTATCAGTAAAGGTACACTGGGCAATGTTTCTATAATTTATTCAGGTTGTGTCATTTAATCGCATTAAAAAACACGCTAGACTAAGGCGTATGACCGTCTTGTTGACTTGTGAATAAAAAGCACCCATGAATAAAGATAAACAGCCATTGCGTATTGCGATTGTAGTTGGAGAACTCTCCGGCGATATTTTAGGCGAAGGCCTAATTAAAGCGTTGAAAAAACGCTACCCAGATGCGATTTTTGAAGGTATCGCAGGGCCAAAAATGCAGGCCCAAGGCTGTAACAGTTTATTTGATATGGAAGAGCTTGCTGTAATGGGACTCGTTGAAGTACTAGGTCGATTACCGCGGTTATTAAAAATCCGCAAGCAACTAGTACAAAACTTTATTGATAACCCACCAGATGTTTACATAGGCATTGATGCCCCTGATTTTAATTTACGGGTTGAAAAGCCGCTCAAAGACGCGGGAATAAAAACTATTCAGTATGTGAGCCCTTCGGTTTGGGCATGGCGTGAAAAGCGTATCCATAAAATTAGTGCCGCCACTAATATGGTATTGGCGTTATTACCGTTTGAAAAAGCCTTTTACGATAAACACAATGTACCCTGTACATTTGTAGGCCATACACTCGCTGATGATATTGCGCTTGAGCATGATGACAGTGCTGCACGCGCGCAACTGGGCTTACAGCAAAATGATAAAGTGCTGGCATTATTACCCGGCAGTCGTGGCTCAGAAGTAGGATTACTCAGTGAAACTTACCTTAAAACGGCTGCAGGCTTACAAGCTAAAAACCCTGATTTAAAAATAGTTGTGCCGCTTGTTAATGCGCAGCGAAAAGCGCAATTTTCAGCTATTTTGGCAACTACCGCGCCGCAGCTGAATATTCAATTGTTAGATGGTCAATCAAATCTTGCTATGCAAGCGGCAGATGTTATTTTAATTGCCTCAGGTACGGCGACTCTTGAAGGCATGTTATATAAAAAGCCGATGGTCGTTGGTTATAAAATAAAAGCCCTCAGTTATTGGATATTTAAAAGCTTATTCACCTTTAATATTAAATACTTTTCACTACCAAACTTATTGGCAGACGAAGAATTAGTGCCTGAATTTATGCAGCATGATTGCAGTGTTGAAAACTTAACTAAGGCTCTCGAGCCGATGCTTAACAGTGATAATAAAGAATTAAAAGCACGCTTTTTAGCTATCCATCAACAAATTCGATTAAACGCCAGCGAGCAAGCAGCAGCGGCTGTTGCGGAGATTATAAATGCAAATTGAACGCCCCAACTTTGAGCTTATCGCAGGTGTTGACGAAGTGGGTCGCGGCCCATTAGTTGGCGATGTAGTGACTGCTGCTGTGATCCTTGACCCAGCAAACCCAATTGCAGGCCTTGCTGATTCAAAAAAATTGACCGATAAAAAGCGCCAGGCATTGGCCATCGAAATAAAAGAAAAAGCCCTGTGTTGGTCAATAGGTCGTTGCAGCCCAACAGAAATAGACGAGTTAAATATTTTACACGCGACTATGCTGGCAATGACTCGGGCGGTTGAAGGGTTAAGCACCGCGCCGGAATTTGTATTTGTTGATGGCAACCGCTTACCTTCACTGACTATGCCAGCGCAAGCCATTATTAAAGGCGATAGCTTAGTGGCAGAAATATCAGCGGCATCTATTATCGCAAAAGTGGCGCGTGATGATGAAATGATTGAGCTTGATAAACGCTACCCAGAATACGGGTTTGCCGGTCACAAAGGGTATCCAACCAAGGCGCATTTTGCTGCCCTTGAACAATACGGTGCTATTAGTGAGCATCGTAAAAGTTTTAAACCAGTGCAACGTGTGCTGGCAATGCAGGAGCAGTAATGGCAGCGCCAGATTTTGTCCACCTGCGGGTTCATTCTGATTTTTCAATGGTCGATGGTTTAGCGAAAACCAAACCGATCGTAGCCAAAGCGCAAGAGCTGCAATTGCCAGCATTGGCCATCACCGATCAAATGAATTTATGTGGTTTAGTACGTTTTTATGACACTGCCCACAATGCTGGTATTAAACCCATTGTTGGGGCTGATTTTTGGCTGCACAGCCCTGAGTTTCCAGAAGCACCGTGTCGGTTAGTTATTTTAGCCAAAGACAACACCGGTTATAAAAATCTTACTTTATTAATTTCAAAAGCGTATCAACGTGGGCATTTATTTCATCGCCCAGTGATTGACCGAGATTGGCTTATTGAGCACAAAGAAGGGCTTATTCTGCTCTCTGGTGCAAAAGACGGCGATTTAGGCAAAGCGTTATTAAAGGGCAATCCTGCCACCGTTGAGTCGGTGGTTAGTTTTTACAAACAGCATTTTAGTGATAACTACTATATTGAACTGATCCGCACTAAACGTACGCAAGAAGAAGACTATTTACACTTAGCGGTTGAGCTTGCAGCGGTTGAGCAATTACCAGTGGTTGCCACCAATGAAGTGGTTTTCCTCAAGCCAGAAAATTTTGAAGCACACGAAATTCGCGTGGCGATTTTTGACGGCTATACGCTGGATGACAAGCGCAGGCCAAAACGTTTCTCTGAAGAACAATACTTAAAAACCCCAGAGCAAATGGCTGAACTGTTTAGCGATATTCCAGAAGCGCTACAAAATAGTGTAGAAATCGCCAAACGTTGTAATGTTACGGTGCAATTAGGTACTTACTTTTTACCTGATTACCCAACTGGCTCATTAAAAATTGAAGACTTCTTAGTTAAAGTTTCCAGAGATGGTCTTGAAGAGCGACTCCAGTTTTTATTCCCAGATGAAGCAGACCGTGCTGTAAAACGCGTTGAGTACGATGAGCGTTTACAAATCGAGCTTGATGTAATCAACCAAATGGGATTCCCAGGTTACTTCTTGATCGTAATGGAGTTCATCCAGTGGAGTAAAGATAACAATATTCCAGTCGGACCTGGACGTGGTTCTGGTGCGGGTTCACTGGTGGCATACGCATTAAAAATCACCGACTTAGATCCACTAGAGTTTGACTTGCTGTTCGAGCGGTTCTTGAACCCTGAACGTGTATCAATGCCGGATTTCGACGTCGATTTTTGTATGGATAGACGCGATGAAGTAATTGATCACGTATCGGCGCTATACGGACGAGACGCGGTATCGCAAATCATCACCTTTGGTACTATGGCGGCTAAAGCGGTAATACGCGATGTTGGTCGGGTACTTGGTCACCCTTATGGATTTGTTGACCGTATTTCAAAATTGATCCCGGGCGACCCAGGCATGACGCTGGCGAAAGCGTTTGATGTAGAGCCGCGCCTGCAAGAAGCCTACGATGGCGACTCAGAGGTTAAAGACTTAATCGATATGTGTCGCATTCTGGAAGGGTGTACACGTAACGCCGGTAAACACGCCGGTGGTGTTGTTATCTCGCCAACCACGATCACTGATTTTGCTGCGCTGTATTGTGATGACGAAGGTAAGTTTCCGGTCACACAGTTTGATAAAAATGACGTAGAAACAGCTGGTCTCGTGAAGTTTGACTTCTTAGGTCTGCGAACGCTAACTATTTTGCAGTGGGCAGTTGATATGACTAATGAGCGCTTAGCCCGAGAGGGAAAAGAGCCGATAGACATCAACACCATTGCATTGAATGACCAAAAAAGTATCGACCTACTACTAAGAGCCGAAACCACCGCAGTATTCCAGCTCGAATCCCGTGGTATGAAAGACTTAGTAAGACGCTTAAAGCCTGACTGCTTTGAAGATATGATAGCCTTGGTTGCCTTGTTCCGACCAGGGCCACTGCAATCGGGCATGGTAGATAACTTTATCGACCGAAAACTGGGCCGCGAAGAAATTTCCTACCCAGATGCTCAGTACCAACATGAAAGCTTAAAGCCGATTTTGGAGCCGACTTACGGCATTATCTTGTATCAAGAACAAGTAATGCAGATTGCACAGGTATTAGCCGGTTACACCCTAGGTGGCGCCGATATGCTGCGTCGTGCAATGGGTAAGAAAAAACCAGAAGAGATGGCAAAGCAGCGTTCAACCTTTGAAGATGGTGCGCGAAATAACGGGATTGACGGCGAACTAGCAATTAAAATCTTCGACTTGGTAGAGAAGTTCGCAGGTTACGGTTTTAACAAATCTCACTCGGCAGCCTATGCGTTAGTGTCGTATCAAACGTTGTGGATGAAAACCCATTATCCCGCTGAATTTATGGCGGCGGTGATGTCTGCCGATATGGATAACACCGAAAAAATCGTTACCCTAGTAGATGAATGTGAGAACATGAAACTCACATTATTACCGCCCGACGTCAACGCTGGTGCTTATAAGTTTACAGTAAACCTCAACGGTGAAATTGTTTACGGCATTGGTGCAATCAAAGGAGTGGGTGAGGCACCGGTAGACGCTATTTTAGAAGCGCGCAGTAACGGTGGGCCATTTAAAGACTTGTTTGATTTTTGTGCGCGAGTTGATTTAAAACGTATCAATAAACGCGTAACCGAAAAACTGATTTATGCAGGTGCGCTTGATCAACTTGGGCCGGAGAAAACGCAACCAGCTCGAGCTACCTTATTGGCGAGTTTGAAAGATGCAATGCGTGCGGCAGATCAACATCATAAAGCTGAGTCGTTAGGACAGAGTGATTTATTTGGTCTACTTGCGACAGAGCCTGATGAAGTTGAACAAGCCTTTATAAAAGCCACACCACTGACCGATAATCAATGGCTTGATGGTGAAAAAGAAACCTTAGGTTTATACCTAACTGGGCATCCGATAAATCAGTATCGTAAAGAGCTGAGATATTACACTAGTGGTAAATTAGTGGATTTACAGCCAACTAATCGTGATGTGCAATCTACTGCTGCAGGCCTCGTGATTGCAGCAAGAGTGCTAGTAAACAAAAAGGGAAATCGGTGGGGACTTGTAACTTTAGATGACAAGAGTGCCCGTATTGATGTACGCTTATTCCCAGAACAGTTTGAAATGTACCAAGATATGCTGCAAATCAATAATATCTTGGTAATATCCGGACAGGTCAGCTTTGATAACTTCTCCGGTGGTATTACAATGACCGCCAGAGACATCTGCACCATCGCGCAAGCGCGCGAAAAACGGATTAAAGCGATTAAAATGACGCTGAATATGGTGCAAATCGAAGCGAACTTCTTCGATAATTTACAAAAAGTACTCGAGCCTTATAAGTTTGGTACTTGTCCGATTAAGGTTTACTACCAGCGTCCAGATGCGCTGGCACAGTTAACTCTCGGGACAGAATGGTGTGTTACGCCTAGTGATGACTTAATTCATAAGTTATCGTTAATGGCGGCGCAAGATGTAGAACTAGAATTTAACTAATTAGGTAGTTTAGAGCATGAGCCTCAATTATCTTGATTTTGAGCTTCCAATCGCAGAATTAGAAGCAAAAATTGAAGAGTTACAAAATATAAGCCGCGCTGGCGATTTAGACCTTGAATTAGAAGAGGAAGTCAGCCGATTAAAAGAGAAAAGTGCCAAAATGAAAGAGGAAATATTCTCTAAGTTAGGTGCTTGGCAGGTTTCTCAGTTAGCCCGTCATCCGTTGCGTCCTTATACTCGAGATTATATCGAGCGCATTTTTACGGAATTTGACGAGTTTGCTGGTGATCGTACTTTTGCTAATGATCCGGCTATTTTAGGTGGTATTGCACGTTTTGAAGGCCAACCAGTAATGGTTATTGGTCAACAAAAAGGCCGTGATACTGCTGAAAAAATCAAACGCAACTTTGGTATGCCAAAGCCTGAAGGTTACCGTAAAGCATTACGCTTAATGGAAATGGCTGAGCGTTTTAAAATGCCAATCATGACCTTTATCGACACCCCAGGTGCATATCCTGGTGTTGGCGCTGAAGAGCGCGGTCAATCTGAAGCAATCGCACGTAACCTTAAAGTAATGGCTGCACTTAAAGTGCCAACCATTTGTACGGTTATTGGTGAAGGCGGGTCAGGTGGCGCACTGGCAATTGGTGTAGGTGATCGCGTTAACATGTTGCAGTACAGCACTTACTCGGTAATTTCACCGGAAGGGTGTGCATCGATCCTTTGGAAGAGCGCTGACAAAGCGCCACTTGCAGCAGAAGCGATGGGTGTAACCGCGGAACGTGTTAAAGAGCTTGATTTGATCAACAGCTTAGTTGAAGAGCCATTAGGTGGCGCACACCGTAACTACGAAGGTATGGCGCGTAACCTTAAAAATCAACTTAAACGTGACTTAGCTGACTTACAAGCCCTGTCGCTTGATGAAATGCTTGATCAACGTTATAAACGTTTAATGTCATTTGGTTATTGTTAATAGCTAATTGATGAAAAAAAGCCGCTTTTGCGGCTTTTTTGTTTTAGAATGTTTATCAGCTATCAGCTATCAGCTATCAGCTATCAGCTATCAGCTATCAGCTATCAGCTTAGCTAACCAATCATCTATTTAGCGATTTTAATTCATGCATGCAACGTCTTTATATCAGCAAGTAAAAAACATCATCACACCTTATGTAGCAGAGCATCAATGTGCTTTTACAATAGCGCTTTCAGGTGGTGTTGATTCTGTGGTATTACTGCATGTTATGAATGCGCTTAAAGCTGAGATGCCACAGTTGCAATTAACGGCTGTTTACGTACATCATGGTTTAAGCAAGTACGCTGATGATTGGCAGGCCTTTTGTAAAAAGCTATGCGATGCGTTAGATATTACCTTTTATGCAGCGCAGGTAAAAATTGATCGTAAAACCCGCACCAGTTTAGAACAGCAAGCGCGGGACGCTCGTTACCAAGCGCTTGATCAACTCAGTCCAAGTGGCAGTATTATTTTGCTAGGGCAGCACTTAAATGATCAACTTGAAACGTTGTTACTGCGCTTGAAGCGCGGCTCTGGTTTGCAAGGTTTAACCGCAATGCGGCAAACGCGAATGCTTAGCTCTGGTCGAGAATGTGTAAGACCGCTGCTAAATGTTACTCGACAAGATATTGAGCAATTTGCTGCAAACTTTACGCTTGAGCATATTACTGACGACTCAAATAGTGATGAACGCTTTGATCGTAATTTTATTCGTCAGCAAGTTGTGCCACTACTGAGTGAACGTTTTAAAGGTTTTGAAAAAAGCGCCGTGCGAAGTGTAAATTTATTGCAGCAGCAACAAGACGTGCTCGACGAATACACCCTGCTAGATTTACAACAATGCCAAAACAATCAGCAAGGTCTAAGTTGCGCAAAGCTTGCAAACTACAGTGCAGCACGCCAAGCTAATGTACTACGCAGTTGGCTTGGCCAATTCACTGCACTTATGCCATCACAGCAGCAAACGTTACAGATACTCAACCAAGGTCTAACCGCACAAGCTGATGCCCAGTTACTTATTCATTTAGCGCACGGACAAGTGCGTCGTCATCAACAGTTTTTATATTTTGTGCGTGATACCGAAGTGCCGCTTAGCCAATTAGTAAACGATGCAGAGCTGTTACTGTCTGATGGACGCAGTTTGGTTCAATTAACGGGTGAAGGAATTAGAAAACCACTGCCTAATGAACAGGTCACAGTGCATTTTAACCGCCCACAAGCACGTATAAAACCACTTAAAAAACCGGGCCATAATACGCTTAAACATTGGTTTAAAGACGCTAAAGTCGCGCCTTGGCTGCGTGCGAGTGTGCCGCTTATTTTTTATAATGAACAATTAGTTTATGTAGTAGGGCATTTTATAAGTGCTGAACACTATCAACAAGAAGGTATATTTTGGAACATAAAAACATGAGCAAGCCACAGCCCCACGTTGGTTTATCGCTTGTTAATAAAGCACCATTAGGACTTGTGAGCACCGCATTAATCGCCATTATCGCCACGTTTATGTTTGATTTAGAGCTATTAACATTAGCTTATGCCAGTGCGGGAGGATTACTTTGCGCGGTGATATTAATTGCTTATTGGTTAGGTAAAGGCGGGATATTTTTTATTGTTGGGGTGAGCATTCCACTGCTCATGGTTATCATAATGCCTTTAGCTACCATGGCAGCTTTGTTGTATTTGGTCAGTGGCTTCTTTTTTGGTTTTTGCTTAGCCTTGCTCGGCTATAAGCTGACAGCTAAATAAGTATCTAATGCCTAGCGGGGGAACTAGGCATTAAAATATCAATAAGCTCTTGCGCAATTTCTACCAGCAGCTTTGGCTTTGTACAGGCCTTTATCTGCTCGGGAAAAAATTTCATTATCACAATCTTGACTACTTGCTAGCGTAAAACCTATGCTGGTGGTTACTTGATATTGTTTCATTAAACTAGATTCAGACACTAAGCGCATCACTCGCTGAGCGATCACTTTGTTAGTGGTAAATTCTGGATCATCAATTAATACCGCAAATTCATCACCACCAAAGCGAAACACAGAATCAGTACCACGAATACTACTACACAATACATCTGCAAATTCTCGTAATACATCGTCGCCAATTTTATGACCATAGTTGTCATTAACTTGTTTAAAGTTATCTAAATCTAACAACATTAAACTAAATGGGCGGTGATGGCGGCGGCAACGCTCTAATTTTTGTGCCAAAATATCATTAAACTGACTGCGGTTATTAAGCCCGGTTAAGGTGTCTTTAGTCGCGAGTTTTAGTACGCGGCTATACATTAATGCATTACGTAACGGATAGACTAATGCACTGTGTAAGCCAATTAACTTTTGTTCAATATTGCCTGTCAGCGGATACTGACAAAAATAGATAAGCTGGCCTAAATGTTCATTATTTATATCTAAATCAAATGAATAGGGCGGTTTACTATTATCACTATCGGCAATTTGAGCCACACCAAGGGATGATTGAAACTGTAACCCTGAAAAATTAATAATTTGTTTTGCATGCGCAGCGTAAATAGTCAGCAGCTCTTCTAAATTCAATGTCGTTTGCAACCTCTCAAGCAAACTATGAATAGCAGTAGGCTCATTATTACGGTAATGCTCTGCCGAAAACGGCAGAAACTCGCCACGTGCTGAGATCCGTTGCGTCAAAATATGGACATTTTCCACGGTTTTCTCCCCCTAGGAGTGTGTTGTTGCTTTAACTAAGCGATTTTTGTGCCACTATTCCAAACTGGCTGAAAAACAGATAGTTGCTATAGTTAATCTTGAAGTAGCTAAAATTTTGGCGGTATTGCGTCGGTAGAAAGAGGAGGTGTGTTTGCAAAGTGTGTTAGCGCAAATATTTGGCTTATTACTAGCTGCTGTGGTGCTGGTTTGGCTATTTAAACGAATTGGCTTACCGCCGATCCTCGCATACCTTGCTACTGGCGTTTTAGCCGGAGGCCATGGTATTGGCTGGATGGCGCAAAGTTATGAAATGCACTTTGTGGCCGAGCTTGGCATTGTTTTTTTACTGTTTAGCCTAGGACTGGAGTTTTCTTTTGGTCGTTTAATGGCGATGCGCAATATAGTATTTGGTTTAGGCACATTGCAAGTGGTGATCACCACTTTAGTGTTTATGTTGATTTTATTACTAATGGGTTTATCAGTTTTAAGTAGTTTTACTATTGCTACACTAATGGCGCTATCATCCACAGCGGTGGTAGTTAAATTATTAAAAGAATCCGGTGAGCTGAAACAGCGACGTGGGCAACTTGCCATCGGTATGTTGTTATTTCAAGATATTGCAGTTGTTCCTTTACTCATTACATTACCACTGCTTGCGCAAAGTAGTGGCTCAGAAGGTATAGCCTGGGCACTGACGTTTGCATTAACCAAAGGCGCGTTTGTTTGCCTATTACTGTGGGCTATTGGCAAATGGGTGTTACCCAAAGTCTTTAGTGAAGTGGCGTTAATGCGCACTGAAGAGTTATTTGTGTTAACCACCTTATTGGTTGCTTTATTTGCCGCAGGACTGACTTATTTATTTGGTTTATCAATGGCGTTAGGGGCTTTTTTAGCGGGTATGATGCTAGGTGAAAGCCAGTATCGGCACCAACTAGAAGCCGATATTAGGCCATTTCGCGATATTTTAATGGGCTTGTTTTTTGTCACCGTAGGCATGCAACTGGATATTTTATTTGTACTGGGTGTATGGTATTGGATAGTAGCTGCACTTGCGTTAATGCTGGTGCTAAAAATTGGCGTTATTACTTTTTTAGCGCAATTAATGGGCGAGCGAAAACAAGATGCTGTAGCTGCCGGTATTATGCTGTGGCAAATGGGCGAATTTGGTTTTGTATTAATTGCCCTTGCTACTAAGCATCAGTTATTGGCCTCAGATCATGCTTCATTTTTAATTGCTATTGCCGTTATGTCGATGGGCTTAACCCCTTATTTAATCGAGCGTACGCCTTGGTTATTAAAGCAACTTGGATTATTAAAAAACCCCCACAGCGAATGGCAGCAACAACCTAACAGCAGCACCTTGTATCATAACCATGTAGTGATCTGCGGCTTTTCGCGAGTTGGGCAAACGATAGCGCGGTTTTTAAAACCAGAAGCAATCGAATATGTTGCTGTTGAAAGTAACCCTATTCTTGTACAAGAGGCCAAAGCTGCCGGTGAGCCGATTATTTTTGGTCATGTAAAACAAAAAGATATTTTAAAATCAGCAGGGGTTGAACGGGCGCGATTAGTGATCATTACGTTTACGGACTTTGAGCATGCGCAAATTGTTATTGATGCGATCAAGCAAATAGCGCCGCAAGTAAAAATATTAGTGCGAATGCGCGACGATAGTCAGCTAGAAGCACTCAAAGAGCTAGGTGTAACCGAAGTAGTGCCAGAAACACTCGAAGCGAGTTTAATGCTGGTGTCGCATGTGTTATCTATGTCGGGCGTGCCGATGTCGCGTATTGTTAGGCGAGTAAGCAAAGAGCGGCGTAACCGCTATCAATTTTTACATGGCTTTTTTGCCGGTGATCAATTTGATAGCGAAGAAAGTAACGCCGAGCGGCTTGAGTATTTACACGTAATAGCACTGCCTGAACATGCTTTTGCAGTGGCTAAAAATATTAGCGAACTAGAGCTTGAAAAACGCCGAGTGTCTGTACGGGCGTTACGCCGCCAAGACCGTGAAATTGATAGCCCGTCGCAGCATACCATTTTACTCGCCGGGGATATTCTTGTGCTGCAAGGGAAACCTCGTCGAGTAGAGCGAGTAGAGCGTTACTTACTTGATGGCAACGAATAGGGAAAGTTTAATCTAACTCTAAAAACTCGCGTATTTGCGGCAATTTTTTAAGACCATCTTTATAGCCTATATCGATCAAATGCTGGGTATAGCGTTTTTCAAACAATAAGTAACTGGTTAAACTCGATTGTGAGCGCTTTTTAACCCCTATCATGCGCAGCAACACTTTAATTGCCAGTGGCATATCATCATAATACTGCGTGGCAATGGCATTAAAGTTTTCTGATGGATTGATCACAAAACTGTGTATTTGTTTCAGCTCTTGGTGTTTGTCACGCGCAGGCAGCAAGCCTAAGGTACGATTGATACGCTCTAAGCGCTCTAAATCGGATTGTAAGGTGTCGGTAAATACACTATCGAGCAAATGACCCGCAATAGACGATAACCCGGGAAAGTGAGCTAAATAGCCTGGTGGATGAGCTTCTTTGGGTTGCTCAACACCAATGATAAATATTTTTTCAGCACCCAAATGAACACTCGGACTCAGCGGTGACAATTGGTGAACAGAGCCATCGCCAAAGTAGTGGTTATGCACATTGACACTTGGAAACACCATGGGAATAGCACTAGATGCCATTAAGTGTTCAACGTTAATGCGAGTCGCTTGGCCTTCACGTTTAGCGCGCTGCCAAGGCGATTGCGTATTAGATTGAAAAAATGCCACAGAATCACCGGTGGTGTAACTTGATGCAGTGATTGACAAAGCATCTAAATAATTACGATGTAAATTACGTTCAATACGAGATAAATCCAAAATATTATTTAGCAACACCCGTAACGGTTGATTGTTCAATAAACTCGCGGGTGGGTGGTTTATGTGTTCAGATTGAAAACTGGTCAGTATATTACGGGCTAAATGACCAAACACACTGATAAAATCACTTTTATAAACCATTGAAGTAGAGAAGTTTTTCCAAACAGACTCCAGCTTACGGACTGCTAAATGCGCACACGATGCATAACTTGCCAAGGCCGCTGAGTTGATCGCTCCCGCAGATGTGCCATTAATGATCGTAAATGGTAAGGGAGCTGTGCGCGGCATACTCTGCGCAAGGGCTTTAAGCACTCCCACTTGATAGGCCGCACGCGCGCCACCGCCTGTTAGTAGCAGCGCGACTTTAGGTTTATCTTGATTGACCTGTTTGATTTTCATAGTTGCAATTAAACCGTTGAGCGTCTTTACTTTATTTATTAACTTTAAGTCTTTAAGCTAGAAGAATCAAAGGATACCTTAGCACTGAGAATAAAATTATCGCTAAGCAATGAATTATAGTAACTTAGGTAACTCTAAGTGTTGTGCATTTAAATTTTTTATGGAGTTCGTATGTCAGATCAATCACCACAGCCAGATACCGAAAAACGTCCATCAAATAACAACTTGCTGTTTGCAATCGGGGTGTTAGTCATCATCGCGTGCGTAGCAGGGTATGTTTTACTCAGTTCCGAAGACAAGCCACAGCCGATTGTTGAGCAAACAATTGAAGAGCCAGCTATGGCTGAATATCAAGCTCCAGAGCCCGAGGTTGCAGAGCCTGAAACGCTACCTGAGCCAGCAGTAGTGCCACGACCAGAGCAAAGACAGGTTGAGCCTGAGCCTGCTGTAGTACCCTTACCAACACTTAACGAAAGTGACACAGTTGTGGTTGCCAGCATTGATGATTACTTAAGTGATCAAGTGATGGGCTTGCTAGTAACTGAAGACGTTATTCGTCGCGGAGTGGTGTTTATTGATAACCTAGCCAAAGGTAAAGTTGCTGCAAAGCATGCACCGGTTGAACGTCCAGAAGAAAACTTTAGCGTGATTGAAGGCGATATTCTTACCATCGACCCAAATAGCTACGAGCGTTATACGCCATACGTAAAAATATTTACCAGCATGAGCGCAGCACAAATCGTGCGTTTATACGATGAGTACAAACCGCTTATTAATGATGCGTATGCAGAAATTGGCTATCAAGGTGATGCGTTTAATCAAACACTTGAAGAAGCGATAGACCTATTACTGGATACTCCAGAACCAAAAGGGGATATGCCGTTGTTACGTGACTCGGTGACTTATCAATACGCCTACTCAGAATGGGAACGCTTACCAGCAGCTCAAAAACAGTTGTTGCGCATGGGCCCAGAAAACATGAAAAAAGTAAAAACAGTACTGCGTAGCGTAAAAGCAGAGTTAGAGAAACAATAAAATCGTTTAAAAAACAGTGCGATTGTATGTTTAACATGCAATCGCACTTTCTTTTTGCGTTTACCCTTGAATAACACCACAAAAGTAGAGATAATCCTTCCCGCGCCAACCAAGGCCCTCAATGGTAGTCTTATTGGTCCTCTCGCAACACTAGCAGGCGAACCTGGTCAGGCCCGGAAGGGAGCAGCCACAGTTTGTGACGTGTGTGCCGAGATGTGGCTGGTAAGACTGCCACCCAAATTCCTCATTTGGGTGTTGTTTGAAGTATAAGTTGACATATTTGTACTAAAAGATGGCATAAATTGGAAGTATAAGGTGGCATAGTCTAGTATTTAACCAAATGGTTAGATGGTTGACTAACATGCACAGAAGAAAACTCAAACACTCTCGTGTTAAAAACCTATATAAATTTGCTAGTCAAAAAAATAAATCTACTTGTTTAGTCGAATCCTCTTTAGAGTTTGATGCTTGTTTCCATTTTGAATTTTCACCATCAATAGCCGCATTTGAAGCACAGCCACTAGGTTACGAATATGAGTTTGATAACCGTACTTGCCGTTACACACCTGACTTTTTACTTACCCATACAGACGGTACGCAAAAATTTATAGAAGTAAAACCACAAAGTAAAATTGCTGACGAAGACTTTCGTGCACGTTTTATTGAAAAGCAAACCATCGCTAAGCAAGATGGACGCGATTTAATACTGGTTACAGATAAACAAATCCGTGTATACCCAACACTCAATAACTTAAAGCTTTTACATCGCTACTCTGGCTTTCAGTCCTTAACAGAGCTGCAAGCATCGGTGCTAGAACTTGTTCAGCAATACGGCTCTATTAAAGTGGGCCAGTTAGTTAACTTTTTAAAAGTAACTGCCGGTGAGCTACTTGCTACGGTGCTACGCTTATTATCACTAGGGCAGTTATTTGCCGACTTAACTACAAATGAAATATCAATAGAAACAGCAATTTGGTCTAACAATGTTTAATGAGGGGCTGTTTGAAGATGAATTTAACCAGCCATTACCAAAAGTAGAAACCAAACCACCTCAAAATTACGCCAAAGATTTACAAGCCCTTCCTGAAAAAATTAAAACTACAACATTTGCTAAGCTTAAATATATTCAATGGCTTGAGGCTAATATTCAAGGCGGTTGGACACAAAAAAACCTTGAGCCTTTATTAAAATTAATGCCTGAAGTTGAGGGAGAAAAAAAGCCCAGTTGGAGAACAGCAGCACGATGGTATAGCGTTTATACCAATGCGGATAAAAATATAATGGCGCTAATACCAAGCCATCAAAAAAAAGGTAACAGAGAGCGTGATACAGCCACCGATAAGTTTTTTGAAAAAGCACTTGAGCGTTACTTAGTAAAAGAAAAACCATCAGTGGCTTCTGCTTATAAGTATTATGCAGATTTAGTTATTATTGAAAACGACAGTGTTGTGGGCAGTGTTTTAAAGCCTTTAACATACAAAGCGTTTAAAAACAGAATAGATAACTTACCACAATACGAAGTAATGATTGCTCGTTATGGTAAGCGCCTTGCTGATATTGCGTTTAATAAAGTAGAAGGGCATACACGGCCTACCCGAGTACTCGAAAAAGTTGAAATTGACCATACGCCACTTGATCTTATCTTATTAGATGATGAGCTGCATATCCCACTTGGTCGACCAACACTCACTATGTTAGTAGATGTGTATAGCCATTGTATTGTTGGCTATTACTTTAGTTTCAGTGAGCCCAGCTATGATGCAGTAAGGCGAGCAATGCTAAATGCCATGAAACCTAAAAGTGAAGTGGCAAAACTATACCCAGATACGATTAATGAGTGGAAGTGTGCAGGTAAAATTGAAACACTCGTTGTTGATAATGGCGCTGAATTTTGGAGTAACAGCCTTGAACTTGCTTGTGAAGAAATAGGCATTAATACTCAATATAACCCTGTCGCAAAGCCCTGGTTAAAACCCTTTGTAGAACGTATGTTCGGCACAATTAACACTGAGTTACTAGACCCGATCCCAGGTAAAACCTTTTCTAACATTTTGCAAAAACATGAATATAACCCCAAAAAAGATGCAATCATGCGCTTTACAACCTTTATGCAGCTATTTCATAAATGGGTAGTAGACGTTTACCATCAAGATGCCGACAGCCGCTTTAAGTACATACCTAGCCAATTATGGGAGCAAGGCTTTAATACGTTACCACCAACAATGCTGAGTAATGCTGATCTTCAACAATTAGATGTTGTGCTCAGTATTTCATATCATCGGGTACTTCGAAAAGGTGGTATACAGTTAGAAAATTCAAGCTATGACAGTACTGAATTAGCCAACTATAGGAAGCAGTTTAGCCACAAAGTATCTCAAGAAGTTTTAATTAAATTAAACCCCGATGATATCTCTTATATATATGTGTACCTCGATAAGCTAGAGCACTACATCAAAGTGCCATGTAAAGATCAAGACTATACCCAAGGTTTGAGTTTGAATCAGCATAAAATAAATATGCGCATTCATCGCGACTTTATTTCGAGCTCTATCGATAATGTAGGCTTAGCAAAAGCGCGTATGTTTATTCATAACAAAATTCAAAACGAGTTTGAAGCGTTAAAAAATGCGCCAAAACACTCAAAAGTAAAAGGGGGGAAAGCGCTAGCTAAGCATCAAAATGTTAGTAGTGATTCACAAAAATCAATCACGCAGAGCGAGCCAGTAGAACCTAAAAAGGTTACAACTAAAGAGCAAGTAACTGATAGCTGGGATGATTTTATCTCAGACCTAGATGGATTTTAATTATGCTGACCGATAAACAAAAAGAAAAGCTTAATGAATTTCGTGATGTATTTATTGAATACCCAATAATAAGCACGGTATTTAACGACTTCGACAGATTAAGACTTGGTAAAGGGTTAGCGGGCGAAAAGCCCTGCATGCTGTTAAATGGCGATACAGGCACAGGTAAAACAGCACTGATCAAGCAATATAAAGAACGACATTTACCGCACTTTATTAATGGAGTGATGAACCACCCCGTATTAGTAAGTCGCATACCTAGTAACCCGACACTAGAATCTACCCTAGCTGAACTTCTTAAAGACTTAGGGCAAATAGGCAGTACAGAGCGCAAACTACGAATAAACGGTACTCGCTTAACGACATCATTAATAAAATGCCTAAAAACGTGTGGCACAGAGCTTATAATTATTGATGAGTTTCAAGAGCTAATTGAGCACAACCAAGGTAAAAAACGCCGCGAGATTGCTAACAGGTTAAAATACATTAACGATGAAGCGGGTGTATCAATTGTCTTGGTAGGTATGCCGTGGGCAGAAAAAATAGCAGACGAACCTCAATGGTCATCGCGTTTATTAGTAAGGCGGCTGCTGCCTTATTTTAAGTTGTCAGAAAACCCAAAGCATTTTGTACAATTAATAATTGGCTTAGCCAATCGTATGCCATTCACCGAAAAGCCAAACTTAAGTGATCAAGCAACAGTTTTTGCTTTGTTCTCATTATCAAAAGGTTGCTTTAGAGCGCTCAAATACTTTTTAAATGATGCCGTACTTTACGCATTAATGGATAACGCGAAAACCCTCACGACCAAGCACTTAGTTAAAGCATTTGATGTACTGTTTCCTGATGTGCCAAACCCATTTACTTTGCCTGTTGCAGAAATTACAGCAAGTGAAGTCGAGCGCTACTCACTATACAAACCTGAAAGCGCCCAAGATGAAGATCCGTTTATAGCAACCAAGTTTACTGAACGGATGCCTATTAGTCAGTTGTTGAGGAAGTGAAGTGTTGGTTTATCAAATGAATCGAGTGTATGAAATTTGGAGTTACATGTGTTATTTATTGAATAGAAATATAAGAATAGGGATGTATAAATGAGTGAAGTAAATTTTCTATCGGCATTTATAAAAAGAACAGATGGAATTAAAAATCCAGAACTAATTAATATTGATGATCCTGAAAAAGGTGAAAATGAAAGTTACTTATCACTAATTTCAAGTATTAGTAACTTACTTGATTTTGATAACTTAGTTATCTTAGCTGGCTCTGGAACCTCATTAACATTTCAAGGTATTGCTCCAAGTATGGGGCAACTATGGGAAAAGTGTAAAGAACAAGATCCAGATAAATTTCAAGATGTTCTTGATGCAGTGAAATATGATGAAAACCAGAAAAAAAGAGATTCAAAAACAAATGAGCCGTGGAATGATATCGAATTATTATTATCATTGTGTGATCAATATATTGCTTTGTTTCCAAATGCAGCAAAAACCGGAGAGCTTACTTCTTTCTTAAATCAATCCAAAACAGTTATCTTAAACGAAACTAACTTTACAGATAAAATAAATTCAAATGATTGGTTTTCCCATGATAAATTCATCCGAACTTTAGGTCGAAGAAGTCCAAAGCAGCAAAGACTTAAATTATTTACAACTAATTATGATTTGGCATTCGAACATTCTGCTGCAAATACAGGTTTTGTAGTTGTAGACGGTTTTGATTTTTCATCCCCTAGTTATTTTAACCCTGCCTGGTATCGCTATGATATTGTTGATAGAAGTGGACACTCTAAAAGTCCAAATTCTTATATCCCAAATGTTTTTCAGCTTTATAAAATGCATGGCTCTGTTAATTGGACTCGTGAAAATGGGCGAGTTAAAAAAGTAGACTATAAAGCAAAAATTGATGAGCCTGTTTTTATTTACCCTAGTAGCTCTAAATATCAAACCTCTTATGATTCACCTTATTTAGATATGATGTCGTCATTTCTAAATAGCGTCCAACAACCTAAAACAGCATTAATATGCCTTGGTTTTGGGTTCAATGATAAGCATATCAATAATGCTGTGACGATGGCTTTAAGAACCAATGCGGAATTTAACCTTCTTATTGCAACAAAAGATTTATTTATTGAAAGCGGATCGTTTAATCCCGAGATAAGAGATTTGTTAGATCAGGCTATTCAACAAGGGGATAAAAGAATTTCATTAGTTGATGGTACTTTCGAGCAATTTTCCGAATTGCTACAAGAGCGTCGAAAAGAGACTCCAGAAGAAAAATTATTTAAAACCTTTGAAACAATTGCTGGAAATATTAACCCCAAGAAGGTGGGTGATAATGAGTTTTAATGAATGGTTTTCACCCTTTGATACTAATAGAAGGATTGGTAGTGTTATTAATATTTCGCCAGCAGAAATTACTGTCAATCTATCAGATGCTGGTTCTGGAGAAGCAAGGTGGTACTTAGGAGATCGTGTAGGCGCAGGTGAGGTTAATGAATTTGTATTCATTGATTGTGGCCAAACAGCAATACTAGGCCGGTTAGTTCAAGTTTGGCTAGATGGCGCTGAAAGGCTATCGGTAGATGCTATGACGATTGATAATGGTTTGAATAATCCTGTAGGAATTATTCAATTATTAACAAGTGTTAACCCAGCAACAGGAGTTATTTACCGTGGAATAAAAAATCACCCTAGACTAGGGAGCCAAATATACTCAGCTCACCCAAAATTAATATCTATTCTTGCTGAAGGAGACTCGAAAGAAAGTGAAGTAAAACTGAATATAGCAGAACTACCATATGATTCCGCCGTTAACATAACTGTTACACCTGATAAGCTATTTGCGAGGCATTGCGCGGTCTTAGGAGCTACAGGTGGTGGTAAAAGTTATTCAATGTCTAGGTTGCTTCAAGAAGTTCAGCAACATGGAGGGAGGGCATTATTGTTAGATCCAACAGGAGAGTACTCTGACTTAGATTGTGATACATATTATGTCGGTAATCATGAAAAAGCTAATCCTAATAATTCTGTTACCTTTCCTCATTGGAAGCTCCCTGAATCTGATATATTTGCTTTTTTGCGCCCATCAGCGCAGACACAAATGCCCAAGTTGAGTTCAGCTATACTGAGTCAGCGTATAGTGCGACGCTATAATAATAATTATGGTGATATAAAAGTTACTGATAATCATATTTTAGTTAAATCAGGTCAGAAAAAAGAACCATATAACAATGCATTAAACTTTATTGAAAAAGATTTAAAATCTGAAAGGTGGTGCTTTAAACATCTGGCAGAGCAAATAGCTCAAGAGTGTGTTTGGCCAACAGGAAAAAAGGCTGGTTCAGGCTACCCAAAAGAAATTGATGAGACAATATGGGGAGATCCTTCAGATAATGAACTGGGTTATTGTATGAGCCTTATATCGAGAATAAGAGCTTACTCTGAAAATTCCTATTTAAAGTGGCTAATTGACCCTGATATAGACCAAGATATACCTTCTCTTCTTGATAGCTATAGCTCTTCAAACTCAAACAATAAAATTTTGAGGTTAGACTTGTCAGCAGTACCTTTTGAAGCTAATGGACGCGAAATCCTTGTTAATGCTATTGGTCGTAAATTGATGGACTTGGCCAGGGATGGGATTATTAGCCATAGTAATCCGATGCTAGTTTTCATAGATGAAGCTCATCAGTTTCTCAATAAAACAATTGGTGATGAATCTAGCTCAATAAAGTTAGATTCTTTTGGCAATATAGCAAAAGAAGGTCGTAAATATGGACTGAATGTGGTTATCGCAACTCAGCGACCGAGAGATATACCTGAAGATGTATTAAGCCAGATAGGCTCTTTAATTGTCCACAGGCTTACGAACTTTCATGACCAAGAAGTGGTTAAAAGAGCTGTAGGTACAATGGATCAGAGATCTGCGTCGTTTCTTCCAACATTAAGTCAAGGCGAGGCTTTACTCCTAGGTATTGATTTTCCTTTTCCTATGACAGTTAAAATGAAAAAGCCAACAATTAAGCCAACATCTAAAAGTGCCGATTACTCGATGGCATGGAAACGAAAGGAAGTTAAATGCCGAATAGGAATTGTTGATTATTTGGAAATTCCAGATGAATTTACGGATGAATTTGAAAGTTTAGATATTGAATATATGCCTCAAGAAGGATCTACTGGTGATATGATTTATAGTTTTTACTTTGAAGTATCTTCTGAGGCCTCAACTGAGCTGCTTGAAATAATGGATTGGAAAATAGGGCAAGTGATTAGTGATATTCCTACTGAAATATTTGAAAATAATGATTTTAGTTAGCTTTACTTTTATTACTAAATGTAAATCATTATGGGCTTTAAGTAGTAACTTCACAGCAGAATTTTTGCCTTTACTTAAAAACTAAAATATCCTTAGTACACTTATAGGTTAGATACTAAGAGAATCTTAGCAAGATATAATTTATAGCTAAGGTTCACATGGAAACTCCAACACCTTCACGCCTAAAATCTGCAAGAAAAGCAGCTGGCCTTACTCAGCAACAGCTAGGTATGGCATTAGGCATGGAACCTAACACGGCTAGTGCTCGCATGAACCAATATGAAAAAGGCAAACATGCCCCTGATTTTTTAACCATGAAACGCATCGCTAAAGAGCTAGATGTACCAGTGGCTTATTTTTATTGTGAAGAAGATGACTTGGCTGAATTAATTTGCGCATGGGGTAAAGCAGACCAGCATGATAAGGCGAAACTGCTTGGTAGTATTAAAGCTTCCAAAATATCTTTAGGCTTAATTAAAGAGTAAATACCTTACTTTAATTTGTGAATATACAGAGAATCTATGACCTCAAATATTTATCTTCAGCGTACTCTTGAAAATGATGAGCAAATTTATGCTGAAGATGAACTCTTGAGTGTCTCTAAGTGCGTAATTATTTTAGCAGAACCAGGAGCAGGTAAGACTGAGTTTCTTAAAAGCTTAGCAAGTAAGGCTAATACTAACCCAGTCACTGCTAGCAAGTACTTGTATTCTAGTAAATTATTTAGGGATTTTCTTGTTATAGATGCCTTGGATGAACTATCCAAGATTGACAACTGTGGTATACACAAATTATTAGCTAAAGTCATCGAGTCAAAACCTGAAACTTTAATAATATCAAGTCGCTCAAGTGAATGGAGCAGTGACTCAGCACAAGCGGTTATAGAGTATTTAGAATGTGATCCTTTGGTTTTAAGGCTGAGGGAGTTTAATGAATTAGAGCAAAGGAAGATTTTTGATCACCACTTGCCTGATGAAGATTTTGATAATTTTTATACAGAAGTATCACGCTTTAATTTAGATGTTTTGCTTCCGAACCCTCAGTTTTTGAAAATGTTTGCAGATGCCTACATTGAAAGTAATCGAAAATTTAAAAGTAAAAGCTCTATCTTTGAAAAAGCAGTTGAGCACTTAGCTAAAGAGCTTAACCCTTCGGCAAAAAGAAGAACTGGAATAGATTTCCCGTATAAGAAAAAAATAGAGCTCGCTTCAGAAGTATTTTCTAAAACTCTTTTATCAGGTGCTGAAGGAGTAAGTGTTAGTGACTTATCAGAGGAATACTTATACCCCAATATCAATGCACTAATAAAAGCGGGCTTAGATCTATCAAGCATTATAGATTCTCGCTTATTTAAACTTGCAGATGATGTTGATCAACATCGAGCTGTTCACAAGATTATTGCTGAATATTGTGCCGCTCAGTATTTAGTAAAGCGAATACAGAGTAATCAAGATCCACTAACTTTAAGAGTTTGTAAAACAGTAATAGCTTCAAATAATATTGTTCGTGATGAATTGAGAGGAGTGCTTGGTTGGATGGCTACTCTCGGCGGGTTAGCGCTACAACATGAAATTATAAAGCTTGATCCTTATGCTGTGCTAGCTAATGGAGACCCCTCACAACTTGATCGCTCATCTAAAAGGTTACTTTTATCACAGTTAACACAAATTGAAAAAAATGACCCGTATTTTAGAAGAGGTGATTTTTGGCGGCGATACAGTACAGTTGGTTTTTTTGGTAAAAATATGGCTGAAGATATTAAGCCAATTTTAGAAAATAAAAATGATGGGCATTTACGAGATTTAGTATTAACTATAATCAAAGAATCTCAGGTTATTGAGCACTTAATTCCTAATCTCAGAAACATACTATTCGATCCTAATGAGAGATTAGATACTCGAAGGCTTGCTATGGAATGTTTGTTTTCGCTTATTGATGTTGATGATATTAAAATACTCGAAACATTAATATCCGAGTCTAGTAATACCTCTCTAAACATCGCAGCTAAAGGAATTGAATTCTTAGGTGCTAATTCTATTGATTTAGGCATACTAAAACGCTTCTTTCGAGCATGTTCAAGTCTCTACCCTACTGAAAAAACCTCAATAGATGATAGACGGTTACAAGGCAATCGATATTTCATCAATAAATTGGTATGGACTTTAAGTGGTGAAAATACAGAACGATTATTAAATTTTTTAACCGATGAGTTAACTTGCAGTTGTGGTAAAGAGTACTATGAATGTTTTTGTAGAGACGGGATAAGCAAGCTTGTAGGTAAATTGCTCGATCATTACTTTGATATTACTAGCCTCCCTTATAATCCAGAACAGATATGGGGGTGGCTAAAAAACTTAAATTATCACAGGGAAGGAAGTGAAAATTTCTGTAAGTCTGTAAAAGCAATTAGAGAAAATAAAGACTTAAGACAAGGACTTTTTAAAACCGCTTTCTTTGGTATAACTGAACGTAAAATAATCTACAATCTTAAACAAAGTAGGTTTGAAACAGATTGCGGTGCGCATTCTGGATTATGTTTTTCCGCTGATGATACTGAATACCTAATCAATTTAGCATTTGAAGAAAATAATTTAGCACTGTGGTCAACCTTTATAACGAGGCATTTTTACTTCCAGCACAACAAGCTTCAGTTGAATAGTCATATACGCAGCATTATGCGTAAACAAGCTAATCAAAAGCTAGAATTTATGCGAGAGTGGGCAAAAGCAAATAATACAGATTACTCTATTGGATTACAGATACGAAAACGAAATTCGAAGTCTAATAGACTAGATAGAAAGAACAAAAAATGTGAGAGCCAAAATCGTGCAGACAACATTAGCTTTATTCAGAGAAACCGCGCTTTAATCGAATCTGGAGGGCATTTCGGGTGGTTAGTTAATTTTTCAGAGTGTTTGTTATTTGAACCTGAAAATATACAAAAAGAGTTTGGTGATGAAGAGCTAATGAGAACTTCATTAAAAAACTGCACTAGCCTGATTGCTCCCGATGTACCTAACTTACAGAAACTTGCGGAGTTGAGGAGTCAATCGCAGAGGTTACATGTTGAAACAGTTTTGTATGCTTTGTGCTTAGAAACAATACGTATGGAGGGAACTCTAGACAATATTAGTAAGCAAATACTTTCTGCCGTGAAAACTAGATGTAATATTTATTATGACGCAGTAACTGAAGATGAACGTGGTCTTCTTAAGTCTGAAATTGATCGTTTGTTATTTCCTGATGTAACTTCCAAAGAAAATTACTTAAAAGAGTATGTTGAGCCTCAATTAGACAAGTTTAAATGCGAACACCCCGAAGTAGAAGTACTAAGAGACGATGAAATATTTAGTGATTTTAAAGCCAATTTACCCTTAGAGTGGTTAAACAAGTATTCTAGCCTGAGCTATTATGCGTTGGATATTTTATTTGATTTAGCCGTTCATTATGGTGATAAAGAACAGCTTAAAGATTTGATCTTAATTCGTTGCGATGAATGGCTGGGTCGAATTGAATCACCCCATATAGATAAGCCTGAAGAGAAAATCATACAATTCTGGTTTTTAAGAGCTTTTTATTTTTTGGATTTATGCGATTCCCAAAAGTTTTTTTATTTCCTTACCCAGAAGAAAAGCTCAATATTTTTATTCGAGGGAATATCAAGTAGTTTAAACTCCGGAAGCCGCGATACTTTTCCAAGTTTATCTAGCGATAAAATATATTTATTATTAGATCGCTTTATTGAAGATTGGCCACAAGTTAACTTGCCTTCCTTTTATGGCACCTCTAGCCCTGACGGAGAAAGAGCATATCGATTTCTGGTTGATATATCTAGGCAAATTGAATTGGACGCTTCTGAGAGAACAATTCATATTATTGAACAGTTAATTGAGGACTCTCGTTTTCAGGTTATGCGCCAAAATCTTAAAAGTATGAGAGCAAATCAAATTCGTGCTTTAGCTATGAGAAACTTTATTCCTCCAAATATTTCAAAGGTTATAGACCTTTTGGATAATTGTGAGATTGTTACAGTTGAAGGACTTAGAGATAGAGTCTTGTATGAGCTAGATAAATATCAAAAAGATATTAAAGGTGGGGAGTTTAACCCTGGAAATCGTTTTTATTCGCAAGGCGGAGTTCGACTTGACGAAGTTAGCTCAGTAGAAATTATTGCAGAGTATTTGAAGCCTCGCTTAGAAGCAGACAGCATAGTTATCAATGCAGAGCATCAAACAAAAGATAAAAATAGAATTGATATTACTGCTTCCAAAGTAATGGATGGTATTCGAAGATTACTTGTGATTGAAGCTAAAGGGCAGTGGCATACAGAACTGTTTTCAGCAGCAGGAAACCAACTGGCTGAAAGATATTCAATTCATCCTGACGCTGAAGGACAAGGTATTTATCTTGTTATTTGGTTTGGGGCTGAAGAAAAGGTAGCGAATAGAAAGCAGCATGGCTTGAAAAGCGCAGATGAACTTAAAGCAAAATTAGAAAATGACTTACCTAAAAATCTTGTAGGGCTGATTGATATATTTGTTTTAGATGTTTCAAAAGATTAATTTCTCTTTAAGCTTGACCTAAGTATTACTTTTAATCTAAACCTAAACTAAGATTTTCTTAGTTTAGGTTGGCGATGCATTTTTTAGTTCAAACAAAACCTTACCCAGATGAGGCGCTTGAAAGCTATTTACTAAGGCTTGCAAGAGATAACTCGTACAATGGCTATAGTGAGCTTGCTGATATTTTATGGCAATGGCTTGTAGAGCAAGATCATGAGCTTGAAGGTGCTTTGCCGTTAGAGCTGAGTAAGGTTGATGTTTATCATGCTAGGCAAGCAAGCAGCTTTAGAATTAGAGCGCTTAAGTTGGTAGCTCAATTAGCTGATGTAAACGCTGGTGATATTCTTGGACTTGCATGGCGGCGCAGTAACTTTAAATTTGGCAACCTAGCAGCAGTAAGCCGTAATGAGCTGACTATTCCCCTTGAACTACTTCGCACTGATAACATACCTGTTTGCATTGAATGCTTGTCTGAGTCTTCATATACTCCTTTTTATTGGCATTTAAAGCCCTATAAAGCGTGCCATAAGCATAAAGCACAATTAACCATACATTGTAGTGAGTGCCATAACTTAATTGATTACAGAGCTTCTGAGGCGTTTTTAGAGTGCGGTTGTGGTTGTGAACTAACCAGTAGTGAACAGTTAAACGATGCAGACTTTAAAATTGCATTTGCGCTTGCAAGTAGTAACAGCCATAAAATAGTGGGGTTGATATCGTGGTTTGCGAAGGTTAAGCAACTTGATGTAAGCGATGCTCACTTTAACTGCGCTTTTGTTGATTACTTTAGTACTTGGCCTGATGGCCTTACCTTTGAATTAAACTTACTCACAAATAATGCGCGTCTCAGGCAACTCAACCCTTTTAATAAAACTAAGTTCAACTTTGTTTATGGCGATTTAATCCGTGATGGTCAAATAGCTGCAACAAGTAACCATAAAAACAAAGTTCTTGATGAGATTATTAATTACTTTGTCGAATTAGTTGATAGTAATCCTAAAGCTAAACATCCAAATATTGCTGACTTACTGCTTTGTACTTTTGATGCCGCAGTATTATTAAATACCACTACAGAGCAAGTTTACAGACTTCATCAAGAAGGCTTTTTAAACTGCGCTTATCCACAAAAAAAGCACGAACAGCTCAGAGCTGATAGCCATGTTTTTTATTTACGCCAAGTAATTGAACTACAGCAAGCATTCGCAGCTGAAAAGCCTCAAACAAAAAAACAATTTATAGCGCCGTGGTAACTTATGAGCTTACAAGATGCATTTGCAATTGAATTATTGAAAGAAAAAACCACAGCCATTAGAAAGTTGTTTGCTCCATACATGCCTCATGTTGCGGTAGATGGATTTGAAGAACAAGCGCTGACTGTACTCATTAACCTAGTTTATAAGCGAAGTGAGATTGATGATTTAACAAGTGTAAGAACTGCTAAAAGTGTATTACGCGATGAAGTGTTATTAAGTAAGTGCATTAACGAAGTTAAATGGTTTCATACTCATAATTTAAAATACCCCGACATACGAGTAAGCCATCAACGTTTAATTAGTGAAGTTGTAAGTGAAGATATTGCGGGTATTTGTAGCCGGTCATTACCTTTAAGTTTTGGCTGGTCGCACAATAGTGCTGAAATTAATCATGCAAAGTTATTTTTAACCTCGTTTAATTGGCAGGGCGAAGTGACTTGTTTAGCAAAGTTATTAATAACTGAAGAGCCTGTTTGGATTAATTTAATAAGAGCATACGGGTTTACTAAAAAGGCAGTTTTAGATATCGCGGGTAAAATAAAACAGCAGTTGCCAGTGGCAGAGCTCCCATTAGAAGTAAGTTCTTTTTCACCACAATTACAAATACCATTTCAGCAAAGCTACCTTGTGGTTACGCCTGTAGTAAGTCACGCAATGCTGGCTAAAATTCAGCAATTAACAACAGGTCGTAAGTTAAATTTTGCTTTAGTTGAGCACTCAAGGCCAGCCAATGTCGGTGATTTAGCAAGCTCAGTAGGCGGCAATATAAGAGTGCTTCGTTACTTCCCTAAAACATATTCAAAGGCTATTAACCACTCTAAAGTAGCCAATTATGATATTGAGAAAGCATTTAAAATTCGTGCGCTATTAAGTAGTCAATTTCAACAGGCGCTTTTGGTATTGGTTGGTATTAAACAGTTTAATACGTTAAGGCAAAAGCGATTAGCGCGAGTCGCGGCTATTAGGCAAGTACGTGTTAGCTTGCAGTTATGGCTTGATAACATTCTTGAAGCTAAAAATAACGCGCAAAACCAAGCTTACCCTGAGTGGGCAAAACATTACTTAGATCAGAGTATTACTAACTGTATTAGCCAATTTAGTAACATACTAAATGAGAGCCTAGGTACTTTAAGTAAGCTCAAACGCTTTGCATATCACCCTAATTTAATGGGGTTGTTTAAAGCGCAGTTAAACTATGTGTTTACTCATTGTGTAGCTGAAGAAGAAACATTAAAAGATGAGCAAATAGTGTATGTACATTGCCAAGATATGCGAGTGTTTGATGCTGAAGCAATGGCTAACCCGTATATTCAAGGTATGCCGTCACTTACTGCTTTAAATGGGCTTGCGCATAACTTTGAGCGTAAGCTAAAAAACTTTATAGACCCTTCAATTAAGTGTATTGGCAGTGCTATTTACATTGAAAACTATCAATTACATACAGGTAAACCATTACCTGAGCCAAGTAAGTTAAAACAAGTTGCTGGCCGTAGTCATGTAATAAGATCTGGAATTATCGATAAACCTAAATGCGACATAACACTCGATTTAGTATTTAGGCTTTTTGTACCAAATGCTGAGCTTTTAGATAAGTTGAATAGTCAGCTTATAAAGCCCGCACTACCATCTATGTTTGCGGGCGGGACTATGCATCCACCTTCGTTATATCAAAATATTGACTGGTGCAATTTACATACTAAACCAAGTGAGCTGTTTAAAAATATAAAGGTAAAATCGTCAAATGGCAGTTGGTTATACCCTTCAAAAAAAGTAGCTAAAAGTTTTGAACAATTGATAGATGCGCTTAACGGTAACTTTAATTTAAGACCCGCTGCAATTGGCTTTGCTGCGCTCGAAGAGCCTGTAAAGCGAGATGCAGCCTTACATGAATACCATTGTTATGCTGAGCCTGTAATCGGGTTGTTAGAGTGTGTTAGCAATACATCAGTAAAGTACGCAGGCGCTAAGCAGTTCTTTCATGACGCATTTTGGGTTATGGATGTTCAAAAAGAGTCTATGCTTATGAAAAAGTCTAAGTTTGAGTATGAATAATGCAATTACCTCGGCACTTAAGTTACACGCGTTCGCTCTCACCCAGTAAAGCAGTGTTTTTTTATAAAACACCGGAATCAGATTTTGAACCGCTACAAATAGAGCAAAATAAATTAGTTGGGCAAAAGTCAGGGTTTGGCGATGGGTATCAAAAGCAAAATATGGCTAAAAATTTAGCGCCACAAGATCTTGCGTTTGGGAACCCACAAACAATCGATGTGTGCTACGTGCCTCCAACAGTTAATGAGCTATTTTGCCGTTTTTCACTCAGGGTTGAGGCCAATAGCAATGAGCCACATGTTTGTGATGACCCTAAAGTTATTTATTGGTTAAAACGTTTTTTTGAAACCTATAAAAAGCACAATGGCCTTAATGAAGTGGCAACTCGCTACGCTAAAAATATACTGATGGGCAACTGGCTTTGGCGCAACCGCCAATCACCAAATGTTGATATTGAAATCCTCACAGAACATTTAGACCCAATAATTGTTGAAGGTGCACAAAAATTAAAGTGGCAGGGCAATTGGCAAAATAATCAAACAGCACTAATAACATTATCAGAAGTTATTCAAGAAGGGCTTAGCAACCCTCAAAGCTACTGTTATTTAGATATAACCGCCAAAATTAAAAATGCATTTAGCCAGGAGGTTCACCCAAGTCAAAAGTTTGTAGATGCTGTTGAACAGGGCATGTCATCTAAACAACTTGCGTACACCCAAGTGGGCGATAAAAAAGCAGCAAGTTTAAACTCACAAAAAGTAGGGGCTGCTATTCAAACTATCGATGATTGGTACGAGGGAGGTTACAAACCTTTACGCACTCACGAGTATGGCGCAGATAAGCAAATATTAGTTGCACACAGAACACCTAAGACCCATTCAGACTTTTATTCATTACTTCCGCGCATTGCTTTGCATATTAAGCACATGGAAAAGCATGGTTTAGAGCAAAGTGAAGAATCAGACGCAGTTCACTTTATTGCGGCAGTGTTGATCAAAGGCGGCTTGTTCCAAAGGAGTAAAGGTTGAAGCGCTATTATTTTACCATTACTTATATACCTAAAAATTGTGATGTAAGCCTTCTCGCAGGGCGTTGTATTGGTATTTTGCATGGGTTTGTGAGTTCACGTGAAATAATTAATATTGGTGTGTGCTTTCCTAAATGGAATGAGCAAACAATAGGTAATCAAATAGCGTTTGTATCGACAGATAAAAAGCAATTAACCAATCTATCTCAGCAAAGCTATTTTGAGATGATGACTCATGATAAGTTATTTGGCTTATCAAAAATACTCGAAGTACCAGTAAACCAAAGCGAAGTCATGTTTGTTCGCAACCAATCAGTAGCCAAAGCATTTGTTGGTGAAAAGCAAAGACGATTGAAACGCGCTAAAAAGCGAGCTGAAGCTAGAGGGGAGGTTTACAACCCTGAATATAAATTTGAGGCAAAGGACATAGGCCATTTTCATTCAATACCTGTATCAAGCAAAGGCAACGGGGAAAGTTTTATACTTCATATACAAAAAATTGAAAATACTAATGCGGTAGGAAATCAATTTAATAATTATGGCTTTGCTACAAATCAAACATTCCAAGGCACGGTTCCCTCTTTGAATACCCTTTTTTAATAGTTTTAAAACACTCTTTTAATTTTCAATGAGTTATCTGATTGATTGAAAATAAGGGTAAATAATTTAAATTCATTTAACAGTTTGGTATTTATAGAAATTTAAACTATTTTTAATAGTGAACTGCCGAGTAGGCAGCTGGAAATTGAGTACGTAAAAGAGCTGACTGCTCGACTTAGTGAACTGCCGAGTAGGCAGCTGGAAATATAAAAAACGATACATAGCGCTAATATATATTGTGAACTGCCGAGTAGGCAGCTGAAGTTAGGCCGGGAAGTGAATAACCACAAATTGTGACTTTTTACTGCCGAAAAGGCAGAGGCTAAATAGAGAAACCCCAGTAAACGCTGGGGTCTTTTTAAGCGTTAAAACTTTGTTTGATGCCATTAATAACGTTCCTAAATAACCTTCTACCAGCAGTTGTATTTACAAATGTTAAAGGTGTTTTAGAGCTAAATTGTAAGGATCATGTATTTAACCATTTATTCCATCGTTCAATATTTTCAAAGTGATCAATACAAGTTGATGCGAAATGAGCCAACTCAAAGGTCTTTTCACTCAAAGTTGTATTTAAACGTTAATGCTCTTTTTTATGACGTTCGAAAGTTCTAGTATTTGTACCAATTGCTTTAGCAAAGGATTGTATATCCCAACCTAACTAAAGCCTAAACTTCTCAACACTCTTTATATCTAAACCACGCTGAATTAATTCAATTTCATCTAAAGGGTTTGAGCTTAAATTAACTTTTCTATTGCTGAGTATATCTACAAATTTATGATTAGCACTAGGTTGAATATCACTAGGCATACATACCTCAAAGCCAGAAAAAGTTATATTTACTAATAGCACTTCTGTTACCCAGCGGATAGTCGGGTTAGAGCGATAACCGGACATTGAGAGTGGCTAAATCTAAAAGTTAATTGATTGGTCAAACTGCTCTTTGCTCATATATTCATGAAAATGAGCTGCGCGCGTATTGTTCTATTTAACTTTACTTTAAAGTTTAAGAAAACTTAGTGATAGTAATACCTTAGGTTATTTGTTAAAACTGTATAAAGTAGAAAAATGAGCGTGGCGTCGGCAGAGATATACGCGATTCGCGCACTATTAAATTAGAAGTCCCGAATAAGTAGGAGATGCTCATTGACATCAGTATTCGATTGGATAATCAAGAACGCATGGAATCTTTTTGGCGGGATAGGTGTGGCTGGTACGTTCTATTTCTCGTTGGCACATGTTCCTGACTATGTTAAGGACATTACGACAGGAAAAGTAAATGTTGTCCATGAAAGTCTTATGGATGATATACAAGAGCTTTTATTTTATGAAAAACCTGTAACGATTGAGGATATTGGATCTTTTATAATGGGTAAAGAACTCAAGCAAGGGGTTTCTTACCCGTATAATCCTGATGAGCTTTTGGTGCAAATTCAAGAGCGATTTATGGGGAATAAATTTATACCTTTAGAGAAGCGAGAGTCCCTTCTGGCCTCAATAAAGACTGTTAGAAGAAGTTACTCGTCTCCTACAGTGCCAGTTGAAAAACCTTTCGATTGGTCTTCAATCCTATCCTGGGCCTTTTCAGGTTTAGGCGTTTTGATCGCAGCGATTGGTGCGGTAAGCATAACTAGAAAGCTAAAAAATGACCGAGAAACCGAAGTGGATATGGTCGCTGGAGATGTTGTCATCAATCAGTACCACACTAGCATGACTGCTGCTGCTTATGAGTTCGAGAAAATGGTGGGAGAGGTTCTAGAAGAAATTGGGGCTTTAAAACCTTTACCCGAAGGCCGTTATGATCATGAATATGATTTCTTGGCTGCTGATAATAAAAGTGAATATATAGTAGAAGTAAAACGCTACAGTCGATTGCTTGGTCTCGGTACGGCGAGAGAGTTTATGTATAAAGTAAACCAATCTGGCAAAGGCGGAATATTGGTTGTTAGTTCTGGAGTTACACAAAGAACGCAGCAGTTGATCTATGAGCACAATAAGGTGTCCGAAAATCAAAAGGTATACCTCATAGTTGCTAACTCAAAAAATGAAGTGAAATCTAAGCTTTCGGATGTGCTGTCAGATAAAACTTCCAACAAATCAAAGCACTCAGACGCAAAAAGTTGCGCCGATGTTTGAAGCGTTAGAAACAAGCAGGAAAATGATGAAATACGATACTTCTGACTGGTCAGAAGCCTCAATTAGATTTGAAGCGCAAGGTAAGGCACCTAAGAGCTATGGTGAGAGGGTCTTTCGTTTCGGGGCAGCAATGACTTTGTCCGTCCTGTTACCAAGAAGAGGGTGGAAGCTAGTTAAGTCGACGAAAAACTACGCATATCTTCAACCTCCTGAAATTTCTAAGGAAAATATATATTCCCTAAAAGCTAAAGTTCCTACTAAAGAACAAGCTCTTGAAATAGCTCGGCATTGTTATGCAAAAGAAGAGTCTTGGATGGGGCAGCTTGGAGAATGGCCCGCTTGGTATACCCACAAGCGAAGAACGATTATGAATGAATTGGTTTCATCAGAGGACCGACGAAGCATAACGAAAAAGTTTGCTTACGAATTACCGCCTAAATCGGCTCTTCATATCGGTGAATGGGGCGTATGGGAGTTAAAGGTCGTGAAATCAGACGGCGATTTTGAAGTTTACGAATCGGGCGCAGTAAGTCGTGACGAAATTCCGAAAATTGATGACACTCAGATCATTGAAGGGCAAGAGTTGTCTTATCAGTTGACCAAATATGAGCGGAGTTCAAAGGCAAGACAGCAATGTATCGAGCATCATGGGGTAAAATGTAAAGTCTGTGATTTAAACTTTGAGAGTTTATATGGAGATATAGGTCGCGGATTTATCCATGTTCATCACATTGTTCCTGTGTCGCGTCAAAAAGATGAGTACCAAATAGATCCGATTAATGATTTGATTCCTGTATGCCCGAACTGCCACTCAATGCTTCACAGGCGTGATCCTCCTCATAGTATAGAAGAACTTAGAGCTATACTTCTTAACCGTTTCTAACAATCGGCTGCACAGCGACCGATTTTCCGCCGCTTTGCGGCTCTAAACCGGCGCGTGAGTCGGGCGTTAAATGCACGAGGTAGTTATGGATAAACCGTTTCAGAGAATAGGCTCAAAATCCAATGCTCATGTAGGGCGTGAGTTCGAATCCGCTGCATCAAAATTTTTTCTGAGCCAAGGCATAGAACTTGTTCCCAATTTGAAAGTTGAAGTCGGAGTTTCAAACTTGAAAAAACAACATGCGTTCGACCTCGGTTGTATTGATCAACAGATCATTGTCGAGTGTAAGGCTCATAAATGGACAATAGGTGGTAATGTTCCTAGTGCGAAATTGACGGTTTGGAATGAAGCAATGTATTATTTATATACAGCTCCAGCCGGTTTCAGAAAAATTATGTTTGTTCTTCGTGACTTCAGTACAAAGAGAAACGAGACTTTAGCTCAATATTATATCCGTACATATAAGCACTTAATCCCAAATGATGTCGAGCTTTGGGAGTACGAGGAGAACACTGAAAGTGCATCGAAAATGTGCATTTAACAAAGCGTTTAAGGCAGATTTCCAACGCTTAGCATTTTCGGTTTGTTTCAGCTTTAGTGTCTACGGCACAATGTTAGGTAAGATGGTAGCGTTGCTCACCACTTAACGCGACGCTACCACCGTCTGCTTCTGGCACTTTGCCGAAATTCAGCTTTGAGCGATAACCAGTCATTGAAAAGGTTAAACTTATTCATATTGTGATGAGTAAGAATCTAATTTGTCCGATAGCATTATTAACCAACATTTGGGTACACAATGGCAAGCTTAATTCCTAGCTATTTTAATTACCTGTTTACAAAAGTAATTATTGGTGAAATTATTACTTTTGTAATATACGCAGTTTTGGTGTGTTATAAACACTAGAGTTGTATTTAAAAAACTTTTGTCTTTCATGGAGGGCTTATGCCCATAGAATTAAATGACACTCTTGTAATCGGAATATCCGCTACAGCATTATTTGATCTTTCCGAAGCGGATAAAGTGTTTAATGAAAAGTTCAAGAACGATCCAGATACTGCGATAGATGAATATCGAAATTATATGCTCGATAGAGAAAACGATCCTCTTGAAGATGGTACTGGGATGTCTCTCATACGAGCCTTGCTAAATCTAAATAAAATACAACCTCCAGAAGATAAAGCTCCCATAGTTGAAGTCGTTGTAATATCTCGCAATAGCCCAGAGACTGGATTTAGAGTGTTGAAAGAAATTAGACGAAGAAAATTACCAATAACTCGTTCAGCCTTTACTGCGGGTGAAAAAAGTTCAAGTTATTTGGAAGCGTTCTATGTCGATCTATTTTTAACTACGAATGAGGAAGATGCACAAGAGGTTATAGATAGTAAAGTTTGTGCGTCTGCAGTAGTGAAACAGCCTCCAAAGGGTGCGGATAAATTAGATGAAAGCCAAGTTAGATTCGCCTTTGATGCGGATGCTGTTATTTTCAGCGAGGCTAGTGAAATTATCAACCAACAAGAAGGTTTACCTAAATTTTGGAGTAACGAAGACGAAGAGCAGGATGTACCATTACAAGAAGGACCTCATGCAAACCTCCTAAAAAAGCTATCAAAAGTACAAGAGCGGCTGCCTGGTAGAGTTGAGTTTTCACCAGTTAAATTAGCAATAATGACTGCTAGGAATAGTCCCGCGGAAATGAGAGTTATAAATACTTTAAGAGCATGGGATGTCTATATTGATCAAGCATTTTTCTTAGGTGGCCTTCAAAAAAGTCGTTTTTTAAAAGCTTTTAAGCCACACATTTTCTTTGATGACCAAGATTCTCATTTAGATCCCGCATCTTTAGATATACCTTGCGCAAAAGTTCTATACCCTAGTGACTCTCCTCTAAAAGAGTTAATAGCAAACAGGTTAAAAGGCGAAGGCGACAGTCAAGAGTGAAAACATAGAAAAAGCAAAGGTAAAACGCAATTCAACGGATGCCTAACGCTTGACTGTGCTCTATAAAACGAATTATAGCCTAGCGTTTTACGCCAATTATTGAGTTGTTTTATTTACAAGGAAGCATATGCAAGCGATCGACTACTTTCAATCAATTAAGAACAAACGATTAGAAGAGTTATCACTAGATGAACTAGCCTATGTTCATTTAAACGGTAGTGAGTTTAACGAAATAAAAGATGCCTACCTTGATTCGTCTTTACCTTTAGTTATAAACGAAATTAGACACGCTAAGTATCAACGTTATTCTCAAAATTTCTTGCCAGTGGCTGCCGCATTCACTGTTTTAGATCAGTTAGGCTTTTGTTATTCACGTAAAGATATTCCTGCTTATAGCCATGCTAACGCTAGTTCAATTAAGAAGTCATTATATTACTTCTGTAATTTCCAAGAAAATGATCAGGATACTAAAACAATATACGCTCTAAGAAATTCTTTTCTTCATACAGCTTCTATTTTGTCTAAAGCGGAAAACAATAATCAACCCAGTCATAGATTTGTATTCGATAGAAGTGCTCTAGATTTAATTAAATACCCTAGAGTCGCTTGGGATGGTAATTTTTATAATTTAAAAAGTGAAATGACAACATTTGTTAACCCTGAAATGTTCGTTGAAATGGCTGAGGAGGCAGTTCATAAAGCTTGCAACTACTTATATAATGATAATTTAATTGTTACATGTAAAAGTGGAGAAGCTGAATTTTTCTATAGGTTTCTAAAGTCACGGGCAAAGTAAATCTAATAAGCAATTAAAGCGGGTATATTTACAATTTACTTGGTTTCAATACGCTACATAGCTTTAATAAACAAATAAATTAATCTTGATAAAAGCATTGGCTGTTTTCATATTTAGGATGGGTAGGTGATGGAATATATCATTCCAGAAATGGAGAAAGGTGAATTACATGTTCATCTCAATGGACTCGTCAGTTCCGGACTAGTAAAAACGTTACTTGAAAATAATATTATTGATATGCCACAAGGTTTTGATCTTGAAAAGGACCTCAATGTCATAAAGCCAGCTAACAACTTATCTTCATACCTCAAACCTTGGGATCTTTTAAGGTTTATTCCTAAAAGCCGAGCTGACTTAACGCTCATTGTATTTGATGCGTTTGAAAATCTTAAGAAATGTAATATTGGATTTGTTGAACTTCGGAATAGTGTTTTATACATAGCTTTGCTTAACAAAGTTAATGTAGATGTAGCAATGGCTTGGTTATTAGAAGATATCGCAAGAGCATCTGAATATTACAGTATTAAGGCAGGTCTAATTCTTACTGTTACTAGAGGTGATTATTCACTAGAACAACTTCGCTCACTCTTAGATGCTTATGTAAAGTTAGGGAAACCAGATTTAATTATAGGATTAGACCTTGCAGGCAATGAAGATATTAAAGTCCCTGACACGCTAGCATACGAATTCGTTCGAGCTAAAATTGAATTCGGTTTGAAAGTTACCATCCATGCAGGTGAAACAGGAAGTTTTGAAAATATTATCATTGCTGTTAATGGTTTTAAAGCTGATCGAATTGGTCATGGAACTGCTGCAATCAAATCTAAAAAAACTATGGATCTTCTGAGAGAAAAAAATATATGCGTCGAGGTCTGCCTTATAAGCAATAGATTAACTAATGCAGTAAGCGCAAGTGAATCTCACCCTGTCATTGAATTTATTAATAACGAGGTTCCATTTGTAATATGCTCAGATAACCCCTCCATACATAGGTCTAGCTTAACTCAAGATTATATTGAATTTTATCGTGAAACAAAGAGTTCAATACATATTAAAAAAATGTTGGGAATGCAAAAAAAATTTAGCTTTATAGAGGGATTAACATGCAGATAAGGTTTGTTTCAAAGAATGATTTCAAAGTGGCTGAGGTACAAAAAATTCTAGATGGTACTGGAGTAACAGTTATTGCAGCAAAACACTCTATTAATGAAATACAAACAGAAGATGTAGATGAATTAGTTAAAGACAAACTATTAAAGGCATTTAAAAAAGTAGGACGTCCTGTTTTTGTAGAGCACACGGGTTTATATATCGATAGTTTAAACGGGTTTCCCGGAGGCTTGACGCAAATATTTTGGGACAAATTAGAAGCTGACAAATTCTCAGCATTGTTGGGAACAGGAGATAGTTTAGGTTTAGTTGCTAAAACAATTATTGGGTATTGCGATGCTAAAAAAATGCATTTCTTTAAAGGTGAAATAAAAGGCACTATATCTTCAGAGCCAAAAGGTGATAGAAGTTTTCAATGGGATTGCATATTTATACCTGAAGGTGAAACAGAAACGTTTGCTGAAATGGGTGATAAGAAAAATGAAATATCAATGCGAAAAATTGCATTTGATCAATTCAAAGCTTTTTTGGAAAAGAGTAAATTGTAATGGAACAACTATTAAGATCATTTAAAGAAGGTAACGTCATACTCTTTGTTGGAGCAGGTGTATCTATGAATCTTGGTTTGCCATCATGGGATTCGTTAATTGATAAAATCGCGAAAGAGTTGGATTATGATCCTGAGATTTATAAAACTTTTGGCAACCATTTAGCTTTAGCTGAATATTACCGTTTAAAAAATGGAAGTATTGGCCCACTAAGAAGTTGGATGGATAGAAATTGGCATACATCAAAGATTGACGTTTCAAAATCAAAAGTTCATGAAAATATAGCTAAAGCTGAATTTCCAATAATTTATACTACAAATTACGATCGTTGGTTGGAGTATGCATTAGACCATTATGGTAAGTCCTTTATCAAAATATCTTCCGTTGCAGACTTAACAAAAGTAGTAAGTAATAGTACCCAAATTATTAAGTTTCACGGAGATTTCGATGATGATAAGTCAATCGTGTTAGACGAAACCAGCTATTTTGAACGATTGGGTTTCGAAACTCCTCTGGACATTAAATTGAGGTCAGATGTTTTAGGTAAATCAGTATTATTTATTGGTTATAATTTGGCTGATATAAATATACGATATCTTTTCTATAAATTGTCGAAGCTTTGGAAAGCTCATCATATTGGTGAAGCACAACCCAAATCATTCGTTTTCTCACCAAAACCAAACCCAGTTCAAGAACGGATTTTAGAGCAATGGGGTATTGAAATGATTTCTTCTAATATTGAACATCCAGGTGAAGCATTAGAGGATTTTCTAAGCAAGTTTATAGACAAAATCTAACAAGTCATTATTTTTAAAATGTCCGCTCTTGGCACTTAGTGGAAGCAATTTATTTAATTTAAGAATGTTTCTGGCTTTGATGAGCGATGAAGTAAACATGGAGGTTTTAGTTAATATAAGTTGATTCTACTAAAGTTATACTATGAGATTATTTCCACTATTTGCTATTTATGTCATCTCATCAAGTAAGGTCATTTATGTGTACTTATAGACAAAGTGCTCACATATATACCCGTTAAGTTTAATTATAGTGAAGGAGTAAATTATGAATAGCAATCTTATTGGTGACGCTGGAGAGTATTTGGTTTCGTACTGTCTATCTCGAAGAGGTATCGCTGCCGCATTAATGAATGCAGGTGCAAAGGGAGTTGATATTCTAGCCACAGATTATGGTAAAAATGTAGTTAGCATTCAGGTTAAATCATCACAAGGTAAATCTCAGCCTCGCCAATGGATAGTGGGAAAGAAACAGCCTAGCGCTTCTAATCATTTCTTTTATGTGTTCTGTAACATATGGGAAGATCTCCATTGTGAACCAGAATTATTTATTGTGCCTAGCCTCTATGTAAAGGAATCAGTAAATTGGAATTCTAAAGTACCTTTGTTTAAATTAAATTCAGAGTCTGCCGAACGCTACTTAAATAATTGGGATCAAATTTTAAATATATTTAGTAAGTAGAAATTATCTACAAGTGACGGTGCTACGAAAGTCCGCAATTGGCACATAGCAGCCAACTAAACTTAGCAGTATTTTATGAGGTTGGCCTCATAAAGCCTGTATTTGGTAACTTTATGCCATTATATGCTTCAATTTTATGCCAAGTTATACTTCACTTACTACGCTGTAGCTCAGTAAAAGCATATGTTCTTATGCCAACTTATACTTCAAACAACATTGGGTGTTGTAAATTTTCCCTTTTTAATTATCTAAAAATCACCAATACTATGTTCTCACAATGCGCTTTATGGTGAATCCTCATCAAAATTGTAATGGCATCATTTTTTAATCAAAATCAATATCTTTCACTCTTAATTGCACCGCTTCCATTACTCTTAAACCACTACCATACATAAGGCCTGCAATAAGATAATAGCGCTTATTCAAATGAGTCATAAGCAGCTTAACTTCTTCTGGCGTCATAACTACAGGTAGTTTTGCTTGTTTCTTACTGCGGGCAAAATTTAAGTTTAACGACAGTTCATTTTTTATTATGTGCTTGTATAAAAATGACAATGAATTGAGTGCTGTGGCTTGCGTACGCGGTGCAACATTTTGTGTTAACACTAAGTGTTCTAGATAGCGTTCGACTTCATTGTCTCCCATTGAGGCGGGGTGGCGCTTATCATGAAAATGGATATAAGATGCAATCCACCTCAGGTACGTGTCCACGGTACGTAATGAATACTGACGTACCAACATATAATCAGCGATATAATTTAAAAATGGGGAGCGCGTTTTCATGTCATTACCAATATAAACAACTGTATAAATATACAGTTTAGTTGTTTTACTCCCATATTCAAGAAAATGAGCGACGAGCGCATTTTCTCTTTTCTGAATATCTTTAGTACCAATAAAAAATTATAGTTGGCAATGCATTAAGTTATTTGTTAATAATAGATTTATTAGATACATGAGCGTGACATCGGCAGAAAGATACGCGACGCGCGCACTATAAAATTGTTATGGTTTAAAGCCGTAAATAGTTTAACGTCGAGAAAAACACAGTTCAGCGCAATAGTTTCAAAAAATATTGCAGCTGCGTTTAGCACTGAAGTTGTTGTCAGCATTATAAATCGCTGGCAGTATCCAATATCACGGTAGGTTCTAAGCGGCATTTATACTGGCTCAGGCTTACTTAATTATTACAAATTATGGTCAGGTTTTACGTTCAGTTTCAGCGTAATTATCTGACCATAACAAGGCAAAGCACTGCGACCCAATACTCTCCGCTTCGTTTTTGTGCGTAAAAATACTCGCACAAAAACAAAGCTCCGGCATTGGTCGCGTGTTTGCGGCGTTATGTTTTAAGGAAAGTATGAGTCTAATACGCAGCTCGGGCGTCTATACGAAACTAAATATTTGCTTAAGTTTATTTTGTATTGGCGGCTTATTTGCGTTTTTCGGTAATCTCGTTATTTCTATTGTTGGTTGTGTATTTTTAGTTTTATCATTTTTTATTGGTAAGTTTGGTGTTATATGCCCTAATTGTGGTTGTAATTGGCTGTTTACTTTTCTTACTCGCACAACATGGAACTTGGATATTAAAGAGTTATATAACCTTGAATCTTGTCCTAGGTGCAATTTAAAACATAACAAGCAAATTAATCAGGACAAATAACAGTTGGTTTTGCTCCTGCGTCGCTTATTTTAACCAACTGATATTTGACCATTATTTGGGCGTTATGTTCCAAGGAAGGTTTGTGAAAATTATATCGGCAAAGTTAAATAAAGAACCTTATCATTCACTTACAAAAAAAGATGTGAAACTAATTTTTAGTCTAGTTCCGAATGAATGGATTTCAGATATTAAAGAGGTTGTAATTGCTTCTGAGATGTTTTCGAAATCTAGGTTTGATAGACCTGTTATATATTCTTCTTATTTAAATCGCCTTAAAATTATTTCACGAGGCTATTCTAAAATTGATGCGGCTAAAGAGGTTCTTCGTGAGTTAGGAGTAAATGGGGGTATAGCCCAAACTCAATTTGCTAACCATATCCCAAAGTCAGAATTAGTTAACCTCGATAAAGTAGTCGCTTTTTATTTGTCAGAATTCTGTGCACAATTGGAACATAACAAATGAATTATTTTGTTCGTAAACTCACTGGGAATTTTACTCGCTGCCCTGCGGCCAAAGCGAGTGTAAAACCCCCATATTCAAAGCGTTATAAGCCTTTAGGATTACGATGAAACTTTTCGACTTCTTAGCTCAAATGAGTGAAGAAAAATTCCCACTTCGTATAGATTACCGCGAACATATCGGCTGCGTTGATGTTGAAGTGAAAGCATTTTCAGAGCGTTGGGTTGTGTCCTTTGACGAAGATGGTTTCGTCGATTTTGTCATTTATAAAGATATTGATGCGCCAGACAATGAAAATGCTAATTTATTAGAGTCTCTATTTAATCGTCCTCAACAAGCTTGGATAAATGCATCAAAAGACTTAGATATCGAATTTATATCACCGTATGTGTTCGTCGGTTCGGATGGAGAAAAATACCAAATTACAGGTTTGTTGCCTCAGTTTGGTGGCAAAAATGGTACTTTGATTACATCTCGTAAAGATGATGATGAAGCTTGCTTTGAAGCAAGAAAATTGGAAGGCTTTCAAAGCACAGGGCTTAATCCTACTTATTACGATAAGTATGATCGTGAAAATGTCATTGAAACTTTGCGAGATTGGGCGTGGAATTCTAAAGAACAAAAACCAGAATGGTACGGTGAATAGGCTTATAACAAGTCGCTCAAAGTGGACGCAAAACAGTTGGCTTGCGCTCATTCTTCGCTAATTTTAGCCAACAATTTTGCGCCCGTTAGCGAGGCGTTAGGTTTCATGAAAGTATTTAGCACCAATTTAAGAAAGGCTATTGCAGCCACCGCCATTTCTCCTTTGGCTGTTATACCTGCAATTTTGAGTTTCACTTTTGTGTCATGGTTATTCGGTACGGATTTCGCTGTTTCAAATTTTAACGAACTTCCTGTGCTATTTATGATTATTTTATTTTTAGCATACCCTTTGACTGCGGCTATTGGCTTACCTTGTAATTTTGTCTTATTGCGGTTTAATTTGTTTAAACTAACTGTAATATTGGCAATCGCAGTTGTAGCAGCGTTAATTATAAGTTTAATGTTTAACCTTACGTTTGGTGGTTGGGTTTTTTATACGTATTTAACTTGCTCAATAGCTTTTTTATATTGGTTTGTATTTACTAGGGTGTGCAATGAAACCTAACAAAACAATAAACAACATTCGCTACGCTCATTGGGAAAAAGCCTCGCTGTCGCTCAGCTTTTCTCGTTATTGTAAGCGTTATACGAAAATATGATCATGGATATCTCTAAGTATTACGAAAAGGCGAAGGAAGTTGGAGAACTTGCAAAAATTCAGGCTCCATCCATTTTGACTGCTCTTGATTACAGTCCAGATGATGACCACCCTTCATCATGGGTGCCAAAAGTGCAGAAGTCGTTACTCGATTTTTATAAGGAATTTCCGGAGTCTGTTACAGCCAACAAAGCGCTAAACCTGTATATACAGGGTGAAATACTGGAAGATCAAGCGGAACGGAATATGGTGGTAAAAGCAGGTTTCGGCTGTTTAATCCTAGGTCTGGTCATCGGATGGTTTATATGGGCTTAGCAACGTATAACAAGGTTGAGCACAATCGCCCTTCGGGCTGGACCTCCGTAAGCGTCACACCTTTTGCAAAAAAAACTCAAAAGTTGCGCCACTTACTCCGGCCTGTGTCAACGGCGTTATACCTTCAGGAGTAATTTATGAGTCAAGCATGGAACGCAAGTCAATATATCAATCACGCTTCTTTTGTTGCAGAGCATGGCTCTCCAGTACTGGATTTATTAAATCCAAAGCTAGGAGAAAGAATATTGGATTTGGGCTGTGGTGATGGAGCGTTAACGCAAGACATAGAACAAATGGGTGCAAGTGTTCATGGAGTCGATTCAAGCGAGAGTATGATTGAAGCCGCCCAGAAAAGGGGGCTTTCCGCTGAAGTAATGAGCGGGGATAGTCTAAGCTTCCATAATGAATTCGATGCGGTTTTTTCAAACGCCGCTCTTCATTGGATGATAAACGAAGAGTCTGTTCTATCTGGAGTATCTAATGCACTAAAACCAAATGGGCGCTTTGTTGGTGAGTTTGGAGGTCAAGGTAATGTGGGTGCTTTGGTAAATGCTATGACTAAGGTCTTCGAGAGCCATGCTGAGTTCGGAGAATTTGTTAATCCTTGGTACTTTCCGAGTGTTGAAGAATACAAACAGAAATTACAAGACCATGGATTTCACATTCATTATATTGAGTTAATTCCTCGACCTACACCGTTAGAGTCTGGTATTGGAGAGTGGTTAAAAATATTTTCTAATGGAATAACGAAAAATCTTAATCCAAAACAAAATGATCAATTTCTAAATGAAGTTGAATATTTAGTTAAGCCACATTTGTTTATTGAAGGGCAATGGGTGGCGGATTACGTCAGGTTGCGGTTCTCTGCACAAAAGGTATAACAAATCAATCAAAGTCGCCTTCGGCTGGACGCGCTTACAGCGCGCCCTTTATTGAGACGTTAGTTGTCTTATGAGTAAATTGATATATCGAGACGTTCATACAAATGAGTTTTCTGATTCTGAAATTTGGGAAGCCATTAAAAATGACGATCGCGAAGCACTAGTTTTAATTCCTATGAAATTAGGATTTTGTCACGACAATTGGAAATTCACTCAAGAAGTAAGTGTTCGATTGTCTGAGCACCCAGATGAAACTATTCGTGGCAATTCAATGCGAGGGTTTGGATACACCGCTATGAATCATGGCAAACTGGAAAAGAACATCGTTAAACCAGTTTTGTTACGCGCTCTAAAAGATTCCAGTGATTGGGTTAAAGGTTGTGCTCAAGACGCAATTGATGATGTTAATAACTATATGGGGTGGCGTATAGGAACTGCAAAAGAAAACAAAGAAAGAGAAAAACGTTTTTATGAGCGCAGGAAAAACGACAACTAATCGGGTAGCCGGAGGTCTCTAACCTCCAGCCCCCACACCACCCATCATGCGCTTTCTATTAGCAGGAAGTGCAATGGGCGGTTCATCTCCCGTAATGAATATTGATCCAAATATCCCTCAATGACACTAAACCTTGTGAAGCTAAGTAGTTATTGCCTAGCGCAATGTTAATACCTTTTGTTTTTGAGCTTCTACAAGGGCCTTTACTGGTGATACCACAGGCTATGGCGAGTCGTTCGCTAACACCCAATTTCATTAAACTGCGTACTTTGGTGCGTGCTATTCCTTATAAAGAGAGTCATTGCCGCCAGTAGCACATCCTTATCCTACGGCGGATCCAATGATCTAAATCCATTGTTAGCTAATTTAAATGAAGGTCAAAATAGACAGCCCTATGGGACGACGACAGCTTTTTACTTAAGGAATGGCAAACGACTAGGCTGTATAGAGCCTGCTTTCCTTTAAATAAAAAGCGGAATATTACCGTCAATAAGGGCATGAATAAATTGACTTTACGGGGTCAAACGAAAGTGAATGCTCAGTGGCAGCTGTATTGCCTTGTTCATAATCTAGAAAAGCTGAGAAACACGATACTTTAATAAAGGTAAGCCCTTATTACCTCAAATAAGCCACTCAAACACCTGTCATACCTTCCAAAACACCAATTAAAGCAACAGTAAATTCTCTTTTTATATTTTACGAAAAATTGAAGTAACTAATTGAATCAAAATAGGAACTCGGCTATGGTTAATACATTAATAAAAATAAATTAAAAACGAGTAATTCTACAGGCTCGTTAGGTTTAAACCATACATCGGAGTTCTGTTTTAATTATGGAAGCAGTAAAAGAAAAAAATATCGAAGTAGATTCAGTTAACGAAAATAAAGTAAAGAATGAAACTCTCACTACAGAGCTTCACTTTGAACTACTAAAACAATATGCATGGCTTTCATCTGCCGTAATTGGTGCAATTATTATACTTGTACAATTAAAGGCTGTTGAAATGGGGAATGATGTTTATATTACCTTGGGGCTTTTAGGTTTATCTATATTCTTTTCAATTGTTGGGCAAGACCATATTGTTGACTCATTACTCAAAGGTAAAGATATATACAAAATATCTAAAACTTTAAAATTTATTAGAGGGGTTTCAATGGGATGTTTAGGTATAGGGGCTGGCTATTTTTCAGCTACCGTATTTTAAACCTAACACATATGAGCCTTAACTCTGTCAATATGCACTAGTATTTTATTTGACCGTTTTAATAAAGTGACGGTCAATTAAAAATCAACTCTAATTCAATAAGCAAATTCGTTTACTTCGTCTGTCAATGTGGCTGTTAAGCAAGTAGCTTACATTAATAGCACTGCATTTGTTTATTTCCCTCTAAAGCGCAGCGTCTCTGAGCCTCTCTGTGAATAATTTACTAAAATTTTTGCACAAAGAGCATGGAATGAGAAGTAAATGAGGGTGAACCTAAAGGCTAATATTGATATGTGAAAACACGAAGCATTAATAAAGGTAAGCTACAACCTCTCCAAATAAGCCACTCAAACACCTTGCAAAACGCCAATTAAAACAACAGCAAATCCTTTTTATATTTTACGTCAAATCGAAGTAACTGATTGAATCAAAATAGGAACTCGGCTATGGTTAATGCATCAATAAAAATAAATTAAAACGAGTTATTCTACAGGCTCGTTAGGTGATCGAATGGGATTGTTCAGCATATTCAAAAGGAAAAAACCAAAGCCTGACTTAGAGTTTGAAAATTATGCTCAGGAGGTAATGGCCGATTTTCAAAGAAATGATTTTCTTGGCAAAGCAGCTGAGGCCGGTCATAAGGCTAAGGCTGCGGTTAAAGAGATGCAATATGATAAGGCTTGGGGGTTTTATCAAGAACAAAAATCATTCTATATGCAGCACGCTAACCGATCAGGCTTTACGGCTAACCAAGTTCTAGCGCTTGACGCTAGCGTCCATGAAGATATGGCGAATATTTTAAGGCTTGAAAACAAGCACGAAGTTGCATTGGTTAATATCGTGTATTGGGTTTTAGCTGGAGTTGATAGGCCTATCAAGCGACATCAACAAAAGCTTAAAAGCTACTTCAATAGGTGCAAACTGAAAAATACTGAATTACCCGAGGCGGAGAGAATTATAGCCACTAATACAAAATTGCCAGAATTCACGCTTGCAAAGTCTATTGTCTCAGAATGGGTGTCTCGTGGGTAATCACCTAACAAATCAAGGCAGCATCGCCCTTCGGGCTGGACGCGCTAACGCGCGCCGCTGCTTGAGGCGTTATGTACTTAAGGAATTATCAAATAATGGATTATGAACCAAACTTTTCAGAATATTCTTATGACGAATTATTAGATGCTGAAAAACATATCGATAAAGAAGCCTATCCCGATCGATATGAAAAAGTAATAAAGCTCTTAAACGATCCAAATCATATACCCGAAGGCAAAGTTGAAGCCCTTAAAGAAATTGAAATAGATAAATATTCTACATTCTGGCCACGTTTTTGGGCGGCAACAATTGACGGTATCTTATTTGCCATACTTCTGTATATCGAGTGTTTAATATTTGGTGTTGAATACAGCACTCAAGATAAGTTTCTTCAAGCCTTAAATGGTGTTCAATTCGCAATATACGCTATTTTTATGCACGGTTACTTTGGCCAAACTCTTGGAAAAATGTTTATGGAAGTTAAGGTACTAAATCATGCTACTGAAACCGAGATTAATGTTAAACAGGCGCTCCGAAGAGAATCGGTTAATTTAGTACTCAATATTTCTTGGGTACTAATTATTTTAACCGTTGCCACAACACTAGAAATGACCGGAGCTATTTCTGTAGGTTTATCTTATGCGGTTATTGGTTTTGGTATTTTAGCTTTAGTGTGGGGAATATCTGAGTTTGTTACCATGTTATTTAATGATAAACGCAGGGCTGTACATGATTATATTGGTAAAACAGTTGTAGTACGTACATAACAAGCAATTAAAGCGGGACTTTTTACAGTTTGCTCGGTTTCGCTTCGCTACACAATTTTAGCAAACTATTAAAAAGCCCCTTAATGTGGGCGTTGAGGCTGTATATTTACTCTTTTTAGGAACTAACTCCACACATTTAACTTGGTTGCTTTTTAACCTTGAATCCACTGGGTTACTGTGATCTAATAAGTATTATTCACCCACGGTAAATTGTCATGGCTCTTTCATTAGGTAAGGAGTCAAGCCTGACTTATCCTGCCAAATAAATTCATTCCTATCAATTTCGCTGAATAAATTGACTTTACGCGGACAAACGAAAGTGAATGCCTTCACTTCATTCTGCGGCAACTGTATTGCTTAGTTCATAACATAGAAAAGCTGCAAAACAGTCTGCATTAAAAAAAGGTAAGCTACTACCTCTCGAAATAAGCCACTTAAACACCTGTCATACCTTCCAAAACACCAACTAAAGCAACAGCAAATCCTCTGTTTATATTTTACGTAAAAGTCAGTTGTCGATTGAATCAAAATAGGAACTAGGCTATGGTTAATGCATAAAATAATAAATTAAAAACGAGTTATTCTACAGGCTCGTTATGCCACAGCCAGAAAACATGGAGAAAAGGAAATGGACTTAAATTCACTATTACTATTTGTAGTCGCTTGTCTTGCTATCAATATGATACCTGGACCAGACGTAATCTATATTGTTTCAAACACAATGAAGGGTAAGTTGGCAACGGGATTTAAAGCTGCAATTGGCCTTGGTGTTGGCTACTTTGTTCATACATTAGCTGCGTGTTTGGGGTTGTCCGCGATAATTCTTAGCTCAGCGGTAGCTTTTAGCGCGGTAAAATGGTTGGGTGCAGCTTACTTAGTATATTTGGGGGTTCAGTCGTTACTTTCTATGTGGCGCGGAGAGAGCAAAATAATGTTAAGTAAAAGTGTTGAAAGCAATAAAAATGTGTTTATACAAGGTATTATTGTTAGTGTTTTAAACCCAAAGGTGGCGCTATTTTTCCTTTCATTCCTGCCTCAGTTTATCGATATATCTTCGGGCTCAGCGTCGATGCAATTATTAGTGCTTGGTTTGTTATTTAGCGCTTTAGCTACGATGTGTAACATTTTATATGCCACAGTTGGTAGTTGGGTATTTAGCCGTTCAAATTCTCAGCGATATTCGCGAGCACTTGAAGGCGTTTCAGGTGTCTTGCTCATTGGTTTAGCTAGCAAAGTCGCAATCAGTGATCGCTAGTGTCCATACAAGCAAATTAATCAGGACAAATAACAGTTGGTTTTTGCTCCTGCGTAGCTTATTTTAACCAACTGATATTTTTCCATTATTTGAGCTTTAGGTTTCATAGAGGATGTATGTTTTCAAAAAGTGATGTGGAAAAACTTGAAAAAGACTATAGGCAGGCTAAGGAGGCGCTACCTGATATAGATCACTCAGGTGGTTACCCTAAATACCCTGAAGTTATTTCTAAATTTATGAATGCTTTTTGTGCTCCTCCATGGTTAAAAATTGATTATGACCCACGAGAAGTAAAAAAGATCATGTCCAATATAGATAATGCTTCTCCTGATAACTTATGTAATGTGCTAACAAATGCGAATCGGATTGAACGTTTTGGTGATGGACAATGGGCTTTACTTTTAGAAGGAGATTTTTTTCCTTTAGTTATATCCCGTGCATACGTACTTACGAACACAAATTGTTCATTCAAGAAGGGACGCTAAAAGCTTGGCTTGCATTCATTCTTCGCTAATTTTAATCAATTATTTTATTGCCTGTTAACAGGGCATTGGCATTATTTAAAATATGAGTAGCAAACCCAAATATCCAATTACAGTATTATTGAATGAAAGCGCTGAAATTGAATCATATAAGTCTGAGATTGAATTAGTTACATCCCTAGAGTGGTTTGAAAGCGAAAATTCACAGTGGCAAGCAAAAGTAATAGATAAAACGGGTGCAAGAGTTGTATTAAAAATTGAAGCTTTAAAGTTATTGGAACTTGAGTATAAACACTTAACAACTGCTTAGACCTGAAAAAAGTTAATAGGGTCAGGTATTTCTTCTTGCCTTTTCTAAATGAAAGTAACGGTTATTGAAAAACTTAGTCTTATTTTTTCTTCTAAAAACTGTTAAGTAGTGGTTTGTTTTTAAAGATATTTATTAAAATTCCAATGTATTTAATGCTGTTTTTAGCAGCAAACACAGTTCATAGCAAATACATTACCTCACTTAATGATGTGGGAGTACCCATTGAAATGAAAGTGGCAAAAAGCAAGGCCTGACCCCCATGTGTTTTAGGCGACTTCATTGAATTCTTTATGTGTATCAAGACCGATAAAAAGTATGCTATGTTTATTCATGTTAGCCTCTGCTGTTTAGTTATTTGACAAACTAATTATGGCTCTGGCTTTGAATTAAGCTAACCCACGAAAAGCGGAGGCTAACACCGTGTGGGAGTCATTATGTCTAGGTGTTTCATGAAGTCGGTATATCTATTAGAACATTTACATGTGATCTCAGATGATAATGAGTGTGTAAAAACAATTGGGATATATGCGTCTGAAGTAGATGCATTAAATGCGGTAGAGCGATTAAAGCATCAACCAGGGTTTAAAGATTTTCCGGTTGTTAACCCTCTTTCAGGTGATGAAAGTGGTTTTTACATAAACACTTATCAAATAGGTGAGGATAATTGGTCGGAAGGTTTCGAAACAGTAAACACCTAACACATATGAGCCTAACTCAATCAATAGTTACCAGTATTTTTTTGACCGTTTTTATACAGTGACGATCAATTCTAAATCAACTCTAATTCGATAAGCAAATTCGTTTACTTCGCCTGTCGATGTGGCTGTTAAGCAAGTAGCTTACATTATTAGCACTGCATTTGTTTATTTCCCTCTAAAGCGCAGCGTCTCTGAACCTCTTTGTGAATAATGCACTAAACTTTTTGCACAAAGAACAGAGAAAGAGAAGTAAACGAGGATGAACTTGAAGGCTAATATTGATATGTGAAAACACGATGCATTAATAAGGGGAGCTGCTACCTCACCAAATAAACCACTTGAACACCTGTGATACCTTTCAAAACGCCAATTAAAACAACAGCAAACCCACTTTTTATATTTTACGTAAAATCGAAGTAACTGATTGAATCAGAATAGGAACTCGGCTATGGTTAATGCATCAATAAAAATAAATTAAAAACGAGTAATTCTACAGGCTCGTTATAAGCCAAAGGAAGATATGAGTTTACTGAAGGAACAATTAGCTAAAGTTAGAACTCCGTTTAGGGTACTTGCTGGTTTCATCTTTGTACTTTCATTGTTTGCGACTTTAGCTACGGTTACTTTTGCGTTTACAGAACCATATGATCATATTATTTGGCTTTTAGGTATCGTGACGTTTGGTATGTCATATATATCAGGGCATGTAGTGTTTACAGGTTATGCCCCTAAATTTTTACTGTTTACGCATGGAGCTAAAGATGGCTTATAACAAGTTTCTCAAGTTCGTTCGTAAACTCACTGGGACAATTAACAGTTGGCTTGGCGCTTCGCGCAAGTATAGCCAACTGTCAATTGCCCCTTAGCAAAGCGTTAGGTGACTGAGTGGCATTACCTGAAACAAACATGGAAGTACAAAAACCTTATCGAAAAAAGCTAAGAGAAGGGGATATATTTAGGCTCAAGTATCCTGATGATAGGTATGTCTTTGGTCAGATCGTTTCTTTGACTGCGAAAGCAGGTGGTTTTGAAAACTGCATAAAAGTCTACGTATTTGATGCAGTGTTTAACGAACCTGAGAAGGTAATCGATTTGACTTCTAATGAATTGATGTTTGCTCCATTGTTTATCAATCGCTTGGGTTTTTCTCGTGGATATATGCCGATTGTTGATAACAAGCCTGTAGTGCAAACATCCACAAAATACTGTTACTTTGATGTGCCATTCAAAAAATATCTCAATGCTGAAGGAGATGAAATTTCCAATGCCAAGGGGTTAGTGGGGACATGGGGTTTAAGTAATTACCTGGTACTTGATGATTTGGTTAGTGAAAAACTCGGTATTCCCGTGATTGAGGCTACTTAAACGTCACCTAACAAACTGTTTAAAGTGGATAAAATTACGTTGGCTTGGTTTCGCTCCGCTTCACATTTTAGCCAACATAATTTTGCCCATTAACAGGGCGTTGAGGCTGTGGAATTACTCTTTTTAGGAACTGATTCTACGCATTTGGCTTAATTTTTTTAACCTTGAATCCGCCGGGTGACTGTGATCTAATAGATATTATTCACCCACGGTAAATTGTTATGGCTCTTTCATTAGGTAAGGAGTCAAGCCTGACTTATCCTGCCAAATAAATTCATTCCTATCAATTTCGCTGAATAAATTGACCTTACGCGGACAAACGGAAGTGAATGCCTTCACTTCATTCTGCGGCAACTGTATTGCTTAGTTCATAATATAGAAAAGCTGCAAAACAGGCTGCATTAAGAAAGTTAAACCCTTATCACCTTAAATAAGCCACTCAAACACCTGTCATACCTTCCAAAACACCAATTAAAGCAAAAGTAAATTCTCTTTTTATATTTTACGAAAAATTGAGGTAACTAATTGAATCAAAATAGGAACTCGGCTATGGTTAATCCATCAATAAAAATAAATTAAAAACGAGTTATTCTACAGGCTCGTTAGCAATACTAGGAAAGATCAGTGAAAATTTTTGGAATTGCCATTTATCTTTTATCATTTTTTGTTCAAGCCGAAATTTTCGAAAAGATCGACTGTGGCTCATATGACGCGTCTAAGTACACCAATAAGCTTGAGTTTAAAGGAGAAACCACAAGCTTGATTGACGAATTTGGCGTCGGAAACTTTATTAATGATATTAATAAGTCAGGTCAAAAGACTGAACTTGGTTCATATGTTGTTTTAAAGCTGGTTGATCGAAAAACAGGAAAATATGAAAAATCTTTTCTTCGTAGATCTCCAAATATTGAAGGTGAAACAGCTGTAGAACATCAAACAATTCAACCAGATTTAATATTAATTTTGGGGCAGAACATTCTTGCTGGCTCTAATAAAGGGGAGTTTGGTGGTGAGTTAGTTCTTATAGATGCTAGTGATGAAGTTTTATTGATTCGCGAAATGAATGTCGAGGACATTTACGAAATGTCATTTGGATTGGTAGTCACTTCCGGCTTAGCGCATATGATGTCGAATGAAGGTGAAGTAAATCTAATCACCAAGGAATTTAAATTGCAGAAATTATTTAGTCTCGTTGGTATGCCTAAATCATCTTGGAAATTAAGTAATGGCGACCTTCTCATTAATAGCTATCCGTCAGGCTCACAGGTTCTAACTAAATCTGGTCACTTAAAACGAGTTGAATGTATTGATAACAAATCAAGTAACACGGATGCTGCAAGCAGCACCGATTCTTGAAGCGTTATGTCTTCGGGAAATTGAATCAATGAGGTTATTTTTTGTATTGCTGCTTCTCAGCTTTCAAACAAGTGCATCTACATGTTTAATAACTGAAGAGATGCAAACTGCTTGGAACAATCAGTACGCTTCTTCAATATTACCTTCGATTACTAATATCGAAGGTAATAGTGATGTACTCGTTACATTTCCAAATGAGATAGAAGGATTAAGCCTTTCTTTTGTCTTTTTATACTTGGGCGAAGACGAAGATCCACAGTTCGTATCTAAGCTTGGCATCCACGAAGAGAACGGGAAGCCAGCGGTATATTTCACTTTAAAAGAGACATTCGCAAAAGGTGGTTACATCGTCGCAAATTATGGCAAAGACTGTGGTATTCAAGTTTATAAAAAGGTTGTTTTTGGTGAACAGACATAACAAGCGCATAAACACTTGCTTTGCTCGCGTGGGACAAAAATACGTAGGCTCCCTGCGCTTCGCTTGGTATTGTAGCCTAAGTATTTTTGCCCGTTATGCGGGAAGTTAGCAGTGCAAGGAAGTTATGAGTAAGCATATTTGGGATATCACAATTCATGACTTATCAGAACATTCTGTTTGGCAATTTCCTATGTGGAAAGATGATAGTTGTGATGACACAATTATTGCCCCTGCAAGTGAAAATGATGCGTTAAACCCTAATTCAAACATTATCGTCAAAGCTAAATTTATTGATGCTATTGGTACTGAGTTTGTAGGTTTTATAAATCATGGTTTAACTGAAATTGAATACTCTCAACCATGTATGTTTGTAAAAGATGAAGTTGTTAGTTTTTGGTTCGGTATATCTAAACCAAGTAAAGCCGATTTAATTAAGCTTAACTTTCCAATCGTAGCAACATCAATTCCTGCTTATGGTTTGGAATCAAAATCAGTGAACATTGATGGTTATGGTTATATAAACGAAAATTCTAGCACTTGCGTAATGCACTGCTAACAAGGCAATTAAATAACGGACACGTAACAGTTGGCTCGGTTCCGCTTCGCTTCACATTTTAGCCAACTGTTACTTAGCCGTTTATTGCGGCGTTAGCTTTGCAGGGAAGATATGAGTTATTTTCAAGTATTATTGGAAGGGGAAAACTTTTTTATCGAATTTGATGGAAAAGAGGAGTTACTCGGGTTTGTAACTACTCGTTGGGTGAAAGCGAAAGATAAGGAAGAGGCCGAGTTAAAGGCTGTTGACCTAGTAAAAAATGATCAGCACCTTCGTAATTTACTTCGAACCAGTGACGGCGACCTTCCTTCACCAATGATCTTTTTGAGTGAGATGCGTGATGTAAATTGGTTTACCTATTTTCGCCGTAACCCAGGAGCGGGATATTCGTTTTATTCAATGGATTGTGATGAAAGCTAACATGTTAAATCATCGGAAAACCATTCGCTGCGCTCGCGTTTTCCGCTGTTTAAAGTGTTGAGGCTGTAGATTTACTCTTTTTAGGAACTAACTCCACACATTTAACTTGGTTGCTTTTTAACCTTGAATCCACTGGGTTACTGTGATCTAATAAGTATTATTCACCCACGGTAAATTGTCATGGCTCTTTCATTAGGTAAGGAGTCAAGCCTGACTTATCCTGCCAAATAAATTCATTCCTATCAATTTCGCTGAATAAATTGATCTTACGCGGACAAACGGAAGTGAATGCCTTCACTTCATTCTGCGGCAACTGTATTGCTTAGTTCATAATATAGAAAAGCTGCAAAACAGGCTGCATTAAGAAAGTTAAACCCTAATCACCTTAAATAAGCCACTCAAACACCTGTGATACCTTGCAAAACGCCAATTAAAACAACAGCAAATCCTTTTTATATTTTACGTCAAATCGAAGTAACTGATTGAATCAAAATGAGAACTCGGCTATGGTGAATGCATCAATAAAAACAAATTAAAAACGAGTTATTCTACAGGCTCGTTATGTGAGCTTTAAGGTAAGGAGTACCAATGAAAAAATGTTTATCAATTTTAACTATCTTAATTTCTGTTATTTCAACAGCGACTTTAGCCAGTAGCGATGAATTTGATTACGATAACTTTGTTAAAAATTATCATCAAGCTATGACAAACACACAAAAACCTAATGCATCTAAAGATGATTTAGAACAGTATTTGTCACTATTAACTGATGATGTTGGTAACCAACATTTCCCAAATGCTCCTGATGACTCTAGAGAGCCAGACGGCAAAGAACTAATGCGTAAAGGAATGTCTCGTTATTTAGGTGTACATACAGAATACAAAGGTAAAATAATAGAGTATATCGTTGGTTATAACGTGGTAGCCCTTAAACATGCGTTCTCTGCAAAAGGCTTACGTTCTGACGGTTCAGAGTTTAGTTATAGCAAAGAAGTTTTAGATGTTTTAGAGCTTGAAAATGGTAAGGTATCTGTAATTCGTAGATACGGGCAATAGTTTACATAACATATATGAGCTGTACTAACTCAATCAATAGTTACCAGTATTTTTTGACCGTTTTTATACAGTGACGGTCAACTCTAAATCAACTCTAATTCGATAAGCAAATTCGTTTACTTCATCTGTCGATGCGGCTGTTAAGCAAGTAGCTTACATTATTAGCACTGCATTTGTTTATTTCCCTCTAAAGCGCAGCGTCCCTGAACCTCTTTGTGAATAATGCACTAAACTTTTTGCACAAAGAGCATGGAATGAGAAGTAAATGAGGGTGAACCTAAAGGCTAATATTGATATGTGAAAACACGAAGTATTAATTAGAGTAAGTCCTTATCACCTCAAATAAGCCACTCAAACATCTGTAATACCTTGCAAAAAGCCAATTAAAGCAACAGCAAATCCTTTTTATATTTTACGTAAATCGAAGTAACTGATTGAATAAAAATAGGAACTTGGCTATGGTGAATGCATCAATAAAAACAAATTAAAAGCGAGTAATTTTCCAGGCTCGTTATGCCAATGAAATTTTGGAGTAGATCAAAATTGAATGGATTTTAATCTGCCCCAAAACCAGCTTCTATGTTAATGGAGCCTTAAGTGTTCTTAAGTTTCAGAGCGTTTAGTGCTTACTTTCCACAAAAGCGTGTTTGCTGGCAAAAGTGCCTAGTGCTTCACAGGCATCTTTCCATATTTTCTCATCGCTGTATAAAGCCGATTTCAAATAAGCTGATGTCATTTTTTGAGTAATGGCGAGACGATCAGGATCTTCGTCGTCGGTTTCTTTTGCATCATAACCAGCAATGCCACCTAACCCATGTTTTCCTCCAATTAATGACAATAAAAAATCGCTACCCGGCGAAATATAGTACGGATCCGCATGCCAGTCTGCATCTCGGGTTGTGAAGTGGGTGCTAAGATCTTGATCACCATACACTACTAAATTTTTTGTGGTCATTGATGAATAATCTGGATTAATTTCAGGGAACCTTTCTCTTGCTGATTCAATTAAATCATCTCCCCCTTTGCCCACAGCCGCTAATAGGACTCCGGCTTTGATACGCTGGTCTAATACGCTTTTGATATGTGGTAATGTCATGCCCATTAACATAGCTGCTGTCATCGCCCCAGCAGAATGCCCCACGATCGCGATACGCTCTTTATCTAATCGGCCAGAAAGACAGGCTGTGTCACGCTCAATTTGTGCCAAATTGTCCAAAATGGTTTTCATTTCGAGCACTCTTTGGTTGAGAAAGAGGGGCGCATCTGCATGGCTATTGCCTAGACCACCCACTCTTGAACTTGCATGGGTAGGTTGAATAACGGCAAATCCTTGCTCAGCGTAATAGTTTACCAGCGGGGCATAACCATCTTTAGAGGGCAGGTACGACGATGGTCCATGCCCATGAGAAAGTAAGATAATTGGAATATTATCGCCACTTAATGGCAGGGTAATTCTAAGCTCAAGTGGTGTTTCACGGCCTTCTACCGTTAGAGTGATTGGGCTAATGGACAGGGTAAGTTGTCTATTTGACTCTGGGATATTCTTAGATTCGGTAACGAGATTATTCATAAAAGCTCCTTAAGTGTTGAGGTGCTAACTCTATCTAAAGGTGCATGTACAATATATAATGAAAAATCCATATTGCATTACCAATAGTATTTAAATGATAGATCCTCTTTCGAGTATTGTGGCCCTATTGCAGCCACAAGCCGCTTTTTCTAAAGTAGTCCATGCCGCAGGCAAGTGGCGTATTAGACGCGAAGAAATCGGTAATCCTTTCTATTGTGTTGTGCTAGAGGGAAATTGCGAGTTCACATTAAAAGGCGATGAACCGATTTATATAACCGCTGGCGATTTTGTCCTTGTTCCAGAAGCTCATGCTTTTACTGTAGCCAGCACCCATCCTCTAGCACTGGACGAAGCCGATACTGTGCCCATTAAAACAGCGGCTAGCACCTATTTTGTTGGTGAAGCAGAGCAAGAGTTGAATGCGCATTTACTAATTGGCCATTGTCAATTTGAGGCGCCTGATTCAAAAATACTGGTATCGCTTCTTCCTAAACTTGTTCATCTCCGAGAAGCTAAAAGGCTCACCACGCTGGTCGAGCTTGTTATTGAGGAATCTTTGGCGCAACGGCCCGGGCGTGATTCTGTATTGGCTCGATTATTAGAAATTCTGCTGATTGAAGCTTTTAGAACGAAGATGGACACGCCAGAAGTTCCTGGTTTGTTAGTTGGTTTAGCCGATGAGCGACTTGCCATGGCAATTCGAAAAATCCATCAAGATGTGAGTAAAGCATGGACGATTGATCAATTAGCCAAAGAGGCCTCATTGTCTCGTTCCAGCTTTTTTCAGCGCTTTAGTAAAGCCGTGGGTTATACACCAATGGAATATGTCATTGCATGGCGCATGGCGATCGCGAAAGATCTCTTAAGGCGCCAAACGTATACTATGGCCACAATTGCAGAAAGGATAGGTTACCAATCTGCCAGTGCCTTTAGCACTGCTTTTAGTAAACATACGGGTCAACCGCCGTCGAGATTTTTGGTTGAGGATAACCTAACAGGTAGCTAGAGTTAGATAAAATGGCTGTAGATGTTATAAAGTAGGTGTTTAAAGAATCCAAAGTGAAGGCTGTCATTAAATTCGCTCCCTACGGTCGTCGGAGCTCGTTTCACTAGGCCGTTTATGGCGGGCGTTTAGCAAACAAGGATAGTCCAATGAAATTTTTAATATCGTTAATTACCTTTATTATTTTCTCACTATCTGCTCTTGCAGATGAGACACTGCCTGAAAGTGTATTAAAACAAAAGGCTGAAGAATTCATACAAGCAAAAAATGCGAGGCAACAGCCAAACACCACCGTCGAAGACATAGATCATTTCATTTCATTTTTGGCTGATGAATTTATTGATGAACATCTGAAATTTAATGTCACTATGACAAGTAAGGAAGAGCTTCGACAGGGGATGATTGCGAAGATGAAAGACAAAGTAATATTCAGTGAAATTAAAATTGACCAGATGATGATTGGAAGCAATGTGGTATTCGTCAAATATACAGAACACGCTAAAGTCAAACCAAGCCACATGGATAAGGTCATTGAGTATACAAGTACTAATATAATGTCTCTAGAGTTTGGTGATAATGGTCTTATCAAACATATTCGTAGACATCATGCGTAAGTGTTTGCCTAACACATATGAGCCTTAACTCTGTCAACACAAGTTAACGAGTTATCAGCGATCCGTTAGTACTCGAGGTAAACTTCTACTCCAAATACCATTTAGGGGTAAAAGTTCGCGATATAAAATTCATAAATTAAACTCACACGCATATTATTTGTTTTATTTACAAGTTGCAGATAGACAATAAGTTAATTTTATCACTCCAAATAAACAACGTTGTCTTTTAGGTCTTGAAATGGAATAATATCTAGGCCACATTTATTTAACAAAGATATCAACATTTAGCACTTTCAATTTAAATGTGTAGTTATTGAAAGTTGTATTTAACTTGAATTTGGTGAAAGGTAAGTTGAACGTAGTCTAATCCGGCTATTCTATAATCGGAGCGTATAAGGAAACTATTGAATGAGTATAATTATAAATGAAAACATACCTAATAAAATTAGTCTTGTTTGCTTTGGGGAGGTCCTTTGGGACTGTTTTGGTACAACCAAGCGATTGGGTGGCGCACCTTTAAATATGTGCTTTAGGGTTAAATCTCTTGGAATTGACGCACAAATGATAAGTGCGGTAGGGGAGGATGAGTTAGGTAATGCTCTGCTTGACGAATTAACAGAGAAAAAATTGACTACAGAGTACATTGCTGTAAACCCAAACAAAAAGACCAGTACAGTCCAGGTAACACTTGATAGCCATGGCTCTGCTAAGTACGAAATTATGCCTGACACCGCCTGGGATAATATTGCTTTAACTAAAGAAATTATCGATAAAGTTGAATCGACGGATATTTTTGTGTTTGGTAGCTTAATTGGCCGTACTGAAACTTCATTAATGACCTTAAAGCAACTGCTTGGACATGCAAATTTTAAAGTGTTTGATGTAAATTTGCGCACTTCTCATTACCAGCTTGATAATTTAATAGAGCTGATGAATAGAGCAGACTTTATCAAGCTAAATGATGAAGAACTTTATGAAATCGCTAAAGGAATGGGGTGTAAATATCATTCTTTAGAGCAAAACTTAGATTTCATAGCAAAACAAACAGATACTGAGTTCTTGTGCGTGACGAAAGGCAGCCATGGTGCTTTATTATCGATTAAAGGTAAGAAGTACTATAATTCAGGCTATCTGATCGATGTTGTTGATACTGTGGGCGCTGGAGACTCGTTTTTGGGAGCTTTAATTTATCAACTGTCTATTCATGATGATGCGCAACAAGCAGTTGATTTTGCGTGTGCAGCTGGTGCTATGGTTGCTCAACAGCTAGGGGCAACACCTGATTTAACGTATCAACAGATCTTAGAGTTTATTGACCCATGTTAGCGTATAGCGTTGTGATTCAAGTGATACACATTTTTAACAGATTTTTGTTATTTATATTGAATAGATGTTTTTTTAATGTTAAAAAGACAACGTTGTTTATTTTTATTGGTTTAGCAAACTAAGTTTAAAGTATAAAAAAGGTATTTTTTTATACTTTAAAGACAACGTTGTTTATTTGTATATTGAAATCAACACTAAAAAGTAAAATTACAATAAGGACACACACAATGCTCGTATTTCAAAAAAACAAACTTGCAGTAAGTGTTAGCACTATACTGCTGGGTTGTTCGTTACCATTAAGTGTTTTTGCTACCGAACAGCAAAAAGATGAAGCTAATACTACTGATGGCATTGAAATAATTGAAGTTTCATATGGTTATGGAAGTGTTAAAAAACAAGATTTAACAGGTGCTGTGAGTACCGTAGACCTTGAAGATGTCGTTGACCAGCCTTCAGGTAATATAATGCAGAACTTGCAAGGAAGAGTACCAGGCCTTCAAATTACCACTAATGGATCTCCTGCGGCTACAGCAACTGTGCGTATCCGCGGACAAGGTTTAGGACCATTGGGTAATAATGATCCCCTTTATGTGATTGATGGAATTCCAACTAAATCGGGGATGCATGAACTTAATAGCCATGATATTGCAGATATACAGGTTCTAAGAGATGCGGCAGCAGCAAGTATTTTTGGTGCACGTTCTGGCAATGGGGTTATTGTTATCACGACAAAAAAAGGCTCTGAGGGGCTCGATTTTAATTTTTCTTTCAATCAATCATATGATGATTTTAATTATGAGCTAAACCCATTAAATACACAGCAAAGGGCACAAGCAGTTTGGCAAGCAGCAATAAATGACGGATCAGATCCAAATGCCGCAAGTTCTCTTTATACTTATGATTGGAATAATGATTTTAATAACCCTCAATTAAACAACGTTGTTTTTCCTGAATTTACTGATGCAGCACAATTACAACGCCCTGCTGATACAAACTGGTTTGATGAAGTTACGCGCTCTGCAAAAGTAACCGATCTTAACTTTTCAGTTTCAGGTGGTTCAGACAAAGCTTCAATATATAGTTCACTCGGGTATTACGGCTCAGAAGGCGTTGTTGATGGCTCAGAGTTTGAACGAATAAGCTTTCGTGTTAACTCTGATTATCAGCTAACAAATAAACTTAAGATTGGTGAAAACTTTATAGTGACAAACCAAGAATCAAACTTGGTTAATGATCTGGCTGGTAATATTTTAAATTTAGCTATAGAGCAACAATCTATCGTTCCTGTGTACAACGAGGAAGGTGGCTGGGGAGGGCCTGTTCCTGGTGTAACTGACCGTGATAATCCAGTTAGAATTATCGAAATGAACCGTGATAACGTTAGTAGATTCAATAAAGTAATGGGAAATATTTTTGTTGAATATGAGGCAATAGAAGGTTTAACGTTAAAAAGCTCTATCGGTTTAGATTACGGGCAATACTACTTCAGAAACTATACCCGTGCTTTTCAAGCCGGCTCGTTAAACTATGGTGATCAGCTTTCAGTCACAGAAAATTGGAATAGCAGTTTTAGCTGGACTAATACCGCGGAATATAAACTTGATTTAGACGAAAATCATTTTACGTTTTTGGTCGGCACAGAACAAATAGATTATGAGTATGAAGGCTCTGTTGGTTTTGGTTCAGGCTTTGCGTCTGATGACCGTGATTACGCACATTTATCACAAGCAACGGGTGATGTTCGTGTGGAGGGAGATGGTGATAAATGGTCTCTTAACTCTTATTTTGCGCGTATGGACTATAACTTTGATGATCGTTACTTAGCCGGTTTAACAATTCGTCGTGATGGCTCATCTCGTTTTGGTAGTAATAATAGCTACGGTAATTTCCCAGCTATTTCTGCAGGTTGGGTGATCAGTAACGAGTCCTTCTATGATATTGAATTTTTATCTACCTTAAAGCTGCGTGCTAGTTGGGGCAAAACAGGTAATCAAGAAATTCCTACCGATGCAACGTACACAACTTACTTAAGCCGTTATGCAACACAGTCCCTATTCACTGATCAGCAAGATGAAGGGACCGCTTATGATATAGGCGGTGCTAATGGCGGAACGCTACCTTCTGGATTTGTAAAAGCACAAACGGGGAATGAGGACCTAAAGTGGGAAACATCAACGCAAACCAATATAGGCCTCGATTTTGGTATGCGTTACGAAACCATATACGGCAGTATCGATTGGTTTGAAAAAACCACAGAGGATATTTTAACGTTAACCAATCCCCTTGCAACATTAGGCGAAGGCGCTCAGCAATGGGTCAATGGTGGCACGATTGAAAACTCTGGTTTTGAGTTACTCATTGGTTACGCCGATTATCTTACTTTTGATAGCTTAGATGGTGATATCGATGTCGATATTAGCTTTAACATTTCTTCAGCTAAAAATAAGGTTGTTTCATTACCTGAAGACGTTGTGAATTCATTTGGTGGTAATGGTGATGATAAAACGATTGTTGGTCATTCAGTTAACTCTGTTTATGGTTATGTCGCTGATGGTTTATTTCAAAACCAAGGTGAAATAGATGCTCATGCAGCGCAATCTGGGGCAGGTTTAGGTCGAGTTCGTTGGAAAGACTTAGATGGTAATGGCGTGATTGATGAGAATGATCAAAGTTTTTTTGCTGATACTGATCCTGATTTTATGTATGGATTGAATATGAATTTCAAATACAAAAATTGGGACTTCAATATGTTTTGGCAAGGTGTTGAAGGAGGGCAAATACGTAATGGCTGGCGTGGATTTACTGACTTCACATCATTAAATATAGGCTCTAACTACGGTGATCGCGTTCTTGATGCATGGTCAGTTAACAATACTGACACTAATGTACCGGCATTAACTTTAATTGATAACAATGGTGAAGGCCGTCAATCAAGCCTGTTTTGGGAAGATGGCAGCTACATAAAGCTGCGTAACTTATCTATTGGTTATACACCGGATGAGCAGTGGTTAAGCCAATACGGTATTAGTTCTGCGCGCATCTATTTGCAAGGAAGTAACTTATTGACCATTACTCCGTCAGGAACCCTAAGCCAGGATCCAGAAACTCCAAACGGTAATTTTCCAATACCAAAACGTATCACGTTAGGCGTGAACCTTTCTTTTTGATTTTTAAACGACAACGATACGAGCACATATTATGAAAAAAATTAAAACACTATTTACAGCTGCTACACTCGCGCTTTCTTTAGCATCGTGTGGTGGCTCTGATCTTGATGTTGCACCTTCTGGGGTATTAACCGAAGAGCAAGTTTCTAACAGTGAAAATGTGGATGCGTTGATTATTGCTGCCTATTCATATCTTGGAAACGATCATTATACTGCGCCTAACTTTTTATGGCCGACAGGAAACTTACGCGCCGGAGATGCCCATAAAGGCGGTAATGGACCCGGTGATATCTTCGCTTATCATGCTTTGTCTTTATATCAGCCAATAGTGCCTGATATGGAGTCTTTCCCGCCAGATTTAATTGATTTGAATAACAAAAAATGGGTACGTAATTACACCGGTATTTCAAGAGCAAACTCAGCATTAGCGGTAATCGCAAATGCGCCAGATGCAATCGAAAACAGTGCTGCAAAACAATCCGAACTACGGTTTATTCGTAGTATTTTCTACTTTGATTTAAAAATACACCATAAGCACATCCCATGGATTGATGAAACAATGACACAAGATCAAATTCTTAGCGCTACTAATCGTGAGCTAAGCGATCAAGAGTTATGGGATAAAATTGCTGCAGATTTTGAGTTTGCTGCCAACAATTTACCACAAACCCAAGAAGATGTAGGGCGCGCTTCAGCGTTATCAGCTAAGGCATATCTAGCTAAAACATTGCTCTACCAAGCGTATGAGCAAAATGAGTTACATGAAGTTATTAATATTAATAAAGATAAACTTGTAAAAGTAGTGGCCCTCGTTGATGAAATTGAACAAGCCGGCGTGTATGGCTTATTTGATGATTACGCGAATAACTTTTTGTTTGAAAGTGAGAATGGTAAAGAGTCAGTTTTTGCTATTCAGCGCTCTTTAAATGACGGCTCTCCAGATGGACGTGGTAGCTGGCCTAGTGCATTAAATGCGCCGATGGCTGGTGGTTTTGGTTGTTGTGGTTTCCATGTACCAACTGACAATTTTGTTAATGCGTTTAAAACAGACCAACAAGGCTTGCCGTTATTTGGCTCTTTTAACGACTTTAATTATGACATGACTAGTGATTCAGTTGACCCTCGCTTAGATCATACCGTGGCTATGGAAGGCAAACCGTTTAAATATGATGAAACGCTAATTCATGGTGGTGATAGCTGGGCACGTGCCCCTGGTATTTATGGCAATTTTACAGCGATGAAAGACTTGGAGCATCCTGATTGTAGTTGCCGTGGAGAAAATGGCCCTTTCCCTATCTTCTCACTTAATACGCCATTAATTCGATACTCAGATGTGCTTCTTTGGAAAGCAGAAGCATTAATTGAGTTAGACAGATATGACGAAGCATTGCCAATTATTAACCGTATTCGTGAGCGTGCTAAACAAAGCACCGATAAATTAAATAACGCGAGTATTTATAACATTGGCTTATATACGAGTTTTGATTCTAAAGAGCAAGCAAGAGCGGCACTGCGCTTTGAGCGACGTTTAGAATTAGGCCTTGAAGGACATCGCTTTTTTGACTTAGTTCGCTGGGGAATAGCTAAAGAAACAATTGATAGTTACTTAGCTATTGAAGCCGTACGTAAACCTTATTTAGTCGATGCTATTTTCACTAAAGGAAAGCATGAATATTTGCCTATTCCAAACCAGCAAATGATTTTAAGTGGTGGGTCGTACACACAAAACCCAGGTTATTAATAGTGGTGGGTTTCGGCCCACCTTTTAATCGTTAAGTTTTAAGAGTGATTATGAAAAAAATTATTTATTGGTCAGTCACCGTTGCCGTTGCTGGTTTTTTATTCGGCTTTGATACAGCAGTTATATCCGGTGCGGATAAACCTATTCAAGCGTTATGGAATACGAGTTCGTTATTTCATGGCTTATTTATTATGTCTTCAGCTTTGTGGGGAACACTACTGGGTGCCTTAACCGGTAATTACCCATGCGATAAGTGGGGTAGAAAACCCACATTAGTTTTAGTTGGGGTGTTGTTTTTAATTTCGGCACTTGGCTCCGCCATGGCTCCTGAGGCTTATAGTTTTGCCTTATTACGTTTTATTGGTGGCGTGGGAGTAGGGATTTCTTCAATTGTTGTACCTGCTTATATTTCTGAGATTGCGCCTGCTAAGTACCGAGGGCGTTTGGTCGCGCTTTATCAGTTTCAAATTGTATTTGGTATTTTAGTTGCGTTTGTTTCTAATTTTTTAATCGCAGGAACATCCGCAATTGATTGGCGTTTAATGTTAGGTGTGGAGGCAATACCGGCCTTAGCTTATTTATTAATGATCATTAAGGCACCTGAAAGCCCACGTTGGTTAGTGCAAAAGAAAAACGAAAAAGCTAAAGCGCGTTCAATCTTAGTGACTTTAGGTGAACAAAACCCAGACCAAGTATTAAATGACATTGAACGGGACAAGTTACAAAACAGTCAATCTAAGTTATTTGGGGGTAGTTACAGTAAGCCTGCGTTATTTGCATTTTTATTTGCTGCATTTAATCAATTATCTGGAATTAACTTTATTATTTATTATGCTCCGCGAGTATTTGAACTTGCGGGATTGGATGTAAATCAATCCTTACTTTCAGGCGCTGGTATTGGCGTGGTGAACTTATGTTTTACCATGCTTGGTTTATCGTTGATTGATAAATTTGGTCGCCGTTCGCTGATGTATATCGGCTCAATTGGCTACGTTATTTCTCTTTCGGTAGTTGCGTGGGCGTTTAGTACTGAATCTGGCGGCTTAACGGTTGTAGCCTTTGTATTTGTGTTTATTGCCGCTCATGCAATAGGGCAAGGTACCGTTATTTGGGTCTTCATTGCGGAAATATTTCCTAATAAAGTGCGTTCGAAAGGTCAGTCTTTAGGCTCCGGTACGCATTGGTTTTTTGCCGCAGCAATCACTTTACTTATGCCATTTTTCTTAGAACGTTTTAGTGCCACTGAAGTATTCACCTTCTTTACTTTAATGATGTTAGGGCAATTGATTTTTGTTGCGTGGTTTATGCCAGAAACAAAAGGACGTTCTTTAGAAGCAATTTCATTAGATACCAATAATAAACATGGAGCATTCGATGCGAACCGTTAATTTAGTTTTAATTTCATCATTTTTGGCAGCATGTAGTATGACAAACCAAACTGAAAAAACAGCCCCTATGGGTGTAGATAAACCGAGTAAAGAGGCGTTTCGACCTGCTTTTCATTTTACCCCAGAAAAGCATTGGATGAATGATCCCAATGGTATGGTTTATTACCAAGGTGAGTATCATTTATTTTACCAGCATAACCCTGATTCATCTGTATGGGGGCCAATGCATTGGGGACACGCAATTAGTAAAGATATGGTTAATTGGCAGCATCAAGAAATTAAGTTGTTTCCTGATGAGCACGGCACTATTTTCTCTGGCAGTGCGGTAGTTGATTGGCAAAATAGCAGCGGCTTTGGCAGTAAAGAAAACCCACCATTAGTGGCTATATTTACCTATCATGATGATAAAAAGGCTGCACAGGGAGCGATTGATTTTCAAACGCAAGGTATAGCATATAGCACTGATAAAGGCCGTACATGGAAAAAATATGCTAACAACCCTGTATTAAAAAATCCTGGGATCCGCGACTTCCGTGACCCTAAAGTAAGCTGGCATGAAGATACTCAGCAATGGGTTATGGTATTGGCTCAAGATGATCATATTGGTTTTTACAGCTCAAAAGATTTAAAAACATGGCAATTTGAAAGTAACTTTGGCGCTGATTGGGGCAGTCACGCAGGAGTATGGGAGTGTCCAGATCTTATTCGCGTGCGTATTGAAGGCACAGACGAATATAAATATGTGTTATTAGTGAGTATAAATCCTGGTGCGCCAAATGGTGGCTCTGGTACACAATACTTTATTGGTGATTTCGATGGTGAAAAATTTGTATTAGATAGTGATTATCAAAAAATGCTTACAGGTACACCAGCTGCGTTTCCCGAAGGGTTAGACTTTTCTAACTTCAAAAATGGTTTAAAAAATTGGCAAGTATCTGGTGACGCATTTCATATAGTTAATGATCAACCAGCCAATACCATTGCTAGTTCTTTTAAAGATTCGGATAAGGCAACAGGCACCTTAACCTCAAAATCATTTGCCATCGACCATGATTTTATTAACTTTAAAATTGCAGGCGGAAAGCATCACAATAGTACTGCAATACAGTTGTTAGTAAATGGCGAAATAGTTAAAACTGCAAGTGGTAACAATACAGGTACGATGACCGCGCGCTCTTGGAATGTGAGTCAATTAAAAGGCCAGCAAGCTTATATTAAAGTGGTAGACAATGAACGTGGTGATTGGGGGCATATAAAAATTGCTGACATCGTGTTTTCTGATAAAGCAGCAAATGAAAAGTACGAACCTTCAATATGGTTAGACTACGGCACTGATAATTATGCTGGTGTAACTTTCTCTGATGTTCAAGACGGTAGACACTTATTTATGGGGTGGATGAGTAACTGGCAATACGCAAACCAAGTACCGACTGAGGTATGGCGCAGCGCAATGACGATTCCCCGAGAATTAAAGTTATTGCAAACGCCAGCAGGCGTGCGTTTGGCATCTCAACCTATTAAAGAGTTAGATAGTTTATTGAGTAAACCACAACAAAAGGCAACATTAACTGGCGCGAATAGCTATCAGTTAGATGAACTTTTTACTGTTGAACCTGGGCAATTTAAGGTGAGTTTTAGTGTAGCAAACGCTGAACAAGTTATTGATATCGTGCTTAGCTCTGCAACGGATGAATACACTAAGCTTCAGCTAAACCCAGCTCAAGGACAACTAATACTTGACCGTAGACAATCGGGTTTAAAAGACTTTGAAGATGGCTTTGCGTCTTTACAAACTGCACCATTACAGAAGGGCCTTGAGTATTACGATGTTGATATATGGGTAGATAAAGCGTCGATAGAAGTATTTGTTAATAAGGGAGTTAGCTCTATGACGTCTATTGTCTTCCCAACATCTCCTTATAATAGAATACGAGTAAGCGCTGATCAGTCTTTGTCGCTTAGTGACGTAAAGTTAAACAATATAGCAATAGAAAAATAACCTTTGAAGCGACTCTATAGTAATATAGAGTCGTTTTACTTTTTATAAGGCTATGCGATATATGAGTAGTAATTATCGGCTATTAAGTGCCATATTCTTTATCTATTTTATGGCATGGTCTTTTTCATTTTCATTTTTCCCTATTTGGCTTAGTCAGGAGGTAGGCCTCAATAGTGCTAAAGTTGGGGTCATCTTTAGTATCAATTCCATCATGGCTTTACTCGTGATGCCTTGTTATGGCATTTTGCAAGATAAGCTCGGTTTACAAAAAACACTACTTTACTTCATTGCATTTTTTATAGTGTTGATTGGCCCGTTTGTTAGTTATGTTTACGCCCCCTTACTACACACACATTTTTACCTGGCTGCTATTTTAGGAGGAGCTGTTTTTTCATGTGCATTTTTAGCTGGAGTGGGAACACTAGAAAGTTACATTGATAAACAAAGTCGCTCGACGAACTTTGAGTTTGGCAAAGCACGAATGTGGGGCTCACTTGGCTGGGCCATGGCAAGTTACTTTGCTGGTCTTTCCTTTAATTTATCCCCCAATTTAAATTATTGGTTATCAAGTATTGCAGCGGTTTGCTTAATGGGGCTATTGGTTTTTGTTAAAGTAGCAAAAGGTCAGCCCGTAACAGCACCTGCTCGAACTTTTTCTCCCGTACAACTACTTAAAGCATTTTTTAAAATCGCGGGATTGTGGCGCTTAAGTGTGTTTGTTATCGGTGTAAGTTGTATTTATGCCGTTTTTGATCAGCAATTTGCTATTTACTACACTTCCTTTTTTAAAACACCAGAGCAAGGTAGGGAGTTTTTTGGTTATTTAACATCAGCACAAGTATTGTTAGAAGCCATTTTTTTATACTTAGCTGTTAAGTGGGTTAATTATTTTGGAGTGAAAAAGTCTTTGCTATTGAGCGGGATATTGATGGCATTGAGGATATATTGTTCAGGGATTGTGAGTGATTCAATAACGATTAGTTTGTTGAAGCTGTTACATGCAATTGAATTACCGCTGATGCTAATTGCATTGTTTAAATATATAAACATGCACTTTGAAGCTCGTTATTCGGCCATGATTTATATAATCGGCTTTCAATTTACAACGCAATTGATGGCATCAATTTTAGCTGTTGTTGTAGGCGTTGTGTACGATAATTTAGGCTTTGCGTTAGCTTATCAATATATGGGACTGATTGTGTGTGTGTTTATCGTATTATCGCTTTTTATATTAAAGGCAGATGTTATTAAAACGAATCACGAGAAATTAGTTTAAATGGTAGGCTGTGATGAACAATATCAGTGCGCTGCTCTATAAGATACTCCATTGCCCAACGTCCCATTGCATGATGTGGTAATGCCATAGTCGTTAAATTCGGTTGTAATAATTCAGGAATACTGCCCCAATCATCAAAACTAGCTATACCAATATCCTTACCAACGATCATTCCTTTATCATGCACAACAAAGTAAATTTCTAGCGCCATAGGATCTTGACCGCAGATAATTGCATCAGGTTTAAACTCGTCTATCACTCGCGCTGCAGACTCTCTTGATGTCGAAACCTCACTACCATCAGCTTGGCCAATAATCACCGATTCAATGTGTAAATCATCGAGCGGTAAGCCATGCTTTTTAAATGAATTTATAACCCCGAGTTTACGACCTTTGGCTGCAACTATATTCTCATTTAAGTTTAAGAAAGCAATTCGTCGATAGCCTTTACGGATTAACGCATCCGTAATATCTTCACCAGCTTGTTGTTCATCAGGTACTACACAGGGAAAGTTATTCAAAGCAGGAAAACAGTTAGCTAAAATTGTTGGTATTTTTTTTAGTTCATCAGCGATTGCAACTTGGCGATGATACATTGCTGAATATATAACGCCCTCTACGCGATACTCTAAAAGGCTTTCTATAGCTCGGTCTATACTCGCTTGGGTTTCGTTAACATTGAGGATCAACAGTTCTTTATTTTTTTGCCACGCAATTTCTTGGGCACCACGGATAATATCAAAAGTATAAGGAACGCTAAGCAGTTCATCAGCAATAATTGCGTAAATGTTTGAGTTTTTGCGTCGTGTTAAACTTGCCGCACGATTAGGACGATAACCTAATTCTTTTATAGCTTTAAGAACTTTCTCGCGGTTAATATCTTTGACTGTTGGATCATTATTGACCACTCGAGATACAGTTTTAAATGAAACACCTGCGTGGACAGCGACTTGTTTAATTGTAACCATACTAGAATAAGACCCTCTGTGAATAAAAACAGTATAACAGCAGATTACACTTTATTTATATGTTTTTGTTAAGGTTTGGGTTGTGTTGTTATTATCTTAGATAAACTTATTCAGGGGCTCACTTTTAAGTTATCAAGGTGAATTATACTTATGATGTAAGAACACTGGCTAAACCTAGTATACCGAAAAGGTAATACCAAGCGTGATATAACTGCTTAAAGCATTAGCTCATCAGATCATAGATTGGGCAGTTACAGTGAATCGAGTTTGGTATATTACTATCCATAATTGGCTCGCCATGGATCGCTTCGACTTTCAATGAGTGGAAGAAACTCGCTGACTTATCAGCTCACCGAATTTGAACCGCTTTTTTTGATTTTCGCGAAGTAGGTGGCAGCCTTTTTAATATGACTAAGTCCTATGTTTTGGATATCTCAATAATTTAAGCTTTTCATACGCAAACAAGCTGCCAGCTGTAAATAACAGTTAATAGTAGGCGCTTGCTGCTAGCGTACGATACAATTTAATGGTATTAAACGATAATTAATGTTGCTAATTGCAAGGGAAGATCTATGTCATTGAGAGCTTTTAAAGAAAAACCAAGTGCAATAATTTTCTTTTTACCGCTTTTGCTACTGCTTTTAATTTGTATATCCCACTTTGGCGCAAACTATGTACAAATGCTTTATCAGAAAAAGTTTACGCACTCTCTTATTAGTAAAGCAGAAGACATCTCCAGTGATATTAGCCAATCAATTTATCAGACAGGGACCATTGACCCTCGACGCTGTGACGAAGAAACAGTAAATAAGTTACGTATACTTTTAACGAACTACCACTACACACATGATGTTGGTTTAGTTAAACAAAATAAAATTATATGTTCGGCAAATTGGGGTATTTTAGAAGAGCCTGTTGAGCTTGATGTTGATTTTTTTAAGGGCAATACAGGCTTTTATTTTGCGCAAAAAGTGGGAGGGATTTTTCCTATTAATGCAAAATATGATATTGCAAAACGCAATGATGTCGTAGCATTCACAATTCAAGAGCCTTTTAAATATTTTGATCAAGCAAATAAGGATTTTTCGTTTAACATAACCTCTAGTGATGGCTTATACGTTTTCCATCAATTTGACTCCGAGTTCCAGTTTGGTAATGAATTTAACCTATTATCACAAGAAGTTAAAAGCTGTAGTACAAAATTTAGCTATTGCGCTAGTGTGCTTAATAATCGACCAGGATTGTTGTTTTTTTCCACTTTGACTTTGACCGCGATACTTATATTACTTTGCGTTATTAGTTTTTTAATTATTTATTCTCTTATCTCATACATAGAAAGAACAAATTCGATTGAATTTCGATTACGAAAAGCAATTGCTGATGAAAGCATTTATTTAGAATACCAGCCAATTTTAGAGGTTCAGAGTAAGCGGATTATTGGCGTAGAATGTTTAATTAGGTGGAAAGATGCGGTACATGGACAAGTCTCACCTGAGTTATTTTTAAGTATTGCTGAGCAGTTAAATTTATATCCGTCGTTGGCATTTTCATCTGTAAAGCGAGCATTTAAAGAGTTGTCGCCTTTTGTTATAGAAAAAGATGATTTTAGTATTGCGATTAATGTTAACTCCTTTGAAATTCAAAGTTCGGAGTATTTACCGTTTTTAAATGAGCAGTGCGAATTATATAAAGTAAGGCAAGAACAAATAAAAATTGAAATCACTGAGCGCATAGGTCTGCCATTAAATGAGTTATCAAACTTCGCTTTGCAGGCTAAACGTTATGGATTTACTGTTGCCTTGGACGATTTTGGTACCGGTGTTTCTAATTTAGTTTGGTTAACCGAAATTAACTTCGACATCATAAAAATAGACCGTATTTTTACTCAATCGATTACTGATCCTTTGAAAAAAGATATGCTCCTGGCAATAATGACACTATTCACGAATCTTAATCGTGTTGTTATTTTTGAAGGCGTTGAAACGCAAGAGCAGTGTGAATTCATTGAAAAGTATAATAAATGCTATCAGGTTCAAGGTTGGTATTTTTATAAGTCTCTGCCTTTAGATGCGTTGCAAGAATTAATGGATTAAAAGCGGTATTGCAAAACCGAACATAAACAGATTTTATTTAAGGCAGAGCATTTATATTTGATTTAAATTAGACGTTTTCTTATTGGCACTGGGCTTTAGTCAAAACTGATGCTTTAAATTTAAAACTTAGCCGTAACCATAATCAAACCTAACCATCTGCGCCAGTGAAACTGCTAGGTGAGCTGCGCGAATCTCATTTCTTTAATGATCAACGTTCGATGTAGCTTTATACACTAGGCTTTAAATCTCCGTCTTGTACATTAATGCTACATTATTAAACGGATTTAAAAATAATCAAAAAAGATATACAGGCTCTAGCCCTTGAAACTAAATTTAATGGCCTCATACCTTTTACGAGGTCAAAGTTTTAAATGAAAAAGTAGCAGGTGTATTTTGAGAAACTTAGCTTAGAAATCTAATAAGTTTGTATTTTAAACCGATTATTTTAGAAGGATAAAATCATGACACAACGTGTAATAGAGATGCCGGATTTAGGTATGGGTACGTTTCGTCTCGAAGGTAAAACAGCGTATGAATCTGTAAAAATGGCCTTAGAGGTGGGTTTTCGCCATATCGATACCGCACAAATTTATGGTAACGAAAAGCAAGTTGGCCAAGCGATAAAAGACAGTAATATTCCACGAGACGAGCTATTCATTACCACTAAAGTGTGGAATAACAAGCTCAATAAAAGTGATTTTATTACCAGTGTGAAAGAGTCACTTGCAAAGCTTCAGCTTGATTCGGTCGATTTATTGTTGATCCATTGGCCTGCGCCATCAAACGATGAGCCAATGAGTGAGTATTTAACTGAGTTATTAAAGGCAAAAGAGCTAGGGTTAACAAAGCATATTGGGGTTTCCAATTTCACCATAGCGAATTTAAAGGAGGCTATGCAAACACTTGACGCACGGGAAATATTTACCAATCAAATAGAAGTACACCCTTATTTAACTAATACTAAGCTGCGTGCTTTTTGCCAGCAACACGACATTCATGTCACTGCCTATATGCCATTTGTAGTCGGTAAAGTATTAACGGATGAAACCATCATTGATATTGCCAATAAGCATGGAGCAAGCCCTGCACAAGTGGTGATTGCATGGGAAAATGCTAACGGCATGACAACCATTCCGTCATCAACGAAGCGTAAAAACTTAGAAGACAACTTTAATGATAAAGCGGTAAAACTGGACGAGGAAGACATTGCCCGTATTGATGCACTTGATTGCGGAGACCGCCAAGCAACCCCAGATTTTGCTCCCGAGTGGGATCAATAAGCCGCGTTAAGTAAATTAATTAAAAGTGCAGCAAGTCTGCACTTTTTGATGTAGGAAGATCAATTAGTTGATATTGTTAAATGTGCTGCAAGAGTGCTAGTAAGTAACGTTAACTTATTATTTTAATTTGCTTTTATTTTTAGTTGGCAGAGTGAATATGAACACTGTAATTATTCTTTTAGGCGCCCCCAATAATAGCGATGGTAGTTTAACGGCGATTGCCAAAAGCCGATGTGATAAGGCGTATCAAATTTTTTTACAGCAGCCATATTGCAAATTGCTTTGCACCGGTGGTTTTGGCGCACATTTCAATACCACTAATATCGCACATGGCGATTTAACTAAAGCTTACTTGATCAAACTTGGCGTGCCTGCAAGTGCTTTTTTGCCCGTTGCGTTAAGCCGTTTTACATTTGAAGACGCGACACTTGCTCAGCCTATTCTAGCAAGCGCTGGGGCCAAAAAGGCCATATTAGTTAGCTCTGAATTTCACATAGCACGTGTACATTATGTATTTTCTCATGTTTTTCCGCACATTGAATTTATTTGCGAAGCTGCAATTACGCCATTACCAAAGGCAGAACTTGAACAACTGGTCGCCCACGAAGAACATGCTATGGAGCGTGAAAAAGTTAATGTGAAAAAACTATAAAACAGTGCAGGTGAGCAACGTTAAACTTGCCTGAATCGTGCTTGCTGCAACGTTACTAGGTGCTTGTAGTGCTCGAAAAGGCAGCGATTGTTGACTGGAAAGTGATATTAAATTAACTCATCAGCCAAAGTGCCGACACCACTTATATTGAACAGTTCAACAGCAGAAAGTTAAGAAAACATTAAAGGTGAAGATTAATTAGTGAGTTAGAGCGCTTAGCGAAGGAAAATGACTATTTTCTAATAAAACTCTTATTCGCAGTTAAAACCGATTCGTATAAAACAAAAAAGCCGTTAGTAAGGTATTACTAACGGCTTTTGTAATTACGTATGAAGCAATTATTTCACTTCTTTACCGGCGGCTTGTTGATCAGCATGATAGCTTGAGCGAACAAATGGGCCTGAGGCTGCATGAGTAAAACCAATTTCATCAGCGTACTCTTTAAGTGCGTCAAACTCTGCTGGTGGCACGTAGCGTTTTACTGGTAAGTGATGCTTAGAAGGTTGTAGGTATTGACCTACAGTTAGCATGTCGACGTTGTGTTCACGTAAATCACGTAACACTTCTTCGATTTCACTGATCTCTTCACCAAGACCAACCATTAACCCTGATTTAGTTTTCACTTCTGGGTGTGCTTCTTTAAAGCGACGTAGTAGTTCTAATGACCATTTGTAGTCAGCACCTGGACGGGCAAGTTTGTATAAACGTGGTGCGGTTTCAAGATTGTGATTGAAAACATCTGGTGGCGTTTCAATTAAAATCTCTAGTGCGCGGTCCATACGGCCACGAAAATCAGGCACTAAAATCTCGATGGTGATTTTAGGGTTATGCTTGCGAATTTCGCGAATACAATCTGCAAAATGTTGTGCGCCGCCATCACGTAAATCATCACGATCCACTGAGGTGATCACTACATAGCTTAGCTTCATGTCTTTAATTGTTAATGCGAGTTTTTCAGGCTCTGCGGCATCAGGCGTAAGTGGACGACCGTGGGCAACATCACAAAATGGGCAACGACGAGTACAAATTGCCCCTAAAATCATAAAGGTTGCTGTACCGTGGTTGAAACACTCTGATAGGTTAGGGCATGAAGCCTCTTCACACACTGAGTGCAGGCCATGTTTACGCATGGCTTGTTTAATACCATCGATACGCTCGGTTGATTTAGGCAAGCGAATTTTTAGCCATTCAGGCTTACGCAACATCTCGTTTTTTTCAGTTGGTAATACTTTAACTGGGATCAACGCCATTTTTTCAGCGTCGCGCAGTTTTACCCCTGGTTCCATCTTGACTGGTTTATTCATTCGTTTTCAAACCCTTCAGTATACTTAACGGCTGTTGCATTAAGTTTTTTGATCATGTGTTTTACGAGTCCAGCACCTGCTTGCGCAAGGTCTTCTGGGCCGTTTAAATCGGTTGTTTGCACCATATTCATGCCTGCATAACCACAGGGGTTAATGCGCAAAAATGGGCTCATATCCATGTTTACATTCAGTGCTAGACCATGAAAAGAACAGCCGCGACGTACGCGAAGTCCTAATGATGCTATTTTGCTGTCGTTAACATACACCCCTGGTGCATCTGCTTTGGCGTAGGCTGCAATGCCGTAATCATTCAGAGTATCGATAATACACTCTTCAAGCCATGTGACCAGTTCTCGTACGCCAATTTTTAAGCGACGTAGGTTAAATAAAACGTACATCATTTGCTGACCAGGCCCGTGATAGGTTACTTGACCGCCACGATCTACTTTGATCACTTCTATGTCGCCAGGAGCAAGTAGGTGTTCATCTTTGCCGGCTTGGCCTTGCGTGAATACAGGCTCATGTTCAACAAGCCAAATTTCATCGGCATCATGCTCAGTACGCACGTCGGTGAAGTCTTGCATTTTTTGCCAAATAGGCATGTAACGCTGCCTACCGAGTTGACGGACGATTAAGGTATTTTCGCTCACAGCTTACTCCGCTTAGCGCTTAAAGCATGTGTCGTACGTCATCAATGGCGCTGATCACATTGTAAATTTCTTCAATATGAGCGCCGCTGGTAACTGTAACTACTAGGCTAACTGACTCGTAATTGCCTTTGCTACTCGGTTTTACTTTAGGAGCATAGTCGCCAGGGGCAATAGGTTGTAACTTAGTTAGAATTTGATCTGTTAAGTTGACGTTTGCCAACCCCATTACGCGAAATGTAAATGGGCAAGGGTACTCTAAATATTCATCAAATTTAGTATTTTCTACCGGTGTAGCCACGACGTTGACTCCTCATACTTAATGTGTGCTTAGTATTATTTTACTAAACAATAAACCGTTTCGATAATCTGTTCTCGACTGTGATAACAATGGGATAACTGCACTTTTTGCCGTTATTATTGCTAGCCAGATTATGTGTCGGTTAGATATGGGGCGCATTCTACCATTTTTAAAGCAAAAAAAAACGCCTTGCTTTGCAAGGCGCTTATATTATTTGATAGCGTTTTACATTATTTGTAAACGTAGGTAATCATAAATTTTACTAAAGAAGCTACCTTCTTCAACTTCTTCAAGCGTTACCAGTGGATACTGGGCAATTACTTCACCTTCTAGTTGTAAAGATAAAGTGCCTACCTTAGAGCCTTTAGCTAGTGGTGCTTCTAATACTTTATCAAGTGTGAAGTCCGCTTTTAAATTTTTACGTTGACCGCGTGGGATAGTAATTGGCGTATCTTCTAAAATACCGAGCGATACGTTTTCTTTATTACCCATCCAAATACGTTGTTCAGCAAAGCTATCGCCTGCTTGATATGGCGTAATTGTTTCAAAGAAGCGGAAGCCATAGTTAAGTAGTTTTTTGCTTTCTACTTTACGGGCGCGTTCGCTTGTGGTTCCCATAACAACAGCAATTAAACGCATATCGTCTTTTGTTGCTGAGCTGACCAGGCTGTAACCTGCCTCTGATGTATGGCCAGTTTTAATCCCGTCAACGTTTAGGCTTTCATCCCATAACAGTGAGTTACGGTTATATTGTTTAATGCCATTAAAAGTAAATGACTTTTTGGCATAAACTTCGTATTCATTTGGTACATCGCGAATAAGCGCTGCGCCTAAAGTAGCCATATCACGTGGTGTTGTGAAGTGCTCGTCGGTATCTAAGCCGTGGCTATTAATAAAGTGAGTATTGCTCATTCCAAGCTTTTCAGCATGGGCATTCATTAAGTCTGCAAAGGCGCTTTCGCTGCCAGCTATATGCTCAGCCATTGCAACACAGGCATCGTTACCTGATTGCACAATAATACCGTGATTTAAATCATCAACACTAATTTGCTTACCCACTTCGATAAACATTTTTGATGATTCAGGAAAGTTTTTAGCCCACGCTTTTTCACTCACCGTAACCATGTCAGTCGGTGCAATGTTACCGGCTTTGATTTCTGTACCAATCACATAGCTGGTCATCATTTTTGTTAAACTAGCGGGTGCTATTTTGGTATCCGGTTCACCTTCGGCGATTACTTTGCCAGTGGTAAAATCAACAAGAAAATAACCTTTTGCATTAACTTGAGGCGGGGCAGGGATGATTTGGGCGGTAGCTGAGAAAACGGCAGCAGAACATACTAAGCCGCACACACCGTTGAGAATTTTGTATTTAATAGATTTCATCATACTCATTAATGGTTAAAGTTAAAGATTCGCGTTACCCTATTCTAAAGGTGTTATTCACTGTAAAGCAAGAACGCGTTTTGAAATTGATCCAGTTTTAATTTTTCAAGTACTTGCTGAGCTTGTTCAGCGTCTCTAATTGGCCCTAAACGCAGCCTATAAATTGCATCTTTTTCCACAATATTTGTGGGTAATTGGTATTGCTGACGTAGGGTGTACGCTAATGCTTCAATATTTTTTAGGGTACTGCCAGCCGCGACTTGAATATAACTCAAACGCACAGTCGAATCGGCCATAGTAACGGCTTCAAGCTTAACCTTGGCTGTACCATGATGGTAGTAGCCCAGTTTATACGCAGCGGCGTAAGATAAATCGATTAAGCGATCATCATGAAAAGGACCTCGGTCATTTACACGTACAATGACTGATTTACCGTTACTGGTATTGGTTACTTTTACAAAGCTAGGTAGCGGCAGTGTTTTATGTGCTGCGGTCATCGCAAACATATCGTACACCTCACCATTGGAGGTGTGGTAACCATGAAACTTACGGCCATACCATGAGGCGATTCCTGCTTCGGTATAACCTGTTTCATCAAGCATTGGCGTGTAGCTTTTGCCAAGTACTGTGTATGGGCGTCCTGCACTGGCACTTTTGGTAACAGGCACAACCACCGCGTCTTGCATTTCTAACTCGGTCGGTACACGCAGCGGTGCTGCGTCATGGCGCATACTATAACGGCTACTGTGATCGGTTTTACTACCAGAGCTGCTACACGCAGCTAACAAAAGCATTAAAGAGCTAAGTGAGATTAATTTTACTAAAGAGTGCATTATTTCAGTAACATCCTTTTATCCGTAGCGATAGACATAATAATGCCAAATCCAGCCATTAGCGTAACCATTGAAGTACCGCCATAACTTATCAGCGGAAGTGGAACACCAACAACAGGCAGTAGGCCTGATACCATGCCAATATTTACGAACACATAAACAAAAAAAGTGAGAGTCAGTGCGCCGGCTAATAACTTACCAAAGGCATCTTGTGCATTTACCGCAATATACAAGCCACGGCCAATTATAAATAAATACATACACAATAATAAGCACACACCAAATAGGCCAAACTCTTCGCTTAATACTGAAAATATAAAGTCGGTATGGCGTTCAGGTAAAAACTCTAATTGTGATTGTGTGCCGTGCAACCAGCCTTTTCCTTCAATACCACCGGAGCCAATGGCAATTTTTGATTGAATAATGTGATAACCAGAGCCGAGCGGATCACTTTCAGGATTAAATAAGGTTAGCACCCGCTGTTTTTGATAATCGTGCATGCCGTAGTGCCAAAAAGGCCACGCAGCGAGAGCGACCAAAGCGCTTAAAAAGCCGATTAAGCGCCAACTTAAACCAGATAAAAACAACACAAATACACCTGAGCTGGCGATTAGTATTGAGGTACCTAGGTCGGGCTGCTCTTTAATTAGTAGTGTTGGGATCATTACAATGGCAAAGCCAACCACTAGATGCATTGCTCTTGGTGGTAAATGATTACGGCCAATATACCAAGCGACCATCATAGGAACGGCAATTTTCATTAATTCAGAGGGTTGAAACCGAGTAACTCCTAAGTCGAGCCAGCGCTGTGCACCTTTTGAACTGACACCAAAAATTAACACGCCAACAAGCATCAATAAACCAACACAATACAGTGGAAAAACTAAGCGCTTTAGCGTGGCTGGTGAAAACTGTGCTAACACAAACATACCAATCACTGCTCCGGCCATACGCGTAGCGTGGCGGATCATCATCGCGCTATCTTGGCCGCTGGCACTGTACACAATGGCTAAACTGGCAGCCATTAAGGTTAACAATGCCAGTAATAATGGCAGGTCTAAATGCAATTTATCCCAAATAGAGCGTTTATCATCTAACTGCATTAGGGCGCCTCATTACGTGCGATATTAACGGGATTAGCAGAGAAATAATAATCCATTAGCTGGCGCGCGATTGGTGCACCTACGGTACTACCACCGCCGGTGTTTTCTACCACGATTGACACAACAATTTGTGGATCATCATAAGGTGCAAAACCGACATAAATTGCATTATCACGGTGACGCTCTTTTAGCGACTTCGCATCATAACGCTCACCTTGGGCAATGCTAACCAATTGTGCGGTGCCTGTTTTACCGGCGGGATCATAACTCACCCCTCTAAATGCTTTGTGAGCCGTGCCCGTCACTTTACTTACCGTGTTATGCATAGCGTCTAATGCTATTTGCCAATGCTTTGGATCTTTGAGTATCACTGGAGGTTTTTCTTCATTATTAATTTGTACAACCTGATTTTCTTGCTTAGCAACTTGGACTAAGTGAGGAGGGCGGTTTACCCCTTTATTTACTAATATATTTAGTGCATTAGCAATTTGCATCGGTGTCGCAGTCCAGTAACCTTGACCAATGCCGACTGAAATTGTATCACCGCGCCACCATGATTCTTTAAAGCGTGCTTCTTTCCACTCTTTTGACGGTAGAATAGCAGTGGTTTCTTCATGAATATCGATACCGGTTAAATCACCAAAACCAAATTGCGCCATAAAATCGCTAATTTTAGTGATCCCTAAGCGATAGGCTGCATCATAAAAGTAGGTATCACATGATTCCTCAATCGCTTTGTAAACATCAACATGACCATGACCCCAGCGTTTCCAATCACGCCATTTATGGTCAACATTAGGTATTTGGAAAAAACCTGGATCCCATAGGCTAGTGTGCTCGGTGACTAAGCCTTCCTCAAGCGCTAAAATAGCCATGTGCGGCTTAACAGTTGACGCAGGAGCATAGCGACCTTGGGTAGTACGATTGATCAATGGTCGATCTGGATTTAATAATGCTTTGTAATTTTTGCTACTAATACCATGAACAAATAAATTTGGGTCGTAGCTGGGATTAGAATACAAAGCCAGTACTCCGCCGTCTTTAGCATCCATTACCACCACTGCACCGCGCATATCTTTAAAAGCATGCTGGGCAATTTGTTGCAGCCCAATATCAAGAGTCAGCACTAAATCGTGACCGGGTTGCGGAGGTGTCATGCTTAAGGTGCGAATAACGCGGCCACGGTTATTTACTTCAACGCGTTGTGAGCCAACTTGGCCATGCAGTAACTGTTCATAGTATTTTTCAATACCCAGTTTGCCAATATCATGGGTGGCCCGATAGTTAGTGCCTTGATTATCCATTTCGAGTTTAGCGAGTTCTTTTTTATTGAGTTTAGCAACGTAGCCTAATGCGTGAGTTAGGGTGTCTGCAAACGGGTAATAGCGAGCTAAACGCGCTTCAATGCTAAAACCTGGAAACTTATGCTGGTTGACCGAAAAGCGGGCCACTTCAAGTTCAGTTAAGCGTGCTTTTAATACTTGGCTTTTAAAGCGACGATTGTGTTTGATATCGTCAGTGAAATCGCTTTTTTGCTGCTCTGAAATATCAATGTATTGCGTTAAGGCAGACAGTGATGCATCAAGGTCGTCAACCTCTTCAGGAATAACCTCTAGGTTATAAACGGGTTTATTTTCAGCGAGCAATACGCCATTGCGATCGTAAATAAGGCCGCGGTTAGGCGCAATCGGGATCACTTTAATACGGTTGTCGTTAGAGCGGGTTTGATAATCTTGATGATCATCGACTTGAATAGTGTATAAATTAGAAAGTAACACCGCGACTAAAAGTGTAACAAACACAAAGCCCACAAAAGCACGACGAGCAAACAGATTCGCTTCTGCTGAGTGATCTCTAATTGTGGGTCTGTGTTTTCGCATGAGTAATGCTTACTCGCGATGATATGGGTGGTTATTGTTTAAGCTCCAGCCTCTATAAAGGCTTTCAGCAACAATAATACGCACCAATGGATGGGGCAGGGTCAAATTTGATAGTGACCATTTTTGCTCTGAAGCTGCAATGCACTCCGGCGCTAAGCCTTCAGGGCCGCCAATTAGCAAACTGACATCGCGGCCATCCAGTTGCCACTTTTCCATGTCTTTTGCTAATTGGTGAGTATCAAGCGCTTTGCCTGTTACCTCAAGCGTCACAATACGATTGCCTTTAGGGATTGCGGCTAAGGTTTTTTCACCTTCAATATGCAAGATTCGTTTGATATCTGCATTTTTACCACGTTTGCCTGCGGGAATTTCAATTAACTCCAGCGCCATATCTTTTGGAAAGCGGCGCTGATATTCTGCAAAACCCGTTTCTACCCACGCTGGCATTTTGGTGCCAACGGCAATCATCTGTATTTTCACGTGTTACATCCAAACTCGGTTAAAAATTAGTGAGCGTTTAGCTTGGTATTAGCTCCATAGTTTTTCGAGGTCGTAATAGCTACGTGCTTGATCTTGCATTACGTGTACGATTACATCGCCTAAATCAACCAGCGCCCATTCACCATCTGATTGGCCTTCATAACCTAGTGGTTCTTGACCTGCGTGACGAGCTTCTTTTGCTAAATGGTCTGCAATTGACAATACATGACGCTTTGACGTGCCAGAACATACAACCATAAAGTCGGTAATGTCTGAGCTTGCAGTTACATCAATATTAACCACATCACGTGCTTTCATATCGTCGATTTTGTCTATTGCAAAGGCAAGTAGTTGTTTCGTATCCAAGGTGTTATCTCATTTAAAAGTGAATAGCTGTTATTTTATCACGCAACCAGTATTTATTCATCACTTAGATAAAGTTGCTGTGATTGAATATACTGACCCACGGCAATGGGTAGAAGTTCATTGTAATTTATACCTTTTTTTATCGCATCCCGTATATCGCTTGAGGCAATGGCCAGTTCTTCGCCAGTTAAAAAGTATAATTTGCCGCCAGAGTGTGCTGCAAGCTCTGCGCTATCACTACATTCGGCCGCTTGTTGATAGGCTTTTAATTCACCATGGGCATTGCACTTAAGCCCTGGGCGTTGAAATACCACAATATGGCACAACTGAGTAATTGTTTGCCACTGATACCACTTATCTAGATTATTAAATGAATCCATACCAATTAAGAACAAGATAGACTGCTGAGGATATTGCATACGCAGCTCTTGCAAACTTAATAGTGAATAAGAAGGGCCGCTGCGGTTTAGCTCGCGTAAATCGAGCTGAAAGTAAGGATAAGGTGCAATAGCGGCATTAAGCATGGCAACGCGGTGTTGTGTGCTTATTCCCGGAGCTGCTTTATGAGCTGGGATGGCACATGGCATAAAGTATAAAGTTGTTAAATTGAAATGCTCGACACAATGCTTAGCCATATTGATATGGCCTAAATGAACGGGGTCAAAAGTCCCACCAAACAGTGCAATCATCATAAACGCCTAATAATTAGTTGAGCGGATGCGCAGGCAAAGGAAACGCCAATGGTTGGCAAAATACTAAACAAATATGTGCTAATGCTTGATACGGTTTGACTAAATTACCTTGCTTATAACTGGCATCAAATTGTGCCAAAAGTTGGGTTATTTGTTCAAGCGTTGCAATTGATAAACGATTAAGCGCTTGTTGGATTGGCCCTTGCTGGTTTTTCCAAATCGCTTTTTGTTTAAATAAAGTCGCTAGCTGTTCACCTTGCTGTAAGCCAAATTGCAGGCTCAGTAAGGTGTTGGCTTCTTTCGTGATGGTCCACAAAATACTGACCGCTTCGGTGTTATCGCCTGCGAGTTTGTTCAGTACTTTAATAGCTTGGCGACTATTGCCTTGTAGCAAGGCGTCACTTAAATCAAAAATATCAAACTTGGCTTGGTTTAATAGCCCTTGTAATACCTGCTGTTGGTCTATCAGCGCAGTGCCATGCAATAATGACAGTTTCTCTAATTCTTGAAAGCACGCTAATAAGTTACCTTCAGTGGCATCAATTAAAGTACGCTTTGCATCGTTTTGCATATTGATTTGCAAGCGCTGGCATTGCTCGTCTAACCAGCGACTTAAATGATTGCCAGTGAGTGGGTAGCAAGGCACAAAAATACCCAGTTTATCTAAAGACTTAAACCAAGCACTGCGTTGGATATCTTGGCTTGCTTTGGCGCCTTTGACGATCAAAACGGTATCAGGGTTATTCAAATCCAATAATTGCTTGAATGTTTGACTACCCGCAATTCCTGGTTTTTGGAAGTTAAGATCCAGCTCGATTAACGTACGCGCACTGAATAATGACATGCTCTGATATTGAGCTATCAGTTCTTGCCAATCAAAGCCCGGCATTAAAGTCAATTTAACGACTTCATCAAAGCCTTGCTGTTTAGCTGTTTGGCGAATTTGCTGGGCGCATTGCGCCACTTGAAAGGGTTCTTCACCAAACACTAAATAAAAAGGCTGTAAGCCTTTTTTTAATTCATTAGGTAATTGATTCGCATAACAGCGCATTACAGTTGCGACAGCTCTCGGGTGATACGACGGCTGGCTTGCATACGAATTTCATTAAGTAATAGCTCTAACTCTTTCGCTTTGGCAAGTGCGTTATCTGGGTCGTCTTGGTAATTACGATACAGCTCAAAGCTTTGCTCAACCGCATCTTTACCCGGGCGTTTAAGTAAATAACTGACACTGTAGGCCAGCTCGTATTCAGCAACTTGACCATTTTTAAATAATGACAATGTTTGACGCTCTAAACGATCTTTAAATAAATACAGTTGTGCGACGTTTTTCTTAGGCGCGTCGAGTAACTCAACTTTGCTCAATGTGAGTTCTTTTTCAAGCATCGCAAATAATGCTGATTTCTCATCATCGCCGCTTAACGTGAGGGTGGTTAAATCATCTGGTAGGCTTGATGCTTTTTTTAGATGAAAGCCACAGCTTGATAACAAAAAACAGACTAGCGCTAAGGCTAGTCCGTTTTTAATGGCATGAATAGCAGCCATAATTAGTTAGCAACCACGTTAAGTAGTTTACCTGGTACGTAAATAACCTTGCGGATAGTAACGCCATCAGTGAACTTAGTAACATTTGCTTCAGCAAAGGCAAGCGCTTCAACTTGTTCTTTAGTAGCATCGGCTGACACTGTTAATTTAGCGCGTAGTTTGCCGTTAACTTGTACGATGATTAGTTTTTCATCTTCAACAAGAGCTGACTCATCAACCACAGGCCACGATGCATCTAGAATATCACCTTCTTTACCAAGCTCTTGCCACAACTGGTGCGATAAATGCGGGGTAATTGGGGCAAGCATAATTAATAATGCTTCCAGTGCTTCATTGGCAATCGCAACATCTTGCTTGTCAGCTAAAGGCGCTTTTAACAATTTGTTAGAGATTTCCATGATTGCTGCAATTGCCGTGTTAAATGTTTGACGACGTTCAACATCATCAGTCACTTTAGCAATGGCTTTGTGTAGCTCACGACGTAACACTTTTTGCTCATTGTTCAAGGCTGCTTTATCAAGCGCTTGGAAGCCAACCATGTTTACGTCAACTGCGTATTTCCAAACACGTTTAATGAAACGGTGCGCGCCTTCTACGCCAGAGTCAGACCATTCAAGGGTTTGTTCTGGTGGTGCAGTAAACATCATAAATAAACGTACCGTGTCAGCGCCGTATTGAGCGATAACTTGTTGCGGATCGATACCGTTATTTTTCGACTTCGACATTTTACTCATGCCTGATGAGAATACTGGCTCACCGTCAACTTTATGCCATGCTTTAGTTACGCGGCCTTTTTCGTCGGTTTCAGTATTTACATCACTTGGTGAAATCCAAATGTCGCCGCCTTTTTCATCTTTACGATAGAAAGTTTCAGCCAGTACCATGCCTTGGCATAGTAAGCGATCAAATGGCTCATCTGAGTTTACTAAGCCAAAGTCACGTAATAATTTATGGAAAAAGCGCGAGTACAATAAGTGTAAAATTGCGTGCTCAATACCACCGATGTATTGATTTACCGGTAACCAATAGTTTGCCGCTGCTGGATCAAGCATGCCTTCGTCATGGCGAGGGCTACAGTAACGTGCATAATACCAAGATGACTCCATGAAGGTGTCAAAGGTATCGGTTTCATGAAACGCAGGCGCACCGTTTACAGTGGTTTTAGCCCACTGTGGGTCGGCTTTAATTGGTGATGTAACACCATTCATTACCACGTCTTCTGGTAAACGTACTGGCAGCATATCTTCAGTGGCAGCAAGTTCATTGCCGTCTTCATCGCTTAGCATTGGGATTGGTGAACCCCAATAACGTTGGCGGCTTACACCCCAATCACGTAAGCGGAAGTTTACTTTACGCTCACCCACGCCAAGTGCTTCAAGCTTATTGGCAACCGCATTAAATGCGCCGTCAAAGTCAAGGCCATCAAATTCACCTGAATTAACCAGCACGCCTTTTTCAGTGAATGCTTCATCTTTTAGATTTACTTCAAGCTCTGAGCCTGCAACAGGTGCGATAACTTGTTTGATGTCTAGGCCGTAAGCTGTAGCAAATTCAAAGTCACGTTGGTCATGCGCAGGTACTGCCATAACCGCACCTGAGCCATAATGCATCAATACAAAGTTAGCAACCCAAATTGGGACTTGCTCGCCAGTTAATGGGTGAGTTGCGTAAAAACCAGTTGCAATGCCTTTTTTCTCCATGGTTGCCATGTCTGCTTCGGCAACTTTGGTGTTTTTACATTCTTCAACAAAACGTGCTACTGCATCGCTATTTTTAGCCGCTTCTTGCGCGATAGGGTGGGCACCGGCAACAGCAAGGTAAGTTACACCCATAAAGGTATCTGGACGCGTTGTATAGACGCTGAATTTTTCGTTGTTATCTGTGCGGGTAAACTCGATATCTAGCCCTTCAGAGCGGCCAATCCAGTTACGTTGCATGGTTTTAACTTGCTCAGGCCAATCTTCAAGTTTGTCTAAATCGTCTAGTAGCTCTTGCGCGTAGTCGGTGATTTTAATAAACCATTGTGGAATTTCTTTTTGCTCAACCACAGCGCCAGAGCGCCAACCGCGACCATCAATTACTTGCTCATTCGCCAGTACAGTTTGATCCACTGGATCCCAGTTTACCGTTGACATTTTTTTGTACACTAAGCCTTTTTCATATAGCTTAGTGAAGAACCATTGTTCCCATTTGTAATATTCTGGGTGGCAAGTTGCAATTTCACGATCCCAGTCATAACCAAAACCTAATTGCTTAAGTTGGGTACGCATGTAATCAATGTTTTCGTAGGTCCATTTTGCTGGGGCTGTTTTGTTTTTAATTGCCGCATTTTCAGCTGGTAAGCCAAAGGCATCCCAACCCATAGGTTGCATGACGTTTTTGCCTTGTAAACGTTGGAAGCGAGAAACAACATCACCAATTGTGTAGTTACGAACATGACCCATGTGGAGTCGGCCGCTTGGGTAAGGGAACATAGAAAGGCAATAATACTTTTCTTTGCTCTCATCTTCAGTGGCTTTAAATACTTGGTTTTCTTCCCAGTAGGCTTGGACTTTTGACTCTATGTCTTGTGGGTTATATTGCTCTTGCATCTACGATTCCAGACTTCTTGCAAACTAATAAAAAATTGCCGATAGGATACCCCAAAAAAAGCGCTATTCACAGCGCCAAATTGGCGCTTTTTATAAATTCGCAACTAAATTAGTTTTCAGGGCAGGTTAACCTATACTGATCTAATCTGAGTGTTGATTTTTCATCATTTTTCTAGGAGCACACAATGGCTGATTATAAAACGTGGTTAACAGACTTGAGTACATGGTTAAAAGATGTAAAAGAACATGAGCTCAAGGATGCAATGGACAAGTTCATTGAATCTGAACAAGCGCTCAAAGATTTAGGGCAAGAAAAACTAACTTTATACCGAGAATATTTAAAGCGTGATATTGACCATATTCAAGAGCATGATCAACACTATGATTCTCTTGCATGGCAAGAACTTAAAGAATCTTTGTGGTTTGAGCTGTCGCACATTGAAGACAAAACTCAACTGGAGTGGCACGCATTAAATCAAGATTTTAAGCATAATGGGGTTTATCACCAAGGTGAATGGATAGCCATGGGCACATTAGTATGTAAGAATTGCCAACATAGTTATGATATTTACCACGCAACGCAAATTACAGCTTGCTCTGAATGTGGTGGTATTTACTTTAGCCGCAAGGCATTACAACCATAAATACATAGTGAGCAGTGCGTTTTATGTGCGCTGACACCACCCTAACATCAACGAATATGTTGGTATAAAAAGAAGTTAGAATGACGAAAAAACTGCTGCCATTATCTGTGTCGGCCCTTGCGCCGACAATTTCACTTAATCATGTGCAAACGTGCATGAACAATCCATACCCAGAAACGCTGACCTTCATTGGCCAACAACGTGCACAAAGTGCGCTTGATTTTTCACTGGGGATGGAACTACCTGGTTACAACGTATATGTAATGGGCGAGGCCGCTCATGGCCGTTTTACATTAGTAAAAGACAAGCTTGAAGCACACAGCAAAGGTCGGCCAACACCAAACGAATGGTTATACGTAAATAATTATGACGACCACCGTGAGCCAATCGCATTATTTATGCAAGCGGGTCAAAGTAAGCAACTTGCCGATGACATTGATTCATTTATCGACGAAGTGTTAGATACCTTTCCGGCAGCGTTTGATAATCCGGCCTATCAGCGGAAAAAGAAAAAAATCGATCGAGAATTTAACGATGCTTACGATAGTGCAATTACCGAAGTTGAAATAGCAGCTTTGGAACAAAGCGTTGCCCTAATAGAAGAAAAAAGTGTAGTAGGCTTTGCCCCTCTTATTGATGGCAAACAGTTAAGTGATGCTGAATTTGCTGAGCTTGATGATGAATTACGTGAACAATTTTACGAAGTGATTGAAAAGCTCGAAGATGCATTAATCGAAGCACTGATTGAGTTACCACGTTGGAAGCGAGAATCTTCTGAAAAACTGCGCAATTTAAAAAAATCCACAGCAGAGCTGGCAACCAAACCATTACTTAAAGATCTTGAACACAAATACGCCGCCCATATTGGCGTACTGCGTTATTTAAAAGATATTCGCGTAGAAATTATCGATGCGGTGCTTGAGTGGCTTGATGACGAAGATGTCAGCGACGAAAACAAAGAAGACTTTGACCGTAAAGGCATGTTGACTGATTTTTTTGCGCCTAATATTTTAGTTGAGTTTAAAGAAGGTGACGCAGCACCTGTGGTATACGAGCCAAACCCGACCTTTGGCAATATATTTGGCAAGATAGAGTATGCGACATCGCAAGGTTCACTGATCACCAGTTACCGCTCAATTCAGCCCGGTGCGCTGCATCGTGCTAATGGCGGTTACTTGATTATGGACGCCGAAAAAGTGATGGCTAACCCGCAAGTGTGGGATGGCTTAAAACTGTCACTAAAAACTCATCAAATTAAAAATGATTTACCGTATCAAGACAGTGCGGTTGGTAGCAGCTTTACTTTGCGCCCGCAGCTAATTCCGCTTGATGTAAAAATTATTTTGCTTGGCTCACGTGAGTTGTATTACACCATTGGTGAGTATGACGAAGAGTTTGCTGAGCTATTCAGAGTGCTCGCTGATTTTGATTATTATCTGCCAAGCAGTGATAAATTACAGTATCAATTTATTACCAAAGTGATTGAGTACTGTGAAGGTACGTTAAAGTGCAGCTTAACTGAGTCAGCTATGGCACGATTACTGAAATTTAGTTATCGCCAAGCAGAGCACCATAATAAGTTATCTGCCCGTTTTGCCGATGTATTAGAGTTGGTCGCAGAGGCAAGTTTTTATGCAAAACAAGATAACCTAAGCCTTATTGACGCACATCACATTGATGAAGCCATTGAAGGTAAACAATATCGCACCGGGCAAATAAGTGAAAACATGCTCAGTGATATTAAAGAAGGGCACACATTAATTGCCACCGAAGGTCATGCGGTCGGCAAAGTAAATGGTTTAACTGTATTACACATTGGTGATACGTCATTTGGTACACCTGCGCGTATAACTGCCACTGTATATGCCGGCGCTGATGGCGTTATAGATGTTGAGCGCGAAGCCGAACTCGGCAAAGCAATTCACTCCAAAGGCGTGATGTTACTGACTGGCTATTTAGGTAATAAATACGCCCAGCAGTTTAGTTTAACACTCAGTGCTAATATCGCCATTGAGCAAAGCTATGGTTACATTGATGGTGACAGTGCATCATTAGCTGAGTTATGTGCATTGATCTCTGCAATTACCAGCCTACCTATTAGTCAATCAATCGCACTGACCGGCTCAATTAACCAGCATGGTGATGTGCAAGCTATTGGCGGCGTGAATGAAAAAATAGAAGGCTTTTTTAAGCTATGTAAAATGCGTGGTTTGACGTCTGAGCAAGGTGTCATTATCCCTAAGTCGAATCAAGTCAACTTAGTACTAGATGATGAAATTCTTAATGCGGTAGAGCTAGGTAAGTTTCATATTTATGCTGTTGAAACCGTTGATCAAGCCCTTAATTTATTGATGGATATAGCCGCCGGTGAGCTTAAAGACGGTCAATACCCTGATAATTCAGTAAATGGTATTGCTTTGGCACGATTAAGTGAAATTGCTGATATCGTTAATGGCGATAACGACGAAAAAGAACACGAGAAAGAGTGAATATGATCAATATTATTTTGGCGATTGTGATCGCCATTTTATGCTTTTTAATTTTTCAAAATAGCAAAAAAGTAAAGCAACAAGCTGTTGCCAACGCGCAAATTGAAGCCGACTTTTTAGTGGCTAATAGTAAGGTCGAGGATGTAGTTGAGACCGCCTCAGGCCTGCAATATAAAATTGTGCAGCGCAGTGGTAATGAAGCAAAACCAAGCCCAACCAGCATGGTGAACGTGCATTATCACGGTACTTTGCTAGATGGCACTGTATTTGACAGTTCAGTCGATCGTAATAGCCCGATCAGCTTTGGCTTACACCAAGTGATAAAAGGCTGGACAGAAGGCTTACAATTGATGAGTGAAGGCGACAAATTTACTTTTTATATTCCTCATCAACTTGCCTACGGCGAAAAGCGAGTGGGGAGCATTCCTCCTGCGTCACTGCTTATATTTGAAGTAGAACTACTTAAGGTAGAATCATAATATTTAAAATGAAATGGCGAACATCTAAGTCGCCATTTCCTCCTGCAGTTACATAGCTTCGAGCTTCATACCGCGAGTTTCTTTTATATATTTAATAATAAAAAATACGCTAATTAAGGCTGATAGGGCATAAAACCCATAGGCACCTGCTAACCCAATACTGCCTAACATAATTGGGAAGGTCATTGTAATTGCAAAGTTCGCTAACCATTGCGCGCTCGCAGCAACAGCTAAAGCAGCACCACGAATTCTGTTATTAAACATTTCACCTAATAGTACCCAAACGACCGGACCCCAACTTAAGCCAAAAAACACCACAAAAAGATTCGCCATAATCAAGGCGAAAGTGCCCATGTTTTCACTTAGTGCCAGTTTACCTGCCTCGTCTAGGCCAGCGCTACCAAAGGTGTAGGTTAATGCGCTTAAGCTTATAAACATACCAATACTACCTACCAGCAATAATGGTTTTCGGCCTACTTTATCGATAAGTGCAATGGCTATAAAAGTTGATAATATATTAGTTGTACCCGCCAAGACATTAATAAACAAAGATTGCGATTCATCAAAACCGGCAGCTTGCCACAGCTCAGAGCCATAATAAAATACCACATTGATCCCTACAAATTGCTGAAACACAGACAACGCAATACCTACCCATACTATCGGGTGGATTTTCTTTTTGCCATCAATAAATAAGTCTCGGATACTTGGCTTTTTATCACCGTGTAGCGACTGCTTAACGTCGTTTATTTGTGCTTGAGTGTCATCACTCGATATTTTACCAAATACCGCTTTGGCTTTTTCTAGCTGGCCTTGAGCAACTAAATAGCGCGGTGACTCAGGGATAAATAAGACGCCCAATAAAAATAACCCGGCAGGGACAAGTTCAGCCCAAAACATCCAGCGCCAAGCTGCAAGATCAAGTAAAAAAATACCTTCAGCGCCATTTGCCGCAGAGGCTATTAGGTAGTTACTTACAAAAGCAGCAAATAAGCCAAGTACAATTGCTAATTGTTGCAGCGTTGCTAAACGCCCTCGTATAGCTGCAGGCGAGACTTCAGCAATATAAGCGGGTGCTATAACGGATGCCGCACCTATACCTAACCCACCAAATAAACGATAAAAAATAAATTCGGCAGAGCTGTCAGCAACCCCAGAGCCAAATGCACTGATGGCAAATATTACAGCAGTGATAATCATAATCGCTCGGCGGCCAAATTTATCTGCCATTGGTCCGGCTACCAGCGCACCTAGTGCACAACCAAGTAAAACCGAGGCAACATTAAAACCAGTTGCAACGCTGTTTGAGGCAAAGGTATTCCCAAGAGCGGACACCGTTCCGTTGATAACGCCAGAGTCAAAACCAAATAAAAAGCCGCCAATAGCAGCAACGCCAGATATAAAAATAACGTAAAGTAGAGAGTGGGTGCTTGTTGTTGAAGTATGATTCGGGCTTTGAATCTTGCCCGACGATAAAGGTGTTGTCATGGTGATGTACCTAGTTATTGTTGTAACGAATTATAGAGTAGTGTGAGGCGATGCGTACTTTAACATGATTTTATCTGGGCTGACTCTTTCATAGCTAATATTAAAGTTATAATTGTGCACTTCAAGTAAACCTTTCAGTTCGCAAGTTTGACCATGCTGGCTACTTGTACATATTTAAACGCTCATTATTAAAGCCCAATATACCCAAGTCATCTCAAGATGTTCCCCCGCATCTTGGGTATACTAGCCGCTTTTAGTCTTTGCGTAATCTAGGGGGAGATTATGTCATGCAGCAAAGGACAAGGCTGACGAAATAGTGCTTAAGCTTTTTTATTTTATGCCGATACCTTTATTAGGACCATTTCAGGATGAAATAATGAAAATATCACCAGTTATAAATTTGCCTAAAGCTGAGGGCTTTCAAACGAATACTGATAAGCGATTGGAGCAACAGCAATCCCAAGATGATGAGCCTGAATATACTCTGTCTGAGTTTTTAGATGCCAAAGCGCAACAATACAGCGATGAAGATGCCAGTTTTGCGGGCCAATATGAAAACTTAGAAAAAGTATACGACGATTTAGAGCAAAAGATTAATGTACTGCAAGCGCAAATTAGCAAACTCAAACAAGACCCAATCCAACGCCATCTGCAGCTAGAAAGAACCACTGCAGAGGTGGTTAAATCTGAACAAAGTAACGTACAGCAAAGCTTAAAAATAGCACCTGAGCATACGGGCGTTAAGCGCTACAGAGACTCCCAGCAACAAGAACAAATAGATATATTGATGCAACAGCTTAATGAACTGCAATCTAAGCAAGCAGAAGTTAAGCAACAGATGATGGAGATGGTCATTACTGAGATCAAAAAGCGGGATAACGAAGAATATAATTTTTAATTTGCAGCGGTTGCTTTAATTATTGATAAACGCGATTTGTTTTAACTCTATTCTAAAATTACCTTGTTGTTTCTTTGCGATCATCAGGCCTAACTGTTGAACATCATTAAAATTTAACTTTGCTTGTTGCTGTAATGCTTTACCGCGATAAGTTAAGCTGAAATCATCCGCTGAAAAGGTAATAACTTGCCATTGATCTTTCAATGTTGCAAACGAAACAGTAAACGCTGGGCCATCTAAATATTGACTCGTTCTTAAGCGTAGTTGGTATGTTTTGCCATCGCCTTTTACTTGCAAGATGATATGCTCAGGCGTTTGGTTTAGAGTATTGATACACGTACGAGTAGATGCAAAACCGCCGTTATTTTCTACAGATACAACTCCTGTAAAGATTAACGTTTGCTCTTGTACAGACACTTTGCTGGTGGATGAACCGCCCATCACTGAGTCATTAACTATTTGCCAGTGCTGAGTTATATCGCTAGACCCTAATGGTAATAGCCAGTTGGTAGTCGGGGGTGTTTTCATTTTTTATCGCAACGCTTTGTGTTATAGATAAGCTTATTACTACGTATGTTCAGATAAATTGATCACTTTTTTAAAAATAGGGAAAGCATGAATTCAGATAAATTTTTTAAATGGGTATGGAACTTAAATGGAATTATTTTATTAGTCGGGGTTTTAATTACGACAGTATTAATTTCAGTCCAACTTGTTACAACAGTATTTAATGATAACGACGTTGAGCCACCGGCATTAAATTTAGCAGATGACAAGAACGAAGAAGAAAAGTGGCGTTTGGGCTACCCGCGAAGAGTAGGAGAAACGGACTTTTATTATATAGAGCTTGAGTCTGAAAAGTTAACGGTTGAAGCCGATACCGAACGTGGGTTAGGGCAAGTTGTAGAAAATTTTAGTGGTTCCTCTTATTATAAACATAGGCCAACACGGTCAAAAAATGTGATGTTTATCAATGGTAAAACAAATTATGCAAATTGGCTTTTTGATACGACAGGTCAGTTGATTACTGATATTTCTCCATTGTATTTATCTGAATTTGATTCGCAGTCAAAAGCGGCGGGTGTTGCTTACCATGTCATTAAAAACGACACAAATAACGATGGCATTCTAAGCAATGAAGATAAAAGCACTTTTGCATTAAGTAAAATTGATGGCAGTGGTTATAGTCAGATCCTTAGCGGCTACGACCGTATTCTTGAGCACAATGTTAACGAGCAAGGCAATTTGTTTATATTGTTTATAGACAATGCTGAAGTGTTTTCAATGCTTATTGATCTAACAACATTTAAAGTCATTGATAAAAGGCAGCTACCTAAAGTAGGCGAAACATAGCGGCTAACTGTCATTGCTCATGAACGTTATTTACACTCTGTTACAGTAATTTATCGAACAAAGCTGCAATCCATTCTTAAGTTGTTATTATGATATAAAATAACAACCGCTCACTAGTTGGGCATAGAAGGATGGTCTCGTTGAAACTACGTACTTTATTAACGGCACTCGCTGTTGCAGTTACGCCTGCAATCTCATCAGTTGCGCTCGCCTACGAAACACACGATACGCGCTTATTGCGTTTCCCTGATATTCATAAAGGATCGGTTACCTTTGTTTATGCTGGTGATATTTATATCGCAGATATAACAACAGGCAAGAGCACGCGTTTAACTGATCATATTGGTTTTGAAACCTTTCCTAAGTTTTCCCCTGATGGCAGTAAAATAGCTTTTTCAGCGCAATACAATGGCAGCCGCCAAGTGTATGTGATGAACCGCGACGGCTCACAGCTAAAACAGTTAACTTACTACAATGATGTGGGTGTGATGCCACCGCGTGGTGGATTTGATTATCGTGTACTTGATTGGACGCCTGACGGTAAGCATATCGTATTTAGAGCCAATCGTACGCCCTATGGTAAACGCGTTGGTCGTCCTTATATGGTGCCAGTTGATGGCGGCCTTGAGCAGCCGTTAGCGATACCTGAAACGGGCGGCGGCATGCTATCGCCAGATGGTAAGCAGTATTTATACACCCCGATTGACCGCGAGTTTCGTACTTGGAAGCGCAGCCGTGGCGGTCGTGCACAAGATGTATGGATTTATAACCTAGAAAATAATACCTCAAAACAATTAACCAGTGATGCAGCAACTGAGCAGCAACCGACTTGGGTGCACGACAACATTTATTATGTCTCTGATAAAGACTACACCTTAAATTTATATAAGCACCAAGAAGGCAAAGCACCTGTAAAAGTGACTAACCACAGTGACTTTGATGTGCTTTGGCCATCAGCAGGGCCTGATGCCATAGTGTATGAAAATGGCGGTTATTTATATCGTTTTGATGATGCTACGGGGCAAACCAAAAAACTGACTATTAATGTCCAAGGTAACCGTGAATACACTATGCCTTACAGCAAAAATGTAGCTGGTTTTATTGATTCAATGGATGTATCTCACGATGGTAAGCGTGTGTTATTCACAGCGCGTGGTGAGTTGTTTTCAGTGCCTGTGAAACATGGCCCAACCCGTAATCTAAGCCACTCGCCAAAAGGACGAGAGATAGCAGCATCTTGGTCACCGAATGGCCGTTATGTGGCGTACATGAGCGATGCAAGCGGTGAATACGAAATTTACCTGCAAGATCGTGCTAATAATAATCAGGTTAAACAACTGACTAGTAATGGCACCATTTGGCGTTTTGATCCCGTTTGGTCACCGGACAATAAAAAGCTATTGTTTGCTGATCTAAATCACACCTTATGGTGGCTGGATGTCAAAACGGGTAAACAACATAAAATTGATACCGCAAAGTATGAAGAAGATGGCTTAACCACCTATATCTGGTCACCAAACAGTGAAGATATTGTGTTTGTTAAAAATAACGAAAACCGTTACGCATCACTGTGGCATTACAATATCAAAGAAAAAGATCTGACTCGCTTGACTGACGATATGAGCAGTGAGAGAAATCCAACGTTTTCGCCAGATGGCCAACAATTGTATTTTACCTCTGAGCGTGATTTTAATTTAACTTTCAGTAGTTATGAATTTGACTACATGTTTAATAATGCCACGCGAATTTACGCGGTTGCAGTAAATAACAAAATTAAACCGTTGAATGCTCCTTTGACTGATGAAACCAGTATTGCACAGACGAAGGAAGATAAAGATGATGACAAGTCATCTAAAGCGCCGAGCAATCATATTGATAGCGCAGGCTTTATGCAGCGTGCTGTGGCACTCAATGCAGCTGCTGGCAACTACGGCGCATTAAGTGGTGTTAAAGATGGCGTATTAACGTTATCTGGCGGTGAACTAAAGCTTATCCCCAATGCCGTTGATGGTGAGATTGCCACTGTTGCTGCAGGTGTTAATAGCTATAAAGTATCAACAAATAGCGAGCATATCATTGCGCGTGCTGGCGATAACTACAGCGTTATTGTGCCTGCTGCAAAGCAAGATTTAAAAGCCACGCAACTAAACCTTGACGACATGGTGCTAAAAATTGATCCGCAAACCGAGTGGGCACAAATGTATCGCGAAGGCTGGCGAACATTACGTGATTGGTTTTATGATGAAAATCATCATGGTCAGGATTGGGATGCTATTTTAAAACGTTATCAACCGATGGCAGATGCTATTGCGCACCGCGCTGATCTCGATTACGTGTTAAGTGAAATCGCTGGTGAAATTAACTCAGGGCATATCTATGTCAATTCTGGTGATATGCCAAGATCAACGCGTTTGCAACATGGTTTATTAGGCGCTGAAATTAGCGCGCATAAATCGGGTTATGTAAAAATTGAGAACATCTTTAAAGGTGAAAACTGGCACGAAAACTTCCGTTCGCCTCTAAACGAAACAGGCGTTAACGCAAGCGTAGGTGACTATATTATTGCGGTTAATGGCCGCTCAGTAAAAGACGTGGTTAATTTTTATGAGCTACTTGAAAACACCCAAGGAAAACCAGTTGAGTTATTACTAAATAAGTCACCAAGTACTAAAAATAGCTGGAAAGTGTCAGTTAAACCAGTGGCAAGCGAAACTGGTTTACGCTATTTACAATGGAGTCAAAGCCGCGCTGACTATGTAAATAAACTCTCTAATGGCCGAATAGGGTATGTGCATTTACCTAATACTCATTACGAAGGTAACCGGTCACTGTTTAAAAACTTTTTACCGCAAACAACGAAAGAAGCCATGATCATTGATGATCGTTACAACGGCGGTGGGTTTATTCCTGAGCACATGATCACTTGGCTGGCGCGTAAGCCACTTAACTATTGGAAACGTCGTGGTGTAGAACCGACTAAAACGCCACAGTTTGCGCATGATGGACCAAAAGCCATGTTGATCAATGGCTACTCAAGTTCTGGTGGTGATGCATTGCCGTATTACTTCCGCCAAGCTGGTTTAGGTAAACTCATTGGTACTCGTACTTGGGGGGGCTTAATTGGTATCTCAGGTAATCCAAGTCTTGTTGATGGTGGCTCTGTGATTGCCGCTACCTTTAGAATACTCGACAACGATGGTAATTGGATCATCGAAAACGAAGGTGTAAGCCCAGATATTGAAGTGATTGACCGTCCAGAGCTTATTCATGCAGGACAAGATCCTTCGGTTGAGCGTGCAGTTAAAGAGCTACTAAAAGAACTAAACGCGAACCCGAAAAAACCATTGGTTGTGCCACCGGCACCAACCGAGTTTGGTAAGTAAATAGTATTGTTTAAAAGCCAGCGTTTGCTGGCTTTTTTATCAATTTTTTACCCTAAAGTTTTGTAGGTCGCAACGGATAGCGAAAACTGTCTGAAATATTCTTCATTAATTTAATCTTTAAACAACTCATCCAATTTAAAATACGCGACACCAGAGCCTGATTCAGCACTCAGTGCGGACATTTTTATGGCGACTTGTTTGCCTGTGATAGGGCGATATTTTTTTAAACCGGGTAGCCAACATAAAATAGGTAATACTGCATTTCCTAGCTTTTCAGCGAGGCGAAAATCGTTATTGCGCTCGCCAACTAATAATGATGGTTGAATAATGCTAATTTGATCAAATGCTAAAGTTTTAACCGTCTGTTCCAGTTCACCTTTCATTTTTAAATAGGCATTGTTGCTATGGGCATTTGCACCACTGGATGACACGAGCAAGTAATGTTTCACCCCATAATTTGCAGCAAGCTCAGCTGCTTTTAATTGATAATAAAAATCTACCTTACGTTGAGCGGCAATAGAGCCCGCGGCTTTTTTGGTGGTGCCCAAACATGAAAATAAAATATCTGCTTTAAACAGTTGCGCATGCTGGGCTAAGTGATCAAAATCAACCACATGATTAATCACTTTTTCATTTTTGTATGGTGCAGGGCGGCGAGTGAGGGTAATGACTTTACTGATATGCGTTGCCACAATTAATTCTTCAACTAAGTGACTGCCCACTAAGCCAGTTGCACCAATAACGATTGCGGTTTTGCCCATACGTATCTCACCGTGTTTGATTAAATAGTCGAGTCAGCATTGTTATGGATATTTACCTTTAAAACAATCTATTAGTTTATTTACATTAACAGGTATCTTTTAAACTTGGATCCAAATAGTAAAGCTAGTAACTTAAACATTAACCATGGCATTATATACCCAAGCCACCTCAAGATGCAGAATTCAGCGTTTCACAGGGGCTTAATATCAAGGCGTTACTTTGCAAGAA
>NZ_JBALXK010000019.1:78824-97048 GCF_036960685.1 Pseudoalteromonas sp. | reverse complement strand
GATGATAGTGTAGCATTTGTTATGTGAAAGTAGGTCATCGCCAGGCTCCAAATAAGAGAAACCCGTTACAGCAATGTGACGGGTTTTTTGTTATCTGGAATAAAATTAGAGCTTTAAGCCGTCAGCTATCAGCCGCACAGCGTCAATCTATGCACCGTAGCGTGGGTTGAGTATCTGACACCCACGGATAAAAAACGCCATTACCCCCTCAGAGCCCAATATATTTCTTTTAAACAGTTTAAGCTTTGTAATGGTTGATTACCAAACTCGCGACTCGCTCGTATTAATTCAAGACACAAAAAAACCGCTAAGATAGCGGTTTTTTGTTTAATCCATTAGCGCTTATTTATAACCATTTGGGTTGTTGCTTTGCCAGCGCCACGTATCTTGCATCATGCTATCAATCCCACGCTCAGCTTGCCAGCCAAGCTCATTGAGGGCTTTTTCTGGGGCTGCGTAGCAGGCTGCGATATCTCCCGGCCGACGAGGTGATACCAAGTAGGGAACTTCTTTACCACAGGCTTTGCTAAATGCATTGAGCATTTGCAACACTGAATAACCATTGCCAGTGCCAAGGTTGTATACATGGGCGCCGCTATCTTGGTTTATTTTATTAAGTGCCTTTAAGTGGCCAAGTGCTAAGTCTACAACGTGGATATAATCACGAACGCCAGTGCCGTCAACGGTGTCGTAGTCATCACCAAATACACCTAATTGCTTTAACTTACCCACTGCAACCTGTGAGATATAAGGAAGTAGATTGTTTGGGATGCCATTTGGATCTTCACCAATTAAACCAGACTCATGTGCACCTACAGGGTTAAAGTAGCGTAAAATCGCAAATGCAAAGCGCTCATCTGATTTCGCTATGTCTTGTAGCATCATCTCAACCATTAGTTTGGAAGTGCCGTAAGGGTTAGTAGTGCCACCTACAGGGAAGTCTTCGCGAATTGGTAAGCTTGCCGGATCGCCATAAACAGTAGCAGATGAGCTAAATACTAGCTTGAATACACCCGCATCACGCATAGCATCAACGAGGGTTAGCGTACCTTGTACATTATTTTGATAATACTCAATCGGTTTGACTACTGATTCACCAACGGCTTTAAGGCCTGCAAAATGAATGACACTGTCGATTTGGTGTTTAGCAAACACTTGGTCTAAAAATACTTTATCGAGAATATCACCTTGATAAAAAGTGGCATCTTTAGCTGTTATACTTTTTACTCGGTTGAGCGATTCTAGTGATGAATTACTTAGGTTATCGATAACGACAACATCCAGTCCTTGCTGTAGTAGTTCTAAAACTGTGTGTGAGCCAATATAGCCTGCACCACCTGTGACTAAAATAGTCATACTATCTCCATTAAAGTAATTTTATTCAATTAAGCTAATTTCATCATAAATAGCGATTGATTGCCTGTGTTATCTGTCATTTATTTTTGTTGTTGGTAAAATTATGTACTTGGTTACATTTTTGCTATAAATGATAACAATTACGAAAATTAATATTAAGCTATAGTTAAGTTGAAAGTGCTAATCTTGCACCTTATAAATAGGGTAACGCCTTTATTGGAGAATGTTATGAATACAGTTAAAAAAATAGCAATGGCAATGCTAGTAGCACTTCCTGTTTTTGCTCATGCTGGCGAAGCTGTAGTTAAATGGCAAGACTTTAATGGCTACCGTGATGTGCGACCATCAAATGAACCTAAAGGGTCATATCATAAACATATTGCGACAAGTTTTGAAAAGCACTTCAATAAATTGGCTGAAGAATTACCTGAAGGTTATAAATTCAACGTTGAAGTGACTGAACTGGATTTAGCTGGTGATGTACGTTTTGGCGGTATGAATGATCTGCGTATCGTTAAACCGATTTACTTCCCACGTATTGAGTTTAAATATTCAGTGACTGATAAAGATGGCAAGGTGCTGAGCGAAAGCGATAAAGTTGAGTTAAAAGACATGGGCTTTATGGATAAAATTAAAATGGGCCGAGACGAAGAGTTTTATTACGATAAACGCTTAATTACAGATTGGTTTAATAAAGAGTTAATGCCACAAATTGTCCCTAGTTAAATTAATCTAACTGGGATGTAAAAGCGCTCACATGGTGAGCGCTTTTTTGCTATTTAAAAGTTGCTAATAATTGCAGTATTTGTTGTAGCTTAATAACGGTTGTTTTGAGCTTTTCTTCGTCTAGGCCATGCGTGCTTAAGTTTTCTACATCAGCGGCAACATCCAGCACATAAGGCTTAAAGCGCTTTGCTTCAAAGCTAAAACCTGCGTCAGCAGGGAATAATGCCTTAAATTTACCATGGCCTTGTTGTTGAAGTTCATCTAACTTTTTATCAGCATCAACTGATTGACGATAAACAATTTTTAAGTTGGCATTGAGTTGTTCAATAATTGAATCCATTTTTTTCCTAAAGCTTTCGACTGCATTGCCGATATAATACGGGTAATGAACTAAAAAGTCAGGTATGAGCTATGAATATATCAGGTGGAAATCTACCGGCCATGAGTGGTGCCGGACAAAGCGGTGAAGTTTACAGCGCAGCGCTGGCCAAAAAACAGCAAAAGGCTGATGGCGCAGCAGCACTGGCATTAATTGAAGCTGCTGGCACTAGCAGTGCAGCGCAAACACCAGCAAAGTCTGTAACAGCAACGCTTGGTAATAATGTAAACGTGTACGTTTAATAGCGCACAGCGCTATTAAATCAGTTTGAGGTCAATGGGGGTCTTACTTTTTTGACCACCAATCTCGCGTACAAGTTTAGGTACTAAGTAACCTGGTAATGCGTGCAGCATATCAGCCATGATTTTGCGTGCCTGCGATTCATCAATATCAAAGTGACTAGCTCCTGCAACTTTATCTAATAAGTATAAGTAATAAGGCAGCACGTCAGCTGCAAATAATGCCTCACTTAGTGCAACCTGTGCTTGGCTTGAATCATTCACTTCTTTTAAAATCACAGCTTGATTAAGTAACATCACCCCTGCTTGTTTGAGCTTTTGCATCGCGGCTTTAAATTCATCGTCAATTTCATTGGCGTGATTGATATGATTAATAAATACAATTTTAAGCGGCGATTTTGCTAAGCGTTGGCATAACTCATCGGTAATACGGGCGGGGATCACCACAGGCAAGCGGCTATGAATTCGCATGCGCTTAATTTGTGGTAATTGCTCCAACTCATCCATAAACCAACTAATCGCATCGTCTTTGGCCATCAGAGGATCGCCACCACTTAAAATCACTTCATTTATATTGTGATCTGCTTTTATGTAATCGAGCGCTTCAATTAAGCTGCGTTTATTTAGCTGGTTCTCTTGGTATGGAAAATGGCGACGAAAGCAATATCTGCAATTTACAGCACAGCCAGTTTTAAACATCACTAAAACCCGCGACTTGTATTTATGTAATAGCCCCGGTTGCGTGTTGTTTTGTTCTTGCAAAGGATCTTTATCAAATCCTGTTTTAGCGATAAACTCTTGGTGGCGTGGCATGACTTGCAGCAGTAACGGGTCGTTTATATCGCCATAACGCATTTTTTTGATAAAAGGCACAGGTACACGAACCGGAAAAAGAGCCCGTGCTTTAAGGTCTTTTTCATCGGCCATGCTTGATAAACCTAGCATTTCTAGCAAGGTGCGTGGGCAAGTAACAACATTAGCTAATTCTTTTTGCCAGTTTTTATGCAAATTTGCTTCATTTCTTTGTATCATTGGCACGTAGATTACTCGAAAAATTATTAGATAGAGGAAACGATGGCGAATTATAGCACCAACGAGTTCAAGGGCGGCCTAAAAATTATGATGGACGGCGAGCCTTGCAGTATTTTAGAAAATGAAATGGTAAAGCCTGGTAAAGGTCAAGCATTTAACCGTGTTCGCATCCGTAAGCTTATCTCTGGAAAAGTACTTGAGAAAACCTTTAAATCAGGTGACTCAGTAGAAGGTGCTGATGTAATGGATACTGATCTTGCGTATCTTTACACTGACGGTGAGTTCTGGCATTTCATGAACAACGAAACTTTTGAGCAAATTGCCGCAGATGAAAAAGCGCTAGGTGATTCAGGCAAATGGTTAGTTGAAAATGATGTATGTACTATTACATTATGGAATGGCAGCCCAATTGCTGTAACCCCACCTAACTTTGTAGAGCTTGAGATCACTGAAACTGATCCAGGCCTAAAAGGTGATACAGCCGGTACTGGTGGTAAACCAGCTACATTAAGCACTGGCGCTGTAGTACGTGTACCATTATTCGTACAAATTGGCGAAGTGATCAAAGTAGATACTCGCAGTGGTGAATACGTAAGCCGTGTTAAGTAAGCAATAACATGACTTAATTAAATCCCAGCTTAGGCTGGGATTTTTTTTGGAGAAAATATGTCAGCAGATCTTTGGATGCCTAGTGCAGAAATAGCAACCTTGCAGCAACGTGCGAGTATTGTAAGAACTATCCGTGAGTTTTTTTATGCCCGTGAAGTAATGGAAGTCGATACCCCCAGCTTAAGTGCGGCCAGTGTTACTGACGTACACTTAGTTAGTTTTAATACCTCTTTTGTTGGGCCGGGTCATGCTAAAGGCCTGCCGCTGTATTTACAAACGTCTCCTGAGTTTGCCATGAAGCGATTATTAGCAGCAGGCAGCGGTGCTATTTTTCAACTTTGTAAAGCGTTTCGTAATGAAGAAGCGGGTAGTCATCATAACCCTGAATTTACTATGCTGGAGTGGTATCGCCCCGGATTTGATGAGTTTGCCTTGATGGATGAGATAGATGAGTTAATGCAGCTAGTTTTAAATGTTCCTGCTGCGCAGCGATTAACTTATCAGCAAGCATTCCAACAGGCTTTGGGGCTTGATCCACTGACCGCGACATTGGCGCAATTACAGCAACTCGCTATTGAGCAAGGCTTTGCTGACATAGCCGCACATGAAACTCACCGAGATACTTTACTGCAATTATTATTTTGCATGAAAGTAGAGCCAACAATCGGCCAAGATAAGCCCTGTTTTGTATATCATTTTCCGGCGTCACAAGCTGCTTTAGCACGTATTTGTGAACACGACTCACGAGTTGCAGGGCGCTTTGAGCTTTACTATCAGAACATGGAGCTGGCAAATGGCTTTAACGAGCTTACCAATGCACAGGAGCAAGCTAAACGCTTTACTGAGGATAACGTATACCGCGATGCTAATAACTTGCCACAAGTGCCTATGGACACGCGTTTAATTGCAGCCCTTGAGCATGGTTTACCGCAATGTGCAGGAGTGGCGTTAGGCATCGATAGGTTAGTGATGTTAGCAACCAAAAAACATACGATAAAAGAAGTGATCGCGTTTGATGTAGGTAGGGCTTAAAAGGTTCAAGATTCAAGGTTCAAGGTTCAAGGTTCAAGGGAAGGTAAAAGTAATTTAGCTTTTACCTTGGAACTTGTCCCTTGAAACTCGTTTTTATAACTCGTAAATAAATGTCACACCGGCGACCATAGGTTCGCCAAATTGTGTGTAGGTGTGAGTAGCATAACCATCAGCTGGGTCGTTACCAAACTCAAAACCACGCGTGGGTACTTCTTCGTCAAACACGTTACGTGCCCATGCGCGGATTGACCACTGCTCTGCTTCATAGCCCGCACTGAAGTTAACTAAATTAACGCTCGGTGCTTGTGAGTTATGACTATCCGAGAAGTAATAATCGTCTTTGCCTTCAATACCCACAGTGGCATATAGCTCATTTGTGAAGTTATAGCGCGCTGTAAATGCATATTGGTATTTAGGGGCTTGTGATTGTTCACGACCATCTTGATCAAGACCTGACTGCGCAATAAAGTCATTAATTTTGGTATCTAAATAACCGGCACTACCAGTGAAAACTAAATCGTCTGTTAACTGGTAACTCCCTTCTATTTCAAGACCGTAATTTTCACCTGAGCTGGCGTTATCAACATAACCGGTAAATTTTTGGTTTTCTACTTTCCATGCTTTTAATTGCATGTCTTCACGGTACATATAAAATGCCGCTAAGCGCAGGACAAACTTGTCATCGAGAGAGCTGCCTTTCACACCAAACTCACCGCTCCACAAATATTCTGGTGCAAAACTAACATGATTTTGGAAAAAATCGGCATCAAGGTTTAAACCATCATCTTTAGCTTTTGCGAGTGCTTCGGAGTTAATGCCACCGGCTTTATAGCCACGGGTTAAACTGGTGTAGATCATAGTACGGTCAATCACTTGGTATTCAAGTGCTAGTTTACCACCGACCATGACATCGTCAGTTTCTTCGATAAAGCCGTTATTATCAGTGTAGTCACCTTGGTATTGCTCAACTCGCAAGCCTGTGATTAAGGTGGTCTTATTACCAATCGGCGTTGCGAGTTGACCATAAATAGCGCTATTGCTAGTTTGATAGTTTGAAGCAAATGGATTTGCAAGCCATGTATATTGGCGTTCTAAATCAACTTCACGGTCTTGATAATAAAGCCCCACAACCCAGTTGCCGCCTTTACCATTAAATTGCAGCTCTGCAGCTTGGTCTTGACGATCACGCAAGTACACATCGGTTGAACTATAACCATCTGGATGTAGTCCGGCAGCGCATAACTGTGGCTGGTTAATATCATTACATACCCAATCTTCATCAAAGCTGTAAACTAGCTCACTATCAATACCTGATAGGTTAAGATTGACATCAAACCAATCAAAGCCGGTGTATATATTGGCAAGGCCTACGGCAATACTTTCTTGGTTATCTTGGCCTGGTTCATCAGCTACGCTATTGCGGCTGTTATCTAGAGTAAATGCATCATAGCCGTTGTTGATATCAATATAGTGAACGCTTAATTCAGAGCGCAAGTGATCGGTAAGTTGGCTATGAAGTTTAAAGCGGCCAACCATTTCGTCTTGTTGTTGTGTTGGTTTATCAAGGTATAAATTATCTTGATAACCGTCAGATTCGCGCTGGTAAATACTGGCGCGTACTGCGGTGCTATCTGTAATACCAATACCTGCGGCAACACCCGCTTCATAACTATTGTAGTTACCTGCGCCCAGTTGTACTTTTAAACTTGGCTCAAAGCTTGGATCGGCTGATTCCATTTGGATCATACCCGCCATGCCGTCTGCACCAAAGCGTGTGCCTTGTGGGCCGCGGTATATTTCAACTTGGTTAACATCAAATAACAGTGAACTGCCGCCAAGGCCTGAATAATTAATGCCATCAATCACTAAACCAACAGATGGGTTGATTGGATCCACAAACTGCGAGCGTAGACCAACCCCACGAATTTGAATATAGCGGCCACGCGACGCGCCTGAGGTAAAGTTTACATTGGCGGCACTGGCAAGCATTTCATCAAGAAAACTAGCACCACGCTCATTAATTTCACGATCGCTAAATAAGCTAGCGCTGGCGCTGAGGGTTTGAATACTTTCTTTTTGAAAATCCCCAGTAACGAGTATTTTTTCAAGTTCAGAATCATCAGCAAAAGCTGGGGCGCTGACTAATGGTAAAAGCGCGGCAGTAATTAAAGACAAGCGTAGTTTCATTCGGTTACTTAACTCCATTTCAGGGACTTGCATGATAGCAACTATTCTTATTAAAGTCGTGATACTCGATATATTAATGTGCTATAAACGCGCACAGTATACATAATAAGGAATACAAATATGACCTTTAAAGTTGACTTTAAAGTGCGTGATTATGAATGTGACCTACAAGGTATTGTAAATAATAGTGTGTACTTTAACTACCTAGAGCACGCACGCCATGAATTTTTGCATGCCAACGGGGTTGATTTTGCTCAGCTTGCCCGCGATAAAATTAACCTTGTTGTGATGCGCAGCGAAATGGATTACAAGCAGTCACTGGTCCCAGGCGATGAGTTTTACGTTGCTGTTGAGCCTGAGCGCATAAGTCGCTTAAAGTTTGGCTTTCGACAAACCATAGTACGAAAGCATGACGAAAAAGTAATGTTAAAGGCATTGGTGGTTGGCACATCAGTGAATGAGCGAGGGCGACCATTCTTACCAGCGCAGATTGATCAGCTATTTCAAGCCCAATAGGCATCTTTTTTACTATCTTAGAACAATTTTTTACATTAAAAACATGCATTTTTAACGGTATAAATGGTTATTTGTTGTTATCATAATGCGATTGAGTTTTAGGTTAGTAATCACATGAAATTAGCAGCAATACCGATGCTTATAATCGGTTTATGTGTAGGCTGCTCATCGACAGGGAACGTCACTAGTGAGCAATTGAAATACACCAAGTGGCAACTATCACGAGTTGATGGTTTAGCGATCCCGGCATCTTATTCTGCCTCATTGAGTTTTATTGAAGCTTTGCAAGTCAATGGTTTTGCCGGTTGTAATAAGTTTTTTGGCGAAGGCCAATTGGATGACAGTCATCTAACAGTGAATAAGCTAGGGATGACCCGTAAATCATGCGGTGATGAGTTGGATGAGTTTGAACAGCAGTTTTTAAATGCGTTAAAGCAAGGCGTGCCACTGCAAATTCAAGATCAACAACTGGTGTTAAATGGCGAGCAAACATTTGCGTTTATTCCAGCAGGCTGAGCTCTTGCAGCAAGCGTGTAACTAACGTACACTCGTCAGCGAACAATATATAGAATTTTTACTTGTCGGAGTGCCTTGAGTTTAAACTCAAAGGCTGAGATCGCGAAAGCGGGATCCGTGAACCTGATCAGGCTAACACCTGCGTAGGGAACAAGCTGCCTAAAACAGGTGCTTGTGCGCCAGTTTTGGGCACAAATACTGTGGCTGCCAAGGTTGGTAGTGCTTTTTTGTAATACCCACCTACGATCCATGTAGCATCTGCTACTCTCTATTGCACAGCAATATCTGACAAGACAACCCTTTTAGCAATGAGGTAAGTCATGTCAAACACAACAAATAAACCGTCTCGCCGCGAAACCCGTGCGGCTGCATCAGATTACATTTATAACCTGACTGGGCAACCGTTCCCAAGTTCACATAAAGTTTACGTACAAGGTACACATGATAATGTGCGCGTTGGTATGCGTGAAATCACCCTAAGCGATACCTTTATTGGTGGCAGCGAAGAAAACCCAGTGTATGAATCAAATGCGCCACTGCGTGTTTATGATACGTCTGGACCATACACAGATCCTGATTTTAATTTAGATGTGCGTAAAGGGCTGGATAAATACCGTGAGCAGTGGATTGAAAGCCGCGGCGATACTGAAGTTTTAGAATCTGTGACCTCACAGTTTTCCCAGCAACGCATGGCCGATGAAGGCTTAGATCATATTCGCTTTGAGCATTTACCTAAAATTCGTCGTGCTAAAGCGGGGAAAAATGTCACGCAAATGCATTATGCTCGCCAAGGTATTATTACTCCAGAAATGGAATATGTTGCAATTCGCGAGAATATGGGCCGTGCGAAACTTCAACAAGAGTTATTAGCGCAGCAGCACCAAGGTGAGTCTTTTGGCGCAAGTATTCCTGAATTTATTACCCCTGAATTTGTCCGCGATGAAATTGCCCGCGGTCGTGCGATTTTACCAAACAATATCAATCACCCTGAAACTGAGCCAATGATTGTTGGCCGTAACTTTTTAGTCAAAGTTAACGCCAATATTGGTAACTCGTCGGTGAGTTCATCAATTGAAGAAGAAGTTGAAAAAATGGTCTGGTCAACCCGTTGGGGTGCTGACACGGTAATGGATTTATCAACGGGCCGTTATATTCATGAAACCCGTGAATGGGTGGTGCGTAACTCACCAGTGCCAATTGGTACTGTGCCAATTTATCAAGCGCTTGAAAAAGTAAATGGCGTTGCTGAAGACCTTACTTGGGAGATTTTCCGCGATACCTTGATTGAGCAAGCTGAGCAGGGTGTTGATTACTTTACTATTCATGCTGGTGTGTTATTGCGTTATGTACCAATGACCGCTAAACGCGTTACGGGTATTGTGTCGCGCGGTGGTTCAATCATGGCGAAATGGTGTTTAGCGCATCATAAAGAAAACTTTTTATACACTCACTTTGAAGATATTTGCGAAATTTTAAAGCAATACGATGTGTGTTTTTCATTGGGCGATGGACTGCGTCCAGGCTCAATTGCAGATGCTAACGATGAAGCGCAATTTAGCGAATTACGTACTCTCGGTGAACTTACCAAAATAGCCTGGAAACACGACGTACAAGTGTTCATTGAAGGCCCAGGACATGTGCCGATGCATATGATCAAAGCCAATATGGAAGAGCAACTTAAGCATTGTGATGAAGCTCCTTTTTATACGCTTGGGCCACTTACTACCGATATCGCGCCAGGTTATGACCATATCACTTCAGGGATAGGTGCGGCGCAAATTGCTTGGTATGGCTGTGCCATGCTTTGTTACGTAACACCAAAAGAGCACTTAGGTTTACCAAATAAAGAAGACGTTAAAGAAGGTTTGATCACCTACAAAATTGCCGCTCATGCTGCCGATTTAGCGAAAGGTCACCCAGGCGCGCAAGAGCGTGATAATGCCTTATCAAAAGCACGTTTTGAGTTTCGCTGGCATGACCAATTTAATATTGGTTTAGACCCTGTTCGTGCTCGTGAATACCACGATGAAACATTGCCACAAGAATCTGGCAAAGTAGCGCATTTTTGTTCTATGTGTGGGCCAAAATTCTGTTCGATGAAAATAACCCAAGAAGTGCGAGAATACGCCAAAGATCTTGAAGCCAGAGGTATAGATCCCAACAACGTAGGCGATGCGATTGAGATCAAAATGGTCGATGTTGAAGCCGAAATGCAAGCTAAATCAGCCGAGTTTAAACAAACCGGCTCAGAGATTTATCATAAAGCGGTTTAAAATTAGTAGTAAGTAATAAGCTTTAAGTTGTAAGCAAGGTTGCTTATGACTTATAGCTTATAGCTTAAGGCTCAGAGGATTCTTATGTCTTACAACATTGCGGTGGTGGGGTTTGGTTTAACTGGGCGCTTAGCGGCGCTTGAGCTGAGCTTAAAGCATAATGTTACTGTTTATGAAGCGGGTGACGAACAAGCGCTTGATAGTGCAGGAAGAGTGGCGGCGGCGATGCTTGCGCCTTTGGCTGAATCGGTATTATGTGAACAAGACTTAGCCTTATTGGGACTTGATTCGATCGCGCGTTGGCCAAGTATTTTAGCGCAGCTTGACGATGAAGTGTTTTTTCAACAGCAAGGTTCTTTAGTGGTGGCTCATCAGCAAGATAAGGGGGATTTGCAAAGCTTTATGCAGCGCTTAAAACCTTTGGCTGGCCATCATGGGCATCAATTAACGGGTTCGCAAATCAGTGAATTAGAACCGGAGCTTGCAGGGCGCTTTAATCAAGGGGTGTATTTACCTTGCGAAGGGCAAATTGATAATCAGGCTTTTTATCAAGCGAGCTTTAAGACGCTGAAGCAGCGTAATGTGAGTTTTAAATTTGCACAAAAGGTCGATGTAGGCTCTGCAAGATTACTGCAGTCATTTGATTATATTATTGATTGTCGAGGTCTTGGTGCTAAAAGTCCGGTGTGTAAGTTACGAGGAGTGCGTGGCGAGGTGGTGCGTTTGTACGCCCCTGAGGTTAATTTAACGCGTCCGGTGCGGCTAATGCATCCTCGCTACCCAATCTATATCGCGCCTAAACCTAATCATCAGTATGTGATTGGGGCAACTGAAATCGAATCACAAGATAATGGCCCTGCAACGGTACGTTCAACCCTTGAGTTGTTGTCGGCAGCGTACACAGTACATAGTGGTTTTGCTGAAGCTCGAGTGTTGAGTATTCAAACCGGCCTGCGTCCTGCTTTTAGTGATAATCGCCCACAAGTAACACAGCAACAGCAGGTGATCAGTATTAATGGTTTGTACCGTCATGGCTATTTGCTTGCGCCGAGTTTAGTGGCCGATGCCGTGGCACGGATAAAATAAGGCTTACTATTAAAGTAAGTATAAAAATAAGTATGAAAGTAAGTATGAAAGTAACAATTAATGGTGAAAATTTTGAGTTGGTACATAGCGCCAATTTAACCCAAGCGTTGCGCGAGTTTGCTGTAAAGGAGCCTTTTGCGGTTGCGGTTAATGGCCAATTTATCCCGCGTAGTCAGTGCGATACACACTTACTTAACGAAGGCGATAGCATTGAATTACTATCACCTATTCAAGGTGGCTAATGTGAGTAGCGTAATATCAGATAGTTTTAGTATTTATGGTGAGCAGTTAACTAGTCGCTTATTAATTGGCTCTGCATTGTATCCGTCACCAGCTATTATGGCAGACTCGATTGTCGCCTCGGGTGCGCAGGTGGTGACTGTGTCATTACGACGCCAACAAAGCGCTGCCGCAGGGGATGATTTTTGGCAATTAATTAAAGATACTGGGCTAAAAATCTTACCCAATACAGCGGGTTGTCATAGTGTTAAGGAGGCCGTCACGCTCGCGCAAATGTGCCGCGAAGTGTTTGCCACTGATTGGATCAAGCTAGAGTTGATCGGCGATGAATATAACCTACAGCCAGATCCGTTTGCATTGCTTGAGGCAACTAAAATACTGTTAGCCGAGGGTTTTAAGGTATTACCGTATTGCACCGATGATTTAGTACTATGCCAACGTTTGGCTGATGCTGGATGTGAAGTGCTAATGCCGTGGGGCGCACCGATTGGCACAGGTAAAGGACTATTAAATCAATATAACTTAAAAACTATTCGGGAGCGTTTACCCAATACCACATTGATTGTTGATGCTGGCCTTGGTTTACCATCACATGCCTGCCAAGCGCTTGAATTAGGTTATGATGCGGTGTTATTGAATTCAGCTATTGCAGGTGCAGGCTGCCCTGTTACCATGAGTCATGCATTTAAAGCAGCCGTTGATGCGGGTCGTTTTGCTTACCGAGCGAAGGCGATGCCAGAAAAAGACGTTGCTGCGCCATCTACGCCCACTATGGGTATGCCTTTTTGGCATCAAGAACTTGGTATTAAGAATAAAAATTAGGAAATACGTAACTATGAATCATGTTGTTTGGACAATTGCTGGCTCTGACTCTGGCGGTGGTGCAGGTATTCAGGCGGATATTAAAGCGATGCAAAGCTTTGGCGTGCATGGTTGTACAGCCATCACCGCATTGACTGCGCAAAATAGCTTAGGGGTTGAAGCGCTAAACCCGATTTCAACCGAGGTTATTGAATCGCAATTACTCGCTCTTGAAAGCGACATGAAAGCCCGTGTTATCAAAATTGGTATGCTGGCCAATGTGCAGCAAATTCAATTGATCAGTGAGCACCTAAAACATTACAAAGCCACTTGGCCAGTTGCGCCTTTGGTTGTATACGATCCGGTGGCAATTGCCAGCAGTGGTGACTTACTTACCGAAGAAGATACTGTGAGTGCCATTAAAGAATGTTTATTACCGCTGGTGGATGTGATCACTCCGAATACCCATGAAACTCAGTTATTAACCGGTGTGTATTTAATTGGTCCTAGTGCTGTAAAAGAAGCCGCAGCCAAATTACAAAGTTGGGGCGCTAAAGCGGTGGTGATCAAAGGCGGTCATTGGGATTACCCGAGTGGTTATTGCATTGATTATTGTATAGATGGCTGCATCAATGAAGGGAATGAATATTGGCTCGGTAATGAAAAAATTCAAACCCCGCATAGCCACGGTACTGGTTGTAGTATGGCATCGGTGATTGCTGCTTGCTTAGCGAAAGGTTATCCATTAAAAGATGCTTTTATTTTAGCCAAAGCCTATATCAACCAAGGTTTAAAAGCAGCGGTTCGTTATGGTGAAGGGATTGGCCCTGTGGCACAAACAAGCTTTCCAGAAAACCTTGCCGATTACCCACAAGTAATAGAAGCGGGCAGTTGGCTTGGTGACGAACTAGATTTTGAGCCAGTAAACGAATTTACAATGGCGGCAGGCTTTACTGAATGTGAAAGTAAATTGCTTGGTTTGTATGCAGTGGTTGATACCCTCGACTGGCTAGAAAAGTGCTTAGCGCAAGGGATTAAAACCGTGCAGCTTAGAATGAAAAATGGCAGTGATGAGGAACTTGAACACGCAGTTGCCGCAGCTGTTACGCTTGGTCAAAAGTACGATGGTAATGTGTATATCAATGATCATTGGCAATTAGCCATTAAGCATGGCGCTTATGGCGTACATTTAGGGCAAGAAGATTTGCTTAACGCTAACTTAGTCGCTATTAAAGAGTCCGGCATGCGATTAGGGCTTTCAACTCATGGGTTTTATGAAATGCTACGCGCTCATAATTACCGCCCGAGTTATATGGCGTTTGGCGCTATTTACCCAACCACGACTAAAGATATGACTGGGCAAATTCAAGGCCTTGAAAAACTAAAACACTTTGTGCCGTTAATGCAAGATTACCCAACCGTAGCCATTGGTGGTATTGATTTAGCGCGTGCCAGTGAGGTTGCGGCAACGGGAGTGGGTAGTGTTGCAGTGGTCAGAGCTATTACAGAAAGTGATGATTACCAAAAAGCTATCTTTGATCTACAAAGCGCTATAGGTCATTAAATAATGGTTGAGTTATCAGACAAAGAACAGCTGCGTTATAGCCGTCATTTAATGCTCAAAGAAGTAGGGCTTGAAGGGCAGTTAAAATTAAAAGCGGCCCATATTGTGGTCGTTGGCGCGGGTGGTTTAGGTAGCCCTGCGTTGCTGTATTTAGCTGCCGCTGGTGTTGGCGAATTAACCTTGTTAGATGACGACAAAGTTGAGCTTTCAAACTTACAGCGCCAAGTGCTCTATAAAGTAAATCATTTAGGGCAAGATAAGGTCAGCGCTGCGGGAAAAGTATTAGCCAGCTTAAATAATCAAATCAAGATCAACACAGTAAGCGCCAAGCTAAGCGCTGATAATGCCTTGCAAATGTTTTCTGGCGCAACCTTAGTACTTGATTGCAGCGATAACTTTAGCACGCGCTATGTGGTGAATCAGCAATGCTTAGCGTTAGGGATCCCGCTTGTGTCAGGGGCGGCAATTGCGAGCGAAGGGCAGCTGATGTGTTTTGATTTTCGCCAGCCTCAAAGCCCTTGTTACGGTTGTTTATTTGGCAAACAACCACAACAGCAAACGCTAAATTGCAGTAATGCAGGCGTGCTAAGTCCGTTGTTAGGTGTGATAGGTTCAATGCAGGCACTATTGGCGGTTAATATTGTGCTTGGTCACCACCTGGGTAGTCAGTTTATACGTTTTGATGGACTAACTTTAACACAGCAGCAGTTTCAATTAACGAAAGCGCCCGAGTGTTCGGAGTGTGCTGGGGAAAGTGATTAAATAAAAAACGCGGCATGACAGGGTTATTACCGCGTTTTTAGTAAACTTAATTATTGATCAATCATCAATCTTAGCGAACGGTGTGCCCATGCGAGTCACAGTACCTGGTTTTTGATCATCAAGGATGTCTGCTTTATCTGCACCCCAAGCTAAAATAACCGTCGAGCCAAGCTTAAAGCGACCCATCTCTTCACCTTTTTTCAAGGTAATGGCGTTTTCACCTGAGGTTTTGTAGTTCCAGCTAAACACATCTTTACCTGCTGGTGGTGTAACGGTACCAGCCCAAATTGTTTCGATGCTCGCTACAATCGTTGCGCCCACTAATACCATGGCAAGCGGGCCAATTTCAGTGTCAAAAATCGCTACAACACGTTCATTTCGTGCAAACAAATTCGGCACATTTTGCGCGGTAAGCGGATTTACAGAAAACAAATCACCCGGTACATAAATCATTTTGCTCAAGGTGCCATCAATTGGCATATGAATGCGATGATAGTCTTTTGGTGCCAAATAAATAGTTGCAAAGTCACCACCTAAAAACGGCGCAGTATCTTGCTCTGAGCCACCAAGCAGTGCTTGTAAGCTGTAGTTGTGACCTTTAGCTTGAATAAGCTGACCTTCAACAATTGGGCCTAACTGGCTAATAGCACCATCAACCGGATGTGCAATTATGTCACTCTCTGTTGTTAATGGACGCACACCGTCTTTTAATGGACGAGTAAAAAATTCATTAAAGGTTTTATAATGAGCGGGGTCGCTATATTGCGCTTCACTCATATCTATTTTGTATTGTTTAATAAATAATTTGATCAAGGTAGTGGTTAATGCACCGGCTTTTGCTGCGGCTAATTTACCTACCATGCGCGATACAAAGTGTTTTGGCATTGCGTATTGCATTGCGATTTTGAATTTATCTAAACTCACTGATTTCTTCCTAATTTATACGCGCGGAGCACGAGCTCCGGCACGGCCATCGGCCATTGTTTCTAAAATTCTGTGGTAACTATCAAAACGTAGTTGCGAAATATCACCGTCATCAACTGCTTGGCGAATTATACAACCAGGATCGTTTAAATGCTTACAGTCTCGAAAGCGACAACCACCGATAAACTCACGAAATTCTTTAAAGCACCAAGTCACACGTTCAACATCTAAGTGCCATAAACCAAACTCACGAATACCTGGGGAGTCAATTAAATTACCACCTGAAGGGAGGTGATGTAATCGTGACACCGTTGTGGTGTGCTGGCCAAGACCGCTGTTTTCAGAGACCTCTTTAGTGAGTATTTCAGCATCAGGTAAAACGGTATTCACTAAGGTCGATTTACCGACCCCACTTTGACCAACAAAAATACTGTTCTTATCAACTAACGTTTCTTTTAGCGCGTCAATGCCGTAACCGCTTTTATTACTTACTAATAAAACCTGATAATCAAGCTTACGGTAAATATCAAGTACTTGGTTAATGGCTGCTAAGCCTTGTTCGTCAATCAAGTCTATTTTATTAAGTACTAAAATAGGCTCTATGCCCATGTCTTCACAGGCAATTAAATAACGGTCGATAATACTAGGCGTAAACTCTGGTAGTACTGCTGACACCATTAGAATTTGATCTATGTTAGCAGCAATGACTTTTACACCATCGTAAAAATCAGGACGTGTTAACTGCGAGCGACGATCGTGCATCGCTTCAATTACACCTGCTAAATCACCCTCACTGACTTTAGCGCGACGAAATTGTACTTCGTCACCACAGACAATACCTTTGACGGTACGGCGAATATTACAACGTAATACATCGCCGTTATCGGTTTCTATGTCAGCATGTTGACCAAACCGACTGATCACCACCGCATTTTCAGCGGCGCCTAAATTGTCAGTTTGCCATTGCGCAGATGTACCTTTAGATGAGGCAGTATCAGCGTTAGACAAGCGCTTTTGGTGATTGGCCTTGATCCGGCGGGATTGGCCTTTACTTAATTTCTTCTGTTTTGCCACTTTTGGCCTATAACTTAGTTAAATGTCGTGCTTTTTGAAAAAAAAGCTTTAGGTCGACTGATGATACTAATATGATATAACTAAATGCGTTGGATCTAAAGGAAAGTACCGCTTAGGTAATTATGTCTTTTCATAAATCAAATCTTATCTGGCTCGACCTTGAAATGACAGGTCTTGAACCAGCCACAGATAAAATACTCGAAATTGCCACTGTTGTCACCGACAGTGAGTTAAACATCTTGGCTGAAGGGCCGACTATTGCTATTCATCAAAGCGATGAGCTACTTAATGGCATGGATGAATGGTGTACCAATCAACATGGCCAGTCAGGGTTAACCGCCCGCTGTAAAGCAAGCACGTTCACAGAGCAAGATGCTGTTGAGCAGACGTTGGCATTTTTAAAGCAATGGGTTCCTGAGGGCGCTTCACCTATGTGCGGTAATTCAATAGGCCAAGATAGACGCTTTATGAATAAATACATGCGTGAGCTGGAAGATTACTTCCATTATCGTAATTTAGATGTCAGCACAATTAAAGAGCTTGCACGACGCTGGAAACCAGAAGTCTTAGCGCAAGTGAATAAAAAAGGCTCACACCTTGCTTTGGACGACATTAAAGATTCCATCATGGAATTAAAAGTCTACCAAGAAAAATTCTTTAATTTGTAAAAAACACTTGCAAACACATTGGATTATTGTAGAATCCTGCCCCGCTTAAGACGATAACCCCCGCGGGGTTAGTGTGTTTGAGTGCAGGTTAAAGATTCAAGAAAAAAGGTAAAAGGAACAAGGTTTAATATTGATAGAACCTAGAACCTAGAACCTAGAAATGCGGCACTAGCTCAGTTGGTAGAGCGCGACCTTGCCAAGGTCGAGGTCACGAGTTCGAGCCTCGTGTGCCGCTCCAAT